>OZ244713.1:1900000-3917699 GCA_965218885.1 bacterium | reverse complement strand
TTTGTTTTTTCAGGCGTTGCAACTGACGGTTGCTGACCTCGGCCATATAGCCAAGAAGATGGCTCGCCTGCTCTTTTGAGGGGTATTGTCTGAGCGGCGTCACCTGAACGAATACGCCGGGATAATCGGGCTTGTTTTCTTCCAGGAAGGCCATTGTTTTGCGACTGATGTCCGCCTTGATCAGGAATGGCCGGAAGGGATTCGCATACCGGGTTCTCTTGTAGAGTTCCTCGAAGGGTTGTTCCGTGATTTCGGCCAGCAGCCGAATGGTCTGTTTTAGTTTTTTTACATTTTCGCGGATCATATAAATATTGAACGACGCACGGTTGTCCGCAAGCAGTTCTCCCTCCGAGTCGAACACCATACCCCTGGGGCTTTGCACGAGTCGGTAAGCGATCCGGTTGTCTTCGGAGAGGGTGCGGAATTTTGCGCCCTGGATCACCTGGAGGTTCCAGAGTCTGATGAACAAGCCGAAGAGGATGAGGCCAAAACAGATGCCGAAAATGAAAACACGGCGCTTGAGCGCGTCACTCGTCGCGGGATTTGAGTTGAATTGCCACTCTTTCATCTCAGGATCGCTCCGGATAGGGCGTGCCCGCTTCGGATGGTAGCACCTTTTCCTCCATCTTTCCCATAAGGCTGATGACGAACGGCGCCAAAACGACATTCAGACCCGCCGTCTTGATGGAATCTATCCAATAACTGATGGTCAGAAATTGATCGGGTAAAAATATTTGCACGAGAAGGAAAGAAAACAAGATGTTGAATATCGAGGCGAAAAACACCACCGCGCACTGAAACATGACGAAGCGCGCCGTCATATTGGGTTTCAGTCCGCCCGTGTAATGACCAATCAACCCTTTGAGGAGCGCGTTAAAACCCAGCAAGCCCCCTGAGAGCACGTCCTCAACAATTCCGAGACTGAATCCTCCGATGAGTCCCGTCTCCCTGTCACGATGCAGACCCAGGAAGACTGTGGCAAGAAGTATGGCGTCTGGCCTGGCGCCAATCCAGATCGAAAAATAATCCGCCACCGACGTGTGCAGGACGATTGTTAATATGGCGAGTATAATATAAAATAAAACAATCATTTCCAAGGGTTTTCCTTAGGCTTCGTCATCAGGATCATCACCTCTTCCAAATTGGAAAAATCCACCATCGCTTTGGCCTTTATTTTCGGGAACAACCCTCTGACGTCTGTGACTTCCGCTATATGGGCCACGGGGAGTCCTTTTGGAAAAATGCCCCCCAACCCGGAGGAAATGAGCAGATCCCCACGCTTCATTTCCACGTGGAGCGGCATGTAGCGCACCTCGCTCTCTCCTTCCGAGGAGATGGCGAAAACCCCTTGCGCGCGTGAGCGCTGGGCGATGACGTTGACGGCGCTTCTCGAATCGAGCAGGGTCAAAACCTGGCTCACGTTGTTCCCCACACGAGAAATTCTTCCCACGAGGCCCGCCTGGTGCATGACCGGCATATTCTTGTGTACGCCGTCTCGCGATCCGAGGCCAATCAGTAGCGATTCTCCATAGATGCTCTTTTGGCGGGCCACAATACGGGCGAGGCGAACGGGCGCCTCGAGATTCCCCGAAGCGCCGAGCAGTTTCTCGAGGCGTGCGATTTCCAATTTCAATTCCTGCATCTGCGCATGATTTGCACTGAGCGATTGCAGTTTTTGCCTCAACTCTATGTTTTCTTCGTGTGCATTTTTGAGGAGCTGGTATTTTTGCCAGAGCTCGACCGACCATTTTCTGGGTATGTCGGCTACCTGGATGGCTGACCCGACGAGAGAGAGAAGCGCTCTTTCCATCAAAGTGGATTGACCCCGAAAGCGCACGCTCAGAGTCATAAGCGAGAAGCAGACGACAAACAACCCTACGAGGAGGGCTAAACTTCTGCGTTCGACTAAAAACTGAAACATAGTATTCTAGGGTTGATTTCCAGAAATGCGCGCGATAGCGCTATTGTGGGCAGTGACCGAAACTTCGGTGAAGTATATCGGCTATACGGCCAGTTTTCCAAGCAAGTCGAGTTCATCGAGCACTTTGCCGGTTCCCATCACAACGGCGGAGAGCGGATCTTCCGCTACGGTGACGGGAAGGCCGGTTTCTTCCTTGAGCAACACGTCGATTCCCCGCAAGAGGCCGCCGCCGCCGGCGAGAACGATTCCTCTGTCCACGATGTCGGCGGCTAGCTCCGGAGGTGTTCTCTCCAGTGCACCCCGGACGGTTTCGACAATGGCGCTTACAGGTTCGGACAGGGACTCGCGAATCTCCTCATCCGTTATGACGACGGTTTTGGGAATGGCGGCGATTAAATCGCGGCCCTTTATCTCGAGCGTTTTCTTTTCTCCTACTTCATAGGCGGAGCCCACCTGTATCTTTATCTCCTCAGCCGTTCGCTCCCCGATCAACAGATTGTAGTTGCGCTTGATGTAGCTGATGATGGCTTCGTCCATCTCGTCTCCACCGACGCGCACCGATTGGGCGTATACGATGCCTGCGAGCGAAATGACGGCCACCTCCGTGGTGCCGCCGCCGATGTCCACCACCATGTTGCCGCCGGGCTCTTCCACGGGCAGTCCCACGCCGATGGCCGCCGCCATCGGCTCCTCGATCAGATAAACCTCCCGGGCGCCCGCATTCTCGGCGCTGTCGCGAACCGCGCGTCTCTCCACCTGGGTGATGCCCGAAGGCACGCAAATCACCATGCGGGGCCGAACGAAGGTTTTTCTGTTGTGGACTTTCTGGATGAAGTAACGGAGCATGGCCTCCGTGATTTCGAAATTCGCGATCACGCCATCTTTCATGGGGCGGATGGCCATGATGTTTTCAGGCGTCCTCCCCACCATGGCCTTGGCTTCCGAGCCCACGGCGAGCACGTGCTTGGAGTCTTTTTGCACCGTCACCACGGAGGGCTCGCGCAGGGCGATTCCCTTGCCTTTCACGTAGACGAGCGTGTTCGCCGTTCCCAGGTCAATGGCCAAATCGTTGGAGAACAGGCCCAGAATCGATGTTAACACCATAATGGCGGGAATTCCTTTTGGTGGAGAATGTCGTATTCATTCCATGGGCGGAATTTCGACTACGCCTATGATTACATTCCAAGCGAGAATAATCAAGGAAAACACCAATTTCAAGGATAAAGGAGCCTCCATTCGATAACAATTCCATCGGGTGGCGGGCAGGGTGCGAAAAAATCGCCTCATCCGGTTTGCGATGACACGAGAGGTGGGCTATTTTCTCTTTTGCTTGTTGTTGAAATCGTGCTCGATCGCATGAGCGGTCGATTTGGAAGGAGTGCAACATTGATGCTTCGCTTTTTGAGGGAAAAGGGAAAAAGCTGGGTTCTGAAGGTGCTGCTCGGCTTCGTAGCGCTCACATTCGTGTCTTTCGGCGGGTTTGCGCTCTCGGACAGGCAGAGTAACTCCGGCGGCGGCCGGGTTGCGGCATGGGTGGGCGATACGCCCATATCTGTGCGCGAATTCGAGCAACGCTATTATCAGCAGGCGGAAACGCTCAGGCGGCAGCTGGGCGCCGCCTTTAATGAGGAACTCGCACGCCGGCTCGGCCTCAGGCGCCAGACGCTCGATTCTCTCATTTTGGAGAAACTTCAACTGCGCGAAGCCCGGCGGCTCGGCATCGAGGTCACGAACTCAGAAGTCGCCCTCCAGATACAAACGCTCGCCCCCTTTCAAAAAGACGGGAAATTCGACGCGCAGCGATATCGCAGCATCCTGGAGTCGAACGGCATCACCCCCCGGCAGTTCGAGGAGGACCATAGGCGGGTCGTTTTGCTCAACCAGCTTCGTGATTATGTGAACTTGGGCGTGTTGGTCAACGAACAGGAAGCGCGGGGCGCCTATGAGTGGAGAAACGCGGAAATCAAGTTGGCCGCCGTTCGCCTGAAGCCGGAGACCTTCGCCGCAGACGTGCCTAAACCGGATGCCGACCTGATGGTCTATTATGAAAAAAATAAAGATCAGTTCAAAACCGGTCCGCAAAGGAATGTGTCATGGTGGCATCTCCCGTTTTCCGCAGTGGAGAAAGACATCAAACTGAATGATGCGGACTTGCGCTCTCACTACACGCGAATCCGCGCGAAGTATGCGCGCAAAGAGAGCGTAGCGGTGAATCAAATCTTTTTGAAGCTTTCTCCCGATGCGAAGGAAGAGCAAATCGAGGCGAGCCGGAAACGGCTCGAAGCGCTGCGCGAGCGCGTCATGAAGGGAGAAAAATTCACGGAACTGGCCAAAGCGCACTCTGAAGGCCCGGGGGCGAAGCGAGGGGGCGAGCTCGGCGTTTTCGGCAGAGGACAGATGCTGCCCGAGTTGGAGAAGGTGGCCTACGCCCTGAAAAAAGGAGAGGTGAGCCAGCCGGTGAAGACTTCTTTCGGGATGCACCTGCTTTGGGTGCGGGATAAGGTGTTGCCCGGCGAGAAGCCGTTCGAGGAAGTTCGAAAGCAAGTGGAAGAAGATTTGCGTAGTTTGCGCTCCAGAGAGCGGGCGAAGAATGAACTAAGAAAAATCCGCTACGCGTTGGAGGACAAGAAAGCGGAGCCTGCCCTCGACGGACTGAAAAAGGGCGAAACCGGTTTCTTTGAAAGAGGCCGTCTTTCGCAGACGGCGCCTGCACCCGGCGTCGTGAGCGAGCTTGCCTTCGGCCTGAGCGGCGAGGAGAAGATATCCAGAGAACAGGAAGGGGATGGGGGCGTCAGCTTCGTGCGCCTCGAGGCGAAAAAGGCGCCCTTTGTTCCGAAATTCCTGGAAGTTCGCAAACAGGTGGAGAGATCATTTATAGGCCTCAAGGGGGCCGAGTTCGCGAAACGAAATGCGGCGCTTCGGCTTCAGGAGTTGAAGGATGAAAAACGCAACCTTTCCTCCATCGCCGAGGACCTCAAACTCAAGGTGCTCAAGCCCGAAGCCTTCAAGCGAGCGGGTGTTCCCGACGAACTTGGACCTTCTCAGGAGCTTTCGAATCTCGCGTTCACCCTCAAGAAGGGTGGGTTCGGGATGGCCCAGGCCGGTAATGACGTGATTTTGTTCGAGGTGTTGGAGGGGCCGCAGACGGACATGAAAAAGTTCGATTCCGAGAAAGGCGATTTCCTCCAGGGCCTGCTTCGCCTGAAGAAGGCGATGGTATTCAACCAATATCTGGACAAACTCAAACAAGCGGCCAACATCCGCTTTGAGGAAGGATTCAGCCTGTAGGGGATTTTGCAGCGGTTTCACTTTTCTGGCTATTTGCCGTTACCGCCAGAAATCTTCCCGATCCTCGGGCCTGATTTCGTGTTTTTCCTGCATTCCTTTCTCAAACAGATCGGCCGCCTCTTTTCTTCTGGCCGCTTGTTGACTCATCAAATCCTGAATGTCGGGGGTTTTCTTCCTGGCAGCTTCGGCGAACGGGTCTTTTACCTGATGACGCAGAATCCGCACGGAATCCTCCCCAATCTCGAACCTGATTTGATTCCCGGGCCCGGCGTCCAGGGATTTCATGACACCCTTGGGAAGATGGATTCTTCCCCCCTGACCGATTTCGACGATGTATGGTTTCTTCTCGTTCATGAATAATTCTCCTCCGAGCCTGCTGATCAGCCCTTCGTTTCGAACAGCTTACCAAGAGTGAGGAGAAACATGAAATGCGCTCTTACGCGCTCCGCCGCCTAGCCCCAGGTCAAAAGGTGCAGGCCTAGAGGATGAATGAGGTGCGGGTGATGGGGCACTGCGCGCACCGACACGCCGTGCATGCCCGTTCTGCGGCATTCGATCTCGCCATGGAAGCGATATGCCCCGCCGCCGAGGTCTTCCGAGAAGAGCATGGGGGAGACCACCTCGCCGGCCAACTGGTTCTCCTCTTTCAAGGCGCCCTCGTAAATCTCGAGACGAACTTCTTCGGGAGAGAGCCTTCCGAGCGAAACCTCCGCTTCCACCCTCATTCTGGCGCCCAGTGGAACGACGCCGTTTTGCGACATCGATATTTTGGTGATCTCCACACCGGGCCATGCGTCGCGCACGCGCTCTTTCCATTCGGAGAGCGACTTTGCGGGAGTTCTCTCATCCGCCATGAGGCGTGCATGGTGCGCTCCCAAGGGCAGGTAAAATTTTTGAGCGTATTCGTGCACCATTCGACTTGTATTGAAGTAGGGACAGAGGGATTGCAGTGAATTCTTGATCATCTCTATCCAACCGGATGGAATGTCCTCATCGCCTCGTTCATAGAAAAGGGGAACAACGACTTGCTCGAGAGTGTTGAACAAACTTTCACACTCCATCTCGTCCTGGTAGCCGGGGTCGCTATACGTCTCGAGACCTCCGATGGCCCACCCCAAATGACTCGCATACCCTTCCGCCCACCAGCCGTCCATGATGCTCAGGTTCAAGGCGCCGTTGGCGGCGGCCTTCATGCCGCTGGTGCCGCTTGCTTCCTGAGGGCGGCGGGGATTGTTGAGCCACATATCCACTCCCTGAACGAGTTGCCGCGCGACGTGGATGTCGTAGTCCTCCACGAATACGAGTTTGTCCCGCACGTTTTCCCTGCGGGCGAAGTGGAGGAGTTCGCGAATGAAACTCTTGCCTTCCATGTCCCTCGGGTGGGCTTTACCGGCGAATACGATTTGAACGGGTTTTTCCCTGTTCGTGAGGAGTGAGACGAAGCGTTCCGGTCTCTTGAGCAAAAGAGTGGCCCGTTTGTAGGTGGCGAAACGTCTGGCGAATCCGATCGTCAGGGCCTTGGGGTTGGGGAGTATGGTGATGTTGGGGCGCGTGACGCTTCCCAATGGCCGCTTGAGCGCGTGTGCGCGGCAAAACTCGATGAGCCGCTCGCGGCTTTTCTCCCTGACGCCCCAGAGTTCGCCATCCGGGATGGAGGCGACTCTCTCCCATTTCTCAGGTTTGTCCGTCTCATCCACCCAGGCGCCGCCCAGGTGCTTGTCGAACAACTCCTTCATACCGGGCGATACCCAGGTGGGAAAGTGGACGCCGTTCGTGATGGAGTCGATGGGAATATCCTGCTCGGGGACTTCCGGCCACATGGATTGCCACATTTTTCGTGAAACCTCACCATGCAGCTTGCTTACGCCATTCGCCGCCGAGGAAAGACGCAGCGCGAGGACCGCCATGTTGAAAGGTTCATCCCCCTGTTCGGGGTTCACCCGGCCCAGACCCATAAAGTCGTCCCAGTCCATGGAGAGGGATTGCGCGTATTCGCGAAAGTATTTTTCCATCATGTCGGGCGGAAAAATGTCGATGCCTGCCGGAACGGGCGTGTGCGTCGTAAAAACGTTTCCTGCTGAGGTCAACTCCCGCGCCGCCCCGGCGTCGATGCCGAATTTCCCCATCGAAAAACGGATTCTCTCGAGCGCCAGAAAGGCGGAGTGCCCCTCGTTCATGTGGCAGACGACAGGGGGGAGGTTCAGCTTGTGGAGCAGTCTCACGCCGCCGATGCCGAGCAGTATCTCCTGGCGAATCCGCGTCTCCATGTCCCCGGCGTAGAGGGCCAGGGTGATTTCGCGCAGAGAGGGCGCGTTTGCGGGTACGTCGGCGTCCAAGAGGTAGATGGGGCTGCGGCCCACCTGCACGTGCCAGACTTGCGCGGTGAGCGGGCCGTCGGGGTAGTCGATCTCGACCGTGATGGGCTCGCCGTTCTCATCGCGCTCGAGGTGGAACGGCGTGTGATGGAAATCGTTGTCCGGGTAGCGTTCCTGTTGCCAGCCGTCGGGCCCTAAGTGTTGGCGAAAATACCCCTGGCCGTAGGCGAGGCCAACGCCGATGAGGGGGAGCCCCAAGTCGCTCGCGGATTTCATATGATCCCCGGCCAGGACGCCCAGGCCGCCCGAATAGTTGGGCACGGATTCCGTCAGCCCGAATTCCATGCTGAAGTAGGCGATGCGCAGATCTTCGCTCTTTTCGTTCTCGGGCAGGTTCTGGTACCAGGATGGTTTGTGGAGGTATGCGTGAAGCTCTTTGACCACGCTTTCCATATCGCGGAGGAAATGCGCATCGCGCGCCGCCGCATCGAGCCGCTCCTGCGAAACGGACTTCAGCATCGCGACGGGGTTGTAGTGGCAATCCTCCCACTGGGCCTCATCCAGGTGGGCGAACAGCGCGCGCGCGCGATGATTCCAGTCGAAGGCGATGTTGTTGGCTATTTCTTCGAGCCCTTCCAATTCAGGAGGAAGGCTGGGCACTACTTGAAACGAAAGTACAGTGGTCATTTTTTGTCCCTAAAAGGATTTTGGTTTATCCTTATTATACCGTTTTGTGAAGATGACTTAACGCATCAGACCCGAATTATTCAGCGAGCCCATAAGCGCCTTTTTCCCTGAGCGCTACGTTGGGACCCGGAGGTGAATATAAAACCATATATTTGAAAAGCGCGTCACCCGTGCTCGTGATTTGGTGCATCTTGCCCGGAGGTACGAAAACCGCATCGCCCGCCTCGACCGATATCTCATCCCCGTCAATGTCGATCACCCCCGTTCCGCTGATGATGTAGAAGGCATGCTCCTCGGTGTCGTGTTTATGGGCGGTGGAGGTGAGGCCCGGGTCGAATTCATTGATGAGCAAGGCGAACCGCCTGGCGCCCACGCTCTCCTCATCCAGCAGAATGCGGAACATGCTCCTGCCTCCGGGCACGGGCAACTCCCCGCTCAGGGCTTCGCTCTCCCGCACGCGCAAGGGTTTTTTATGCCGATCGCTCATGATGCCTCCTTCCTTTCAGTGAATCGTTACCTGAAATATAAAAAATCCGCATCCGCGAGAATTTGCGATTCATCGGGACTCCTCTTTGCGTCGGCGGTACATGTGGTTAAGCGGGCCTCTTCCGTTTCCAATGGCCAGCGCGTTCTCGATGGCGCCTTGAATGAAATCTTTCGCCTTTCTCACGGCCTCGATGGTGGACTCCCCAAGGGCCAGCCCCGCCGCGATGGCCGAAGATAGCGTGCATCCCGTGCCGTGGGTATGCGGGGTGTCGATGCGCCTACCTTCCAATGCGAACTCGTTGTCTCCGTCGAAAAAAATATCCACCGCCCCATCTGTGATGTGGCCTCCCTTGAGCAGGACGCATTTCGCCCCGCGCTCATGGAGGGCTCGGGCGGCGTCCTTCATCTGCGCGAGGTTCTCTATCTCGGTGCCCTCCAGTATATCGCGCGCCTCTTCGGTGTTGGGGGTGACGACATCGGCCAGCGGAAAGAGCTTTTCGACGAGCGCGTCTCTGGCGTCGGGCGCCAGGAGGCGGTCGCCGCTTTTGGCGACCATCACCGGGTCGAGCACGACGCGCGCGAGCGCGTGTGCTTTGAGTTTCTCGGCCACGACCTCGATGACGCCGACCGTGGCGAGCATGCCGATCTTGGCGCTTGCTACGTTTAAGTCCGAACACACCGAATCGAACTGCGCCGCGATGAAATCGGGCGGCGCGCCGTGGACCCCCTGCACGCCCACGGTATTTTGCGCCGTCAGCGCGGTGATGACAGAGGCGCCATAGACGCCGAATGCGCTAAAAGTCTTGAGATCGGCCTGAATCCCGGCCCCGCCGCTTGAGTCCGAACCCGCTATCGTCAGGGCGATAGGGGGAACCGTCCCGGATTTAGCCATGTCGCTTTCTCCTTTCACATCACATCATAAGGCGATGCGCCATGAGAATGTAGCACACCGAGTATATATTGGGAGTATGTCAAGCGTATGTCGATGATGAGAAAAAACGGAAAAACTCTTTAATGGGTAATTCTTGACAATTTTGTTTAGGAATTATAGTCTCACGCTCGGCTGGGTCCATGTAAAAGATTTGAAGGGGTACTCTCATGGCATTGGGCACACGGGGTCGTCCGCCCCAGATTCTGAGGGCGCTTCCCTCGCTCATCGATCGCATCGGGGGCACGAGCCTCGTCCAACTGCAACGCCTGCCCGACGCATCCGGCGCGCGCGTGTTCGCCAAACTCGAGCAATATAATCCCGGCGGAAGCGTGAAGGATCGCATCGCGCTCAGCATGGTGCTCGACGGCGAGCGGCGCGGCCTCTTAAAGCCCGGCGGAACGATCATCGAGCCCACGAGCGGCAACACGGGGATAGGCTTGGCGCTTATCGGCGCCATTCGCGGCTACAAGACGATTATCGTGCTCAGCAAGAGCATGAGCCACGAGCGGCACTCTCTGCTCACGGGCTACGGGGCGGAGGTGGTCTTCAGCTCCAGCGAGGGCGGCATGTACGGCTCCCTCGTGATGGCGGAAGCCATATTGGCCGAAAATCCCGACTATTTCATGCCCCAGCAGTTCAACAACCCGGCCAATCCGGAAATCCACCGCAGAACCACGGCGCGCGAGATTCTGCGCGATATGGGCGCGGAATCGGTGGACGCCTTCGTGGCGGGCGTGGGAACGGGGGGCACCATCACGGGAGTGGGCGAGGTCTTGAAGGAGAGAAGGCCCGAAACCCTCATCGTCGGCGTGGAGCCCGCCGCATCGCCCGTTCTCTCGGGCGGGGAGCCGGGTCCGCACCAGATACAGGGAATCGGCGCCGGCTTCATCCCTGCGGTGTTGAACCGGGCGATAATAGACGAGGTGGCGCAGGTGGGCGATTCGGACGCCTACGACATGAGCAAGGCCCTGAGCCGCGAGGAGGGCATGGCCGCAGGCATTTCGGCGGGCGCCGCCGTTTGCGCGGCCCTGCGCGCGGCCGCCCGGATGAGTCCTGAAGAAAACGTGGTGGTCGTCATTCCCGATGGATGGGAGAGATATTATAGTCTGGAGCAGCATTTTCATTAGAAACCTTATTTCGTCCACCCCGAAGCGAGGGGTTTCAGATCAGGAGACAGAAATGGCGGTAACGGTTCGTATTCCGACACCTTTGCAAGAGTTCACCCAGCAACAGGACGCCGTGGAAATCGCGGGCGCGGACGTGAAGGAAGTGCTCGCCAACCTCGACGGCCAGTTCGCGGGCATCGGCCAGCGCCTCTATGACGAGGAAGGCAAACTGCGCCGCTTCGTGAACATTTATGTGAACCAGGAGGACATCCGCTTCCTGCAAGGCGAGGGGACGGCGGTGAGCGATGGGGATGAGGTCTCCATCGTGCCGGCCATCGCGGGCGGCCTGTACTGATCCCCGGTCCCGCTGAGAGGAGAACCGCCCCTTGGGCTTGAGCGAAGAGCAGATTCAGCGCTACAGCCGCCATATTCTGCTCCCCGGCGTGGGAGGGATCGGGCAGGAGCGCCTGCTCGCGTCCTCCGTCCTCCTCGCGTTTTCCGCAGCCGAGGAGAACGCCGCCCTTGTGGCCCTGACCTATCTTTCCGCTGCGGGCGTGGGCCGCATCGGCTGGTGTCCGCTTGATGAGGCCGATAGATTCAAGGAGAAATCGCCGCTTACCGCTTTTCTGGGGAACTCCCTGGAAGATGGCTTAAGGAGCCTCAACCCCGATTCCAGTCTGGTTCCTTATCGTCCGGGTGAGGGAGCGGGGGAGGATTTCGACGCCCTCCTCCGGCTGGGCGATGAAGCAGGCGCGGATTTCGAGAAATTCGATGTTGCGGCAAGATTCACCTTGAGAGGCGTTTCAGCAGGTGAGGCGGGTGAGATTCTCGAAGGCCCCGGCGTTTTCGGGAAGCCGGGCGCAGCGCTTGATGGAGAGGGAGCGTCAACGATAGCGACCCAGGGAGCTTTGGGCGCATGGCTGGCCGCCAGAGTCTTGCGATATCTGGTGGATGGAATGGATACGGTGGGGTCGACTTCGCAGGCCCGTTTCGATCTTTCGCATGGCTTCATCGAAGCGCGTGCGAACCTTTCCTGAAATTTTCAGGAACCAAGTGCGAGGGCCATATCAATGGTCGAATCGACGGTGGAGAATCCTGTGGGCGCGTTCAGAAATTTAGGGGATTCCCCAATCATCAAGTGCATCGGCAACACCCCCTTGCTCGAAATCAAATTGTTCAAGAGCGAATTTCCCGACGTGGAAGTGTACGCCAAGGCGGAGTGGTTCAATCCGGGTGGTTCGGTGAAGGACAGGCCGGCGCTCTTCATGGTGAAGGACGGCCTGGAATCGGGAGAATTGCGCCCCGGCAAGATTCTTCTCGATTCCACGAGCGGGAACACTGGCATCGCCTACGCGATGATAGGCGCCGCACTGGGGATTCCCGTCCGCCTCGTCCTGCCTGCGAACGCGAGCGATGAACGCAAGGCGACGCTGAAGGGCTACGGGGCCGACATCGTTCTCTCGGACCCCCTGGAAGGCTCGGACGGAGCGCAGCGCCTCGCGGCGAAGATGCGCCGCGACGAGCCGGAAAAATATTTCCTGCCCTGTCAGTACGACAACCCCGCCAACCCGCTCGCCCATGTGGAGACCACGGCGGTCGAGATTCTGGATCAGACCGACGGGCGCGTGGAGCACTTCGTTGCGGGCCTCGGCACGACGGGCACCCTGGTGGGGACGGGGCGCGGCCTCCAGGCGAGGAAGCAGGACGTTCAGGTTCATGCCGTCATGCCCTCGGAATCGTTTCACGGCCTGGAGGGCATGAAGCACATCCCCACGGCCATTCGCCCGGGGATTTATGATGAGAGCGTGCACGATCACCTTATTCCGGCGGGCACCGAGGAGAGCTACGACCTGGCCGAGCGCATAGCGAAAGAAGAGGGCCTTTTTATCGGCCACTCCGCAGGCG
Source organism: bacterium (assembly GCA_965218885.1). Classification (GTDB taxonomy): domain Bacteria; phylum UBA8248; class UBA8248; order UBA8248; family UBA8248; genus Bin107. The sequence continues at coordinate 3,905,060 of OZ244713.1, read as the reverse complement.
CCGCGCTCGTGGGCGTGCGGGAGGTGGCGAAGCGGATAGGAAAGGGCGTCATCGTCACCCTGTTTCCCGACGGGGGAGACAGGTACTTGAGCGAAGCGCGCTAGGGAGGCTTGATTTGCGTCTGAATCGTGAACAGGTGGAGGCGATGCACCGCCACGCGCGCGCGGCGTATCCCGATGAGTGCTGCGGGTTGATTATCGGCCCCCCGCCTGCGCAGGAAGACAAGGAAGAAACTTTCGCCCTTTTGCCCTGTAAAAACGTGCAGAACGAAATGCACGAGAAGGACCCGGAAATCTATCCCCGGACGGCGCGGCGCGCTTTTCTGATCGATCCCTTCGAGTTCGAGCGCATCGTGCGGCGGGCCGAGGAGGCGGGCGAGGTGGTTCGCGGCATCTTTCACAGCCACCCGGACGAGGACGCCTATTTTTCCCAGGAAGACGTGGATGCGGCGGTGCCTTTCGGCGATATTCCGGCGTTCCCGGATGCCGAGCACGTCGTCATGAGCGTGCGCGAGGGCGTGGTACTCGGCCAGAAGGTGTATTTCTGGGATGCGGAGCAAAAGACTTTCGTTGAAAGCGATCTGGAGATATTCGAGGAGGCGGGCGCATGAGCCTTCATACTCCTCACGCGGGGCTGCCCGATGCAGCGCCGCCGCCGTCCACAAGCGCATCCACGGGTCGGGTGAGCGATAAAAGCGTTCTGGCTGCTTCATCCGTCCTCATCGTGGGAGTCGGCGGCCTGGGCTGTCCCGCCGCGCTCGCCCTTGCGGCGTCAGGAATCGGGCGCATCGGGCTTGCGGATCACGACGTGGTGACGCTCGACAACCTCGCGCGTCAGATTCTCCACCGAGGCGAGGACATCGGCCGCCTGAAGGTGGATTCGGGTGCGGATTCCATTATTAGGCTATCCGCCGAGGTAGCGGTGGATAAAATTCCTTTGAAGCTCACGAGTGAGAATGCCGCCCGAATCATTGCGCCTTATGGTGTAGTGGTCGATGGAAGTGACAATCTCGCGTCCAAAATGGCCCTGAACGACGCCTGCGTCGCATCGAACAAGCCGTGGGTGATGGGGGGCGTTTTGCACTTTTTCGGCCAGGTTCTGACGATTCTGCCCGGCGAGAGCGCGTGTCTGCGCTGTCTGGTGGGCGAGGAGGACGCAAACGCGCGCGGCCTCGATTGCGGGGATGCGGGCGTTTTCGGCGCGGTGGCGGGCTTCGTGGGCATGGCGCAGGCCGCCGATGCGCTGCGTGTTCTCCAGGGGCTCGAGCCGGCCTGGTCGAACAGGCTGATGACGGCCGATTTATGGAAAAACGCCGTCGGGAGCGTGCGTGTGGCCCAGGACCCGGATTGTCCGGTCTGCGCGCTCGCCGAGCGCGGACAAACGAAAATCCCCGTGCGGCGGGGAGCGCTCGCTTAGCCAATGAGGCTGAGACAGATGATGAAAGGATGCCGCCGATGAAGATATCGACCAAGGGACGATACGCCGTGCTCGCCATGATAGAGTTGGCCAGGCATTCGCAGACGCATCCCGTTCCCTTGCCCCAGATAGCCGGCAAGCTCGGTATCAGCCAGCACTATCTGGAGCAGTTGTTCGTAAAAATGCGCAGGGCTTCTCTGGTGAGCAGCACGAGGGGGCCGGGAGGCGGCTACATACTCGCGCTGCCGCCCTCTGAGATCAACATGCGCGACGTTTTGTGCGCGGTGGGGGAGACGATAAAGCCCGTCGATTGCGGCGATGAGCCTCCCTCGACGCCGTGTCCGAACATTCCGGTGTGCGGGAGCCGCACCCTGTGGAAAAAACTGGAAGACGCCATAGACGAGACGCTGCGCGAGACCACGCTCGATGAGTTGAGCGCAGCGCCTGCCGATGCGGGTGGCGGCGTTCGCCTGCCCAATTTCCAGGTGAGCATCTAGGATAGGCGCAATGAATTAACCTTTTTCGACTTTTATTTCACGTTCATAAACACATGAACAGCGGACTCGACCAATACCCTGACTCTTCATTGCTCAAGGAGAAACAATATGTCGTTCGAACCCGTGCGTGCCGCCTCGATGGGGTTGGGGCGCTGGGCCGACGTGCTCGCCGACGCCGCGCTGCGCGGAGGCAAAATACGGCTCGTCTCTTGCTTCAGCCGCACGCCCGGGAAGCGCCGCGCTTTCATGGAGCGCTACGGCGCGCGCGAGGCGGATAGCCTGGAAGCCCTCTTGAACGACGAGGAAATAGAGGCCGTCATCCTCACGACGCCGAACCACAACCACAAGGAGCACATCGAGGCGCTGGCCGCCGCGGGCAAGCACGTCTATTGCGAAAAACCCATCGCGCACAGTCTGGAGCATTCAAGAGCCATCGTGGATGCGGCCGAGGGCGCGGGCGTCAAGCTGGCCGTGGGCCACAGCGCGCGCCGACTGGCCGTATCCCGGCGCATGAAGGAGCTGATCGATGCGGGCGAAATTGGAAAAATATCGATGAGCGAGAGCAACTTCTGCACCGAGCGGGGGCTGGAACTCACGCCCGATAAATGGCGCTCGAGCCGCGAACTGAACCCCACGGGCGTCGTCATCCAGCTATCGATCCACCACATCGATACGTTCCGCTACCTGCACGGGCCGATAAAAAGCGTCACCGCCAGGCTCAAGCGCGCCTACGCGACCGAGGACGTGGACGACACCTCGATGATGATTCTGGAGCATGAAAGCGGCGCGCTTTCCTACGTGGGCGGCGGCTGGGCGTGTCCGTGGGCGTTTCACATGAACGTGCACGGCACGAAGGGCGTCGCGCATTTTCGCATCACGGGCCAGCAGTGGCGCGACCCCTCGAAAGCGCCCGAACCCATTCGCTTGCATGTGGACAGGGACCCGCTGGGCGAAGATGTTGTATTCGACATGCCGGGGGGCGACATGTTCCGAGACGCGCTCGAGGATTTCGCCGATTGCGTGCGCGAAGACCGCACGCCCGAAGTCGACGGTCGCGCCGCGCACGAGAACCTCGACGTCGTCTATGCGGCGGAAGCGAGCTCGCGCCTAGGACGCACGGTGGAGGTGCGTGAGTATTTGTAGGTCCCGGACGCGCGGCCCGTCTCATCCGTTTTGTTGTTCTTTTTATCGCTTCCCGCCGAAGCCCGCCGCCAGGTCGACGCGTTCGAGCACGCCGCCCATCGCCTCGTGCGCGACGCCGAAAAACGCGCCGGTGACCTTGCCGTCGTCTCCGCCGGTCTGGATGAAGGTATTGCCGCGAACCTCGATCGTGTATCCCAGATCGCCATCGCCCCACGCCGCACCGCTACCGGCTGCTCCCGGCGCCTCTTTCACCCCCCATTTTTCCATGTTGCTGAAGTCGATTCGTCCGATGAGGCTCGTTAAATTCACGGTGAGGCGGGCGTCGCCTGCGACCGTTTCCGATGAAGGAGTGACGCCCAGGAGCGCGCCGTTCCAGGCGGCGCTTCCCGACAAATCATTATTGTCCACGAGGTTCGTCCATGGCGTCGGGCCCGCAGCCCAGGGCTGGATCAGGCCGTTGCTAGAGGCGACGCCGAAAGAAGCCTGTCCGCCCGGAAAATCCACATCCCCGCGCAGGTGAAACGACGTGTCGGTCCAGGCGCCCAGGTTTTCAGCCGTCAGTTCCTCCGGCTGAGCGCCCGGTTGGAGCCTGCCGTAGGCCGCCAGAAGGGCCGCTCTGTCGAGAGGAAACAGGATTTGCCCGGGTAGGGTTCGAGCTTTTGGTGTCATGAGGAAGCCCAGATTGCGGTTGCCTACGCGCTGAGCTGTTGTTGCCTTACGTGCGGGCCGAGCTGCTGTTACATTGAGTGCGGGTTCATCTGTTGTTTCCTCGTTAGTCGCGCCAGTATAATTCAAGGACATAATGATAACGGCCGAGTCCGTGGGCAAGTAAGGTGAATATACGTTTACCTGGCCCTCGTTTATAGTGGGATGCATGATTGATTCAGTATTTCTAGTTTTGTCGGTATGATAAAAGCCGAGGGCATGCATGAGTTCGTGAATAACGACTGAAAGGAATATCTCATCGTTAACCCATTTGATGATCTTGTCAGAATTCTCCACCCGGCTATCCAGATATTTTGTACGCCAATATTCCTCTAATATTTCTTTCCGATTCTTATACGATAAATCCAGTTCTACCCCCGGCGGCGGGTCAAACACTTCGGCCTTACGCATTTCTCGTTCATTTATAGTGACAAGGGCGCTTAACGCCTTTTGGACTTTTTCTTCATTTGTTTGGGGATCAACAAGGTAATTGCTTAATAGTCTTGTATTCCCTAGCGCGCCTGATGCGAGCGAACCGAATTTGAGAAAAATCTCTCCCTCCGGGATGTCAGCGAGTTCCGTATCTGTCGGCAAAGTTGCCGTGCCGAGCGTGATTCGCTTCTCATAGGGCAAGGCGCTGTTGATCAACTGAACGGCGCGCGCCGCAAACCCGGTGTATAAATCGCTGGTTCCCTCGGCGAGGCGGATGGTCGGCGGATTGGGAAACGTTTCGAGACCCGGGGCGCCTCCCACACCGGCATGGGCAATCTTATCTTCAAGACTAACGTGCCGATTCATAAATTCGAGGACTCTCTCCGCCCCGATGCCGTCCTGAACCTCTCCGTATGAAACGGACACTCCGTTGCGGTCGGCACCTGTGGTCAACTCGTCGGCCCGAGGCGCGGCGTCGGACCCCACGCCCAGGACGACTCCCAAGTCGAGAACAGGCGGCTGCGCCGCTTCGGTGGCCAGCGGCAACGGGATGGCTGGAAATCCCCCGGGCGGGATAAGCGTAAAGCTGGGGGCGCCCCGGGAATATCTGTATTTCACCGAGCCGTCAGTTCCGACGTAAATGATGCATGCCAAGCCGCTCGAAGGACACGTAATTACCGTGTTGCCATGCTCTTCCGATACACCGGGAAACATTAATATCTTGCCTGTGGCGATACCAGGTTCCCAAGGCAGAGGAAAATCTTCTTCCTGAAAATCTACCTGAATGAGGTCAATGACATCTCGTTGCTCGGTTTGAGCATTCTGCATCAAACCGGCGGGGGCGTTTTCTCCGTCACCCGGTGTCGAGCCGGTGGAGCTGTCGGGGGCGTTTCCTCCCTCACCTTGCGTCGAGACGCTGTTCGGCATCACGGCGGTGATGAAATCGCCGCCTGTCGCCGAGTTGGCGCCGGAGCCGCCGCCGCAACCGAAGGAGGCGACGGCCACGGCCACCAGCAGAACGATAATCGAGAATCGCAGTTTTTTTTCGTTCATTTTCCTTCCCTTTCTTCGAGCGCTTTCCCGGTTCGGGAGTGTGGCGCCCAAGGTATGGATCGAGATCGAATCTTGGGGGGGGGGACACCAAGTCCTCTCCGCGCAATCTCATCCATTTGAAGGCGGCGACATCTCGACCATCCCGATCGACGGCTCGGGGAGGCCGTACACAGCTTGCGGATTGACAAAAAATTCACGCGCAATCCCGCAAGGAATACGCCTTGTTGCAGCGGCTGCCCGAAAAGGGCTGCTATGTAGGTGAGTTGGGTCCTAACTTGACTGACAGGTTAAATATAAGAGCAACGGCGAAAATTGTCAAGTTTTGGCTAAACAACCCCAGGGAGTATGGAGATTCAGGAGATGTTGAATGCCGCGACGAGTACCTCGCCGTCGTCTACGCGGCGGACGCAAGCTCCCGCCTCGGCCGGACTGTGGAGGCGGGGCAATATTTGTAGGTCCGGGACGGCGCGGCCCGTCTCATCCGTTTTGTTGTTCTGTTTATCGCTTCCCGCCGAAGCCCGCCGCCAGGTCGGCGCGTTCGAGTACGCCGCCCATCGCCTCGTGAGAGACGCCGAAGAACGCGCCAGTGACCTTGCCGTCGTCTCCGCCGGTCTGGATGAAGGTATTGCCGCGAACCTCGATCGTGTATCCCAGATCGCCATCGCCCCACGTCGTACCGCTACCGGCTGCTCCCGGCGCCTCGTTCACCCCCCATTTCTCCAAGCCGGTAAAGTAGATTTGCCCATTCAGGCTCCTCAACCTCACGGTGAGGCGGGCGTCGCCTGCGACCGTTTCCGATGAAGGAGTGACGCCCAGGAGCGCGCCGTTCCAGGCGGCGCTTCCCGACAAATCATTATTGTCCACGAGGTTCGTCCATGGCGTCGGGCCCGCAGCCCAGGGCTGGATCAGGCCGTTGCTAGAGGCGACGCCGAAAGAAGCCTGTCCGCCCGGAAAATCCGCATCCCCGCGCAGGTGAAACGACGTGTCGGTCCAGGCGCCCAGGTTTTCCGCCGTCAGTTCATCCGGTTGAGTGCCCGGATCGAACCTGCCGTAGGCCGCCAGCAGGGCCGCTCTGTCGATAGGAAACAGGATATGCCCGGGTACGGTTCGAGCTTTTGGTGTGATGAGGTAGCCCGGCTTGCCTCTGCGTTCGGCCTGATCTGTTGTTTCCTCGTCAGTCGCTCTACTAGTAACTGTCAAGTTGACTACGATTACGGCCGAGTTCACGGGCAAGTAAGGTGAATATACGTTTACCTGGCCCTCGTTTATAATGGGATGCATGATTGATTCAGCATTTTTAGTTTTGTCGGTGTGATAAAAGCCGAGGGCATGCATGAGTTCGTGAACAACGACTGAAAGGAATATCTCATCGTTGTACCATTTGATGAGCGAGTCGGTATTCTCCACCCGGCTGTCCAGAACTTTTGTGCCCCAATATTGCTCTAATATTATTTTCCAGTTGTCCTCCGTGTTCTCAACCGGTTCCGGCGGGGGGTCATACACAAAGGCCTCACGCATTTCTCGTTCATTTATAGTGACAGTGGCTTTTTTCGCACCTTGTGAATTGCCAACAAGACCGGCACCCCCGAGCGTGCCTGATGCGAGAGAACCGAATCTGAGAAAAATCTCTCCCTCCGGGATGTCAGCGAGTTCCGTATCTGTCGGCAAAGTTGCCGTGCCGAGCGTGATACGCTTCTCAAGGGGCAAGGCGTTGTTGATCAACTGAACGGCGCGCGCCGCAAACCCGGTGTATAAATCGCTGGTTCCCTCGGCGAGGCGGATGGTCGGCGGTTCGGGAAACGTTTCGAGACCTTGGACGCTTCCCACACCAGTATGGATAATCTTATTTGCAAGACTAGCGTGCCCATTCATAAATTCGAGGAGTCTCTCCGCCCCGATGCCGTCCTGAACCTCTCCGTATGAAACGCGCACTCCGTTGCGGTCGACGCCTGTGGTCAACTCGTCGGCCCGAGGCGCGACGTCGGCCCCCACGCGCAGGACGACTCCCAAGTCGAGAACAGGCGCATGCGCCGCTTCGGCGGGCTGCGGCAACGGGATGGCTGGAAATCCCTCGGGTGGGATAAGCGTAAAGCTGGGGATGCCGAAGTAACTATTGTAGGTCACCAAGCCCTCAGTTCCGACGTTTACGATGCATGACACGTCGCCCAAAGGACACGTAATTACCATGTTGCCATGCTCTTCTGATTCGCCGGGCGACAACATAATCCGGCCCGCGTAGAGACCATGCTCCCAAGGCAGAGGAGAATCTTCTTCCTGAAAATCTACTAACTGATGGCCGTCAGGGACTGGTTGTTGCGTGGTTTGAGCATTCTGCTCTTGCACGGGTTGAGCACTCTGCGTCGAATTGCCGGGGGCGTTTCCTCCGCCACCCGGCGTCGAGACGGTGGGGCTGCCGGGCCCTCTTTCCCCGCCTTCATTCGATGGGGGATCGCCAGCGCTGGAGTTTCCGCCTTCACTGCTGGACGTCGAGCCTGTGCCCGGCACCACGGCAGTGATGAAATCGCCGCCTGCCGCCGGGTTGGCGCCGGAGCCGCCGCCGCAACCGAAGGAGGTGATGGCCACGGCCGCCAGAAGAACGATAATCGAGATTCGCAGTCTTTTTTCGCTCATTTTCCTTCCCCTTTTTCAGACGCTTCCCCGGTTCAGGGGTGTGGCGCGCAAGGTATGGATGGAGATCGAACCTTAGGGGGAGAACACCATTCCCTCTCCGCGCAACTTCATCCATTTGAAGGCGGCAACGTCACGACCATCCCGATCGACGGCTCGGGGAAGCCGCACAGCTTGCGGATTGACAAAAAGTTCACGCGCAATCCGCAAGGAATACGCCTTGTTGCGGCGGCGGCCCGAGTAGGGCTGCTATGTAGGTGAGTTGGGTCCGAAATTGACTGGCAGGTTAAATATAAGAGCAACGGCGAAAATTGTCAAGTTTTGATAAAATAACCCCAAGGAGTATGGAGATTCAGGAGATGTTGAATGCCGCGAGGAATACCTCGCCGTCGTCTACGCCGCGGATGCCAGTTCGCGCCTGGGCAGAACGGTGGAGGTGCGGGAGTATTCGCAGGTCCGGGACGGCGCGGCCCGTCTCATCCATTTTGTGGTTCTCCTTATCGCTGCCCGCCGAAGCCCGCCGACAGGTCGGCGCGTTCGAGTACGCCGCCCATCGCCTCGTGAGCGGCGCCTAAGAACGCGCCGGTTACCTGGCCGTCGTCTCCGCCGGTCTGGATGAAGGTATTGCCGCGAACCCGGATCGTGTATCCCAGATCGCCATCGCCCCACGCCGCACCGCTCCCGGCCGCTCCCGGCGCTTCGTTCACCTCCCATTTCTCCAAGCCGGTGAAGTCGAGCAGCCCATCCAGGTTCGTCAACTGCACGGTCAGGCGGGCGTCGCCTGCGACCGTTTCTAGTGCAGGAGTGATGCCCAGGAGCGCGCCGTTCCAGGTGGCGCTTCCCGACAAATCATTATTGTCCACGAGGTTCGTCCATGGCGTCGGGCCCGCAGCCCAGGGTTGGATCAGGCCGTTGCCAGAGGCGACGCCGAAAGAAGCCTGTCCGCCCGGAAAATCCACATCCCCGCGCAGGTGAAACGACGTGTCCTCCCAGGGGCCCAGGTTTTCCAGCGAGATGTCCGCCAGCGCAGCGGCCGGCTCGAACCTGGTGTAGGCCATCAGCAGGGTCTCGCGATCGAGCGGCAAGAGGATGTGTCCGGGCGCGAATCGGGAGCCCATCACCGACGCGGGGAATCGATCCGGGTCTGCGTGTTCGGGGAGGGCGAGGGCGTGAAGGAGTTCATGAGCCACGATTTTGATCACCGTATCGTCGGAGAAAAATTTGACCAGCGCGTCGGTATCATCCACGCGCTCCTCCAGCACTTTGATTTCCCATTTCCCTTCGTCGAAGTCGAACACCCAGGCGCTGAGCATGGATTCGGCATTGATCATGACGCGAGCTTTGAGCTTTTCGTATAACTCCTCCATCGTATCCGGGTTCCGAGAGGCCAAGCGCAAAGCATTTTGGGCGATTCCCACCGCCCCTTCCGGAGACGGGTTCCAATGCTCCCCCGGGACGAAGTCGATGTGAATCGCTCCTTCGGGAACATCATCGATGGACGCCAGGGGAGTCGAAGGGTCGCTGCTGAACACCATGCGCTTCTCGTAGGGCAGGGCGGCGTTGAGCAACTGAACGGCCCGCACCGCGTAATCGGTGAACACATCTCTGGTTCCCTCGGCGAGGCGCACGACCGGTCGAGCGGGAAACGCTTCGTGGCCTATCCTGTTTTGTTCCCTCAAAAACGCGATGACTACATCCGCTCCCAGGCCATCCTGCACCCGACCGGCCCGAATGGCGACCTCGTGATACGTCCCTCGCGCCATGAGCTGATCGGCCGGCGGCGCGATGTCGGCTCCAACGTGCAGTAGCCCGTCGAGGTCGACGATAGGCGCCTGAGCCGCCTGGAGGCGCCCTTGCAGCGGAAGTTTGGGCAAATCCTCGGGCGGGAGGAGCGTAAAGTCGGGGATGCCGCCCATTTTATCATAGGCCGCCATCCCGTCCGGCCCTATATTGACGATGCAGGCCCCGCCGCCCTCGGGGCAAGTGAATACAAGGTTGCCGCGCTCTTCGGATTCGCCCGGCTGGACGGTAATTTCGCCCGCAACCAGCCCGTGCACCGAGGGCAAAGGCAATTCTTCTTCCGTATCGCCGTTATCGAAGAGTTGCTGCGCGTCCGGACCATTCGGCGTCGAGACGAAGGAGCCTCCTCCCGGCGCGGGACTGCCGGGGCTGTTGTTTTCTCCAGTCCCGCTCCGTGTCGATCCGCCAGGGCTATCGCCTTCGCCGCTTGGCCCCGAACCGACGTCCGGCGTCACGACGGGGGTGAAGCCGCCGACTGGCGGCGAGTTGGCGCGGGAGCCGCCGCCGCAGCCGGAGAGGCCGATCGTCACCACCATAAGAAGAACGATGATCGAGGTTCGCAGCTTTTCAGCGCTCATTTTTCTTTCCTTTCTGCGAGCGCGTTCCCGGTTCAGGAGTGCGGCGCGCAAGGTGTGGATGGAGATCGAACGTCAGGGGAAGAACCCCAAGTCCTCTCCGCGTGATCTCATCCATTTGAAGGCGGCAGCGTCTCGACCATTCCAGGCGACGGATTTGGGAGGCCGCCAAACGGCTTGCGGATTGACGTAAAGTTCACGCGCAATCCCGCAAGGAATACGCCTTGTTGCGGCGGCTGCCCGTAAAGGGCTGCTATGTAGGTGAGTTGGGCCCGAATTTGACCGACAGGTTAAATATAGGAGCAACGGCGTAAAATGTCAAGTTTTGGTAAAATCTCCAAGGAGTATGGAGATTCAGGAGATTTTGAATGCCGCGAGGAGTACGAAGCATCCCGAACGAGGGGATTCTTCATCCGCCGGGATTTCGGGAATTCTCCTTTCTCAGTCGGATTCCACCTCCTTTCTCAGTCGGATTTGATGCCGGAATGACGATGCTCCCGGTATAGGTCGGGTTTGATCACGCATTTCCCCGCATTTGGCGTCATCGCGCGCCTCGGGCGTTTCGATAGAGTGAAACCCGATTGATGAATGAGGGTTTCATGCAGCGGCCCGCTCCCTCCTTGGGGCGAGGCGGGCGGATCAGGCAGGACGGCCGAATTTGTGCGGCCTTCATGAGGAAGGGGCGATGACGAGGGAATTTCAGGCGCTCATTTCATCCCGGCGGTTGAGGCGGGCGAACATCACGCGCTACGCTCACGTCGGCGAATCCATCGGGGCGATGGAAATCTCAGGCTCCTTCGGGGACGCGCAAACCGCAATCACTCCTTCATCAGTCGCGCGCAATCGCTTCTTCATCAGTCGCGATTGATATGAAAAATACGATAAATATCGATAAATTCATGAAAATGTTGTTGGGGTCTATTAACAAGATATTCGACATGTATTCAATTAGTTGTCTGGTTAACTAAAAGTAAAGTATCAATATATTTCAGAAATTTATCGAAATAAAAGTTATCTAAGAACTCCGCATTTGCCCGCATTTGCTCTCCGGAGCATGCCTACTCGTCCGGGTTGGGTTCGGGGAAATCCTCGGGCCAGTTGTCGATGAGCGATTGCAGGTAGGCCTTCATCTTGTCGGGATTCCCGCGCACGGATTTCTTGATCTTGTTCACCTCGCCCTCATCCTCGATGGGGATGCCGAACGAATCCATGAAGCGGTTCATCATGCCCTGCTTGCCGCTCATGAGCGACATCTCGACGATCTCCCCGTCGGTGAATTGCCGCTTCACTTCATCGAGTACGCCCGGGTTCTCGCGCGCGGTGTTTCGAGTAAAATGCTCCGCCCACAGGCAGGCGGCGCGCTCGCGCGAGCTCAGGACAGGGGATGTCATGTAATCATCCGAGACGATGGCCTCGATTTGCGCCTCGGTGATTCCCGTCGCTTGACCAAGCGCCGTATTGTGCGCGATTCAGTAGGCGCAAGCGTTCACGAAGCTCGTCTTCAATACGACGATCTCCTTTATCCTGCACGTCAGCAGCCCGCCCATGCCCTCGCGCTGGAGCGTGGCGTTGAAGGGAAGGTAGAACCGCGCGATGTAGGGCGTGTTCGCAAGCGCGAGCGCGGAATTGGGGATACGGCCCAGAAACTCGCGCGTCGCCTCGAAAAAACGCGCCGTATCTCCCGTGGCTTCCTCCGGGTCGAGTAATTCGATTTTGCTCGTCTGGCTTGCCTGGTCTGACATGGGTGTCCTCTTCATGGGTTTCAGAATTTCGGGGGATTATAGGAGAACCCACCACCCTTGGGAATCAGAAGAGCGCGGCGCATTACGCGAGCCCGGTTGTTTTGATAACATGCCCTATCTCACCTGAAATCATTACAACAAGCTGAAAGGAGCACCGCATGACGGATTTTGATCTGAAAGTCACCGATAAACTTCTCTCCACGACGCGTTCCGTGCGCAAGCGCCTGGATTTCGAGCGCGAAGTACCGACAGAGGTCGTGATGGATTGCTTGGAACTCGGCCTTCAGGCCCCCACCGGCTCGAACCGGCAGGGCTGGCGCTGGCTGGTGGTGACGGATGAGGGCGTGCGCCGTGAACTCGGGCGGCTGTACCGCAAAGGGACAGGCGACTACCTCGACCAGGGTATGGCGCAGGCGCGAGAAAGCGGGTCCGCGCAAAACGAGCGGGTCTTCGATTCCGCCATGTACCTGGCCGAAAACATTGAGCGCGCCCCCGCGCACGTGATTCCCTGCATTCAGAATTTTCTGCCCGAAAACCCGCCGAAGTTCATGTGGGCGGGCCTTTTGGGCTCCATCATACCGGCGGTGTGGAGTTTTCAGTTGGCGCTCAGATCACGCGGGCTGGGCTCGGTGTTCACCACCTTGCACCTGAGGTGCGAGGCGGAAGCGGCGGAACTCCTCGGCGTGCCGGATAATTTCATGCAGGTGGCGCTCATTCCGGTGGCCTATACGATCGGGACGAACTTCAGGCCCGCCACAAGGCGCCCGCTCGATGAAATCGTGCATATGAACACGTGGAGTTGAGACCTGTTCTGAAGGTTTTTCTGCGTGGTGACCCCTAGGGGACTCGAACCCCTGTTACCGGCGTGAGAGGCCGGTGTCCTGACCGCTAGACGAAGGGGCCATGAAGCGGTGCCCGCCCGCATCGCGCGCATAGGTGCGATGGCGAGAGACGGGAAGGGTAGTCCCATCGCTTTTTCGCGTCAAGCGGGAGCGTGCAACCCATCCCCGTATTCTAGCCCCCTCATCAGCGAAAAGAGCACGGCGGCAGCATACTCATAGAGGGATGCACGCGCCTTTTGCCCCTGTGCTGCAGGCCGAGGCTCATCTGTGTGGCGAGCACGGGTTCCGGCCCCAGGCGTTTGCCGCGCAGCGTGAGCCAGCCTGCCGCCGATTTGCGGATGCGGCCCAGGCGCGCGAGGTCCCTGAAATCGCGAATGTGGGCTTTTCTGCGTACCTCGACCAGGCGTTTCGCCCACGTGGGGCCGATGCCCGGCACGCGCATCAGAGTCCGGGGGTCCGCAGTCATGATCTCCACAGGGAATTGCGAGAGGTTCCTCCTCGCCCACGCCGTTTTGGGGTCTTCGTCAATCGCCAGATTACCTTCCGAGGCGGGAATCTCATCGATCCGAAACTCATACTCGCGCAAGAGGTGTTCCGCTTGATAAAGCCTGTGCTCGCGTGTTTTGGAGACAGAAGGCACGCCGTCCATCGGCGTGTCCTCCACCGGCTTGAAGGCGCTGAAATGGGTGTGGCGCAGGAGACCCTTCTTCTGGAGCGAATGAGACGCCGAGAGCACGTCCATGTCGCTCTCTCCGCTGGCGCCCACGATGAACTGCGTCGTCACGCCGCTGGTGATGAGGCCGGTTCTTTCGAAAAACGATTCGCGCGCTATCTTGCCCACGTAGCGGAGGGCGGGTTTTAAGTCCGATTCCAGTTTCTTTTCGGGCGCCATGGTGTGAAGACCCCTATGGGTGGCGGCTTCCAGGTTCACCGAAAGTCTCGTGGCTATCTGGGCGGCGCGGCTGAGCTGGGAATCCTCCACGCCGGGCAGCATCTTGAGGTGGATATAACCGCCAAAAAGATGCTTGAAGCGCAGGATTTCCGCCGTGGCTATCATCCTGTCCACCCCGGTGACGCCGCTGCCCGGAATCCCGCTGGTGAGGAAAAGCCCCTCGGCGCGGTTTCTTTTTTTGAGCGCCATGAAGGTGTCGGCCAACTCCTCTGGGCTGAAGGCGTAGCGGGGCATGTTGCGCGAAGCCCGCATGGGACAGTAGTGGCAATCGTAGCTACAGGCGTTGGTCATCATGGTGGATAAAAGCGGCATGATGCGCCCGCCGGAGAAGGGGACCGGAAATATAGCAGGCGTATCCGAGGCCGGGAATTTGCGTCGGTATTTGGGCAGCTTCCGCATGCCGGGCGGGCCCTCCCTGTCGTCGAAGGATTGTCCGCCGAGAATGGTAAGCTTGTGGAGGGTTTTTTCCGTCACCATGATTGTTCTCCCAGTATGAATTAGCGTGAGGAAGAAATATATACGAAAATATAACGAAAGTAAATATATTTTTTAAATAACTGATAATTTATTTATCAATAGTTACTTATGAAGGATATGCTGAAGTAGAAGATGATAAAATATCGAAAGTAGGGGAGATTTTCGCCCGCTTTTGGAGGTGTTGTAAGCGCTAGGTCGGCGTGGGGCGCGTCCGCCGGGTCTCCACGAAAAGAACTACGAGGAACGAACTCTTTGGGTGGGGTGCTTTTATGTCCGCTGAGGTACGGAATGGTTACCTTTAGTGAACTTGCCGCTGGGGGGCATATTTCGCCGATTTCTGGAGAATTGCATGCGTTTAACTCTGTGCCTTAAACGCCGTTCCCTCGCCAGGATGCGCGCGCTCGCTTGAAGGCCTCGATATCGGGCGGGATGCGTCCCGGCCTGCCGAGCGCCTCGCCCGCCACCTCCGCCGCGTTCTTGCCCGTGCCCGTGCCGATGCAGACGATAGTTTCATCGGTTTCCGGCTTCCCGGGCCGCTCGGCCCCCTCCATCAGGCTCGACACGGACGCCGCCGAGGCGGGTTGCAAGAACAGCCCCTCGCGTCTGGCGATCAGGAACTCGGCTTCCAGGTTCATCGCATCGCTCACGAGCACGCCGTGGCCCTCAGAGCGTCGCACCACTGCGGCCACGCGCTCGCCGGCACCGGGGGAGGGACTCGTGAGACCGGCTGATTTCGTGCGCACCTCGCCCCAGGGCTCGACTTTTCCGCCCGTGTGGAGGGCTTTGACGATGGGCGCGCAGCCAACTGGCTGTACGACGTCGATCGCAGGCATCTTGTCTATCCAGCCCAGGGTCAGTAGTTCGCGGAAGCCCTGGTCCATGGCGAGCGCCATGGTGCCTCCCGCCGTTGGGCAGACGACGCGGTCGGGAGCGCGCCAGCCGAGTTTTTCGGCCATCTCATAGGCGGCCGTCTTTTTACCTTCGATTCTGTAAAGGTTGCGGGGCAGTGTGGCGTGCAGGCAGCCTAGTTCCTTGGATACTTCTTCGGCGAAGCGCCCGCCCACGCCCTGATCGCCCTCGATGATGAGCGCAAACGCCCCGTATGCCCCGACTTGCAAGCAATGAACGGCCGAGCTGTCGTCGCGCACGAAGCCGATGAATTCGATTCCGCCCCGCGCGCAATACGCGCTGAAACAAGCGGCCGCGTTGCCCGAAGAGGGCAGCACGATGCGGTCCACGCCCACTTCCTTGCATTTGCTGATGGTCACCGAACCGCCTCTGTCCTTGAACGAGCCCGTGGGGTTTCTCGATTCATCCAGGATGTAGAGGTTGCCGTACCCGAGCGACTCTCCGAGCCTTTCGGCGTGGATGAGGGGAGTATCTCCCTCTACGAGTGAGACCACGTTTTTCTCATCCCGCACGGGCAGCAATTCGCGCCAGCGCCAGATTCCCCTCGGCCTGCGGGCGACCTCGTCCCTGTCCACGTGCGCCCTTATCCACTCGAGGTCGTAGCTGCCCTGTAAATTCCCGCCCGTATCGGGGCAGGTGAAGGGGTTTTCCATGTCGTCCACGATGCGTCCGGACTCTAAGCTCAAGTGGCCTTTCAGCGCGCTGTACAAGTGTGGTTCTCCTTAATCATTTTCTTCGGTCGCGGGTCTGCGATTCTCATCTATGACGAAATTGGTCTTGAGGGCTGCGGCTACGAAACCTCTCATTCAGGAAATATCTAGGCGATGCCTTCTTCCTTCATGGTCTGCACGCCCGCCCGGAAGGCGGCGAGCGTTTCCTCAATCACGTCATCCGTGTGGCACGTGCCTACGAGGGCGCGCGCTCCGTTGAAATCCACCCCGTGGAGGATCAGGGCTTGGCGCAGGGCGCGGCTTTTTTGCGCATTCTTGGAATCGAGACGCCGCCAGTCGATTCCGCTCACGTCCTGATCCGCCCCGTCGCGTGGCGGGGCGTCGGCGTCAAAGAAAATTTTCCAGTCGCTGTATTCCCCATACACCTTCCAGGCCACGGCCTCTTGCGCGAGAATCTCGTTCATCCCGTATCTCAGCTTTTGGGCCTGCGCGTTCACCTCCTCAGTGGCCCGGCCGTCGGCCAGCGAGGAGAGCATGGCGCATCCTGAGGCGGCGGAAATAGGGTTGGCGTTGAATGTGCCGTGATGGGCGATTTTCGTGTGGCGGTTTACTTCGGGGTCCGGCTTGGTGGCGAGGTATTCCATAACATCCGCCCGACCGACGACGGCCCCGCCCGGCAGGCCGCCCGCGAGTACTTTGGCGAGGCTCGTCAAGTCCGGCGTCACGCCGTAGTGCGCCTGCGCACCGCCCGGCGATACGCGAAAGCCGCTCACCACTTCATCGAAGATGAGCAGCGTGCCCGCTTTGCGTGTCTCCTCCCTGAGCGCGGCCACGAGGTCCCCGTTCATCGGGATGGTGCCGAAGTGCCCGCCTGTCGGCTCCAGGATGAGCGCCGCAACCTCTCCCGGGGCGAGTGTTGCCCGGATGGCTTCGATATCATCCGGCGGACATACGGTAACCAGATCGGTCACTTCTTCCAGTTGTCCCGCTTCCGGCTCGTTCGTGTAGGGGGCGCGCACACCGATCTCGAGCCCCTCGTGCCAGCCGTGGAAGTGGCCCGCGAATTTCACCACGCGCTTTCTGCCTGTGAAGGCGCGCGCGAGCCTCAGCGCCATATGTGTGGCCTCGGTGCCCGAGGCGGTGAAGCGCACCCGCTCGGCGCACGGCACCAGACGGTTCACCCATTCGCCCCATTCCACCTCCCGCCTGTGGCCGGCCCCGTAGTGCGAGCCCTGGAGTACGGCCTCACTCACGGCGTCGCGGATGTGGGGCGGGTTGTGCCCGAACAAGAGAGCTCCGTGGCCCATCCAGTAGTCGATGTAGCGGTTGCCGTCCACGTCCCACTTATAGGCGCCCTCGGCGCGCTCGACGTAGATGGGGAAGGGCTGCATCCTGCGTGTGTCGTGCGTCACCCCGTCGGGAAAAATTTCCTTCGCCCGATCGTAGAGGGCGCGCGAAGCAGGCAGGGATTCGGCATAAGCGTCCGCGAGTTTGGGAGTGTCCGTGGGCTGCTGCATGAAGTTCTCCAGAAGGGTGGGGATTCTGAAAATCTGTTGGGGATAACGCTACGCCCAAGCACGCCCGAGCGTCAAGGCGGGAAGGCCGAAGCGCCTCCGCGAAAAAGGGTGATTTTCAATCGCTTGACATGGTTCGGCGTCTTTCCCATAGTGTGGTTATGGGGTCAGCAAAAATATATGGCTGCACTACTTGCCCGCAGGTTTCAGTTGGCCGGACGGCTGCGAAGCCGCCTGCTTTTATGTTCTTCGCAAGATAAGGGAGGGAGAGGAAATGAGACGATTGTTTCTTGGATTGATCCTGTTCGTATTCGCGTTGTCTCTGGGCGTGAGCGCGGAATCGGCCGAATCGGTACTGGAGAAGGTGAAGAAGCGGGGAACCCTCGTTGCCGGGGTGAAGTTCGACTTCCCTCCGATGGGCTTCATCAACAAGAAAACGGGGAAGCCGGATGGGTTCGACGTGGACCTCGTCAGGGAGATCGCCAAGAAACTGGGCGTGAAGGTGAAGTTCGTCCAGGCGCTTTCGAAAACGCGCATTCCCTTGATCGTGAACGGCAACGTGGATTTGATCGCCGCCACGATGACGCACAAGCGCGCGCGCGATAAGGTCATCGACTTCTCCATGCACTACCTCATCACGGGGCAGCGCTTCATCACCCGAAAAGACACCGGCATCAAGCACATTTCTCAGTTGGCCGGGAAGCGCGTCGCCTCCGTTCAGGGCGGAAACTCCGGCCCCAACCTCCTCAAGGTTCAGCCCAAGGCCATCATCGTTCCCTTCCAGGAGCACACGGAGAACCTCCTTGCGCTCAAGCAAAAGAAGGTGGACGCCATGGTGACGGACGACATTCTCCTCCAGTGGTTGGCGGCGAATAACCCGGGTCTCGTCGTTCCGGGCAAACTCTACACCATCGAGCCTTATGGCATGGGCCTTCGGGAAAACGACTCGGATTGGCGCGATTACATCAACAACGTCATCCTGGAGCTTTGGGAGACGAAGAGATACCACGCCATCTGGAGAAAATGGTTCGGCAAGAATCCGGATTTCACCTTGCCGTGGTTCCCGAAATAAAGGGGAATTATCCGAGCGAGAGCCTTTAATGTTCATTTAAGGCGGATGCGGCCGCCCGGCTCCGGGTGGCCGCTTTCGCTTGGCGGGAGTGTGGATGGTTGGCGATGCGTCAGGCGCAAGCGTGATTCGAAGCGCGAAGAAATGGAGGCTCTTCGAGAGTCCCCGGGAGAGAAATGCGTTTTTCCTCACATGGGGGAGCGTCGCGCTATTCGCCGTCTGGTACTTCATCTTCGATTTGTGGCCCATCGATTTCGAGACGGAATTCAGCTACCAATGGCGCTGGGGCGTGATCTGGGATTACCGGATGTTCCTGCTCCGGGGCGTGGGCATGACGATGTATATCTTTGCGTGGTCGCTCGTGATCAGCCTGGTGCTCGGCGTTTTTTGCGGAATCGGCAGGACGACGGAAATTCGGTGGATACGCGCGTTCTCGACCGCATACGTCGAGGTGTTCAGGAACATCCCTCTGCTGGTGCAGATGTGGTGGGCGTATTTCGGTTTGCAGGAAGTGTTGAATGCGGTCATCAACGAGCCCCTGGGGATTCAGATTCTCGTGCCCAGCACCTTCGCCTGCGTTATTGCCCTCTCCCTCTACACGGGGGCCTACATGGGCGAGGTGGTGCGCTCGGGCATCCGCTCGATCACGAAAGGCCAGTGGGAGGCCGCCGCCTCCACGGGATTGTCCCGCGCCCGAACCTGGCGCTACATCATCCTCCCCCAGGCGCTCGTCATCGTCATACCGCCGATGTCGAGCCAGGTGTTGAACATCATCAAAAACTCGGCCGTGGCGATGACGATCGCCATCACCGACCTTATGTATTTCTCGCAAAAGATAGAAGAGGAAACCTTCGCCGGTTTCGAGGCGTACAGTACGGGGACTTTGTTGTTCCTGCTGCTCACCCTGATGACGGTGAGCGTAATTTACGGGGTCCAGTCTTACTTCGGCCTGAAAGTTCGCTCGGGCACATAGCGACCGGATCGCGGAAGGGGAATTTTCGTTGGAATCTTTTTGGAAGTGGCACGTCATTCCGGAGAACTTCGGGTTTTTCGCCCAGGCGTTTCAACTGACCATCGAGATTTTCGCCATCAGCTGGGTGGGCTGCTGGACGTTCGCCGTCGTCTTCGGCGCCATGCGGCACTCGAAACTCTGGTGGCTTAAGCTACCGGCCGCTGCCGTGGTGGAAGTCATACGCGGAACGCCCGGCCTGATGTTCGTCGTCTGGGTGTATTTTTTGAGCAGGCCGCTGGTGGGGTTTTCGCTGAGCCCGTTCTGGGCGGCCGTCTGGGCGCTCATGCTTCACAACGGTTCGTATGCGGCCGAAATCATCCGCGCGGGGCTCGACTCCGTCCCCAGGGGGCAGATGGCGGCGGCGTACTCCACCGGGCTCGGCTATATCCAGGCGATGCGCTACATCGTTCTGCCCCAGGCGCTTCGCAACATGGCTCCCGCCATCATGAACAGAACGGTGGCGCTCTTCAAAAATACGTCGCTCGCCTTCGTAATCGGCGTCATCGAATTTTTCCGCTCGGGGACCATCGTCAATGGGCGCGAAAATGCGTCCTTCGCCGTGTTCACCTTCATCGCGGCCGTCTATTTCATCTGTTGTTTCACGCTGTCACAGTACGGGAACCGGCTGGGCCGTTTGAAGGGCCAGCAGGCCATCGAGGACACGACGGCCGTCTGAATTTTCTATGCTGCGCGCGCCTAGCCGAGATTGTTCGAGCCTGAGACTAGAGGATTTTCTCCAGAAACTGCCTGGAACGCTCCTCCTTGGGGTGGGAGAAGAAGGTATCCGGGTCCCCTGTTTCGACTATCAGCCCCTCGTCCATGAACACGACCTCGCTAGCCACCTCCTTGGCGAAGCCCATCTCGTGGGTGACCACCGCCATCGTCATCCCCTCGCGCGCGAGGTCGAGCATGACGTTCAGCACTTCGTGGATGACTTCGGGGTCCAGCGCGCTCGTCGCTTCATCGAAGAGCATGACCTTGGGGTGCATGGCGAGAGCGCGGGCGATGGCCACGCGCTGCTGCTGGCCGCCGGATAGTTCCGAAGGATAGCTTTCCGCCTTTTCGGGAATTCCCACCTTGCGGAGCAGGTCGTGGGCCGTCCGCTCGGCCTCTTCTTTTTTCACGCCGCGCACCTTGATGGGCGCGAGGGTGATGTTGTGCAGGGCGCTCATGTGGGGATAGAGGTTGAACTGCTGGAACACCATGCCGACTTCCGAGCGGAGCTGGGTCATGTTCGTCTTCGGATCGGCGACCGACAGGCCGTCTACGACGATGTCGCCCGCCTGGATGCTCTCCAGGCCGTTGATGCAGCGCAAAAACGTGCTCTTTCCCGAGCCGCTCGGCCCGCAGATGACGACGACGTCGCCTTCCTCGATGTCGAGCGATACGCCGCAGAGGGCTTGGAAATCGCCATAAAATTTGTGAACGCCCGTGGCTTTCACCATAACTTTGCCGCTCATGAGAATTCCCGCCACTTTTTTGTTTTTTATCCAGCCGAATGGCTCGGGCTCTTTATTTGAAGGGTTGCAGTGTTGCCGCCGCTTGTCAAACTGCCCCTAAATTGTTCATGATGCCGCGTCTCCTGTGTTGATAGTTCAATTTCATTTCCATATTGGAGGTTCACGTGCCCAGTTACGATCATGCCAAAGTATGGCTCAATGGAGAGGTGGTGCCGCCCGAAGACGCCAAGATCAGTGTTTTCAGCCAGGCTGTTCTGAGGGGCTCGAGCGTGTACGAGGGAGTTCGCGCCTATTGGAGCGAGGAGAGAAACAACCTGTTCCTCTGGAAGATCGAACCGCACATCAGGCGGCTGTTCGACTCGATGCGGGTGATGCGGATGACGCCGCCCTATACGGCGGAAGAGTTCAAGGACGCCGTCATCGAATGGATACGGGCGAACGAGCTCAAGGAGGACCTCCACTTTCGCCTAAACGTGTATTTTGACGATTCGGGGCCTTTGGACATGAAGGGCTATGCGGCGGACGAGGTGGACACGTGCGTCTTCATCAGCGGGGGGCCGAACAGCAACCGAAAGCGCCAGGAGCAGGGCGTGAACCTGTGCGTGAGCAGTTGGAGGCGCATTTCGGACGATTCCGTGCCGCCGCGCGTGAAAGCGTCTGCCAACTACCAGAACGGCAGGCTCGCAGGCGTGGAGGCCCGGGTGAACGGGTACGACGACGCCCTCCTGCTGAACCGGAACGGCACGGTGGCCGAGGGCACGGGCACGTGCGTGATGATCATGCGCGAGGGCAAGCTCATCACACCGCCCGTGACGGACTCTATTTTAGAGAGCATCACGCGCGACAGCGTGCTGGAGATGTTCGGGAGGCACATCGGCCCCGAACCCGTGGAGCGACCCATGGATCGCACGGAAATCTATGTGGCCGATGAGGCGATGATATGCGGCTCGTCCGCCGAGGTTGCGCCTGTGCTCTCTCTTGACCGCATCGAGGTCGGAGACGGAAAACCCGGGAAAATCACGCGCAGGCTGCAAGAGATTTTCTACGCCGCCGCCCGGGGAGTGGATGAGACGTACGAGAAGGATATTCTGCCCGTCTACTGATGAAGCCGAAAAGGGCCGCTACCGCTGGGGGGCGGCCCTTTTTTATTTTTTCTCACACGTAGCGCATACCCCGTCGGGCATGTTCTCGCGCGCCGTTTGGCAGGCTTCTTTCGTGTCGTATGGGCCGAGAACCATCTCGTTGGGCAGCGTGAGGCAAAGGTTCGCCGAAACTTCTGTTTTTTTCTCCTCCTCCGAACAGCCCCCGAGGAGAAAGAGGCCCATCAAGAGCAGACCCGACAGCAGAAGCGGTGATTTTCCGTATGTCATAGAAATTTCCTTCCTCTGGGAATGTGGGCGGGTCAACCGAGGTGGCGGAATACCTCGCCCACGATCTTCATGCCCTTTTCGATCACTTCTTCATCCACCGAATAGGTGAAGCGCAGGTGGTTCTCCCCCGCCTCGCCGAATTCCGAACCGCTGCGAATCGCCGCCCCGGCCTCCCAGACGCGCTTTCTCACTTCGACCGAAGGAAGAGGGTACTCATAGTGGCAGTATTGATAAAACCCGCCCTGCGGCTCGATGGGAATGAGGCCGGGAATGGCTTGCGTCATCTCGTTCATGAGGCGGCCCCGCTTGTGGTATTCGCGTCCCATCTCCTCCACGCACTCCTGGGAGCCTCTAAGCGCCGCCGCGCCCGCGCGCTGGACGAAGGTGTTGATCGGCCCGTTGATGGAGCGGTGCACGCTGAACATCGTCTGGCTCAGATCCTCCGGAACGACCATGTAGCCCAGTCGCCAGCCGGTCATCGAATAGGTTTTGGAAAAAGTGTCGAGCAGGATAAGGCGATCCCCGTGCTCGGTGAACGAGAGCAGGGGTACGTGCTCGAAGCCGGGTTGCAGGATTTTCGCATACGCCTCATCCGATACGACCATGAGATCGTGTGTTGCGGCGAGTTCGACCAGCGCTGCAAGGTCGTCGCGCCGGTAGACCACGCCCGTGGGATTGTTCGGGTTGTTGACGAGGATCAGGCGCGTACGCGGGGTGATGGCGCTACGAACGGATTCGACGTCGATCTGATAATCCGCATCGTGCGGCACGTGGACAGGGACGGCCCCT
Source organism: bacterium (assembly GCA_965218885.1). Classification (GTDB taxonomy): domain Bacteria; phylum UBA8248; class UBA8248; order UBA8248; family UBA8248; genus Bin107. The sequence goes on along the minus strand of OZ244713.1, from coordinate 3,882,004 downwards.
AACTGAAGCGCGACGTGGGCGTAAAGCGAAAACGTGGGGTCCATCAGAATGGCTTCATCGCCCGGGTCCAGGAACGTGGTCATGACGGCGTAGATGCCCGAACTGGCGCCGTTCGTGGCGATGATGGAATCGGGCGTGTACTTCGCGTTCGCCTCGCGCTCGATGTGTTCGCACACGGCTGCGAGAAACTCCGGGTCCCCCTGGCCCGGCGCATAGCCGGTGAGGCCCTGCTCGAGCGCTTCCCTGGCGGCATTCGTGATGTGCTCGGGCGTGGGGAAGTTGGGCGTTCCCGAATCGAGTGAAGCTATACCCGGTGGTTTCCTGGACGTCATGTGGGAGGCGCGCTCTCCCCCTGATGTCGCGGCGACTGTTCTGGCGATGTGTCTTTTCATGTTTTTAAATTTTCTCCAAGTATGAATTATTTGCGCAATGACGGGAGGCGCAAACGCGCCGTCCCTAATCTCTTGTTATCACCACTTTCCCGAATTGCAAGCCCTCCGCCACGCGCTCTATGGCTTCGCGGAACCGGGAGAGGGGGTATGTGGAGTCGATGTGGGCCTTCACCTTGCCCTCGGCGGCAAGAGACATCGCCTCCCGAAATTCTTCCGGCGTCGCCATGGTGGAGGTGTGGATGTCGACCTGCTTGAAGTACAGATCGCGCAGGTTCACCTCCGGGATCACATGGTTCGCGGCCCCGCCCACGATGGTGATGCGCCCGTTTAGCGCGACGCATTTCGCACTCACCGCGAAGGTGGGCGCGCCCACGTTGTCGACCACGACGTCGGCTCCCCGGCCTTCGGTGGCGTCCATGACGGCTCCGGCGACGTCGGTCGTCTTGTAGTTGATGCAGACGTCGGCCCCTAAGGATTCGGCGGTCTTGAGCTTTTCGTCACTCGATGAGGTGACGATGGCGAAAGCCCCCGTCTGCGCCGCGAGTTGTAAGCAATAGAGCATGACGCCGCCGCCCACCCCGTGGATGAGCACGCTCTCGCCCGCTTTGAGCCTGGCTCGGCTGATGAGCTGGCGATAGGCCGTGCAGAGGGCGAGGGGAAGCGCAGCCGCTTCCTCGAACGTCAAGTTCTGTGGTTTTGCGAAAAAATTCTTTTCCGGCAGGACGATGAACTCCGCGTGCGCGCCCGCACAATGCGCGCCCACGAGGTCGTAGTCAGGCTTCGTGGGGTCGCTCAGGTTGGGATCGAGGATCACCTCATCGCCCGGCTTTAAGGTCGCTCCCGGTCCCACCTTATCTACGATGCCCGCCCCGTCCGCCCCCATGGTGTGGGGTTTTTCATAACGCACCATGGCGGGAGTGCACTGGTAGACGTCGATGTGGTTGATCCCTGAGGCCAGGAGTTTTACCCGCACTTCGCCTTCTCCCGGCTCGGGCGTAGGAACCTCGCCGTATACCAGGCCTTCGATTCCGGCGTCTCCCTGTACGGTTATCGCTTTCATTCCTCATCCTTCATGAGAGTGAATCTACACGAATAAGGCGTTGTGCTCACTTGGGTGGAAGCGAGCCTGCGAACTTCGCCGCCCGGCGCACCCAGGTTTTAAGAGCCTCATCCGGCTCGATTCCCGCTGGCTCCACCAGCGCCCATCCTTTCATCACCCGGCCCGCCATGTCGGCCGGTTTCGTGTGTGGTTCTGAGAGCGTTTTATCGTGATTTTCTTTCGCCAGCCGCACGATGAGCGAGCCCTTCCACGTGCCTGCGCACATATTGCCGTTGATCATGAAACAGACGCCGCCGAACATCCGCTTTTCGGAAAATCCCTTGCGCCGCCTGAGAATCGGGCGTATCCGATCGATCAACACCTCGTCTTCCGTCACCTTCATCCTCCTGTCTCACCCCAGCGGCTCTCGTGTGGCGCCTGGGAGCGACACGCCATGCGACGCATACATATCCAACGAGAGGCTTGAAGATGCCACAAGGAATGAGCGAACGCCACCGCAGGGAGGGGAGGGTGCGTTTTCTCCCGGGTTTTATTCCTCCCCGGGCGACCAGGCGGGAGAGCGCTTTTCATGCGCGGCGGCCATGCCCTCCTGCGGCTCGCCGGTCCGAAAAGAAGCCTCGAAGGCGTCGATAGAAGGCGGAATAGCGGCCTTGAGATAATCCTTCGTCCATCGCCTCAACAGCGCCTTCTGGGCGCGCAGCGCGCCGGGAGCGGCTTCGAGAAGCTGCGCCACGGCCGCTTGCGTCGTTTCTTCCAGGTCTGGCGGCGGGCATATCCTCTGGATGATTCCAAAGCGATGCGCCTCGCGCGCGTCGAACGTCCTACCGGTCAGGAGGATGTCCTGCGCCGTGCCCAAGCCGCAAAAGGGTACGAACAGCGCCGCCTCGATGACGGAGGGCACGCCGACCCTCACCTCGGGCATGCCGAACTTCGTATCGTTCGCGGCGATCCGGAGATCACAGCCGAGCATCAGTTCCAGCGCGCCTCCCAGAACGTAGCCCCGGCACTTGCAGACCACCGGCTGCGGGAATTCGCGCACGCTGCGGATGAGGGAATGGAGGTTCGAGATGAAGGCGCGCGCATTATCTTCGCTCAGCGCGCCCATTTCGAGCACGTCGGCCCCCGCGGAGAAGACGCTGCCGGCGCCTTCGATGATCAGGACGCGCAAATCATCCGCTCCCGCAAGCTCGGCCATCGCCGATTTCGCCTCGCGGACCATATCCGTGTTCATGGCGTTTCTTTTTTCAGGGCGGTTGAGCGTGAGCGTGGCGAGCGGGCCGTCCCGCTTCACGAGAACCAGTGGTTTTTCCGGCATCGAAACATCCTCCTTGAAAATCGAGACGCCAGACTATGTGAGATTAGGAGAGAGCGCAAAGGCGAATCCGGATTCCTGCATGATATGATGATGCTTTACGCCGGGAAATTTCCCCGACCCTGACCCGGGAGAGAAAGCGGATGCCGATTGAGTTCAAGGACGTTTGGGATTTTCACACCGATTTGCGCTGGATGGTGGATTTACCCGAGGAGCGCGCCTATCTGGCGGAGCAGATCGACATCCCCACGGCGGCGAAGCTCGGCGGTGTGTTCTCTGCCCTGGAAAGGCTGGGAGGCGCGCCGCAGGAGGCGCAATTCGATTTGATCAGGCGTGATCTGGAGCGGATTCGCTCGGCGGAGGGTTTGAGCGTCGTTCTCACCCGGGCCGACTTAGAGGGAGTTGGCAGGCAGTTGATTCACGCGGAAGGCGTCTATTTCATTGAAGTCGAGGACGACTTCAAGTATCTCGACTGGCTGTGGGAGGAGGGCGTGAGGAGCATCGGCCCCCTTTATAACGATGACAACGCACTGGGCGGCGGGGCCATGGGAGACCCCGTGCGCGGCTTGACCCCCCTGGGCCGCGCCTTTCTCATGCAGGCCTGGCGCATGGGTTTTATGGTGGATTGCGCGCACGCGAACCACCGGACGAAATCGGACATGATCGATCTCGCCCTCGTCACCGGACAGGAGATGCACTACTCCCATGGACATCTGGACGAGCCGGTGCTGCCCATCTTCGGCGAGCGGGGGATTCCGCGCGATATGGCGAGGAGACTCCTGGAGACGGGAGCGCTCATCGGATTTGCGCCGCATCCGGGGTTCCTGGAGACGTTCGAGCGCTATCTGGAGGAAATCGAGTTTCTGGCCGAAATCGCCCCCCATCAGATCGCGCTTGGCAGCGACTTCGCCGGCATCAACCGGCCCGCTCCCGACGGGAGGCGCCTTTTCGATGAATTTCGGGGTATCTGGGGAATCAAGGGTTTTGCCGAGCGCTTAAGCGCCGCGCACGGGGAAGATTTCGCCCGTTCCTACTGCGGCGGCGCGCTGAAGGCGCATCTGGAGCGCTACTTGCCGGAATGATTCAAGGGCGAGAAGACTACGGTCCTTTAGATGGACTTCAGGAACTTCGAAGTTACGAGGACGCCGCAGGGCTTGGCGAGGCTGCGCCCTCATCCTTCACGCTCATGAATTGGATGGCGATCATGGCGGCCATGATGAGCGCGCCCGTAATCTTCATCCAGGCCACGTAGAAGAACAGCAGACCGCCCGCCAGGGCGAAGACGATTCGCTCCCAAATCTCCAGCTTTCTCCGCATGTAGCCCTCGAGCGACGCCGAGGTGCAGAAAAAGCCCATGAAGCCGCTCCCCCACACGACGAGGATGTCGAACCACTCCGAGCCCGGCGTCATGTTGATCGGGGTGTAGGCCATCAGGAAGGGGACGATGTAGAGCGCCTTGCCGAGCTTGAGCGAGGCGAAGCCTGTGCGCATCGGGTCTGCGCCCGCCACGCCCGCCGCGATGAACGCGCCCAGGGCGAAGGGCGGCGTGAGCGAGGCGTCCTGACTCAGCCACAAAATCATCAGATGCGCGCTCAGCAGCGGGACGCCGAGTTCCACCAGCGCCGGGACGGCGAGGATCGAGAGCAGCACGTAGCTCGCCGTGATCGTCATGCCCATCCCCATGATGTAGCTGGCGACGGTGCAGAGCAGAATCGCCACCGGAAGCGCCGTTCCCGTGATGCCGAAGGCGTTGTCGAGGAAGGACGCGTAGCCCAGGATGATCGAGGAGAACTTGATGCCGAGGCCGGGCATCGACACCCCGGCGAGCACGATGCCCATCACACCCGCCGTCACGCCGATGATGAGCGAGTTGACGGCCCCTCTTTCGAGCCCGTCCAGAACGCGCGGAGAAGACAGCATCGCCGCTCCGAGCAACGCCCAGAAAACCGCCTCGAATATGGTATGTCCCGCCATTGGCAAAACGATCAGAAGGCCCAGCCCGGCGAGCAGCGGCCAGTTCTCCACCAGGGGATTTCCGGGGGGATCCGCCTTCGCCGCTTCCAGGTAGGCGACCGCCTCCGTATCGGCATCTTCTAAGCTCTTGCCCGACTGCATGAGTTTTTTCTGGTGTTTTGCGGCCTGGTATTCGAGCCTGTCGTTGCGGGTGCTCCACCCGGGCCGGCCAACGAGGCGCGCGAGAATCGGCGGCAGGGCCAGCAGGCGTGTGTCCTCGCGGAAAAACCCCAGAACCATCGCCAGGATGATGGACCACAGCGCGGCGTCGAAGGGCGAGCGTCCGATGACGAGCCGGCAGATGAGCAGCGCCACCGGCAGCAGCAGGTAGCCGTCTTTTTTCAGCAGGGGCAGCAGTTCGGGCAGTTCTTCTTTCGAGAGGCCGTGGATGCCGTCCAGCCCCGAGCGGAAGTGAACCGACATGTAGACCGAGAAGTAGTACATCAGCGCGGGCACGAGCGATATGAGCGCTATCCACCCGTAGTCCGTCTCGGTGAACGCCGCCACGAGAAAGGCCGCCGAGCCCATGATGGGCGGAAGCAGGTGGCCGCCGATGGAAGAGACCGCCTCGACCGCCGCCGCGTAGTGGGGTTTGTAGCCCGCGCGCTTCATGAGCGGAATCGTGAAGGTTCCGGTGATGACGATGTTCGCCGCCCCGCTTCCCACCACCGAGCCCACCAAGCCGCTCGATACGACCGACGCCTTGGCGGCTCCTCCGCGCAGACGGCCCACCAGGGCGTAGGAGAGGTCGATGAACACGTCGCCGACTTTCGTTTTTTCGAGAAAGACGCCGAAGAGGATGAACAGAAAGACATAGCTCGCATACACGTTGGCGATGACGCCGAAGATGCCGGACGTCCCGTATATGAAGTTCACGACCTCGTTATAGGAAAACCCCTTGTGCAGGAGTCGTCCCGGGAAATAGTTGCCGTACATGGCGTAGTAGAAGAAAAAGAGACCCAGCAGCGGTAGCACCCAGCCCAGCACCCGGCGGCACATTTCGATCGAGACGATGACGGCGATCGTGCCCATCACGACGTCCGTCCAGAGGACGAGACCCGCCCGGTCTCCCCTGTCTGCGAAGTTCATGATGTATTCCACCGTGAAAACGACCACTCCCGCGCACAGGAGGAGGTCCACGGCGGAGGGCCGCCTCGTCGGAGCACCCGCCCGCGCGGGATAAAAGATGAACGTCAGGATGGCGGTGAAGATTACATACAGGGGTAGATAGAAATGAAACGCATAGATGGCCAACCCCGGGAAGTGGAGCGTCTCCCATATCGCCGAAAGGGATTTCTCCATCCCGGCCGTGAGGAGCGGGGAGAGGACGTAGACGATGACCTCGCCGAACCCCAGGCCGAAATCCACAGGCGCCCTGTTCGCCGCGCCATAGAGAAAATAGGCGGCGAACACGAACGAAGACAGCAGGATCGTCGGCTTCGGCAGAACGCACAGGCCCGAGACGTAGAGCCAGATGAGCGCGTAGAGCCAGAACTCGAGAGCGGGGAATTCGACCTCCTGCCATTCCCAGGAGATCTCATAGGGAAGGTAGAGGTTGTATTTTCTCCCTGCGAAGATAACGATGTAGACGAGGAGAAGGGCGGAGAGAAACACAAAGACGGGTATGTTTTTTTTCTGGAGGCCGGGCTCGATATCCCGGCGGATGGCCGACTCCGGGGCGAAGATGAACCGCATCCACCCCCAGAGAAAATCGAAAAACTTCCGCATCGCCACCCTTTCTCACCCGATTTCGAATGACAGCCGCCTGAACCAGACGCCCCCCGGAAGGCGGTCGCCCTCCGGGGGAATCTACGAATCCGGGAAACGTCTAGTTGACCATGTAACCTTTCGCCTTCCAGTAGCGCGCGGCGCCGGGGTGGACCTTCAATTTGAAGCTGCCCATCTGCTTGATGAACTCATCCGATTTGGCGGCGAAGTCCAGCCCGATCTTCCAGCCCTTGAATACGTTGATCAGGAAGTCGCGGTTCGCCTTGTCGTACACCCGCCGCGTCACCTCGTAGATGACGTCGTTGGGAACCTTCTCGTTCGCCACGGCGAAGATGGTGTAGGCGACCGTCTTGAACTTCTTGCCCTTCATCCCCTGGTAGGGGCTGGCGTCCTTGTTGTCCTTGTAGTAGCCCGAGCTCAGGGCGACGAACTTGTCGCGCACCTTGTCGGGGATGCTCAGGATGCGGAGCGGGCCGCTGCGTGAGGCGCGCAGAATCGAGGGCGAGGGAACCGGGTTCGGGATGCCGAAGGCGTCGAGCTTGCCGTCGATCATGTTGGTGGCGGCGGCGGCCCAGCCCATGTAGTCCTTGCGGATCTTGTCGGTGATCCCGATGCTGTCGGTGATGAACTTCATCATGAACAGCGTGGAGCTACCCCTCGGTCCCATGTTCACCCGCTTGCCGGCGAGATCGTTGTAGGTCTTGATGCCGGACTTGTGGAACGTCGTCACCTGGAACCAGGAGGTCGACACCGGGCCGATGCCCCGGATGGTCATCATCGCCTTGCCCTTATGGAAGGGTTTTTGCTTGCGCTGGATGAAGTCGACGAAAATCCCGTTCGTCATCCCGATCTCGGAGCGGCCGCTGGCGACGAGGCGGGTGTTGGCGACGAAGCCCTTGGACTCGCGGTTGGTGACGTTGACGGTCTTGCTCGTCTTGTTCACCGCTTCGGCGAGACCCGCCGCCATGCGGAACGCGCCCGCGCCTTTGCCCGCGCCGACGATGGTGATGTTGGTGGCGGCGGCGCTCGCCAGTGAGGCGGCGAAACCGGCCACGGCGAGAACGGCAGTTGCTACGATCAATCTTTTGTGGGTACGCATACAATCCCCCTCCGTTGAGATGACAGAGAAACAAGTTTTTTCCTATAGGGTGATTCTAGCGAATCAGGATACTTTCGCAAGCGGCGTTTCCATTAATTCGGCAAGTTTTTCGGAAAAGTAACACGCGCACCGTTCGGAATTCCGTCTCCTTCACCGGCGTCAATTGACGGGGGCCGGACGGCGGCGCCTGTTCGATGAATGTCGCGGCGTCCGGGGGATAAGAGGCTTCACCGATCGCTTGGGCGGCGCGCTGAAAGCGCAACGAGAGCGTTCCTTGCCGGACCGAGGTGGGCGCGTGATCGTCCGAAACCCCGGATCACGCGCGGCCTCCTCGAAGGTTGGTGGCGTGAGCGGGCTCATGTTAAATTCGCGGAACGCCTGGAGGTGAAAGCCGGATCGCTGTAACGGGCGAGAGGAGCGGTTCTTTTGCCGATTGGGTTTTTGTACGCGGGTTTTTCGAGGGGGAGGGAAGGGGAGATGGCGATTACGGGTCGGGGCGTTCGCAAAGACGCCATAGCTGTTCTCGTCTTGAGTCTGGTGGCCATGTGGCTCTACGGATCACAGTCGTCGGCCCAGACGATTCAAACGCCGAAATGGGGCAAGCGCGCAGCGCTCATAGAGCCGAATTCGGAAATGGCGGTCGCGTATCTTGACGGGAATATCTACGTTGTCGGGGGATACCCCTCGACGCGGGTCAGCGTGGACACCGTCCAGGTCTATGACCCCAAGTCCGACACCTGGCGCCTGACGACCCCCTATCCGACCACGATCAACCATGCCTCGGCAGTCGGTCTCGACGGGATTCTCTATGTGATCGGCGGGCAGACCAATGCCGGCGGTCGGAGGAAGAAGTCCCTGTACACGTCGGCCGTCTACGCCTTCGATCCCAGGACGGAGAAGTGGACTTCGCGCGCGCCGATGCCGACGGCGCGCAGTGCGATGGCGCACGACGTCATCGACGGCAAGATTTACGTCGCCGGCGGTCGTCCGCCGCGAGGGCGCGATTTCGCCGTCTACGACCCGAAGGCCGACAAATGGACGGCCCTGCCCGATTTGCCGACGCCCCGAAATCACATGGCGGCGGCGGCGATCGCCGGCAAACTCTATGTTGCCGGAGGGCGCTTCGGCGGCGGCTTCCGGAGCGAGATCACCGCGGTGCTCGAGATGTACGATCCGGCAACCAACAAGTGGAGCGCCAAGCGGCCGATGTCCGAGGCGCGCAGCGGAAACAACGGTATTGCGGTGAACGGCTGTTTCCATACCTTCGGCGGCGAACATCCGACGGCGGGACCGTCGGGCGTGTTCCCCCATCACGAGGTTTATGATCCAAAAGCCGACCGCTGGACGCGCTTGCCCGATATGCCCATTCCCGTGCACGGCGTCACCGGGCTGGTTTACCTGAATGGCTGGATTCACCTGCCCGGCGGAGGCACCCGGATGGGCGGCAGCAGCGGCAGCACGCTTCATCAGGTGGTTCGCCCCGCGATGAAATGCGGCTGACGCGCCGGCGGAAACTCTGCGCTCCTGCCTTGCCCGCCGTTTCCCTGTTTGCGCCGGTGGCCGGTGGGGAAGCGGGGCGCGCGCTCGAAACCGCGTGGGAGGTGATGGCGCGCTTGCCTTAAGAATCTTGACGCTGAAAGCCCTGAATGCTAGCTAGTGCGCATCTTGCAGGTTTTCTCGCGAAAACGCGCCGAACGCATTCTGAGTGGAGATTGTCTTGTCCCGCCTTCTGGAAAACGATTCACTGACGCTGCTGAGCGAAGGCGGCGTCCCCGTTCCTCGTTTCGAGGTTTGCACTGACGCAAGTGAAGCCGCCCGAGCCCTGGAGCGCCTGGGTGGGCGCGCCGTCATCAAGGCGCTCGTGCCGGTCGGCAAACGCGGCAAGGCGGGCGCGGTCAAGTTCGCCGCGCAGGCGTCAGAGGCGTGTGCGCACGCCGCTGCTATTCTCGGCATGGAAGTGCGTCGCTTCCCGGTCAGAAAAATCATCGTCATGGAAGCGCTCGACATCAAGCGCGAAATCTTCTGCTCCATCTCCTTCGATGCGAAGAGAAAATGCCCGCTCATTCTCTTCAGCGCCGAGGGCGGCGTGGATATCGAAGAGTTGAGCGAACACCACCCCGATAAACTTCTCGAATGGCCCGTGAACATCTTAGAAGGGCTGAAAATAGAAGACGCTCTCGAATTGGCTCATCGCGCGGGGCTTTCGGGCGACTTGGCAAATCAGGCCGCGCTTGCGGTGTGCGCGATGTATGGCGTTTTCTGCGCCCATGACTGCGAGATGATAGAGGTGAACCCGCTGGCGGAACTGGCTGATGGCCTCGTGGCGGCGGCGGGCGTGGTGCAACTCGACGCGCAGGCGCTTTTCCGCCACCCCGACCTCGAGGCCAAGCTGGGCGTGGAGGGCGGAAACGGCTGGCGGCCCTTCACCGAACTCGAGATGCGCATGCGCGAGATAGACGCCATCGACCCACACGTGGGTGCGATTCGCTTCAGCGAAATGGACGGCGATATCGGCTTCATGGTTACCGGCGGCGGTTACGGCCTATCGAGCCTGGAAGCGCTTCTGGATTCGGGCGGAAAACCGGCCACCACGTTCGACATCACGCCCGGGCGCTACGAGGAGAAAATGCGCCGGGCGGTAAAAGCGGTGCTCTCTAAGCCCGGCATCAAGGGACTATTACTTGCGGGGAACGTGAGCAATTTCACGCGTGTGGACATCAAGGTGGCGGGCGTGGTGCGCGCGCTCAAGGAAGCGGAGCTCGATTTCGAAAAATTTCCCGTCATCATCCGTTACGCAGGCCCTGGGGTGGAAGAAGCCAGAAAACTCATCGCCGAGGTCCCGGGCGTGGAGTGGCACGAGGATGAGGCGTCGATAGAAGACCTGGCCAGGCGAATCGTGGCGCGCAGCTACGGGAGCGATGAAAGTTGAGCATTCTGCTGGATTCAGAGACCCGTGTGCTCGTCCAGGGAGCCACTGGGGCCGAGGCGAGGCGGCTTTTGCCCACCATGACGGACTACGGCACCCGCGTGGTGGCTGGCGTATCTCCGGGCAAAGGAGGCGAGTCGGTAGGCGGCGTGCCGGTCTACGGCGCCGTGGCCGATGCCTTAAAGGAACACGAGGTAGACCTTTCCGTGCTCTTCGTGCCCGCGCGCTTCGTGCGTGAGGCGGCTCTTGAAGCCATCGAGGCGGGGGTGCCCACCGTGCACGTTCTCGCAGAGGGCGTGCCGCATCACGACGCCTGCGCGCTGCTCACGCGCGCGGCGGAGCGGGGAACCTTCGTTATCGGCCCCAACAGCCAGGGCATGGTGAGTCCCGGCAAGGCGAAGCTCGGCGGCACGGGCGGCGAGGTGCCCGACCTCATGTTCCGCCCCGGCCCCGTGGGCGTGGTGAGCAGAAGTGGGGGCATGGGGGCCGAGATTTGTCTTTTCCTGACGCGGGCGGGTATCGGCCAGAGCACCTACGTGGCTTTGGGCGGCGATTTACTCATCGGCTCGGCTTTCGTCGAAATGCTCGCCCTGTTCGAGCGAGACCCCGAGACCCGCGCCGTCGTCATGTTCGGCGAACCCGGCACGGACAGGGAAGAAGAAGCGGCGCGTTTCATCGCGTCTGGCGGGTTCACCAAACCCGTGGTGGCGATGATTCCCGGTGAATTCTGGGAAACCTCGCCCACGCCCGCGAGCGTGAGCCACACCGGCGCGCTCATCGAGCGGGGCCGCGGCGCGCCTTCGGGTAAGAAAAAGCTGCTCAAAGAAGCCGGCGTCCTCGTGGCCGAGCGATTCTCCCAGGTCGTGCCCCTTGTGAAACAAGCCCTCGAAATAGGATAGGAGATAGTAATTTCTTTCTCGATTTAGCATTATTGTCATCTTGTTGAACAAGTATCGAAGTTTGTTAGTAAGTCTTGAATCAAATTTGAATTTCCTTCTCTTCGGGAGACTTTAGAATGCAAGGCAAATCTCGCGACAAAAAAGTGAAAACACCTGAGCTCGATATCATTCGGCAATTAAAACCAATTGTTGATGAAATTAACCGAGCAGTTAAGGACCTTGACCCAGCTATAAAAGAATCAATGGCTCAATCGCTTTGGAATGTCGCTTTGGGAAATGCCCCAATTGGCTCTGTGAGGCCTAAAGTTAATGAAGGGCACGGTCAATCCGGCCCTGAAATTGGAAACGAAACTAGGCAAGTTGATGTATCCACTCGTGGTGGATATGTTAAACATAAGAATCCTCAAACATCAGGGCAACGGGTAGTAGCTATCGCGGGGTTCTATTTAGAGGAAAAACAAACAGACATTGTTACCGTAGAACAAATCGCAGAGGGTATATCTGAACTCGGTGAACCGGTTCCAGATCGAGTAGACAACACTATCCGGAACGCAAGTTACGAAGGGAAAAAGTTGTTTCAAAAAGTGGGGGAAGGTTGGAAACTAAATTATGCTGGGCAGGAATTGCTAAAAAAGCATATGCCGATGACGGAAGAAACGTCCCCGAAGAAGGCTATAAGGAGAAAACGTACTAGAAGAACCGCTAAAACCAAAGATTCTTGAATTTTGGTATTGCTTACAACAGATTTTCCTCAACGTAGACCACACCAATAGGGGAAAGAATGACTGTACCATTTGACTGGTTATATTCTGTCAGCTTGTCATTATGAAGTTTCCTTAATATGTCTCGACGATAAACAGAGCTATTGCTGTGTTCGACCCATGTGAAAAGTTCAGCCTCTCCTACCACTTTGGGGTGTTCCTTATGGAGCAATAGAAGAGTTCGGTCCTTCATATTCATACTTGTATCTAATACCCGCTTTATATCGCCAAGGTCCCAGACTAGTGGTGTCTCTTTTGAAATAATTTCTTCAACTATTTGTGTTGCTTCCTCAGTCGTCACCTGATGCAACAAACGGACGAGTTCAGCCATCACCCAGTTCGCATTAGTGACTACCAATTGAGCATCCATGCGATTTGGGTCGATTTCACCACTAACATGACCAACCCCACGTTTATTACGGACCCCGTAAAGAGTCTTCAGGATATCCGGAATATGTAATCGCACGGAATCTGGAAAAGCAGACATTGACTCGAACCTTCGAACTGATTGGCCAAAATCTCTAATTTGTTTACCGAATTGAGTATATTTGTGTGTAGTGGACGTATGCCACTCAAGAATCCGAAACACAACTTCTGCTAGTTTGGCACCATTTAATTCGCTCGGCTCAAATCGTGATTCGCGGAAATTTCTACGTATTTCATTGTAGGCGTTTTGTAGTTTCTTTCGAATAGAAGAGGGGAGCGTGGAAAAGACAGTGTCAAATGAGAGCGTATTCATCGTCAACCATTCATGCCTTTGTCATGGGTTCAAAAAAACAGGTTTTCATTTTCCATTTTGCCGATTTTGCGTCCACTCCAGAGCTGTCTGTGTTAGCTGTAAAGTTCCTTCGTTAGGACCATCCATCAAATAACCTTTCTTCTTTGCATTAAAAACTGTTTGCGGGGGATTACTGTGAGCAAATTTAACCTTTTTGTAGGCGGCATAAATATCCTGGGTTTTGAAACCCTCTGCTTTGCCGCCAGTAGTTTCGAGATAGTGCGCAACAGCTACGGCGTGCTCGGTACCATCTTTAGGTGACAAAGCACGGACATGTTCTACCATTGAAAGGGGTTTGGTCTTGGCTCCATTCTTTTTTGTGCTTTTCCCCGCAGAGCTTCGTAAGGGTGTTTTATGTAGACTAAATGATGAGCCTATTTCTTTGAGCTTGGTCTCGACATATGATTTTTCCGAAGATTCAATTTCAATCTCATTTTCTCCCTGCTTAATTCTCACTCGATAATGGCTCATAAATTGTTCCTGCTTTGAGTAAAGGGCGGGGATATTATTGATGCTAATGGACTTCTAATAAACCTACGAACACACTATAAGCAAAATAAAAACGAAACGCAAGGGCAGAAGTCTAGTAACCCTCTTTTAGTGAATGTCTTAGGGTATTTTTCAGAATAAAGGGCTTGTCAAGGGGCCGCGGCGCGCCCTCGGGCAAGAAAAGACTCCTCAAAGAAGCCGGCGTCCTCGTGGCCGAGCGATTCTCCCAGGTCGTGCCCCTTGTGAAACAAGCCCTCCAGAACGCCTAGAAAACTACCTGAAAGTCCCACAAAGAGCGGGCGGGGTCTTCTTCCCCGTCATTAGACTCCCGAGCGGCATGATGCCTTCATATAAGAATTTGAAAAATAAAGCATATAAAAAGAATCGAACGAGATGGAGAATAAGATATTTGAGGTATGAGCGATTTCCGGCTTGGGGATATTGGGGATCATGGAGAATGGGGATGTTTGAAATTCACGTTATAGCGATATATGCTTGTTCATAAGAGGGAAGCATGGGTACGAAACGACGAAACAAAAAAAGGACTCAAAATGGAAAGGGAGAAAGCAGCAGCTAAAACGAAAACGCTTCATTGGTGGTTGCATTGGATAGGGTCTCCGGTCGCGATATTCGCCATACTGGGAAGCGGATTGCTTTATATCGCCCAGGCCGAAGTCAAGCCGGTGATTGCGAAAGTGAATGGGGAAGTCAAAAGACTCGACGCAATGGATGGACAGCTCCAGAAACAAGTCAGTGAAGTCAAAATGAATCTGGGTGAGAGATTAAAGCAAATCAACGCGGACCTGAAAGCCTTCAAGGCTCAAATGCATGCTGATTTCAAAACGGTGGCGACCAAGGATGACCTAAAAAATCTAAAAGACAAACTTCTCACGCCGCAACAGATTCGAAGCATTATGAGAGAAGTGCTGGAGGAGCAACGCACCCGATAAATCTGAATGAATTTCGGGAGCCGCATCCACCGAATCGCCCCTGCTCAAAACGGGGGCGATTTTTTTTGAGAAGCGGGCAAATCGGGAGGCGGCCTTTCCTCGTACAATCTTTTTTTCACGAGCGTCTCATATTTCACTCGTTTTTCATCTGCTCGCTTAAAGCAGAATCCGTATGGGTGACGAGGTAGCCGGCGCGCTCACACCATCGTGGCGCCGCCGTTCACGTCCAGCGTGACGCCGGTGATGTAGCCTGCTTCTTTGCTGCAGAGGAAGACGACCGCCTCGGCTATCTCGTGGGGTTCGGAGAGTCTGCCCGCAGGCGATGTTTTCTCGATATGGGCGATGCGCTCGGGGGTTCTGAGGTTAAGCCCTCTCGGCGTTTGCACGTTCGCCGGGGCGACTGCGTTCACGGTGACGCCGTGGGGTCCCAGTTCGCGCGCCGCCTGCCGGGTTAAGCCGAGCACGCCCGCCTTGGCGGCGGTGTAATGCGGCGGGTTGGGATTGACGCCGCTGCGCGCGGCCATGCTCGAGAGCGTCACGAAGCGTCCGTAGTTCGCCGCCACCATGAGGGGGGCGACGGCTTTCAAGAGATAGAACATGGATTTCAGGTTCGAGTTGACCACGCCGTCCCAGGCCTCTACGGGACATTCGAGCAGGCCCACGTATTGGGGAAAGCCCCCCGCGCTGTGCACGAGAACGTCAATACCGCCTGCCCGGTTGTGAACCTCGTTCACTGAGGCGTTCGTCGCCTCCCAGTCGGTGAGGTCGACGATGGCGAGGTGGGCGTTGCCGCCGCTTTCGTTGATGGATTTCGTGACGGCTTCGGCGCCTGCTGCGTCGAAATCCATGACGGTGACCGCAGCCCCCCTTTGGGCGAGGATTCTCGCCGTGGATTCGCCGATGCCTGTTGCCGCGCCCGTGACGATGGCGCTTTGCTCCTCAAAACCGCTCATTGCGCTTATCCTTTTCTTTTCTTGAGAAAAAAAGCGCGCGGCGACACCGGGCCGCCGCGCGCCGCAGGGGTTCCCGCTATTTTTGCATGTCGAGGATCTTGTTGATGAGGGTCATGCCGCCGAGCTTCTTGCCGAATTTCTTGTAGACCGGCTTCACGGCATCTACGAAGGGCTTGAGGTCGGGACGATCGATTTTGAGGCCCTTGGCTTCGAACTTGCCGACCAGCTCTTTATCGAGAGTCTCGGAATAGCCGGTCAGCCATGCCGTGCTGTCGGTCGCAGCCTTCTGGACGCCTTTCTGGATATCCTTGGGAAGTCCGTTGAAGTACTTGTCGTTGATGATGATCACGCACACCGTCAATTGATGGTTGGTGACCGACATGTACTTCTGCACCTCGTAGAACTTCATCGACCACTGCCAGGTCGTCCCGCCGTCCTGGCCGTCGACGACCTTCTGGGCGAGGGCGCTGAAGACCTCGGTCGGCGCCATGCCGATGGTGCTCCCGCCGAATGACTTGTAGGTCTCGACCATGACCGGGTTCTTGGCGATGCGCATGCGGAGGTCGCCCAGGTCGGACGGCTTCAGGATGGGGTGCTTGCTGTTCGCCATTTTTCGGAATGAGCACGGCCAGGAACTCAGGATGCGGATGCCGGATTTCTTCCTGTAGTTCTCGGCGATTGTCTTGCCGATGTCGCTGTTCAACACCTTGGCGGCGCTCCTGAAGTTCCTGAAAAGGAAGGGAAGCGTGTAGACGTCTATCCGGCGGTCGAAACGGGAGATATTGTTCGTCACGACCGTCTGCATCTGCACCGATCCGAGTTGGACCTTCTTCGCGGCGATGCTGTCCTTCCCGAGTTGGGAGGAGGGGAATATCTGGGTGTCGGCTTCCCCAGCGGTGTAGATGCGCAGGTAGTTCTGAAAGGTCGTGGCGGCTGCCGTGTAGAGCATGTCGGGTTTCGGGGGGCTGTTGTGGGCGAACTTCATGACGTACTTGGCGGCCTCGGCCCGGGGAGCGGCGATGCCGACCAGACCCGCGATGAGAATGACGCCCATGATCATGGTGAAACCTTTTTTCAGATGTCGCATGTCTTGCCTCCTTTGGGTTTGCTCCTCATCTGCCGAAGAGCAGATTCGGCAGGATGAGGGAGATGCTGGGGAAATACGAGAAAATGAGAACGGCTAAGAACATCGTCGCGATGAAGGGCAGGACGGCCTTGGCGATGGCGCCCAGCGTCGTGTCCGCGATCCCTAAGGCGACGAACAGGCTCGTGCCCAGTGGCGGCGTGAGATAGCCGATCTCGCAATTCACCACGAAAACGATGCCGAAGTGTATGGGATCTATCCCCACGGACTTGACGACGGGGAGGAACAGCGGCGTCAGGATGATGATCTGCGCCATCGTGTTGAGCCACATCCCCACGAAAGTGAGGAAGAGGCTGATCAAGATGAGGATGAGGAAGGGCGACGACGTCATGGTTTTGATAAACGCGGTGACCATCTGGGGAATCTGGTGGATGGTGATCAACTCCCCATACGCCAGCGACGCCCCCCAGATGATGGCGATGGTTCCGGTGATGAGTGAAGCGACCTCCAGGCAATCCTGCGTCGTCTTCCAGTTCAGTTCCTTGTACACGAAAGCGCCGATCGCATAGCCGTAGAGCACGGCGATGACGGCGCTCTCCGTCGGCGTCACAAAGCCGCCGTAGATGCCGCCGAGAATCACGACCGGCGCCATCAGCGCCCAGCGGGAGTCCCATACCGTGCGCAGCGTGCGGGTGAGGTGGAATGGCTCGCCCGGTTCGTTCGGCGTTTTGTGGCGCGCCATGAAGGACGCGCAGATCATCAGCATGCAGCCCAGCAAGATGCCGGGCAGAAAACCCGCAACGAACAAGCGCGTGACGGACTCGTCCGCGCTCACGCCGTATACGATGAGGGCTCCGCTCGGAGGAATCAGGATTCCCAGCGTGCCGCCGCATGCCGATACTGCCCCCGAGTAATTTCTGTCGTAATGGCGACGGAGCATGGTGGGGATCATGATTCCCCCCACGGCGGCCGTCGTGGCGGGGCCGGAGCCCGAGATGGCCGAGAAAAGCATGCACGCGAGTATGGTGACATGGGCGAGGCCGCCCCGGACGTT
Source organism: bacterium (assembly GCA_965218885.1). GTDB lineage: Bacteria > UBA8248 > UBA8248 > UBA8248 > UBA8248 > Bin107. Next base: position 3,864,506 of record OZ244713.1, on the reverse strand, counting down.
TCCCACCAGGCAGTCGGCCACCGAGATCAGCCTCTTGCTGATGCCCCCTTTTTCCATGAGCGCGCCCGCCAGGAGGAACATGGGCACGGCGATGAATGGAAATTTATCCAGCCCGTCGTAGTAAGAGAGAGCGAGACTCTCCAGCGGCAAGTCCGTCAGCCAGTAAACCAGGACCGACGCGGTGCCGAGGGCGACGCCGATGGGTACGCGCAATGCCAGAAAGATGGCCAGCGAACCGAGCAGAACGAGGGGCATGTTCATACTTCTTCGTCCAGTTTTTCCGTTTGGTAGAGAACCTCGGGGCCGCCCAGAATGTAGACCCGGTACATGTGGAAGGCGAGGCGGATCGTCATGAGAGCGAAGCCGACGGGAATGATGCCGTGAACGATCGCTTCCGGAATTTCGAGAACGTCGGTTTCCGAATAATGCTCGATTTCACTCCAGACGAAAAGAAATCCGTAGTAGGTCATGACGATATTGAAGCAGAGCCAGAGGAGGTCGGCGAAGATGGAGAACGACGACTTCCATAAATCCGGCAGGATCATGTCGAGCGCGGTGACGCGTATGTGCCGGCCCTGAATGATGATCCAACTGATCGAAAGATAGATGAACCAGACGAAAACGATGCGCGAAAACTCTTCTATCCAGTTGATGGAGGTGTAGAAAACGTAGCGCGCGATAATCTGGGCCGTGAGCATCAAGGTGAGCGCGAGCAGTAGTAACCATGAGAGATTTCGTTCGATGTTTCGCACGATTCGCTTTCCCATCTTGCGCAGGGCGACAAACAACGCGCCCGCTCTTAAATGTTGGATGAGCGCAGTCTAGTTTGTTTTGACTCGGATGGTCAATACGAACGGGGCTTCCTGGGTGAGGGATGCGACCGGGTCGAAAGAGTGTATCTCCTCCCGGCGGGTGGCTTAGAAGACGCCCTCGCGGGTTTCGGCGAGCACCAGGTCCACCACGCAGCGCAGCGCCTCCTCGTCCGTGTCGCCCTCCAGGCGGCGCAGGCGGTAGAGGTCGGCCTGGCGGTCCGCGCCGCTGCCCTGGCGGATGATGGTGAGCGTGTGGCGCAGTTCCATCTCGCATTCCAGCGCGCGGGCGTCGGGCGTGAGTTTCTCGACGAGTTCGTGCATGAAGTCATCGATATCCACCCGCCCGCTCTCGTTTGCTGAATCGCCGAAGAAAGAAAGCGTGCCGTAGCGATGGGCGACCCAGCGGTTCTCCGCGATGATCTCGGTGAGCGGCTCGGGCGGCAGCGCGCCCGCTTCGTCCTGGCGGATGAGCCACCTGAGGAGTGAGGCGTAAAGCGCCGCGATGGCGATGGCGTCCTCGAGCCTGGGGCAGATGTCGCAGATGCGAAGCTCCAGCGTCGGGTAGGCGTGGGCGGGGCGGACGTCCCACCAGATTTCGCTGCCGTTTTCGATGAAATTCATTCGCTGGTATTCGGAGACGATTTCCTCGTACTCCGCCCGGGAGCGCAGCGGGTTGGGCAGATTGGTTCGCGGCAGGTTGCCGATGAGATTCAGGCGATAGGACTTGTATCCCGTATCGCGTCCGCCGTTGAAGGGCGAGGAGGTGGAGAGCGCATGGAGCGCCGGGAGGTAGCGGCGGATGGCCGTCATGACCCGGATGCGCGATTCCGGGTCGCCGAAGCCCGCGTGGATGTGCATCCCGCCGACGACCATGCGGCGCATGGTCTCCTGGAACGTCAACAGGAAGCGCGTGTAGCGCTCCTTCGGCGTGACCGTCAGATCGCGCCATTGCGCAAAGGGATGGGTGGAGGAGCCGAGGACCGCGGCCCCGTGCGCCTCGGCCGCCTCGATGACGATTCGCCGCGTCTCGCGCAGCGCCTCGCGCGCCTCGGCCACCGACTCGCATACCCGTGTGTTGGTCTCGATCTGGGGGCGGAGCACCTCCCGCGTGACCTTGTGCGGCCCGATTCCGGCCTCGCAGGCTTCGAAGATGTCCGGATCCGGATCGGCGAGGAGATCGCGCGATTCAGGGTCTACGAGAAAGAACTCCTCCTCCACCCCGAGAGTGATCTGCAAATCTTCTGGATTCTCGGCGTCGCTCACGATGTGCTCCTGGCGGCGGCGCAGTCCACACCTACGTTCATTCGTCTTCCGCCCACAAACGGTGGTTTTGAGTCGAACCACTCAAAAAAGTGCGTCGACTCTATCATTTCATTACGGACGAATCCAAGTATATGAGCGGATTCGTCTATCCGGGGATAATGAGCCCTAGGGTTGGTGAACCGCTCTCTCTCGCGTGCCACCTAGGCTCGTGAGGGCGAAGGGCAGCGTGAGCAGCATGGCGACGACGCCCATCCCCACGAGGCCGAACAGGTCCACGCAAAGGCCGATGAGGGGAGCGAGGCCCATGGCGAGGACAGATTTGCTCTGCGCTTCCACGGAGAGTATCGTCGCGCCGGCCTCTGGCGTGCTGTGGGCGTCGATGCGGCTGATGAGCACGGGACGCCAGAAATTCTGCAGGACGGCCAGGGCGACGAATCCCGCGATGACGATGGATTCCCAGCCCGTCCAGAGCCCCCAGGCGAGGGTGGCGTAGATGAGGGCGGTGGCGCCCCAAAGCGATTTCGCGGCGGCTTCCTCCGAACCCGTGGAGGCGACGAGGCGATGGCCCCCGCGCGAGGCGAAGCTCGAGAGCAGGTGCAGGACGAAGTAGACCGCTCCCACCAGGATGGCCACGCGCTGTTGCTGGTGCCAGGTGGCGAGCAGGGCCAGGCCGAGGGCGGCCTGCTTGATGACGGGCTGGATGTAGTCCTTGGCGACCTTGTAGGTGCCCTCGTAGCTCATCGATTCGACCAGGATGCCGCGCAGCGGCTTGTCGGTGAAGGCCATGCGCATGGAGTCCTTCAGATGCGCCCAGACGCTTGGAATTTTCGTATCCGCCGCGCGTGCGCCTTCGAGTTCTTTGGGGTAGCCCATGAAGTTCACGATGTTCAGCGCGTAGGGAATGACGGCGAGCAGGAAGATTTCGCTATAGCGCGCGCCGGTGAAGATGAACGCGCTCGCGACGACGACCGAGACGGCCGATCCCATCTTCGACCACGAGCGCGTGAACCCGTAGACCTGGGTGCGCTCGTCTTCTCTGCCCTGAATCCTGAGCCATTCGAAGATCATCGCCTTGTGCGTCCCGGTGCGGAACGAATCGCCCAGGGCGAAGGCGAACATGGCGAGGAACAGGGCGGCGAATGATGCCGAATAGCCAAAGACGAGGAACGAGGCGATGTAGGCGAGAAACGAGAAAATCATCGAGCGCCTTCTGCCGTACAGATCGGCCACCGCGCCGCTGGGGATCTCAAAAATGTTGATGCACACCTCGCGGAAGCCGATGAGGATACCTATCTGGAAAAAGGAGAGGTCTTTTTCCAAAAAAGCGAGGATGAGGAAGGGCTCGAAATAGGTCTGGTTCTTGAGGAAGCCGTATAGAGAGAATCGAAACATCATCATCGGCTGAACCCTCCTTCCCTGAATTTCCGCCCCGCCCGTCTCTCGCGCAAGGGGGTTGGAACGAGAGGTGGTCTCCGCACGCGCGCATCTTCTCCCCCACGGTGCGCAAAAGCCATTCTAGCGGAAATTTTAGCGTTTGCGGGATGTTTTTTACGCCCGTTGACAGTGCGCGGCTTAGATGGCGCAGGGATACACTTACACCTCTTTTCGCAGGGCAGTTCCTCCTTAATCGGGCGGGTATGAGCCCGCAGGACGTTGAAACGCGGGGCGGTCGTGCAGCGAATCGTTTTGACTTGCCACCCGCTTTGAGCGAGACTGACAGGTAAGCTGCTCCACGAGGACAGACCGGAGAAAAGCGAATGACGGAATACGAAGCCGCAAGCCTCGCCCTGCAACAAGCCTCCCTGGCTCTACAAAATGCATCACTCGCGGCGCAACAGGCCTCGGTATGGGTCGCCGCCATCGTCGGGTTCGCGCAATGCAGCCTGATCGGCTATGGACTCTACGTCATGCGTCAGGCCGCGAAGCAACGCGACGCCCAGCACCGGGAAAACATGGCGCAGCACCGAGAAACCATGGCGGCTCTGAAAGGTCAACACGAAGTGCAAAAAGACCAACATCGAGAAACCATGAAGGCTCTGGAAGGTCAAAACAACGCGCTACTGGAACTCATCCGCCGCACGTCCGCGTAGCAGTACGGTTGAGTGCGGGGAATCCCCCTCGCGCAGGAACTCTTTCTCATTTACATGCCGCGCCGAACGACAACGCCGTCATTCCGGCGCATGTCGGAATCCAGACCCGGCGGTTCAGGGTCGTAGGGACGACCCCGAGGAGGGCTTCCACTACGCTTCCCCGAGGTCTTGATTCTCAGCGGATGCGCCAGCCGATGAGCGCCGCGCCTGCGACCATGCAGGCCGTGCCGATGATGATGGTGGGCGTGATGCGCTCCATGCGCCTGAGGAGGAAGAAGCTCATGGTGAGGCTGAAGATGGGGGCCGTCGAGGTGAGGGGCGCCACGACCGAGAGATCGCCGATGCTGATGGCGGTGAAGTGCAGGAAAAACCCTAATGCGTTCAGCAGCCCGCACCAGCCGTAGATGAGCCATGCCCTGGGGATGTGGAACTGGTTCGGTTTCTGATCTTTCGGGAAAAACGGGATGAAGGTGACGAGAAAGATGAACCCCGCCAGCGTCGTGAGGGTGGCGCCCATGATAGGGGCCTCGACGTAGGCGAAGGCCAATTTTCGGAATAGAAACGAGAACGCGGCGGTGACGGCGCTCCCAAACGCGAGCCAAAGGTGTTTTCGCTGCCAGGAGGTGTCTTCGGGCTTCTTATAGCTGAGCGTGATGCTTCCCAGCACGATGAAAATCGTGCCCGCCAGGATGAGCGCGCCCGGCCTTTCGCCGATGAACATGATGGCGAGCGAGGTGGAGAACAGAGGCGTCAGCGAGACGAACGGCATGGCGCGCGCGACGCCCAGATAGGAGATGCTCAGGTAAAGGAACACGCGCGACATGGCCGGTCCCGCGAGGCCCGCCAGCGAGAAGAAGAAAAACGCAGGCGGATTCCACCATTCGGGCTCCCAGTAATACCAGGTGACCCATATCATCACGGGCAGGGAGCTGAACATGCCGATGAAAACGCCCGTGAGCGCGTTGGCGTGCTCGCTGCCCTTCCTGATGAACACGCTGAAGGTGGCGAAGACCACGGCGGTGGACATGGCGTAGGATGCGGCGATGAGCTGGGGGTTCATCCGGTTCTCGGGGCGTAAGGCGTTCTCAGGGTGTTGTGGACCTAATATTCGACGGCTTTTAATCTACAGGCTGCGCGCTCTCTTGGGAAGGGGGGGAGGGGGTGTGATATGAGGTTGAAAATCACTCCCTTGGGGGCCGGGCTTCCCGAGGGGAAAGCCCAACGGAAAGACGATGACAAAGTCCGCAGTCGCGCCGGTGGGGGGCGCCGCATATATGCGTGGCGGACATATATGTCCGACCTACAATTGGATTGACAACCGAATGACATCTGGGCAGTTCGCGAACGGCCCCTACAAACTCTCTTCCTCATCGACCGAGATAGACCATCGTCATTCCGGCGCATGCCGGAATCCAGGTGGATGGGAAACGCATCAGTTGTGAAGCCCGGATAAAACCATTCCGGGATGACGAACAAAAACAAAAGTCGGGCGGACACACACGAGCTTCTCCTCCTCGGGGAAGCTCGACGCCCCTACAGGTCATTCTTGCCCGATGGCCGTCGCCCGTTTTTCATGAACTTTCCACGATTTTGTAACGCGCGCGTGATGAGGGGTCGCTATAATCCGCGCAGACGACTGATGCGGGCGTGCCCTGGCGCGCCGAGAATTGGCCCGAATCTCAAAACGTGGGGGATGAGAGATGCACGAAGACCGAACGCGCGACGCGGCGGAGGAGATATCGCCGGATGAGTTCGACGAGATCCACTATCCGCGGCCGCAAGCGACCGATTTCGAAAAGCTGGTGGACAAGATGATATCCCGGCGGGGCTTCCTGAGCCGGGGGGCGGCCTTCGCCGCGACGGCGTTCGTCATGAGCGCGGGCGGCATCGACCCGATCTCCGCTTTTGCGAACTCGAACCGCTTCGGCTTCGAGGCCGTGCCCGCCAATACGCGCGATACGATCACCGCGCCCAGGGGCTACAACTGGCACGTCGTCGCAAGGTGGGGGGACCCCATGTGGACGCGAGGGCCCGAGTTCGACCACTCGACGCGCGGCACGGGCGCGAGCCAGGAGTTCGCCTTCGGCGACAACAACGACGGCATGTCGCTCTTCCAAGCCGGGGATAGGAACATCCTCGCCGTCAACAACGAATACGTGAACATCGACATCATCCACGGCGGAAAGGGCGGCGGAAAGCCCGCGACTGCCGATGACGTGCGAAAGAGCAAGGCGGCGCACGGTGTGTCCGTGGTGGAGATTGCCCGGAAGAACGGCAAGTGGTCGATCGTCAAGGACTCATTCTACAACCGCAAGATCACGCCCGACACGCCGATGCACATCACCGGTCCCGCCCGGGGCCACGCGCTCATGAAGACGGCTGCGGATCCTCAAGGCGTGCGCTCGCTCGGCACATGGAACAATTGCGGAAACGGCGCGACGCCCTGGGGCACGTATCTCACGTGTGAGGAGAATTTTCACGGCTACTTCTCATCGAGCGACCCCGACGTCGAGATTGGCCCCGCGTTTAAGCGTTACGGCGTAGGCGCCAAGGGCTGGGGATATGCGTGGGAGATGACGGATGAGCGTTTCGACATCGCAAGACACCCCAACGAGCCGAACCGCGCGGGCTACATCGTCGAGATAGACCCGCTCGACCCCAAATCCACCCCCAAGAAGCGCACGGCGCTGGGGCGCTTCAAGCATGAGAACGCCGAAGTCGTGCTCGCCGCAGGCGGCCAGGTGGTCGTCTACATGGGTGACGACGAGCGCGGCGAGTTCATCTACAAGTTCGTGAGCGAGGGGCGCTACACGGAGGGTGGCGAGAACGCCGACCTTCTTGGGGCGGGAAAACTCTTCGCGGCGAAATTCGCAGAAAACGGACGGGGCGAGTGGGTGGAGCTTACGCCCAAAACTACGGGTCTAGCCTCACAGGCGGAGATATGCATCCACACGCGCATCGCGGCCTCGGCCGTCAAGGCGACGACCATGGACCGCGCCGAGTGGGTGGCGGCGAACCCCAAGAAGGCGGAAGTCTACTGCTGTCTCACCAACAACAAGAACCGCGGCGTAAAGCCCAACAAGGGCGGCGACGCGACGCCCGTCGGCGGTCCGAACCCCCGGGCGAAGAACCGCTACGGGCAGATCGTGCGCTGGTCGCCGGACGGGGGCGATCACCTCTCGACGGCCTTCTCGTGGGACCTGTACGTCATCGCGGGCAATCCCGCCGTTCACAAGGGCGCGAACGCGGGTTCCAAAAACGTCACGCCCGACAACATGTTCAACTCGCCCGACGGCCTCGCGTTCGACAGAAACGGCATGTTGTGGATACAGACCGACGGCGAATACACGAACACGAAGGGCTTTGCGGGCCAGGGCAACAACCAGATGCTCGTGGGGGACCCGGTGACGGGTGAAATCCGCCGCTTCATGGTGGGTCCCAGACAATGCGAGGTTACGGGCATCGAGTGGAGTGCTGACGGGAAGACCATGTTCGTGGGCATCCAGCACCCCGGCGAGAATAAGGGAGACAGCCATTTCCCCGACGGCGGCGACACCACGCCCCGCTCCTCGGTCATCGCCATCACCCGCGACGACGGCGGCATGATCGGCTAAATCCTCACCGCGTACTGAGGCGCATCGCATCCGCCGTTGCGCGCTTTCTGCAGGTGCTCATATTAAATGTCTCGCCCCCTTGCGGGCGGGGCGGTTTTTTTCGCAAACTTACGGGCCGGGCGGCACGACCCGAATTTTGATTTGATGAAACACAGCATTAAAGGACGCACGCGCAATGGCCAACGGCAAGCAACCCATCGAATACACCTGGTATCTGCCCTCGAACAAGAGGGGCGACGCCACGCGGCTCGGCACCGGCGAGGTGGAGATTCCCCCCGAGATCGACTATCTCGTCCACGTCGCGAAAACAGCCGAGGCGAGCGGCCTGACGAACATGCTCATTCCGTGCAACACCTCGTGTTCGGACGGCTGGCTCCTCGCCTCCGCGATTGCGCGCGAGACCAGGAGTATAAAATTCTGCGTCGCCATCAGGCCCGGCCTCACGACGCCGACCTTCGCCGTGCAGCAGGCGAACACGCTCGATTTCATCTCGGGCGGGAGGCTCACGGTGAACGTCGTGCCCGGCGGCTCCTCGGTGGACGCGCGCCGCTACGGCGACTGGGCGGATCATGACGGGCGCTATGAGCGGGCCGATGAGTTTCTGGACATCGTGCGCGCGTTCTGGGCGGATGAGGAGGGGAGGGTCAACTACGAGGGCGCGCATTATAGGGTGGAGGACGGCTTCGTCTTCCCCGGTCCCGCGCGCAGGGGAGGGCCTCCCCTTTATTTCGGGGGAAGCTCGCCCGCCGCCAAGAAGGTCATCGCCAAACACGCCGACGTTTTCCTCAAGTGGGGAGAACCCCCCTGGCAGATAGCCGAGGAATTTGAGGAGGTGAAGAAAATGGCGCTTGAGGAACATGGCCGCGATTTAAGACTCGGCGTGCGCTTCCACATCCTGGTGCGCGAGGACGACGCGCAGGCCAAGGAAGAAGCCGAGGCCATCATCGCGGGCACGGCTTCTTACGGGGAGAGTTCATCCGTCACCGGCGAGGTGGCGGGGCAGGTGGAATCCGTCTCCCAGCAGCGCATGAACGCCATGACGGCGGAGGGAAAGCTCTGGCACGGCCCCGCGCTTTTCTCCGGCATCAACCTCGTGCGCCAGGGAGCGGGCACCATGCTCGTGGGAAGCCCCGAGGTGGTGGCCGACGCCATGCGCGAATACATCGACTTGGGCGCGACCACATTCATCCTCTCCGGCTGGCCGCATGACGAAGAAGCCCGCAATTTCGGAAAGTACCTCCTGCCGCTTTTGCCCGATGCGGTGTAATACGGGCATGAGTCTGTCCGATAACAGATCTCTTGTAGCCGCCACTATGTGCCATAAAAAGATTTTTATCACTCCCCCCTTGAGGGGGAGTCGGTGAGGTAAGGGCGTAAGCCCTCAAGCGAACCGGTTGAGGGCGCTTTTGATTATTAGAACCATTCCCCCCACCGCATCAGCCTTCGCCAAAGGCGCTCGGCTTCTGCGACAATTCTTCCCTCTGCGGTCAGAATTGACCCTCAAGGGGGGAGTATTTCACGTAGGCCTGTCCCTACGGTTTCCGAATCTTTCTTGCCCTACCTCGGAATCAGGATATCCCCGGAAATCGAGGCGAGGTCCTTACAACCCGCCAGGACCATGGATTTTTTGAGTTCTTCTTCCAACAGCTCGAACATCTCGGCCACGCCGGCGGGACCGCCCGCGAAAAGCCCCAGCACGAGACCCCGCCCGGACGTCACGCCCTCCGCTCCCCGGGCGAGAAGTTTCAGGACGTCATCCCCGCGCCTGACGCCGCTTTCGGCCAGCACCAAAACATCGTCTCCCACCGTGTCCACCACTTCAGGGAGAATTTCCATGGGATGGCCCCACGAAGGCCCGTGCGCCCCCCCGTGCGTGGTGACGATGATGGCCGCAGCCCCTGCGTCGCGTGCGATACGCGCGGTATCCGCCGAACCCACCGCCTTGAATACGAAGGGAAGCCCGGTGGCCTTCACGTAGCCTTCGAGCGCATCCGCTCTTTGCGGTTCGCATTCGGGGTTATAAAAGCCGGATTCGAAATCCATGCCCACGGCGAAAGCGCCGGTGTCTTCCGCGAGTTTGAGCGAGGTCATGGTGCGCTGCTTGTCCCGCCAGGGCTTTACGACCCGGATGGCGGATGGGTAGGAGGCCGCGGCTTCGCGCCATGTGTCGTCCTCACAGTCGCCTATCCAGTACTGCGTCCCGTAGCGGGCCGCGCCCTCGGCGACTTGTAAGTATCCATCCGCCCAGTGGGCGGCCAGCGTGTTCGCGCTCATGGAACCCGTCATGATGGGGCTTCTCAGCTTCTTGCCGAGAAAGTCGAACTCGGTATCCGCCGAATCGGTGAGCATCAGGCGCATTTTGAGGCCGAATCGCTCATACCCGGCCAGCGCCGTCTCCGTGCCGGGCAGGTCGGGCCCCAGAATGTCGTAGGGATTGCCTGCGCCTGATTTTTCGAGGTTCGCCTGCGCCCGTTCGTAAATCGCCTGATACGCTGGTTCGCTCATCTGCTCGTACTCCTTTTTCGTCTATAAAGTTTCCCCGCTTGCCGGGATTTCCGTTTTTCGCGCGTCGCACCGCCGATGCGGGCGTTTGGCGGATTCGCTCCCCTGGGCTATCATTTCAGGCTAAACATGAAAAGGACGATGACAACCAAAGCCAATCCAGACACCCAGGAGGACTTTATGATGATGATGGTTATTCTACACTATCCCGCCGTTGCGCCCACGCTCGCCGAGGTTCGTGAGGACAAGGAAAAATCCGCACCCTTCTTCGAGAACGAAGTGCCCGGCCTCATCGACAAGACCTGGGGCATGAACGAGGAGTCGGGACGCATGGCCTCGGTCTACCACTTCGAGGACAAGGCCACCGCCGACGCCTGGTTCAACTCCGAGAAACAGCGCAGCTTCCGCCGGGCGAATAACGCGAGCCTCGAGTACTTCGACGTCGCCGCCATCGCGTATACGAAACCCCTGCGTGAGGAAGCCACGGCGTAAGCGTTTGATAGGGGCGGGGATGGGGGGGGCAGCGAGTTTTGCGTAGCCGTTTGAGATGGACGAAACCGGTAGGGGAATTTCGTAGAGGCGGACCCCTCTTGGTCGTTCGTGAAAAATACTCCCCCCTTGTCGGGGCTGTTGAAAAAGTCCCCACATTATGGTTCGGTGTAAGGACACTATCTCGCCCGAGATGGGAGTTCCCTCGATGTTGGGACGCAAGAGGCGCGAGCAGATGGAGTTGTTCGTCGCCGGTTCGCTTGAGAAGCTGATACCCAAAGATCACATATTGCACCGCGTAAACCGCGTACTGGACCTGAGTTGGCTTCGCGAGGAGGTGGCGGACTGCTATTGCGCGGACAATGGTCGTCCGGGTGTGGACCCCGAGGTTGCGGTGCGGTTGATGCTTGCGGGTCTGCTGCTGGGCTACGTTCACGACCGTCGCCTGCTGCGCGAAGCGAAGGTGAACCTGGCGATCCGGTGGTTCATCGGGTACGGGCTGCACGAGGAGTTGCCGGACCATTCGAGCCTGACGCGGATTCGTCAGCGCTGGGGGGAGACGCGCTTCCGGGAGATATTCCGCCGGACGGTGAAGGCTTGCCTGGACGCGAAGGTGGCGAAGGGGGAGGTGGTTCACGTGGACGCTTCCTTGATCCGAGCGGACGTGAGTTGGGAGAGTCTGGCGGAGCGTCACGTGGACGATGTGGTTCGGGAGAACGCCTCGGAGGATGAGGCTGGGAAGAAGAAGCGTGGGGGCCGCCGAGGCGGGGGTCCGGGTCAGGTGAGCCGGACGGACCCCGACGCGCGTCTTGCGCGCAAGAGCGGTCGCGTGGGGTTCGAGCCGAGCTACAAGCAGCATGCGGTGGTGGACGATGAGCGGGGTGTGGTTCTCGACGTGTCGGTGAGGGAGGGGATGGTGAACGAGCGGGAGATGATGGAGTCGCAGGTGGACGCGGTCCACGAACTCACGGGTCGCGAGCCTGCGCTGGTGACGGCGGATTCGGGCTACGCGTATTCGAAGGTCTACGCGGCACTGGAGCGGCGGGGCGTGGATGCGCTCATACCGGCGAAGAAAGAACCCACCCAGAGCCGTGTTCCGATGCAGTTGTTCCGCTACGACGCGCGGCGCAAGGTGGTGAAGTGTCCGGGTGGCAAGACGCTGACCCCCCGGCAGGCGACGGAGCGGGGGCGCTACTATGTATCGAAGACGCGCGATTGCGCGGGGTGCGCGCTGAAGCCCGATTGTTTGTCGAAGTCGCGCACGAGCAGGATGGTGTTGGTGCCGCACGAGTATCCGGCGCTGTGGCGCGCGCGTCGGCGGCATGCGCGCTGGGGGGAGGAGGAGCGTCGTCTGTGGCGGCGCCACATGTGGCGCTCGGAGGGCTACCACGGCGAGGCGAAAACCTGGCACGGACTGGCAAGAGCGGTGCGTCGCGGTCTGGACAACATGAAGATCCAGTCCTACCTGACGGCGACTGCGGTCAACCTCAAGCGGCTCGCCGCCGCTGTTGCAGCGCATTTATTCGCCCTCTGGAGGGCCTGTGCCGCCCGCAAAAGCCGAATGCGCGCACATCGCGGTCTCTCGCGCCGCTGGGGCTTGCTCTCCGCCGCCGCGTGAGCCGCCATACCACCCGCTTCCGAAAAGGGGTTATTCAACAACCCCTTGAGGGGGAGTCGGTGAAGCCGAGCGTTTCGTGCGAAGGCTGATGCGGTGGGGGGCGATTCTAAAATAAAAGCTCCCCCCACCGGCGCGACTTCGGACTTCGTCCTCGTCTTGCCGACAATCCCTCATTTTTCAATCGGCAATCGCTCCCTTCTCGGTCGCGATTGACCCTCAAGGGGGGAGTGATTCACTTCCTCGTTTCGACAATTCCGGTTGGAAGATTTATCCCATTATGCGCTGTTATTCGCCTGGTGTTTGCGCCACAGGTAGCTGGCAAAGGATGCGCACGCGCCGAGCATGAACACCGCCTCATCCATGCCTACATTGGCTTCTGTTTGATCTTTAAGCGCATGTCGAATTCCTGGCTCATCCGAAGCAAATGAATAGAGTTTCACAAACGCTTCCTTGAGTGCAGGATAAAACCCTCCGTCATTCTCGATTGTTTTCAAGACCAGATCTAGTCTCTTGGTCTTGGGAGCAAGCGTCCGCGCCACGGACTCGACTGCGTGAATGCTCTCCCGAACGCTCCCTGCCCAGTCGCCTTGGTTGATGCACTTGGAAGCCTTTCGAAGATGCTTCGCGGCGCCACTCAAACCAGCCTCACGAAGCGTTTCCAAAGATTCGAGGAGAGCCTCTTTTTCTTCCTGCGTAACGGCTGGAAAGATGGTCGGCGGCGGGCCTATATCTACGGTATAGGTCAATCTGGAAAGTGCAAATGCTTCCTTCATGTCGCCTATGAAATCAGGACGACATTCAGAGTGGCGCATGACGAATTGAATAAGGTCGAAGACCTTGTTGAATAGCTGTTTTTCTATGTAACGACGAAGTTCAGTTTTCTTTTGTTCTGACTCGTAAAGATCCCAATCGTCCAGTGGAAGAATGAAGTAATCGAGGTATACAGCCTCAACAATGTTAAACCGTGAGATATATAAGTATTCATCATCTATACTAAAGGGAGCATTGTTCTCCCCATCTTCTATGTTAAAAGGAAGATAACTGTCGTAGAAAAAATACTTAAAAAAAACATTCCAAATCCGTGTTCTTGCCTCATTCGGCAGTTCTTCTAGTTTCAGTGGCCTCGGAATTTCCTCGTAACCATTGGCTTGAGAGAAAGTGAGATTTCTCGAGTCGCGGGGCGCTTCGGTTGGGTTTTGACCTCGTGAATCCATCCTTGTCTGTTCCTCCGTCGGCAAATCCGGGCGCTCCGGCGTATTATCGTACAAGGCGCGCGCATCTACGAGAGATTGATGAAAAATTCGTCATTCCGGCGCATGCCGGAATCCAGAGCCGATGGGGATACCAATATCGTAGGGTGCCCTTGAGAAACTAGGTAAGTCATTAATACCAAGGCAAAAAGGCAAAGTCGCTGGATTCCGGCCTTCGCCGGAATGACGAGCAAAGGCAGAGCGGACACGCAGGTCCGCCCCTACAACAGAATCACTGCGCTTAGGGAGTATTTTCTTCCAGGCTGGATTTCTTCAATTCTCGTCCGCCTGGTCAACTTGTCGGTTGCCACCAGCACTCGCCGGAATGACGGGTAAAACCGCGTTTGCTGTGGGGACAGGCCCCTGTGCCTGTCCTGCGGGGGACAACCACGGGGGCAGGACAACCCAGAAGGGTTGTCCCTACAAAGGCGTAAGGACAGGTCGCGACCTGTCCCTACGGTTCCAATACGATTGCAGGTATTCCGTAGTGTTAGACATATATATCTGCCCCCGTGGTTATCCTTTTTTTGGTCGACAAGTCAGGACAGGCACAGGGGCCTGTCCCTACGAAAGCGCACCCCCCGCTCATCGGTCGGCAATTTCTCGCTCCTCGCTTGGAATTTACCCATCACTAGCACTCGGCCTTTCTCTCGCGATAGAATCGGCCCGAGGCCGCCGGGAGGGAGATCATGAAAACATTATTGAAGAATTTCATACTGGAACCTCAGGTGAAGAACTACTCCGTCGCCCTGTCCTTGCTCTTCGCTTTGTTGCTCCTAACACTCTCCGCCGCGCCGGGATGGGCGGCGGTGCGGCGGACAATGAGCGGCCCGGTTTCGGTCGAGGCGGTGGCGAGGGGTCTTGATACGCCCTGGGGGCTGGCGTTTCTTCCGGGCGGAGCGTTTCTGGTAACCGAGCGCGGCGGCGCGCTTTTTCATTTCGACTCCGGGGGGCGCAGAATAAAAATCTCGGGTGTCCCGAGAGTCTATGCGTGGGGCCAAGGCGGGCTGATGGACGTCGAAGCCGCGCGGGATTTCTCCAAAACCCGCGAGATCTTCCTCACTTTTTCGAAACGCCACCCTCGCGGAGGCGGAGGCACGGCGCTGGCCGTCGCCGCCCTTTCAGCCGACAACCGAAGGCTCGAGAACCTGCGCGTCATCTTCGAGATGGCGTCCCCCTCCCGAGGCGGGCGGCATTTCGGCTCGCGGGTCGTGGAGGCGCCGGACGGGACGCTATATCTCACGCTCGGCGAGAGGGGAATCCCCGAAACGGCGCAGGACCTTTCTCTCCACAACGGCAAGATTATCCGCATCCGGCGCGACGGGAGTATTCCCCCGGACAATCCCCTTATTGGGTGGGCGGGGGCGCGGCCTGAAATCTGGTCCTGGGGGCACAGGAACCCCCAGGGCGCGGCGCTCGACGCGAACGGCGCGCTCTGGGCCGTCGAGCACGGCGCGCGGGGCGGGGACGAGATCAACCGGGTGCGGAAGGGTGCGAACTACGGATGGCCGGTCATCGCCTATGGCCGCCACTATTGGGGCGGGAAGATTGGCGTGGGCGTTGCGAAAAAGGGTATGGAACAGCCGGATTTCTATTGGGACCCCTCCATTGCGCCCTCGGGAATGGCGATTTATTCGGGGCGGCTTCGGCCGGCCTGGCGCGGACAGTTTTTCGTCGGATCGCTTAAATTCGACCTTATCTCGCGCCTCGATCCGGCAGGCGGTTTCAGGGAAGTGGAGCGATTGGCCTTCCCCGAGACAGGCCGCGTGCGCGACGTCCGCGAAGCGCCCGACGGCACGCTCTGGTTTCTGTCCGAGGAGAGGGGAGCGGTCTACAGGATCAGGCCTGCTCGGTAGGGGTCAATTCCGAGCGAGGAGCGAGGGATTGCAAATCGAAGTGTTCCTCCTCCGTAGCAATCGCTCGTTCACCGGGGTTGTTGAAAAAGTCCCCCTGATAAGGGGTTGTTGAAAAAACCCTCCTCGCTTGGAATTGACCACTGCCGTCATTCCGGCGAAAGCCGGAATCCATTCTGATTCAGAAGGACAAAACTCCGGCTTTTCATCTCCTCGTCATCGACGAGAACCAATCAGAAAATAAAAAACAAAGACAAAACAAATGGATTCCGGCTTTCGCCGGAATGACGAACAAAACCGCACCACCCTGTAAGGACAGGTCGCGATCTCGGACAGGCACAGAGGCCTGTCCCTACGGTTTCCAATTCCCCATAGGCTTGAATCGAAGATGGTCGGCATACCTGCGATCTATTCCGCACCAGTCGGGCAATGTCCCGAAAGACGTTCCAATCGAGCAGAAATCCGCATTTCCCCGCATTTGACGTTACGGCGCGCCGCGGGCGTTTCGCTAGAGTGGCGCAGCGGCCAAGCTCCCTCCCCGGGGGCGAGGTGGTCGGAGAAGGCGAACCAGGCGAATCCGCGCAGTCTTCATGAGGAATAAGTGATGGGAAAGGCAATCTCAGGCGTTGTTTTCATCCATGCGAAGCGGGTGAATATCACGCGCTATCCGCACGTCGGCGACCACGGCGGGGCGATGAAACTCCTGCAAAGCGCGAGGGAGCACGCGGATTTCGAATTAGTGAAAAATACGATAAATATCGATAAATTGATGAAAAGGTTTATGGGTCGAACTAACGATATAATTCATTATAATATAGTATGATGCCAGAATATAGTAAAGTAATATATTAAATATTTATCGAAATTTATCGAAAATAAAAACTTTTTCTGGACCCCGCAGTTCCCCGCATTTGCTACGCGAAGCGCATGGGGTCGTAAGGGGCCGGGTCGAGCGGGGGGGCGTCGCCCAGATAGAGCGCCGTCGCCAGCTTCACGCTCGCGGGCGCAGGCCCGATGCCCGAAGGCCCGTGCCCGGTGCAGAAGTAGAGGCCTTCGAGCGCGCCCTGGCCGATGAGGGGCAGGTAGTCCGAGGAAGTGGGCCTGAAGCCGCTCCAGGTCTCCTCGATGGCGCAGGCGGCGATTTCAGGCGCGATGCGGACGCCCTCGCTCAGCAGCCAGGAGAGCCCGCCCACGGTGAGCCTCGGGTCCTCGCCGGCGTATTCCCTCGTCGCGCCCAGCAGAACGCGGCCATCGGCGCGGGGCACGAGGTAGGGGTCGTTCACGGTCAGCACCACGCGCTTGAGCCCCAGCGCGCGGGCGTCCAGGGCGAGCATCTGCCCGCGCTGGGGGGTGATGGGCGCTCTCGGGGCGGAGCCGGGCAAGCTGCGGCTGCCGATGCCTGCGCATATGAAGACGGAGGACGCCTCTTGAACACCGGCATCCGTGCGGACGCCGATGACCCTCTCGCCATCGCTCAGGATTTCCTCCGCCGCGCAACCGGTGAGGATCTCCACCCCAAGCCGCCTGCATGCGATCTCGAGCGCGGGCCCCAGCTTCCTGACTTCCAGGTTCCCGCCCGTGACGAGCAGCGCTCCCGCCAACTCATCCGAAAGGCAAGGTTCTTCGTTCCTCAGAACACCGGGCGGCATCCACTCGGCCTCACCCCACTCGCGCGCGCGGGCCTTTTCCTGAATGGATTCCGCTTCCTCTTTATCCAGGGCAATGAGCAAAACGCCCGTGAGGCGGTATTCGAGGTCCGTTCCGCTTTCCTCGGCAATGGCTTGCGCGAGATGAGGCCATTCATCGTAAGAGGCGGTCCGGAGCCTGAGACCCGGCAGACCGGCAATATCGGCGGAGCCGCTCGTCCCGTGGGCGGAGATGATGCCCGCGGAAGCCCAGGTGGCGCCTGCGCCGGGCCGGCCTTTTTCGATGATGGTGACGCTCCTGCCCGCTTTGCGGAGTTCTCTCGCTGTCAGGAGTCCCATGATGCCGCCACCGACGATGATAACGTCGCGCATGAAATACCTTTCAGTATTGTCGATCTATTGGATTCGCTACTGGTGGGGTTATAACATGGGGGTTCGACCCCCCCGCAAGCAGGAGAGAGGTATATCGGCAGACAAAAAAAACGACGGCCCGGGTGAGCCGTCGTTTTGGTTTTTCTCTAGATGAGGGTTATTCTCCGGAGTCACCCCCTTTTGTGACGTTGGCCGCCTGAAGCCCTTTCGGGCCCTGAACAATTTCGAAGTTGACGTTTTGTCCTTCCTCCAGGGTTTTGAAGCCGTCTCCCTGGATGGCGGAGAAGTGAACGAAGACATCGTCACCATCCGTTTGCGAAATGAAACCATAGCCCTTCGCGTCATTGAACCACTTCACTGTTCCTTCTGGCACTTGCGCATCTCCTGCATATTTTGGAAATGGGTAGAGATGAATCGGGTGGGGGCCTTTCACTCCAAGTACATTTCCAGAAAACTTGATTTGGCCGCGCCGGCCGCAGCCTTAATAATTGCTTATCAAACTAAGCATCGCCTTGCAACCTGTGAAATTCTTCTGTAGCAGGTGAATTTCACCGCTCGTGCACATCTCAAGTCAAGAGGAGAATTGACGCTAATGACCCGTTTGATCGAAACACCGATAGAGCAGATGACAGATGAGCAAAGAAAACTCCATGAGAAAATCGCCTCCGGCCCCAGAGGAGGCGTCCGTGGCCCGTTTCTGGCGTGGCTCAAAAGCCCGGCCTATCTTGAAAAGCTGGAAGCAACAGGGCGCTACTTGCGCTATGACACCCTCTTTGAGCCCAGGCTGAGCGAGTTTGCGATTTTGATTACCGCCCGGTTCTGGGGTTCGCAATACGAATGGTACGCTCATGAGCCTCTGGCCAGTAAGGGGGGATTATCTCCCGAGGTCATCAAGGCGGTTCAGGAGAACAGGCGACCCGCCGAAATGGCCGCCGATGAGGAAGCAATCTATGATTTTTGCACTGCACTGCACGAAAATCATTTTGTGAGTGATGAAATCTATCAAAATGGGTTCGAGCATTTCGGGGAATGTGGGTTGGTGGAGTTAATCGGTCTCATCGGACATTACACGACAGTTTCCATGACGCTCAACGCATTTGAGCTACAAGTGCCAGAAGGCGTAGAGCCTCCGTTAAAGTGAAGGAACAATTCGATATGCGGCTGAAAGGAAAGACGGCATTTATCACGGGAGCCTCGGTGGGAATTGGATCCGCCATTGCGAGGCGTTTTGCCGAGGAGGGATGTTCTCTATATCTGGCGGGTGGCAGAAACGTGGGTGCTTTGGAGGCAACACTCGAGCATTGTAAGGCCCAAGAAATATCGGCAGCTGGCGAGGCGATTGACTTGTCGAACTTGGCGGATATCGCTCCTTTGATGAGTCGTGCACTAAGGCATTTGAATCATCTCGATATTTTGGTGAACTGCGCCGGAATCCGTTGTAACAAGCCTGTGGAGGAGGTTACGCAAGAGGAGGTGGTTGCACTCTTTCAGGTCAATGCGATGGCAACGTTTATTCTTAGCGGGTTGGCCGCCAAACACATGATTTCCAAGTCAGGTGGTCAGATTATCAACATCGGTTCGACATCCGGAGAGGCAGGAGTACCTAATAATTCTCTCTATTGCGCGACGAAAGGGGCCATGCATCTAATGACGAAGGCGCATGCGGCCGAACTTGGGCCTAAAGGTATTCGCGTTAATGCCATAGCTCCGGGGACGACTTTGAGTGAGGGGACGAAGCTTCGTGTGGAAACCGAAGCGGGTAGACGAGAGAAGCTGATGAGTAATATACCATTGGGGCGTTTTGCAACTCCTGAGGAAATCGCCGATTGCGCCGTTTTTACGGCATCTGATGAAGCATCATATATGAATGGGGCAGCCATTCTGATTGATGGGGGAAGGTTATGCCAATGAGCATGATGGAGAACTGGGTGTTGGAGAAGGGGTCTATATGACACATCGCCTCGGGTTTTGGCTTCTCACTTTTGCGGATATTTCTCTTGAGGGACTGGGAGAGGTTTCAAGGCTTGGTGAAGAATTGGGGTATGATCGAGTCTATACGACAGAATCTTTGACGGACACCCTGGCCATCAATCAACTGATGGCGACGTATACATCCAGGATCGAGATCGGCAGTTCTGTCGCCATCATTTATTTGCGTCATGCCTCCATGGCTGCTCAAGGCGCGGTCGCGATCAACGAAATTTCTGGCGGCCGTTATGTTTTGGGTCTCGGGCTTGGTCACCCGCCCCGGATCAGGGCGATGGGGATAGAGCCAGGAAATCCTCTCGAAGATATGCGCAAATATGTCGGGGAAGTTAAGGGTGTATTGGAAGGCGAGTCTGTATATCCCCTGCCTGTCCAGACTTATCAGGGAGAGGAGTTAAAATTCAGACGTTCAAAGCACCCGGTTCGAATATACATCGCGGCTGTTGGGCCCAAGATGACAGCACTTGGCGGAGAAATCGCCGATGGATTGTTGCCGTACATGGTTCCCCTATCAAGAATGGACGCTTATTTGGAAGCGAGAGACGCAGGCGCGAAACGAGCGGATAGAAATCCTCGGGACATCGAGATTGACTTTGGGATACACACTTTTTTGTGTGACGATCTCACTATAGCCAGAGAAGCCGCTCGTAAAACCTTGACATATTGGCTAGGGCTTCCCGCATATAACAATTCGATTCGGGAAAGTGGTTATGAACTAGAGGCGGAATGTATAAAAATAGCCTTCGAGAACAGTGATCAGAAGGGTTTGAGAGATTGGATTACCGACGCCATTATTGATGAATTCTGCCTTGTCGGTCCGCCAGAAAGATGCCGGGAGCGACTGACTGCCTTTCGGGATGCCGGAGTGGATATGCCCGCTTTGATGATAGATCCCGTATTGGCAGGTGAAAGTTATCAAGAAGCAGTCGAGCGCACACTAAAGGCCCTAGCCCCAAGGTAGATATGAGTAAAAAACCTGAGAATACGAAAAAGCCATCCTTTCATACTTTGCCCTGGGCCGGGACAGGCCTCATTTTCTTTACGCATTTTGTGGTCGATAGCCAAGCGAATTTTTTTGCGCCCCTTGTTCCATTATTAAAAGAAAAATTGGGCCTGAGCATCTCGACAATTGGTTTATTAATTTCGTGTCAGGCGATAAGCGGCTCAATCACACAACCCATTACAGGCGTCGTCATCGATAGGTGGCCTTGGCTGCCATGGCTCGCCGTAGGCTTGATTGGAAGTTCCGTTGCCTTTACGGCAATTGGATGGGTGACGAGCGTCTATGGCTTGGCCGCTGCACTAATCCTGGGTGGAATTCTATTCGGGTTGTGTCATCCGGATATGGCTGCGCGTGCGGGCAGGCTGAGTTCTGAGCATGCCGGTTTTATTGTCAGCTTATTCGTGACGGGAGGAAGACTGGGGTTTGCAATTGGTCCGTTAATCGCCATTTTTATAGCAGAAACCATGGGTATGGAGCATTTGTGGGTATTTATAATCGTGGCGCTGGTTGCCATGATGGGGGTGAAACTGGGCATGCCTGCCCCTCCCCAGAGAAAGAAAAAAGATGAAAAAGGACCTGAGCCAGAGGGCTTGATAACGGCGCTTAGACATGTCCGTGGGCCCATTCTTCTCCTTTTCGGCATCGCCGTTGTACGGGGGACAACCTTGGCGAATTTAGGGGGGTTTTTGCCCACGATTTACGTTGAAAAAGGTTTAGGGCTTTGGCAAGGTGGCATCGCCAACTCGGTCATTTTTTTCTCGGGAGCCATCGGCGTAATGCTCGGGGGCATTATGGGTGATAGGCATGGGAAGCCCAAGGTGATTACTATCGGTGTCGGATGTGCTTTGGTCGGTATGTTGGCGTTTCAATTCTCGCCTTTGGAGTGGGCCTACATATCTCTCGCAATCATTGGCGCAGGGGTTTTTGTGCCCATGGGGGTATCCGTTGCCTTGGCCCAAGAGTATTTGCCCGAGCACCGAGGATTCGCAAGTTCATTGATGCTCGGTGGGGGCTGGATATTGGCCGGGTTAACGGCGATTCCCATTTCTTTGCTTGGTGAGAGAATCGGGATGCTGAATGCTTTTTGGGTGATTCCGATTGTTTTGATGGTGGGTTTCGTTTTGGCGTTGTCGTTGCAAAGACAAGCACCTGAGCTTGAGCCTGAACCCATTACCTCTTATTGAGAGGTTGAGGGACATCAATAAGTTTTCTGTATTAAACACGAATCAGCGAATATTCCGAACGAAATGAAATGGGGTGTAAGGGTATTTCAAAATATGATAACGTCTACTCATAGATGGATAATAATGGAGATTTTTACTTTTGCGATTTGTTTCCATATAGCGGGTTCCCCGCTTTGTTATCCGTAGGTGCCCTCGGGCTTATGAATCTCAAGGAGGATTTTCTAATGAATCGGAGAGGTATGTGTTTTGTTGTCGCAATGGCCATTACAGGAGTTGTGTTGAGTGCATTTTCTGCCAGTGCAGCGCCGTTCCGCATCGGCCACCACCGCTCTGTTATGGGAGCGGTCACCATCGTTGCTCATAAGATGGGCTACTATAATCAGACCATCGGCAAGGGAAAATATACCATTAAACAATTCCCGCAGGGCAAATTGATGCGCCAGGCGATTCTGGCGAACTCTCTTGATATTGGTGGTGCTGCCGACCGTGCTTTTTATTCAGCCATAGCAAAAAGAGCGAATGCCCCTGGAATCGGAAATGCAAATTATTGGTGCAAAGCAAATAAAATTCTCACATCCCCAAATTCACCTGTTAAAACCTTGCATGACTTGAAGGGCAAAAGACTTGGAGTAGGTAAAGCTACGGGTACATATTTCACGCTGACAACCTTCATCCTGCCGAAATATGGTTTAACCGTGAAAGACTTCACGACCGTGAACATGAACAATGATACGCGAATGGCGGCGCTCAAATCCCGGACGGTGGATATGATAGCTTTGAATAACCCGCAAGCCGCGATTGCCATCGACCGGGGATATGCCCGCATAGTGGAAACTTTTTGCAAATATGCTAACAACCTGTGGATTTTGATGGCCAATGGAAAAACCCTGAAGAAAGATAGAGATGTGTATACGAAGTTTTTGAGAGGGTTCATTCGTGGTATGAAATTGCACAGAGATAATCGCGATAAGTTTGCGCGTGTATACCTGAACCACTTGCAATCGAAAGGCTCAAAAATCAAGCTTAAAATAGTGAAAGCCTCTGTGAACGATCTGACTTTTGGCCTTCTCCCATCAGAGACGGATTACAAATGGTTTGATCACATGGGCAAGGTTCTTCTGGAAAAACGCAAAGCGAAGCGCGTGGTCGATCTTCGCAAGGAAGGCATGGATCTAAGAATGGTGAAAGAGGCCATCGCAGCCGAGGGTTGGAAAAACTAGCCCTTAAATTGGAAAACATAAAGAGCCGCGGCTAAAACACTAGCCGCGGCTCTTTCTTTCTCCAAGCAAGATGTCAGTATTGCACTTTCTTAGTCGCGTCCATCGGTAGGTGAGACGCCCGTACTCATGGTTGTTTTACGACTCGAATATATGGAAGCGGCGACTCCCAACCATCTGGATATTTCTTTTTCGCATCCTCATCTGAAACAGCGGGCAGGATAATCACATTTTCACCTTGTTGCCAATTCGCTGGAGTCGCTACTTGTTCACTTGCTGTCAGTTGGCAGGAGTCCAGCAACCTCAGGATTTCGCTGAAATTCCGGCCGGTGCTCATCGGATACGTGAGCGTCGCCTTGATTTTCTTGTCCGGCCCGATTACGAACACCGAACGAGCTGTCGCGTTGTGAGTAGCCGTCCGGCCTTCTGACGTGTCACCCGCATCAGCCGGCAGCATGTCATAGGCTTTTACGATTTCCAGTGTGGGATCGCCAATCAGGGGGTAATTCACGGCATGGCCTTGAGAACTTTCGATATCTTTGGACCATTTTTCATGATCGGAAACACCATCGACGCTGATGCCGATCACCTTGCAATTTCTTTTGTCGAATTCTGACTTGAGTCCGGCCATTGTCCCGAGTTCAGTGGTGCAGACTGGTGTAAAGTCCTTCGGGTGTGAAAACATGATAGCCCAACCCTCGCCAATCCATTCATGAAAATTGATGGGGCCTTGGGTTGTGTCCGCAGAAAAATCCGGAGCATCATCATTGATTCTTAAAGCCATTGTCATCTCCCTCCATAAAAAATTAGAGAAAACTACGAATTCCCGTGTGCCAGTTGTAAACTCGTAAGAATGAAGTGGCTGGGGGAGGAGGATTCGAACCTCCGTACCCAGATCCAGAGTCTGGTGTCCTGCCGCTAGACGATCCCCCAAAAAGACCTAGATGTTTATATGTATGAGATCTTTTTTCGTCAAGGACGATAGAGAAATCACTTTTCATTGATTTTGGCTAATGCAGCATTTAGTCGATGAATGGTCCTCTCTTTTCCGAGAAGACTGAGCGTTTCAAAAATACCAGGGCTGATGGTTCCGCCCGTAATAGCGACGCGCACCGGTTGAGCCAGTTTGCCGAGCTTTACAACCTCTTCTTCCATAACGTGATGAAAAGCTGATTTGACGTTTTCGGTTGAAAACGTTTCGATTTTCGTTAATTCATCCCGTATTTTCATTATTAAACCCGAGTTCTCTGGATTCAAGAATTTCGAAGCGGCCTTCTCGTCCAACTCGACTTCATTTTCAAAGAAAAAAAGAGCGCCCTCAGTTATGTCCGTTAAAGTTCTCGAACGCGTTCTGAGTTCATCCACAATGCCTTTGCGTGTTTGGTGTGTCAGTAGATCTGGTGATAAGCCTCGTTCTTGAAGGCCTGTATCGAGCGATTCGACGAGGAAATCACTATCAGCCGATTTGATATACTCCTGATTCAGCCATAATAATTTTTCCGGATTGAAGATCGCGGCGGACTTGTTCAAATTTTCCAAAGAAAAATTTGCGATAATTTCCTCTTTGGAGAAAATCTCTTGATCGCCATGGCTCCATCCGAGCCGAACGAGATAGTTGATCAACGCTTCAGGGAGATAACCTCGATCTTTATATTCCAGTACCGAATCTGCGCCATGCCGTTTTGATAGTCTTTTTTTATCGGGTCCCAATATCATCGATATGTGTGCGAATTTTGGTATCGTTTCATTCAGGGCTTGATAGACGAGAACTTGTCTGGGGGTGTTGGATAGGTGGTCGTTGCCGCGTATCACGTGGCTAATTTTCATATCGATGTCATCGATGGCCACGCAAAAGTTGTACGTGGGGGTTCCGTCGGTGCGAACAATGACCATGTCGTCCAACTGCGAATTGTCGAAAACGACATCTCCGGCAAGAAGATCGGCTACAGTTGTTTCCTCCAAATCAGGTACGCGGAGACGTAGACAAAATGGGGAATTCGGGTCCTCGTCGTATCGATCGCGACAAGTGCCGTCATATTTCGGAGTTTTCCCCTCGGCCCGAGCTCGTTCACGCATGGCATTCACTTCATCCGGCGTGCATGTACAGCGATAGGCCGCTCCGCAAGACAGGAGTTTTTTGGCGGCTTCTTTGTATAGAGTCATACGCTGGGACTGACGATATGGGCCTTCGTCCCATTCGAGACCTAGCCAATCAAATGTTTCCAGGATTGCGTCGAAATATTCTTCTGTAGAGCGTTGTCGGTCGGTATCTTCGATTCTCAAAATGGCTGTGCCTTCGTGATTTTTCGCAAAAAACCAATTAAATAATGCGGTACGCGCACCGCCGATATGGAGGTGGCCTGTGTTGGATGGAGCAAAGCGAACTCGGATGTCAGCGTTCATCGAGAGTTTATCCTTATCAAACTATGAATGGTTGGACACAATAGGGGAGGATTCTAGGGATCATGGGTGTGTGATTGCAAGACAGATCTTGTGATGACCTTGCGATCGATACTTGAAAAGTCAACAATCGGAAAATCAATTTGAAACGAAAACCAAAAGGAGCAGACAGATGCAGTATTTTTACGATCTGGCAGAAATTGAACCGCAAAAGATGCCGGGAAGAGAGCGCAGACTCGTTGTCGGTGAGAAAGTCATGATGTTGTATATCGAAAGAGAAGGAGGAACGGAACAGGACCATAGTCATGATGTAGAGCAACTCGTATATCTCATGAAAGGCGAAGCTACATTCACAGTTGCTGGTGAAACGCGCAAAGTCAAAGCAGGTCAGGTGGTCCATATACCCAAGGGAGTGCCGCATCGACTGGATGCGCCAACACCCATCACGTATATCGGAATATATTCTCCTTTGCGTGAGGAGGCGATTCTAGCAGAAGCGTAAGTACTGCTAGCGTAAAGTCTTGGCGAGTCTTTGTTTAGTCGGGGTATTTCCAACCCTCGTCTTTGAGTTCATCCATTGCTTCGAGCATGCAGGTGACACCATAAGTCAGCACCTTGGAGCCCGCTGGGTTCACGCAGACCATAAGTGCTTCAGCGATTTCCTCCGGGTGTAAACCCAGTTTGAGCCCTTTTTTCAGATGCTGTTTGAGGTGTGGCTGGTTATGCGGGTTCGATCCCTCAACGGCGAGGGCCAGAATATGAAAGAGTTCATGCATTGCTTCATTGAATCTTCTTTCCTTCGCCCGAATGATCTCATCGAGATGTAAAAGCGCTTCCATGTAATCGGGAAATTTTTCGGCAATAAATTCATGGGCCGGGTATCTACGTCCTCTGCGTTTTGCGATTTCTTCTGCTAAATTTTTCTCTGGCATCGTGAACCTCTATCTTCAGAATTATTCGATTTCGTTAAAAAAATCTAGATCATCCAATGGTTTTTTCTGATTTTGCAGCGTGTCGAGCAAAATTTTCCTGAGTGCGCGTATCGCGCGGTTTCTGGCTTGGCGGTCAATCATTTCGTAGACAATTTCCGTTGCCTCATCATTTTGGGAGTCTAGAATTCTACGAGAAGATTGCTCCGCCCACTCATCAGCGTAACGCTGAAGAATTTGGCGCAAACTCGCCTCGTATATTCTGTCTTGCGTAATCCTGTCTAGAATGTGAACGATGTCTGACGTGAAGGCGTCAATGGTTTCTCTCGAAACATCAATTTCACCAAGATGAAACATTAGTCTTTGGTAAATCTGTTCACGAAAATCCATGTCAACTCCGCGAGAAGGCTATGACAAGCGTAGAATCAACATGTGATACTTTCGCTTAGAGCGAGCGAATGTATCATGTCTTCTGACTTGATGAGTCTGATTTTCCGGGTTCAGCTGTTCGCCATAGCAAGACGCCTCCTGCCAGAAAAAAAACGAGTACGGATAATATCGCCGACCTTTGTTCTCCCGTAATCGCAGAGACGCCCCCAAAAACAAGTGGGCCGAGAACAGAACTCATTTTGCCGCAAATACCGTAAAATGAAAATGATTGTGCAGATTTTTCCCCAGGGATATAGCTGGCCATCAGAGCTCGGCTTGCTGATTGACTGGAACCAAGGGAAAGCCCCGCCAACAGTGAGACACCCAAAAAAATATGCTTTGTGTAAGTGAAATAGGCCACAATGACGACCAAGCACCAATTCGCTAGGGTTAGTAGAATCGTTTTTCGTGGTCCCCATGCGTCTGTCAGATACCCAAATGCAAACGCACCGACACCGGCCGAGACTTGCACCGTTATAAATAGGCTTAATACTTCGCCCATGGTGAAGTTCAGTGTAGAGACAGCATAGATCGAACTGAAGGAGATAACGGTGACAATTCCGTCGTTATAGAGGAAAAAGGCCAACAAGAATCTGAGTGCGCCCGGAGTTTTTCTCGTTTCTTGCAGTGTTTTCCATAATTCGGCGAAAGCGCCATTTTGATTCGTCTTTATGGGTTTGGCTTTTGTCTCGCGGAGCCAAAAAATTAACGGGAGCGTGAACAGGCCATAAAATCCGGCGACCGCAATGAAACTCATTCGGAACAAGGGGAGATTTCCCGGCGAGAACCCTCCAGCCAACAAAGGTTTGACTAAAAAAAGACAAAGCAATCCGCCTACATAACCAAGTCCCCAGCCCCAGCCACTTATTTTTCCAATTGTTTTTTTAGTAGATATATCGGGCAAAAAAGAGTTGTAAAATATGAGAGAGCTTTCGAATGCGGCAGTGGCGATAATGAAAAGCGCCATTCCAACAAAGATCATGCCAGCGGTTACATTTGTCAGAAGGGCGGTGGCCAATACGCAAATATAGGCATAAAGGATTAAGAAACGCTTACGGTTACCTCGTCTGTCAGCGATGGCGCTCAAGGGTGGAGTAATGGTTATACTTAAAATCATGGCTAAGGAGAGTGATATTCCCCACAGAAAGTCTGCATTCCCGCCGTCGCCGGCTACGATTTTCTTGAAATAGACGCTATACGCGACTGTAACGATTAATGTTGGAAAAGCGGAGTTTGCGAAGTCGTACATGCACCAGGAGAAAACTTCGCGGCCACGATTTGATTTCAAGTGATTAGAATTTGCATTGGGGGCATCATGATTTTTATGCATATTGGCACTTTATTAGAATGGAGAAAGGTTCTATTGCAAATGTGAAAAGAAAAAAATGTATTTTGTTACTATATATTATGAGGCAGTAGTGTGAAATCTGAAGTATTCTAGGACTGCGAGCCGCTTTCTGGTTTTCCTATATGAGTCCCCTATGTATCGATTCCTGAGATGGGTAGTTTGGATTGCTGGTGTATTTTTCGTGTTCATCATTCTTGCAATCATTGCTGTGCAAATTTTTCTTTCCTCCGATGAGATAATCAGAATCGCGGAGAGGGAAGGACAAAAAATCCTTGGGAGAACAGTATCCATCGAGCGGCTGAATCTAGGATTATTCAAGATCGAAGCCAGTGGAGTTGTCATAAGAGGGGAAAAAGAAAAAGGTGGAGTGAAGAGCAAACCCTTCGCCCGATTCAATGATGTTGAGGTATTTTTGAATCCATCGGCACTGATTTACAAGCATATCAGCATTCTCCAACTCACCATCAAAGGTGTCTCCGCTCATGCCCACAGAGATGCAAATGGTAGATTCAATTTTCAAGATATCGTCGATAATTTGAATCGATGGACAAAAAAAACGGCTTCGGCCGGTGCAAAAAATACCAGAATGCTTTTTCCATTCATAAGAGCCGCCGAAGCGGCAGAGAGCAGCAAGCAAAGCGTCGAGTTAGGGTTTAATCTCACGATTCATGAACTCGACCTCCATAACGTAAAAACCGAGTTACGATTTGATGCCAGTGATACCACGCCGGCTTTCGATGGTTCATGTTCTTTTGCTCATATCGAAGTCGACAAAATAACGCTGGGCAAGCCCCTGGACGTTTTTCTCGACGGAAAATGCCGGAGGCCGGATGGGCAACGACTCATCGAATTGAAAGGCAATGCGAGCGTCGACATGAAAGGCCCGAATTATCGCGCGTCGTTCGAGATGCCCCTGTTCGATTCGTCTTTCCTGCCTGCGGTGGTGCCGACGATACCGGGCTATCGCTTCAGGAAAGGAATTTTCGCGGGGAACTTGAAGTTCGGCTATCTCGCCGAAAAACCGGTTACCTGGGATATCGATTTGAACGGCCAAAACATCCTCGCGGATTTTCAACTGAATCAACGAGCAAAATGGCGAAAGCTGGCGTTGCCCAGATTGAAACTGAAGACGAAGGGCCGGTTCAATCTGTTCGATGGTTCCGCGCACATCGAAACTCTCTTCGTCGAAACGCCTTTTCTGGATGCGAAATTGACGAAACCTTCGTTCTGGAACGTCTCGGCGCAAGATGAAGTTCATTTGGAAGCGAACATCCGTGATATGCGTGAGACGGGCGACTGGCTTTCACGAGTCGCGGGCATCGCGCTACGAGGGTTCCAGGAAAGAGCGACGGCCCGGGTTCTCATATCGGCGAAGCGGGTTCGCAAGATATCGGACGACTTCGTCCAAATAGAGGTGGATTCCCGCTTCGATCCGGTGGATCTGGCTCGATTCGGTGAATTCATTCCCCCTGTTGACCATGTCTCGAAAATCAAGGGAAAAGTGGGCGGAAAAGCGCGCGTGGTTTTTGTTTCCGGCGAGCGTGTGGGGTGGGATGTGGCTTTGGAAACCCGGCAATTCGGCGCGAGCGTGAGGATGGAGCGGAAAAAACGATGGGAAGTCCTCGAATTAGGGAGAGCTATTCTTCATTCGAGAGGAAACTTCGATGTGAAGAATGCATCCGCGAGTATCAACACCCTAGAAATCAAGTTGCCGTTCGCCGCGGCGAAACTCCAAAAGCCCGCGAAATGGAACGTAGATAGTCATGATGAAGCCGCGTTTTCCGTCGATGTGAGTGACTTCTCATCTACGAATGATTTCATGCAGAGACTCGGGTTAGTATCACTTGGAGACGTTCCCCGAGATGAGAAGCTCCGTTTTAACGTCGCCGTGTTGCGAAATCGGAAAACCTCCCCGGCCTTCAGGATAGACGCGAAAACGCATTTCGCCTCATTGCCGATTGCGCTCCTCTTGGATTTGGTTCCTCCGCAGACCCACGTCCAAAAAGCCGCCGGCCGGGTGAGCGGTGAATTGCAGGTGACCTCGGCCCCGGACGGCGCCTTCCGGTGGAAGGCGGATATCGTCGGAAGGAAACTCGGTGCGAGGACCAAGTTCATTTCAAAAGAACAGTGGCGCGAAGTTTCCCTGGAATCTCTGGGACTTCAATCAAGCGGTTCCTATCTCGCCTCAAAAGGTTCTTTTGAAATACAAACACTGGATTTGAAGCTTCCCTTTGCCAGGGCATATCTGAACCGCGAGGTTTTGTGGAATCAAAGAGGCAAGGATGAATTTT
Organism: bacterium; assembly: GCA_965218885.1. Lineage (GTDB taxonomy): Bacteria > UBA8248 > UBA8248 > UBA8248 > UBA8248 > Bin107. The sequence continues at coordinate 3,834,210 of OZ244713.1, read as the reverse complement.
CTTTGACGCTCGATGTCATGGATTTGAGCGCCGCTGAAGTCTGGCTGGGCAAGTTGGTGGCGCGTTCCGTAAAACCAGGGCCAAAGAAGGGAAAACTGAAAATTTTGCTCTCCGGGACGAGAGACAGAACGGATGGGCCTGGTTTTTCCTATAAGGGTTCCGCGTCCTTCGATCCTCTCCGCATGTCCCCGTGGATGAAATTCGTGAGCTTTCCTCCTGCTTTTCGTAATCCAGCCGGAGAGATTGCCGGGGAAATTGAGTTTTCCTACGTTCCCGGGAAAAAGATAAACTGGAGTCTTGGCTTCACAGGCCAAGATCTGAGAGGGGAATTCCTTGCGTTGATGAGCCGCGATTGGAGGCCGCTGCGTACTGGCAAGTTCAGCATTCAGACTACGGGTTCTTATGACTTCCAGAACCAATCCGGGAGGCTGCAAAGCCTGAACCTGAACATGCCATTCGGCTATATTCAAATAGCGAGGCCGGCTGGTTGGAACATGAACGGCATGGATTCGGGCCGATTCCAATGGAAGGTGTCGAGTCTCGAAGCTGCAGTCCGATTCGCCGGGAGCATTTGGGGAGAGCCGGCATCGAAGTTCTTAGTGGCTGGTGACGCCAATGGTTTGGTGGAAATTTCGAGAAATAGAAAAAAAACGCAGTCGATTTCGACCAAATGTTCGTTCGCGGCGAATTTGTCAGCGCTCGCTCATGTTGCTTACCCGAATTTGAATTTAACGGGAAGTGTTTTGGGGCAAGGGGATGACGATGTGATTAAAATTAGGATCCCGACGCTGAGGACAATCAATTTCAGCAAACCGAATTCAGAGCCCGACGTTATTCTTCGAGATTTAAGCGCATCGCTGAATCGCTCGTCAATCTTGCGGGGAGAGATACGATCGCCAAGCGTTCGGATTGATAAGTTGAACGTTCGATATGTGCGTCATGAAAAGGGAAAAAGTAATTTTGCCTCTTTGTTCAAGGCGGCCCCAAAAGGGGAGAAGCAAGCCCAGCGAATGGGAAGTGGGGAAAAAGCCAAAACTGTGTCGGGCAAGAAACTCCCGGTTTCTCCCCCGCATTCAATTACAAAGGCCGCATTAAGGAAACACCAAAAGGCCGAGAGAAAAGGGCCTAGGTTTCTTCTCCCGGTAATTAAAATTGCAAAATTCGAAATAGCAAAAACGGGATTTTATTTTCAAGATTTTATCGCTGCAGATAAACCTCCGGTTGTTTTGAAGGTTCCGGACGCCAGGCTTTCGATAACGAATTTAGATACGCTTATGGCTCCAAACCTACGGGAAACTCGCTTGGAGTTCAGGACGCTCGGAGAATCACCCTCGGTCTTGGCAAAGGCGAACTTGAACCTCGCTTTGGTGCCCCCGGATGTAGATGGGTTTTTCAATCTCTCTCGTTTTGATCTGCGCAAAATATCTCCTTATGCCCGTGATATTCAAGGAGAGACCGTAAGCGCCTTGTTAATGCGAGGAACCCAGATAACAAAGGGAAAGTTGGATTTCAAGTCCACTTATTCGTTAAAGAATAGCCAGCTGAAATTGGAAGGGCGAGCTAAGATCGCCGGGTTGCGGTTAAAACCGGATGAGAAATTTCCTCTGGCCGATCTTGTCCTGAAATTACTCCGGGCGTCAGTATTCCGTCTTTTTGAGAGATCGAACGATACCATTTCACTGAATGTTCGGGTGTCAGGGCGTTTGGATGACCCTGAGTTTCATTTTCTGGATGCTATTGTGGAACCGATGTTTGTGGGCTTGTTTGAGAAGGCGCAGAACTTGGGAGGCAATGTGAAGGATATCGTAACGGGTATTCTCGGCACCGCCATTGAGGGGGTGCAAAAAATAGTGCCGACGCCGAAGAGCAGTGGAGCGCCACCTGTGGAAGGTACTAGGAAAGAACCTGATGGAAATGGAAACCAACTTGAGCAGTTAGGAAAAAAACTCGAAAAAACTTTGCAAAAAGGACTCCGTGGTTTGTTTGGCGTCAAGTAATCTAGATAAAGAAAACCTCCCTTTTACACAGGGTGTCCTGATAGTAAGTCCCTACCATCAGAAATACACTGAAGAATTGAATCGGCAAGTACCATGTATTTTCGTTGTTGGGTGCGGTGGTATGAAGTGTGCGCCTTCGGATTTATCGCCATTTGATACTGTCCTTAGCTGGAAGATGGACAATGCGTTTTTGGAGCGTTGGCATACACTCAAGTGGATACAAATGGTATCTACGCTAATCCCATTGCCAGCTATGTCATGATGATGATGATGACCGCTTTGTCGATGGGTTTGAATCATATGATTGTTAATCAAAGGGAAAAAAGATGGAAGCAATGGGGCTGGCGAGATTTGGAGGGAAAAACGCTATGTCAAATTGGGTTGGGGGCAATTGGGGTCGAAGTAAAGCGCCGGTCCAAACGCTCTGGAATGCGTGTGCTGGGTGTGAGTCGTTCAAACAAGGTAAGTGTTGTTGATTTGGATTCCCACTTCACTGTAGATAGACTGAAGGATGCTCTTCGATATGCTGATTACATTTTTGTCGCCATCCCATATACCGCAGAAACGAAACACTTGATAGATGAGAATGTAATAGCTGCTATGAAGCCAGGCGCTTATTTTGTCAACGTGGCGCGGGGTGAGGTTATAGTCGAGGACGATTTGATTCGCGCATTAAGCAACGGTCATTTGGCAGGGGCTGCGTTGGATGTTTTTCGCAAAAACCTTTGCCTGATGACAGTCGGTTATGACAGACGAAAAACATCATTATCACTCCTCACATTGCAGGCTTGATTCGAGACAAAATCCCAAGGGTATGTCGTATTTTTGTCGAAAATTATGAAAATCGCATCAACGGACTTCTGCTGAAATATGTGATAGACAAAGAACTCGGTTACTAATTTCTGCACCTCGACTCATTAACTTAAGACTTTTCTTGCATTTCCCACTTAAATTTGATAACGTTTCGAGGTTTTCCTCTGCCCGAGGACGCATATCCCATTCTATGTGTGGGTGGGATCATAGGATTCCATGTATGCCTACTCGTCGCTCGGGTATCCAGGCCAAGCCATCCCCGTTTTCCCAAAGAACCAATGAGATCGTAGGTTTGTCTTTGGTTGGTTTCGCGGTTTTTCTGGCGATATCTCTGTGGACTTTTGATTCTGGCGATCCGTCTTGGGGTTCACATGTCAATCAAAAATGGCGGATTCAAAATTATGGGGGAGCCGTAGGCGCATATGTCGCCGGCGCAATGGTCCAAGTGGTCGGCGTATTCTCTATTTTGATGCCCATCGGATTCCTTGTTTGGGGGGTAACCGCATTTGCAGGTTTGCGATCATGGCGGCCGGGCTGGCGTGAACTGGTTGGTTTGTTCTTTCTTTTGAGCGCCTCGGGGTTATTTTTCAAGGCATTTGAAGTTGATCCTCTTTTTGGAGCGACGACGTTAGCCGGTGGAATTGTCGGATATAGTGTCGTGATGTTGTTGGACGCCTATTTAGGCAGTGCGGGCAGTTGGGTTTTGCTTGGTTCCGTATTTCTGGCCTCGTTTGTCGGCATGACTGGTTTTTCCTTCAAAAAAATGATTTCAGGATTGGCGATTGCGCATTGGTGGTTTTTATCGCGCATTTTTACGGTTTTCAAAAGGGTGGTGCTCGCAACGACCGTGGGTGCTGTATTCGCGACCCGAAAACTGTTTTCTGCAGTCTTAGGTTTCCCTGCATCTCTACATGCCAAGGAATCATATGCCGGATATGCCGAGCCGATAGCCGATGGTGAGGGCGCAGAGACGGGATATTTCGAGCAGGATAGCTCAGATGGCAATGAACCGCGGCTAAACCCTTCGAAAAAAGATATGGGCGAATTGATTTTGGAACCGAATAGGCCTTACTCGTCAAATCAAAAAAATGGCAGGCGTGTTTTTCGATTATCGCCACAAAATGGCCCTTCGCTGTTTGGAGGAGAGAAATTTCCAAAGTTGGAGTTGCCTGCGCTACGCGGCCCGGCGGCCAGCGAGGAGGAATTGGAACTCACTGAAAATACGAAGAGTTTTTTTCATGAAACAATGCCCGGTTCGCTAGCGGAAACACTTCTCCACAGTGATGATGATTTCCTCCCAGTGGCTGGCGATGGAGCGCGTAATGGCTTGCTTCCGAATGTGACGGACGAGCAGTCGCCAAAGACAGGTGAGGAAATCGATGATGAAGTAAAACAGGTGAAAGCTGAGAGAAAATCGGTGACCGGAGGTCTGCGGATTAAGCGGAGAAAAAATCTTGATGGCGATAGCGACATATCGCCCGCAACGTTAGCAGAGGTACTCGATTGTGGGGAATTACCTGAAGCGCTTCCCGATGAGCTTTCAACTAATGTTGAAGATTCAACAGAAAGCGGAGAATCGCAACCAGATGTAAAAGTCCGACACGCGGGAACTGTTGGCGAGTCAAATGTTGTTCGGATTCAAGACCATTCTCTGGTCCGATCGAATGCGCAGACGGAAAATCAGCGAAGGGACCAACGAATCTCCGAGCCGAAGAAAGAATACGCTCTTCCCTCGATGGATATTTTTGCGGCTCCGCCCTCTGGCGGACTTATAATAGACGAAGCGAGCATACGCGAAAAATCTTTGCTTCTTGAGCAAACACTGAAAGAATTTGGCGTCGTCGGAAAAGTCAGGGAGGTAAAAACAGGTCCGGTCATTACGAGTTTCGAGTATGACCCTGCCCCGGGAATCAAGGTTTCTAAAATTACCGGCCTCGCAGACGATCTCGCACGAGCCTTATCCGCGCTGAGTGTCCGCATCGTTGCCCCGATACCTGGGAAATCGGTTGTAGGCGTCGAAGTTCCCAACATCAAGCGCGATGCCGTATTTGCAAAGGAAGTGCTCTCCTCAAGGGAATTCAGACAGGCCGAAGATAAACTCACGATGGGCTTGGGTAAAGACATTTTAGGAAGAACGGCGTTTACCGATTTGGCTAAAATTCCACATCTATTAATTGCGGGTACGACCGGCGCAGGGAAAAGCGTTGCTCTGAACATGATGATTTGTAGTCTTTTGACTAGGTGTACGCCAAGAGAGGTTCGTTTTTTGATGATCGACCCCAAAATGCTGGAGTTGTCGATATATGAAGGCATCCCTCATCAACTCGTGCCTGTGGTGACAGATCCCAAGAAAGCCTCGGCAGGCCTAAGGGGTGTTCTGGCGGAGATGGAACGACGCTATAAGATAATGAGTAAGGCAGGGGTGAGGAACATCCAGAGCTACAATGACTCCGTGGTGCAGCAATTGGGTGAGAGAGAGGCGAATAGAAGGTGCAAGGAACCTCTGTCCGAAAACGATTCCTCCCTTGATTTTCTTCCTTATATCGTTGTGGTGATTGATGAATTGGCGGATCTGATGATGGTCGCGCCACGTGAGGTGGAAGAATCGATGACGCGCTTGGCCCAGATGGCTCGCGCTTCTGGAATCCATTTGCTAGTAGCGACCCAACGTCCTTCTGTGGATGTTCTCACGGGTCTCATCAAAGCGAATTTCCCGTCCAGAATGGCTCTACGAGTCGCTACGCGTACAGACTCACGAACGATCTTGGATTCGAATGGGGCGGAACGCTTATTGGGGAAAGGGGATATGCTCTTCGTGCCACCTGGGTCTAGTATTCCGGTTCGTATTCATGGGGCGTATGTTTCAGATAGTGAGATTTCTCAATTAGTTGCACACTGGAAATCCCAAGGAGAAGCAATATTCAGGGAGGATTGGTTCGTAGAAGATGAGAGTACATCTCAAAATGAATCAAATAGCGATGAAGAATGTGATGAGAGGTATGATGATGCGATTGCACTCGTATCTAGGACACGTGAAGCATCTATTTCTCTTATCCAGAGACATTTGAGGATTGGGTATAATAGGGCGGCGCGCATGATTGAACGTATGGAGCAAGAGGGGATCATCGGCCCGGCGGATGGGGTAAAGAGAAGACAAGTCTTAGTGAGTGATATTCCAGATGAAGGGTCGGTAGAGACGTCTTGAATTTTGATATACTCCTTTTTGTTCGTTATCTTTTCCTTAATGACATGGTTAGGCGATTTAGGATTTGAAATCAGAGAAAATCCGGTTATGTAGTTGGAAAAGTGGAGTTGACGCCTATCAGTCTATGAGGAATGATGCTCCACGTTCACTGGTTGAAAAGATGTCAAGTTTATCTGTGATTAAGATTGTTGACATGGTTTTTCTAGAGACTTATTGATTGCTTGAGTGATTTTTTTAGCCCGGTAGATTCTGATCCTGGAGGAAATGAAATGGCGGAAGGTGTTTTCGAGTTTACGGACCAGAATTTCGAGACGGACGTGATTGGATCAGATACGCCCACATTAGTCGATTTTTGGGCGGAATGGTGTGCTCCTTGCAAAATGATTGCGCCTACGGTTGAAGCGCTTGCCCAAGAATACGCAGGAAAAGTTCGCATCGGGCAGTTGAATATTGATGAAAATCCATCTGTTCCGACGAGATTTGGAATCCGCGGCATCCCAACATTGATGTTGTTTAAGGAGGGTGAGGTTGTAGAGCAGGTCGTAGGAGTGAAATCCAAAGCCGATTTGAAGGCCGCCATTGATCGTGCCCTTTAGGTCTCTCACCTATAGCTAGCCGACAACTAAGGGAAACTCTCTTCTTGTCTTGGTTACGTCCTGGTACTCTAAGTTTATCCGATTATAGAATTGCTTATTGCGAGGCTGGTCCCCAGGATTCAGGCAGTGTTGTCGTATGCATTCATGGGGCGGGGGGGGATCGTGATAGCTGGATTCGCTTAATGCACAATTTAGCCGGACGGGGTGTGGGTAGCATTGCCCTAGAATTGCCCGGTCATGGCGAGTCTGATGTAGCCCAAATCTCGGATGTCAAAGAATACAGTCGAGTTGTTCTTGAATTCCTGGAAGCTAAGAAATTGAAGTCAGTTTATCTAGCTGGCCATTCCATGGGTGGTGCAGTAGTTCTGGCAAGTGTTATGTCGAAAGCTGAATTATTGAGAGGTGTCATTCTTATTGGCTCAGGCGCGAAACTTAGAGTGAAGGATTCAATTTTAGGGGGTGTCAAAAGTGATTTTGAAGCAACTGTGGATGAAATTATTGGCTATGCTTTTTCCCCGACAGCTGACCCATCTCTTATCCGGGAGAGCACTCGAAGTCTGTCAAAATGTCACGCGGATACACTCCGCGGTGATTTTATTGCGTGCGATCGGTTTGACGTTCTCTCCGAATTGGAATCTATTACTACGCCCACTTTGATCTTATGTGGAGAAGATGATCTTTTAACCCCTCCGAAATATTCGCAGTTTATGTCTGATAAGATTCCAAATGCGAAATTATCCATTGTTCCGCAATCTGGACACATGGTGATGCTGGAGCAACCAGGGATAGTCGGGGATTTGATCTCGCAGTTCATGAATGATTTTTAGGAATCTTCCAAATCCAAAATATCACTTTATCGGTGTCTGGTTTTTAGAAGCATGAAAATTCCCGTGTATTTCTATTTGTTCGTCGGGGTCATCGCCCTTGGCTTTTCCGCTATTCTAATAAGATTGGCGGATGCCGAACCTTTGGCGATAGCGGCATATCGCATGGGAGGCGGAGCATTATTGTTGTTGCCGTTTACAATAAAGAACGTCATGAATTTATGGGGCACTTTGTCTCGTAAAGAGAAGATCATTTGGGTTGGATCCGGTATTTTTTTGGCGTTTCATTTTGCGTTTTGGATCGAGTCGCTTTCACATACGTCTGTGGCAAGTTCCGTTGTGCTTGCTACGACCAACCCCATATTTGCAGGCATTGGCGGAATCGTTCTTTTAGGAGAAGGGGAAGGGCGGAATTTTTGGCTCGGCGTCGTGATGGTGATCGGAGGCAGTGCAACTCTGGCGTATTCTGACTTTGTAGGCTGGGAAGGTAGCTTCTGGGGAAATTCTCTCGCGTTGTCTGCGGCCGTGATGGCCTCTGCCTATATGCTATGTGGCCGAAAATTGAGAATAAAAATTCCCGTGGCGACATATGTGACGGGGTGTTATGGATTCAGTGGGATTTTACTTTTTGGCGCGTCTTTAGTTCTGGAACAACCTCTCAGTGGATATTCCAGCAATACTTGGTTTCTCTTATTCGCCATGATACTTGGCCCAACATTGATCGGGCATACCTCTGTCAACTATGCGTTGGGACATTTACACCCGGGAAAAGTGGCGCTTGCTGTTGTGGGAGAACCATTGGTAGCTACGGGATTGGCTTGGTGGTTGCTTCAGGAAGTTCCTACGTCCAGCCGATTCTTCGCGTGCTCTATCATATTGATGGGTATCGTATTGGGCGGAAGATCGAAAAGCTGACAATTTCTTGTATTTTCTCTATTCATTGGTTGCCTTCTCAAAAGGTGGGAACGACAGGAAATGCGTACCTCGAGGGTTTGATGGATAAGAACGCAAATTGCAATAGTCCTGCTTGAGGGCATTCACATCTAATTGATTTTGAGGAAGCGAGGGCTTTTTCTTACATCCTGGGATGAAGCCATGCGGAGCGGTGGACAATGACTTCGAGTCTCAGATTATGCGTGATATCGGATACACATGGTCGTCTTGCGCAAGAGGTGCTCGACTTTTTGCAGGGTGCGGACCACATCCTCCATGCCGGCGATGTGGGTTCTGATTTTATATTGCCGGAACTCGAGTGCATTGCCCCTGTCAGCTGTGTTTTGGGAAACGTGGATACGCCCGGTTTGGCGCCCACGCGGTCGAAGATAGTTATAGCTAGCTGGCGGATTATGATTCAGCATATTGCCTGGGACAGAGGAGGGCCATCTCGGGAATTGCAGATGTTTCTTCAAGATGAAGCGATGGATTTGGTGGTTTTCGGTCATACGCATCAACCGCTTTGCCGAATGATAGAGAAGACCGTATTTTTTAATCCCGGCAGTTGCGGCCCGAGGAGATTCAATCTCCCAAGTGCAGTTGGCGAGGTGATTTTGGATAATTCCGGGGGGTGGTTTCGAATTTCAAAGCTTGCCCACATAAAAAATGCACCACCTATCATTGAATATCGGTTTGAACGTCCTCACTTTCCGGATGAAAGCTGATTTAAAATTTTATTGCACATCAATTGAAAGTAGGGCTATAGTGTGCAAGTGTGAATGTAGGGAATGGCCATATTTCATTTTAAATTTCACTCAGGAGGAGTGTCATTGAGGGTCAAACTGGCTAAGACGGCTGGTTTTTGCTGGGGAGTGGAAAGAGCGCTCGATATTGCCTTAGATACGGCCAATAACACTTCTAGCGAAGTTCTCACGCATGGGCCATTGATTCATAATCCACAAACGGTGGAGTTGTTGGAAGAGAAAAGTGTTTTTGTGTCTGATCCTCAGGAGACGCCAAGTAGTACGAGCTTGGTTGTCATTCGGGCGCACGGCATCTCGCCGCAAGTTCGTGATCGTTTAAGAAGTTCTGGCGCCGGTATTAGAGATGCGACGTGTCCTCTTGTTGCCAAAGTACATGGTGTAATTCGAAAACATTCTCGAATGGGTGCTTTCACCGTGATTATTGGAGAAGAAAGCCACCCGGAGGTTGAAGGTCATAAAGGCTACGCCGAGGCGGGAAGCCATTTGATAACATGCATGGAAGATGTGTCTGAACTCCCGGACATCGGCGAGCGCCCCGTTGTGGTGGTTGCGCAGACGACTATCAACATGCGCGAATGGAAAGATGTGGAAGAAGCGATTTTACGGAAATATCCCCAAGTCCAAATGTTTAATACGATTTGTGATGCAACGGAGGTTCGTCAGGAAGAGGTAAAGAAACTCGCGCCCGATATTGACCTGATGGTCGTCGTCGGAGGTCGCAACAGCGGCAACACAAACCGCTTGGTGGAAGTAGCGAAGGAAGGGGGCGCGGATTCCATTCTCATTGAAACTGAAGATGAGATTGATGAGAAATTTTTACAGAAATATAAAAACATTGCTGTTACAGCGGGTGCCTCCACACCCGATTGGATGATCAGGCGTGTCGTGAATCGAATTGAGGCGATTCCCGATCCAAATCCAAATATTGGAGATAAGATTTTTGATATCATCAAAGTTTTGTCGAGAGCAAATGTGCTTCTTTTCTTGTCGGCATTATTAGGTAGTATCGCCATCACGATATTAGGTGGGTTTCCCCTCTCGATAAAACTTGCCATAACGGCAGGTCTTTACCTTTTCGCCGCTCATACCATCAATCGTTGTGTTAGCTATGAGGCGGATAGGTACAACGAGCCTAATCGAGCTCAATTTTACGAAAAACACAAAACCAAATTATTGTCCTTGGGTGGCATCGCTGCTTTTGTCTCTATCTTGTTCGGTATCAGTGTCTCCTATTTGACTGGGGGCATTATGGTCGCGGGATTAATTTGGGCCATTTTCTGTAGTCTAAAGCTCGAACCCCGGGCACTTGTGGGAAGGGTAATGAATTTCCCGTCCTTGAAAATCTTGGTTCTTACATCGGGCTGGGCCTTTAGCATGGCGATTTTGCCTGCATTAGCGAATTCTCAGTTGATTTCCGCTGGTTGGGTAATATCCATATTTGTCGCCTTCGGTTTGATTTTTTTCCGGACCGGCCTGATGGAATTGAGAGATATTCAAGGCGATCGAATCGTGGGTAAAAGGACCTTACCGATTGTTCTAGGAAAGGGACAGACAGAAGCGCTTTTAGGAGTGATTTGTGCAGCATTAGCCGTCGTTCTTATAAGTGCTTCCATTAATGAATGGGTGGCTCCATTGTTTGGTTATTCCATGCTCATTCCGGTTATTTATGCAGGTGCATGTCTATACTGGTATACTCAAAAGATCTTGGGACATAGTGGACTCATGGAAGCGGTGACTGATCAGATATTTATAATTGCTGGGGTTTTAGCTCTTTTGGTTGCGTAGCGTTCGTGCGCTCCTCAAAAAAACCGCGCGCGCTCAAAGAGAGCGCGCGCGGTTTTTTTGAGGAGCAGGGGGAGCAGAGCCGATTTCTTGATATTTGTTCGTTAATTGCCTCTTGCAGCTCGTTTCGAAGCTTTCAGTGGGTTAAGTTTCTTCTCTAGAGGGGCTTCAAAGTCTAATTTGATATGCGTTGCTAGGGGGCATCTGCCACGCTCCCAGCGATTTTCCGGATTAGGGAATTTAGCGCAAAATTTTCCTTTTGGAAGTTCCAAGATATGCTCGCATGCTTTCTCATCATCACCCGAAAGGCATTCCTCCACGATGGGTAAGCAGGAACTCCCATTATATGAGCATTTATTTTGGCTATTGGGGCCTTTCGATGCAAAATGACATTCTATAGTTGCTTCTAAAAGAGTACATTCCATTGCTTAGCCTATCCTCATTGAAAACGAACAAAAGGTCTTTAAATCAACTCGCATATAGTCAGTTCTGAAAAAAGCAGCAGAATTGTATGGAAAAGCCATGCACGATGCAACCGCTCTGTGTTGCGGACCGAGGAAATTCTGGAGATTTGCCAAACATCTGAAATCGTTCATGCTCTCTATGTAACACCACGGAAACATAGTTGGTGTAAATACAGCGTTTTAGAGAGTAGGGAGCTGTCATTCATGCGGTTTATTGATTGACGACCAACCGCGGCGTGTTATAGTCGATGGTAACTATCCCATTAGAACTTTCACTTGAACTTGGGGGATACATGACATGCGATTGGTTGTAGCCATAATCAAACCTTTCAAGATGGATGAAGTAAAAGAAGCCCTTGGAGCAATCGGTGTGGCTGGGATGACGGTGACCGAGGTGAAGGGATTCGGAAGGCAAAAAGGACATACGGAATTATATCGAGGCAGTGAATATGTCGTCGATTTTTTGCCGAAAATCAAACTAGAGATTATATGTGAAGATTCCAGTGTGGAAACAATTATCGACGCTATTATGGGATCTGCCAGAACAGAAAAAATCGGGGATGGCAAAATATATGTTCAGCCCGTCGAGGAAACGGTTCGAATTCGTACTGGAGAACGAGGTATGGAGGCGATTTAACGATATCTTCCGATGACATCATCTCTCAATAATTTATTAAAACTTCAAAACGATATTCGGGAAACAACTTTTGCTGCCGGTGGCTGGGAGCGAAGCGTTTTTCTCCGCTATATCAAAGAGGCTTACGCGCAGGCCGGAGAGTATATATGCAATGCGCAGCATGAGGGTGCGGGTGGGTATGAGTTATGCGAAGCGCATGCAAATTTTATAGATGCGTATATTTTTCAGGTCTATACGTACGCTTTAGAGGGAGAAAGAAGAAAGTCCGGCAATACCGATCAGGCGTTTCCATGTGCTTTAGTTGCCATTGGTGGATATGGACGGGGGGAATTGTCTCCTGGTTCGGATATCGATCTACTGTTTTTGTTTTCTGGGCATGAGGGGCAAATCAGCGAATTGATACGCTCTGTCTTGTATCTCATGTGGGATGCAGGTCTTACAATAGGTCATAGTGCCAGAACCATTTCCAATTGTCTAAAAATTGCCAAGGAAGATTACCAAAGCGAAACCGCCATGTTGGAAAATCGATTGTTGGCGGGCAGCGATGAAGTTTTTCGAGAATTCAATAAGAAATTCGATGGTTACCTGCAGCGTGTTGCGAAAAGTTCGCACCTTCGAAATCGACTTGAAGAACGAATGAGGCGATATCGCTCATGGGATCCGTCGGTTTATGTCCTTGAGCCCAACGTGAAAGAAAGTGCCGGGGGCTTGCGGGATTTCCATGCTGTTTGCTGGTTGGCTAAGGCTTTCGGCCTCAAAGAAATGGATGAGATATGGCGTAAGGGTTGGGTGCCACAAGCAGAGTTCGAAAAAGCAATGAAAGCGTATGATTTTCTTCTTCGGATACGTGCTCAACTGCATGTACGCGCAAAAGCTAAAAACGATACGCTTAACTTCCCAGCCCAAACGGAGATCGCTCCTGCTTTAGGTTATGAAGATGAGGAAAGCGCATTGGCTAGTGAGTGTTTGATGCGTGACTACTTCTTACATGCCAGGGACCTGCATATTTTTTGCCGTGATTTTTTTGAAACCCTTGAAGACCATCTGAAGAGCAGAAGATGGGTCAATAGAAAACCGAAGCTCCAGCCCCTGGAAAATGGATTGGCTTTGCAGGACTATCATACGCTTGTGCTGGATGAGTCTAATTCTCGAGCAATACTTGAAACCCCTACAGGCTTAATGAAAATATTCGAGTGTCAATATCGTTTCGGGTGTCGCTTATCGCCGAATGTAAGAAACTTTGTTCGAGCCCACCTGGATACTGTCGTTGACAATTTTCGCGCTTCGCCTGACGTAAGAGACAGCTTCTTGCGGATATTGAATGGCAAAGCCGGTGTGACGACCACTATGCACGAAATGCACGGCCTAGGTTTGCTGGGGTGTTATATCCCCGAGTTTGAACCTCTGACATGTTTTGTTCAGTACGATCACTATCATCGGTATACAGCGGATGAGCATACTTTGTTGACGTTAGCTGCATTGGATGAGCTTACATATACGAAAGATGTATCCTTGCAGCATGTGGCCTATATCCATAGAGAGATGGAACGTACGAATATATTGAGGCTTGCGCTTTTGTTTCACGATATTGGAAAAGCGAGAGGGCCGAGGCATGTGCATAAGAGTTCATCTGCGCTTCCCGATATCATTATGCGCATGGGTCTGCCGGCGGATCAGGGGAGCATCATCGAATTTCTAGTGGCTTGCCATATTGAAATGAGCATCACGGCTGAAAGACGTGATATCGACGATCCTGTCTTGATCAGCAATTTCGCCGATAAGATGGGGACGGTGGAAAGACTTCAAATGCTTTATCTCTTGACATATGCAGATATATCCGCCGTTGCTCCCGGCATCTGGAATGAATGGCGAAGCGCTTTAATATACGAATTGTACAAGCGGGTGCTCAGGGTAATGGAAACGGGAGAGGATTTGTACAGGAAAAAGCGCAGGGAAGACATTGTAGAGCAGGTAAGTTTGGAAGCGAGGGCGGGAGGAAGCCGTATAGGGCGCGAGGAAATCGCCAGACATATGGAGTCCATGCCGGATAGATATCGTATGGGAACTCCACCACAAGATATCCTGCGTCATATCGAGCTTGGAGTCCGTCTTTCAGATGAAACAATATGCGAGATCGATATCACGCATCGCAGAAAACGGGAAAATACACTCTTGACGCTGTTGTGCAAGGATCAACTGGGTTTGTTCGCACTTGTAGCCGGCGCGTTTGCGGTGTACGAACTCAACATTTTGGACGCGAAAGTATATACACGCGAAGATGGTTTGGTAATAGATACGTTCGAGGTAGTAGATTCCGAGGGAAAGGCCGTCGTCGATGAAGGTCTTTGGAAAAAATTCCGAAAATCCTTGGAGCAGTTGCTATCAGGCGAACTGGAATTATTGGAATTTCTCGGCAGGAGCAAAAAATATCTACGGCTGAAAAAACGGATGTCGTTCGATTTGCCGATACTTGTAGAATTCGACCAGACTGCGAGTGAGGATGCGACGGTTCTCGAAGTTGTTGCACCGGACCGGCACGGCCTGCTGGCTCAAATTGCGCAATTCTTTGTGCATGAGGGGATATCTATCTCCCGGGCCAAAATCACCACGGAGGGCCAATGCGCAGTAGACGCTTTTTATATCACTGAAGATAGTGGTGAAAAAATCGAGGATACAAGGAGACTTAAGGAGTTGTGCGCACATCTGAGCGAAATTCTTGAAGAAGGGCGCCCGATAGGCGCTATCGTGTCATAACAAAGCCTAATGGGCTGAACAAATCCTGGTTTTGTGTCGAACATTTCCCGCAAAACTGCAATTCCGCATGGAGGTGTAACAGATGGTTGCAGATGTCATAAAGCTGGCTAAGGAAAGTGGCGCCAAAATGGTTGACTATCGTTTCATAGATATGCCTGGTATGTGGCAGCATTTCTCAGCACACATCAGTACGCTCGATGAGGATACCTTCGAGGAAGGCGTCGGTTTCGACGGTTCGAGCATCCGGGGATTTAAAAGTATCGATCAGAGCGATATGCTTCTCATTCCGGATCCGACGACCGCGTTCATGGATCCATTCATGAAAATTCCGACCCTGGTTCTCATCTGTGACATCAAGGATCCGGTTACGCTCGAACTCTACGAACGCGACCCCCGTCACATCGCAATTAAAGCGGAACAATACATGAAATCTACGGGCATCGGGGATGTCGCCTATTTCGGCCCCGAAGCCGAATTTTTCGTGTTCGACGATGTGCGTTACTCGGGCTCGGAAAATCATGCCTTCTACGAGGTTGATTCATCCGAGGCTGCCTGGAACACGGGCGCCAATGAAGATCCGAACCTCGGCCATAAGAACCGCTATAAAGAAGGCTATTTCCCCGTGCCGCCCAACGACACCCTCCAGGACGTTCGTTCGGAGATGATGCTGGAAATGCTGGCGTGTGGGGTCGTGTGTGAAGTGCACCATCATGAAGTGGCCTCCGCCGGGCAGTGTGAAATCGATATTCGATTCGATACCCTGGTGACCACGGCGGATAAATTGATGAAGTATAAATACATCGTCAAGAACGTCGCGAGAAAGCATGGGAAGACGGCGACTTTTATGCCGAAACCTGTATTTCTTGACAACGGCACCGGCATGCACGTCCACCAGAGCATCTGGAAGGATGGCGCGAACATCATGTATCGCGCGGGAACTTATGGCGACCTGAGCCCGGATGCGCTTTACTATATCGGTGGTTTGTTGAAGCATGCGCCTGCATTACTGGCTTTCACCAACCCGACGACGAACAGCTATCGCCGTCTGGTGCCGGGCTATGAGGCACCCATTAATTTGATGTATAGCTGCCGCAACAGAAGCGCATGCGTGCGCATTCCGATGTATTCTTCGAGCGAGAAGGCCAAGAGGGTCGAGTTCCGCTGCCCGGATCCCTCATGCAACCCCTATATGGCCTTCTCCGCGATGTTGATGGCTGGCCTAGATGGCATCCAGAATAAAATTATGCCGCCCGAGCCTATCGACAAGAACCTCTACGATCTCGGACCCGAGGAACGCAGCGGTGTGGCGCAAACACCCGGAAGCCTGCCCGAGGCATTGGACGCGCTTGAAGCGGACAACGAGTTCTTGTTGAAAGGGGATGTGTTTACGAAGGATGTCATCGACAACTGGATTGAATACAAGCGTATAGAGGAAGTGGATGCGATTCGTCTTCGTCCACATCCGCATGAATTTACCCTCTATTACGACATCTAGATTCGTGTAGAACGGAATCTGAAAAACCGCTTTCAAGGAACCTCTCGGGTATATACTTGCCTGAGGGGTTCCTTGCTCGTATCGAAATGAATAATTTATTTTCCGGGGAACGCAATTGCACCTTCTCTTCGAACAAGTGTGCCTTACGGATTCTCTGTGTTGAAAGTAGTGGGAATGATGATGGCGAAAACATCGCGCGGGCCATGCACACCTTTGATGAGCGTCAGGGCGATGTCGGCCGATCGACTTGGTCCCGTGATGACATTGACGCAACTGGGCGAGGCGCCTTCTTCTTGTGTAAGGACTCTTTCGAGCTCAGGCCCCAGCGAGGAAATATGAGGCAATATATTCTTTTCGGGAATGAGGGCTAAGTGTGTTTCCGGCAACAGGGAATGAAGACGCGGATGGCCCGGCCCGCTCCGTAAGACAATACTGCCCGTTTCCGCTATGGCCCAGTCGCAGCCCGTGATTCCGATTCCACACCGGGCGATGGCGTCTCGGTTATCCCCGTCATTCGCTGGTGAGATCACGTCAAAACCTTCATCCTTAAGCCAGCCGGCTACTTCAATCGGCAGGCCATCACTGACAGCGACAGGATATTCTTTCCACTTGGCCGCCAGATTGAGGACATATTCTCGAACGTCTTCCATGGAATTCGGGTGATGAACGGGATTCGCTATTGCTTCAAACTCCGTGGAGAAACGAGCGGCGGTGTCCGGGACGGTGATTTCCGGCAATGGGCCCTCGGAGGCTTCAAAGCTCCCGTGCGATAATCCGTGGGCCGACTCCAGGGCATGATGTGTTTTTTCGACAATCGCATCCGGGCTGTCCGTTCGCGAAATGTCAGACAGCGTTGCAGGCGAACCGGTGACCCCTCGTTTTTGCTCCCGCCAGCGCGCTCGAAAACTTTTTTTCGCAATTTTGGGAAGTTCGCGCCCCTGCGCCCAGGCGCCGAGAGGTCCCGGCAGCCAAGCGGCTGTTTGTGTATTCATGAATCTTGAAAAAATGGAGGCTGTCTTGAAACCCATCTCCCAGATGAAGGGTTTGCGCATCGCCATGCCAAGCAAGCGAAACGAGAATCTCTCGAAAAAAGCGTTATTTTTCTTGGCCGTTCTCGCCTCTCTCATCTCCAGCAACATGCGAGGAATGTCAACAAAAACGGGACAGGCGTCCATACAGGCGCCGCATAGACTCGATGCCGCGGGGAGCTCTCCGCAGACTTCGAGGCCGCGGAGCATGGGACTCAAGATCGAACCGATTGGTCCGCCGTATACTGAGTCGTATGTATGGCCGCCGACCGTCTGGAAGACTGGGCAGGCGTTTTGACAAGCCCCGCAGCGGATACAATGAAATGCTTCCTGAAATGGCGTGCCGAGATGCCTGGAGCGTCCTCCATCAAGGAGCACGAGGTGAACCTCATCGGGTCCGTCCGCCTCGTTTTCTCTCCTCGGCCCGGTGAGCATGGTGAAATAGCTGGTGAGTTTTTGACCCGTTGCGCTGCGGGGGAGTACGGAGAGGAGCGTAAGCGTGTCTCGTAGCGTGGGCACCACTTTTTCGAACCCCATGATGGCGACGTGGACTTTGGGTAGGGTGGTGACGAGTCGCCCGTTTCCCTCGTTCGTGACGAGACAAAGCGTTCCGGTTTCCGCCACGGCGAAATTCACGCCGCTGATTCCCATGCCCGCGCGCATGAATTCCGTTCTGAGCTTCTCTCGGGCGATTGATGTGAGTTCCTGGGGGTCCGATCCGGAGGCGGGGTCTACTTTTTCGCGAAAAAGGTCTTGGACTTGTTTTAATGTTTTGTGAATGGCTGGCGCCACTAGGTGGCTTGGCGTTTCGTTGGCCAGTTGAAGTATCCATTCGCCAAGGTCCGTTTCGTATGGGGTGATGCCGGCCGCCTCCAACGCATGATTTAGGTGAATCTCCTCGGACGCCATGGATTTGCTCTTGACGACTGTATTGACCCCGTGTTTGCGGGCGATTTCCAGAACGATTCGCTTTGCGGAATCTGCATCGCTTGCCGGATGGATATGCACACCGAGGTTTTCCAGGTTTTTGAACAAGGTTTCCAGGTGTATATCGAGCTCATCAAATGTTTTCCTTCGAATTTCTCTCGCCTTCGCCCGCAAGGCGAGAGGAGCGGCGGTCGACTCGAATGCCTGAGCGCGCTGGTTGGCGAATTTGCCCGTAGCCGCTTGAAGAGCTTCCTGCAGAGGGATATTCACCAAGGCGGAATTTGCGCGCTTATTAAAAGTTGTATTCAAAGCCGATAATCCTCGGGCCAGCCCGGGTTGTTCGGTCCGGTGAGGGCCTGGGCAAGATGAAGGAGTTTGATTTTGCTGTCGCGCCTGGACAATCCGCCTGCTATTTGGAGCATGCACCCGGCATCGGCTGCCACGAGCCAATTCGCGTCGATTGTTTCGGCGGACTTGATCTTGTCTTCAAGCATCGCGCACGAGACTTCTGGAAATTTGACGCAAAACGAGCCGCCAAACCCACAGCAACGATCGGAATTTGGCAATTCTTCCCGGTTTTCCGCTACGAGATCGAGACATTGGCGGGGCGTTTGGTTTTCTCCCATTCCGCGGAGCAGGTGACATGAGTCGTGATACACAGTCTTCCCGGGAAGCGTAGTCCCGAAATCACTCATCTTTATCTTGCACAGAAATTGGGATAACTCGATTACCCGCCCGGCGATTTGCGCGGCTTTTTCCCGCGCCCACGGGTCGTCCGTAAACAATGTGGGCAAAACGCATTTGAGCATCCAGCCGCAAGAGCCCGAGGGGGCGATAATCGGAATGTCGCCCTCCAGTAGATGCAATTGGGTTTCGAGAGTTTTTCTTGCTTCCGCCCTGAAGCCGTTGTTGAAGTGAGGAAGTCCACAACAGGTGAGCCCTTCAGGATAAATCACCTCGATATCCGCGCTTTCGAGTAAATGAACGGTCGCCTCGCCGACTTCAGGGAAAAACTGATCCACCAGGCACGTGGCGAAGAACAAGACGCGCTTGGGTCGATCTTCAGGTGATTCGAGAGACATATTCGCTTTCCCATTAAAGAGAACGTATAGCCCAACAACAATATATTATGCTGTTTCACAGCTTCAATACAAACAAAGAAAAAGGAGATTCTGATTGAAGGGATGCTTCATAAATGTTAGCTTCCATACGATGTTCGAAAGAAAGTAACGGATAACTCCCGTACCGTTATGGGAAATGCTGGATATCCGTTTCATCATCAGTCCCCGGGGTAGAGAAAATGTTCAGGCAAAAGCGCTATGTATTGGTATGCACGAATGAGCGTGCGCCGGATCACCCCAAGGGAAGTTGCACCAACTGCGGTTCCCTGGAGGTCCGGGAGCGGATGAAATCCCTTTTAGAAGAGAAAAACCTCAAAGGGCGTGCGCGCATACTCGCGACAAGTTGCATGGATGTTTGCGAGAACGGAGCGGTTGTTTGCGTGATGCCCGATAATGTCTGGTATGGTGGCGTGAGGCCGGAGGACGCTGAAGATATCGTGGAAAAACATTTGGGAAATGGCGAGCCCGTGGAGCGACTTTTGATATCAGAGGGACTGAGCGGGCTTTCGTTGTTTGGTTGATAACGGATGTGAATCATTACCGTACGCGATTCTAGGAGCAAGCAATGGATGTTCAGTTGAATGAGTTTCAATCCGCGCTACAAAGCAGTGTTCGTCAATTCGTGAAACAGGAAGTGATTCCCGTCGCCAGCGAGTATGAGCATAAAGACGAGTACCCTCATCCGCTGGTCAATCGGATGAAGGAACTGGGATATTTCGGCGCTCTCGTGCCGGAGTGCTATGGCGGCAGCGAGATGGATGCGATGAGTTTTACGGTTTTGACCGAAGAATTGGCGCGGGGCTGGATGAGCTTGACCGGCGTGCTCGGTGGTCATTCGATGGTGGGATGGATGATCAACGAATTCGGCAACGACGAGCAGCGTCAGGAGTGGCTGCCGAATGTGGCTGAAGGCAAAATGCGTTTCGGCATCGGCATCACCGAGGCGGATGGAGGTTCCGACGTCGCGGCTTTGAGAACGTCCGCCCGCCGGGAAGGGCAGGACTACATCGTCAACGGCTCTAAAATGTTCATCACCAACAGCGAGAACGCGACGCACTTCGCCATTATGGCCCGAACGAACCCCAAAGCGGAAAAACCCACCCGAGGGATTAGCTGTATCCTCATGGACAGGAATCTGCCCGGCTTCAGCGCAAGCCGACATCTGGACAAGATGGGCTATAAGGGCCTTCGAACGGGAGAACTGGTTTTTGATGACTGCCCGGTTCCGACCTCTTGTTTGATAGGAGAAGAGAATAGGGGATTTCATCAGCTCATGGCGGCCCTGGAATTGGGACGCATTCAGGTGGCTGCTAGGGCTGTGGGGCTTCATGCCGCCTGTTTTGAGGATTCGCTCAAATACGCGCAGCAGAGAAAGAGCATGGGCAAGCCCATTGTCGAGCATCAGGCTATCCAGATAAAGCTTGCCGACATGGCGACCTCCCTGGAGGCGGCCCGCCAACTCACTTACCGCGCGGCGCGCATGAAAGACGAGGGCGTGCGGTGCGACCTCGAAGCCGGTATGGCGAAGCTCTTCGCCACGGACGCCTGCCAGAGAGCGTCTGAGGCGGCCGTGCACATTCACGGGGGATACGGCTATATCAAGGAGTTGCCTATCGAGAGGTACTACCGAGACTCCATTCTCTTGCAGGTGGGCGAGGGCACCAACGACATTCAGCGGCTGGTCATCGCAAGGCGCCTGGTGGAAAAATATCCGGCAACTCCTTAAAAATCAGCATGATACCTGTTTAGAAATTTATCGTTTATTTATCGAAAAACCCCGTTAATTTATCTAATTTTATCGATATTTTCAGAAATTCATTATTCGGTTCGATTTCTTTGCGCAGCGCCACCATACCCGACCCGGAACTTCGCCGCCACGGGCAAATGCGAGGAAATGCGTGCTCAGCCCCGACCGATGAGGTCAATCGCGCCTGATGAGTGAGCAATGAACCTGTCCTAATAATATCAACGGGATAAATGGATTTCACAGCCAGTGGAAATGCCCTGGTGTCTCTATGCGGGCGAAATCCTCCGTCCAAAAAACGGCTGGAAACGCGAGGGATTTTCCAGGCTATTTGCAATTATTTTTATCTCGATTTGCAATAGTTGTTTTCCGGCTACGGCGCGCAAATGTTCAGACGATCGAATGGAATTTTCCGCCGTCGACGTTGATCGTTGCTCCCGTGATGTAGCTCGCGTGAACCGACGCCAGAAACACCGCCAGCCCCGCCACTTCTTCGGGAGAACCGAATCGTCCGAGGGGAATTTGTGATTCACGGGCCCGCCGCATTTCGTCGATCGATATCCCTCGATCTTTGGCGAGTCGTTCCGTCATCCAGTCCTGCATGGGCGTATCGATCTGCCCCAAACAGATCGTGTTCACCAGGATATCGTCTTTGGCCAGGGCTTGGGAGAGTCCTTTGCCCAGGCCCAAAAGCGCGGCGTTCGTTGTGCTTCCTCCCAGAACGCCGGGCAGGGGTTCTTTGCCGGTTCCTCCGACCATGTTGATGATCCGTCCGCCATGTTGCTTTTTCATGAAATGCGCCGCCTCGCGCGTGATCACGAGATAACCGACGATCTTCGTGTCCACGGTCTTTCGAATCTGCGCCGGCGTCAGAGAGGGAAGCGAACTCGGCGCCGCGCGTCCGGCGTTGTTCACGAGGATGTCCAGCCGCCCGAAAGACTCGACCACACGAGACGCGAGCTCCGTGGCTTCCTCCTCCACGCCGATGTCCGCACGAAGAGAGAGACCCACACCGCCCCGCTCCTCCACCGCCTCAAATGCGGCGTCCAGGCGGGCTTGATCCCGACCGCAGAAGGCGACCTTCGCGCCTTGGTCCGCAAAGGCCAATACCGTCGCCTTTCCAATCCCGCTCGTCCCTCCGGTGACGAGAGCAACCTTCCCCTCCAGGTCCATGTCCATTGCCAATCCTCATCGCTCGTGAATGAACTATCGTTTTCTACTGATGGAGGATGCAGGGCGACTCTTGACGAATGCGCCCGGGTCGACGGTGCGGCGACGGCCCCCTGGAGTGCGTTCCCCCAGGTGGGAGTCAATGCGGCGAAGATCCCGCAAAGCCTTCTATTCCAGAACGAATTTCCCCATGCCGTCCTTCCGGGTGATTCGGGTGGTGAACTCCGCCGAGAGCCTCTCCACGAGGTCGATCACCCCTTCGGCTCTCTCGCCTTCGACGAAGCCGGGATTGCCTGAATCGTCAATCGAAACTGGAACGAAGCCTAAGTCCGCTACCCCATCCTTTTCGACCGTGAGTTCAAAGAGAGCCGTCTCCCGTGGCATGCGCGCTTTAATGAGTTCCGGCGTCATCACGCCACCGTAGGACAGTTCCGGGTTTGCGACATCTGGAAGGTCGTGGAAGATGAAATTCCCTATTCCGTAGAGGATCGGCTTTCCTTTGTAGATTTCGACCGCCTGAAGCGTGTGGGAGTGATGCCCCAGAACCACATCCGCGCCCGCATCCACGAGCGCGCGACCGACACACGTCTGGTATTCCGCCAGTTCGTGTCGGCTCGCCAGCCCCCAATGACCGGCGACGATCACAACGTCCGCCTCTCGCTTCGCCGCCGCCACGACTTTTTGCATGCGCGTGAGATCGGCCTGAAGCGGAAAAGTTTTCACCGGAGGGGGCGTCCCGGGTTGTTCCTGGGTTCTCGGGCTCGGCTCCAGGACGAAAGCGGAAAAGATATGGATGGGTGCGAGGCCGGGGCGCTCGTCGCCCGCGGAGCAGCCGAGCGGAAGGGTGGAGGCGAAACCCAGGAAAGCCACGCGTACCCCGGC
Source organism: bacterium (assembly GCA_965218885.1). Classification (GTDB taxonomy): domain Bacteria; phylum UBA8248; class UBA8248; order UBA8248; family UBA8248; genus Bin107. The sequence goes on along the minus strand of OZ244713.1, from coordinate 3,811,074 downwards.
CTTCTGAATGATGGCCGGCGCGTACGCCTCCTGCAAATTCCGGCCTGCTCCCACGCGCCGAATCCCCTTCGCGTCGAGAAGAGACAGGGTGTCGAAAAGCGCGTCGTAGCCGTAGTCGAGCATGTGATTGTTAGCGAGGGTGACAACGTCCACCCCCATCTCGTCCAACTCATCGATCAGGGAAGGATGGGACCGCAGAAACGTGTATTTCTCGGCCGGATAGCCCCTTTCGGAATACGGGCTCTCCAGGTTGATGAACGTCACGTCGGCCCCCGCCATGCGCTCGAAAAGGGCGCGCACGGGTTCCGCTCCCGGCTCTCCCGGACGAGGAAGCTTCTTGCCGATGAACGCGTCCCCGGCCAACGCGATGGAAACCATCCCTTCGTTGGACATCCTGTCTCACTCCTATTGCATCAATCAGGCCGCCTTTTCCCTGAGCCTGACCAGGCCACGGCTGCCGGCGAACTCGATCACCGTTCCGTATTTCGCCGACAAGTCGGAAACTTCTCCCACGATCCGCATCGTTTCCTCCGGTTCGGCGAGGCGTGGGTGTCCGGACGAGTTCAAAACGAGCGGCGCGAGCGCCAACTCGCGGACTCCCTCCACCCCGAGACGGGCTTCCACCAGGAGTTCGTCTTTCGACATGAAATCGTACACGTTCCTGGACATGCCGCCTGGAAGCTCGTGAAACAGGAAATTGCTCACACCGTAGATAATCGGCGTGCTCTCGACCATCTCCACCGGTTGGATGCAATGCGCGTGGTGGCCGACGATGAGGTCTGCGCCCGCCGCGGCGAGAGCGTGTCCGGCGTCGCGTTGGTAATCCATGAGGGCGCTCACGTTCGGCAACCCCCAGTGGGGCAGGACGACCACGAGATCGGAGGAGCTTTTCGCTTCGCGCACCGCGTTCTGGAGGGTCTGGATGTCCCCGGGGGAGGTGAAAGTCATAACGGGAGGCGGAGTGCCCGGTTGCTCTTGGGTCCGTGCGCTCGACTCGACCACCCAGGCCGTGAAGACGTGCAGTGGATTCACGCCCGGCCTGCCTTCTCCCGCCGAGCTTCCCAGAGGAAGTGTGGCCGCGCACGCAAGAAAAGCCACGTGGATGCCCTCCGCCTCGAGAACCAACGGACGCGACGCTTCTTCGATGTCCCGGCCCGCCCCCACGAAGGGGATTCCTTCGCGTCGCAGAATGTCCAAGGTGTCCAGGAGGGCGTCGGGACCGTAGTCGAGCATGTGGTTGTTCGCTATCGTGACGCAATCGACCCCCAGGTGATGCAGATCTTCCACGCGCTCCGGCGGCGCCCGCATGCGGACGATCTTTTCGGCCGGCGCTCCCCGCCGAGAAAGCGGCATCTCTAAAACGCACACCGAAATATCCGCCGCTCGGAGCTGATCGAGGACCATTTCAAGGCGGGGTTCATCTCGAGGGAGCGGGCGGTTGGCCCAAAAGTCTCCCACGACGGCCAAAGTGATCGTATCGGCTGCGCTCATCCCTTCTTTCCCATCCGCAGGTGCCGCCCGTCCGTGCGCCTGAGTTGTGCGATTCGCCTCAGCGCCCGGTCTACTTGCTGCGGGCAGGTGCCGATATAGTTTTCCGGTTTCGTGACCTCGTCGATTTCCTCGATGGTGAGGTGTTTTCGCGCGACCGGATACGCGAGGAGGCACTCCTTCAGCGAGCGTCCCTCTTCCCTCGCCTGCTGGGCGGCGTCATGGCAGATGGTATGCGCTTCGACCTTTCGCTTCGTCTTCTGGTACAGGCGCAGCATCACCGCTTCGGTCATGGTGAGCTCTCGCTGAAGCTCGAGATTGCGCCGCATCGCTTTTGTGTCGACGAAAAGGCCGCCGTAAATATGCTTGGCCGCCGCAACCGCGGATGACGCCAAACCGAAGCTCTCGGCGATTCGCGAGAATTCCACGGCGTAGCGGCTCGCGTCACGCTCGTGCTGCTGCTGGACGTCCATCATGGCGAGCGCGTTTGTCCGTGAGAGCTTGGCGAGTCCTTCCTGCCATTCGCTTGTCTCAGGATTGCGTTTATGGGGGAAGGTGCTGCTGCTGTGCTGGTGTTCGATGTCCCAGGGCTCCGCCACTTCGGCCACTTCGGTCCGCTGGAGGTCGCGAATATCCATCCCCGCTTCCCCCAGTGTTGAATTGATAAGCGCGAGAATGTTGAGCAATTCCGCAAAGCGGTCCGTCCGATGGTGCATGCTGATGTAGGGAACATGGAGCGCCAGCCGCTTGGCCACCAACGTTTCCAGCCGCCGGGTGGTGTGAAGGTCGCTCAGGTAGACGAAAGTGGACTGAGCGCCGGTTCCAGAAGAGACGTTCGCGTAAAAAAGCCGCTTGCTGCACTCCTTCAGTCGCTCGATGTGATCCCGGATCTCGCTGCAAAGAATCGCGATCTTCTGGCCGTATGTGACGGGAGAGGCCTGCTGACCCTCCGTTCGACCGGCCATGACGGTGGTGCGATGACGTCGGGCCAGACGGACGAGGATGGATTCGAGCTCTCGAAGCTCGGTGAGAAGGAGGACGTAAGACTCGCGGATCTGCAGCGTCAGCCCGCCGTCCAGGATGTCCTGGGTCGTCGTTCCTAGATGGAAATATTCCCCTTCCGGTCCCGCCACCTTCGCGAAAGCATGAACCAGCGAGACGATCCAGTGGCGCGCCTTCTCGAATTCGCGGAAGACGAGAAGGGGAGTGACCTTCTTCACGTCGCAACTACGCACGATGGCCTTGGACGCCCACTTCGGAATCATCTTCACTTCCCCTTGCGCCCAGGCGATGGCCGCCTCCACGTCGAGCCATTTTTGGACCATGTTCTCTTCTGTCCAGATAGTCCGCATCTCGGGCGTGGCGTAATAATCACGAAGCAACAGGCACTGATCTTTCATTTTTTCTCCGCGGTTTTCCGTTGTTTGGAGGAATGAATGGAATCAGGAGCTTAATCCAGCGATGGTTGAGCAAAACGGCCGCTGCCCGGCGGGACCACCAAGTCTCCGTCCTTGGCGATCAGCTCCCCGCGCAGAAAGGTCATCACCGGCGCTCCCACAAAAGTTCTGTTGGCGAAGGCCGTGTACTTTCCTTTGCTTTTTCCCTTCGCCGGGTCGACGAGCACGGTCCGCTCCATATCGACCACCACAAGATCGGCGTCCGCTCCCGCGCGGATCGTCCCCTTTCTCGGGAAAAGGCGGAAAATCCTCGCCGGCGCCTCGCACAAACGTGCAACAAGCGTCGGGAGCGTCAGGAGACCTTGATTCACTTCGTTCAGCATCGAAGGCAGAAAAATTTCGAGGCCGGGTCCGCCGGGAGGGGCGATCCATATATTTTCGTTATTCTTCAGCTCGTTTATCTGGGGGGCGTGGTCGGTTCCCATGGTGTCGATGGTCCCGTCCAGGAACCCTTCACGGAGGGCGTCGCGATCGGCGGCCGTCTTGACGGGCGGGCTGAATTTTCCCCATGAACCCACCGCGTGAAGGTCCTCGTCACACAAGAGCAGATTGCACGGCGCCACCTCGGAGGTGATCTTCGGATTTTTTTTCTTCGCGTTGCGGATGAGTTGAACCGCCTCGGCGCCGATGACATGACAAATATGCAAACGGGCCCCCGTGGCCGTGGATAGGGTGAGGGCATCGAAGACCGCGAGGTCCTCGGCGAAATTCGGCCGACTCAGACGCCAAGCGTCGATGTCCGGTTTCATATTTTCCTTGCATCGCTCGGTGAAGAGATCGAGAATCGGATTAGATTCGGCGTGGATTCCAATCTGTCCATCGAAGCCCGCGATTTCTTCAAACAGGAGGAAGAGCTTGTCTATGTCGACTGTAATGTAATCCTCGAAGTCTTTTTTGAAGGCCCCCGTTACGGCGGTGAAAATCTTGTAACCGATGGCGCCCAACTCTCGGAAGTGATGGAGTTCTTTTCGGTTCTGATCGCAAGCCCAGGCATAGAGGGCGATATCTGCGTACGTACGATTTTCGATGAGGGATTTTCGTTCGCGAAAATCCTCGGCCGTGAGAACATCGGGTATGCCGTTGGGCATTTGCATCACCGTCGTCACTCCGCCGACGGCGGCGCAGGCGGTTGCGGTGGTGAAGTCTTCCTTTTCGGATTCCCCCATGTCGCGCAGGTGTACGTGGGGATCGATGATACCCGGCAGAAGGAATTTCCCCCCGAGATCGATCTCCTCCGCGCTTCTCCCGGGAAGAGGGCCTTCTTCGACTGAAGCAATCCGCCCGTCGCGCAGAGCCACGTTGGCGTGGCGAATCTCTTCGGGCGTCACAACTTTTACGTTCATCAAGTTGTAATCGCGATTTACGTCTTGGGGCGTCATCGCTGTTCCTCTCGTGATGGGTAAGAAGACGTAACCTCATCCGCTCCCGCTCCGCGGCGAATAGGTAAGGAAACATCTACGGATCTCCAGCGTTGCCATGCGACCAGGGCCAGGAACAGGAAGAGGCCGATTCCGTTCGCTGAAATCGAGTAAGGGATAAACAAAAGCCCGGAGACCACCAAAATCATGCGCTCCACGATGTAGAGCTCCCGCAACATTCTTCCCTGCACACCGTAAGTGATGGCCAAGATCCCCAGGAGGGAAGTCCCGATCGAGTAAACCACTTCCCAAGGGCTTCCGTGAAAAACGAGGCCGGGGCTGTATACGAACATGAACGGAACGATGAACGCCGCCAGCCCGATGCGCATTGCCAGGAATCCCGTCCGCAGCGGAGGCGCTTTGGCTATGGCGGCGCCCGCGTACGCGGCCAATGCGACCGGTGGCGTGATCGCCGAAATAATGCCGGAATAGAAGACGAAGAGGTGCGCCGGTATCTGGGGCACTCCGGCCTTGACCAGGGAAGGGGCAATCAGCACCGCCAGAATAATGTAGGCCGGCGTTGTGGGCATCCCCATCCCGAGCAGAATGCTGGTCACCATGCCGATCACCAGCATCGGAAGCAAAGCTTCATTGGCCAGTTCGAGGAGAGCGAAAGAAACCTTCGCCCCCAGGCCCGTCAGCGTGAAGACGCTCACCACGACTCCCGCGCACGCGCAGGCGAGCGCGACTTGCAGCGTGGCCATTGTTCCCGCGCGAAGCGCGCCGAGAATCTGCCGGGGCGTCAACCGACTGGTGGCTTTCAAGGAGCTGACGGCAACCGTAGACGCAATCGCCCAAAAACCCGCTTTTGTCGGGGACCAATGCATGTACATCAACATGAATACGAGAATGACCGGGGGGGCGAGAAAGGGCCAGCCATCCGCGAGGAGTCGCGTCGCCTTGGGGAGCTCCGATCGATCCATCCCCCGAAGCCCCAGGCGCACGGCTTCGAGGTCTACGGCGATGAACACCGCGACGTAATAGAGGATGGCGGGCAGCAGCGCCATGACGATAATCTCTCTATAAGTGACGTGGATCATCTCAATCATGACGAAAACAGCCGCACCCATGATGGGGGGCATGAACTGGCCGCCGGTCGACGCCACCGCCTCGACCGCAGCGGCGAAGGTGGGTTGGTACCCGAGACGCTTCATCATCGGTATGGTGAATGTCCCTGTGCCCACGACGTTGGCCGTGGCGCTGCCTGAGATCGTGCCGAAAAGAGTGCTCCCCACAACCGCGACTTTCGCCGGCCCGCCTCGCACTCGACCGAAAAGCGCGAAGGCGAGATCAATGAAGAATCGACCCGCTCCGGTCTCTTGAAGAATAGCCCCGAAGATGATGAACAGAATGACGAATGTCGCTGAAACTCCGATCGGCAGCCCGTAAATACCTTCCGTGCTGGTGTAGGTGTGCTGTAAAATCCGCCCCCAGTCGTAACCGCGGTGCCCGAAGACGCCCGGCATGTTCGGGCCCCAATAGGCGTAGATCACGAATGCTACGGCAACCAACGGCAACGTCCAGCCGATGACCCGCCGGGTTGCTTCGAGAACCAAGATGATGGCGAGGATTCCGAGGAGCATATCCGATAAATTCGGATTCCCGTCTCGAAAGGTGAGAACATGGTATTGATCGATAATGTAAAGGCCTATGGAGACGCTTCCGATAATGAAAAGGGCATCGAGGAATCGACCGAAAATATAGAACCTTTTGTTCGTTGCAGTCGGGTAAAGAAGGTATGTGAGAACCAGGATCGGACTTAAGTGAATCGAACGTTGAATGAGCGCTCCGTACGCACCGGCGAAACCCGTGTACAGGTGGAAAACCGCCAGCGCAATGGCCAGCCAGGTGATGATCGGGTTGAGAAAGCGCTCGAAGGCGTTGTCCGGGCGGGCCCGGCCGTGAACGATCGCCCCCGCCTCTTCCGGATCCGGCGATTGCTTCGGTTCGCCATTCGCTTTCACTGCGCGACTCCCTTGAGGTGGTCGGCGCCCCCGCCCTCAGGCGGGGGCGCCGAAGTGCTCGTACGGCAATTTACTGAATGCCTTTTTCCTTGAAGTAACGCGCGGCGCCGGGATGCATGGGAATGGGAATGTTCCCGGCGGAGCCGGGAAGTTTGTACTTCAACCCGGCGCGGTGAATGGCGCCGAGCTCATCGGTGTGCTCAAGTACCGTTTTTGTCACTGCGTAGACCGTCGCGTTGTCCGTGTCCGCGTGGGTGATGACGATGGTCGCCGACGCCATCGCCCCGACGTCTCCCTTCATGCCGCCGTACATGCCCTTGGGAATGCGGGAAGGTGTCCAGTATGGATGCGCCTTGTTGATTTTCTTCATGTCTTCCATGGAGATGGAGACCAATCTCACGTCATGCGTCGAAGTGATATCTTTTACCGCACCGCCCGGAATTCCGGCGAGCTGAATGGTTGCGTCTACGGTTCCGTCCTTCAGCGCCGCAACAGCTTCAGTTTGTGTCAAATGATCCGTTCGGGCGAACTGTTTGGTGCTGATCCCCAGGACCTCCAGCATCGCCACACCCATCGCCGCCGTGGAGCTTCCCGGCTGGCCGATGGAGATCCGCTTTTCTCGATAGTCATACAAACTCTTGATTCCCGACTTCCTGAGCGTCACGAAATGCTGGATGCTGGCGTGGCCGCTCATCAGTGCGCGGAGCTTGTATTTTTCTCCTGGCTTGAATCGCCCGCCTCCCTCCACCGCAAAGTAGGCGGCGTCCGGGGTCGTCAGACCAAAATCGGCTCTCTTGGTTCCGATGAGGCGCGTATTGCCGAAACCGCCTCCCGTGACCTCGGCGTTCGCCCGCATCCCCGAAACGTATTTGGACAAGATCTTGGCCATTCCGGTTGCGACCACGATGTACGTTCCGCCCGAAGCGCCGCCGGCGATGGTAACGAACTTCTTGGCAGCCTGGGCGGAGGAAATCGTCATCGCCCAAATGGCGATGACCAGCACTGCGAACCTGATGAACGTCTTCATTGCGCGCATCATTTTTTGCCCTCCTTGGTTGGGTAGACAACGAACCTTCCTTGAACTCCCGGATGGATGATGAAGCAACGACAAGACTCCATATAATGAGGATTCGCACAGATTTCCCGAAAACAGGATTTCTATGCTTCAGCTTCCTTCCAACCCAGGGACGCCGAAACCTCTCGAGCGGCTCTGACGACTTGGGCGGCAAGGATTTTCCGGTTCGAGTTTACGATCCGGTGAACTGGAGCCGAGAGCGTCAAGGAAGCCGCGACGATACCCCGTTCATCAAACACCGGTGCGGAAATTGCCCTGGCCCCAACAATGAACTCCTGGTCGCTGTACGCGTGGCCCTTTTCACGAATCTCCTTGAGCTCTTTTTTTAATTTGACGGGATTAGTGCACGTATCTATTGTCACCCTCGATAGTTTCTGCTGCATAATCGTCTCGATGTCCTGATCCGGCAAAAAGGCGAGTAGGGCTTTCGACGCCGCCCCGACGTGCAAAGGCCGCACCTCTCCCACAAAAAAACGAGCGATGATCGATTGGCGACTTTCTATGCACTCGATGCAAATGGTTTCCCGACCCGATTTGATGCACAAGAAAGTTGTTTCCCCCGTTTCCGAGGTAAGCCTTCTCATGACGGGAAGCGCAAGTTCGCAAAGGGTTCCATTTTGTCCGTTCTGAGAACTATTTTTCGAGAGGAGGGAGAGGGAAGACCCCAATCGGTATTTTCCGTATTCGGCGGAAGCGTCCACGAAGCCCCTGGTTTGGAGGGTCTTGAGGAATCGGTATGTCGTACTTTTGGGCAGTTGGATCTCGGAGGAGATCTCTTCCACCGAAGAAGAGCCGGATCCATAGGCTATCGCCCAGAGGAGATCTATAGCTTTGTCTATCGTCTTCAGGGAAGAGGTAGACATTTAAATTCTCAAATATAGAGAAATTATTTCTTATTTTTTAATAAATATATGGCTCGTTCCCGTTTTTGTCAACCGAAAATTGGCTTGTCCCAACAACGAATCCTGGCCGCGGGAGCGAATCAAACGCCGTCATGGGGCGCGATCCGGTGCTTCCTGAATATACGTTGCCGGGCGCCGGAGCATGACCGCAAACAAGCCGTTGCGGGCCGGACTTTGGAGGAGGGCCACGCAATGAGCCGACATGGATTCGCCGGAATGCGCAGAAGTTTTAATGAATCCGCTTTCGTTTTGATTGCATATTGCGGAAGGAGAGTTCCGAACGAGGTTTCGAATAATGCCTGTTCCTTAATGATATCAATAGGATAAAATAATTTCACGGCCGGTGAAAACGCCTCCTCGCGTCTACCGGGCGAAAAGAGATATGTACGATCCATGGGAAAGGGGAATATCCGTGGGCGTTCACACCATCATGGCGACGGCTCCAGGCCCTTGCTGTGTCGGTGTCTGGTATTCACACCCGCCGCACGACCCACAACCACCTTGCCGATGATGCGGACGTCCCGTGCGAGGCATGTGGAGAGGGTGTAGCCTGGGCTGGAGGGGATCAGCCTGAGCCGTGGTGGTTCCTCCTCGCCCGCCCCATCGCCGCGCACCGCCACGGTCTTCTCGGTTTCGCCCGCCGCGAAGGACAACCGCCGCTCGCGGCCCTGTAGTCCGCCCCCGCCGTCGCCCGCATCAGTTGCTCGTAGACCAGGCCCTCGGTTTACGCTCCGCCTTCCATTTCGATGCGCCTGAAGTAATAACTGTCCTCGGCCGTCACGACCAGCCCTTCTTTCCAGGCATTGCGGATTGCCGAAACCTCGATCTGGTACTTCAAGCCGTAATGCGAAATTTTCCCCAATCCGGCTTCGACCGAATTCCTGGCGGGGAACGGAAAGGCGAAGAAGTTTCTGTAAAGGGCGTTGTAGGCGTCATAGTCGCGGAAATCGGTCAGCGTCACCTGGGATTGCGTGACGTCCGTCACCTCCATGTCGAACTCCTTCAGAAGATGTTCCACATTGGCAAGGACGTTTCGCGTCTGCTTCTGGATATCACCGGGATCGCGCACGCCACCTTCGCCATCCACACTGAGAATTCCGTTGGAGATCATTAACTCACCGGCCAAAACGCCTCGGGCGTTTCCGGGCCCCGTCCGATATTCCTTCTCGCCAAGGTATGCGGTCGGCTCTATCATTACGTCGGCTTCGAGAACCGGCAAAGGCGCCGTCACGATCGTCGTGACCGGCCCCGGATCCGCAAATGCGTCGTCGATTGCCGCTTCGACCGCCTCCACGTCTCTCGTGTCACGGACGAATACTCGCAGGCGAATGATGTCCCCGAGGGATCCGCCGTTTTCCGACAATATTTCTGCAAGACCCTCTAGAATAGCCTCGGTCTGCGCCTTCGAGTTCCCCGGCGAGACGACCTCATCCTTGGCGTCGATCGGCAGCCGCGCACTCAGGCACAACAGGTCGCCCATCCTCCTGCCGGCGCCGGACGGGGCATACTCATGCGCCTGCTTCCCGACAGGCAAGAGTGGTGTGGTTTCTACGGCGCCGGCCAGCCCTTCGATTTCCATGATCATCGACGGCATATAGAGGCCGTAGCCGACGAGCGTGTCGGCCGGTACGGCGGGGGTACGGTATTTCTCGTACGCTTTGACAAATGGCCCGATCTCTCTCCAACTGTCGAGGAACAGATTCAGCCGAAGAACGTCGCTCCACCTACCACCGGCGATCTCAACGGCGAGTTTCAGGGCCTCTATGGCCTGGCGTGTCTGGGCTTCCATATCGGCCCGACCCGGCGTTTCTCCAGCCATTCGGCCATTCGGGATACCATCGACAATCAACGCTTCCGTCGTGATGCCCGGCATCCCGCCAAGAAAGATGTAATTCCCCGCCCGGAACGCGTAACAGTAAGGTCCTGATGGCGGAGGCAGTCTCGGATCTTGTATTGTTCTGGGCATACTCGGATTCTCCTATCTTGAGACTCGTGACAATCGCTTGTCACTGGATCACACGCATTTCGCCTTCGGATGGCGCCGTTGTCGTCTCGCATCGGTCGCAACACGCGGTTCCGGAAATTTTATCCCCCGAGGTAGTGGCGTATCAGGTCACCGTCTCCGATAAGATTGGCGGTGGGCCCGGCCATGGAGATCTTGCCGTCGCGTAAAATGTACCCGAAGTCAGCGACCGAGAGCGCCAGATGGACATTTTGCTCGACCAGAAGAATCGTCATTCCGGCCTCCTTCAGTTTCATGATGATTTCGCCCAGGCGCTCGACAAGGATCGGCGCAAGTCCCGACGAAGGTTCATCAAGCAACAGAAGCTTCGGCCGCGAGATCAGACCGCGTCCAAATGCGACGAGCTGCTGTTGTCCGACACTGAGCGTATTGCCCTTGCGCCTCAGCCATTGGCGAACCTCCGGAAACCGTTCGTAGATTGACTCGAAATCATCCTTTGATTTCTTGTGGCGGCGCCGCGCGTAAGCGCCGAGCCTCAGGTTCTCCATAACCGTCAGTGGCGCGAAGATGCGGCGCCCCTGTGGCACAAGAGAAATGCCCATTGGAACGATTTCACGAGGTTCCATACCGCAAATTTCCTTATCCTCGAATCGAATGCTGCCGGTGGTCGCCTTAACGGCGCCAACGATCGTTTTCAATGTTGTCGATTTTCCCGAGCCATTACCGCCAAGTAGGGTAATGACCTTGCCGGCGGGAACATCGAGCGAAACCCCGCTCAGTACCTGTACGGGGCCATACGAGGCCCAGATATTCTCAAGCGTCAACATACTTCATCGCCTTGCCCAGATAGGCCTCGATTACATTCGGATCCTTGCGAACGACCTCGGGCGTCCCCTCGGCGATCTTCTCGCCGTGATCGAGAACCGTGATCCGGTCGGAAATGCTCATCACCAGGCGGATGACATGCTCAATCAGCAATATGCTCGTCTTCCCGCGAGATCGCAGGTTATCCAGGATTTCGGTGAGCCGCTCGTACATCACCGGACTTAAACCCGCGGCCGGCTCGTCCAACAGGACGAGCAGCGGATCGGAAACCAGAGCGCGCGCAAGCTCCAACATGCGTTGTTGTCCAAACGACATCCGGTTTGCCGGCCGGTTAGCAAGATGAGCGAGGCGCACGGATTCAAGCGCCTCATACGCCCTGTCTCTGATTTCCGAATCTTCCCGCACGACCCGGGGCGGGCGAAAGACCCCGCCGATGACACCGCTTCGGCTCTTGCCATGATAACCGATCATGACGTTCTCGAGCCCCGTCATCTCCGAAAACACTTGAAGGTCTTGAAAGGTGCGCGAAATTCCCAGGCCGGCCATGTTGTATGCCCTGGTCGAGCTGATGTTCTGGCCGTTAAAGAGGACCTCTCCCGATTTTTGGCGCAGAAACCCCGTGATCGCGTTGCAAAGAGTCGTCTTGCCCGATCCGTTGGGACCAATCAGACCATGTATCTCACCGTTGTCAATCTCGAGCGATACACTCGAGAGAGCCGTGAGCGCCCCATAATTCACGGTCAGATCATCCACCTTAAGAATTGACATTGTTTTTCACCGGATTGGCAGCCAAGATTTCGCCTGTTTCCGAACTGGCAACCGAGACTTCAGGAGTTCCTTCCTTCCGTCTGAATATGGATAGCAATCGGTGGCCGAGGTCCGCCAGTCCCCCCGGCAAGAACATCATGAACGCGATCAGAAGCAGCCCGAAGATCAGGATTCGATACTCCGCAAGCTTACGCAGCATTTCCGGAACGCCAAGGACGAAGAAAGCCCCGATAATGGCGCCGGCAAAGCTACCAAGACCGCCAAGCACGACCATCGTAAGGAATGCGATCGACTGCAGGATCGTGAAGGAATCCGGACTGATATAGGAGAAGAAGTGGGCATACAGAGAACCTGCAATCCCGGCGCAACCGGCGCCGATGCAGATGGAGAGCGTCCGGTACCATGCAACATTCACTCCCATGGAGATCGCAGCCAGCTCGTTCTCGCGGGCCGCGATCAAACCACGGCCATAACGTGACGCTATCAGGCGCTGCAGCGCCACGAAGACGATCACCAGTACGGCTATCGTCAGAAAATAGAAGGGCGCCCCTTCCTCGAACACAAAGGAGCCGATGGACGGTTTTCGAATACCGCTAATGCCCGACATCCCGTTTGTTACGTCTTTCCAGTTGATGAACACGAGATGCATGATCTCGCCAAAACCCAGGGTTGCGATGGCGCAGAAGTGGGTCGGCAGCCTCAATATCGGCCCGAACAGCAATCCGAACACTGCGGCGACAATCGCCGCCGCAATGATTGCGGGGAGGAATGGAACGCCAAAGTATACTGTCAAGATCGCCGAAGTGTAGGCGCCAATTCCCAGGAACGCCGCATGACCGACGATGATGGCGCCGGCGTATCCGATTACGAGCTGCAGTCCGAGGGCGGCCGTGGCGTAGATCAGGATGAGCGTGACGAGATATACCTCATATGTATCGAGGAGCAACGGCAGCAGAAAGGCGATGACACCGAGCGCGGCGATCATGCCGTACCTGAGATGGGCGGCTTGCTTATCGTTCAACTCAAACAAGTCCGCTATTGATTGCCGCCCGTACCTGAACACCAAGCTCCCGCCACGCGGCATTCGAGGAATCGCTACGAGCATCAGCACAATGATGGTGATGCCAAAGGCGATCCCGTTCTTGTAAGCGGATGAAATGTAACCCGCGGCGAAAGTCTCCAGGAGGCCTAGAATGGGACCGCCAATCATCGTACCGAGTATGTGAAACTGCCCCAGCGCCGCACCGGCGAATGATCGGGGTCCCTGCAGCCAAAGGTCCTGCGCGACAAAAAACAATGGTGCGACGAGGACGCCGGCGGCGCCTGCCAACATGGAACTGATGCCAAAAGTCATCGTGACGACGCGATCAAAACTTACACCCAGAATTTCCGCCGTGTATGAGTCATATGCCGACGCCCGCCACGCGATGCCGGAAAGTGTTCGCTCAAAGAAGTAATGCAGGCCGAGCATTGAGAGAATGGCAAGGGCGATAATCCAAATATGCTGAATGCTCATCGGCAGCCCGGCCACGACAAGATGGCCTACTTGGCCAACGGATACCGGGTAGCGCAGCGGCGCGGCCCCCCATATCAGTTGCGAGACCAGCCGAAGGCATATCCCAATCCCGATTGTTGCGATAATCAAATTCAAGAGCGGCGATTGTCGCAGTCGTATCGGGCGCAGGGCTACGCGCTCGATCAGCATGCCCAGAATGCCCGTCAAGATGCTCGCTACGATGAATACGGCTAAATACGGCAGCGGTGTCGCCACCAAGAGGGTATATCCGATGAAGGCGCCTGACATCACCAATTCGCCCTGTGCAAAGTTGACGAGCTCGGTGGCCCGCAACATCATCGTGAAGCCAAGAGCGATCAGGGCATAAACGCAGCCGACCGCCAGCCCGCCGACAACCTGCTGCGTGACGATATGTAAATCTATCCCCATTTCACAGTTCCGCGTCGTTTGTATTGATCCTGCATTCCTCGGGTAACCTTCAATTCCGTGGTGATCATACCCGAATTTCACTACCGCTGGGATGGGGTCTCCACCGCCGGCATCCGGCGGTCTGATTTTGGTGATCTGAGCGTGTTACGAAGCCCATTCGGCCAGTTTTCTCGCCATCCGGACACCTCTTCCGTCGTTTTGCCTCGCCGCAGATTTCCTCGGCCTACGCGGGGGCGGGTATTCGTCGCAGGTCATCAATCAAGGCGGAGATTTTCTGGGACAGGTTGCTCGGCATGGTGACCTCGGCCAATTGTAACGCAATGCGCCACCCGTGATTGACAGTTTTCGCGCCGATCTTCAGGCGATGAGGCCATCAACCCTCAAGTCGCCGGCCCGAAAACCACTCACGGCAGTCCGGTTGCTTGCAACGGGACCGCCGTGAGCTTCAAGTAAACGCTATCGACCGAGAGACCGCCAAAACTCTCCGTCGGCATTGCTGCTATCGACAATTTCCCCGATGATCGGCTCCCAGGCGCCGTCTCCGTTTTTAGCAAAATAGACGTTGCCCAAGATACCGCTGTAGCTGTTCTTCGCGCTGGTGAGATTGCGCGTAAACGCGCCTATCTGTTTGCTGTCGGGGACGTAGCCGTTGGCCTTGACAGCCTCGAATACGATGCCCACCGCGTCATAGAACTCGCCGGCCCAAGGGTCGGGACGTTCATTGTATTTCGCAATGTAGGCCTTCATGAAGGGCGCCAGACGCTTGTCGGAACTTACGGGGATAAAGGTCGTGGCGAACACCATACCCTCTACGTGCTTGCCGCCGAGGTCCACGAACTTCGGATTCCCGCCAATGGTATCGCCGCCGAGAAGCCGAACCTTCATGCCGAGTTCTTTCACCTGGCGGGCAATGATGGCCTGCTCCTGGAATCCCGTCGCCATGATGACGGCATCTGCGCCCGCGGCCTTGATACGGCCGAGTTGGCCCGTGAAATCCTTGTCGCCACGCGCGTATTCCTGTTTCGCCACGGGCTTGAGCCCAAGCGTTTTCAATACGGCGGCGGTACTGGCGGAAAAGGATTTTCCGACCTCCTCATTGGAAGAGAGGATGGCGATCTTTTTCAGACCAAGCTTCTTAACGGCGTAATTGATGGTTGCTATGTTCAGGCCCTTGGTCGGAACGGCAACCCGGAAGATCCACTTGGAACCCTGCTGGGTAATCGGTCCCGCGACACTCGTTGTATATTGCGGAATTTTCGCCGCCGCGGTGATCGGAACGATAGCGAGCGTACAGGTGCTTTGCCATGCGCCGAGGAGCGCATGAACCTTGTCACGCGCGATCAGCTTGCGCGCAGCCGAGACCGAGACGTCACATTTGGATTCATCATCCTCGGCGATGATCTCGATCTTGATCTTGTTCTGCATCTTGTTCAGCAAATCGGCCTGCAGTTGCGCCCCCTTGAGCTGGAATTCACCACCGAACGCAAGATCGCCGGTAAGAGGGCCGAGCACGCCCAGCCGCAATACTTTCGCCGCCTCGGCGCGATCGCCGAAGGGCGCGACGACTAAGGCTGCCAAACCGAATACTAGAACTGTTGCGGAAATTTGAAGCCGCCGCCTGATAGAGATTGAGTAGCGCATCTTGAACCCCCTATTTTTAGAGATTGACTAGCGCATTGAAACTTCCATATTTTATCAACTGGCATTCCCTGCTTTTAATTTATCAGGCGCATACTTGAAGTGTCAAAGTGCGAAATCCGGGCGCTCTTGACCGTCCGGGGCCGGGTTTCCTGCGCGGGCCGGTCGGCTGTCTGGCTCTGCAACGGCATCCACGCTCCTGGGCGCGCCGATCCTCTCACGGCTCAGCCTCATCGATCCGTCGATCGAAGAGAGGAGACAGGGCTCGATGAAGAGAACCGACATGATGGCTATACGTGATATTCTTCGGCGCTGTCACGGTTTCGGCCTGCCACGGGCGAAGATCTCGCCTCGGTAGGCGTGAGCGTGGAGAGGTAGTTCCTTTCGGTCACCATATACAACGAGAGGCCACCGTGAGCGGCGTATAGATGTTCGCCAATCAACGGGGCCAATTGCCGATATGTCCAATCTTTGTCAATCCGAATCCAAACACAGTTTGTGTTGGGCTTGCCGATCGCAAAACGTGACATATGGGCGGGACGTGGCGCATTTGCCTCAGCCAAACGGCAACAAAGAAACTTTGCAAAGTAACGATAGAAATTCAAGTAGGGTGATGTCCCTTTGATGTAGCACTCATCCTGGAACAATATCGTTGGATATTTTCCTCT
This sequence comes from bacterium, assembly GCA_965218885.1. GTDB lineage: Bacteria > UBA8248 > UBA8248 > UBA8248 > UBA8248 > Bin107. The sequence continues at coordinate 3,794,963 of OZ244713.1, read as the reverse complement.
TTATTAATCGGCGCGCCTTTTTATTCAATGATGAACAATGGACGCTCGGCCGGCAGTGCAACTCTGCTGCGCATCGTAGTGAGTGAACATCGAGCCTTCTTTGGCGAGACGAAGAAGTGATTGATTTGATGTGGAATTACCAATTCGCCACCCACAGGTTTTAGACCTGGCGGAGATCCAATTATTTCAAGGCGCAAGGGTTACCGGAAGTAAAACCGTCGTTTCGTTGGCTATCCGATGACCTCGTCCGTAATGGTCGCCTCGCCATAAATTTCGGGGTTAAAGACATCATACGGCCGCTTGCCTGCGATGAAGCGCTCGATATTCATCACCGTGCGCAAGGCCATCTCCTCGCGCGTCTCGCGGCCCGCGCTGCCCATGTGCGGGGTAAGAACGACATTAGGCAGATCTTTAAGGCCCGCTATCGGCCCCGGATTGGGCTCGGGAACCTCGGTCTGATAGACGTCCAGCCCGGCGCCCCGAATTCTCTTTTCTCTCAGGGCTTTCTCCAGGGCCGCCTCGTCCAAAATGAGGCCGCGCGAAGTGTTAATCAGAATGGCGCTCGGCTTCATGAGAGAGATAAGCCGTTCATCGATGAGACCCACGGTGTCTTTGGTGAGCGCCGGGGTCAATGCGATGAAATCCGCTTCGGTAAACAAATCGTCAAGGGTGCGAAATTCGGCTGAACCGAGAACAAATTCCTCCGCCGGGCTCAGGGGGGTGCGCTTGTTGTAGGTAATGCGCATATCGCAAGCGGCGGCTTTGCGCGCTACCAGTTGCCCGATTCGGCCCATCCCGACGATCCCGAGCGTCTTGCCGTAGAGGCGCGTACCCATGAAAGCCATCGACTGATTCTGTCGCCAGCGATCCTCTCGGAGGAATGTATCCGCCTCCGGCAATCGCCACGCCGTCGCCATCAAAAGAGCGAATGTGAATTCCGCTGTTGTTTTTTGGGTCATGCTTTTTTGCCCCGAGACCGGAATGTTGCGGCGCGTCGCCGCTGCAAAATCAATGAACTTCGCTGACCCGTGCATGACGGAGACGAACTGCAACTCTTTCGCCGCGTCGAACACTCGCTCGTTAAAGGGGATCTCCCCTATGCCGAACAGTATGTGTTTGTCGCGCACGGCTTCCAGCAGCTCTGATTCTGGAATCATGCGGTCGACATGTGGATATGTGGTCACCTCGCCCAGTTTATCGAGTTTGGCGGCAGCGACCTCCGGAATCGGTTGAGGCACAAAAATTCTTGTCATGATTTCCCTTTCAATGATTTGGGAGCCGAAAAAAAGTTCAAATACAGGAGGCGGATCGGCCACATCTGCGGGCGCGCTAGTCGTCCAGGCGCTTCATCCTGGGGTCGAGCACATCCCGAAGCCAATCCCCCAGGAGATTGACTCCCAATACGGTCAGCGTGAGCGTCACGCCGGGAAAGAGGGTGAGCCACCAGGCGGTGTCGAGGAATCCGCGGCCCTCGGCGAGCATCCCGCCCCAGGTCGGGGTCGGGGGGGGCACGCCCATGCCCAGGAAGGAAAAAGAGGATTCGATGATGATCATACGGCCCAGATAAATGGTGGCCACCACGATGCAGGAAGAAAATACGTTGGGAAGGAGATAAATGAGCATGATCCGGGGGGTGTTGCAGCCGGCGGATTTTGCTCCCGTGACCATGTCGGTATCTTTTAATGCGAAGACCCCTCCTCGTACCACCCTCGTGTAGACGGTCCACGTCCTTAGGGAGATGGCGAGGACGATGTTCTGGAGGCTCGCTCCCAGGATCGCAATGATGGATATCGCGAGCAGGACGAACGGGATCGCGAGGGCGGTGTCTACAATCCTGCTGATCACGGCGTCAATTTTGCCCCCGTAGTAGCCCGCAACGAGTCCCGTTCCTATCCCGATAAAACCGCTTATAAAGACGGCGGCAAAACCCACGGAGAGTGAGACACGCGAGCCCCAGATGATTCGGCTCAAGATGTCGCGCCCGAGCCGGTCCGTGCCGAGCCAATAGGTGTTGCCCGCTTCGTCCACGAAACCCGGGGGCTTCAGGTGACGCAACAGGTCCTGAGACAAGGGGTCATGGGGCGAGAAAAGACCGGGGACGATAGCCCAAAGGATTGTGATGATAATGCAGAAAACGCCAAAGAGCGCCGGAGGCCGCTTTAAAAGATCTCGCAGCGCCAGTTGCAAATCTGAGGGGCCGCGCTCGTCCAAATCCTGATCGAAGGGGGGGGCGGCGCCAGCGTCCAGGGGGTTGTCCATCGCCATGTTTCTTGCCTCCGCCTGCGCTAACTGTATGTAACGCGCGGATCGAGCCACGCATACATGATGTCTACGGCGAGATTGACGCCCACGAACATGAACGAAAGCAGGGCCACCGCCGCCTGGACAACCGGATAGTCGTTGACATTGATAGATTCCACCACCAGCCAACCCACCCCTGGCCAGGCAAAGATGACTTCGATGACCACCGTCCCGCTGAGCAAGCCGCCAAGTTCCAGGCCGATGATCGTGACAACGGGGATTGATGCGTTTTTGAGGGCATGGCGGCCGATGACCAAGGCCTCGGTGATTCCCTTCGAGCGCGCCGTATTCACGAAGTCCTGGGACATCACCTCAAGCAGTGTCGAGCGCATCATCCGCATGATGCGGGCCGTGGCGTAGAGACCGGCGGCCAGTCCCGGCAGGATGATGCTCTTCGCCTCCCGGTAGCCCGATGTCGGCAGCCACCCGAGAATTTCAGAGAATAGGATAATAAGCATCAGGCCCAGCCAGAAGTTGGGGATGGACTGGCCCGCCATCGACAAGACCGAACTGAAATAGTCGATCCAGGTTTTACGGAAAACGGCCGAGCAGATCCCGGTTGGGATGGCGATCACAAGCCCCACGAAAAGGGCAAAAACGGCGAGCATTACCGTGGCGGGAATGCGCTCGGTGACAAGGCCCATGGCGGGGACATTGTGGTAGAACGAATCTCCGAAATCGCCCCTCAAAACGCCCTTGTTTTTTTTGTGGCCGAACAGGAAATTAAAGTATTGGATGTAGATCGGCTTATCGAAGCCCCTTTCTTTGTTGAACGCGGCGACTTCTTCCAGGGTGGCTTCATCGGGCATCAGGACGTCGGCCGGATCCCCTGTCATGTGAAGCATCAAGAAGACGATGAGGAGGACCATCCACAGGACAATCAAACTCTGCAGTAGACCGCGGATGATATAAGCGCGCATAAAAAATACAGCCCTCGAAAATAAAATAGATTCTACGATTCAAAAGTTGCCCGGATACCGTGCCGGATCAAAAGTGTTCTGCTCTTTAGTAGATAAAGTGAATAATGTACATCTTTTCCGCTGTGGTCAAGACAACTCCGGGCAAGCCTTCCTCCGAACCTGCCGACCAAAGCGACCTGGAAGGGCTCGCCGTTACACACCATCCGTGTCCATGTGGCCGCCGATAACGAAGTGGCCGCACGAATCGCCCGGCCCCCCCTCGCCGGCCTGGATGATGAAGTTCGGCCGGCCCGAAACGAATTCTTGGGTTTCGATGCGATCCACGCCAAGCGCTTTAAGCTCGCCCATGATTCGCTCGCCAACCTCCGAGCAATCTCCCGGCGGGTTTTCCGCCGGAATCTGTATCGGTTCTTGCGCCGGTTTGACGACATAAGCCCTGTCCACGGGGGCGGGGGAGATACCTTCGGACATGAAATTTCTCCTTGATTTCCAGTAACTGCCGCCATGAAGTTTTCCTGAATTGATCGCTACTGAATGCCAACTGGCGGCTGTTTGCGTGCTTGACCTCTTCTACATTCTGATACAGAATGTCTTGCTAATCACACTGTTAACGGCGCAGAATTTGGTGTTTCAGCGTGCATTTGCATCACCGATCCAAGAAACAACGCAACAGATTTCATTTGTGATGAAGAAATTATCATTCTGTCGCTCTAAGGAGGTAGTTGCTATGCGAAAGTGGTTGGTTGCTCTTCTCGTCATAACCCTTCTCGGCTTCGCCGCGCATCGCGCCGAGGCCTTTAAGGGAACGCTCAGGCTCGCTGTCCATGGACAACCGGCAACCTGGGACCCGGGAAAAACGCCCGGTTTCATGGGCACCATGCTGTGGCCGTGGACCTACGATACCCTCGTTCAGGCGGACTTGAAAACGGGCAAGCTCTACGGCTGGCTGGCCGAAAAATTCGAGCGCGTCAGCGCCTCGAAATTTAAATTCACCCTGCGCAAGGGCGCGGTATTCGCCGACGGAACACCAGTCACCTCCGCGGATGTTAAGTTCTCCCTCCACCGCGTCTGGGAGGACGAAGGCCTGCAGAGTTCGGTGAAGTCCTATTACAAGGACATCAAAGGGGTGGAGATCATCGACGATCGAAACTTCTACATCCACGCAAAAGGCCCGATGAATGACCTGCCGGCCCTGATGCGAACCTGGGGTCACGTCATCAACCGCAAGGCCGTCAAGGGTCTGACATACGCCAAATCGCAACCGGGAGCTATGGCTCGGGCGCCTACGTCCTCAAAGAATGGAAAAAGGGCCAGAGGTTCGTGATGGAAGCGAATCCCCGGTGGTGGGGCAATGAAAAATATCCCAACCGGCCCAAGACCCTCATCATTCGCATTATCCGGGAGCCCACGACCCGCGTGAAGGCCCTGACGACCGGCGAAATTGACTTCGCCATGAGGGTGGCGCCCCAGTTCATTGAGCAAATCAACGCCAAACCGGGCCTGAAGGTGCTTACCACCCCCAGCATCCGTATCTATTACGTCGGCTACCTGACCAAGCATGGTGGGCCCATGGCGAACGTAAAGGTTCGCCAGGCGGTAAGCCACGCCATTAACACGCCGCTCATCATCAAGACCCTCTTGCAGAACCGTGCCGATCCCTGGTTCCAGCTGATCCACCAGGGGATGGCGGCCGGCTACAACCCCAAGATGAAATCCTGGTATCCCTATGACCTGGCCAAGGCGAAGAAGCTCTTGAAGGAATCGGGCTTTGGCAAGGGTTTTAAATTGACCATGATCTCCCCACGAAACACGATCCCGGCTGATGTTGAAATGTGTGAGGCGATTGTCAGTATGGTGCAAAAAATTGGTGTTGACGCAAAATGCCAAGCCTCCTCGAAAAGGGTCTGGAGAGGCAGGTTCAAGAAATACGCGAAGGGTACGTTAAAAGGAAACATGATGTTTATTTCCAGTTATGGCAACCAGGGCGGCATACCGGGCAACAGCTTCCGCGGTGTCATGTCCTGCGGCGGAAAATGGAGCCCTCATTGTTACAAGGAATATGAAACGATGATCGACAAGGCTCTAAGGACCGCCGACTCGGCCCTTCAGCAGAAGCGGCTCGAGGAGGCGAACTGGTTCATGCACAATAATGCCACTCACAAGCCTATCGCCAAGAGCCATGATGTGTACGGCGTAAACACGAAGGTTCTTGACTACAAGATGCGCTACGATGAGATGACGCTGCCCTGGAGCTTCGTGATGAAGACTCCTGGTTCATGATGAAGTAAGGAGGCAGATCGCAACACGGGATCACGGCGCGGGGGGCGCGAGCCCCCCGCGCCTTTTCTGTTATTTGCAGCCTGCCGGAGGTGGAATTCGGCAGAGGGCAATCGTTATGAAATGAAAAAGGAGAAACCGTGGCTGAAGATAAGGTGCGTCTGGCGTCGGTAGGTCTTGGTGGGTGGGGGGCTATGCTGGCGGGTTCGGTGGACCGCAGCGGCGCGGCCGAGGTGGTTAGCTGTTTCGCGCGGAGCGAGGAAGGGCGCAAGTCGTTCGCGGAAAAGGTTGGTTGCCGCCAGGCGGCGAGTTTGGACGAATTGCTGAGCGATTCCGAGGTGGAAGGGATCCTGCTGGCCACCCCGCACTCTACCCACGTGGATATCATTTGCCAGGCGGCTTCCGCAGGAAAACACGTGTTTGTCGAAAAACCTCTCACGCTGACCGCCGCCGACGGGCGCAAGGCCTACGAGGCGACACGGAAGGCGGGCGTCACCCTCCAGATCGGCCATAATCGCCGCAAGCAGGGGGGTAACCGCCGCCTCCGCGAGATGATCGACAAGGGTGAGATGGGGATGATCCATCAGGTGGAGGGAAACCTCTCTCTGGCCGGGGGGCAGAACCCTCGCCAGGGCTGGCGGAACGACACCGCCGAATGCCCGGCCGGCGCCATGACGGCTCTGGGCGTCCACATGGTGGATAACCTGCACTACCTGGCAGGTCCCGTGAAGCGGCTTTGCGCGTTCAGCAAAAAGCTCCTTGGAAAGGGAAACCTCAACGATGTAACGTCCATCATTCTCGAATTCGAGAGCGGCCCGCTCGGCTACATCCATTCGACCTTCGTGATACCGAAGATCTGCTCGAACGCCGTCTTCGGCACCCAGGCCAACGCCTGGACCGAGGAGGAAGGCTCGAAACTCTACTTCCAGAAGGTGGACCAGCAGGCGCGCGAGGAACTCCCCTGCGAGCCGGGCGATTGCATGGCCGAGCAGATGGCGGAATTCGCCAAATGCATCCGCGAAGGGGCCAAGCCCGAAGTAAGCGGCCCGGAAGGCATTGAGGTTGTGGCTGTCCTGGAGGCCGTCGTTGAGAGTGCGGACACGGGCCAGGCGGTCGAAGTTTCCAAGTTTCGAAGTTAAGAAACACAGTTTGGGGATATTTCATCACATTCGTTTCCATCTTGAAATAAACGGGTGGCGAATTCATGCCTGAAATGGCAATTGTCGGTCGCTCTCAGCCTAAAGAAGACGCCCCCGCCAAGGCGGTAGGGGACACTATTTACGGTGATGACCCGCATTTGCCGGGCGAGCCACGCCGTCGGCCAGGCCATTGGCGCCCGCATCACCCGCATACCCGCCACCCCTGAACACGTGCTTGAGGTTCCAGGCCAATTGATGGGGAATTAAATTCGTTCTCCGATACTTTGCTGACACGCCCTCGGTCGCCGCGCAAATTTTCGATAACCGGAGGACTCTAATTTTTTTGATCACAGGAGAAAAACATGGGTGAAAAGCTGGGTATGATCGGACTGGGAAAGATGGGACTCCCGCTCTCGCGGCAGATGATGGCGGACGGCCACGAGATCGTCGGCTACGACATCGACTCCGCGCGGATGAAGATGCTGGAGGAGGAAGGCGGGCGCCCCGCCGCTTCGGCGAAGGAAGTGGCCGAGCAAAGCGACATCACTTTCAGCATTCTCTTGAAACCCGAGCACATCGAGGAAAACGCGTTCGGCCCGAAAGGCATCGTCGCTGCCGGAAAGAAGGGCCTCGTTCACGTTGAAATGAGCACCATGGAGCCCTCCTTTCAGGCCGATCTGGCTGCGCGGCTCGCCGCCGAGGGCATCGAGATGTTGGATGCGCCGATATCGGGTTCCCACAACAGGGTCGATACACGAACCATTTCCTTCATGGTGGGCGGCAAAAAAGAAGTCTTCGAGCGGGTAAGGCCGATTCTTGATCCGCTGGCGGCGGATGCGGCCCACACCGGCCCGAGCGGAACCGGGGCCACCATGAAAGTCGTGACCAACCTTTTCGTAAACTCGTGCACGGCGCTGTTTGCCGAGTTGATCGTGGTGGGCGAGCGCGCGGGGCTTTCACATGAGATTATGGAGCATTGCCTCTCGAAGGGCTCCGTGCAAGGCTCCATGCTTTCACAGACTGCCCCCAGAATGTTCGAGAGAGATTTCGCCCCGCGCGGGGCGGTGGAAATATTCGTGAAGGACATGGGCCTCGCGATCAAGCTTGCCGAGGAACTCGGGGTCGAACTCGCTGTGGTTCCCGCGGCGCGCAAGATGTTTGAGCGGGCCGAGGCCGCCGGCTGGGGCAAAGACGACGCCAGCCGCGTCATCGAGGTGTACGAAGGGAAGGATATATAATTGTCCTTCGGCAGTGGAAGGTCGGCGCTTAAGGGCGGTTTCGTTAAATGTTTACGTTCTCGGAAAATCGGCTATTTCCATTTCAATCGATGGGAACCACAATGCTCCTCCCTCTTCTTATACCTGCATTTCACATTTGTTTTTTGGGATGACTTCGTTATAGCCTTATACTGCATTTTCAGGCCACAAAGATGATATGCGCAATCGGCTCCGGTTCCAAACGGCAATGGATTCATCCAACGAACCGGATAAGAAACGTCGGGTAATTCCAACATCAAGCACACATGGCAAATTTGATTTTCATCAGATTGCGGGAAAAATATGAGTATTGTCGATATCAAGGTGGAAGGACATTGCCATACCGATTTTTCATTGGTGGAAGAAACGTTTCGGGAAAATTTTGCCGGCCGGGGCGAGATCGGAGCCGCAGTCTGCGTGTACAAGGACGGCGAGAAAGTCGTGGACCTCTGGGGAGGCCACCGGGACGAGTCTCGTACCCGGTCCTGGACGGAAGATACCATCACACTCATGAGTTCCATCGCCAAGAGCATAGCCGCGCTCTCTATCCACATTCTTGTGGATCGGGGTCAGGTTTCGCTGGACGAATCGGTGGCGCGGTATTGGCCGGAATTCGCCCAGAACGGCAAGGAAAACATTCTCCTCCGGCACACCATCAGTCATCAATGCGGCGTCATCTTCAGCGACGCCGCCAAGCCCGGAGATTTTTTCAATTTCCCGGCCCAGGTGGCCGCTATCGCCGCGCAGGAACCCGCCTGGCCCGCGGGCTCAAAGGGAGCATACAATTCCATCAACTTTGGGTTCATCCACGGCGAGATCGTCCGCCGGGTTAGTGGCAAGCGAATCCGCGACTTCATCCGGGAGGAGATCACGGGCCCACTCGGCGCGGATTACAACGTCGGGCTCAAAAAGGAAGAACTCGCGCGGGTCGCGCCCATGCACCGAAATCCCGAAAACAAATTCTGGCAGATGGGAGAAAAGCCCGGGACGCCGCTGCACAGGGCGTGGCGGAGCCAGCCGGTGGGCGTCGATCTGTTGAATTGCCGTGAAAACCGGGAGGGCGAGAACCCTTCCTCGGGCGGCCACGGAAATGCTCGCGGCATCGCTCGCGTGTACGCGATGCTGGCCAATAACGGAGAAATTGACGGTGTCCGCCTGCTTCAGCCCGAAACGGTGGAGCAACTTTCCAAACTTCAGTGGGAGGGCATCTGCGGTATGACCGGCTCAGCTTGGCGAATGGGCCTCGGATTCATGCACAACTCCCCGCCCAGAACACCGATGGGAAGCAACATCAAGGCCTTCGGCCACGCCGGCTCCGGCGGGGCGCTTACGTTCTGTGACAGGGAAAGGAACATGGCCTTTGGGTTCTGCACCAACTTTCAGCCCGAGGGAATGCCCCCCGGAATTCGCCCACGCTCCCTGGTCGCAGCCGCCTTTGGAAAAGCGCTGGATTGGAAACCCGAGGCGCCGGCGGAGATCTAGCCTGCCTACCGAGACTCCATTCTCTTGCAGGTGGGCGAGGACGCCAACGATATTCAGCGGTTGGTCATCGCGAGGCGCCTGGTGGAGAAATACCCCACAACCCCTTAATAATCAGCAAGATAACTGATCAGAAATTTATCGAAAAACCTCGTGAATTTATCGTATTTTTCAGTATTTTTCACTTATTCCGAATCGCCTTGAGAGGGGACGGATCGACCGATCCGCACGAGGATTCTCGCGCATCCCGCCGAAAACGGTTTAGCGGCAAATGCGGGCAAATACCGGTCCATCCCGACTGGAGTGGGAGGGATTGTAACCCGGAGGTGGTTCGTTCCTGAAAAAGGCTCGCGCGATACGTCCCTCAACCCGCGCCGTTGCTCCCGCCGTTGCCCGAGGCGGCCAGCGCTTCGGCCACCTCGTCGAGCTGGAGCCTATGAAGCGTCGCCGCCGTGGGGAAGCCGTTCTCATCCCAGCCCCTGATGCCGTAAAACTCGTTTTTCATGCCTTCGAGCTCATCAGGCGGGCAGTGCATCCCCTTGTGCGGGCCGTCGGGAATCGGCTCGTGCATCACCTTGTAGGGGAGCATGTCGTCCGCGCGACTCACCCCTTCGCGCACGTGGAGGGCGCGCTCGAGATTACAGATGCGCTCGCCGGTTTCTTCCAGCTCATCCGCCGTCGTATCCCAGCCGGTCACGAGGTTGAGCATCTCTGCGTATTTCTCGTTGATCATCGCGCCGTAGCCGCGCTCCGCCGTGAAACGGCACTGGGTGATGGAATCGCCAAACGCGGTGAAGTTCTGCGTGCGCACGGCGAACTCGGGCTTGCCGTCGGTCGATGTGTTGTCGTGGTCCGAGGCGTACTGCAGGGTGGGGCGGGTGTCGTGGTGGCTGCCGCCCCTCGTGCCCGTGGCGTAGCCGATGGACATGCCCTTGAGCGCGCGCGCGCTGTGCGCCGGAAGCTCGAGCCCCCGGGAGGCGTATAGGAGATGGGGAGCCTCGCCGCCTATCTCCTGGGCCAGGCGCTTGCCGCCTTCCGCCAGCCTGTCGCCAAACCCCTGGCGGCGGGACATTTCTTCCAGAAGTCTCAGCATCGTGGCCGAATCGCCCCAGTTGAGCGGTTCGCCGACTTCCGCTTCGCTCAGGAGTCCTTTTTCCAGGCACTCGAATGCGAGCGAGAGCGTGACGCCTGCGGATATCGTGTCGAGTCCCAACTCGTCGCAAAGCATGTTCGCCTGGAGCATGACGCCCGGGTCGCCGATGCCCAGCATGGTTCCGAGCGCGAAGATGGTCTCGTACTCGGGCAGTTTCCACACGAGGCCGTCGAAATCACCGCCTTTCATCTTGAAATTCTTGCCGCACGCCACGGGGCATTTGAGGCAGGTGGTGTGCTTGTCCAGGAAATTATCGTGCATGTACTCGCCGCTGATGGGTTCGCAGTTCTCAAAAATCTCGCTCTTGAGGTTCCGCGTGCCGAGCGCCCCCATCTTGTTGATCATGTTGACGAGAATCGGCGTGCCGTATTTGTGGAGCGCCGCCGTGCCGGTGCGCACGTCCTCGGCGGTCTCGTTCACGTAAGTTCTCAGCGCCTTGGCCTCAGCGAAGACGGTTTTCACCTTGCCGCGCACGGCGATGGCCTTGACGTTCTTACTCCCCAGAACGGCCGCCATGCCGCCGCGCCCGCTGATGCCGTCGCGGCTCTTGCGCCAGGTGTGCGCCATGGCCGCGAAGCGCACCTGGTTCTCACCCGCGGGGCCGATGGCCAGCACGTCGGTGCCGCCTTCGCTATCGGTAATGGTATCGCAAGTCTCGCGAATCCATTTTCCCTTCAAATGGCTTGCGTCCTTGAATTCCACGCCGTCTTCCGTAAGCAGGAGATAGACGAGGGAATCGGCCTTTCCGTGCAGTACGACGGCGTCGCACCCGGTGCGCTTTAAGGTGATGGGCCAGGCGCCCCCGAAGGTGCTGTCGAAGAAAAGCCCCGTAAGCGGGCTGATGGAAGCGGCGCACGCCCGGCTCGCGCTGGGTACGGCGGAATCCGTATACGGCCCCACGGCGAAGACGATAATGTTTTCAGGCGATAGCGCGTCTGTGCCCGCCTTCAGGTGGTCCCAGAGAATCTTGGCCCCGAAGCCGTTTCCGCCGAGGTACTTACGGCCCATGTCCTCGCCGAATTCCTCGATGCGCGAAGTGCGGTTGCTTAGGTCGATGTGCAGTATTTTTCCTTGATATCCGAGCATGTGCGGTCCTCGATAGAACGAGTGAGCGAAGTCTAATTCTGTTGGAAGCCCTAGTGTAAGCATTTGCGTATTTTGTGCAAGGTCAAACTCGACCGATGAGGTTAATCGCGACTGAGGAAGGAGCGATTGCGGTTTGCCGAGCGAGGAGCGAGGGTTTGCCGAGCGAGAAGCGAGGGTTTGCGACAGGGGAGGCGTGAAGGGGAGTGATATTTGCTCTGCTCGTCATTCCGGCGCATGCCGGAATCCAGCGACTTTGAATTTTTTTTGCTTTATCATTTTTGGGGTAGTCCTACGATGTTGTTGTCTTCATTGGCTCTGGGTTCCGGCTTGCGCCGGAATGACGGCCATAGACGAAACGCGGGCAGACACACATATCCGCCCCTACGCCTTCATTGTATTGCAGGGTTCCGTAGTGGCAGTCCCTCCTCGGGGCTGCCCCACAGGCCCCCGTGCCTGTCCGACAAAGGGCGACCACGGGGGCAGGGACGACCCCGAGGAAGGGCTCCTCCCCCTTACAGGTTCATTTCGATTCACAGGGGCTTTTTTAGTGGGGGTGGAGTGTCGCGGCCGCCCTCGGATTCTACGCTGCCGTTTGCCGGGGCTTCACCCGCTCGGCGATCCGGGAGCCCTGCGAGATTTCGGCCCGGCGAAGCTCCCAGGTTTTCTGCAGGTTCATCCAGAGTTCAGGGGTCGTCCCGAAATAACGCGCCAGCCGCAGCGCCGTGTCCGCGCTCACACCCCTCTGGCCGTTCAGTATCATCGTGATCCGGTTCACCGGCACGCCCAACTCCTTCGCCAGCGCGTTGGCCGATAGCCCCAGCGCGTCGAGTTCCTCGCGCAATATCTCGCCCGGATGCACAGGCCTCATTGCATTCTTGACGTTCACCTCCGCACTCCTTCCGTGATAATCCACGATCTCTACATCGCAGGGCCCTTCGTTTTCCCAACGGAAACAAATGCGCCACTGCGCGTTGATCCGGATCCTGTACAGGCCGGCTCGGTCGCCCCGCTCCGAGGAGTGAGAAAAACTTTTGCGGGGTGAGAAAAATGGAGTATCAATCCCTCCCGCATTGGTCGGGATTGCTCTTCTCCTTTGTCGTCATTCCGGCAAACCGCGAGCCTCTGCTTTTCGCGTGATTCCTTGATGAGTCGATTTATTTACGCTTGTCTCTCGACGGCGAAAATCCGATTTCCCGCTTTTTCTTCGGTTCCGGTGGAGCCATGAGTTCTCGGATGGCGTCGAACACGACCTTGAATTGCTCGTCGTATTTCTTCTCCAGGGCGGAGAGCTTACGAGCGAGGTCCGCATGGCTCGCTAGCATCCGTCGTAACTCCACGAAGGCGCGCATAATTTCGACGTTGACCCGGATCGCCCGCTCGCTGCGCAGCACGCTGGAAAGCATGGCGACGCCCTGCTCGGTGAACGCATAAGGCGGATAGCGTCTGCCGCCCCGGTTTGAGATCACAATCTGTGATCTCAAGTTGTCGAATTCCTGTTTCGTGAGTTGAAACATGAAATCCGCCGGGAAGCGGGCTATGTTCCTCCTGACGGCCTGCACAAGTGTCCTGGTATCGACACCATATAGAGCGGCCAGATCGGCATCCAGCATGACTTTTTGATCGCGGATGAAATGGATGGTCTGTACAATGCGTTCCATCGGTGCCAATGGAGCGGTGTCATTCTTTTCCCTGGTTCTCAAACCCAATCCCTTCAGGCTGTGGGCGATAGCGGCTGTTCGTCTCCCTGGACTTCAGCCCATTCGAGCGTCTGGATGTGGGTCCCCTGTATGAAATCAGTATGGGCAGGCTACGCGAATCGTGCCAGAGGAGCAAACTTGATTTTCGCGTGGGGTGAATTCCGACTGATGAAGGAGGAATTCTTCCGACTGATGAAGGAGGAATTCTTCCGACCGATGAAGGAGGAATTCTTCCGACCGAGTAGAAAGGAATTGCCTGCTGGCGTGTGAATTACTACGGCACTTCCATGCGCCGGTAGGATTCGGCGCACTCGAGGCCGCCCTCTTCGCCTGAGCGTTTGGCCCAGTTGCGCAGGTGGAGAATCAGTTCTTCATAATCAGCGACTTGGCTTTTGTGGCATGTAAGCGCTTTAATTTTGAGGTCGAACGTATCGGCGATGTCCACCCAGGTGTCGGCGCCGCGAATCGTCTTGAAATAGACCTCTTTGGGCGTGTGCGGCTCCAGGCCTTCGGCGAGAAGTTCCGGAAAGAAATTCGCATTCCCAACGGCCGGATAGAGCGCGTCGAAGACCGCCTTGGCGACGGCGCGGTGATCGCGGTGGTAGCCGTAGAAGCTGTCGAACGCGTCGTTCGCCGGGTCGTCGGCGATCACGAGGTCGGGCTTGCATTCCCGCATCACACGTACGAGGTCGCGCCTGAGGTCGGTGGTGTTGCGGACTTCCCCGTCCGTGTGGCGCAGGAAATGGATTTTCTCCACGCCCACGACGGCCGCCGCCGCACGCTGTTCGCTCTCGCGGATCGCTCGTTTTTCCTCGATGGTCATGCGGCGCGATTCGGGGCCGTTCACGCCCTTGTCCCCGCTCGTTGCGAGGCAATACTCCACGCGCCTGCCCTCGTGCACCCATTTGGCGGCCGAGCCCGCCGAGCGGAACTCGATGTCGTCGGGGTGCGCGCAGATGATGAGAATTTTCTGGTGTTCCATCGGGGTTTCCTTATGTGGGCCATGCGGCAAGGCGACTTATAGCAGGGGGTGAGGCGCATCGCAAAGGGGATGTGGGTTTGGGATGGAATGGAAAGCAATTTTGTAGTGGCAGCCCTCCTAGGGGCTGCCCCACAAGTCGCGACCTGTCCCTATTACGGATGGTCCTCACATCAACAGGGCGGACACACAGGTCCGCCCCTACGAGTTCATTTCAATCTGCAGTGTTTTGTAGGGGCGGACCTGTGTGTCCGCCCGCATTTACACCACCTCGATTCCCCCCTTGGTGACAATCACCGAAATCTGCTAAAAATAATGGAAAACACTTCAAGAGGTTCATTGCGAATCCCGAAGGAGGAGGAGCCCGAGATGCCGAGAATCACGCCGATGCCCGATGACGCCAAAGGCGATCATGAGCCGTTGTTCGAAGAATCGAGGGAAAGATGGGGCACGGTGCCCAGCTTCTACCGCGCTTTGGCCCATTCGCCCGAAGCGCTTCGCCACATCATGAACCTCACGGTGGCTCTCAGGAGCCAGTGGCGGGCCGAGCCGGCCAGAATGCGCCTGATGCAACTGGCGATTCTCACGCCCTCGCTCATCAACGATTGCGAGATATGAACGAACCACAACGTAAAGCTTGGTCAAGCTGCCGGTTTGAACGATGAACATATCTCTTTGATAGTCGATGGATGGGAAGAGAGCGAGCTTTTCGATGAGCGGGAAAAGGCGGTGATCCGCTGGGCGACCGCCCTGACGAGAAACACGGCCGCCGCCGATGACGCCTGTTTCGCGCCGCTCAAAGATTTTTTTACCGAAAAGGACATCGTGGAACTCACCCTGTTCACCTGCCTGTTCAACGCCTGGAACCGCTTGCAGGACGGCCTCCACAACCCGGTGGAGCCGCCCGATGACATCATCGGCTGGAAGGAATGGGACGAGGTGGCGCAGGTCTCGGGCTAGGCGGTTGAAGTGTGATGAGCCGTAGGGGCGACCCCCCGTGGTCGCCCTTGGCAGGACAGGCACAGGGGCCTGTCCCTACGGGTCAACCCAACCGAAGAGCGAGGGGTTCCGATGGTTTTGTAGGGTCTGACATATATGTCTGCCACCTTTGTGTTCTCCCGCATTCATTTTACGGATTCGATGTTGGATATTGTAGGGACAGGTCGCGACCTGTCCCTGCCGTTGAAAGGAAAACCGTGGATTTAGGAATAAAAGGAAAATCGGCCCTGGTGACGGGAGGCAGCCGGGGCATCGGCCGCGAGACGGCGAGGCGTTTCCTGGAAGAGGGCGCGCGCGTCTTCACCTGCGCGAGAAACGAAGAGGCCCTCGAAGAAACCTGCGCCGGGCTCGCCGCCGAGACGGGAGGCGAAATCCACTACGCCGTAGCGGATACCTCGAATGCTGCCGAACTCGCCCCGCTGGTCGAGCGCGCGCAGGAAAAACTGGGGCAGATCGACATTCTGGTGAACAACGCGGGCACCATGAGTTCGGGCAGGTTCGAAGTGCTGGACGACGCCGCTCTTCAGAAACAACTCGACACCAAGCTGTTCGGCTTCCTGCGCCTCATCCGCCTCGTGGAGCCTGGGATGCGCGCGAGGGGATGGGGCCGCATCGTGAACATGATCGGCGGCGCGGGCAAAGAACCCGACCCCTATATGTTCGGGAGCGGCATGACGAACAGCGCGCTCTTGAACATGACGAAATCGCTTTCCACCGAATTCGGCGAAGCGGGGATTCACGTGAACGCGGTATGTCCCGGCTGGGTGGATACGGCGCTCTGGAGAATGAACGCGCAGGGCCTTGCCGCCGAACTGGAGACGGACTCGGTAGAAGAGGCACGCCGTCGCGCGGCGCGCAAAAACGCGCTGGGCCGCTTCGGCAGGCCCGAAGAGTTGGCCGACGCCATCGTTTTTCTCTGCTCCGAAAGAGCGAGCTACATCACCGGAATATCTCTCAATCTCGACGGCGGCAGGCTCAAGTCGCTCTGGTAGAACAATCGCGGCTGATGAGGGAGCGATTGTTGCCCCTACGGGTCAATCCCAGTAAAGAGGGGGGTGCTGGTTTTGTAGGGTCAGACATAGATGTCTGCCACCTGTGTGTTCTCCCGCGTTCGATATGACCCCTGGTTCCGTAGGGACAGGTCGCGACCTGTCCTTGCACTCCGCCGGTTAGATCCGAAAGTCCTCGCTTGCGCGAACATCACCCCATCGTCGAATCGAGGGCGTTCAGAAATTTCACGCCCACGGGTTCTGCGAGCAAATCGGGCAGCTTGGCCCGGAAATTCTTGTAGTGCGGCTCTTCTCGGTGCGCGTCGAGTGCGGCTTGCGATTTCCAGCATTCGATGAAGTGAAAGGCGCCCGCCTCGTCCGTCGCCCTGAAGAGGTTGTAGAAAATACACCCCTCCTCGCCGCGCGAGGGGGCGCACATTCCCCCTAACAGTACGGCCATCTCGTCTTCTTTTCCGGGCTTTGGTTTGAGCCATGCGATCAGGAATACTCTATCATCCGCCATTGTCCGCCTCCCGTTCATGGAATAACTGTCAAGTCGTTTGAATAGCCCATTCTATCCTCCGGGCGGGCATGTGGCCAGAGGCGAGGCGCGCGGAACCGCGCCCTGGATGGTTTTCGCCCGCCTCCTCGCCTCCATGAGGGTTCGCGGTGTATAGTCCCGCGCATGGTCGAGTGGATATCATCGTGGGGCAGTCCTGAGTTTCTCGCCGTGGCGACCTCGTTCACCTATTCCATCACGCTCATAACGGTGCGCCGGGCGATGACGACCGGAAGCCCGCTGATGAGCATCATCGTCTTAAATTCGCTGGTGAGCCTGGTGGGGCTGGCGGCCGCTTTTTTCGAGGGAACCCTGTTTTCCGCCGACTTGAGAGCCCTCGGCTGGTTCGCGCTGACGGGGGTGGCCGGCGGGGTGATGATCACCCTGCTCCGCTAACACGCTCGCCGCGGCGGGGCGCATCGTTCAGGAGTTGTGAGTTCATATGTCGGGTCTTTTCGCACAAGCGGGTTGGGGGGAATTGCTGGCGGTAGGGGCGTCTCTCTCTTATTCGGCGTCCCTCATCGCCATCCGCCAGGGGGTGAGGAGCGCGACGCCGATAGCGGGCGTCCTGATCCTGAGCGCGACGGTCTCCGTGCTGGGGCTCGTCATCGCCGCCGCTCGCGGTACGCTCTTAGAATCCATGCTCACGCCCGTATTGCTCTTCATGCTCGGCGGGTGCCTGGGGCAGGGCGTGGGTCAGCTCACCAGCGCCATCGGCATCGAGAAGATGGGCGTGAGCCGCTCCGTACCCATACAATCATCCACCCCCATCTTTTCGGTCACCTTCGCCATGATTTTCCTGGGCGAGCGGCCCGGGGTCGGCGTGGGGATGGGGACGCTCCTCATCGTGGCGGGCGTCTGTCTGCTCTCGCTGGGCGAGCGGCGAAGCCACCAGAGTTTCAAGAGTTTCTTTCAGGGCGCGCTCGTCTATCCGCTCACCTCGGCGCTCTCCTACGCTCTGCTGCCCGTACTGGCGAACGTCGCGTTCTCCTACCAGAAAACCCCCATCGTGGGCTTCGCCTGCGCTTTCACGGCGGGCACGGTGCTCCTGGCGGTAACACACCCCCTGCTGCCCGGCGGCGGCAAGCTCAAGGCCGATGCGAGGGCCGTCTACTTGTTTCTCGGCGCAGGAGTCACCACCACGCTGGCGGCCATCATGTTCTGGAAGGCCATGACCATCGCACCCGTCTCGACCGTGATGCCGCTGAGCAGGCTCGTGCCCCTGTGGGTGGTCTTGTGGACCTATTTCTTTCTGGGCGGGCTCGAGCGCATCACCTCGCGCATCGTACTGGCGGCGATGATGGTCGTGGCGGGCGGGGTGCTGATCACCGCTTTCAAGTAATACGCCCGCGCTTTCTCGCGGGAAAACCTTGGGGCGTGTATAGTCGCGCGCATGAACGCGCAAGGACCTTTTTTCATGTCGGGCGAAATCCTCGCTCTCTCATCTTCGTTCATCTATTCGGCGGCGCTCATCTCCTTCCGCCGGGGACTCAGGAACGCCTCTCCCATCACCGGGGTGCTCATCACCAACGCCGTGGCGAGTTTCCTCCTCTTAAGCCTCGCGTTTTTCCTCGGTACGCTGCAGACTTCATCGCTCAAACCCGTCTTGTGGTTCATGCTGGCGGGATGTCTGGGACAGGGGATGGGCCACCTCGCTTCCTATACGGCCATTCAGCGCATCGGCGCGAGCCGGACGAGCCCGGTGCAGGCATCGGCCCCGATATGGGCGGTTTTCTTCGCCGCCTTCTTTCTGGGGGAAGAGCCGGGCGTGGCGGTCGTGCTCGGCACGCTCTCCATCGTAGGCGGCGTGGCGCTCATCTCGATGGGGGAGGGCAAGGACGTCGCCAAGGGCGGCATGGGGCCGGAATTCCGCCGCGCGCTGATTTTCCCCGTCTTCGCCTCGTTCATGTACGCCGCCATGCCGGTGATCGCGAAAATAGGCTACGCCGAGCAGAGAACGCCTTTTACGGCGGTGGGTTTCGCCTTTCTGGCGGCCTTCATTTTTCTTCTGGTGGCGAAGCCGTTTCTGGGCGAGGCGGGCAGAATCTACGCGGCCAGGCGCGGCGTCTGCTGGATACTGCTGGGTTCGGTGTTCTCCGCCACCGCCACGGGGCTTTTGTGGTTTACGCTCACGTTTTCGGACGTCACCGTCGTGCTCCCCCTGAGCCGCACCGCCCCGATATGGGTGGTGCTCTTGAGCCTCGTCTTCATGGGCGACATGGAGCGCGTGAACGCGCGCCTTTTCGGCGCGGCGGGGCTGGTGGTGCTGGGGGGATTTTTGATTACGAGTTTTCGGTGAGCAAGTCGTTTGGACAAACCCTAAAATGGGGTTATCATAGTGCTTATAAAAATTGAGCCGGGAGCATCTGCAAAGAAACGATACGTGAGTAAGTTTCCAAGCCTCCCTAACCCCGCCCGATGAATAGAATCGATCAGATGAAAATTTTGGTTTGTGGAGTGCCCAGTCGTAGGTTTAAGTATATGGAATTGATTAAGTGGTGAATCAACTCGATCCTTACAAAGAATTTACGACACGCCTAAAACTTCTTGTAGAGAAACATCCAGATTTAATAACTACGACGTTGAGCAACATTTTCACTATGCGTCTCATCGGGAATAAGACGCATGGGGATTTGGCAGAAATCGCTATAGCCGAGTTTATCAACCAATACATGTATGATTTTCGTTCTGTGCATGTGGGTAAAGATTTGTATAGAGCGAAATCCAAAGAAGAAGACATTAAAATCATCAATGAGATAACCAAGGTTGAATTTCCGGTTAGTTTGAAAGCTTACGGGGATGGTCCGCTTCAACTTTCAACGGATAAAAATTTCAGGATGTTTCCTCGCTTAGAGCAAGAAAATGGGAATATCGTAGGTAAAGAAAACGTGCGTAGGGTACTTTCCGATAATGCTTTTTCCGATTTTCGACAGATAAATGTTTTGCCTCTTATTTATGACGAGAAGGTTCAACGTTGCAATATTCTCGTTTTCGATTATCTCCGCGCAGAGGCTGAAACAGTCAGAATTTCAAGAGAAGAAGGAGGAAGAGGCAGGATTCATCCCGTGTATCGATTCTATAACGATAATGACACCTATATTTGTGAGGTTCGTTATGGAGATGCGACTGCCAATGCGCTGCAAAGGGGTCTTTGGACACATACGAAAAATGGCTTGGATTATTTTGACAGCATTACAGGCGGCTGGATCGATTACTCTCACAACCTCGTCTTGGTCAAACTCTTCTCTCATGCGCTGGTTTCTTCCGAATCCGGTCATCATGAAGCTCTTGGAAAAATAAAAGAAGATATTATTCGACTGAAGCGATTTTCAGGTATCAGGTGAACATAATGCAAGAGCAAGCTTTATTTTTCGATAATTACGTTGAAACTCCTTCGACCGAGGGCATCAAGTATATCGGCTCCAAGCTCAAATTAATTCCCCATATCCTTGAATTGTCGAAAAAGACCGGGGCGAAAAGCGTTTTCGATGGTTTTTCGGGTTCCACGCGGGTAAGCCAAGCTTTCGCCAAGGCGGGCTATCGCGTAGTGTCGAACGATATTTCGGAGTGGTCGAAAATTTTCGGCACATGTTATTTGAGGAATCTCAAGAATCCACGAGAATATGAATCGCTCATCGATCATTTAAACTCGCTTCCTCCCGAAGATGGCTGGTTCACCGAGAATTACGGTGGCGACGTGAGTGCCAGTGACTGTGACAACGCTATTCAGAGTAATGGAACCAAGAAGCCTTGGCAGAAAAAGAACACGAGAAAACTCGACGCTGTCAGAAGGGAAATCGACAATATGGGCCTTGATGAGGTTTCCGAAAGCGTAGCTTTGACGAGTCTGATTCTTGCGTTGGACCACGTAGACAGCACGCTTGGTCATTTCGTTTCATACCTGAAAAGCTGGTCTTTGCGTTCGTTCAAGGATTTAAAGTTAAAACTTCCCCAATTGTGGCGAAACGAGGTTGAGAACACCGTCTTGCGCGGCGATGTTTTCGAGTCTCTTTCCAGTGTGGACGCCGACCTCGCCTATTACGATCCGCCGTATGGCTCGAACAACGAAAAGATGCCTCCTTCGAGGGTACGATACGCTTCGTACTATCATCTGTGGACTACTATTTGCAGAAACGACAAACCCCCGCTTTTTGGAAAAGCTTTACGAAGAGAGGATACATCCGACACAGTAGCGATCTCAATATTCGAGGAATTTCGCAGGAATGCTTCCGGGAAATTTATTGTGGTGGATGCAATCGAACGATTACTCAAGAAAACGCCGTGTGAGTGGATTTTACTTTCTTACAGTTCCGGAGGAAGAGCGACGGCGAAGGAATTGAATGAAGTGATAAGAGATAATGGGGAACTTGTTGATACTTTAGCGATTGAATACAAGCGAAACGTGATGGCAACGATGAAGTGGACTAATGAATGGCTACCGGAAGTCGATAAGTCGAATAGAGAGTTTCTATTTTTACTGAAGAAATAACACAAAGGGCAAGCACATAGAAGAAACATCAAATCATCTGAACCAACCTCTCTAATACTTGTAGCCAAAAGCTGAGCCATAGAAGAGAAATCACTCGCCGGATGTCTGGGTGTCTAGTTTGATCTCCTCACCTTTCTCACCCTCACGGCGCAGAACTTGAACTCGGGGATTTTCCCGTAGGGGTCGAGGTCGTCTACGGTGAGCAGGTTCGCGGCGGCCTCCACGTAGTGGAAGGGTATGAACACCTGGCCGGGCCGCACTCGCGCGGAAGACCGGACGGGCAGGGTGATTTCCCCGCGTCTTGATTCCACGCGGACATCCGAATCGTTTTTGAGCCTCAAGCGTTTCAGGTCGTCGGGCGCCATTTCCACGTAGGGGCCGGGTTCTGCGGCCTCTAAAGCCTGCGCCCTTCTGGTGATGGCCCCCGTGTGCCAGTGGTAGATGTTCCGCCCGGTGTTCAGCACGAAGGGGTAGTCCTCGTCCGGCATCTCCTTGGCGGGGGCGTACTGGACGGGAATGAGCTTTCCCTTGCCGGACGGGAACGATCTGGTAAACAAAATTTCCGTGCCCTTGTGATTGGGTCTGGCGCAAGGCCAGACGAGTCCGTGGTCTCCCAGGCGGTCGTAGGACATTCCCGCCATGAACGGCGTCAAGGATGCGATTTCATCGAAAATTTCAGATTCCGAGTCATAGTCCATCGGGTAGCCGAGGCGTTCTGATAGTTCGGCCACGATTCGCCAGTCTTCGCGCGCGTTCCCGGGCGGGCCGATGGCGCGCCTGCCGATCTGCACCCTCCTGTCGGTATTCGTATAGGTGCCCGTTTTCTCGAAAAAAGCCGTCGATGGGAGCACCACGTCTGCGAAATAGGCGGTTTCGGTCAGGAAAATGTCCTGTACCACGAGGAATTCGAGGTTGGCGAGCGCGCCCCGCGAGTGGTTCAGGTTGGGGTCGCTCATGGCCGGGTTCTCGCCCATGATGTACATGCCCTTTATATCGCCCCGGTTTGCGGCGTCGGCGATTTCCATGACGGTCAAGCCGGGTTTCGGGTCGAGCTTGCGGCCCCATGCCTTTTCGAATTTTTTCCGTATTCTGGTTGAGGAGACGTCCTGATAGGCGGAATAGACCATGGGGATGAGGCCCACGTCCGATGCGCCTTGCACGTTGTTCTGCCCGCGCAGGGGGTGTAAACCCGTCCCCTCGCGCCCGATATGGCCGCAAATCAGGCAAAGAGCGATGAGCGCGCGGCAGTTGTCCGTGCCGTGGGTGTGCTGGGAGAGGCCCATGCCCCAGAAGATCATGCTGCGCTCGGCCGTCGCGTACCCTCTGGCCAGTTCCCGGAGCGTTTCCGCCGAAGCCCCGGTGAGTTTGGCGACGTTTTCGGGCGTATAGGGCTTTATGTTTTGGGTGAGTTCCTCAAAACCTTCCGTGCGCGCGGCGACGAAATCGGCGTCGTAGAGCTTTTCCTCGATCACCACGTTCAAAAGCCCGTTGAACAGCGCCACGTCCGTGCCGGGGCGGAACTGCACGAATAAGTCCGCGTGGTCGACGAGGTCGATTCTTCTGGGGTCCGCGACGGCCAGCGTGGCGCCCGCAGTAGAGGCCTGCTTGATGAAGGTGGCGGCCACGGGGTGGTTTTCCGTGGCGTTCGCGCCCGCCACGAGGATGAAATCCGCCTTCAGGGCGTCCGAGAAGGGATTGCTCACGGCGCTCGACCCGATGGTCTGGGAAAGAGCGGCCACCGAACTCGCATGGCAAAGCCTCGTGCAGTGATCCACGTTGTTCGTGCCGAATACGGCGCGGATGAGTTTCTGGAAGAGATAATTATCCTCATTCGAGCATTTCGCCGAGCCGAAGCCGGCCATACTCGAGGGGCCGTGGGCTTCATGGATTTTCCCGAGTGAACTCGCCGCGAGTTCCATGGCTTCATCCCAACTCGCCTCGCGGAACAAGGAAAGCGGATCACCGGGCAACTCCGTCGTCTTGGGCGCGCCCTCTTTGCGGATGAGGGGGGTCGTCAACCTGTCCGGGTGATGGGCGTAGTCGAACCCGTAGCGCCCCTTCACGCAGAGCCTGCCCTGGTTCACGGGACTCGTCTCATCCCCCCGCACGCTCAAAAGGGTGTTGCCCGCCACCTCGTAAGTGATGGCGCAGCCCACGCCGCAATAGGGGCAGATTGAATCCACCTCTTTCGAGTCGCCAGGGGCGATTTGCAGCGTGAGGGATTTGTTGGTGAGCGCGTCCGTGGGGCAGGCGGCCATGCACTCCCCGCAGGAGACGCAGGTGGATTCTCCCATCGGCGAATCCGCATCGAACACGATACGCGCGCTCCCGCCTCTGCCGCCGCGTCCGATGACGTTATTGCCCTGAACGTCCGTACAGGCGCGTATGCAGCGATCGCACAGAATGCACGCGCTGTGATCCACGGCGATGACCGAAGATGAATTATCGCGCTCGCGCGGCGTCTCCGCAGGCGGGAGTGCGCTCACGCCGTTGCCGACTTCCATCAGTCCAGCGAGCGCGGTGAGTTCGCAGTTCTGAGGCTCGGACTCCGCGCCGTGGTCGGCCATCAGCATGGCCACCAGGGTTTTCTGGGCGCGCAGGACGCGTTCGGTTTGCGTGTGGATCACCATGCCGGGCTCGACCTTCCGGTGACACGAGGGAACGAGCGTTCGCGCGCCCTCGACCTCGACGGCGCACACGCGGCACACCCCCACGGACTCCATGCCGGGCTGGTGGCAGAGTTTCGGTATATCGACCCCTATCGACTGGGCAACCTCCCAGATGCGCGCGCAGGCTTCCGTCTTGATTTTCTGGCCGTCGATGGTGATGGCTATCGTCTTTTCGTCAGGCATTTCTCAGCCCCGGTTTCACTTGAGCCTCGCTTCGATATCCGCCGCGAAGTATTCTAACAAAGAAAGATATGGAATGGGCGCGGCCTGGCCCAATCCGCAGATGGAGGTGTCCTTCATGGCGTCGCATATCTCGCGCATGGCGGAGAGCTCCGATGCTCTGGCCTCTCCGCTGAGGACCCGCTCTAAAAACGCGGTGAGTTTTTCCGTTCCCAGGCGGCAGGGTACGCACTTGCCGCAGGATTCGTCTCTAAAAAAGCGCACCACGTTGTGGGCGAGCGCCACCATGTCCACCCCCTCGGGGATGACCACGAGCGCCCCGCTGCCCAGCATGCTGCCCGCCTCCTGAAGAGGCGTGAAGTCATAAGGGATATCCACGAGACTTGCGGGCAGAAATCCGCTGCTCGCGCCTCCCGGTGAGAACGCCATTAAGCGCGCGCCCTCGGGCAGCCCGCCCGCGGGACCTTCGATGATTTCCCGGATGGGCGTTCCGAACTCCACCTCGTAGACCCCCGGTTTTCGCACCGCACCGCTCACGCCCACCACCTTGAAGCCCTTGCCGCCGTTTCGCCCGAAGGAGGAGAACCACGAGGCTCCTTTTTTGAGCACCGCCGGTATGAGCGCGAAGGTCTCGACGTTGTTGATGAGGGTGGGCTTGCCGAACAGACCCTCGGAGCCGGGGAAGGGGGGTTTATCGCGGGGCTGGGCGCGCTTGTCTTCCAGAACTTCGAGCAGCGCCGTCTCCTCCCCGCAGATGTAACCGCCGGGACTCGTGAAGATTTCGAGAGTGGGCGTGTTCTTCGCCCCGAGCAGGCGGGCCTTGCGCGCGCGCTCGATGGCGCGCTCCAACTTTCTCGCCTGCGCGCCGTATTCATGGCGTATGTATATGATGGCGCGCTCAGCCCCCACGACCCGGCAGGCGATGAGGATTCCCTCGACCATGAGTTCGGGGTGTGAGTCCATGATGGCGCGGTCCTTGAACGTGCCAGGCTCGCTCTCATCGGCGTTACAGACGACGAATTTCTCCGCTCCCGGCGCGCTCAGGACGAAACTCCACTTGAGCCCTACCGGAAAGCCCGCCCCGCCCATGCCGCGCAGGCCGCTTTCCTTGAGGACTTCGATGACGCTTTCAGGTTTTTCGCTTTTCATCAGGGAGCGCAGGACGCCATACGCCTGATTCTTGCGGTACGGATTCAGGCGGGATGCGTTTGTTAGTTTCTGCGCTCTGGAGGCGGGCTTGGGCTTTTCATCTTTCCAGGACTCGAGAATCTTTTGAAATTTCTCATCCGTGAGAGATGAATAAATGCGGCCCTCGATCTCGGCCGCAGGCCCCTTGTCGCACCGGCCCAGGCAGGCGCAACTCTTCGGCTGAGCGTTCCTAACCCCTGCGCGGCGGGCGAGTTTTTTCGCGTTTTCGAGGAGTGTCTCGCCCCCTGCGAGCAGGCAACTCATATCCCGGCAGATGTGGATATTCGGTTTGGCGGGTTTTTCCAGATGAAAGTGCGGGAAAAAACTGGCGATACCGTATGACTCGTATATGGGCACGCCCAGGTCTTTGGAAATCTCCGTAATCGCTTCCTTGGAGAGGTAGCCTTCTTCTTTTTGGCGTGAGAGCAGGGCTTCGATTTTGGCGGGAGACTCATAGGTCGTCGACGCATTGTTCATCATTGGAGTCTCCCCGTGAGTCGCGACACAACATAAATTATTCTAAGGGTAGGCTGCGCGCGGTGTCCAGCCATATTTCCGGGTGATGGGCGGCGGGGAGGTGATCCGACTTTTCGCGCTCATGCGCGGGCGCGATTCTCCTCGGGATGAGGCTTGAGAGCCGCCGCGCTTGTCGAGTACATTGGGAGTCTTCGCGGGGGGATATTTCGCAGCTGGCACGAGGAGTTCGGTTTGGCCGCTTTGGTTCGCTCTTTTCATTTCGCCCTTCTCGTATCGTGGCTCGCCCTCACGCTGGGCGTTTGGTGGGTGGCGACGAATTCATTCGATACGTTCGATGTGGAGAAAAACCCGGTGGCGTCGAAGCTGTTCGAACCCGCCTCGACGACGGAAATCAAGGCCCGCATGGCCGCGAGAGAAGTGAACGCCCGCATTTTCCGGTCCTGGAATCGTCTGCAATTCATTTTTTGCGTCTTGTTGTTTCTCCTCATTTGGCGCGCAGGGCGGATGAGCGTTGCGCCGCTCGCGCTGGCCGGTTGTCTGCTTCTCATCGTGGGTGTGCACATATTTTGGTTCTCACCGAAAATAGAAGCGCTCGGCAGAATTCTCACGAGTGCGGAGGCTTCGGGAAACCCGCCGGCCCTGAAAGATGAATTCGGGCGCTACCACGGCGCCTACGTCATCACGGATATGCTCAAGGCGTGCATACTGCTCGTGGCGATATGGATTTCTCCGTGGCGCGCGACCTTCGGGAGCGTAGCGCCGCGCGGATGAGGGCGTCGCCACACCGATTTTCCCCATAGCCGTGCGGGACTACCCATCAGATGGTAGGATGGCAGGAGTCAGAGCGATTTGCGCGGAAGGTAGGATGATGTAGAATTGCGCATTCGCGCCGCCGCGTTGTCGCTATGTCGTAGCGATGTCGTTACGGGGGACGACATATTGAACCCCACCTCTGGGAAACGTTGCTCTTTTCCGCGCCGAAAAGATTGCTTTCCGGTGATGAGAGCCGCTTTTTCGGTTTTTCTCGCCTTCTCGGCGCTCATCCTCTCATCCACTCTCGCATGGGCTGCCGAGGGCATCTGCAAGCCGGGAATCGTCCATCGCGATGGGCGCTTTGTCCCCGTTTCGATGAGAGGCGGTTGGGCGAGTGTTCGGCGAACTCGCGAGGTGCGGCTCAAATTCCTGGGCCATTCGAGTTTCCTGATCAGCGCGCCGGGCGGCGGGCGGGCCGTGATGGACCCCTACGTCATCCCCATTCTTGATCCGCCGCCCGAGGCCGTCACCGTCAGCAACTTTCATGAAACCCACTCCATCACGGGACCCTACGTGGGCAAGTCGGCGATTTTCTTCGGCGTGACGAAAGAGGGAAAGCCCAACGCAATCGACGAAAAATTCGGGAACCTGAGAATCTCCTCTTTCCCCCAGGTCGACGGGGACGAGAATCATCCCTTCGTGCTCAACACCATCCACGTCTTTCAGGCGGGCGGGCTTTGCGTCGCGCACTTCGGGAACGCGCGCTTCGGTCCATCGCCCGGACAAATTCGGGCGATGGGGAAAATTCACGTGCTGCTGCTCCCGATCGACGGCTCGTTCACCGTGCCCCACGAGGTGGCGGCCAAGATCGTCAAGCGCATCGGACCCAATATCGTGATACCGATGCACTATTTTGGTCCCGAATTGACTGGAGAGTTCGAAAAGGCCCTGAAGGCCGAGGGCATCACCAGGGTTCTTCGTCCGGAGGACACCGAGCTTGTTTTGACGAGAAAAAGACTCCCTCCTCCGACGACTTACGTGGTATTGCCGGATGTCAACGTCCCATAAATCATCCTTGAGCCGCCGGGCGTTCATCGCTCGCGCAGCGATGGCTGCGACCGCGCTGCTCGCCTTCCCCGGAGGGGCGAGAGCGCAGTCTCCTCCTCCTGTGAGCGAGTGGCGGAAGAATCTTTTCCCGCGCTCCTTGGAGGAGGAAAAAATTTTTCGTCCCGATTTCACGCCGGCGCAACTTCGCTATTCCGGCGGACGCTGGCAGGAATATCCCACGGCCATGGCGACTTTCCTTACTGAGGTGAGAAATCGCACGAGCATCGAAACCGCGCAGGATGCGCAGCCGGTGGACATCTCATCGCCCGAAATTTTCGAATATCCTTTTTTGTATATGTCGGGACGCTACGAATTCGAGATGCCCGACTCGAGGGCGATAGACAATCTGAGGCGTCACCTCACCTACGGGGGGTTCTTGCTCATCGACGATGGCCTCGGGCTTGAAGAAGAGGCCTTCGGTGGCGCCGCTAAAAAACTCATGCGCCTGGTTTTTCCCAGAAATTTTTTTGAGGCGCTCCAGCGCGAGCACGCCGTTTTCAAGAGTTATTATCTGATTCGCTCCATCGGTGGACGCCAGGCCGTCAGCCAGGACCTGCAGGGTATTCACGTGGGCATGATCACGCCCGTCATCTTTTGCCGAAACGACCTGGGCGGCGCCTGGGCGAGGGGTCCCGGCGGCGGATGGCTCGAAGAATGCGCCCCTGGCGGTGAGACCCAGCGCCTCGCGGCCTTCCAACTGGCGGTGAACATCGCCCTCTACGCGATGACGGGCAACTACAAGCAAGACCTCATCCACCACCCCTTCATCCAGCGCAGATTGAACCAGGGATAGATGATGGACTGGTCCACACTCCATTGGCCCGGCGGCGCTCCCTGGTGGTTGATCGTCCTCGTGACGGGCGTGCTGGGCTGGTCGCTCGTTCGCAGACATCGCGACTTGTCCGAAAAACTCCCGCCGAGGCGCGTCTGGCTTCTTCAGGGACTCAGGGGCCTGCTGTATGCCGCAATCGTCTTTTTCCTCTCCGGTCCCACGCTGATCGACAAGCGCGAGCGCTCCCTGCCGCCCAAGCTGCTCGTTCTCGTCGACAGTTCGGCGAGCATGAGCGTTCAGGATGTGAACAGGAAGAAATCGCGCATCGATTTGGCAAAAGATTTTCTGTTGGTTCCGAAAAAGCCCGGAAAATCGCAGACCCCCGAAGGGGAGGAGCAGGGAGATGCGCCGACGAGCCTGCTCACCGGTCTCAGAAAGCTCTACGACGTGCAACTCGCCCACTACGATGCGCACAGAACCCCCATTGGAGTGCGGGAGATCGAAAACCTTCATGCCAAAGGCGTGGGCAGTGACCCTCTCGGCGCTATCCGGAGCGCTCTGCAAAGCGCCCGGGAGGCGCGCGCTCCGGCGGGAAAGAGGGAGCAAAATAATCAAGACGGCCCCCTCGGCATTTTGATGCTCTCGGATGGAGGGGATACAACCGAGGCGATTCTTCCGCCCGGGGACGTGAAATCCTTTCCGCCCCTGATCGGGGTGGGCTTCGGGGCGCCGGAATCTTTTCGGGACATCGCTATTCAGGACATACAGGCCCCGCGCATCGCCTTTCAGGGAAAGGAGATGAGTCTGGAGGTTTCGCTCTCGGTAAAGGGTTTTTCGGGCCGTAAGCTGCCGGTCGCCCTGACGCGCGAGGGCCGCATTATCAGGACGCAGTCGATAGACGTCAGGCGCAGTCCGTTGCGCCGTCTCGTGAAATTTCGTTTTACGCCGAGTGAAGTGGGGAGCCAGGTATTGAGCGTGGTTACACCCGTTCAGCGCGGCGAAATCGTGGAGTCGAACAATCGTGTAGAGATTCCCCTGGAAGTGAGGCGGGACAAGATTCGGGTGTTGACGATTACGGGCTCTCCCACGTGGAACTATCGGTTTTTGCGCATGGCGCTCAAGCGGGATCCCGCCATCGATCTCGTGTCGTTCGTCTTTTTGAGGACATCGGAGGATGACCCGGGTGTTCCAACGCGACACCTGAGCCTCGTGCCGTTCCCGGTAGACAAGCTGTTTTTAGAAGAACTCAAGAATTTCGAGATCGTGGTTTTCGATAATTTCTCCGCCCAGGAGTATTTCAGCAACTACTACCTCAAGCGTGTGGGAGAGTACGTTCGAAAAGGAGGGTCGCTGCTCGTGTTCGGCGGCAGACAATCCTTTAGCGCAGGCGGATATTACCGAAGCCCCATCGAGGATCTTCTGCCCGTGCGCTTGCAGCAGGAAAGTGATTATCAAGACAAAAGACGCCTGCTCGCTCAGCTTACGCCCACCGGCGGCAGACATCCCATCACCCAGCTCTCCTCGGACCTTGAGGAGAACAAAAAACTCTGGACCGCTTTTCCTCCCTTGAGGCGCGTCAATTCGACTACGCCGTTCGGAAAAGGGCAGATTCTCGTTTCCGCGAAAGACGGTGGGGTCCCTCTCCTCGCCACGAAGCGGATCGGCGAAGGCAGGGTGGTGGCCGTTTTCTCGGACGATGTCTGGCGATGGAATTTCGGGATGGTGGCGGCGGAGAAGACGAATCGCCTCTACATCCGCCTGGTCGCGCAGATGATCCGCTGGCTCTCGGACGACCCCGGAAGCTCGCAGGTCCAGATACTTCCCGAGGCGGAGCAGACGAAGGATGGAATCTACGTCCTCAGGATGCAGGTGCGGGACGAATCCTATCAGCCTGCCCAGGCGGCGCGGGTGCAGGTGCAGCTTCGCGATCCCTATGGCGTCACCAGCCAGTATCGCGCGGCCTATCGTCCAGATTCCCGGGAATTCGAGATTCACTTTCGTCCCCGGGGGAACGGGAGCTATCGAGCGAGGATGACGGCCGTCCAGGAAGGGCAAGTCATCGGCGAGGCGGTTCGGACGATCGGCATCGGACGCGAGGCGGGCAAGGCGGAGTGGGCCGACGTCAGTCCGCGCTGGGAGAACCTGCAAACGCTGGCGAAAAACACAGGCGGGCTGTTTTTTCGCTCCGACGCGGTGGGGAAAGAAGATTTGACCGCCCGCGTCCTGGACGCTTTGAAAGGCAAGGTGCCGCACAGGGTGATGGAAGTGCGCGACGTGCGGCTCTGGAGCATTCCCTGGATCGGGATGATTCTCATTCTGCTGCCGGGTCTGGAGTGGACCATCCGGCGGCTTTGGGGGCTGGCTTAGTCCGAGAAAGCCGAGGCACGGTTTTTTATGACGAACGTGCGGTAATTTTCGTCATGTACTACAATTTAATTGTCATTTCATGTTCCTCGCCGTTCACTCATGGGAAGGAAACGAGAGATGGCCGAGCGATCTTTCAAGAAGATAACCGAGTTTCTCGATTCCGTGATTCGCGCTCGCCTCAAGGTCCGGCGCCTGGAGGCGGGGATGGTTCTGCTGCTGGGCGTTTTGGCCGTTTTGCTGCTCGCTCCGGCGGCGGTCGTCTTGCAGGCTCGCTTCGGTTATTCCGCCATCACCTACGCCGGGCTGTCGATACTTCTGCTGGGCGCGACGCTCATCCGCTGCTGGTGGCTGTCCACTCGCCGTCCCTGGCGGCAGGGCATCGCCCTCGACATCGAAGATACCCACCCGGACCTGGGCAGCAACCTCATCAGTTCGCTGCAGCTTTTCCCGCGTAAAGGAGAACTCGGCGATGACGACCCCACCTCGCCCGCGCTCATCGATGCGCTGGTGAACGATACCAGCCGGGAGGTGGAATCCCTCGACCCGGAGGCCTACGTCTCTCAGGCCGGGTTTCAAAGGCTCGGGCGGCTCGCCGGTGTTCTGACCATCGCGGTGCTTCTTATGGCGCTCATCTGGCCGGGGCTCTATCCGCGAGCGGGTCATCTTCTCGCGAACGCGGCGGACCTCATGCCCTCGCGCATCACTCACCTGGAGATTTGGGCGGAGCGCGCGACGCTTCTTCCCGGGATGCCTGCGACCCTTGAAGTCAATACCAGCGGGCGTGAGACGAGTTCCGTGGAATTGGAGGTGCAGCAGGGTTCCGGGTCCGTATCGACCATCGGGATGGAGAAAACGGCCCCTCACCATTTCCGCGCTCGCTGGCTGGCGGCCGGAGCCGATGCGCGCATCACTGCGCGTACGGGCAGGTTCCGTTCGCGGACGATCGAGGTTCGCGTGGTCGCTCCGCCCAGGGTGGAATCCATCGAAGTGCTTCACTATCCACCCGAGTATACGAAGCTCAAACCCGGCATGGGGAAAAATGGCGGTCATATCCGGGCCTACATGGGGTCCGAGGCGCACTTGACCGTGAAGACGAACAAACCGGTTCAGGAATCGCTCATCGCACTGGCCGACGGCTGGCGATTGCCGCTCAAGCCCTCGGCGGACGGCGATTCGTTGAGCGGGAAGATGATCCTCGGCGGAGCGGGTTCTTATCAGGTTCGCTTGAAGGATGCGAACGGGTTTTCCAATCTCGCGCCCCAGCGCTATCAGATCGATATCATCCCCGACGCCTATCCCAAAGTGATTGTCACGCATCCGGGCAAGGATCTCACGCTGGAGGCCGACGAGCACGTAGTCGTGAAATATCGGGCGTCCGATGATTTCGGGCTCAAGAGTGTGTATCTCGAAGCCAGACTCGGGACTGGCCGCCCGAGGAGAATCAAGGTGTGGGGTGGTGAGGCTCCCCAGAACGATGTAATTGGCCGCTATGAGTTCGACCTCAGGAGCATGGGCATCCGGCGGGGGGGAGTCCTCTCTTATCGCTTCATCGCACCGGATGTGGATACGGTGAGCGGCCCCAAGATCGGGACGAGTAAAATCTACCGGATCAAAATACGCGACAGGGAAGCCGTGATGGCCGGGCTGGACAGGAACCTGGGCGAAATTTCGAACGAACTCCTCGACCTGCTGGGTGATTACCTGGAGAAGGATCTGCCGCCGGAAGATAGGGCCAAAGAAGCGAAGGAAACGGGGAAGCCCGCCCCCAAAGGCGGATCCATCGAGAAGAAGGCTGTCAAAATTCTGGAGCGGATCAAGCGGACGAGAGCGATGCTCAAGCCCAAGAATCCGCGCGAGTCGCTCTCCGACATGGATTTGTCCACTCTGGAACGCCAACTGCGGGATGCGATTTCGCAATACTTAAAACCCCTCTCGCGATTGTCGAAATTAGGCAAGAACGCACAAGAGGAAAAGAAAAGGCTGAACCGCCAGATAGCCGCCCGGCAGGAGGAGGCGACGGAAACGCTGGAGCGCCTCGCCACGATGGGGGAGGAAATCCAGCGCAACGTCCGGGTGGACAGGGCGGGCCGCACGACGGAATCGATGCTCCAAAGACAAAGGGCCATCGAGCAGGCGCTGGAGAAAATGCGCAGAATGGGTGCGGACGAAGAGGCCCTCCGGCGGGTGGGGAAGGAGTTGCGAAAGCTCAGGGAGCAGTTGGGTAAACTGATGCGGCAGATGGCTTCGCTGGCCCAGCGCATGCCCGCCGAGTTCATGAACCAGCGCAGCATGCGCGAGATGCCCATGCAGAACATGATGCAAGCCTTCGAACGGATTCGCGAGATGATGCGCAAGAATAATTTCCAGGGCGCCCTGGAGCAGCTCAGGCGCCTGATGAGCCAGTTGCAGAGAATGCGCATGGCGCTGCGCGGCATGCAGCGCCAGCAGATGATGAGCCAGCGCGGGGGCGGGCCCATCAAGCGTCAGCAAAGCGAGTTGGCCGCCATCGTGGTGGAGCAGCAGGCCATCCTGGGCGAGACGGTGGGTGTGCTCGAGAGCGTGGTGGATCGCCTGAAGAAGAAATGGCCAAAGGACGTCGCCACCGTAGCACGTAGCGCGCGGGCGTATTGGAAGAAAACGAGCGAGTCGACCGCCAAGCCGCTTCCGCCGGATTGTCTGCCGAAGGCGGAACCTGCGAAGAAGGCCGAACCGGTGACGCCGACGATTCCGCTATTGCTGCCGCCCGCCGTGGGGGAGGAGAAGAAACTCTCCCCTCAGGCGCGCGCCGAGAAAATTCAGCGAGAGAAAATGCGGGCGCTCTCTGAATTCGACGCGATGCTCAAGAAAGGGGAATGGGGAATCATCTTCCAGCGGTTGCCGGAATGGGCGGCAACGCTCGTGGAATCGCCCTGCGTCGCTCCCGCGCAAATAGCGAAGAAAGAAGAGGACGCGCCGAAAGTGGCGAAGACCCTGGAAGATTCCGGCGCCGGGTCCCTCGCGGGGGGAGTGTCGAATATAGTCGAAGAAGCGCCCTGGAAGAAGGTGGTTGAGAACCTCGAGAAGATTCTGGATAAATCAGAAAAAGACGCAGGCGGCACGGAAATCGCGAAACTCGACGGCCTGCGCTTCAAGCAGGAGTCCTTGCGTAAGAGGTTGGACGTTTTTGAGCGGCACTTGCGTCAGATGATGCAGGTGTATCCCTTCATCAACCCGAGCATTCTGCGCAGAATCTCCGAGGCGGGAAAAGCGATGGAGCAGGCCACTGCTTCTTTGGGGAAACGCCGTTCCTCCCATGCCGTGCCTCCCGAGGAGGAGGCGATACGCAAGCTCGCTCAGGGGCAGAACTCCATGCAGCAGGCCATGCAGCAGATGGCCCAACGGGGCAGCCTGGGATTGGGCACCCCCCGTGGATTCGGCGCTTTGGGGCCGGGCAGGGGCGGGAACAGGCCCTGGTGGTCGCGAAACCCGAATTTTCCCCAACCGCGCGGTTCGAACGAGCGGGGGAGGGAGGAGGACGGGAATCTCGGCACCCAGTTCAGTGAGGTTCTCATACCTGACCGCGAACAATACAAGGTGCCCGCCAAGTACAGGGAAGAGATCATGGAGGCGATGAAAGATGGCCTGCCGAGCGGGATGCGCGGCGAGATCGAGAATTATTTCGACAGGTTGACCAAATGATGCTCAAAAAATTTCTCGCAGGCTTCGTTTGCGCTTGCTTGGGCGCGGCCTTCGCCCTGCCCGCATGGGCGCATACCGTCAATCGCGCGGTGCCACTCTCGCAGGCCGTGGAGCGGCCCGATGGTTATCGTGCGGTGGTGGATGAGCTTCGGGCATGGAATCTCACGGCCGCGAGAAAAAAAATCGAATCGCTCGAGGCCAAGTCTCCCGGCTCGGCGGAATGGAGGGCGCTCTCGGGGGCCGTGGATTATCTGGAAGGCAGGTATTCCGAATCGCTCGCCAATCTCAACGCGGCGCTCAAGAAACGGCCGGGAGACAGCGAATGGCTCGAACTGAGGCTCCACGTGCGGCAGACGAAAACGGCTCTGAAAGGGTTCAAGGCCCATAAGACGGAGCATTTCGACATCTGGTACGAGCCGGGGGAAGACGCCGCTTTGCTGCCCTATCTGGGCGGTACGCTGGAGAAGGCCTATGCGCGCTACGGAGAGGAATTGGGCGTGCGGCCCAAGGCCCGGATTCGTGTGGAGCTTTTTTCGGATTCGGTCCGCTTTCATCGTTCATCCACACTCTCGAGGCGCGATATCGAGGAGAAAGGCGCGGTCGGGGTCTGCAAATTCAACAAGGTGATGTTTTTATCCCCCGGCGCGCTCCTGCGGGGCTATCGATGGCTCGACACCGCGGCGCACGAGTATGTCCACTACCTCATCGTCCTGGCGACGAGAAACCGCGCTCCCATATGGCTGCACGAGGGAATCGCCAAGTATCTGGAGAAAAAATGGCAGGGTAAGGCGCTGGAAAGCTATCTCCACCCGGGCGAGGAGGCCTTGCTGTACAAGGCCAGAGAGACGGGCAACTATGTTCCGTTCAAGAAAATGGAGCCGAGCCTCATCTATCTCGATACGCCGCAGGAGGTGCACCTGGCCTACGCGGAAGCGGCTTCGGCCGTGGATTTCATCCACCGAAAAATGGGTGAGGACGCGCTCATCCGCCTGATGGCGGGCATCCGGAACGGCTCGCCCGCGCCAGGGCCACAGAGAGCGCCGGCTCCCGGGGATGAAAAGCCCGGGATCCGCTACCGAAGACGGGCGAGTCTCGTTGAACTCGAGGCCACCGGTCCGCCCCAAAGCGCGGAGCCGGGGCTTCAATTGGTCGCCGGAGTCGACTTGGGCGGATTCGAAAAACTCTGGATAGAAGACCTCAAAAAACTCCCACTCCGCGCGCATGCGGGTTCGCAGGTCACGTTGCCGAAGCTCAAGCCCAAAGGTCCGATGAGCGAGCGTTCGATCGATCTGGCCGCGCTCAAGAGCGCCGTGGCCAGAAGGCGCATGAGGCTGGGCGACAGACTTTCGTTCCGGGGAAGGATGCGGGCGGCGCTGATCGAATATAGCCGCGCCCTGCGCAATGAGCCGCACTCCCAGCCCCTGCTCAACCGCGCGGCCCAGGTCGAGATACATCTGGGCATGATTCCCCAGGCCGAGCGCCACATTCAAAAAGCGTTGGAGGTGGACCCGGACTACGCGATGACGCACGTGCATCATGCGCTGGCGAGCGAGATGGGTGGGAAGGCGGAGCGCGCCTTCAGGGCGTGGGAGGAGGTGTTGCAGATCAATCCCTTCATTCGTGTGGTTCATGAGCGCCTGCTGGCGCATTACGAAAGAACGGGCGAGGCGGAAAAGGCGAAGCGAGAGCGTGAGGTGCTTCGCGCCATGACGTCCCGCTAAATCTAGAGGCGATACGCAATGAACGACGTGACAGATGAAGTAAGAAACGAAGAATCGAACATGAGCGAGATGGACGTGGAGCTGGCTCGCGAGATCGGCCTGAAGCGCGACGCCATACTGGAGCAGGTGCACAAGATCATCGTCGGTCAGGCGGAGGTCATCGATCTGGTTCTGATAGCCCTGCTTTCTAAAGGCCACTCTCTTCTGGTCGGCGTGCCGGGTCTGGCGAAAACCTTGCTCATACGCACTCTGGCCCGAGTGTTGCAACTCGATTTCAACCGCATCCAGTTCACGCC
This sequence comes from bacterium, assembly GCA_965218885.1. Classification (GTDB taxonomy): domain Bacteria; phylum UBA8248; class UBA8248; order UBA8248; family UBA8248; genus Bin107. The sequence continues at coordinate 3,758,432 of OZ244713.1, read as the reverse complement.
CGATCTGATGCCCTCGGACATCACGGGTACGGACATACTGGACGACACCACCGAGGGGAGACGCTCTTTTCGCTTCATTCGGGGACCTATTTTCACCCAGATTTTACTGGCGGATGAGATCAACCGCACTTCACCCAAAACGCAGGCGGCCCTTTTGCAGGCCATGCAGGAACTGCACGTGACGGCCGGTGGGAAGGCTCACTATCTGAATCCGCCGTTTTTCGTTCTCGCGACCCAGAACCCCGTGGAGCAGGAAGGCACATACCCGCTGCCCGAAGCGCAGTTGGACAGGTTCATGTTCGAGATAGGGGTGTCGTATCCCAGCCTCGCGGAGGAGAAGGAAATCGTCGCGCAAACGACCTCGAACTATGACCCGAAGCTCGAAGAGATTATGGACAACGAGCAGATTCTGGCGTTTCAGGGATTGGTGCGGCGTGTGCCTGCGGCTCCTTACGTGGTGGAATACGCGGTGTCACTCGCGCGCGCATCCCGCCCCGACGATGAAACGGCTCCGGATTTCGTTCGCCATTATGTGGAGTGGGGCGCGGGGCCGAGGGCGAGTCAGTATCTGATTCTGGGCGCGCGGGCGCGGGCGCTGCTCCGGGGACGCTACGCGGCCACCATCGAGGACGTGCGGGCGTTGGCCGAACCCGTACTGCGGCACCGGATTCTGGTGAACTTCCGCGGTCAGGCGGAAGGTCATGATTCCGTATCCCTGATACGGCAACTGCTCGAGACCATCGCGCCCCCGGCGGAGGCCACCGAAGCCGCGTAGACGCCTCCTCTAGGGGGATCGCCTTGAACTCGGATATGTATTTCGACCCCGTCGTCATCTCACGATTATCCAATCTCCAGCTACGCGCCCGCCACGTGGTCGAGGGCTTGATGAGCGGCGTGCACAGGAGCCGTTCACGGGGCTTCAGCGTCGATTTCGAGGAACACAGGGCGTACAGCCCGGGCGATGAACTCCGGCACATCGACTGGAAAGCTTATGGGAAATTCGACCGCTACCTTGTGAAACAATATGAGGATGAGACGAACCTCTACGCGCATCTCGTTGTTGACGCCAGCGCTTCGATGGATTTCGGGGATGGTCCCCTGAGCAAGTGGGGATACGCTGCCACGCTCTCCTCATCGATGGCGCACTTGCTGCTGGGTCAGTCCGATTCGGTGGGCTTGGTGATTTCCCATGATGCGGAAGACGCGCAGGTCCCGCCCAAGGCCGTCAAGAGACACCTCCTGGTCCTTTTGGCGGGCCTTCAGGCGGCCACGCCCGGCGGGGGAACCGGAATCGCCCGCTCGATGCTCGCCCTGGCGGAGCGCCTGAAGCGAAGGGGACTCGTCATCATCGTTTCCGATCTGCTCGATGACCCCGAAAGCGTGGAAAAAGCGCTCAAACTGCTGTGTCTGAAGGGAAACGACGTCATCGTCTTCCATATTCTCGACAGCGTGGAACTCGATTTTCCCTTCGAGGGCCTCGCCAGGATGGACGACGTCGAAACGGACAGGAACATCACGGTGGAATGCGAGGTGGTGAAAAGGCCCTACCTCGGGCTTTTGGAAGAGTTTCTGGAGCAAACGCGCGAGCGGTGTACGGATCTGGGGGTGGACTATCATCTCGTCTCGACGGCCGAGCCGTTGGACAGGGGCCTCATCCGCTTTCTGGCGTGGCGCAGCCGCTCGAAGGTATAGCAAGCCGCTTGGGGAGAAGGCGAACTTGAATTTTCAATTTTTACACGGCGCGCTTCTTTGGGGGATGGGACTCGTTTTTCTGCCCATCCTGATTCACATGCTGCGCAGGCGCCTCGTTCGCAGGTACCGGCTCCCCACTTTCGAGTTCCTGCTCAGAACACAACGCCGCATCACGAATCGTAGCAGGCTCAGAAACTGGATACTCCTTTTTTTGCGGGTGTGCGCCGTGGGAATCGTCATCTTCCTGGCGTCGCGCCCTCTCCTGGCGACCGAAGGCGGCGTGTCTGGCGGCGGTTGGTTTCCCGCCCACACCGTCGCCGTGATCGACAACTCGGCGAGCATGGCGTTTTCCACCGCAAAGGGCAGTCGTTTCGACGTGGCCAGGCGCGCCGTGAAGCGGATGATCGAGGACATGTCCGATTCGGATCGCATGAGCATCGCGACGACCGTTGGTGAATCTCTTACCGTTCCGCTGAAGGAATTGATGCGAAAGGACGCTCTGGCGGCGCTTGAGGGAATCGGCCAGACCGACGGCACGGGTACGCCGGCTCGTGTCGTCCAGCATGCGCTCGAGAACGCATCGCCCAAGGCCGGGAGGAGAAGCATCGTCGTTTTCAGCGACTTCGCCCGGGGCGATTGGGAGTCGTTTCAGATTCGCAATCTCAAGCAATGGAACCCGAACGCGCATCTGCAGTTCGTGCGTGTGGCTCCCGAGGCGGGGGTGGAGGATGTGAGCCTCCAGGATGTGAAGATGAAGCCCTGGCCCCCCAAGGCGGGTTTTTCCTTCACCATCGGCGTGCGTGTTTTCAACCGGGGAGAAGAGAAGAAATCCAAAATACCCGTGCAGTTGTACGTGGGCGAAGAACTGCAGGAAACGCTGGAAGTGGAGATTGAGCCGAACGGGACGAGCCCCGTGAGTTTTCGGGTGAACGCGCCTGAAAAGGGCCTGCTCTACGGACGCCTCCAATTGCCGGCGGATAACCTCTCCACGACGAACCGATTCTACTTTGCGGCAGGCATCGGAAAGCGTCTGCGCGCTCTGGTCATTGACGGGGATCCAAAGCGCGGGCTCCAGGACAGTGAGACCTTTTTCATCGTCAACGCCCTCAGCGCAGCCCCTCTGGGCGGAGAATCCCCGGTGCTTACGCGCGTTGTGGCGTCTTATGAACTGAACAACGTGCAATGGGACGAGTACGACTACGTCATCGCCTGCAACCTGGGTCGCTGGCCTGAGCAGGGCAGGCAGGGATTGAGGGATTTCGTCGAAAAAGGCGGCGGCCTATTCTGGGCCACGGGCGAGTTGTCGAGCGAAAAGGCTACGGGGCTCGGCTGGCTGCCGGCGACGCCGGGCGGACCCGTAACGCTGCGCCCGTCCCGGAGCCTCAAGATCGCGCAGGGCGAAGAAGCGCACCCGGCCTTCTCTTTGCTGGGGGTGAACGGCGGGCGGTTTTTCTCCGCCTTGCGTCTGGCCCGCATCACGCCGCTTGAGCCTGCGAGAGGTGGACGGACTTTGCTGGAGCTTCCAGACGGCGCCCCCGCCCTGGTGGTTGGTTCGGTGGGTTCAGGACGGGTGATGGTGTGGGGCTCCACGTGCGATCGTGATTGGGCGGACCTCGCCGTGCGGCCTGTTTTCGTGCCGTTCATGAGAGGGGTTTCAGATTTTCTGGGTGGTACCCGAAAGGGGGTATCTTCATTTGCGGACGCAGGCGACGCGTTCGAAATCAGGGCGCCCATCCGGCGTGTCGGGGAGGCGATACAGATACGCGGGCCGGCTCAGGAAGAACGCGCGATTCAATTCATGGAAAAAGCACCGGGCTTAGAAGCCGCGCCCGCTGATGGGCTCAGGCTGGGCAAGGCGGGCAGCGGCGGCGCCGTCGCCTACTACCGGGATGCCTATCGCGCGGGCTTCTATCGCGTGCTCACGCCCGATGAAAAGCATTTCGTGGCCGTGAACGCGCCGGCATCTGAGGCGAAAATCGCCCCCGTGGAGATGAGCACGTTCAAGGAAAAACTCGAGAAACTCGACGTGCGCGATTTGCCGGCGAACGATTCGGATCCGCTGCGTTCGATTCTAAGGCTCATCGACTTAGGCGCGCTTCTTTTTCTCGTGCTGGGAGGGATATTCGTCGCCGAGGCGTTCCTGGCGGACAGGACTTGAAGGATGCCGGAGATTTCTCCGCGCCTTCTCTCATGCGGTTCGGATCATGCCCCTCGATGGATTAGTGTGGTCCCGCGCCGCTCCACCCCAATCGGGACGGAGCGGCTCGGGCGGGCGGGACCACGAGAACTTATCCTTGGAACAATATGATTTTGAAGGCGATACATCTCCTGCCTTTCCATGCCCCTATTCTCACACAAAGAGAGACATGGTATCAAGTGGAAAATACTACTGGGGCGAGATACGCCTCTTTTTCATAAGCGCTTGTGGGGTGACATATTGAGTAGTCTCTCGAAAATGGCATCTAAATTATTGATACTTGGAGGTTAATTCCATTATGAATCTATCCGGGGATGAAATCGTAGCCCGCCTGCAGGCCGAGAGGGACTCCGGACGCGCCGTCTACGACGCCCTGTGCGGCAGCGGCATCACGGCGAAATTCGCCGCCCGAGGTGGTGCGGATCTCGTCACCACCTTCAATCTGGCCTACTACCGGATGCAGGGCCTGAGTTCGATGGCGGGCTACCTGCCCATCGGAGACGCGAACGCCATCACGCTCGAACTGGGCGAGCGCTCCATCTTGAACGTGGTGAGGGAGTGCCCCGTGGTAGCGGGCCTTCTGGGGACAGACCCCACGAGAAACATGTTCACATTCGTGGACAGAATCGATGCGGCCGGTTTCCACGGGGTGATGAACTGCCCGACGATAGCCTTGATCGATGGAAATTTCAGAAAAGACCTGGAAGAAACGGGTATGGGCTTTTCCAAAGAAGTCGACGTTCTGGGATACGCGAGCCGCAAGGGCATGTTCACCAAAGCCTTTACGACCACGCCGGATGAGGCCCTCGCCATGGCCGAAGCGGGCGTAGACAACATCATCATTCACTTCGGGAACAGTTCGGGCGGCTCCATCGGTTCCAAGACGGTGATGCCGCTCGATGATGCCGCTCAAAGGGCGGCGGCCATCTTCGACGCCCTTTTGCCGAAATATGAAGAGAGAATCTTCACCTGCCATGGGGGCGCAATCGAAACCCCCGCCGATTTCGAGCGGCTGCTCGATTTGGAGAGCCGCTTCGACGGCTATGTGGGCGGCTCCTCCGCCGAGCGTTTTCCGGTGGAGGATGCGGTGCCCAAGGCGGCGCAGGGCTTCAAGTCGGTTCGGTTGCGGAAATAGGCGCGGGCGCGTCGGGCGTAATCCTAGAGAAGGCGAATTTTGTCAGGTAAGGGGAATATGTCGATTCCGACTGTGGCGATTTTAGTGACGATGGACAGTAAGGGGGCGGAAGCGCGCTTTCTGGCGGATGTGCTCGCAGAATCGAGCGTCAACTCCCTTCTGGTCGACTTGTCCTGCAGGCCGCACGACGCTGGCGGCGGGGATGTCCGCGGGGTCGAGGTGGCGGCCGCGGCGGGACGCAGTTGGGAAGAGCTGGGCGGCATGGAGAGAAACGCCGCTTCTGAAGTCATGATGGAAGGCGGCAGGCGGATTCTGGCCGAAAAATTTCAGGAAGGTGAAATACAGGGCGCGGTCGGCCTCGGCGGGGCGAACGGCACCTCGATGGCCTGCGCCATCATGCGCGTGCTGCCGCCACTCGCGCCCAAGGTGATGGTGAGCGTCGTCGCCGCCACGGCGGCCGTGCAATGGTACGTGGCGGAGAGCGACATCATCATGTTTCCCTCCATCGGCGATATATCCTTGAACCGCATCACACGCGGTGTATTGAAAAACGCCGCCCTTGCCCTTGCGGGAATGGTGAAGCGAGAAGGCGCAGCGGCAATGAGCGATCGCTCCGGACCGCCCCTCATCGGGGTGTCGTCCTTCGGCGGCACGGCGGCGTGCGTCGAGCGCGTGGAGAGAAGACTCACGGAGGCGGGCTATGAGGTCATATTCTTTCACGCCTCGGGCCCCGGGGGCCGTGCGCTCGAATCCCTGGCCGGCCTGGGCGAGCTGGCCGGCGTGGTGGACGTCACCACGCACGAACTCACGGATTTGCTCGTGGACGGCGTCTACAGCGCGGGCGCGGGGAGGCTGGAGGCGGCGGGTGCGGCGGGCATTCCCCAGGTCGTGGCGCCGGGGGCGCTTGATCACGCGAATTTCTGGACGGGGCAGGTGCCCGAGAAGTATCAAAAAAGAGCGTTTTTCCAGTACAACGCCCAGAATCTCCTGATGCGCACCAACCGGGAGGAATTCGAGGCTCTGGGCGTCCTGATGGCGGAAAAGCTCAACCGCGCCCAAGGGCCTCTCTCGGTCCTGATACCCAAGAGAGGCTACAGCGAGCACACGAAGCGAAAGGCCCACGATCTCGATGGGCGCGAGGCGGGCGACTGGCGTCAGCCCGAGGTGGACGCCGCCTTTGCCGTCTCGCTTAAGGAGCACCTGAAAACGGGGGAAATCATCACGCTAGACCTCCACATCAACGACGCGGACTTCGCCGATGCGTGTGCGGATAAGATGATCGAGATGCTTGCGCGGGGCGGATAAATCAGTACGCCTCCATCGTGGTGGGTCTTTTACGCGCAAATGTTTTAAGATGCCCTCCAGAATCGATATGCTTTCCAAATCATTGGCGCGAAAGGACGATTCAGATGGCGGGAAACATCGCGGAGGAACGCCACGAGACCGACGTGTTGATCGTGGGCGGGGGCGCGGCGGGCACGATGGCCGCCTTCGAGTGCGCGCAGGCGGGCGTGCGCGTCATTCAGGCCACCAAGGGCAGGGCTACGAGCGGCACGACGACCGTGGCGAGGGGCGGTTTCGCAGCGGCGATGGCGCCGGGCGACAGCCCGGAGCTTCATTTGGAGGAAATCCTCAAATACGGCGGCGAGCTCATCGACCCCGAACTGGCGAAAACCTGGGTGTACGACATCATCGACGTCGTGCGCGACCTGAGAGATTGGGGGGCGGAGTTCATCACGGACGATGAGGGCGACCTCGACCTCAAGATGTTCCCGAGCCACACCTATCCCCGCGCCCTGCACCACCACGACACCACGGGCAACATGGTCACCAAGGTGCTCTCGAAAAGGCTCAGGGGTGACGCCCGTATCGGGCAGCATCCCCATGTGGCTATTGTGGACCTCATCATGGAGGAAGGCCGCGTCATCGGCGCCTGGGGGGTGGATTACTCGCGCGGTTGTCTCATGGTCTACGCCGCGCGCGAGGTGATTCTGGCCACTGGAGGCGGGAGCGGCCTTTTCTACGTGAACGACAATCCCCCGCAGGTGACGGGCGACGGCTACGTGCTGGGTTTCCGGGCGGGCGCTCCTCTCCTCGGCATCGAGATGATCGACTTTCAGGCCATGTGCTGCGCGCCCGAGGAGTTGTTTGGCTTCGCTCCCCATCCGACGGGCTTCATCAACGCGGGCGCCATATTCCTGAACCAGGAGGGAGAAGCGTTCTTGAAGCGCTATTTCCCGGACACGGCGGAAAAAAGCACGCGCAGCGAGGTCATTCTCGCGATGGCGAAGGAAATCCACGCGGGCCGCGCGGGCCTCACGGGCGGCATCTATATGGACGCCACCCGCGTCCCCATGGAAACGATTCAAAGACAGATTCCCCACGTGTACAAAACGTGCCTCTCGCGCGGCATCGACATCACCAAGACTCCCCTGGAGGTGGCTCCCGGCAGCCATACCTGGCTCGGGGGGCTTGAGATCGACGCCGACGGCAAAACGCGCGTGCCTGGCCTTTGGGCCGCGGGCGAGACGGGGGGCGGCATCCACGGCGGAAACCGGATCGGCGGCTCCGCGCTCTCGGCTTCTCTGGTCTACGGAAGGCGGGCGGGCGGGGCGGTCTCCACGCAGGTGAAAGAGAGTAACTGTGATGCACCGCCGATTTTCGGGGGCATTCCCGAAACCGAACGCGCCTGGCTGGAGGCGCTCATCGACCGCAAAGAAGGCCCCCTCCAGAAGGACGTGCGCATGCGCTGCCGGATGCTCGCGCACGAGAAGCTGGGTCCGTTACGCGACGCCGGGGGCTGCCGACATGCGCAGGATGAATTCGAACGCATCGAGAACGAGGAAATGCCCCGCATGCGCCTCGATGCGGGCGCGCGCTCATCCGAGAAAACAAAGGGCCAGGAACTCGAGAGCGCGCTCTCGGTCCGGAATCTGGCGCTTCTGGGGAAACTGCTCGCCACCGCCGCCCTGAACAGGAAAGAGAGCCGGGGCGCGCACTTCAGGCTGGATTATCCCGAGACGAACGAGGCGGATTGCAGTTTCGTGACGCGCCTCGCGCATGGGGAGAAGGGCGAGATTTTGTTCGGGAAAGACCCGCTGAAAATGTATTCGCCCGGGTCGGCGCAAGAGCAGATGGCCCGTTAGACACGGCAAGGAGAGGAATGAAAGATGGCGCAAGCGAAAGTAGGCGTGGTGGGTTTGGGGAACATGGGGCGCGGCGTCGCCGGAAATCTGCACAAGGCGAAAATGCCTTTGATGGTCTGGGACGTGGCGCCCGAGGCGAGGGAGCCATGGGAGAAAAAACGAGGCGTCGAGGTAATGGAGCCGGGCGAGATGGCCGCTCAGGCGGGCATCATCTTCTTCGTCGTTCCGGGCTCGCCGGAAATCAATGAGTCCTTGAAGGGTAAGAGGGGTGTTCTGGCTAACGCGCGCAAGAATCTGGTGCTATATGATTTCACGAGTTCGGACCCCGCTGTGACCCGTCAGATTGCCCGGCGCGCGAAGGCGAAGGGGGTGGCCTATCTCGACGCAGGCATGAGCGGCGGCGCCACGGGAGCGGCCGCAGGCACGTTGACGCTCATGATAGGCGGGGATGAGAAGGCGTATCGCCGGACGAAAAGATTTTTGAAGCCGATAGCGGACGACCTTTTCCATCTGGGCGAAAGCGGCGCGGGCCACGCCATGAAGCTCATCCACAACATGGTTTGCCACTCCATCTTCATGGCGACCTGCGAGGGAGGAAAACTCGCGGAGAAGGTGGGTCTCAAGGTGGAGGACATGATCGACGTGTTCAACGTATCGAACGCGAGGAGCTACGCGAGCCAGTTCCGCTTCCCGAACCACATATTGTCCGGGAAATGGGACGGGAAGTCGCGCGTCTACAACATGATCAAGGACGTCGGCATGGCCGTGAAAATGGGCAAGAAGCACAGGGCGCAGACGGTGCACGGGGAAGCCACGCTCGAGTTTTTGGAAAAAGCCGTCAAGCGCGGGATGATCGAAAAAGATTTCACCCTGTTGTATCGTGACTACGAGAAGGTTTCGAAGACGCGCTTGTAAATCTCATGGAGAGCGGGGTTTTCCGATGAAACTGGTGGTGGGCGTAACGGGTGCTTCCGGCTCGATATACGGCGTGCGCCTCATGGAGGTGTTGCACGATGCGTATCCCGAAGTGGAGACCCACTTGGTCGTCTCCAAGGCGGGTATCCGCGTTCTGGCCTATGAGACGGATGTGGACCTTGCCAGGCTGTCTTCGTGGGCGAGCGTCGTTCATCCCGAAAGCGACATCGGGGCGCGTCCCGCGAGCGGGAGCGCAGGCTTTGACGCGATGGTGATAGCGCCTTGCTCCTTGAAGACACTCGGGCAGATAGCCACAGGCACCGGCGAAAACCTCATCTGCCGCGCGGCGGACGTGATGCTCAAAGAGCAGAAAAAACTCGTTCTTCTGCCGCGCGAAATGCCGCTTTCTGCGATTCATCTGGAAAACATGCACAAACTCGCGCTGATGGGCGTTTTCATTCTTCCTGCGTCGCCGGGATTCTACTTCAAGCCCCAGACGATGGAGGATTTGATCGATCACGTCGTGGGCAAGACCCTGACGTGCCTGGGGCTCGAGCAAAACCTTTTCGAGCAATGGCGGGGTCAGCACCCCGAGCGCAAGAGCCTCGCGGTGCGTCAGAATGGGGAGACGAGCGAATGAACGAGAAAGCAGAGATCGCCGCGCAAATCGGGCGGATGGCGCAAGACGTCTTCGGCCTGGAGGATGAGGAGCGGGTCGCCGCCTATGCTGATGAAGTGGCGGAAATGCTCTTGAAGATGTCTTCCGCCTCAATCGAGAAAACGCAAGAGCCTTTCGCTCCACCCGCCCAAGAAGTAAAATAAATTGCCACTCGCAAGGCTCGTACTGCCTTCGTTCTACCAGGACTCCGTAAAACTCATGCGGCTCGCGCGCGAAATTCGCAAAAGGCCGGGCGTCTCTGAAGTGGCGGCGCTCATGGGCACGCCTGCGAATCGGGATATCCTGCTTCAGGCGGGCCTGGCCGAGAAAAACGAGGTCGATGCCGGGCCGAACGATCTGGTTCTCGCCGTTGAGGCGGATTCGCGAGAACTCGCGCTGGAAGCGATTGAAGAGGCAAAAGCCCTTTTGACGCAAGAACGGGTCGTCGGTGGCGGCGCGAGCGATTTTTCGCCCTCGGGCTTGGCGGGAGCGCTCGCCGCGGCGCCTGATTCGAACCTCGCGATGATTTCCGTGCCCGGCGCCTATGCCCAAAAAGAGGCCATGGAGGCCTTGCGCAGCGGGCTTCACGTGTTCCTGTTCAGCGACAACGTGTCGGTGGATGATGAGGTGGCGCTCAAGCGAGAAGCCGTCCGGCGCGATTTGCTCTTGATGGGTCCCGACTGCGGAACGGCGCACATCGCCGGTGCGGGGCTGGGCTTCGCCAACGTGGTGAAACCGGGGCGCGTGGGCTGTATCGCCGCTTCGGGTACCGGTCTTCAGTCTCTCGTTTCACAACTCGATGCCCTGGGCGAGGGAATTTCCCACGGCATAGGCGTGGGCGGGCGCGATTTATCCGCCGAGGTGGGCGGTTTGATGACGCTTCACGCGCTCGATTTTTTATCGAGTGATCCTGACACGCAAATCGTGGCGCTCATATCCAAGCCGCCCGACGCGGAAGTGCTGCCCAAAATCGAAGAGGCGCTCAAATCCCTCGACAAGCCGCATGTCGTCTGTTTTCTGGGTTCACAAAACACGGGATGGGCCGAAACCTTGGAGGATGCGGGCCACGCCGTGGCGGCGATTTTGAAAGGTGAAAGATACGAGCCGGAAAATTTCTTCGCTCAGGCGGGGCTGAAGGAGAAAATCACTTCCTTGAAGCCGAAAAGCGGGGGCGTTCTGGGGCTTTTCTCCGGCGGCACGCTTGCCCACGAGAGCTATCTGATTCTGGAGTCGTTGCTCGGCGGTGTGTCCTGGAACGAGGAGGCGGGCCGCCACCGGGTTCTCGACCTGGGAGATGATCGTTATACGGTGAGGAAACCCCATCCCATGATAGACCCCGAGTCCCGCGCGGAGCTCATCGTGCAATCTGCGGCGGATGACGGCGTCGGGGTGCTCTTGTTCGATCTGATGCTGGGCAGGGCAAGCGCGCAGTACCCGGCCGGCCCTCTGGCGCGCGCGATAAAAGAGGTGGGAATGAAGGGGAGGAGCCCGGTTTTCGTCGCCTCGGTGGTGGGAACGGCCGATGATCCACAAGATATGGATGAGCAGATGCGGATTCTCGAAGACGCGGGCGTGGTGGTTCTATCCTCGAATGCGGGGGCTACGCGCTTTGCAGCGGCCCTGGTGAAGCCGGACCTGCTCGGGGGTGGATGAGGCATGAAGGATTTTAGTAATAAACCGCTCCGGGTCGTTAATCTGGGGCTGGAGATATTCGCGGACGAACTAAAGAGCCAGAACGTGGCCGTGACGCACGTGCGTTGGCGGCCACCGGCGGGGGGAAAGCCCCATCTGCTCGACATACTGGAAAGACTCGAAGAACTCGATAGTTGAGTCATGGCGAACGATATAAAAACAGGGGAGTGAAAAATGAGTGAACCTTGGCGTTTGAGCCTCTCTGATGGCTTGAGGAGCATCACTCAAGGCGGCTTGTCCGCTTCTGAATGGACGCGTTCTTTGCTGGAGCGAATCGACGCGCTCGATGGAAAACTCCAGGCGTGGGCGCACGTGGACAGGGAGGGCGCGCTCGCAGGTGCGAAGGCTGTCGATGAGCGCATCGCCGACGGGCAGGGGAGTGGCGCGCTCGGGGGCGCCGCCATCGGCTATAAGGATATCGTGGACGTCGCCGGTCTGCCGCGCGAGGCGAACTCTCCTCTGCTCAAAGGCTATATAGCGGATGAGGACGCCACCGTCACGACGCGCTTGAAAAATGCGGGCGCGCTATGCCTCGGCAAGACGGTCACCACGCAATTCGCCACCTCCGATCCCTCGGAAACGCGAAATCCATGGAATTTCAAGAGAAGCCCGGGTGGCTCCAGCAGCGGCTCCGCAGCCGCCGTTGCCGCCGGGATGGTCTCGGCAGCCCTGGGCAGCCAGACGGGCGGTTCGACCTTGCGGCCTTCTGCGTTTTGCGGCGTGGTGGGTCTCAAGCCCACTTATGGTCGTATACCGAGAAGCGGGCTGATCACGGTCTCCTGGAATCTGGACCACGTGGGCGTCATCGCCCGGTGCGCCGAGGATGCGGCGCGCGTTCTCACGGCCATCTCAGGCGCGGATGGGCGCGACGCGCAAGCGCCCGACGTCGCCGTGCCCGATTACGCCCAAGCCTCCACGCCGATGAAACCGAAACGGGCTTGTTTCTGGAAAGAGGATCTCCTCCCGCATGCGAGCGAGGAGGTGGCCGGACGCATCGAGGAGTGCGTGGCGAGTCTGAAGGCCGAAGGAGTGGATGTGCAGGAAGCGAGGCTGCCGGTGGACGTGGACGAAATGCACGCGGCGCACCGCATCATCATGCGCGTGGAGGCGGCCGCCTATCACGACAAGATGTTTTTGGAGAATCAGGACGCCTATGCTTCCCATATTCGAAAAAACATCTCCACGGGCCTCATGACGCCGGCGGTTCACTATGTGAACGCCTTGCGCTTTCGCGCCCGCTTCATTCAGCGGATGGAGGATTTTTTCCGGAACTTCGACCTCGTTATCTTACCCTCCCAGGTGGAGCGTCCTCCCATCGCCGAGGAATCCACGGGAAACGCCCTGTTCAACGAGCCCTTCACGCAAATCGGGTTTCCGGCCATTACCCTGCCGGTTGGCAGGGGGGACGAGAATCTGCCCATCGGGATTCAACTGGGGGGACGCCGCTTCGGTGAGGCCGCTCTTCTCTCCGCCGCCCGCTGGTGCGAGGCGGAACTGGGCTGGGTCTATGAATTTCCGGATATCGGATAAGGAGATTCATGCCGTTTTCGAGGCCCATCCGGATGGTTTGATTATTATCGCTAAACGGCGATGTTTCTTGATTTAACCGTCCGGGATGATTTGAGATTTTTCCATACGGGTATTCTTAATCAATTATTGATCGTATGGGCGGTGGCGTAGAAATACTTCGTACTTTGATTCCTCTCCACGCTTCCGCCCGAGAATGAACCGGACTTTTATGTTCAAGACGACAAAGATAGGGCACGTCGGATTCTGGACGAAAGATCAGGCCCGGATGGAGGATTTCTACACCCGGGTGCTGGGTTTCAAGGTAACGAGCAGAAGCGGCCCGGGAGCAATGGTGCCGGGTGGCGCTCGCCAGCTACATCCTGGGTATGGGGATGACGATTACGGCGAGCTACATCCTCATCGCCATTCTGGCCGGCCCCGCGCTCATGGACTTCGGCCTTTCGATGTTCACCGCGCACATGATCATCCTCTGGCTGAGTCAGGACGCTGCTCTCACGCCGCCCTTCGCCCTGGGCGCGTTCGTGGCCGCGGGCGTCGCGCAGTGCGACCCCATGCGGACGGGCTTCATCTCGTTCAAGCTGGCGAAGCCGCTCTACGTCGTGCCGCTCCTGATGGCCTACACGCCGATTCTGATCAATGGTCCCTGGGATCAGGTGATCCTGGTCTGGGTGACCGCGGCCCTGGGCTTCATCTGTACTTCGGCGGCTATGGAGGGCTATTTCCTTCGTGTGCTCACGGTGCTGGAACGCTTCATCATGGGTGCGGCCGGAGCGGCCTTGTTCTTTAACGGGATGTGGCTCAAGACGACGGGGCTCGCGCTGCTGATCGTCTCGGTCGCCATGCAGCTGATGCGGCCCAAGGATTTCGTGACCGCTGCGCCTCTGGAAGCGGAATCTACCGAGGGGTAGACCTCCCCAGAGAAGCGGTAGCCTGGGCATATAGTCGCATAAGTCGGATTATTGTGGCTAAGAAACGCAAGGAATTTTCTTGATTCGAACATGCATTTCAGGGAGATTCGCTGACTGTATCGAGGCTATGACGCCTTGTATTTCCTCTCTATCTAGGCCAGAAAAAATCCCCCGTTCACGTCGATGGTGACGCCGGTGACGTGGCGCGCGTCGTCCGAGGCGAGAAAGGCGACGACGCCTGCGATGTCCTCAGGGCTGCCGATGCGCCCAAGGGGAGTGGCGGTTTCGGTTTTTTGCCTTTGCGCATCGCTCATTTGCCCCAGGATGCGCTCGGTGCCGACGACGCCCGGGGCGATGGCGTTCACGTTGATGTTGTGCGCGCCGAACTCGCGCGCCAGATGGCGCGTGAGGCCGATGACGGCTGCCTTGGCGCTTGAGTAGTGCGGCCCCTGGAGCACGCTGGCCGAGCGGCCCGCGACGGAGGAGAAATTGACGATTTTGCCGCTCCTTCGCTCCTGCATGTGGGGCAGCACCGCCCAGCAGGCGCGGTAGGTGGTCTTCACGTTCATGTCGAACATTTTATCGAAGGCGTCCTCGTCGATATCCAGCGCCGAGAGGGGAAGCCCCCCTCCGACGCAGTTGACGAGTCCATCAATTGGCCCGTGCGTCGAAATCGCCTCCTGAAAGACTCGTTTCACGTCTTCAGAGTCGAATGCGTCGAAGGCCATCGCGTTCGCACCGCCAACGCCGCTTTCTTTGATGCGCCTCGCGGTATCCTCGCGCGATTCGGCGATGTCCATGCAGACGACGTGCGCGCCCTCGCGCGCGAGCCTGAGCGCACTCGCCCGGCCGATACCTCCTCCCGCGCCCGTAACGATAATGGTCTTGTTCTCGAAACGCATGTAATTTCTCCTCTGAATGATGCCGCATCCTAGCCCAGGTCAGAAAAATTGTCGCCCAAGGCCGGAGCGCTTCTCAGGCCGTGAATAAGATGGTAGCTTGGGAGTTCTACGAGACGATAAAACCGCCCGAGAGAGGGGGGGGGAGCGGTGTCAAGACCACGTATTCAGCAAGAAGACGAAGGATAAGGTGACATGAAATTCTCGATTTTTTACGTGATTTGTCCCGAGGGGGACGAGTCGGAAGCCGACGCCTACCAGAAGGTGATGGAGCAGTGCCAGGCGGCGGATGAACTAGGCTACCATTGCGCCTGGTTCGCGGAGCATCATTTCTCAAAGGTGGGCATGTGCCCGGATCCCTTGCTATGGTGCGCGGCGCTGGCGCAGAAGACGAAAAACATCCGCCTGGGCACGGCGATTTCCATCATGCCTTTCCACAATCCGGTGCGTCTTGCCGAGCAGGCGGCGGTGGTCGATCTTTTGAGCGGCGGGCGGCTTGAGTTGGGCGTTGGGCGGGGTTCCCAGCCCAAGGAGTTCAAGACGTTCGGCGTAAAACCCTCCGAGAGCAGAAAGCGGCTCGTCGAGGGTCTGGAGATCGTCTCGAGGCTTCTGGAAGGCGAAGAAGTGACCTTCGAGGGCGAGTTCTATCAGTGCAAGGACGTACAGATTTTCCCCCGACCCATCCAAAAGCCGAGGCCGCCCATCTGGCTCGCCGGAACGAGCCCCGAGACCTACACCTATGCGGGCAAGAACGGGTTCAAGATCATGGCCTCGGCGGGCTTCAAGGGACCCCAAGTCTACCGCGAGAAGATGAAGCTCTACGAGGAGGCCGTCGCGGCGGCCGGGGGAGATACCTCCGACATCGATTACACCATGACGCATCGCTTCTACGTCTGTGAGGACAACGAGCAGGCCGATTATCTGAAAACTTTCGAACAAGGACTTTCCTCCTATCTCGAATACCGCTCCTGGGTGAACGAGGTGGAGTTCACGGACGAGGAGGGGAGGCACCTCCAGCGCAACTGGAGCTACGAGCTCGACGTGCGCGAGTTCTTAAAGGGCGGCGGCGTCATCGGCTCCGCGAAAGAGAACATTCAGGAGCTTTATCGCCTGAAGGATGATTTCGGGCTGAACCACGTGATTCTCGGCGTATACGGCGACGGGATGAAACACGAGGAGTCTCTCAAACTTCTGGAGAGATTCGCCAAAGAGGTCGCGCCCGCGATGGCCTGACGCGCCGCTCACCCGGTGCGCCCCACGCCCACGCGAGCGCCAAGACTCGGGAGGGTATCCGCATGAGTTACGTGTTCGATTGGGACGACGGCGAAAAGATCGAGATGGAAGACATAGAACTGCCCCGAGGATGGCGTATCCTCATCGACCCCCGGAATACGAAATCCCGGATGCTCAGCATGGGGAATCAGGATATCCCCGTCGGCGGCGGCATCCCCGTCCATCTTCATGAAAAAGAAGAAGAAATCCTTTTCTTCCACGAAGGGGAAGCCGAAGTGGAAGTGGACGGCGAGGTTCACCACGTCAAGGCGGGCATGACCGCCTTTCTGCCCGTGGGCGTGACGCATGGCTTAAGGAACACGGGCGACGTTCCCCTGAAACTCCTCTGGATGTTCTCACCGCCGGGGTATGAAGAGATTTTCCGCCACATGGCGGGCATCGACACGGACCACGGCAAGTACGAAGAACTGCATCCGAGGCAGGTGTAGGCCAACACAGAAGTAACAGGGGTATGATGCGAGTGGAGGGTGGCCTGAGGATCGGTACGGCGCTCCTCAGTCAACACGGCGCCTGTGATGCCGATGGCCAGAATGATTTGAGCGAAATTTCTCGTGCGCCATCACCCCAAATCAGCCTTTTCGCACCCTAGCGTTTCAGAATTCGAACTTACCGAGTAATCAACGAAATGCTAATGCGTTTGGTAGCGAAACATCTCGCTCTTCGCAACCACCTATGATTATCCGGCGGAATCCTCGTTATATTGCGGGTTGTTTCCATGGTGTCCACGTCGATAGGCTTCTAGTTGTTCTGCCTCACGTTGTTCCGCGCCGCCCTCTGTCATTCGGCGCGACGTAGCCTCGATACGAGTAAAACGTTTTCCATCACTTTGATGTTCTTGCTCCCGCCGTGCCAGATCATTGGTCGTGCCGATGTATACCTTTGTGTTGCCATCGTAAAGTGCATATGTTTGTGTATCTCGTGGTTTTACCACTGTTTGCTTCCTCCATTTTGCCTAAATACTTGACTGTCCAGCCACTACAGCAGCCATCCGAGCGTGATTTTCGCGCCTATCCGTTGTCCCGCTTTCAGCCTTACGCCTGCGCGATGGGCGTATCCTCGCGATTGCCCCATTCCTTCCAGGAACTCATGTAGTTTCTGATTTTGGGGTAATCCAGAAGCCGCAGTGCGAAGTAACCGTGCGCCGCACGGTAGCCAGTCTGTCAGTAGGCGGTCACTTCTTTTTCGGGCGTAATCCCGATAGCCTCGAACTGCGCTCTCAGTTCGTCCGCAGGCTTCATCTCGCCCTCGGGCGTCAGGTGCTGGAGCCACTCCTGCCAGACGGAGCCGGGGATGATTCCTCCGCGTTTGGCGCGCATGCTCCGCCCCTCCCATTCCTCTATCGAGCGGGTGTCGAGCAGCATGTGGTTGTCGTCCTCGATGGCCGCCATCACGTCCTCCCGCGTGGCGAGGCGATGCGGCTCGAACGCCATCTTAAAAGAAGCGGCTTGGGGAACTTCGGCGTCGCGCGTCGTCTCGAAGCCCGCCCGCTCCCATGCGCCGTAGCCGCCGTTGAGCACGTGGACGTCCTTATGGCCGAAAAGCTCCAGCATCCAGAACCCGCGCACGCTCGTGTTGCCGACGAAGTCGTCGTAGAAGACGATGGTGTTCTCGAACGACACCCCCCGGTTTCCCAGCAAAAACGCCCACATGGAGAAGAAATTCCTCAAGGGGGCCTCGTCCGAATCGTCGCTGTTCACGCCGTAGACGTCGAAATGACGCGCGCCGGGGATGTGGCCCATCGTGTAGCGCTCGCCGGGGCGCGCGTCGATGATTCTTAAATTCTGGTCGTCCATGCGCTCTTTGAGTTCTTCGGCCGACCAGAGCAGATCGGGATTCGCATAGCCTTTCGGGTTGTCGCTCGACATGGTGTTCTCCTCCGTCTAATCCGTCCAGAAGCCGCCGTTCACGTCCACGGCTTCTCCGTTGATATGGGCGGCCTCCTCGCTCGATAGGAACAAGACGGTGTGCCACACGTCCTCGGGCGTCGTGAGCCTGCCCATCGGATGGGCGTTCGCGGCGTTCACCAGCATCTCGGGCGGGGACTGGAAGTGAAGGCCCGTATCGGCCGGGCCCGGCTGAATGGTGTTGATCGTCACGCCCGTCTTGGCGAGTTCGCGCGCCAGGTTGAACGTCATGGCGAGCAGGCCCGCCTTGGCGGCGGCGTAGGTGAGATTCGGCCCGATGCCCCCCATTTTACCGGCGATGGACGCGAAACTGATGATGCGTCCCGTGCCAGAGGCCTTGAGCGCCTCGATGGTCTCCTGAATGCAGAAATAGGGCGCCAGCAGGTTCACGCCCAGCACCACCTCCCAGTCCTCTTCTTCGAGTTCGAGGGGAGGGCGAATCGGCATGTAGCCGGCCACGTTGGCCAGCACGTCGCAGCCGCCCAGCCACTCGAGAGCCGTGCGCATGGTGGTGCGGATGGCGTCCACGTCGGCCAAATCGCAGGGGAGCTTGAAAAGTTGATCGGACGGGCCGTCGATTGCGTCGAAGGCCTCGCCTTCCCTGTCGGTGGCGAAAACCTTGGCGCCGGCCTCCAGGTATCCTTGCAGGATGCGGCTTCCCATGGCGCCCGCAGCACCCGTGAGGATGACTTTTCGGCCCTGAAAATCAAAACGAATGGGCATTGCGCTACTCCAGTTTTGGTGTCTATGGGGTGATCCGAAAGTTCATTTTTCGGGTTCAATACGGCGGATGATACACCACAAACCGAAGGGGAGAAAGCGGGGGGGCTATTTCCCGAAATGCCATGAGGCTTCTTTTGGCGATTTTTTGGGGGTTTTATTTTGCCACTTGAGTTGTTATGATAGGCTCATCGAATGCAAAGAAGGTGACATCGCGTTCTGTCGAATCCGGGGGATTGCGATGTGATCGATGTAGTATACCTATCCAATAATCAAGCAAAGGATAAGAACGTAAAAACGCCCTGCGGCATGCGACTTGATGCCTCAAACGAGTGGAGGTTGTGATGGCTGAACTCTCATACGTCGGAAAAAGCGTGCCTCGCGTCGATGGGCCGGAAAAAGTGACGGGCCGGGCCATGTTCACCCTGGACCTCCAGTTGCCCAAAATGCTCCACGGGAGGTTGCTCGGGAGTCCCCTGCCGCATGCGCGAATCAAGAACATCGACACAAGCCGCGCCGAGAGGCTCCCCGGCGTCAAACTCGTGATGACGTCCAAGGACATCCCCGAGGGAGTGGAATGGGGCGTCGTACCCGTTTGCTACGATCAGCGTCCCCTCGCCTCGGACAAGGTGCGACACGTGGGCGACTCGGTGGCCGCCGTAGTGGCGACGGCTGAGGATATCGCGGTAGAAGCGCTCGATTTGATCGATGTCGACTACGAGGATCTTCCCGCCGTCTTCGATCCGCGCGAGGCGATGCAAGAGGGCGCCCCCATCATCCATGACAGATACCCGAACAACATCGCCTTCACCAAGCACATGGAATTCGGCGACGTGGACCGCATGTTCGACGAAGCCCACCACGTGAGTGAACTGGCCACCACCTCCTCGCGACAGATGCACGGTTCTTTAGAGCCGCACGTCTCCATCGCAGAGTGGTCGCTGAAGGGCGACGTGACGGTCTACAACTCCTCGCAATGCCCGAGCCTTTCCAGCCAGTATTTCTCCAAGCTCCTGAAGATTCCCGAAGCCCAGATTCGCGTGATCACGAACTACGTGGGCGGGGGGTTCGGCGGAAAGGCGACGAGCAAGTTCAACATCGATTTCCTCTCCATTATCGCGGCGAAAAAGCTGGGCCTCCCCGTAAAGTTCTACTACACGCGCGAAGAGGAATTCCTTCTCGGCACCCACCGGACGAAGCAGTTCCACGTGTGGCGCATCGCCACGGACAAGGACGGCATGCTCCTGGCGCGCGACACCCGGATGGTCGTTGAAAACGGCGGCTATTCCGATTACGGCCCTGCGGTCGGCGGCATCACGGCGCACATGGGCGGGAGCATTTACAACTACAAGGCCTATCGTCACCATGCCGACGTCGTCTGCACAAACGTGCCGCCCGGCGGCGCGATGCGCGGCATAGGCAACGGCGGCTATTCCTTTGGTTCCGAACTCGCGATGGAGAAACACGCCGAAGAAATCGGCATGGACCCGGCGGATTTTCGCATCAAGAACTTCGTGAGGAAGGGCGACACCACCATCATCGGGGCCAAGATCACGAGTTGCGGCGTTTCCGAATGCGTGAAGGAGGCGGTCAAGCGCGTGTCCTGGGGCCAGAAACAACCGAGCAGCAACGGGAAAAGGCGCGGCTTCGGGCTGGCCGCGGCGGTTCATTTCACCGGCGCGCGCGCAATGGGACCGGAGACGGCGGGCGCGTTCATCAAGATGAACAAGGACGGCACCGTGCAGTTGCTCTCGGGCACCATCGAGATGGGCAACGGCTCGGACACCACGCTCGCGCAGATTTGCGCCGAAGCGTTGGGTGTGCGCGTGGAAGACGTGCGGATCATCAACGGGGATACCGCGGTGAACCCCTACGGCTGGGGCGTGCGGGGAAGCCGGACGACGACCATCGACGGCGAGGCGACGCGCCTGGCGTCGGTCCAGGCGAAGAACATGCTCTTAAAAGGTGCTGCGGAACTGCTCGAGTGCGACCCGAACGACCTGGACGCGCGCGAGGGCAAGATTTTCGTCACCAGTTCTCCCGAGCGGCAGGTGACTCACAGCGAAGCCTACATGAAGATATATGAAAAAGAGGGCAGCGAGGCCGTCTACACGGCGTCTTCTTATGACTCGCCGAGCGAGACGCCAGACCCCGTAACGGGCTATGGAAACTGGTCCGCGGCCTATGCCTACGGCGCCAAGGTGGCGGAGGTGGAAGTGGACACCGAAACCGGCGCGTTCGAAGTCTTGCGGGTCATCAGCACGAACGACGTGGGAACCATCGTGAACCCAGCCGGCGCGCAGGGCCAACTGGACGGCGGCGTGCTGATGGGCGTGGGCTACGCCATGATGGAGGATTTCGAGGTCGAGGACGGACAGCCGGTGAACGCGAACTGGCTCGACTACAAGCTGCCCACCACCCAGGATTTACCCGAGCTCGAAGCGGTGCTCATCGAGACGGAAAATCCCTCGGGGCCTTATGGGGCGAAAGGGCTGGGCGAGATGGCGCAGCTGGGAACGTCGGCGGCGATAGGGAACGCTATCTATGACGCCGTGGGCGTGCGGATCACGTCGCTGCCGATAACGCCCGAAAAAGTGCTGGCCGCATTGAACGAGAAAAACGGCGATTAACGAGGAGAGGGGATAAAAATGGCTTTTCGGCATCTATCCGCGAACAGCGCGGAGGAAACGCTCGCCGCCATGAAGGAGCACGGCGAGGACGGGAAAGTGTTCGCCGGCGGCGTGGCCCTCTCGATTCTCATGAAATCGCGAGTATACGAACCCGAGGTTTTGATAGATATCGCGGGCGCGGGGGACCTTGATTTCATCGAAGGAACCGAAAACGGAGGCGTCCGCATCGGGGCGAAGACGGTGCACCGCAAAATCGAGCTCTCCCCCCTCGTTCAGGAACGCTTCCCGCTGCTCGCGGAAATCTTCCACAACGTGGCGACGATTCGCATCCGAAACCAGGGGACGGTGGGCGGCAACCTGTGCTTTGCGGAACCGGCATCGGATCCGCCGGGCGCTTTTCTGGCCCTTGAGGCTCGCATGAACACCAGGAAGGCGGACGGATCGGAGCGCGTGATTCCCGCGACGGAGTTCTGGACGGGATATTACGAATGCGCCCTGGATGAGGATGAGTTGCTGTGTTCGATCGAGGTCGACCCGCTGCCCGATGGCTTCAGGACGGCGTGCACGCGCTTCACCACGCGCTCGAAAGAGGATAAGCCCTGCGTATCCGTCTCCACGGCGGTGCTCACCGAAGAAGACGGCAAAACGGCCAAAGAGGTGCGAATCGGCCTGGGCGGCGTGGAGGCCGTGTTCAGACGCCTCAGGGCGGCGGAGGAGGGCCTGCAGGGCAAGGAACTCAACCAGGAGAACATCGACGCCGTGCTCTCAGACGCGCTCGATGACCTGGAGCCTCTGACCGACATCCGCGCGAGCGGCGACTACAGGAAACAGGTGACGCCCGTCCTGATCCGCAGAACCATGCTGAAGGCGTTGGGCGCTTCCTGACCTGACGGCTACGCCCTTTTTTCTTGAATATTCGGAGGCTGAGGCGGGATACTACGCTTCCCTTAAAGATATGCTTGATTACGTCCGCGGGTAAGGATGGGCGAGGCATCCACCCGATTATTCGCTCCACAAGGGAGACATATAACTTGAAGAGGTCGTTGTTCATGCAACCGCCGCTTCATATGCAGCGTAATCTTTGCCGAACTTCTCACGGGGGGACAGAGATATGAAGAGAAATAGGACAAATCGTTTTGGTTTAGCGCTTCTTGGATGTGTAACAGCCTTGGCGTTATTCGTTGCGCCGGCTGCCGGAGGCGAAATCGACGATCTCAAGGCGCAGATCAAGGCGCTCATGAATCGGCTCGAAGGCATTGAAGCCCGAGAGAAGAAGATGAAGGCCGACATGAAGGCCGCGGCGGAGGCCGTCAAGACAAAGGCCGTGGCTACCGGCGACTTCCCGGGTTCCTGGAAGATGCCGGGGAGCAACACGTCGGTCTCCTTCAGCGGCTACGTCAAGCTCGACGCGATCTACGATTTCGACCAGGATCTGGGCGATACCTTTTTCGGTTACGACTCCGGAGGTGGCGCGAGCGGCATTCTCCTGGATGGCGATGACAGTGGTCAGCGTAAGTTCTCCATGCACGCCAAGCAAACGCGCCTGCGTTTCGACAGCCTGACGCCGACGAAGATGGGCAACCTCAAAACCCGCATCGAAACCGATTTTTTATACGCCCCCAACGCCCTGCGCCTTCGCCACGCCTACGCCTCTTTGGGTGGGGTGCTGGTGGGCCAGAACTGGTCGATCTTGGGGGATGAGAATACCTACGCCGACACGATTGATGTCGAAGGGCCCGTGGGCGTGGCCGCCATACGTCGGCCCCAGGTGCGCTATACCTCGGCCATGGGGAAGAATCTCACCGCCCAGGTTGCGCTCGAGGATCCTGACGCTCCGAAAATTCTGATGGCCGGCGGGAATACGTCATCCCAAGATCGGATACCGAACCTTGTGGGGGCTCTGCGCCTGAAAACGAGTTGGGGCGCTATTAACGTGTCGGGCCTGGTGGGGCAGGTACTCTACGAAGATGGCGCGATGGAGGAAAATCTCACGATCTCCGCCCTCCACCTCGGCGCGAACGTCGGCTTGGGGAAAGACACCCGACTGTGGGGCACGTTCAACGTCGGCCAGGGTGGACTGGCGGGTTACATGGTCGGGGCGACCGCCGCCGCCACTCTGGGCGCGGGCGGTGAACTGGAGGCCGTAGACTCCATGGGCGGTTTTGTCGGCCTCACGCATAACTGGAGCAGCTCCGTGAGTTCGGGTCTGTATTACGGCTGGGTCGAGACCGATTTCGAGGATACCGCCAAGGCGTCGTTCGCAAGTTCGCACAGTCAGTCGCAGCGTACGCTGCACGTCAACTTCTGGTGGTCGCCCGCGCCCAAGATGCGGGTCGGTGTGGAGTACATCCAGGGCTGGCGCGAGACCAACGACGACAAAAAGGGCGACGCTTCGCGCCTGCAATTGGGTCTTGTGTATAGCTTCTAGGTTTTTCGTTCAAGGCTTGCGGCTCTCTGCTTGAATGGAGAGGCGTTCAGGGCGAGAGAGTTGCGTAATCCTTGATAACCTTCACAAATGAAGCCCCGTCACCCTGCACAGGTGGCGGGGCTTTAATTTGACGGCGCTCGGCTAAATATGGCTGTCTAGCGGAATGACGGTGAAATACTCCCCAAGCGTCATACTTCAACCCCCCGTTTCTTGTTTTCTCTTCCTGGCGGCCAGAAACTCCGCTTCCAATTCTAATATCCCGTCGGCGATGTTTTGAGCGAATTGCCTGCGGTATTCCCGGCCCTTTCCTTGCGCCGGCGGAATGACCTCGCCCACGCGAATGACGAGCCAGGAGTCGAGGATTCCCCTCGGTCTGATAAGCGTGTTCGACCCCGCGATATAGACGGGAAGAACGGGGGCGCGGCTCATGGCGGCGAGGGTGGCGACGCCCTCTTTCACTTCCACCTCGTCCGTCGAATCCACGATGCCTCCCTCGGGGAAAATCACCACCACCCCGTTCAGGCTCAGGAGCCTGAGCGCCGTCCGGAAGGTGCTGGCGCGCGCGGTTCCCTCCCTGTCCACCGGGAAGGCGCCGAAATTGGTGATAAGCCTCGCGAACAGGGGGTTGCGGAACAACTCCCGCTTGGCCATGTGATACACCCGCCTCGGCAGGAAGGAGGCGAGGATCACGGGGTCGAGGTAGCTTCGGTGGTTAGAGGCGACGATCAGCGGGCCGTCGGGCGGCACGTTGCTCATGCCGTGGACCTCGACTCCGCCGAAGGCGAGCCGAAAGCCCGCCTGGAAAATCTTTTTGAGCCAGGTCGGCTGGCCGCTCGAAGGCAGGGTGGTTGGATGTTGCGTGTTCATTTTTGTGGTTCCGGCATTTTGTTTCCGGGCGCTCTCTTCTCCGATAAACGATCCTCGCGAGCATGGATCTCCAAGCTTCCAGCTGGTTCATCATATGAAAATCTTCGCACTCTCTGCAAAGCATTCGGGAAGCGCGTCATCAGTCGGCGCCGTGTTGATGGTGCTGCTGGCCGCGCCATACCTTGCCGAAGGCGTGAATGACGTCCTCGGCGGTGATGATTCCCAGAAGTTCTGTCGGGTCCACGCGGCTCACCACGGGCAGGCGAGAGATGCGCCTGTCGCCGAGCTTGGCCATTACGGAATCGAGCGATTGATCCGGATGCGCGTGCATGATGTATTTCTTTTTCGCGATCTCGCCCAGGGGTTTTTGCAGGATGCCCGCGGCCTGCGCCTGGCTGAAGTCGTAATTACTCGCCATACCGGAGAGTTTTCCGCTCGCGTTCAGGACGGGATATCCGGTGATGGCGCTCCCCCTCGTTCTCTCTATCGCCTCTTGTATCGTGATGTCCTCGGGCAGGGTGACGACGTCTCTGATCATGGCGTCGGACACGTGAATCTCGTGCAGGAGATGTTCGGTCTCATGGTCGGGCAGCGCGACGCCGTCTTGTGAGGAAAGCGCGCTGTATATCGGTTCGGGGTGCCAGTATCGCGCGAGAGCGAGCGATATGGCGTTCGCCACCATGAGCGCGAGAATGATGTTGTAGTCCTGCGTGAGCTCGAAGATGATGAGCACCGACGTCATGGGTGCGCGAATGACGGCAGCGAAGGCCGCGCCCATGCCCACGAGCGCGTAACCGCCCGGATGGGCCACGAAGCCGGGGAAGGCGAACTCGGCGAGAGAGGCCACGGCGCCCCCGGCCATCGCGCCCATGAACAACGTCGGCGCGAAGATGCCGCCCAGTGAGCCCGTCCCGTAGGAAACAGCGGTGGCGATGAGCTTCAAGACGAGCAGGGACAATAGAAAGGGCAGCGTATAGCTGTGCGTGAGCGCCTTGCTCACGGCGGGATAGCCCACGGCGAATACCTCGGGAACCCAGATGCCGATGACGCCCACGAACAGGCCGCCGAGACCGGTGGCGACCACCCCCCGGAAGCCTCGCAGGCGCTTCCATCCTGCTCGTATGAAGAGCAATCCCTTGATGAACGCCACGGCGACGATCGCGCAGACGACGCCCACGAAGGCGTAGAGGAGCAACTCCAGAGAACTGTCCAGTGAATAAGCCGGCACGGAGAACACGGGTTCGTTGCCGAGTATGGCGCGCGAGACGACCGAAGCGGAAACCGCCGCGAACACGATGGAGCCGAGCACGCGCGCGTTCAGGTCGCCCACGAGTTCTTCGAGCGTGAAGGTGACGGCCGCTATCGGCGTGTTGAAGGCGGCGGCCAGGGCGGCGGCGCAGCCCACGGGGACGAGCGCCTGCACGCGCCGTCTTTTCAGGGAAAACGTCTCGCCTATCCAGCTCGCCGCGCCCGAGCAGATCTGCACGGTGGGGCCTTCGCGTCCCAGGCTCGAGCCCGAGCCGATGTTGAGGACCCCGATGAGGAACTTGCCTATCCACACGCGCTTGTCGATGTGGCCGTTGCGGGCGACGTACGCGATTTTCGTCTGGGGGATGCCGCTGCCACGGGCTTCGGGCGCGAAGTATTGGAGAAAGAGCGCGGAGAGAAAAGCGCCCCCGGCGGGTATGACCGCCACCCAATACCAGGCCCGGTGAATCTCGGAAAGATCGTGGGAGCCGAAGAGAACGTAATGCGCCCAGCCCAGCGCGAGATGAAAAAATACGGCGACGAAGCCGGTGAGCGCCCCCACGATGATGGTCGTGAAGTAGAAGATGCCGTCGTCTGAGAAATCGAAGTGGAGCAGCCAGCCGAGGAGTCGTATGCGAAAATTTTTCCAGCTCACGGCGTCTCACTCATAGGGAAACATTTCTCGGGCGGCGGTTCAGCGCTTGAGAACCCCTGTCGGGTGCGGGCCGACGGGCGGATGCGGGGCGGGGTCGATTCCCTCCCGGCGAAGTCGGTTTTCATACCATTCCTTCTCGATGCCGTTGGCCTCGTCCATCCGGGCCAGGTCGCAAAAGATTTCGATTCGGTGACCGTCGGGGTCGCAAAAGTACATGGCCCTGTTCTCTCCCCACGTGCCGTCGCCTTCGGGATGGGTGGGGCTGTGCACCAGGGGGCCGCGCACGATTTTAATTCCGCATTCTTCGAGCCAGTCCCTCCAGGCGAGGAACTCGACCCGGTCTTTTACTCTAAATGCGAAATGATGCAACCCCAGGTCCTTGATCGGGCCCTGATCGTCGGTTTTGAGTTGCGCGAGCGCGGGCTGCTCGCCGGTGTGGTATACTAGGTTCAAATCGTGATGAAAGGCGGTACACCGCAGGAAACAAAGGCCCACGGCGAGGGTGGGGTGTTCACCTGGGTCGTGACGCTCCGAGAGGGTGAAGCCGAGAATCTCGGTATAGAACCTGAGAGATTCCTCGATGTTCGACACCTTGAAGGCGACGTGCTGGAGTTCTTGAAATGAGGTTTCCGGTCTGGGCATCGTGAAATTCTCCTAATTTTCCTGATCTTGCGGCGCGCAGTATCGCGCCGAGGCTGAATATAGCGCAACTCTTCGGTAGGAGAAACGCGGATTGAGCCGTTTTGAGGGGAAAAAGGCGCTCGTAACGGGCGCATCGCGCGGAATCGGTGAATGCGTGGCGCATCGCTTCGCCGCCGAAGGGGCCAGCCTGTACCTGGTTGCCGATGGAACGCAGGATGAACTTGAAAACGTCGCACGCGAATGCGAGGCCGCCGGGGGAAGGGCTGCTATCGGGGTCTACGATCTAGCGGTTGAAGGAGCCGCCGAGCGCATGGTGGAAGCCGCCGCGGCCTCTCTGGGCAGCCTCGATATTCTCGTGAACAACGCAGGGATTCGTGCAAGCCAACCATTCGGGACATTTTCGTATGCGGATTTTGGCCGCGTGGTCGCCGTGAACTTGCGCGCTCCTTTTTTCGCGAGTCAGGCTGTGCTGCCCCTCATGCGAGAGGCGGGCGGAGGGCGTATCATCCACGTCGCGAGCCAGTTGGGTTCCGTGGCGGCGCGCGAGACCGCGCTCTACAGCGCGACCAAGGCGGCGCTGATTCAACTCACCCGCTCTATGGCCCTCGAACTCGCCGGTGAGAACATTCTGGTGAACGCCGTCAGCCCGGGGCCTACGGCGACGGAATATCTCAAGAAACACGCCTACAAGACGCCTGAGGAACGCGCGCAGCGTCTGGAGACGGTGCCGATGGGGCGTTTCGGCGAGCCGATGGAGATAGCGGGCGCAGTATTGTTCCTGGCCTCCCAGGATGCCTCTTTCGTGCATGGGCACAACCTCGTGGTGGACGGCGGCTATATCATTCATTGATAATTTGAGGGATTGACGATTTTTCGTATTTTATGAATGGCAGGCGAGGTAGCTTCTCTCGCCGCCGCATGAAAAGGAGCTTGAGAGACGTGAGTATGAGCGTAGGAGTCGTGGGTTTGGGCGTCATGGGGGGTGCTTTTTCGGGCCATATGCTGGACGCCGGCATGGAAGTGGCGGGTTACGACCCGCTCGACGCGATGTACGAGAAATTCGAGGGCAAGAACCTGCGCCGGGCGTCTTCGCCTGCAGAGGCCTCCGATGGGGCCGACCTGGTGATGACCTCGCTTCCGAACTACCGGGTCGTGGAAAAAGCGGTGACGGGCGAAGGGGGTATTCTGGAAGGGATTTCATCCGGCGGCATCATTGCCGATATGAGCACGGTTCCGCCCAAATTTTCGAAAGAAATGGCGGAAAAGGTAGGCGAGAAGGGTGTGAGTTGGCTGGATTGTCCGGTGAGCGGCGTGGGCAAGCAGGCCGCCGTGAAGGATCTGGTGGTGATGTCGGCAGGCCCCAGGGCCGCGTTCGATAAGGCGAAGCCCGCCTTCGACGCCATCGGCAAGAAGACGATTTACGTGAGCGAGGAAAACGGGCTGGCCGCGCAGTTGAAGCTGGTGGTGAATCTCGTGCTCTTTATCAACATGGCGGGGGCATGCGAGGGTCTCACCCTTGGCCTCAAGGCGGGAATTCCCAAAGACGTCATGTTGGAGACCCTGTGCTCGGGCGCGGCCGGTTCCAACGTGCTCGACGTGCGCGGCAAGGATATGCTGGCCGGCAATTTCCCGGAATCCGGCCCGATATGGATCGTTCTCAAAGACCTGGAATGCGCCATCGACTCCGCCAAGGACCTGGACGTACCCGTGCCGCTCGGCGGCCTGCTGGAACACTTCTATCTGGCACAGCGGAGCAAGGGCAGGCAGCATGAGGACGGGAGCTCGATTTTCCGGATATACCAGGAACTGGCCAACATCGCCTGAGCGTGAGAAAAGGCAGCGGTTTTCAGGGCCGGGTTGTCGAGACGAACCGGCTTTTTGTTGCCGTTAGTGTTCATTCGCGCTTTGGTCAAGCAGGTGCGCAGATGCAAGATAAAGGTGATATATCGCTTTAGCTAATATCAGTAACTATGTGAAATAAAATATAGTTGAAACATATCCCGAAACCGAACTTTCCTAGCCGGTGACGGATGATCGGATAATCTGACGCAATTCCTCGTCGTTCAGCCCGGCGATTTGCTCAAAGGTGATGAGGGCCATGGTGTCCGGATCCCCCCGCTCTCCCCACCAGAGCCGGAAACTCTTCTCCTGGTAGCTGTAGCGGATATCCGCATCGACACCCTCGATCTCCCCGGCCAGAATGCCGCTGATGCGCTCGGTCATGATGCGACTGTGTTTTCTTTGCGCCTCGATGTCTTCCACGAAAGCGTCTCCTCATCCTTTGTTCTGTAATTTTAAAGAAGGCGATAAGCCGGATGGTTTCGTCTCATCCCTCGAATCGCCGCTTCTTCACAAGTAATACGTCTTTCCCTCTTCGAGCAACTGGATTCTCGGCTCGTTCAATGCCTCGATTTCCGCCTTGGTCTCATCGTGATACTGGGTCTTGATGTGAAAGATGTAGACGGGAATATCGGGCGGTATTTTTTTCATTTCCGCTTGGAGCATGGCCGGCGTCATGTGTTTGGACATGCGCGCGAGTTCCTCCATTTTGTTCGGAAACGACACTTCGGTGATGATGGCGCGCAGGTTCTCCGTCCCGGAAGCGCCCCGCCAGATGGCCTCCGTTGGGCCCGTGTCGCTGGTGTAGAGCAGCGCGCATTCTGTGTCCTGGATGATGTAGCCGAAGGTGGTGCCCTTGTGGTCGACCTTGTAGGGGGTCATCCGAACCCCGTTGCAGGAGCGTGTTTCCATCTCCTCGATGGCGGAGAAATCGAGTATCGGTGTACCTTCGTGGCATATCGCGCAAAAATCCGGCCAGACGGCGTTGTTGAAGATGGACTTATGAATCTGCTCGAGCACGTCTCGCGCGCCGATGATTTTCAGCGAATCATCCCGCAGGCCGAAGATGTTGTCGGCAAGGTAGGGCAGTTCCGCAATATGATCCAGATGCGCGTGGGACACCAGGACGCCGGTGAGCTTGGCCTGCTCCTCGATGGTGAGGCCGGAAGCGGCCGAACCGCCCTCCAGCAGCAACTCTTCGTTAATGAGAAAAGACGTCAACTGACACCCGGGCGCTTTCCCGCCCGCGCAGCCCAACACACGGAATTGGATGGCCTGTCCTCCGCCTGAAGCCCCGTGAATGCAAAGAATCTTTCGCTTGCCGCCTGATTATAGGCACAGCCGAATCGTCTTGGGAAGATGTCTTTTTCTATACCTTTTCCCATCTCCCGCTCTTGGAGCGCCTGCGTTTTCCGAAATCAGCCATCTGCGCGACGCTGCTCGCGGGAAATATGGGGCCGTCCGTACATACGCGCCAGCCCGAGCAGGTGCATTGGCCGCAGAGGCCCACGGCGCACTTCATGTACCGCTCGATGGCGAAGTACGTCCGCTCGGCGGGGAGTTTCGGCAGGCACGCGGCCATCATCCGCTCAGGACCGCAGACGGCGTAGCTTTCCGCCTCGACGGGCAGGAGTTCGGTCACCAGGCCTTGGTGTCCGAGGGAGCCGTCCTCGGTGGCGACGTGGACGGGGCCGAGTTCGCGGAATTCTTCATAATACAGAATCTCATCCGCAGTCCGCCCGCCCAGTACGAATGAAGGCGCTTCGGAGGCGAGGGCGAGCAGTCTCAGCTCCGCAATGCCCACGCCGCCGCCGATGAGAGCGGGGCGCTTGAGGGCAGGGTAGCCTTGGCCCAACGGGCCGCGCAGTCCGATTTCGTCTCCCGGCTCCACGGCAGCCAGTTTTTCGGTGAACGCGCCCGCTTTTTTGACGGTGACGGCGTTCGGGTAGGAGAGCGTGAAGGGTTTTTCGCCCAAACGCGGCAACCAGACCATCATGAACTGCCCCGGCGTGGACTCGATTTCCTGATCGAAGAAAATCGTGTGCGTCCATTCGCTTTCGCGGCGATTTTCCACGACCTTATAGACGCTACGCATGGGGGCCGCCCCCGTTCCCCGGGCGGTGCGCGCCGCCGATGAGCGCGGACATCGGCTCATCGCCCAGATATTCCTGAATCCCCTCCCAGATATCACGGGTGATCGCTGCGGCCTCATGCGTGTTCTTTCGCATGAAGGCGGTGCCGATTCCCAGGACGCAGGCTCCCGCCAGAATGTATTCCGCCGCATCCTCCCAGGTTTCGATTCCCCCGTATGCGACGATGGGGCAGCGAAAGCGCGCGTAGGACTCATACGTCATGCGCAGGTTGATGGGCTTGAGCGCAGGGCCGCTGATGCCGCCCGTCGTGCCCGCGAGGATCGCCGCCCGGCTCTGGATGTCCACCGCCAGGCCCGGCCCCAGGGTGTTTCCGCAGCCCAGGGCGTCCGCGCCCGCGCTCAGGCATGAATCCGCCACGGCGAGGTAGTCGCTGTTTGGCGATAGCTTGGCGATGACGGGCTTGTCCGTCTCGTCCCGCACGCGCTCGATGACCTCGGCGGAAAGGGCGGGGTTCTGGCCGATGCTCTCCATGATGGTCTGCTCGCCCGGCTCCTTGTTGGGGCAGCCCAGGTTCACCTCGATGGCGTCGCTGAACCTCGACATCCGGCGCGTGACCTGGGCGAACTCTTTGGAATCTCCGCCATAGACCGAGACGATGAGTTTAGCGTTCTTGAGCTTTATCTCTTCGAGATCCCGCTCCCAGTCCTCGGCGCTTTGCGTCGGCAGGGCGAGGGAGTTGAGCACCGCGCCTTCGGGGGGGTATACGACCACGGGATTGTCGTTGCCCGGCTTCTCCCGGGGGCCGACCGATTTCGTGACGTAGCCGCCCAGGCACGCGCCCGCGCTCTCGAAGGCGACAAAAACTTCCGGATAGCTCAAAATGCCGCTGGCGTTGATCAGCGGCGGGTGGATATCGGGGAGCGGTATCACGGTTTGCTGCCCCTCTTGAGGTGGAGCATGCGGGCGGGTTCAATTGGATGGAGTATAGTGGGAATGGGCGCCTCAAGCCAACTTGGCGAGGAGAAAATCTGAGCCCCGGGGGCAGGTGGCGCGCCGGATTATTGCAAAATGCCCGAAATGGTGGTCTAAATGACTTTGTTCGCCCGTTTTGGTGGACGGAGACGGAAAAGGTTGCTTTCACTACCGCGAGGCGCGGCCTTGCCCTGAGAGGAAAACTCCCGTGGTCGCCATCCTGATCGGCTGCTATCTCGTTGCGGCGCTCACGCACCTGTATCTGCTCTTCACGGGCAGGTCCGCGGGCGTCGTCTACGGGGTCGGCGCGCTGCTCGTGGGATTTGCGCTTCATACCCTCATGCTGGGGGTGAGCTTCGCCTCCGGCACGCCCGAGGGCTGGGGGCCGTGGCTGAGCGGCATGGCGTGGGTGATCATCCTGATGTACCTGATCGTATACGCCCGCTACCGCGATATCGCCCTCGGTGGTTTCGCCGTGCCCGCCGCGTTCATTCTCGAAGGGTACGCATCCGCATTTCCCGGCGTGTGGGGTGCGGGTTCGAGCGCCGTACAGGGCTACCTCTTGAAAGGCCACGCCGTGCTCGCGCTGCTGAGCTCGGGCGCGTTTTTTCTGCTCTTCGCCTCGGCGCTGATGTATCTCGTACAATCCCAACAACTCAAATCAAGACGTCCCAGCGCCTGGCTGCACCGTCTGCCCTCGCTCGACATCCTGGACGACCTGAACCACAAGATTCTCTATTTCGGCTTCGCGTTCCTGACGGCGAGCCTGCTGCTCGGCTCGATGTGGGCGAAATCGCGCCACGGCGCCTACTGGAGCCTCGACCCGGTGCGCACCTGGCCGCTGATACTCATCTGGGGCGCATACGGGCTCCTGCTCATCTGTCGGCTCACCAGAAGCTGGAAGGGAAAGCGCTCCGCCGTTTTCTCGATGGTGGCCTTCTTCGCCGCGCTCCTCGCGCTGGTCGTCCATTTCTAGGGGGCGCGGAAGAATATGTCCATCATTCTCGCCGGCGTGAGCCACCACAACACGCCGCTCAGCATTCGAGAGCGCCTCTATTTCCCCGAAGGACATATGACGGAATGGCTCGACAGGCTGGCCGGCTACAACGGGCTCGATGAGCGCCTCATCCTCTCGACGTGCAACAGGGTGGAAGTCTACAGCGCGGTGGATGATCTGGAGCAGGGACTCGATGCGATTCATCGCTTTTTCTTGGAATCGCGCGACGTCGGCCGAGAGGAGCTGAACGCCCACCTCTACGTTCACCGCGAGGCCGAAGCCACCCGCCATCTGTTCACCGTGGCGTCGAGCCTCGATTCCATGGTGGTGGGCGAGCCGCAGATTCTGGGCCAGGTGAAAGAAGCCTACCGGGTCGCCCAGGCCTCGGGCCACGCCGGAAAAGCGCTTACGAACCTTTTTTCCCGCGCGTTTCGGGTGGCGAAAAAGATTCGCGAGCAGACGCCGATAGGCGAGTCGCCGGTGTCGGTGAGTTCCGTCGCCGTGGATTTGGCCAAAAGAATCTTCGGCTCTCTTGCGGGGAAGAACGTGCTCTTGCTGGGCGCGGGCGAGATGGGCGAGGCGGCGGCGAGGCATCTCAAGGCGAGCGGGGCCGACACCCTCCAGGTGGCGAACAGGACGCTCGCGCGCGCCCAGGAGTTGGCCGCAAAACTCGGGGGACTTGCGTTAAGTTTCGATAATCTCGAGCAAGCGCTCATCGACGCCGACGTCGTCATCGCATCTACGGCCTCGCCGGGTTTCATTCTGGATAAGCCGACCGTGGCCGCTGCGCTGGAGCGCCGCCGCGACGCGCCGGTTTTTCTCATCGACATCGCCGTGCCGAGAAACGTCGCGCCCGACGTGAACGAACTGGAAAACGCCTATCTCTACGACGTGGACGATCTGCAATCCGTCGCGGCGGACAACCTGCGGGACCGCGAGGAGGTGGCCCGCGACGCGCGCGCGATCCTCGAATGCGAGGTGCAGACCTATCTCGCCCGCCAGCAGGCTGAGGATCTCAGGCACACCTTCGCGGCTATACGTTTCTTTGCGGAGTCGATGCGCCGGACGGAAGTCGAAAAAACCATTCCCCGCCTGCCTGAACTGGGTGAGGGCGGACGCGATGCGCTCGACGCCATGACGAAGGCGCTGGTCAACAAGCTTCTCCACCATCCATTCGCCGTCCTGCGCCAGATGGCGGAAGAAGACGTGGAGGGCATTTCGGTCGAATCCGTCCAGAAACTCTTCGGCGTGGAGCCCGAAAGCGATGAGAACCCGCCCGGCCCGCCGCCGGATGAATCGGACTGAGGGATGAGCGACACGCTGCGCCTCGGCACCCGGGGCAGCGCGCTGGCGCGCGCGCAGACGGCCGGTATAGCCGCGCAATTGAAGGTGTTGAATCCGGGCCTCGAGGTGGAGGAAATCATCGTCCGCACGCGGGGAGACGCCATGCTCGGCTCCCCGATTCACGAACTGGGCGGCAAGGGCTTGTTCGTCAAGGAGATCGAAGACGCCTTGCTGGAAGGCGAAATCGACGCCGCCGTCCATAGTCTGAAGGACCTGCCGAGCGAACTGCCCGAAGGGCTCATTCTCGCTTCGATACCCGAAAGAGAAGAACCCTGGGACGCCCTGGTATCGCGGGGCGGAGAGTCGGTTCGCGGCCTGGCGCCGGGCACCCGAATCGGCACGAGCAGCCTGAGGAGAATCGCACAGCTCAGGCGCTATCGTCGCGACCTGAAAATTGTGGAGTTGCGCGGAAACGTGGATACGCGCCTCGAAAAAGTGGCGGCGGGCGAGGTGGAGGCCGCCATACTCGCCCTGGCGGGTCTCAAGCGGCTGGGGCTCGAGGAGCGGGCGACGGAGGCGCTCGCGCCCGAACTCATGCTCCCCGCCGCGGGACAGGGCGCGCTCGCGATTGAAACGAGAGCCGATGATGCGGCCACGCGCCGCCTCATGGAGGGGCTGGATCACCCGGAGACGAAACAAGCCGTGATGGCCGAGCGGGTCGTGATGGCGCGTCTCGAGGGCGGGTGCCAGTTGCCCCTGGCCGTCTTCGCGGAGATTCGAAAAAGCGGGTTCCATATAAAAGCCCGTCTCGCGAGCGTTGACGGCGAGCGGATGGTGGAGCGAGAACGAACGGGCGCGCCCGATGACGCCATGAGCATGGCCGAAGAGGTGGCCGAGGAGGTTCTCGCCCATGGCGGGGCGGAGATACTGAGAGACGCGCGATGAGCGAGGCCGAAAACCAGGATATCAGTGGACGCCCCCTTGCGGGTAAAAGGATACTCGTTACGCGCCCTGAAGAAGGGGCATCGCTCATGGGCGAGATGCTGGCGGACCTGGGCGCATGCGTGCGCTTGGCGCCTATTATCGAGATACGCGAGCCTGAGGATTGGACACCTGTGGATGCGGCGATTCGCGCGCTCGATTCGTATGCGTGGATAATTTTCACGAGCCCGAACGGGCCGAAATTTCTGGAGAAAAGGCTTGATGATCTGGGCGTCGCCCCTGAGGTGATCTCGATCAAAACGTCCATTCTGGCCGTCGGTCCCGCCACGGCCGCAGCGGTGGAAAAATTTTTGGGAAGAGCGCCCGATATGGTAGCCGAAAAATATGTGGCGGAAGGCGTCGTCGCG
Organism: bacterium; assembly: GCA_965218885.1. GTDB lineage: Bacteria > UBA8248 > UBA8248 > UBA8248 > UBA8248 > Bin107. The sequence goes on along the minus strand of OZ244713.1, from coordinate 3,722,739 downwards.
CTGTTCGAAGGCCGGGATATGGCGGGAGAACGCGTTTTACTGCCACGGGCGAAAGAGGGGCGCGACGCCGTGCCCAGAGCGCTTGCGGAAAAGGGGGCCATCCTGAATGACGTGGCCGTCTACCGGACGACGCCTTTGGGACGTGAAGCGCTGCGCGATGTATGGGGAGAGCTTGAGGCCGGAAAAATTGATATGCTGACGTTCACGAGTTCCTCCGCGCTCGATGGCTTCATGAGGGCGGCGGGCGAGGATAGGGCGAAGGGATGGATGTCGCGCGCGCGCGTGGCCTCCATCGGGCCTGCGACCACCGCCACGGCGCGCATATGGGGGGTGGCGCCGGACTTGGAGGCCGCCGAATCGACGATTCCCGGCATGGCGCGAGCCATCGTCTCTTTTTACCGGGAACTGGAGACGGCGAACGATACGCAGAAAACGGAGGATGAAATTTCATGATGCCTGACGACAATTTAATACTCTCGGCCCTCGCGGGCGAGGTGAGAAACCGCACGAGGCGCACGCGGGAGACGGCCGCCATGCGGCGCATGGTGCGCGAGACGAGACTTTCCGTGGATAACCTCATCTACCCGATGTTCGTGGTCGAGGGCGAGAACGTGAAGCGGGAAATTTCCTCGATGCCCGGACAATTCCAGCTCTCCGTCGACAGGCTCGTGGCGGATTGCGCGGAAATAGCCGCTCTCGACATACCGGGCGTCATCCTGTTCGGCATTCCCGATCATAAGGACGACCTCGCAAGCCAGGCCTATGCGGAAGACGGCGTCGTCCAAAACGCGGTGCGCGCGCTCAAAGAAGCCTACCCCGACTTGTGCGTCATCACGGACGTTTGTCTTTGCGAATACATGGATCACGGCCATTGCGGCATCATCGAGGGCGATAAGATATTGAACGACCCGACGCTCGAACTCATCGACCAGACGGCGATGAGCCACGCGGAGGCGGGAGCCGACATCATCGCCCCATCGGACATGATGGATGGCCGCGTCGGCTCGATTCGCACGGCCTTAGACGCTGCGGGATTCACCCAGACGCCCATCATGGCCTATTCGGCAAAGTTCTCGAGCGCCTACTACGGACCTTTCCGCGAGGCGGCGGAGAGCGCGCCCGCCTTCGGCGACAGGAGTTCCTACCAGATGGACCCGGCCAACGCGCGCGAGGCCATGCGCGAGATAGCCTTCGATATCGAGGAGGGGGCGGACATCATCATGGTGAAGCCCGCACTCGTGTATCTGGACGTTATCGCCCGGGCGCGCGAGATGATGGACCTGCCCGTCGCCGCCTACAACGTCTCTGGTGAGTTCGCCATGCTGGCGGCGGCCAGCCGCAACGGATGGCTCGACCCCGAGCGCGCGTTCACCGAAATGCTCACCTCCATCAAGCGAGCGGGTGCGGACATCATTCTCACATACTTCGCCAAGGACGCCGCGAGAAGACTCCGGGGAGACGTCACAACGCCTCTTTCGTGGATGTAGGGAGACTCCAGCCAAGTCGAAAATTGACATATTACGCGATGGAGTATACCTTCGATTCTTGAGTTGAATGGTCCGGGAGGGGTATCGAACCTCACGAGTCGATGTTGGACTTCTGCTTTCCGCCTCGGCGTATTCGCCTCATAGAAAGAAATGGTGACGGAATGGGCAAGAAAAAGAGAAAGAAGAAAAAAGTGATTGTGCATCGCTCGGGGGTTCTGAACCACGCCGACGCGGAGAGGTTCGAGAAGGCGTGTGAGGCATACCTCAAGAAAGTTACGAAAACGAAGGAAACTGCACAAAAAGCCTTGCAAAAGCTCGGGATCCACACGCCAACCGGACGAATCACCAAACGATACAGGTAGAAATTGCACCGACTGACGACGACATTCGTGCTCGGATATCACGGGTGCGGAATTGGACTTTGAACAGCATTGCCAACCGACGAGAGAGAATAGAACCACAATCCCTCCCGCCCTGGTCGGGATTGACCCCTTGAGGGGTTGTTGAAAAACCCCTCCTCGCCCGGGATTGACCACCGCCGTCATTCCGGCGAAAGCCGGAATCCATTTTTACGCCTTTTGCCTTTCGTCAGGGTTCCTGCGCATCGGCGGGGAATGGAACGCCGCCGTTCATTCACCCGCACCCGCAAATGGATTCCGGCTTTCGCCGGAATGACGAACAAAACTGCACCATCTCGTAGGGATAGGCCACGACCTCGGACGGGCACGGGTACTGTCCGCTCCGGGACTCCCTCCTTGTAGAACGCCAACCAAAAACACCCCTCAAAGGGTCAATCCGGACCAAGGCGGAGGGAGGAGACAACACTCCCCCCTTGAGGGGGAGTCGAAGAGGCCGAGCCTTTGGGCGAAGGCCGATTCGGTGGGGGGACGTACTCCAAAATATAAAAGCTCCCCCCACCGGCGCAACTTCGGACTATGTCCTCGTCTTGCCGACTCCCCCTCAAGGGGGGAGTTATTTGATATGTGTATGTTGATTGTGAAATCCATTCCCTTATTTGGAGCTTGTTCAACAGACCCTGCCGCCCGCATATACTCCCCTTGCGCTTCGCTTCGCCTTGGCGTTATGTTGAGGGCGCGAGAAAAAGACAAAACTGAAATTACGTTTCCTTACATTTGAACCGGGAGGAATAGGGGAATGTCGGATAAGGATATCGTTTTTCTGGGCGGAGCGCGGACGCCGTTCGGCGCTTTTCTGGGTGCCTTGAAGGAGATGTCGGCCACGGAGCTGGGCGCGCTGGCGGCGAAAGAGGCGATGACGCGCGCAGGCGTCACGCCCGAGGACATCGACCACACCGTGGTGGGCAACGTCATCCAGTCGAACTCGGACGGCGTCTACATCGGGCGGCACGTGGCCCTGGCGGCGGGCGTCCCGCTGGACAGGCCCGGCTACTGCGTGAACCGCATGTGCGCCTCGGGCTTTCAGGCGGTGGTGAGCGGGGCGAAGGAAATCATGACCGAAGACGCCGACGTGGTGCTCGCCGTGGGGGCGGAGAACATGAGCCTGACGCCGCACGTCATCAGAAATTCCAGAACCGGCATGAAGCTATTCCAGGCGCCGATGGAAGACGGACTCTACACCGCGCTCACCGACACGCACGCCAACGTGCCGATGGGCATCACGGCGGAGAATCTGGCGGATAAATACGACTTGCACCGCGAGGCGGTGGATGAGTTCGCAGCGCTTTCCCAGGCGCGCGCGCACGATGCGTGGGAGAGCGGACGGTTGGCGGAGGAATGTTTCGCCGTCGAGGTGAAAGAGCGCAGGAAGACGATTACGTTCGATCGCGACGAGCATCCCCGGGCGGATTCGAACGAGGAATCGCTTGCGAAACTCAGGCCCGCTTTCAAGGAAGACGGCGTGGTGACGGCGGGCAACGCGAGCGGCATCAACGACGGGGCGGCGGCGCTTGTGATTTCCTCGCGCGCGGCGGCGGAGCGTCTGGGCCGGAAACCCATCGGGCGGCTCGTATCCTGGGGCGTTTCGGGATGTGATCCCGCAATCATGGGCATCGGCCCGGCGGAGAGCAGCCGCATCGCGCTCAGAAAGGCGGGCCTCGAACTCGACGATATGGATTTGATTGAGATAAACGAGGCGTTTTCCGCCCAGTATCTGGCCGTGGAAAAAGAACTGGGCCTCAATCGCGAAAAAACGAACGTAAACGGCGGCGCCATCGCCATCGGACACCCCGTGGGCGCGAGCGGAGCGCGGCTCACCCTCACGATACTGCACGAACTCAGACGCCGGGGCGGGAAGTACGGCCTGGCGGGCGCCTGCATCGGCGGCGGCATGGGTTTATCGGTGATCGTCGAGGCGTATGGGGATTAGGGTTTCCCGATAGCGTGGAGAATCCCGGGCGCTCCTCCGAATTGTATGGAGCGCCCCGAGGATGAAATAACCGCTTCGTCTCGCAGGCTGTGCTGCTGGTTTTGGAGGCGGATTAAACCTGAAAAATTCGATAAAATTAGATAAATAAGCGGGGTTTTTCCGTAAATTTATTTTGGTGAATATAGACTTGAGCAATAGGATGCTAAACCATTGAATTACAACAATTTGATATATGAAACGGACGGGCCGATCGCCATTTGCACGTTCAACCGTCCCAAAGCATTAAATGCTTTGAATACAGAGACGATGGATGAGCTTTCTCACGTGATATCTACTTTCAAGGACAATAACGATCTGAAAGTATTGATATTAACGGGTTCGGGCGATCGGGCCTTCATTGCGGGGGCGGACATCAAGGGCATGGTGGGACGCAGTCCACTCAGCGCAAGGTGGCTCTCGGAGCACGGTACGAAAATTTTAAGAAACCTGGAAACCATTGGAAAACCTTCGATTGCGGCGGTGAACGGATTCGCCCTGGGCGGCGGCTGCGAGGTGGCGATGGCGTGCTCGATTCGGTTGGCGTCCACGAACGCGCTCTTCGGCCAGCCGGAGATCAATCTGGGCATCATCCCCGGCTACGGCGCCACCCAGCGACTTCCTCGGCTCGTCGGAGCGGGGAGGGCCCTTGAGATTATGATGACTGGTGATCCGGTAAATGCGGCGGAAGCCCACCGCATCGGCTTGGTGAACAAGATTTGCAAGCCGGACGCCCTGATGGATGAAGCGAGAGCGCTGGCTGGAAAACTGGCGACCAAGAGCGGGCCTGCGATCGAATTGATTTTACAGGCCGTACACGGTGGCCTGGAGAGCGGTCTCGAAGCGGGGCTGACGCTGGAGACCGAAAAATTCGCTTTGGTGAACAGCACGGAAGATTCACAGGAAGGTCTCGGCGCATTCATCGAGAAACGTCGCGCCGATTTCCAGGATCGCTAATCCCGCCTCACCGAGGCTCATCCATGAAACGGATAAAGCCATTAAAAATAAAAGGCAAGAAGGGCGGCCGCATTTGGAAAATATCTGCGCCAAATGGCCGAAAGCAAGACGGCCCCGAACTCATCCCGATGTACAAGACGAAAAAAGAGCGCCGCCTGGATGAAATCCAGAGGTGGATGGACGAGAACCTGCCTCCCGCCGGCACGCCCGAGTGGGAAGCTCTTTGCACTGGCTGCGGGAAGTGTTGTTACGACAAGGTGTGGGAGGGAGACAGGCTGCTCTTGTTGACGAGTGCATGCCCGCAACTCGAAGTCGAGACGAACCACTGCCGAGTCTATGCCGATCGCTTCGAGAAAGAGCCGATGTGCATGCCGATTGGCCCTGAAATCATCGAAATGGGTGCTCTTCCCGAGGATTGCCCCTACGTCGAGAACCTTCTGGGATATCGAGGCCCCAAAGTCGTCGACAAGAGCCTGGAGGAGATGTAGCTGTCCCCCGGAGACTCGATTCATTGCCGGCCCACGCGGTTTTAGGGGCTGGCTCCTCCGAATCCCTCTCATCTCGAATCGCTATATCCATGCCGTTTCGTGCGTTGCATAGCGCCTAAAGCTATCCTGAAAGACGCATTCCGTGTCATAATTATTACTCCATATACTGCCTGTTAGGAAATCCTTTGAGCGGAATCCTGCATCCACATTCTGAGTCCTTGCAAGCCCTCTTCATCGCTCTCAGCGTTCGTTTTTTGAAATCCGGCGCCGTCTAAGGCGGATTATCGACAGTGGCGTGCGTATTCGGGGTCGCATGATGGAAGCATGGGGGAAATGAGTTTTTCATAAAAGGTCGACGTTTTGCTTGATGGTATCCATCCCAACATTTTAGCGCTCAGTTGCGCCACGCTCATCGCCTTCGCCCGCGTTTCACAGCGCTATGCGATTCCGCGTATGAAAATGCACACGGCCAATCTGGTTATGGCATGTGTGACGACCACACTGGGCTGGTTTTTCTACTGGATAGAGGGCCCGCTCGATCAGATGCCCTACCAGGGCGTTTTCTGGTTCATGGCCATGGGATTATTTGGGAGTTTTTTGGGCAGATACATCAATTTTATCGCCATCCGTTATACCGGCCTGGCGCGCGCGGCGGTGATGAACCAGACCGTTCTGGTGTGGTCGTCTGTTCTTGCCGTTTTCATATTGGGTGAAGACATGTCGCCTCAGAAAGCACTCGGAATTCTGGGCGTCATGTGCGGGGCGAGCCTGCTCGTCTACGACCCCAAGGGAGACATTGGACGCAGGATACCGCTTCATTATTATGCGATCCCGGTTGCGTCCGCGCTGATGTACGCATTCGCGCATCTGGTGGGGAAGTTCGCGTTCGAGTGGATTTCCTCCTCCGCTTTCGGGATGGCGATAGCCAACTCGACATCGCTCACGCTCTTGCTGGGAATGTTGCCCTTCGCGCAAAGTCAAAGAGATCCGCTTACAGGCGGCGATAGGAAAGACCTTCTGGTCCTTCTCCTGGGCGCCGTTTTGCAGGGGTGCGGTATTTTCTTCTTCTGGTCTGCGGTGAAACTCGGTGAAATCACCCGCGTCATCCCCTTAACCCGCCTGTCCGTCTTGTTGATCATCTTCCTTTCGTGGCTTTTCTTCAGACAACAGGAAAACGTGACGTGGCGCGTCGTCCTCGGCGCACTGATTGCTCTTGCGGGCGCTTTCTTTACCGTGACGGGAAGATAAACGTTGGCAGATTCCATCCATCCCAATATTCTGGCGCTCATCGCCGCTTGTTTCATCGCTTCCGCACGAACTCTTTACCGCTCGGGCGTGGCGCGCCTGAGTCCCGTGGTGATGAACGTCATCATGGCTCCCGTGCAAGTGTGTTTCGGCGCTGTTTTTTACTTCCTGGAAGGCGGGGTGGCGAATTGGCCGCTCACAGGAATCCTATGGTTCGCCGTCATGGGCGTTTCCGGCTCGTTCATCGGCCGCTATCTGAGCCTCGTCGGCATGAAGCTGGTAGGACTCGCGCGCTCCTCTATCGTGACCCAGACCAGTCTCGTTTGGGCGTCGTTGTTTGCGGTGGTTTTCGCGGGCGAGCAGATGACGTGGCTCATAGCGGCCGGGACGCTGGCCATCATGATGGGCTCGATTCTTCTCGTTTATGAAAAGGGCGAGATTCAAAGGCGCATTCCGCTGTATTACTATTTATTTCCTTTAGGGACCGCCGTTCTGTTTGCGATGACGCATATATTCGGCAAGTTCGGACTGCAGGTGATAAAATCCGCCTCCTTGGGTATGACGATTGCCAGCATAATGGGATTTTGTTCCATGCTGATTGTTTTGTCTGTCACCGGGGAAGGGAGAAAAGCAAAATCCTGGGACAAAAAGGGCTTGTTGGCCGTTCTGTGTGGAGCATGCCTGAATGCCATGGCCGCTTTTTTCTTCTGGTCGTCCATTAAAACAGGGGACATCGTTCAGCTTATTCCCCTCAACCGCCTGTCGGTGCTCCTCATCATTTTCCTGTCCTGGATGTTTTTCAGAAAACAAGAAGCGGTGGGCTGGCGTGTCGTCATCGGCGGTTTCTTGTCCGTCCTGGGAGCCGTTGGTGTCGTTCTGGGCAAATAGATTTCAGGCAAGGTCTGAGAAGCGGGGAATGCAACTTTGCTCGTCTCTCGTCCCAAATGCTGATAAAGTGAGAGCACAAACAGGTTTCTGGTATTTCCATCTATGAGAGGAACACCATGGTGGAAGTCGGCATCATCGTCGCGTTGACGCTCAAGGGCACGTATATCGGTGACTATGAAAAGTTGAGGGAAATCGCCCAGGAGTCGGAGAGAATCGGCATCGACTCTTTGTGGCATTGCGATCATTTCGTAACCCTCGACCCCGCCACCTATGGGAGCCTGACGAGCTTCGGCAGCCAGGACGAAAAAGAGCAATCCGCCGACACCGCGATTTTAGAGCCCTGGACGACCTTGGCCGCCCTCGCGCGCGACACCGAAACCCTGCGCCTGGGCACGCTGGTGACGTGCGTGGGATATCGGCCGCCGGCCATGCTGGCGAAGACGGCTGCGACGGTCGACGTGATCAGCAAAGGCCGCGTGGATTTCGGGATTGGAGCCGGCTGGATCGAAAATGAATACCATTCTTTCGGGTATCCATATCCGAGCGCTTCCGTACGGATAAAACAACTCGAAGAGGCCATTCAGTTGATACGCGGGATGTGGACCGAACCCGCCCCCCATTTCGAAGGCGGGTATTTTCAAATTCAAAACGGCGTTTGCGACCCGCCTCCTGCTCAAAAACCGCACCCGCCGATATGGACGGGAGGTGAGGGGGATAAACTGCTCGGCGTTTCGGCCCGTCAGGCGGATGGCTACAATTGCCGCTGGTGGACTCCTGCGCAGTTTCTGGAGAAAAGACCCGTGATTGAAGCGGAATGCAAAAAAGCGGGAAGAGACCCCGACGCGATAAGAGCTTCCCTCATGGTCATGGTGATTCCCGAGAAGGACAGGGCCGTGGCCAGGGCGGCTCGTGAGAGATTGAGCGTCATCCCGGAATCTGGGACCGTCTATGGAACGCCCGATGATTGCATCGCACGCCTCAAGGAATATCCTAAAGCGGGCGTGAACCACATTCTGGTCACTATTCCCGATCTGGATGTGAATCCTCACAGGTTGACCCTTTTAGGCGAAGAAATCATACCGGCGCTCCAGGCGCATGGAGGATAATGACCTTGCCTGTCATGACGCACACGGAATTAACGGAAAAAGAAGCGCTCCTCCAGGAAGAGGCTAGTGTCTTCTCCCAAAGACGGCTCGCTCCAGGCGCCCTGGAGCGCGACCGGGATACGTCGTTCTCTATCGAGTTGTACAAAGACGCAGCAGAAGCGGGGTTCATTGGTGTCAAAATACCTGAAAGTCTGGGCGGTTCCGGCCTTGGATTGTTTCAGGAATGTCTCGTCATGGAGGAACTGGCCGGTGGCGACCCGAGTTTCGCGCTCACGATCAGCATATCGGCGGGCTTGTGTGGTGGTCATTTGCTGCATTATGGGGCGGATGAGCAGAAAAAAAGCCGTATTCCTTCTCTCACGAAGAGCGCCATCGGCGCATGGGCGATCACCGAGCGGGTCGCCGGCAGTCACGCGGCGGCTCTCGAGTGCGAGGCGAGGCGGCAAGGGGACACCTTTATCATCAACGGCGCAAAAATGTTCGTCACCCAAGGCATGGATTTCGAGAGCATGGTCATCTTTGCGCGCACCTCGGAGGGGAAGAACGGCATCAGCGCATTTTTGATAGAAAAGGGAGATGAGGGGCGCAGAAGCGTCGCCGTCGCCCAGCCTCTCGGGATGCGCTCATCAGGTGCGGCGGAAATCTTTTTTGAGAATTGCGAGATTCCGGCGGACCGCCTCATCGGTGATGAGGGGGACGGCCTGCGACAGGCGATGCAGGTTCTCAATGACGGGAGAGTCGTGCTGGGTGCGATGTGTGTCGGGATAGCGCAGGCATCGCTCGGAGCGGCGGCATCCCATGCGAATGGGCGCGAAGCGTTCGGCAAGCCCGTCTCTGATTTCGCCGGCTTGCGCGGGATGATGGCCGAGAGCGCCATCGACATCGCTACTGCACGGGAAATGGTCGTCAATGCGGCGAAAATCCGGGACCAGGGTGGAGATAACAAGGAAGAAGTGGCCATGGCGAAACTTTTCGCCTCAGAAGCCTGCCTTCGCGTGTGCGACAGGGGTATTCAAATACACGGCGGGTATGGATATATCGGCGAAACGCCGGCGGGGATGTTCTGGCGCGATGCCCGGGTGTTCACTCTCGGGGAAGGAACGAGCGAAATACACCGCAATCTTATCTGCCGTTATCTATTCGATTCCTGAGGGTTGTTCCTCCTTTTATGGACAACTTGAGAATACGCCCACAACATATTGATAAATAATCTAAAATGAGCAATAGAAATCAAATACAAATCTCACAGATTCTCGATGGAATGGTCCGTCCCGCCGCCAGACTCATCACGTTGGTCGAAGACAATGATCCGCGCGCAAAACCCATTCTACAAGAACTGTATTTAAGAGGCGGGAAAAGCCTGGTCATCGGCATCACGGGCCCTCCGGGTGCGGGCAAAAGTACGATATCTGATCAACTGATCGTCCATTATCGTGCTCAGGACAAAAGGGTGTGCGTCATCGCGGTGGATCCGACGAGTCCGTTCACGGGAGGCGCCATTTTGGGCGATCGCATCCGCATGGGCAGGCACAATACGGACCCGAAAGTCTTTATTCGGAGCATGGCCACGCGCGGCCATCTGGGCGGACTCGCCCGCGCGACGGGAGATGCGCTCTGCGTCATGGACGCCATGGGCTGGGACGTCGTGATCATCGAGACGGTAGGCGTGGGGCAGGGCGAGGTGAGCATCATGCAATGTGCCGATGTGGTCGTTTTGCTCCAGACGCCTGGTGGCGGGGATCATATTCAGGCGGCGAAAGCGGGAATCCTGGAAATCGGCGATATATTCGTGGTGAACAAGGCGAAGCGTGACGGCGCGGACCGCGCCGTCAAGGAAATCGAAGAAATGCTGGACTTCAAGTTCCATCCCGGCGACGGTTCATGGAGGCCTCCCGTGCTGAAGACAGAAGCGCTCACGGGCGAGGGCACGAATGAATTGGTCGCGCAGATCGAGGCGCGCATGGCCTTTTTGCAAGAACACCCGGATGAAGCCGACCGTCTGGGACGGGAGCGCGCCCGCATCACGCTCGCAGAGGTGATGAAAGAACTCGCGGTCGAGCGCATGGGAGATGGCGTGGAAGGCGGGCGGGAGCTGGATGAACTCTTGGACGCCATCGCCGCGCGAAGTGTGGACCCTTACAGCGCAGCCGAGAAGATACTGGGCGCATGAGGAGAAAGCCATGAAGGATGGGCGGGCGTTCCGGGTCGTGATAAGTACGGCGGGTACTGAAGAAGAGGGAGCGCAGATTGCAAAATCATTGATCGAGGGCAAGCTGTGCGCCTGCGTCAATCTGGTGCCTAAGGTCCGGAGTTTCTATCGATGGGAAGGGGAGATTCAGGACGATGCGGAGGTCTTGCTCATCATGAAGACCACAAAAGAGAAACTACAACGTCTCTCCGAGCATCTGGCCGAAATTCACAGCTACGACGTGCCGGAGGTGCTGGCCGTAGCAGTCGACCAGGGCCGCGGGTCCTACCTCGAATGGCTGGCGGAGAGTTGCGCCGACTAGCGCGCCTCATTCCCTCGCTTCTTCCTTCCCGAGAGGGGAGGCGTTATCCAAAAAAATTAAAGAATGGAGAGATATTTGTTGAGTTCGAAATCCGAGACGTGAGCGCGATAAGGCGCCCATTCGAGTTTTTTGTTCTCGATGAATTTCTCGAAAAGCTGGTTCCCGAACACGCCTCTCAGTAAATCGCTCTGCTCGGCCAGCACCGTGGCCTCCCGCAGATTCCCCGGTAGGCTTTTGATGCCTTGCTCCCGACGCTTTTCCTCACTCATTTCAAATACATTTTCTTCCGAGGCGGGGACCGGCGGCAGGCCTTCTTCGATTCCCGCAAATCCGGCCGCCAGCATGCAGGCGAAAGCCAGATAGGGGTTGCACGCCGAGTCCGGCGAGCGCAATTCGATGCGCGTGTCGGATTCCATGCCCTTGCGCGTGCTGGGGATGCGGATCAGATCGCTGCGGCTCTTATGCGCCCATGTAACGTAGGTGGGCGCCTCGAAACCGGGGACGAGGCGTTTGTAGCTGTTCACCCATTGGTTGAGGACGAGCGTCATCTCGGGGACGTATTTCAAGAGACCGGCGATGAAGGCCTGGCATGTATCCGAGAGCCCGCCCGGTTTTTCGGGGTCGAGGAACGCGTTCGTCGAACCCTGGAACAGGGAGAGATGGGTGTGCATCCCGTTTCCGTTCGCTTCCGATATCGGCTTGGGCATAAAGGTGGCGTAAACGCCGTGCCGCATGGCGATTTCCTTGACGACGAGCCGGTAGGTCATCGCGTTGTCCGCCATCGTGAGCGCATCGCCGTAGCGCAAATCTATTTCGTGCTGACTGGGCCCGACTTCGTGGTGGCTGTATTCGACCCCGATGCCCATCTTCTCGAGATTCAAAACCGTTTCGCGCCTTAAATCACTCGCGATGTCGAGGGGGGTGAGGTCGAAATATCCGCCCTTATCGAGCGTTTCAACCGGCGGTTCGGGGGATTTGAAATAGTAATGTTCATATTCCACGCCTGTGTAAAACGTAAATCCCTTTTGCGCTGCATTCTGAAGGGTCCGCCTGAGCACGAATCTCGGGTCGCTTTCGTAGGGGTTGCCGTCGGGGTCTTTGATGTCGCAAAACATTCTCGCGACGGCGCCGCCATCCTGCGGACGCCAGGGCAGTACGCAGAACGTCGTGGGGTCGGGGTGGGCGAACATGTCGCTCTCCTCGATGCGCGCGAAACCCTGTATGGCGGCCCCATCGAAAAGATGCCCCTCATAAAGCGCATTTTCCAGTTCTTCTATGGTGACGGCGAAACTCTTCAGGAATCCCAGTATGTCGGTGAACCACATGCGAATGAAACGCACGCCGAGTTCGCGGGCTTGATTGATTACGAATTCCCGATCTTTATCATCGAATGCGTCAGGCATGATGAACTCCAGATGAGCCGATACTTCTCCTCAAAGCAATTCAGCCTATATCGTGAATGTTTCGTGCCGGTTTCGCAGCGTCGGTTTTTCGTCTCGCCGGAAAAGTTGTAGAAGATTCAGGCGTCACAATGATTCTCCGATGAACTTGTACCCGACCCCCCTCACCGTGGAAATAAACGAATATCCCTTGACTTCGATTTTCGCGCGGATGCGGCGGACGTGAACGTCGACCGTCCGCGGGCCTCCGAGATAGTCGATCCCCCAGACGAGGTTCAGGAGCTGCTCCCTGTCGAAGACGCGCTCGGGATTGTTGATGAGGTGCTTCAAAAGCTCGAATTCGCGGTACGTCAGGTCGGTCAACTCTCCATCGAGCCTGATCTCGTAGCGGCTCTCATCGAGCGTTAACCCCTTGCTCTTGAGGGTGCGGCCTCCCTCGACCTCATGGGTGGTGCGATGGCACAGGTTGCGGACGCGATACAAAAGCTCTTCTTCCCGTACGGGTTTCACGAGAATGTCGTCGGCTTCGGTGGGTGTGCGAACGACGGCGAGGCGGTCCGGTTCGAGGAGCAGGAGGATCGGCAACGTGGTCCAGTTCCTCATTTCCTCCACTTTGGGCAGTGCGGGGGCGTCGTCGAGCAAGATGAGGGCCAGACCTCTGGCGCGCACCTCCTGTAATGCCGTGGTTTCGTTCTGCACCATTTTGCAGAAATGGCCTTCACGCCTCAGGGCTCGCCCGAGCGCATCCGCGAATCCATTGTCTGCCGTGTAAATCAGTAGATTCGCCAATTCAGTTCCCTGTCCGCGAAAGCAGGCCGATAAAAGTGTAATTTATACAACCAGACGAGGTGCGAAGAAAAGAGGAGTTTTTATATGCGCGCGATCTTGTTCGTCATGTCGATCAGAGAGTCGAGGTTGTGGGCCGCCAGGAATTCATCGCAATAGGGCAGGGCCGTTCGCATACCTCTGTCGATCGGGCGGTAGCCGGGGCTGCCCAGCAGAGGATTGAGCCAGAAGAGTTTGTAGCAGATTTTCTTGAGGCGGTTCATTTCCTCCGCCAGCGTATCCGTATCGCCCCGATCCCAGCCGTCCGATATGATGATGACGATGGTGCGGCTGTTCAGGACGGTCCTGCCGTATTCATAGTTGAATGTTTTGAGACAGTTGCCGATCTGCGTGCCGCCGCTCCAGTCGTGCACTTCCATCGATAGGCGCTTGAGAGCGGTGTTTACGTCCTTGTGGCGCAGATACGGCGTTGCGTCCGAAAGACGCGTGCTGAATACGAAGGTGCGCAGCGATTTAATCTCGTTCTGCAGGCTGTAGAGAAACTGAATCAGAAATTGACTGTAGCTGTCCATCGACCCCGATACGTCGCAGATCAGCACGATCTGGGTTTTTTGTATCTTTCTTCTCCGGCGGAAGAGTTTCAGCACTTCCCCACCCGAGCGGACGCTTTTCTTGACGCTTCGCCTCATGTCGATTTCAGGGGAGCGCATGTCGGGCCGTTTGCGGCGGCTGATTTTGGTGGCGAGCTTTGGCACGAGTTTCGCAATGAGGCGCCTGAGTTCGGCGACCTGGTCCATGTTCAGTGCGGAAAAATCCTTGTCCGATATGACTTCGGCGGGACTGTAAGAGGGCACTCCCTCGTCGTCATCTCCCTGCTCACCGGGTTCGGCGGCGCTTTCGACGTCATCTTCCGATGGAAGCCCCGGGTTTTCCTGCCCTTCGCCCTCGGCGTCCGATTCTCCTTCCTCCGAAGTTCCGCCCCCCTCGCCGGCTTGTCCTTCGCCTTCTTCTTCGAATTGGGTGTCGACCTGCACCGATTCGTCGCCCGAGTAAGGATTTCCTTCCTCGTCGAACCAGTATTGGCGGAACACGGCGTCGAATATCATACTCTCATCCTGGCTGGAGATGAGATTCGACTTGCTGGCGATATAGATGTTGTCGAGATTCGTGGCCTCGAGCGAGTCGAAACTGCGGAACACGTCGATGATGCGGCCGGAGGTTATCTTGAGACCCGCGCGCCTGAGGATACGGCAAAAGCCGATCATCTCACCTTTCAGGCCTCGGCCCTTTACCCGGACTCGGCGCTTGGGCAGAGTCCCTTGCACGATGGGACGGATGGTGGTTGCCATGAAAATGCCCGGATCAGGCGTCGGGCGCCAGTTGCGCCGTCGCTACCATGCTGTCGAGCCCGTCATGCTCCACACGTTTGATGTCGTCCTGGTACTTGAGTATGCAGCCGATGGTTTCTCGCACGGCGTCGGCGTCGAGTTCATTGCGGTGCAGCGCCAGGAGCGCCTGGGCCCAGTCGAGGGATTCCGCCACGCCGGGGCGCTTGTAGAAGTCCATCTGCCTCGCCTGCATCATGAAGCGGGAGATTTGTTCGGCCAGCCGATCGGTGATCCCGGGCACCTTCGTCGTGATGATCTCCACTTCTTTCTCGAAGGAGGGGTAATCGACCCACAGATAAAGGCAACGACGCTTGAGGGCGTCGTGAATCTCGCGCGTCCGGTTGCTGGTGAGCACCACGAGGGGTTTGCTGGCCGCCTTGACGGTCCCCATCTCCGGAATCGTGATCTGGTAGTCGGAGAGAATTTCCAGCAAAAACGCTTCGAATTCTTCGTCCGAGCGGTCGATTTCGTCGATGAGCAGGACCACCGGCTTCTCTTTCGAGTGCAACAGCGCGCGAAGAAGGGGCCGTTCTATCAGGTACTCTTCGCTGAAGATGTCTTTTTCAATCTTCTTCGCGTCCGAATCCCCGCCTTCTTCCATCTTGATGTGGAGGAGTTGTTTCGCATAGTTCCACTCGTAGAGAGCCGAACTCGCGTCGAGGCCCTCGTAGCATTGCAAGCGGATGAGTTCGGTATCCATCGCGATGGCGAGCACTTTTGCAAGTTCCGTCTTGCCGACACCGGCCTCTCCTTCGAGGAAGAGGGGTTTTTCCAGCTTCGTGGCCAGGAAGAGGGTGGTCGCCAGTGTTCTGTCGGAGATGTAGTCTAGTTTTCTGAACGAGTCCTGAACATCCTCGACGTCCGTAAATCCTGATGAAGACCCTTTCTTCCCTTTGTTTGAGTTTGATGAGGCAGTCACGCTCATTTACGTTTTCCTTTCTTCGAGGAAAGTTCTTCGGCCGCCGCCTCGATAGCGTCGATAATCTTCACATAGCCGGTGCAGCGACAAAGATTGCCCGCGATGCCGGCTTTGATTTCCTGTCGGCTGGGGTTCGGGGTGTTGTCGAGCAATTCCTTCGTGGCGACTATCATTCCAGGCGTACAGAAACCGCACTGAATGGCGCCGTGCTCGATGTATTTTTCCTGGATCGGGTGGAGGTTGTCCACCGTTCCGATGCCTTTGACCGTGGTGATTTCACGTCCTTCCGCCTGGACGCCGAGCGCGCAGCACGCGTTCATCGCCAGACCATCCAGAAGAATCGTGCAGGCGCCGCAATCGCCCGCCTCGCAACCGTTTTTCACTTCGGTGAAACCCAAGTCGCGCAGCAGATACAGCAAAGTGGTGTGCGCGGGCGCTTCGGTGTTGACTTCCTGGCCGTTCACCGTGAAGGAAATGGGCAGCTTCTTGGGGGGCACGTATGCTGGTGCGCTCGATTTTTTCTTCGCGGTTCGTTTTGATTTGCTCGCTGTAGCCATCTTCAAGGATTCTCCAATAAAATTCTAAGAGACGATGGAGTCTTCTATTCGTTGTCCTGCGAAATATCCAGCGCCTGGCAAATGAGACGGCGGGGCAAGACCTCGCACATCAGCTTGCGGTATTCCGCCGATGCGCGAATGTCGTCAATCGGCGTCGCCACGGCGGCGCATGCCTCCGCGGCCTTTTGAGCCAACTCGAGGTTCACCGCGCTTCCTTCGAGAATTTTCTCCGCCTCATAGCAGCGGATCGGAGCCGCCGTAACGGAACCCAGCGAAATGCCCGCTTCTTCCACCTTGTTGCGCCTCACCTTCAACACGACCGCCACGCCCACCACGGTGATGGCCATGGCGTTGCGGCGGGCGAGTTTGTAATAGCCCCACTTGTGGTTCCTGCCGGGGGAGGGGAAAGTCACGGCGGTGATCAATTCATCCGCGCGGATGGCCGTCTGGCGGTATCCGGTGAGGAATTTATCGAGAGCGACCGTTCTTCTTCCTTTTTCGCTGGCGAGTCTCACCTTCGCTTTCAAGGCGAGCAGGGGAGGAACGGCGTCGGCCGCAGGCCCCCCGTCGATGATGTTGCCGGCCACCGTAGCGCGGTTTCGGATGATTGGCCCTGCGAATTTCTCCGACATCGCCGCCAGAACGGGCGCTTCTTTTAGGATAATCTTGTTGGTCAGTAAATCCGTCATCGTCGCCAGTGCGCCCAGCTTTATTTCGCCCTTCGCCGAGGAAATTCCCTGCAGCGCGGAGACTCTCATGAGGTCGATGACGACTTTCGCCGGGCCGTCGTGCTGATGCCTGAGGTCGGGCAGGAAATTGGTGCCTCCGGCAATGTACTTTGTGTTTCTGCCTTTTGCCGCCTTTAAGGTCGCCGATAAGGTCGTCGGCGCCACGAATTCAAAACCACGCATAGACGGAATCTCTCCTCAATCATCTGGAATAGAATATAACCACACCTGTCATGAAAACTGAAAACGATGCCGAATCATACCCGGCAGAAGGGGATCAAGGAAAACGCTCGGAGTGATGTGTCAGCCAGCATCCCCTGGTGAACTGGCCGGACAAGTAGTTCTCACTCTCATACGGGCGGCGTTACCCTATCAACTGCCACTCTTCCTAGTCAAGCGAAACAGCCCTTGCGGGCCAATTTGCGCAAAGCGTAAGATTGGCTGTAAAAGTAGCATTTTTCACCATTTGAAGGTAGCCCGAATGAACGAGACGAGCGAAGCCATGAAGAGCGCAAGCGCGAAACCCCTTCGTCTCGCCCTGGCGAATCTGGGGTGTAAGCTCAATCACGCCGAGGGCGAAGCCATGAAGCATCTCTCCGCCGGGGCCGGGTTCGAACTCGTTCCGTTTGACGCCGAGGCGGACGTCTACGTCGTCAACAGTTGTACGGTCACGGCGAAAGCCGACCGCGAGGGCAGGCGCCTTGCGCGCAGAGCGCGGCGGTTGGGCGGAGCAAACGCCCGGGTCGTCATCGCGGGATGCTCCGCCCAGGCGAACCCGGAGAAAATGCTGATTCCAGAAGCCGACCTCCTGCTCGGGAACAGGGAAAAGCTCAGGCTCCCCGATGAACTGGCGAAACCGCTGCTGAGAAATGAGACGCCCGAAATGAGGGTTTCTCCCATCGAGGAGAGCCTTGATATCGAAAGCGTCGTCCTGCCTCAGTTCGGCAGCCGGACGCGGGCGTACCTCAAGGTGCAGGATGGATGTAATTTTTCCTGCTCCTTTTGCGCGACGACAATCGCGCGTGGGGCGAGCCGCTCTCTGGACGTGGCCTCATGCGTGGAGCACGCCGATACCCTTCTTGCGGGCGGACACGAGGAGTTGGTGCTCACCGGAATACATCTCGGCGCATACGGCAGGGACATGAAGCCGCGCAGCACACTGAGCCGTCTGGTGAGCCGATTGCTGGAGATGAAAAGAAATTTCCGTCTCAGGCTCTCCTCCGTGGAGCCGGGGGAATTCACGCGCGAACTCATCCGCGTCGTGGCGGGCGAGGCGTACGCTCCGGGCAGGTCGAACGGAGGGAGTTACGTCTGCCGCCATTTCCACATACCCGTCCAGAGCGGAGACAATGAAACACTGAAAGCGATGAACCGCAATTACACCGCCGCGCGCTGCGCGAGCCGTTTTGAGGAAATCGCGAGGAAAATAGAAGGGGCGTGTCTCGGCGGAGATTTCATCGTCGGTTTTCCCGGCGAGAGCAAAGAGGCGTTCGAGCGAACCATGGAATGGGTGCGGGAATCGCCTCTGGCGTATCTGCACGTTTTTCCGTATTCGCCGCGTGAGGGGACGGCGGCCATCGAAATGTCTGGACAAATCCCCAAAGCCGAGCAGATAAACCGAGCGCGCGCCTTACAGGAATTGGGGCGAAGAAAATGGGCGGCGTTCGTCTCCTCCCAAACGGGGAGAGAAACGGACGTGTTGTTCGAGAGCCGCCGTGTAGAAGACGGTTTTCTCACCGGCTTGTCGGACAATTACATCCGGGTGCTGGCCTCCGGTCCCGATGAATGGATGGGCCGCACTGTTCGGGTGCGCCTGACGCCCCTGCCGGAAAAAAATGGATTTTCCCGCATCGCCACAAGGTCGGATGCCTTATGGGGAGAGTTCGCGTCATGACGGACGATCAATCGCGCCCGAATCCTTTTCACGAAGGCGCTCCCGATTTCGATGAGGAAAGCGACGCGCGGCCGCTGGTCACGCTTCTCACGGATTTCGGCAGCGATGAACACTATGCGGGAGTGATGAAGGGCGTTGTCCTCGCGATAAACCCGGTAGCCCGAATCGTGGATATCACCCACACCATCAGGCCTTACGACATAAGGGCCGCATCGTTGATTCTGGGTTCCTCGGCGCATTATTTCCCGCGCGGGACCATTCATGTGGCGGTCGTGGACCCCGGCGTGGGAGGCAGCCGCAGGGGAATCATAGCCGCCACCGAAAATTACTATTTCGTGGGTCCGGACAACGGCCTGTTTTCCTGCGTATACGACGACCCGCTCTATATGTGGACGAGAGAGCTCGAAGAAGATGCGTTTTTCCTGAACGAGGTGAGTTCCACCTTCCACGGCAGGGATATTTTCGCGCCCGTTGCGGGGCATCTTTCCTACGGGGTTCCCCCGGAGGATTTCGGCTCCGTCATCACAGACCCGGTGCGCTTCGATTTTCCCTCGGTGGAATTCGAGGACGCCGACACCATCATCGGCGAGGTCATCTACGTCGATCAATACGGGAACCTGGTGACGAACATCGACACCACGACTTTCTGGCGTTTCGAATACGGAGAGGACGACGCCGCGCACCTGCCGGTCATCGAAATCGGTGGCCATGTCATCAACGGGGTGAGCGAATACTATCAGGCGGTGAAGGCGGGCGATCTCGGGGCGCAGTTCAACAGTTGGACGCGGCTCGAGATATTCGTGCCCGAAGGAAACGCCGCGCAATTTCTGGGCGCGGGCATCGGCGAGAAGGTGAAGGTGCACATGGCGCACATGACGATATAGCTTTTTTGTTTATTATTGGGTTCGAGACAATCGCGATGGAGCGAGAGGAGAGGGAAGACAATGGATAATACCCCTGTACGATTCACGGTATACAGCGATTTTTTGTGACCCTGGTGCTTTAACTCGGCCGTGCGCCTGAAGAAGGTAAAAGAGGAATATGGCGATAAAGTAGATATTCAGTACCGGGTTTTCATGCTGAGGCCCGAGCCGGACCCCACGGCGGTGTTCAACGATTACCGCAGAAACCACTGGTCGAACGCGGATTCACAACCCGATTCCGGCGATTTCACTTTATGGGAGAGCGAAGAGGAATTCCCGAACTGCTCGATGCCTTCTGCGGAAGCCGGGCTGGCTGCGAGATTTCAGGGGCCCGGAGAATGGGAGAAATTCCACGACAATCTTCTGGCCGCCTTTTTCACGAAAAACAGAAACATCTCGGACCCGGAGGTGGTGAGTGACGTGGCGGAGGAAAGCGGCCTGGACATGGACAGGTTCCGCGACGCTATTGAAAACGGGGGTTTGAGACAAAAAGCCGTCAAGGAGTACATGGAAGCCACGAATTTGGGGATAACGGGCATCCCCTCCGTCGTCGTGAACGATCGCGCGGTCATGGTCGGCGCGGTGCCGGCCGAACAATACAGATACGTCATCGACAGCATCCTTGAGATCGGTGAATTGCCTGGACGCGCGCCCGGCGAGTTGCCAATCGCGGACTGAAGCGGGTCCATGGATGCGCGAGGAAACGAGGAGTCTCTCTTCTGAATCTCTCCGATCTCAAAGGCTGCATAACCGACGTTCCGGGCTTTTATCTCGGCCACGCGCACGATGAAGAGGCCAGGACGGGCGTCTCCGTGGTGCTTTGTCCGCCCGGAACCGTCGGGGCGTGCGAATTGCGCGGCACGGCGACGGCCACGCGCGGCATGGATGCTTTGCGCGCCGAACATCTCGTCGGAGGCGTGGATGCGATCGTCCTGACGGGAGGCAGCGCATTCGGCCTCGCTTCGGCAGACGGCGTCATGGCTTTCCTGGAGGAGCAGGGCAGGGGATTTCCCACCGGGCGGTTCAACGTGCCCACGGTCGCAGCGGGCGTATTGTTCGACCTGCATTTCGGCGATGGCCGGGTTCGTCCGGACGCCGCGATGGGACGCGCCGCATGCGAGGCGACCTCGAACGCCGAAGGCCCCCAAGGCAGCGTGGGCGCGGGTTCGGGCGCCACGATAGGGAAACTGTTCGGTCAGGAACGCGCCATGAAAGGCGGCGTCGGTACGGCGAGCGTGGCGCTGCCGGGGGGCGGTGGCGTGGGCGCGATTGCGGCGGTGAACGCCTTTGGCGGCGTGTATGACCCTGAGACGGGAAATCCCCTCGCAGGGCCGAGGGCGATGCCTCCTGACCAAGGAATCGTGAATACGGAAGAATATCTCAGAACCCACGGAAGACCCTTTGAGGGATTCTCCAATACTTCCGAGAACACGACGCTGGCGGTCGTGGCGACGAATGCCCGCTTGACCAAGACGGAAACCCATAAACTCGCCCAGTTGGCGACGAATGGACTCATCCGCACCGTCCGCCCTTCTTATACGACGGTGGATGGAGACATGGTGTTCGCACTCTCCCGCGGGGAGCGAGAGGCGGCTCTCGACGTCGTGGGCGCTGCCGCCATGACGGCCGTCGGCCACGCGATATGCCGCGCGGTGATGGAGGCCGACGGCGGAGGCATCCTCCCCGCCTGGCGCGATCTTCCCGCATCGTAATGACCTCTGATGCGCAAAAACCGGTTTGGAGATTCGGCGATTATTTTGATCTAAGCGTCATCGGCTTGACCCACGGGCTGAGCGATGGGTTTTCCAATATGCTCGTTCCCGTTCTCGCGCTCATCGTCATCGAGCTCGAACTCTCGCCCTTCGAAGTGGGAGTCCTGCTCAGCACTTTCAGTCTGGGGCAGATGATCTTCCAATACCCCCTCTCCATACTGGCGGATAACACGGGCGCCAGAAAACGAATCCTGCTGATGGGTATGGGCGTTTCCGCTGCGTCTTTCATTGCGATGATGTGGGTGAGCCGGTTCTTGCCGATGTGCGCCCTGGCGTTTCTGGCGGGCGCGGGAAATTCCGTCTACCACCCGTGCGGAACGGCGCTGGCGGCGAATCGCTTCGAGCGCGACCGCGCATTCGCCATTTCTTGGCACAGCCTGGGCGGCAACCTCGGAACCAGCATCCTCCCGCTGGCCCAGGCGGCGCTGGCGGCGGTAGCCGGATGGCGCGCGGCCATCGGCGCTTGCGCGGCTCCCGCCATTGCGCTACTCCCCCTGGTGAGCGCCCGGTTCAGCGATGGGAAAAATAGATCCATCCGCGAAGCGGGAAAACCGGCGGACCTGAAAGTCTTCTCCATCATCAGGCGGGTCGTCGAGAACAGAAACACGGTATGGCTGGCGGCGACCTACACCTTCCGGAGCATGTGCACCAAGGGAATGATTGGTTTTCTGCCCCTGCTGGCGACCTCGAAGCTGGGGATGAACACGGCGCAAATCGGCGTGGCCGTATCGCTCCATTTCGGTTTCGGCATGTTGGCCAAGCCATTGATGGGAATCTTGTATAACCGCTGGGGGGCGCGGGCCGCCCTGTTCTGGCCCATGACGTTGCTGGGAGTCTTCGTTTTCGCCCTGCCGTTCATGCAGTGGGAAACGGGTTTTTATATTCTATCCGCCTTGACGGGCGTCGTCGGGTTCGTGAGCCCGATTATCCTCACCGCGGCGGCTGATTTTTCGGAGAGAGACATTCTGACTTCATCCGTCGGCTTTATATACACTTGCCACGGATTGAGTTTTCTCGCCCCCCTGTTGGGCGGGTGGCTCGCCGGGCAGGTGAGTCTGGATGCGAGCTATTTTTGTTTTGCGATCATGAGTTGGCTGGCCGTTTCGACATCGGCGCAGTTGCGAGGCAAAAAGCAAAAACCTGACAACCCGAGGAGAGAGACGACATGACGCGAGAGTATTTCAAGGGCGCCTGGCAGGAGGATCGCTCGTTTTCGCCTGCGGTGAAGACGAAAGGAGGCGAGCAGATATGGCTGGCCGGTGTGGGGGCGTGGCGCGATGAGAGGGGGAACGTGCTGGCGGGGGATTTCGATGCGCAGGTGCACGCTACGTTTCGCCAGATGGAGCGCACCCTGGAGCGGGCGGGCGGGAAACTCCAGGACATCGTGACGATGACGGTGTTCACTCTCGACGTGCGGCATGGGGATCGGTTCGTCGAGCTCAGAAAGCAGTATTTCCCGGAAGGATATCCCGGCAGCGCCCTAATCACCGTGGCGGGTTTCGCCAAGCCGGAAATGATGGTCGAAATACAGGCCATTGCCGTCGTGGGCGAGGAGTAGGGAAGGTGCAGCGGGAGGGGAACCCCATATTTGCCGCCTCCGGTAAAGGGTGCTAATCTCGCGAAATTATTGAAACGCTTCTGGATGGTAAGCGGGCGCCGCGTTTTTCATAATACGTCCGGTCTGTGGCCCTCATTCTCGCGGCGAATCATCTCGCCATCCGAACGAAGCGCATGAAGCCGCTTTTCTCGACAGGAATTCTCGTATTCATGTCCCCATCCGACAACGGCTCGAATCCGACATTGCGCCTTCAGGGCGTCGGGAAATGGTTCGGCTCCCTCCATGTGCTCGATGAAATCGACGTCGACGTCAAGACACAGGAAATCCTGACGATTCTGGGTCCCAGCGGGTGCGGGAAGACGACGCTTCTGCGGATCGTGAACGGACTCATTCTCTGCGAGAGGGGAGAGGTTTCCTTCAAAGGGGAGCTGGTCACCGGCCCGAGGCCCGAAATGGCCATGGTTTTCCAGAACTTTGGGCTTTTCCCCTGGAAGCGCCTGGATCAGAACATCGGCTACGCGCTGCGGATACAAGGCAAGGAGAAGGGCGAAATCGACAGCCTCGTCAGCCACTACACGGAGTTGGTGGGTCTGGAGGGCTTTGAGGCAAACTATCCCTCTCAATTATCCGGCGGGATGCAGCAAAGAGCGGGTCTGGCGAGGGCGCTCGCCGCGCAGCCCGACGTTTTGTTGATGGACGAACCCTTCGGCGCGCTCGATGCGCTGACGCGTGAAACACTGCAGGAGGAGTTGCTGCGCATCAACGAGGTGGAGCCCAAAGCGATGATCTTCATCACCCACAGCATAGATGAGGCGCTTCTGCTCGGGGATCGCGTGCTGGTGATGACGCCGCGTCCGGGCAGGATACGCTTTCAGTTCGAAACCGGATTCGGCCGAGGCAGGAATATGGAAGAACTCCGGGGCGGCAAGCGCTTTCAGGCGCTGCGCCATTACCTCTGGGAGGCGCTGCGCAACCCGGAGGAGGAGCCGGAACCCATTCCAGAACTCATCGCTGAATAGGAGGCATCAGACCTTTGGCTACCGACGCACCGACGGCAACAGGCGTACCAGCGCAAGAGAAGGCATCCTGGGAGCGCATCAAGGAACCCGCCATATACGTGCGCCTCATATCGCTGGTGGTCGTTATCGGCGGATGGGAGTTGATGGGACAGACCGGCAACATCGATCCGGTCACCTTCAGCTACCCGAGCGCCATAGCGGTCGCGTTCTGGGAACTGACCGTCAGCGGGAAGATGACAGCCGCCGCATACGAGAGTTCGCAAATCCTGGTGGCGGGCCTGCTCATCGCGATTCCCTTAGGCATCGTGCTGGGGATTCTCATGGGGCGCTTCCAGATTTTTGAATACGCCGTGGACACCTACGTGTTCGCGCTCTACGCCACGCCCGTGGTCGCGCTCGCGTTTCCGATCGCCATGGTTCTGGGTGTGGATTTCGTCGGCAAGACGACCATCGTCGTCTTCTTCGCCATCATGCCGGTCATCGTGAACGTATATCACGGCGTGCGGAACGTGGACCTCTCGCTTCTCGAGGTGACGCGCTCGTTCTGCTCCACGGAGAGCCAGCGGTGGAGGGACTTGATTTTTCCGAGCGTGGTCCCATATCTCGTCGCGGGGCTGGGACTCGCGTGCGGGCGCGCCCTGGTGGGAATGGTCGTCGCGGAGTTCCTGATGAGCATTTCAGGGCTCGGCGCGCTGAGCCAGGACTACATCGGGGATTTGGAACTGGACAAGGGTCTAGCGCCTGTTGTCTTGTTGATGATAGTCGGTATAGCTTTAACGAAAGTGGTGAACAACTGTGAAACGAAGTTTTCATCCTGGAGGGTTCGGCAAGAGTCCTGATTGAGTGGGCGTCTTGTCGAGACATGACTTTTCTATTCTTTTTAAGGAGCTTCAAATGAAAAAGATGTGGATGGTGTTGGTCGCGGCGTTCGTTCTCGCCGCAGCGACGTGGAGCGCGCCGGCGCAGTCCGCCGCCGCCGACAAGATAGTGCTCGGCATGCCCGTGCGTCCGCCGGTCATGGTGCATCTGCCTGTGTTTTACGCGCTCGACAACGATATTTTCAAGAAACACGGTCTTGATGTGGAGATCAAATTCTTCCGGGGCGGCGTCGCCACGCACCGGGCGATAACGAGCAAGAAGAGCGGCCTGGACGCCGCCTGGGCGCCGGCCCCGATTGCGATGGTGGGCATCACCAAGGGCAGCCGCATGAAATTCTTTCACTCCATGGCCTTCCTGAACGAAGCGCAGATGGCCGGGAACGATCAGGTGAAAAAGCCGTCCGACTTGAAGGGCCGCACCATCGGCATCGAGGGGCGCGGCGGATACAGCCACCTGGGCGCGCTCGCCGTGTTGTCGACCGCAGGCCTGGCGGATAAGGACGTGAAATACATCAAGACCCCGCCTCCGGCGCGCGTTCCCTTCCTGCTGAAGGGGAAGGCCGACGCCGTGGTGATTCACGTCGAGCAGGTTCTCGTCGTCAAGAAGAGAAAGCCCAGCTTCAACAAACTGATGGACCTGTGGAAAGCCATGCCGAACTTCTTCTACGGGGCGTTCATCGCGCCATCTTCCAAGATCAACGCGAACAAGGACGCCTACGTGCGTTTCGCGATGGCGATGATGCTGTCCAACCGCTCCATCTACAAGGACAAGGCGGGCTATCTTAAATCGGCGAACAAATGGGTGCGCCCCGTCTATAAGAAAAACCCCGCGATTATGTCGAAGACATATGACATCTTCGTGGCGGAGAAGATTTGGGGCGTGAACAACGGTATCCCCAAGGCCTCGGTTTCCTTCACGGCGAACTACATGAAGCGCCTCGGAAAAATCAAGGGCAAGATTCCCTCTTATGAGGACATCGTCGACACCAGCGTGACGAAGGCGGCCCTCGCCAAGGCAGGCAAGATATAGATATCTTATTGCTCGAAAGAGTCGGGCCGTCGCGCTCTTCGGGTGCGGCGGCCCTGTTCTTTGATACCGGGAAGGGAGTAGTAACGTGAAGATTGTTCCGTATTCCGACATCCACGCCCAGCTTGCGCCTCTGGATGCCGTGCAAGAAGCCGTGGCGAAGAAAAACGAGAACGGCTGGATGCCTCACGGCGAGCGGATCGCCAAAATGGTGCGGACCGGAGAGTTCTGGAACCCGGCCCACATGCCGCACTAGGCGTCCCGTGCCCGTAACCGTTCATGGCGCGAAGCCTCGGGCGTGGGAGGAGCAGGTGAAATCCTTCGTCAGAAAGCGCTACGCGCATCTGGCCGAGGCGAATGCGTTTCCCGCAGGGGGCGCGCAGAGGGCGCTGGGAGCAGGCTATCCCGCCCGCTTTATCGAAGGACTTCCCGAACGCGTTTCGTCCTCTTATTGCGGTTGCGGGTACCTGCTCGAGGGAGTCGACCTCGCGGGCGTGCAAACGGCCGTCGAGTTGGGATGCGGCGCAGGATTAGACGCGCGTCTTCTGAGCGAGAAGCTGGAGGAAGGCGCCAGGCTGTTTGCGGTGGATTTCGCACCCCAGATGCTTCAACGCACGCGCGAGGCGTTTGTGGGCGTCGATGTAGGCGCGCGCGTGCATCTGCTGGCCGGGGACATGGAGAACATCCCCATTGCGGACGGCGTCGCCGACGTTGTGTCGGCCAACGCCTCGTTCAACCTGACGGTGAGCAAGAAAAAGGCGCTCGCCGAGGCGCACAGGATACTGAAGCCGGGTGGCCGCCTCGTGGCCCGCGAATTGATATGCGAGGGTGAATTGCCCGGTGAGATCGCCCAGGACCCCCAGGCGTGGAACGCCTCGCTCGGCGGTGTTTGCGAACAGGCCGAATGGGAATCCCTGCTGGCGGGCGCCGGTTTTTGTGATATCGATATTTCCGGCCACGCTCCGTTTCGTCCGGTGGTTTCGGTTCGCATCCATGCCCGAAAGGCCGCCTGAGGAATGGCAAATTGAATGAACCCTCCGCCGACGCGCTTACGCAAGAGGCCCTCTCGCACTGGTACGTCCGCCTTCTGGCGAACGGCATCTCCTACATGGACGCTTCGGAAGTCATTCCCAAAGTTAGTTCCTGGCATGAATGGCGCCGCCTCTGGATGGAGCGGGCGGCCGTTCGCGAACGTGAAGCCCGCGAGATGGAGAAGGCGAGCAGGGTGTCGAGCGCCGCAGAGGCCTATGTGCGGGCTTCTCTCGCCTAGCACTTCGCCCAGTTCGTCTACCATGAGGATCTCGAACTCAAGGCGGAGTCGCAAAAGAGAAAGGTGGCGGCCTATCTTCGCGCCGCGCCGCATCTGGAGCCGCCCGCCGAGCGGGTGGAAATTCCCTGGGCCGGCGGAAGAATTCTGCCGGGCATCTTGCGAATCCCCGAGGGGGCGAAAGGGGAGGGCGGCGCGCCGTGCGTCGTCCTGGTCGCGGGTCTCGATTCCACGAAAGAGGAATTTTATACGCTCGAAGAGGTTTTCCATAAACGAGGCATGGCGACTTTCGCCTTCGATGGCCCGGCCCAGGGCGAAAACGCCGACATGCAAATGCGGCCTGATTTCGAGCGCGTGGTCTCTGTGGTCATGGATTTTCTGACTGCCGACCCCCGGCTGGACTCATCCCGCATAGACGCCCTTGGCGTGAGTCTGGGCGGCTACTATGCGCCGCGCAGCCTTGCGGGGGAGCCTCGCCTGAGGGCGGGAGTCGGCGTGTGCGGGACATACGACATGGTGGAGATATGGGAGGGCTTGCCCGCACTGACCCGCCAGGGAGTTTGCGTCTCCTCTCAGACGGAAAACGAAGATCAAGGCGCGCTCAAGTCGCAGGAGATTTCCCTGCGCGGGTGTCTGAGCGGGCTGGATCGCCCATTGCTGATCATTCACGGCGCGCGCGACAGGCTGCGCCCCGTTGAGCAGGCCCACAAGATAGCGGCGGAGGCGGGCGATGCGTGCGAACTCGTGGTGTATCCAGAAGGCGTCCACGTGTGCAACAACATTCCCTTCTTGTGGAGACCCCTCGCCGCCGACTGGCTTGCGGCGAAATTGGAGGTGAGCGGACGGGAAAGATGAGGTGGAATCGTCGAATGACTCTTGACTCTTGATGCGAGTCGGGTAAACTTTTTTGCGCTGTATGCGGGAATAGCTCAGTGGTAGAGCACAACGTTGCCAACGTTGGGGTCGCGGGTTCAAATCCCGTTTCCCGCTCCATTTATCCATGACAAAGCGGGGAGCGCGGGCATGCGTTCCCCGCTATTTCATGGGCGAATAATCCACCGGATACCAGATCTCGGAAGTCTCGCTCCGCAGGTAGGGTTTGTAGCCGCTCTCCCAGCCGGGGAGATTCGCGGCTTCTCCTTGGACTTCCGCCCAGTGGTTCATGTCCCGGTAGGGCCAGATGTGTAAAAACTCGTTCAGGATGCCGGACTCGAACTCTCCCGCCGGGTTGGCGAACGCCGCCGCCAGGGGCGAGAGGCGCTCCCTTTCGGGGAGGTTCTTCTCCCAAGCCGCGCTGATGGCCCTCATTTTGCCCGTGACCATCACGTCGCTCCTGATCTCGTACACGCCGCCCATCTCGCCCGCCCGCGGTTTGGGGAGAAAAGGCGCCGGCCGCATGATCCTTGTCTGCTGGTGAAGGATTTTGTCCACCCTGAGCGGCGGCCACCACGGCTGGGCAAGGGCTTCG
This sequence comes from bacterium, assembly GCA_965218885.1. Taxonomy (GTDB): domain Bacteria; phylum UBA8248; class UBA8248; order UBA8248; family UBA8248; genus Bin107. The sequence continues at coordinate 3,694,092 of OZ244713.1, read as the reverse complement.
GCGCGCGCTTGTTCCCGGTGCGCGGAATTCTCATACTCCCAGATGTGGAGAATCCGGTTCAGCCCCCCGATGGCGGAGATGAAAAAACCGATGAGCGGGGATATGGCGGCTCTTTTTTCGATGATCCTGCCGAAATCCTCCACGCCCTCGGGGGCGAAACCTGTAGTGAACGTGTACGCGCGAACCTCATAGATCATGGGATATGGGCTCTCCATAAAATGGATACCGAAAAACATCGTCAAACCGCTGGAGTCAATATAATCTGCCTTACAAACCATCTATAATACAATGAATGAACAGTATCTATTTCTTCATTGATGGATATATCTGCGAAAACGGAGGCTGAACATGGACAGAGCGGTATGGGCGATCATCTACGATCTGCCCGAGGAGGGACGGGATGAATACATGGCGTGGTACCACGGGGTCCACATCCCCGAAAAACTTGCTCGTCCGGGCTATACATGGGCGGCGCATTATGAGGTGAAGCATCCTGGCGAGCGCTTTGAGAAAATAGCGGCGCGACTGAACCGCACCGACGATCCTGCCCTCGCATCGGGTGCTGGATTCATCGCGCTCTTCGGCGGGGAATCCACCCGGGTCTTCTACGACCCCAGCCCGGCGCAGCTAAAAGAACGCCAAAACGCGGAAACCCGTCAAATGACGGGGATGCGGATTCAGGCGAGGGGACTCATCCTCTGCGAGGAATGGCGGGTGGAAGGCCCGGACGCGGACAAGAGGGAAGCGCCCGACGTCATGGCGCCCGCGATACAGATGGGCCGCTACGAGGCGCAGGGCAACGATGAGGATCTGGAGGCGTTTTACGCCCAGGAGCGCATGGCGGGAGTCGCGGATACGCCCGGCTGCATCGGCGCGAGAAAATACCTGGTGGCGACGGGCTCGCCCAAGCATTCCGTGCTGTATGAGTTCACATCCTTAGAGGCGCGCGCGGAGAACTACATCGCGCTCGAAGAAACCGAATGGACGAAGCGCGTGCATGGATACCTCGCGCATCCCCCCGGCTCGCCTCTGGCGGCAAGCCGCATCTGGCCGCCGCAGAACGGGTAGGGCCACTCGCGCAAACCCGATGAAATTTGCCCGTCATCCCGGCTGGGGAATAGGGTGTTTCTCAAAATCGCCACCCCTTCCTTTTCGATCAGGCTTGATAATTGCCTTTGATCGTCATTCCGGCGCATGCCGGAATCCAGGGAATTTGCATTTTGCCTCTATGCCTACCGATCACATGGAAATGTAAGGCCGCAACGTCTTCCATCTTCTCGGTTCTGGATTCCGGCATGCGCCGGAATGACGGAGCTTTTTGAAAGGACTCGTCATGCCGAGGGAATACCCGCCCCAGCCTATGCGGCTTTTTCGTCCATCTTCCGCTATAATCCTCAGAAATCCACATTTCGAGGATTGCGCGCATGATGCAAAAACCGGCAATGATTTTTCTCCTCCTCGCATTCGGCTTGTCCCTGGTGTTTGCTGAAGCCGGACACGCCGCTTCACGAATAAAGATGGGCAAGGGCAAATACGCGGGCATGGTGCTCATCCCCGCCGGACCGTTCACGATGGGCAGGAACGATGGTCCTTACGAGGAAAAACCCGCGCACCGCGTGTTTCTGCCTGCTTATTACATCGACCGGAATCTGGTGACATGGGCGGATTATCTCCCCTTCATTCAAGAGAGGGGCCCGGAGGGACCGAAAGGGGAGATGTACCTGGATACCGACGACCCGGACGCCAAAATCATTCCCAAAAGAGACGCCTGGGTCATCGAGAAAGGCTTCGAAAAACTCCCGGCAAGCGAGATGGCCTGGAGCGGGGCTTTGGCCTATTGCCGCTGGAAGAGGAAGAAGCTGCCAACCGAAGCGCAATGGGAAAAGGCGGCGCGCGGAGGCGACGGACGCCTCTACCCGTGGGGCAACCAGAAGCCGTCGGGAGAATACCTGCTCCTTGGGGATTTCAGGGGCCAGACGGCGGTTGTGGGCAGCTACCCCAAGGGCGCGAGCCCATACGGGGTGAACGACATGGCGGGGCAGGTGTGGGAGTGGATGAGTTCACTTGCGATGCATTACCCCTACAAGCCCAAAGACGGACGCGAGAGCTTAAGCGCGGTGGATGCGCGCGTGATCCGGGGCGGCAATTCGGCGAGTGCGCCGGACGGCATGACGGCCACGAGCCGGGAAGTCGTAATGCCCGGCAGACAGGCGACGGGGCACGGCTACATCGGCTTTCGGTGCGCGGCGGAGCCGCCTCATTCGACTTGATGGATGTCCGGCAAAGACCTTAAAACCCACCCGAATCTGAATCAGGGGAATATGTTCCGAGAAGCGCCGAAATCGCAATCGGGCAAGAAAAACTCCTGGTGTCCTGACAGCGAAAACGTATCGAAGAAATCCATCTTCGTTTCTCCGTCATTATATCTCGCCTAGAAAAACCGGCTTGACTCCCCATTTTCGCAATGCGACAAAGCTGGAATCACGAATTCAGGAGGACTTAAATGCTCGACCAAACAAGAAACGTCCGCTATCTGCAAATATCCGGTATCCTTTTACATCGACGAAGTTGCTCGTTCATACTTGGCAAACGGGATTTTCCCGCCCTCACCAGGCGCGGCATGAGTGCGCGAGCGGCGCTGGCCGCCGTCGCTTTGATGCTGGTCGCCCTGGTCGCTTTCGGCGGAGAAGCGCTGGCCGAGAACGAATGCGGCCCTCCTGAACCCGGAGTGGAGATAACATGCTCGCCTTCGAACTACGATCACTCCCGATACGGCAACATCTTCTACGGGCCCGATGAGGCGAACAACACCGACTTCACGATCAGGCTCACCGACGGCCTCGCGCTCAACTACGACCGCGACAATCCCGGCGATGATTTCTACATCCCCCCCGACGACCCTGAACAAACCCCCCGCTATAGCGCCGTCTGGATAAGTCCCGGCGAACCGGGTTATACCGGCGACATCTCGGTCTTCTCCTCCGCCGACGTGACCTCGAACGCGAGGGGCATTTCCGTTGGCCATTACGGGGAGTCGGGCGCGCTCCGCATGGAACTGACGGGCGGCAATTTTACGACAATGGGCGAACGCGCATTCGCTATCCACAGTTATCATGGTAGCGAAGGTAACATCGACGTCATCGCCCGGAACCTCACCGTCAACACGAGCGAATCGCTCGCCGACGCCATCGTCTCCTTTCATCTCGGCGAAGGAAACATCAACATCGACGTTCGAGACGTCACCTTCGCCGTGATGGGTTTCAGAGCCGACGGCATCCATGCGCAACACCATGGGGAGAAGGGCAACGTCAACATCCATGTTCAGAACAGCGACATCACGACGATGGGCCTGGAAGCCAGCGGCGTTCATGGTTCTCATGAGAGCGAAGGCGGCATCGTTATCAATGTGAAGGAGACTGCCATCTCGACGATGGGCGCGGATGCTTTCGGCCTCCGCGGCTCTCATGCGGGCACGGGCGCAATCGCCATCGACGCGCGCGACGTCACCATCACTACGACTGCGCAGGGAGCGGACGGCATTTTGGGATTTCACGGGGGCGTCGAGGGCGACATCCTCATCCGCGCCCAAGGGGGCGGCATCACAACAAAGGGCATGGGCGCAGAAGGCATTCTGGCCTCTCGCACCAGCATGGGTGATATCGGCATTGACGTGAGCGACATCACCATTGCGACGGAAGGTGAAGGCTCCGAGGGGATCCATGGACTCCACCGAGACGATGGAGAGACCCGCATCAAGGCGCAGGGCGCCGAAGTCACGACGATGGGTGAGCAAGCCTTCGGCATTCGCGGCTCCCATGCCGGCGCGGGCAATGTCGACATCGACGTACGAGACACAATCGTCACCACGAATGCGCGGGGAGCGGATGGTATTTATGGACTTCATGTAGGCGTCGAGGGAGACATTCTCATCCGCGTGCAGAGTGGCGGTATCACGACGAAGGGCGTGGGCGCAGAAGGCATCCTCGCCACTCATAACAGAACGGGCGAGATCGATATCGACGTGCGCGGCGTCAACATCACGACCGAAGGCGAAGGCGCCGAGGGTATTCATGGACTCCACCAAAGACAGGGCGGAGTCAGTATCCGCGCACAAGGCGCCAACATCACGACGATGGGCCGGGAGGCTTTCGGCATCCGCGGCTCCCACGGCGCGGGCCCGGGCGAGATCGACATTGACGTTCAGGACACCACCATTACCACGACGAACGAAAACGCCCATGGCGTCTTGGCCTACCATGCGGGACCGGGTCCCATCCGTATCGCCATCGACGGGGGAACGATCCGAACCACCGGGACGGATGCGAGCGGCGTCCAGGTGGGGCGTCTCAGCCCACGAGGGGCAGTATCATTCGCCGCCGAAGTGGGCGAGGACGGCTACAGGAAACAGAGCGTTACGGTGAACGGGCGCGTGTTCGGCGGCTCGGGCGAAGGCGCGGGCGTTTTTCTCGCAGGAGGCGGCAGGCTCACCATCGGGCCGCAGGGAAGCCTCGGGGCGGACTCAGGCGCGGCGGTTCGCGCGGCGGGAGATGCGCCCAAACTCTATATCGATATGAATCTCGGCGGCCGCAGGGTAGGGGAAGCCATCGGTGCTCACCACATCATAAACGACGGGGGCGAGACCACCATCGTGATGGGCGGCGTGACGCTGCACGACGGCGCGGCGGGAGCGACCGGCGTCGAGGCTCCGAACGGGGCCTGGGACGTCACTCTGGCGGCGAGGGAGGTCATTGCCGATCGGGATTTCTCCGCCCGGGATTTTACCGAAATTTACGCGCCTCGCGCGGCCGTCTATGAAGCGCTGCCGGGCCTGTTGCTTCATCTGAACCGCAAGGGACCGGTGGGAAAACGTCTCGCATCACCCGGCTCGCCCGTCTGGGTTCGCTTTTCGGGCGGGAGTGGCTCGTATGAGCCGAAGCACTCGAGCGTTGGCGCGGAGTATGATTTCAACCGCTTCGAAGCGCTAGCCGGATTGGACCTCACTCTCGGGGAGAACCTCACCGGCTCTTTCTCGGTGCGCCACGTTCGAGGCTCGGCGGATGTCGAATCGCTATACGGCGACGGCGAGATCGACGCGAAAGGACTCGGCGCGGGCGTTGCCGCTTCCTGGGTCGCCCCAGGCGGCTATTACCTGGATGGCCGCGCCTCGTTGATGAACTACGACGTGGGCGTTTCCTCCCAGAAACGGGGCCGATTGAAAAAGAACGCCGGCGTGTTCTTGTATTCCACCGGCTTCGAGGCGGGCCGCCGCATCGCTTTGAGCGAGAAAGTGAAGCTGTCGCCCCGGATATGGGCGGATCGTTCAGGGTTCTTGAACAACAGGTTCACCGACGAGGTGGGAACACGGGTCTCGCCCGCAGGCGCAACGCGATTCACGCTCGGATTCGGGGCGGTGGCCGAGACTGCTCGCACCTGGAAGGGCGGCGCATTCTCCCTGCGTGGTTCGCTGGACATAGAGCAGGCGTTCAGCGGCGCCGAGACGACCGCTGACGTTTCGGGAGAAGAACTGCGCTCGGAATCCACGAAAAACAGGGTTCTGCTGGGGCTGGGCTGCGTCTACCGCCGGGGCCGATTCTCGTTCGGCGCGGAAGTTTCGGCGGCGGGTCCGGGTTCGGAGGACAGGGAATACTCCGGCTTCCTCAAAATTGGAGTGCGCTTTTAGGGGCAGTACCTAAATTGCAGGGAGAATCCCCCTCGGATTCGTCCACAGGTCGAGCCTGTAGATCGCGGATGATCCAGAGGAGGGCAGATCTCCCTCACCAAAGCGCGCGGGTGAGGTCGCTCAGGGATCATTTCTGGCGGCCTGCGGGGTCGAAATTATCCGGCGCGAGCCAGCGGGCGTGGGTCTCGCGGACGGCGGGCCATTCCTCTTGCGTCAGAGAGAACCAGGCGGTGTCCCGGCTGCGTCCCTTGACGATCGTGTGTTTCAGGAAAATTCCCTCGTAGCGAAAACCCAGGCGCAGGGCCGCGGAGCGTGACATGCCGCTTTCGACAGGCCGAACTTAAGACTGCACCAAACCACGGACCTCGAACCCCAAACCACCCCATCAACAACCGCCTGAAACCAGCCGGTTTTTCTGCAGCCTGGAAAGATATGTGAAGTTATTCTACTTCAATAGCGATGGGGAGAAGATAAACAATTTCATTGCCGCTTCGAGTACGAGAGTGTTATTTTGGATCGGACAGAGAAGATGATCGAACGCCACGAAGGAGTTTTTGGTTCAGATGAAAGAGACTGACGTGAGATACATTCCAGTGCTGCTCGTTTTGTCGTTGCTGCTGACCGCCTGTATGGGAAGCGGCGGCAGCGGCCCACCGCCCGAGGGCGGTATTATGCTCGAGAGGAATACCGAGTTCGACGGCGAAAGCTTGCGGTTTTTCGTGACGCTGGACGACGGAACCGAGGCTTCCGTCAAAACGCCCGACGATGTCATCGAGACGCTGCCCGGGATGACGCCCGTGCTAGGCCATCAGGCGCGGACCTGGACGTTCCTGAAGATTACGGATGACGCTACATCGGTAGCCCATAGCCTGGTGAGCTGGGACCCGGACGACCCGGCGGACTACCTCATGGCCGGCTGGTGGGCGCGGTTCCCCGGTCAGAAACCGCCGGATCTATCGTTCAGGGAATCGGAGCGGTTCGCGATTATCGACGGCCCGGAACTCGACCATGGCATAGCACCGCAACTGCCGGTCGACGGGACGGCCACGTACGCAGGTCCGGCCGGCGGTCTCTACGCATACGAGGCCGGGAGCGACTGGGGAGAGAATGAGGGCGAATTCGTGATCGAGGAGTACCAGGGGACTATCGTCCTCACCGCTGACTTCGAGGACGGCACTCTGAAAGGCTGCATCGGGTGCGTGGGAGATCTCGTCACGCGGCGCGGGCATTTCGGCGTTTTCTTAGGCCAAGAGGTGAGCGACGTGCAGGGCATCGCCAAGGACTACGAGCTCCACCTCGCCACGGCGATTATCAGAGAGGACGGCATGTTCGATCGTGAGAGGGTGACGGTGAAACACCCGGAGCGGAGCATCACGCTATCGGAGGGGTTCTGGGGCGGGGCCCTGTCCAGCCGCCAGGACACGGACGGGAACCCCCGGCTGGTGGCGGGCTTCAGCGGCGTCTATTTCGAGGAAAGCGACGGCAGCGCGGGTGAGTTGGTCGGGTCGTTCGTGGCTCTGAGCGAGCGGTTCAGGGAGAACGGCGTGTCTCGTTTCCCTCCCGTTGAAGATAAATGATCGATTGCAAAACGCCCGTTTTCACCAAAGCGCGCGGGTGAGGGCGCTCAGCGAGCATTTCTGGCGGCCTGCGGGGTCGAAATTATCCGGCGCGAGCCAGCGTGCGTGGGCCTCGCGGACGGCGGGCCATTCCTCTTGCGTCAGAGAGAACCAGGCGGTGTCGCGGCTGCGTCCCTTGACGATCATGTGGTTCAGGAAAATGCCCTCATAGCGAAAACCCAGGCGCAGGGCCGCGGCGCGCGAGGCTGTGTTCAAGGCGTTGCATTTCCACTCCAGGCGGCGGTAGCCGAGCGTTTCCAGGACGTGGCGCATCTTGAGCGAGAGCGCCTCGGTGGCTTGTACGCCGCGCTGCCAGGCGCGCACGAACCAGATGTGGCCGATTTCGGCGACGCCGACGGCAGGGCGGATTTCCATAAAACTTCCCATCCCGCCGAGGCGGCCCGTCTCATTATCGCGATAGACGGTGAAAACCGGGTCTTGAGACGCCTGGAGATCGACCAGCCAGGCATGTACTTCGGCCTCATTGGAGAAGGGACCGTAGCCAAGATAATCAAAAATCCGATCGGTATCTTCACCCTCGGTCGCGGCCCTGAAGATATCGGCTGAGTCGCGCTCCGCCACGACCGGCTCCAGAGAAGTTCTGGGACCCGAGAGAGCGACGCCCCCGAAACCCTCCCAGCGGCGTGGCGCGACTCGGGCGCTGCCTACCGGGCGTCTGTTCGCTGCGCTCGCCAACTCTTGTTCCGTCGCCATGAGAAGCTCTTTTAATATCTGAAAAATTCGATAAATATCGATAAATTCAAGGGGTAAAACGATAAATTAAAACGGCCGCATATACTTAAAGTAATAGGTTAACGATATCTTGTAATATACTTAAAAGCCTTTATTCAGCGCAAGACCAAAGAAAATCGCGAACAGCGCGAGCACCGCGTTTCCGAGGTTCACGCGCTCGAGCGTCTTGAGGAGTTTCATGCGCTCATCCGTCGTATCGCCAATGGGGCGCCCGTTTCCGGCGGGGCCCGTTCCCCGCGTGAGCCTCAAGCCCACCGCGAAAAACTGAAAGCTGATTCCCATCATCATCAGGAAGACCGTCAGCAGCTTGAGACCCAAAGGCACGAAGAGTTTCCCGAAAGAGGGGCCCATCGCCATCTTGAGGCCCGTGAGATACCAGGCGCCCGTCATGATGAGCACACCCATACATATCAGAATAAAGGGATGATAAAAGCGCAGTATGGAGGTGACTTCGCCTGCGAATTCTTCAGGCGACAGCCTGCGCCTCAAGTGGCCCATGAGAAGCCAGAAGAAAACGAGCGCGCCCTCGTACAGACAGGCCGCCAGTATATGCGCATACAGAAGCCAGAAATTGCTGTTCGTCATTCGTATCTTCTAGGAGGAAATGTTTTGTGAAAAGCACCCCCGGCGCCTGCGCCCCGGAGGGTGCTTGTGATTAACTGGCTGCGCCTTCTTTAGGGAAGAATTTGTCGTACAACTCAGGCCTCTGCCACTGGGTCAGCACGCCGGCCTTCGCTCCGTTCTGGCCCGATGAGGTCACCTCGTCTCGTTGTTCGCGAAGCTCGCGGATTCTCTCCAGATCCACGTCGACCATGAACATGCCGGCCCGCGTGCTCTCGAATATGATTTCCTCGGGCGTCGCCACCATCGCCAGACCGCGATGACTCTTTTCAAAAAGGTTCTGCGTGGTGATGACGATCGCCAGGTTTTCTATCGCGCGCGACCAGATGAGGTTCCGCCAGGTGCCCCATAGCTTCTTCTTGTCCACGCCTGCGGGCAGGAAGATGATTTCGGCTCCCCTGAGCGAAAGGGCACGCGTCACTTCGGGCATGTAGACTTCGCTGCACATCGCCATGCCGACCTGGCCATACTGGGTCTCGAAAACGGGGTATTCGTTTCCAGCGACGTACTGAAATTCCCAGATGCCGCCGCCCGTGTAAATCCAGGGGCCGGGGGGATGGGTTCTGCGGTAGCGGCCCGAGGGACCGCCGGCGGGCCGAGCGAGATTCAGCAGGTTGTGCGCCGTCTTTTTCTCGCTGTCCAGCGGCTCGAGCGTTCCGTATTGGACGTACACGCCGCAGCGATTGGCCACTTCTTCCATCGCCTCGGTCGGGTCGAACGTGGCCGGCATGCGCCAGGGACCCGGATACGATTCGGGGAAGGCGACGAAATCGGCCCCCTGCGCGGCGGCGTCTTCCACATACCGGACGGCGTCGGCCACGTTTTTCTCATCTTCGGGCGGGGGATATCCCATCGGTTGCACAAGCGCCAGCCTGAAATTATCGGTGCCCATCTCGGCCCTCCTTACATAAAAGGATGTTCGGCTTTATTTGTCTGCGTAAAGCGTTCCACCAGCCGCCCAGGAGTCTGTTTCGATGTCCTGAAATATGACCGTGATGACGTCTTTTGGAGCGCCTGAGTGCTTGTGAACGGTCTCGGTAATTTCATCCGCCATCGCGCTTTTCGTCTCTTTCGATCTTCCAGACAGCAGGCTTACTTGAACAACGGGCATTGGAATACCTCCTTTGGAATGTGAACCCGACTCTTCAGGTATGAACTCCTAAATTTTCGGGCCGGCCGCCGCGACGTCCGGCGTCCCCCGGTCCGCGAACTGCTCGAAATTCTCCCGGAACGCCACCGCTAGTTCGCGTATTTTTTCATCATATTTTTCAGCGTTTTTCCAAAGCTTCTTGGGCACCATGAATTCTTCAGGCACTCCGGGACAACTGGTCGGAACATGGAGATCGAATATCGGCACGTCCTGGGTCGGGACTTGGGCGAGTTCTCCCGTCATGGCGGCCGTCAAAAGCGCGCGCGTATGATGCAGAGGCATTCTGTCGACCTCGCCGGCGCCGCCGCCGATCCAGCCCGTGTTGACGAGCCAGACTTGTGAGTCGTGCTTCTTGAGCCTGTCCATGAGCATCTCGCCGTACTCGGCGGGGTGTAAGGCCAGAAAGGGCGCTCCGAAACAACTACTGAACGTGGCCATCGGCTCATCGACGCCCGCCTCGGTGCCCGCCACTTTAGCCGTATAGCCGGAGAGGAAATGGTAGGCGGCCTGTTCGGGCGTGAGTTTGCTGATGGGGGGCAGGACGCCGAATGCGTCGCAAGTGAGGAAGAATACGTTTTTCGGGTGCCCGCCCATGCCTGAGAGCACGCAATTGTCGATGAAGTGGGTGGGGTAGGTGGCGCGCGTATTTTCGGTTATCGACATATCGTTATAATCGATCTCCCGCGTATCGTGGTCGACAATGACGTTTTCGAGAACGGACCCAAAGCGGATCGCATCCCAAATCTGGGGCTCTTCTTCTCTCGTTAAATTGATTGTTTTCGCGTAGCACCCGCCTTCGAAATTAAAGATGCTCGAATCCGACCACCCATGCTCGTCATCACCGATGAGTTTTCGGTTCTCATCGGCGGAGAGCGTGGTTTTGCCCGTGCCGGAAAGACCGAAGAAAAGAGCCGTGTCCCCGTCGTGCCCCATATTCGCCGAGCAGTGCATCGGGAAAACACCTTTTTGCGGAAGCAGGTAGTTCATGATGAAAAAAGCGGATTTCTTCATTTCCCCGGCATATTCCGAGCCGCCGATGAGCGCCATGTTCTTCTCGAAATTCACCAGCGTGAAATTCTCCTGCCGGAGTCCCTCCGCCGGGCCCGCTCCCAGGAACCTGCCCATGTCGATGACCGTAAAGGGGTTTTCGTGGTTATCGAGTTCACCGGGCTTGGGACGCACGAGCAGCGTTTGGCAAAACATCGAATGCCACGCCTGTTCAGAAATAACGCGCACGGGAAGCTTGTATCTCGGGTCGTTCCCTACGAAGCCGTCGAAGATGAAAAGGTCACGCGTTTGGGCGTAATTGGCGATTTTCTGAAAAATGTTGTCCCAGTTTTCGGTCGATATCTTTTGGTTGATAGGCCCCCACCATATCTTTTTGTTGGAAGGCTCCTGGTCTACCGTGAATTTATCCTTGGGCGATCGGCCAGAGAATTTGCCCGTATGGACCACGAGCGCGCCATTGGTGGCGAGGTATCCTTCGCCGCGCGTGACCGCCATTTCATTCAATTCTGCGATGGGAAGATTCCGGTAAACGGTTCCGATATTTTTGAGACCCAGTTTGTCTAGACCAAACGTTTTTTCCGTTCCTATGCTCGCACGTGAGGGGGTTCCTTTTCCTCCCTCCTTGGCTTGTGCCATGTGTTGCTTCCTCCCGGAATCGAAGTTTTCAAAACTACGGATTCATTCATATGCGAAGCAGTTTTCTGAATTGTGTTGCGAATCGCGTACAAATCCGCAAAAAGAAGGTCGCAATATGCCTCGCAGCGTGAAAGAAGTCAAAAGCAAATCGAAGTCGGTTTCACCTCTCCGCCGCGCAAATTCTTCGAGATTTTATCGTGTATCCTGTCTTATCCGGTGACTTCACTTTCTTGGCGGTAAAAGGGCAAACTCTCGACCGTTGCTCCTGCATCGCCTCCTTGACAATCCACCTTCACATGCGTGCCCGGCTCCATCTGGGCGCGGGGTAGATACGAAAATGCTAAAATCCCCTCGACCGTCGGGCAATATGCGGCGCGGGTGATGGCGCCGATGCTTTTCTCGTCGCAATAGACGGCGGCTCCCGGCTCGGGGACGGTTTCTCTCTCGATTCTTAGTCCCACGAGACCTCGGTTCACTTGGCCCAGATACTTGATCTTGGCGATGACTTCCTGACCGATGTAGCAGCCCTTTTCAAAATCGATCGCCTTTTCCTCGAGTCCTGCCTGCATGGGGTTGACGGACGATGTCATATCCTTCCCGAAGAGCGGCACCCCGGCTTCGAGTGTGAGCGATTCAAGCGCGGCGAGGCCCGCCGGTTTCGCCCCCGCTTCCGACAACGCCCGCCAGAGCGCTTCCGCCTCATCGCGAGGCCCCATAAGCAGGTAGCCGTCTTCTCCGGTCCATAATTCACGCGCTATCATGATGTTGCCGGACGTCGTGTGGCCATGTTCTTCGAGTGAAACCGCACCTATGCCCGCTTTGGCGATGATTTCCCGTGAAGCTGGCCCGAAGAGCCCGATACAAAACCATTTTTCCGTCTCATTCGCTACTTCCACCTGGTCCATGATGATGAATCTGTCGATTTCTTCGGCGAGCGTATCCGCCATTCCCGGAGCTACGGAAGCGACGACGGAGGCTTCGCCTCTGTACATATACAGATCGGAGATAAACTTTCCCTGTCGCGTGAGAAAGGTGTTGTAAGCTCCCTCTCCGGGCTTTAGCTCTTTTACGCGGTTCGAAAGCATACGGTGGAGGAATTCCTCCGTGTCCGGGCCGCTGAAGCACAGATTGCCCCGGTGAGACAGATCGGTCACGATGGCGCTTTCCCGACATGCGAGGTGCTCGGATATAGCGTCTCCGAACATCGCGGGGATTTCCCATCCCGCTTCTTCCGTGAGGTGGGCGTTGGCCTCCTGATGCAAGGCAAGCAAGGGAGTGGCTGGCATTTGTTTCCTCTCTGGCGCATTGTTTGATTCAATGCATGAAACGATTATCCGGCAACTATTTCAACAGGCTCTATTCTACGCATTTAGTAAGAGTGAAGTGAAACGATTACAGGAATGTATTTTACTCTATCCGCGCGAGGAGGCGAGGTCGAGAATGGGTGAGAAACTTGGATTCATCGGTCTGGGCAAGATGGGAACTCCTTTGACCCGGAATCTCATGGCTGATGGCCATGAGGTTTGTGGTTTCGACGTCGACGAGATGCGTATGGAACAACTCAGAGAAGCCGGCGGAACTCCTTGCGCGAACGCAAGGGAGGTGGCCGAGCGATCGGACGTGGTTTTCACCATGCTGCTTAAGCCCGAGCACATCGAAATGAATACCATCGGGCCGGAGGGAATCGCCTCCGCGGGCAAGGAGGGTCTCATCCTGATCGAGATGAGCACGATGAACCCTACGTGGTCCGCAGGCTTGGCGAAGAAACTGGAGGCGAGAGGCGTGGAGATGGTCGATGCCCCCGTTTCGGGCACGGTGCCGCACGTAGAGTCGAGAACGCTGGCCTACATGGTGGGCGGGAAGAAGGAGATTTTCGAGCGCATCCGGCCGATCATCGAACCCCTGGGCAAGAGCGTCCTCTACACCGGACCCAACGGCACGGGCTGCTCCATGAAGCTGGTGACCAACCTGATAACGAACGCCGGCGTCGCAGTGCTGGCCGAAGGTTTGCTCCTGGGCGAACGCTCAGGACTGTCTCACGATACGATTATGGATTGCCTGCGCTCGGGAGCGGTAGCGGGTGCTCTTCTGGAGATCAAAGGGGAGAAGATTCTCACGCGCGATTTCACGCCCCATGGTTCCATTGGAATATACGTGAAAGATCTCGGCCTTTGCGTTGACCTCGCGAAAGAAAAAGGATTTGATGCGTTTATGACGCAAGCCGGACTCGATATGTTCAGGCGTGCGCAAGACGCGGGCTGGACGGAGGATGATTGCGCGCGCGTGGTGGAAGTCTATGAGGGGAAAGACCAATAGCATTCATCCTTGGTTTGATGGCGACTGCATAGGAGACGGACAATGGCGAAAGGCGCACCGGCTGAATCGAAGAATTTCCGATTGATCGGGCACGACCCGGACGCTGCATGGGGCGGGGGCAGCCTCGTCGAGGTGAAAAACGGGTACGCCTATGTGGGCGCGGTGGGAACGGCGAGCTACGACGGGCCCGAAGGCTGGACAGTTCATGACGTTTCCGACCCGAGCAAGCCGAGACGCATCGCCGAAGTGTTCGCGCCCCCTGGGCTGCACAACCACAAAGTCCGCGTCGTGGGAGACGATCTGCTGTACGTGAATCACGAGCGCTTAAAGACGCCGGAAGGAGAAAAGGCGAGGGCGGGGATATGCATTTTCGACATCAGCAATCCCGCAGAGCCCAAGGAAGTGGGTTTTTACGATCTGCCCGGCACGGGGCCGCACCGATTCGGCGTCGACAACGAACGCGGCCTCGCATTCTTACCGAACCATGCGGAGGGCTGGCGAAACCGGGTCATGTGGACCCTGGACATTACGAACCCCTTGAAGCCTGAAATGCTCAACATCGTCGGTCTCCCGCAACAGGACTTGAATCTCGATTATGAATACGAGGAGCCCGAGGATTTCGAGCGCTCCTGGACTTGCCACGGACCCGCCACCATTCGCGGAGATCGCATGTACTGCGGCTTCTGGGGAGCGGGCATGGGCATTTTCGATTGTAGCGATTTGCGCAACATCACGTGCGTGGGGAACCTCTGCTGGTCGCCGCCCTTCATCGGATCCACGCACACCGTGTGGCCGCTCGGCGACAGGCCGTACGTGGTGGTGACGGACGAGGCGCGCGCCCAGGAAAACTACGAACACAGCCAGTTCATGTGGGTGGTGGACATACGCGAGGAAACGAACCCGATTCCCATATCCACCTACATACCCGACAGGGAAGAGAACATGAACCGGGGCGGCCGTTTCGGCGCGCACAACATTCTGGAATACACGCCCGCCGAGGGTTCCTGGAAAGACATTATTTTCCTCACCTACTTCAATTCAGGGCTTAGGGCCATCGACCTTTCAGACCCCTTCCGGCCCGAAGAAATAGGACACTACATACCCGAACTGAACTTCGGGAAAGACTACGCCCAGTCGAACGACATCGGCATGGACGAGAACGGCCTGCTGTATCTGATCGATCGCAACGGAGCGGGGATGCACATCCTGGAGTACACCGGATAATCGTTATGAGCCGGCGTCCGGATTTTGGAAGGGATTATCTGAAGCGGGGAGGGGTTTCATGAGCCCGGGTGATTTTCTCATCATTTGCGCCGCTTCTTTTCTGGCCACCTACGCCCATCTCGTGTTCGCCCTGATCGCGGACAAGATAGGCATGGTGAAACTCGACTTCGGCAAGGGCTTGTCGATGCTCCTGTTCGGGGAGGCGTACGAGGGAAAACCCCCGTATGCGCTCGGGTTCATCGCCGTGCATCTGAACGGCATCATTTTCGGCTTAATGTACGCCACCGTGGGTGCAGGGTATATTTGCGGGCCGCCCGTGTTTCGCGGGCTGGTGTGGGGCGGGGCGCTTCTGATTTTCTCGCAATGCGTGTTCAATCCGCTCATCACGGGCCATGGCTTTTTCAGCCGCAAAATGCACCCCAGAGCGTGGCAGACCGCGCTCATTGCTCACGCCATTTACGGCGGCGTGCTGGGCTGGCTCTCTCCGATACTCTGAAAGCAGGCGCTCGCGCGGATTACAGGTAGTTCCTCTCCTCAGGCTCGGTGACTAAAGGCTCCCTATCTTCTCGCTCTTCTCGCCTTGGGCGCTTTGTTCTGCGACGCCCAGCACTTCGCCACCTCACCGGGCGCTGCGATCCAGGCGTCTCCTTTCGCGAGAATATGCTGAATCAGCCTTTCGAGCATCCGCATCCGGTAGTGCTGGCCGATGACCTGGGGATGGCACATGATGTTGATGTATCCGCCTTCCTCATAAGTGCCCTCGAATTCCTCAACCCATATCGAATAGACCGACTCCGCGTCGCGGATGCCGTGGCCGAGCGGGGGGTTCGTGCTGTGGGCGAAAAAGATGAAATCATCGAGACTCCACTTGGTGGGCAACTCCACCAGGCCGCAATCGTGATAGTAAGGCCAGTCGTCGTCCATCATGTTCGAGTGATACAGAAGCCCGTATTTTTTCAGGAGGCCCATGGTGTGGACGCTCGGGTCCGCCGAGGGGGTGCGCGAGCCTATGATTTCCCCTCCCGTATCCCGCTTAAGGATATCCAAGGCGCGCACGAGCAGTTCTTCTTCTCGCTCGGCGTCACACATCTGATAGGGCTTTTCGTGGATGTGACCGTGGTGGCCGATTTCATGCCCCGCCTTCACGATGGATTCGGTCATTCTCGGCCATTTCTCCACCGTCCAGCTCGGGATGTAGAAAGCGCCGGGCAGGCTGTATTTCTTGAGGAGCTTGAGTATCCGCGGTATCCCCACCTTGGGGCCGTAGGCGCCCATGGAGTTGTGGATGGGGCGCCCCCCCAAAGAGGGCTCCCGGCCCATCCAGACCGTCTCGCCGTCCACGTCGAAAGTCAGACACACGGCGCATCGCGCGCCATTTTCCCATTTCACTCTAGGCATTTGTTTCCCCTCATCCTTGCTTTGTTGATATTTTTTCGTTCAAGAATCCGCCATCTTTATTAATGCGCGCGCCAGGACGTTGCAACCCCTGTAGGCGTCCTCCCAGTCCATGTCTTCTTCTTCGGAGTGGCTCTTCCCGGCGACGCAGGGCACGAAAATCATGGCCGTGGGCCCCAGGTCGGCCGCATAGCGGGCGTCATGCCCGGCGGCGCTCCACATGGAGCGATGGCTGTAGCCCGACTCTTCGCACGCGCTTCTGACGGCCTGCGCGACCCCTTCGTCGAACGCGGTGGGGGTAGAGCCGCCGACGTCTTGAATCTCGATTTCAAGGTTTTCCTTTTCCGCTTCCCGGTGCGCGGCCTCCTCGATGAGTTTCCGCGCCTCACTCAGCAGTTCCGGCTCGCTGTGGCGAAAATCAACCGAGAAAGTCACCTCATCGGGAATGACGTTAATGGCGTTTGGCGACACGGAGAGTTCCCCCACCGTGGCCACGAATTCGGGATGCAACGTCTCGGGGATTTCACGAATTGCCGAAATGGTGCGCGCCGCTCCCACCAAGGCGTCGCGCCGCATGTGCATCGGCGTGGGACCGGCATGGTCCCGCTCTCCCTTCATGGTGACCCGGAGCCACGTGAGGCCGTAAATCCCCTCCACGACCCCCACTTGCACCCCCTCGCTCACGAGAGCGGGGCCTTGCTCGATGTGGAGTTCGAGATACGACCCGATAGGC
This sequence comes from bacterium, assembly GCA_965218885.1. GTDB lineage: Bacteria > UBA8248 > UBA8248 > UBA8248 > UBA8248 > Bin107. The sequence continues at coordinate 3,676,960 of OZ244713.1, read as the reverse complement.
CGGGGAACGCAGGGTGCATCTCCCCGGTAGCCGATGCGTTCGAGTTCATCCAGAAACCTGACACCATCAGAGTCTCGCGTCTCATAAGCGGCCTCGAGCGTTATCGCGCCTGCGAACACGCCGCTTCCGAGCATGGAAGGCGGGAAGCGGGGCCCTTCCTCGTTCGTCCAGTTTACGATTTCTATCGGGCGTCTCGTCGATATATCCTTGTCGTTCAGCGTCCGGACGGCTTCCAGCGCACCCAACACGCCCAGTGAGCCATCGAAACGGCCTCCATTGGGCACACTGTCGAGGTGGCTGCCCATCATGGCGGGGTGGGCGTCCTCATCCCGGCCCACTCGCCTGGCGAACATATTTCCCATCTCGTCAATTCGCAGGTCGAGGCCGGTATCGATCGCCCACGCGGCGAACAAATCCCTCGCTTGCTTGTCGGCGTCGGTGAGTGTGAGGCGATGCACGCCGCCGCCTTTCGTCGCTCCGATACGGGCCATCTCCTCCATGGATTGGCGAAAACGATCAGTGTTGATTATCAATTCGAGCCCTCTGGCGTTGGTTGTGTGAAAAGGAATGCGCGGGGATGCCCGGCCTGTGACTTCCTCCGAGCAATCACTAGTTCCCGACTACGATTTTCTCATAGACCTCTCTCACGCGGTCTGTATTCTTCTCGAACTGGGCCAGCAACTTGGCGTTGGCGCTTCCGTCCATATCATCCACGAAATTCATGCGGCGCGCCAACATGTTCATGGCCCGCCTCGTTTTCAGAAAAATATTGATCGACTGGGCGTTGCCTATACGGAGCCGGTTCTCGACGAGACGCAAGAAGCGGTATCCATCGAGCAACGCGCCGGTGTCCTCATCCGAAAGCATCCCGGCCTTATTCAGGGCCTGCAATGCAAGGTAGGTATTCGCAATCCGGAGTTCTGGATGCGCTCTTCCGTTTTTTATCAGAAGATACTGCGTCAAAAACTCGATGTCGATGATCCCCCCGCGCCCGAGTTTGATATCGGCGATTCCTTCATCCTCAGCGGACAGTTCGTTTTCAATGCGTCCCCGCATGTGGCGAACCTGTTCTGCGAGGTCTGCGGGCGCTTCGCGCTCATATACGAATTCATTCACAAGCTCCATGAATTCCGCGCCGAACCCCTCCGATCCAGCGACATGTCTTGACCTCGTAAGTGCTTGTCTTTCCCATGTTTCTGCGCGATTATTAAAGTATTCCGAAAAGACATCAATCGGTGCGGCCAATGCGCCTTTTGCTCCTTCTGGTCGTAGGCGCAGGTCCATTTCGTAGGTCCGGTCCCGGGAGCCTGAGGAGGATAGGCCGTCGCGCAGGCATGTGGCGACTTTGATATAGAATTCATGATTCGAGACGGATTTGTATTCGGCGGGTTTTCCATCGATTTCTCCGCTCGTATTCCCTGCCGCGCTGTAGACGAATATCAGGTCCAGATCCGAGCCATAGTTCATCTCCTCGCTTCCCATCTTGCCGAGGCCGATGATGGCGAATCGAGCTTTATCGCCCGTCTCCGCCTCCATCGGTATGCCATATAATTTGAGCATCCTCTCGTGGGCGATCTCATATCCACTCCTCAAAGTGGCTTCCGCAAGGTGGGAGAGGGCGGAGAGAGTCTCCTGGATGTCCGCTGCCCCGAGAATGCTTCTGATTCCTACCGCGAGTTCCTCGCTTTTTTTGAGCAGGTGCAGGCGATTGAATTTTTCTTCCGCCGAGACTTGCGAGGCCGTTATTTTTTTGAGTTCCTCGGCGAGGAGCTCCTTCGGGCGCGGCTCGGAGAGGGTTTTCGTATGAAAGAGTGTTTCCAGGAGCCCGGGCTGTTCTATCAGAACCTCTGCGAGGTAATTGCTCGAAGCGAATAATTTGAGAATGATTTCCAGCGATTCTTCCTGCTCGGCCATGAACCCAAGGATGGACTCGCGACCTCCGCCCTTTTCCACGAATTTATTGAGGTGCGCAATGGCCCTGTCCGGTTCCGGGAGGTCGAGCGTTTGATACAACAGGCGGGGGAGGAGTTCGTCGAAAATCCGCTTCGCCTTGGCGCTGACGTGTTCGAGCAATGCGCCGTTTCTCAGGAGTTTGAGGTGCGTACTTACGCCTTCTGGATCCACGAAGCTGTATGAAGCCAGATCCTCTGCGGATAGTGAATCGCCCAGGGTAAGCGCCGGGGTCGGCGAGCCGCTAGCCGGTTCCGTTTCTACGTCCCCGTTTTCGCTACGGAACATGTTTTCAAATATCCTCGATACGTTGTTCTGGTGATACGTCAGGCGAGTTTTCAACTCATCGCTTTCCGCGCAGTCCATCTTGCGCGCCAGCACGTTCAAACTCTTCTCGTCGGTCGGAATTTCATGCGTCTGAAGCCCGTGAGTAACTTGCACGCGATGCTCTACGTCTCTCAAGAACACGTATGCATTCGAGAGTTGATCGCACTCATGGGCGGGCAGGAGGCCGAGCGCCTCGATGATGGAGAGGCCCTGCAACGTGCTCGAGTTCTGGAGAAGCGTTTCGCGGCCACCGTAGATGAGTTGCAGGGCCTGGGTGATGAATTCAATTTCGCGGATGCCGCCCTCACCGAGTTTGACGTTCCGGGTCGCGGCGTCCGCACCCTTGAGATTTTCGTTGATGCGGCCCTTGATGCGGCCGATCTCCTCGAGCACGCTGATGTCCATCGTCCGCCGGTACACGAAAGGACGTATCATTTTCATGAAGTCATCGCTCAATGCGGCGGAACCCGCGCAATGTCTGGATTTGATCAACATCTGCCGTTCCCATGTCTCTCCCCATGATTCGTAATAGACTTCACAGCTCCTGAGCGAATGGGCCAATGCGCCTTGAGATCCCTCGGGGCGCAGGCGCGTATCTATTCGAAACACATGGCCTTCCTCGGTGTTTTTCCCCATCAGCGATATGACGCGCCTCGCCATGTGTGCGGAAAATTCATAGTTGGAGATTTGTCTTTTGATTCGCCCAGTGATTGAATCCGCCACACCAGAGGTCTGTCCGTCATCCGAGGAATAAATGAACACGACGTCTATATCTGAACTGAAATTGAGTTCGAGGCCGCCCAGTTTTCCCATCCCGAGTACGCTGAACTCGGTATTCCGCCATTGCCCTTTCGCGTTCTGGTACCGGGGTTTGCCATATTTCCGCTCGAGTTCGGCCCGGGCGATTCGAACGGCCACCTCCAGGCAGGCATCGGCCAAACAGGAAAGGTTGTAGGTGATTTCCTGGAGAGATGCCCGCCGCAGCAAATCCAGCACCGCGATTCTCAGATATTCTCGCTGGCGAAATCGGCGCATGGCATTTTCCGGCCCATTCGGGATATCCTGACCGTCGCGCACCCACCCCCACATCTCGGATACCATTTTTTCTTTTGTGCGAACGGCTTTCAATGTAGCGGGGCGTAAAAGCCAGTCGAGAAAATGAGGATGTCGCAGAATCGTTTCAATCAGAAACTGACTCCCGCCCGCCAATGAGAAGAGCTCCGCTCTGCGCTCATCCGAGCGGGCGAGGGCTTTGAGAAGTGAATCCGGGTTGTCGCGAGTAGCCAGAATTCGCTCAAAATTATTCAGGGCGCGTTCCGGGTCGAAGGTATCGCGCAAAGAGGAGAGCAACTGCAATAAAAATTTCGAATTGTTTCGCGGAAACGTCGGGTGCAAAGCAAGGGACTGCAGATTTCTGGTTACACCTATCGGGTCACTGACTCCGATTAAACCGAGAAGGTCTTTCGCCGAAGGAGTAGGGGCGCCGCCCGCCAATAGCTTTTCCAAGTGGGGAAACCCCGGATGCTCGTCAATCCGAACATTCATATGACATCCCCCCACATAAACGATGAAGGACTAGCGCATGGGATCTCCCGGATTCGCCGCCGCCTTGTGAAGCGCCGAATTCTCCTCTGTTCTGGGCAACCAAGAGAAAGCGACCAGACTTCCCAGGCATGCGATGCCGATTGCGCCAAAAACGAATTCCAGGCCATATGTATCCGCCAGTATACCCAGAAAAAACAACCCCAGGCCAACAAAAATCTGATTCGCCGTAAAAATAACGCCGACGACGCTGCCGGCCAGTTCAGGCGGACTGACCTCAAAACCGTATGCGAAGATGGCCGAGCGCATGGAAATGAGGAAAACACCAGCCGATGCGATGCAAACATAGAGGAAAATTCCCGTGCCCGCGTGGGGAATCATGAACATCGCAATTCCGCCGGAGGCTATCCCGACGAAGAGGATCAACTTTCGGGAAATCCTGTCGGAAAGATAGCCGACGATCGTTTCGGGAAATATGGAGGCGGCCGAATATGCGCCCAGCGCAAGGCCTAAGGTGCTCGGCCCCACGCCGTACTTTCTCACCAGCAAAATGGGCAGGAAAATCGAGACGACGTTATGCGCCAGCGTCCGCACACCCGAGAAAACACAGGCTCCGATCATCCCGGGGTTCTTGATAAGCGCATCCACGAAATTGCCGGAAGTGATGGCGGAACCGGGCTTTTGCTTTCCACTGATCTGAAAAGGCTCCAGACAAACGCACAGGAGTATGGCCGTGGCGAACAGCGGAATCGTGTTCGCCAACAATACGCCCCGCCACGTCATTATCAGGAGCAGATAACCCGCGATGATGGGGGCGAGGGTTTGTCCCAGGTTCGCGCCCGTTCCGTGCACGCCCAGGGCGAAGCCCTTGCGGTTCTTGAAGCGCATTCCCAGTAAGCCCATAGCGGGTGGATGCCAACTGTGCGTCGCCAATCCGCTCAGCCAGATGATGGGGGCCAGCGCGAGAAATCCCGCCGAAAAACTCGCCGCGCCGTAAAACAGCCCGACGAAAGCCATGCACCCCACCAGCAGCCATTTCCCGCCGCCGTAGGAATCGATGACCAGGCCCGTTCCCACGCTGCTGAAAGCGCTCATTACGGCTCTGCCCGTAAACAGAAGCCCCACCTGGGTCAGCGTGAGGCCCAGATCTTCGGCCAGATAAGGAATGACGGGGCCCAGAACGCCCTGGAACCAGTGTTCACAGGCGTGGCCGGTGGTGAGCAGGGCGAGAAGTTGCCATTTCTTCAAGGTTTCGTGTCTTTCATGGCGAAGTGATGGCGCGAATAGAGACGGGAAATCCTAGCATTTTGATACGGGCGGGCATAGGCAGGGAATGACTACTAGCTGCCGTTTCATATGGGCCGGCAAGGGGGAGTAAGTAAATTTTTTGTAGCCTTTGCTGAGACGGGATGGGTAAACTTCCGTAGGGTCGGGCGTACATGGCCGCCACCTGTATGTCCGCCCGGGCTATCTCCTCAGCTTGGGGTCGAGCGCGTCGCGAAGGCCATCCCCCAGCAGGTTGAAAGAAAACACCACCCCCATGAGGGCCAGACCTGGAATGGTGAGCAGATGCGGAGCCAGGGCCATGTAGGAGCGGGCGTCGGCGAGCATGGTTCCCCACTCAGGCGTGGGGGGCGGCACGCCGATGCCCAGGAAGCTGAGTCCGGCCGCCACGCGAATGGAAGTCGCGATCAGGAAAGTGGACTGGACGACGATGGGGCCGAGCGTCCCCGGAAAGATGTGAAAGAAAAGAACACGGCGGCTGGATCCGCCCATGGCCTGGGCCGCTTCCACGAATTCGGTTTCCTTTAAGACGAGAACCGAACTGCGCACCAGGCGGGCGTAGGTGGGGATCGCAAAAATCCCGACCGCCAGCATGATGTTTTCCATCCCCGTTCCGATGATGGCGATGAGAAGAATGGACAACAGAATGCGCGGGAAGGTGAGCATGACGTCCACCACCCGCATGATGAGGTTGTCTATCCACCCTCCTAAATACCCGCCGATCAGGCCGAGCAGGACGCCCCCGAACGCCGCGATCAAGACGGAGAAAACGCCTATCAGCAGCGAGGTGCGGGCACCGTAGATGATGCGGCTCAGAACGTCACGCCCGAAATGATCCGTCCCGAAAGGATGGGCAAGGGAAGGGTCTTTCAGCGTCTCCTGAAAATTCGCTTTTATGGGATCATAAGGCGCAATGACGGGCGCCAGTAAGGAAACGCCGATGAACAAGATGACGAAAACACACCCGAGCACCGCTACTTTGTGCAGGAAGAGACGGCGCAGGGTATCCTCCCACATGCCGCGAATCGGCGCGCTTTCCATTTCCTGCAGACTGGTTGCGACTTCGGCGGCCTGGCTCATTCCCCACACCCTCAAGGGAGTGATTCCGGAACGCGCGCTGCATTGTCTCCGGGCCGGAATGAGGGTGACCATTCCCCACCGAAGATGCCGGCCTTGATGTCGAAGGGCTTGCGTCTTACCATGGCGCCACCATCCAGAGACCCTTGCGATTGAGCCGAGGCATCTCCCTTGCGGATCAATCCCGACCGAGGAGTTGAAATGCGCAGATTGTTTTTCATCGGACAAGGTCTGGCGCTCGCTTTCATGGTGTTCGCGACTACCGCTTTCAGCAGTGGTTTCAAAGCGGGGCCGCTCGGTGCGGTTGAGATCAAGCGCGGTCAGCCGATCGAAATCCGCGCGCTCCTTTCCGATACGGTCGTGCCGTCCGTGTCCCCTCTCATTCAGACAGCCATCGAAATAGCGGTCAAGGACTTCGGTCCCATACACGGGCGCCGGGTCTCCACCGAAACCCTCGACGAGATGTGCTCGGGCGAGGGTGGGCGCGCGACGGCTGAAGCCGTCGTTGCCGACGCGCAGGTCGTCGGCGTCATCGGCACCTTGTGCTCCGGTGCAGCGGTGGAAGCGTCGCCCGTCATCAGCAAGGCGGGTCTATCGATGGTATCGCCGTCCAACACGTCGCCTGTCCTCACGTCCGACCTGTCCGGAAATGCCGGTCCCGACTACCACAAGGGTTACTACCGCGTTGTGGACAACGACCTCATCGAGGCAAGCATTGTCGCGCATTTCAGCTACGATGAACTGGGATTGCGCACGATGGTGACGATCCATGACGGTGACCCCTATACCAGCGCCATTTCGAACGCTTTTGCCGTTGCTTTCAGGAAGCATGGGGGCACTGTTCCGGTCATCGCCCAAGTGGCGAAAGGCCAGACCGACATGGCCGCCGTTCTCGCCCGGTTCGAGAAAGCCGCCCCCGATGGCGTATTCATCCCGCTCTTTCCGGCGGAGGCAACGTCCTTGATTCGACAGGCAGCCCGGCTCGGCGCCCTGAAAAGCGTGAGGAGAATCAGTGGCGCGGCCACATTGGCGGCTCAGTTTCTTGCGTTGCCCGAATCGAAAGGCGTCTATTTCACGGGACCTGATCTTGGAGACAGCAGGAACACGAACCAGGCGACAGGCAGAAGCGCTGCGGACGTACTCACCGAGTTCAAGGCAGCCTATGGAGGGCCTCCGACGTCCCCGTACTGGGCGCACGGCTATGACGCCACGACACTGCTACTCTCGGCCATCAAGCAGATTTCGGTCGTAGATGGAGAAACGCTGTACATCGACCGTGCGGCGCTCCGTGACGCATTGGATCGCACCGCAGGTTTCCAGGGCATCATCGGCACGCTTACCTGCGATGACTTCGGGGACTGCGGTACCGGCCGCAGCGTGATACATCTGCACATGGACTCCAGTGTCACAGACCCGTCACTCCTGCCCATCGTGTACAAGGGTGCGCGGGAGTCGCACCTGCCTCAATAGGCGTATTCCCGAAGCGCACTGGAAATCGGGGTTGGGACAAGGCGATCCGAGCAAATCGAATGACGCGCCGCACACCCCGTTACGACGCCGGCCCTGCCATCGAACAGGGCTTGGAACCGGCCCTGCAAAACCGCAACCCCCTCTCTTCTCAGTCAAAATTGATCCCCCACCGGCGTGACTGCGGCTTGTCTCCTATATCCTGGAATCAAGATCAAGATAAGGAATATCGGTTCTGAATAGATGAAAATATGTGAAAATTTCAAAAAATATCGAAAAAAATAATTTTCATATAAAGTAAAATATATTATATATTTCAATTATTTATATATAATAGTTAAAGTATCCAGACAAATATATCCGCTGATTTTCTCATTTTTGTTTCTTCAAGCCCGTATTTGCCCGCATTTAAGGTTGACTTACCCGCAAAACATAAATAGAATCACTGGTAGGACAATCCCATAATCCCTTTGTAGGATAGTATGCGATTCTGAGGGACGTGAATTAAAGGATTTTGTATGCCCATTGCCGGCAGACTGCAGACGGTGAAGAAGACGCGCGTCTATGAGGCTATTGTCGAGCAACTCACGGCCTTGATACTCGAAGGCGAAATAAAGACCGGCGATAAGCTGCCCTCAGAACGTGAGCTTTGCGAGCAATTCGGCGTGGGTCGCAATTCCGTTCGCGAAGCCACGCGCTCGCTCGAATCCGCCAGACTCGTGGAGACGAGGCAGGGAGAGGGCACGTTCGTCACGGCGCACCCCGAATCCATGATCCGCATGATTTCCGAAAAAGTCTCCTCCGATGCGGAAGGCGGTATCCACCACATCTTCGAGGCGCGCATGGTTCTGGAGCCTCAAATCGCCGCCCTGGCCGCCGAGCGCGCGACGAGCGTAGAATTGGAAAAACTCGAAGATACGCTCCGGCGACAGCTTGATGAGGTAGAAGGCGGGGGCCTCGGCCTCAGGGAGGATACCCAGTTTCACTTGGGCCTCGCAGAGGCCGCCAAGAATCAATTCCTGCATCATCTACTGAGCAGCCTCCTCAATTCCCTGAGCGAGATGAGGGAGCGCTCGCTCCGGCGCGATGAAAGCGTGCGCCTGCGCTCATGGGAAGCGCATCAGCAAATTCTGGTTGCGCTCTTGACTAAAGACAGGAATAAGGCTATTGCCGCCATGATCAGCCACCTCGTGGAACAGTCGCCCGGTCGAAATTGAGGGCAGCGCCATCGAAGCCCACGGGAATCCGGAGTCGGCATAAACAAATTTTTGAGGGAATCAAGTCCTGGAGTATAAAGTTTAACTTCATCAACTCCAAAGTGGGGGGTATCGAATGTGAGTGTCATATCGTTTGAAGTAATCTACAGAGGTATTTTTCAAAAAAGTCTTGCCGTGAAAATCTCCCGGTCCTTGATTCTCGCGGCCGTGAAGGAAGGAAAGCCGGGCATCTCCTTCGGGCGCTACAGCGATTCGCCCGAGCGCAACGGGATTCCGGCCAAGCAGTTCGGCTACATCGCTGACAACGAGGAAGAACTCGAGACCGTAGCGGCGCAGTATGAGCCGAAACAGGTGGATATCTCCATCTGCGTGGACGATACGCTGTGCAAGGGCGTGGAGTCCTGGGCATGGTACGGTCTTCAGCCCATCAACGCCGTCACGAAACCCGGCGGCACGCTGATCGTTACGTCCAACCAGAAAGAAGACGAACTCGTCAAGCACATCCACCGCAGGGAAACACCCTATAAACTCGCTATCATCCCGGGTGAGGCGAGCTTCGCCGGCCTGTGGGTGTACAAGGACGACGGCACCGACTCACGCTGTTTGGCGGCGGCCCTCAAGGCCGAACCCACCATGTGCTCCATTGCGTCCCTCGAATCGGCGATTCGCGAGAACCTTGGTTCTGAAACGCACGTCGAAGCCGCGCGCGAAGTTTATGAAGACCTCCGTCCCGTCGAAATCGAACCGGGCGAAGGCAACGACGAGGTTCCCTTCACCTTCGAACTCCTCAAGTGGCACGAAATGCGCCAGGGCGTCGTCATCGACGGCGTGGGCGGCCATGAGGGCTTCAGGGGCGGCGAGGATGGTTATGAGCCGGGAAGAAACCCCTACTTCAAGAAGTGGTCGACCCGGACGATGCGCCCGGTGCTGTCCTTTGACAAATGCACCAAGTGCACGCTGTGCTGGGTTGCGTGCCCGGACACCTGTTTCGACGTCACGCCTGACGGCTTCTTCGACGCCAACATGGAAGCCTGCTGCGGCTGCGGCGTATGCGAAGCCATCTGCCCCGTCAAGGACTGCATCACGATGGTGAACGAAGTCGTCTTTGATGAGCGCGACAGCCAGTGGCAGATGTGGCAGGAGAACAAGGAAGATTACGACAAGTACATGGACGATAAAATCACCACCGGCAAGATAGACGGTCGTCATCCGATCACCGGCCTTGCGGGAGCATTCTCGGGCATAGGCCTCGAAACGGGTCACAATCCGGAAACGGCGAAAATCAAACCTCTAAAAGATCTTTAACAGGAGCTAAAAGATGGCGACAGCAACCGAACAACAACAAGGTGCGGGAGTTCATCTCCTCACCGGGAGCGAGGTCATGGCCCATATCTGCCGCCTCGCCGACGTCGATGTCATCACGGCCTATCCCATTCGGCCGTATGACACCGTGATGCAGTATGTGTCCAAATTTATCGCAGAGGGCGATTTCGACGCCGACTATATTCCGGCGGAAAGCGAGCACGGCCAGTTCGAGATCGTCAAACACGCCTCGGCTTGCGGAGCGCGGGTGTTCACGGGCTCGAGCGGCGTGGGCTGGCTCTATGCGATGGAGCCGCTCGCCGTTACGGCGGGCCTCAGGCTGCCCATGGTGGCCCTGGTCGGCTGCCGCGCGCTCGATGACCCCGGCGCATTCGGCACCGAGCACAACGACGCCATGCTCGTTCGCGATTTGGGCTGGATGATCAACTTCCCGGACACGGCGCAGGAAGTCATCGAACTCGGTCTTCTGGCCTATCGCGTCGCCGAGGACCCGAGGGTATATCTGCCGTGCGCCATCGCGATGGACGGCGCGTTCCTGACCCACAGCCAGGCGACGGTGCGTCTGCCCGGCCAGGATGAAGTCAACTCATTCCTCCCGCCGTATGACAGGGGCGACTTGCTGCTTCACCCCGACAACCCCATCACCATCGCGCCGCAGGCCAATGAAGACTGGCTCATGGAAGTCAGGCGCCAAAGCAGCGAAGCGGCGAAAAACTCCTATACCGTGCTCAAGGAAGCCCACGCCGATTTCTGCAAAACTTTCGGCGTGAACACGAATCCCTTCCTCGATGAGTACATGACCGAGGATGCCGACATCGTGCTTTGCGGCGTAGGAACACTGAGTCTGCCGGTGAAAGTCGCCATTCGCGAAATGCGCAAGGAAGGCAAGAAAGTCGGCATGGTTCGTCTGAAATGGTTCCGGCCGTTCCCGACGGAAGAGTTGCGCGAATCGCTCTCGCGCTTCAAGGCGGTGGGCGTCATTGACCGCGACTATTCCTTTGGTTCACCCTATCACGGTGGTATCGTGTACAATGAAGTGAAAGCCGCCATGTACGGGGCGGATAAGGCGCCTCACATAAAAGGATTCGTTTGCGGCCTCGGTGGCCGTGAGGTGCTGCTCAAAGACGTCAAACAGATGGCCGACAAGGTCATTTCCATGGGTCAGAACGACACGGCCGACTACGAAGTCGACTGGATCGGAGTGAGGGGATAATCATGGCGGAAACTTCTGAATACAACATTGGAACACAGGAACTTCCCTTGATGGGGAAAGTGAATGCCATTCCCCAAAAAGCGGTGGAAGAGTATTTCACCAGCGGGCACAGGACGTGCCAGGGTTGTGAGAGCGCGCTCATCATGCGTCTCATGGCCAAGGCGGCGGGCCCTCGTTCCATCATCCTGGGCAGCACGGGCTGCATGTACGTGGCGAACACCACGTACTACAGCACCCCCTGGGTGGTGCCATGGATGCACACGCAGCTGGGTTCTTCCGGTTCGGCCGCCACGGGAACGGCGGCGGCTCTCCGCGCATTGATGCGCAAGGGCAAGATGAAGGAAGAGCCCATCAACGTCATCGCCTTCTGCGGAGACGGGGGCGGCATCGACATGGGCGTCTCGTCCATTTCCGCGGCGCTGATGCACGCGAAATATAATCTGGCGATCATCTGCTACGACAACGAGTCGTACGCGAACACCGACATCCAGATTTCGGGCGCATCCCCCTGGGGCGCCAACACGACGTTCACGCCTCCGGGCAAGAAGTTCCGTATCATGCACGACTGCTGGAAGAAGAACATCGCCGCCATGTACGCCGTTGGACACGTACGTTGCAACTACGTGGCGACTGCGGATGCCTCATACCCCGCGGATCTGATCGACAAGGTCCGCAAAGCCCTGGCCGTCAAGGGACCGGCGTTCGTGCACACGCTCGACCCCTGCCCGAAGGGTTGGGACTACGACCCCTTCTACTCCCATAAACTCGGCGAATTGGCCGTGGAAACCGGACTGTTCCCCCTCTGGGAGATGACGGACGGGGCGCTCACCTATACGGGCATTTCCGCACGACAGGTGTATGGCAAACGCTCCCGCAAGCCCGTGCGCGAGTATCTCGAGACTCAAGGCCGCTTCCACCATTTCGTAGATGAAGATTATGAATTCTTCCAGGGGGAAGTCGACAAAATGTGGAACGACTGGATGGTTCCCGGCGTGATTCCCTTCAAGGTGAATGACCCGAGCAAAAAGTAGTGATTCGCCAGTACGTTCGTTAGAAGTTTCGGGGCGGGGTCCGAAAGGGCCCCGCTCTTTTTCGCTCATGCCTGAGCGCACGAATACAAAGAGACGAAGATGAACGAAGTGAGGGAAACGAAAAAAGGGAAAGATGGATCTGCGATGGTGCATGTGCCCGCCGGCCCGTTCCTGATGGGTTCGGACATCGGAAACGCGGATGAGCGCCCCCAGCGCGAGGTCACGCTCGACGCTTTCTGGATCGACAAATACTGCGTGACGAACGCGCTATACCGCGCTTTCCTGGAGGAAACCGAAGCGTTTCCCCCGCCTCCGTCATTCTCGAAAGATGATTTCGTGGGGCCGGAACAGCCGATAGTCAGCATAAGCTGGGAGGAGGCGAACGCCTATGCCCAGTGGGTGGGCAAGCGCCTGCCGACCGAGGCCGAATGGGAGAAAACCTCTCGCGGAACGGATGGCCGCAAGTATCCATGGGGCGAGGATGAGCCCTCCTATGAGCGAGCCGTTTACGCGAGCATTGATATTCACCGCCCCGGAAACGTAGATGCGCACGAAGAAAGCGCCTCTCCCTACAATTGCGTACAGATGGCGGGGAATGTCTTCGAGTGGGTCTCGGACTGGTTCGATGGATTCTATTACCAGACGGGTCCGTCGGAGAATCCCCGGGGGCTCGAAAAGCCGACCTTCGAGGTGGCGATGGCGCGGGTTCCCGTATTCGCCGTTCCGGGCGGGGGCACCCTGAGCATGGGTGAAGTCAAACGGGGCGAGCGCTATGAAATCTTACAGCGCGACGAGGACAGCTACAAGATTCTCTTTGGAAACACCGAGGGCTGGCTCCCGCGCAGGGCAGGGTACGCCTGGACGGCGAAAGTCGCCCGAGGCTGCGGCTGGGATTACATAGAAGACAGCTTGCGGTGCTCGGCGAGAGAGGGCTTCGAGCCCTGGTACAAGAATTTCAACATCGGCTTCCGGTGCGCGATGGACGCGTAAAATCCATCTCCTTCTGAAACCGGATGAAGCGCGACATGCCCCGGTCGATCAGGACGAAGTGCCTCTACGAGAAATCCCGAATTTGAAAATCATGGGTACCAGCGGCATGACGAACAGGAGGGCGGAAACCATCATCAATGCGGCGGCTATCGGGTGGTCTGCGAAGTCGAAGAAAATTCCGGGGCTGCCGTGGCTCATGATCATGCTCTGACGGAAAGTACGCTCCGTAAGACCCCCCAGCACCAGGGCCAACACCATCGGGGCGAGGGGGTAATCGAGCTTACGGAACACATAGCCGACCGCACCGAATATGAACATCAGATACACGTCGAACATATCCTGGGTCGGCGAGAACCCGCCCACCGCGCAGACGACCAGAATTATCGGAGCCAGAATCGTCATGGGCATTCTGAGCATCCAGATGAAGAGGGGAACCGCGAAAATCGCGACGATGACCGCCATCGTGTTCGCGATATAGAGACTCCCCGTAAGGCCCCAGACGAACTCTGCGTTTTCGACGAACAACCGGGGTCCCGGCACGAGGCCCCACACGAACAAGGCGCCGAGCATAACCGCCGTCGTCGGGGAGCCTGGAATTCCCAGCGTCAGCATGGGAAGCATGGATCCCGTGCTCGCCGCATTGTTGGCGCATTCGGGAGCAGCCACCCCTTCGATGGTGCCTTTGCCGAATTCGTCCTTATTTTTTGAAAACCTCTTCGCGATGCTGTAACTCATGAAACTCGCAGGCGTCGCGCCGGCGGCGGGAAGCATGCCGACGAAAAACCCGAGCAGAGAACCTCGCAAAATGGTGGGGGAGTATTGCGAAAGGTCCTTCAAGGTCGAGATGACCTCCTTGAACCCGAGTTTGGCCTGGTAGCGCTCTTTCGTCTTGAACCCTTCTTCCAAGGTGTAGAAAATCTCACCGACGCCATAAATTCCAATCGCCAGGACGAGGAAATTGATGCCGTGATAAAAACCCGTAATGCCTCCGAATATCAGGCGCGGCGAGCCGCTCACGATGTCGGTGCCTACGGTCGACATGAGCAGACCGAGCATGGTGGCGATGAGCGTCTTGAGGGGGCTTTCCCCGCCCAATCCTGCAAACGTGGCGTACGCCAGCAGCACGACGGCGAATTCTTCGGGCGGGCCGAAACGCAAGGCGAATTCAGCCAAAGGCGGTGCAAAGAAAGTGAAGAGGACGATGGATATCGTTCCGCCTATGAAACTGGCCACTGCCGCAGTCACAAGGGCATCGGCGGCTTTCCCCTTTCTGGCCAGGGGATAGCCGTCGAAAGTAGTCGCAACAGCCGTGGACGCTCCCGGGATATTCAGGGTGATCGAACTGATGGCGCCGCCGTACATGGCCCCGTAATAGATGGCGGCCAGGAAGATAATGGCGCTGGTAGGCGGAACCGCAAATGTAATGGGCAAGAGGATGGCGACGCCGTTCACGGAACCCAACCCGGGCATCGCACCTATGGCGACGCCCAAAACAACGCCGAACAGCGCCATCAAAAGATTTTGAGGCGAAAGCGCAATACCCAGCCCGTAAAATAGATTTCCGAGAATCTCCAACTCATTCAGTCCTTAGGACAAATCTTGCCCCCGTGATGACAGCGATTCCCCAAGGGCGGGCAAAGGAAATGGTTGAATAATCAATTCCAGTAAAACAAGAATTCCAGATATCCTTTTGGCAAAGGGATAATCAAAAATTTTTCGAAAATATAATACACCACGACAGGGACGCCTATCGCTACGGCAACACTCGTCCTGAGTTTGTGATGTCCCACCACGAACAGACAATAAAAGATGAAAAGAGCAGACGAGAAATACACGGAAATAACGGTGATCAAAAGAATCATGATCATTCCGGGAAGGCCGACACGCATCAAATCGTGCAGACCTTCCCTGCTCATGAAAATTCCTGAACCCTCGCCGGTTGATTTATTTCGGTGGGAGAAAAACAGCGATTCCAGCAATACCAGCAATGCCACACCGGCTATCCCCAAAGAGAGCCAGAAGGGGAGGAACCCCCCTCCTGGCCCTTCTTTCGGAAGAATGCCGACAGGCAGTTCCGTAGATTTCCAGGCGACGCCAAGGCATACGAGAATCAGGCCAATGGCGACAATCCTATCCGCCCGCTGCATCTAAATTCTTCTCCAAGCTAATTCTTCAGCAAACCCATACCCATGAGCAGCTTCTTATGCTTTGCATCCTCGGAGGCGAAGAATTTGCCCAGCGGGGCGCCAGTCAGACAAGCGCGATTCAGCGCCTTCTTTTGCGTATAGGTTTTCCATTCCCCGGAAGCGCACAACTTGGCGAATAAATCGCTATACCATTTCAGGGCATCCTTGGGGATGCCGCCGGGCGCGGTGATGCTGCGCTGCATGAAATACACGAGTTGCGGCTGGCCCATTTCCTTAAAAGTGGGGACCTCCTTGAAAGCGGAAATCCGCTCCGGGGTCAGTGCGGCGATCGGCCGCATTTTGCCGGGATAGTGCGGCAGACCCTCGGATGGGTTGTTCACCGTCGAATCGACGTGCCCGCCTGCGAGATTTTTCGCCACGGTGCCGCCGCCACGGAAGGGCACGTAGGTGATCATGCCTTCCAGGCCATACGCCTGCATGAGCATGTTGGTGACGAGCTGGTCTTCCTGCATCTTGCCCGTGCCGCCCATGGTCCATTTGCCTTTTTTGGCTTTCACGGCCTTCACGAAATCATCCATGTTCTTGATTCCCGATTTCGGATTGACCCAGAGGAGGAACGTGTCCATGGCCAGCCGGTAGACCGCTGTGAGCTTCGTGTAGTTCACCGGGAGTTTCCGCAGGGCCGGGGTGGTGAAGAAGCTGTTCAACGTCACGAGAATGACGTGCGGATTCCCTTTTTTGGAAAGGAGATAGAGCATCGCCTCGGCACCGGAGCCGCCTTTCTTGTTGATCGGCACGAGGGGCTGGGGCGACCATTTGTTCTGGGTGACGATTTTTTGCATGAGGCGGGCGATGCGGTCCGCGCCGCCGCCTTTACCCGCCATGATGATAAATTCAATCGGCCGCGACGGCTTCCATGCCGCGAGAGCCTGTGTGGTCCCCAGCGCAACCGTGATGAATAACGTCAGCGCGAGGGTGAGGAACGGAATAGCGCATCTCGAAACTTTCGGCGATTTCATCATATTCCCTCCTTTTTATGCTGCGGAATGCTGCGCCTGCTACAGCGAAAACGATCCCATCACCGGTTGATGATTGAAAAAACGATTTCACTACTCTTATCAACGGCGGAACGTTTCAAAAAGTACTCTTTCATAGCGGCTATGATTCCCTGTATTTTACCACGAAGCAACGCGCTTCTCAATGACGCGATTTTCGCCTATGGCCCGTAAATGGTGGTAATTGCATTATCAGCTCCGTATGAAGCGGAAAAACGATTGCCCCTAAGTTTCTTCGATATCCTCTCTCGATTCGAATGCCCTGACTGCGCGACGGATGTAGGGAGGCACCCGGACGGATGTTTGCGCTTCTTTCCCGATGATGACGTAGGCCGTCTGCGCCTTGGCGACGAAGCGCTCCGATTCGGCCTCGTAAATCTCATAATCCATCTTGATGCTCGAGTTCCCGATTTCGTAAATGCGCGCGTAGACT
This sequence comes from bacterium, assembly GCA_965218885.1. Classification (GTDB taxonomy): domain Bacteria; phylum UBA8248; class UBA8248; order UBA8248; family UBA8248; genus Bin107. The sequence continues at coordinate 3,659,904 of OZ244713.1, read as the reverse complement.
TCCAGGACTTCATCGAAATGGGCGGGTGCGAGAAACTGAACCGAGGCGTCGACGATGACGATGTCATACCCCCGCTCGAGCATGTCCTGATACGAGACGCCGATGGTGCGCAGGTAGTCCATCTGCGCGGTATCGACGTACAAGAGGTAGTTGGCGTTGAACACCACTCCCTGGAGGTCGGTCTCCCCGAAGCGCACGCGGATTTCACTTTTATAGTTGTATTCATCTTTGGGCATATGGCGGTTTTAATGAATATGCGTGAAATTCGCAAATGCGATCTCTCATCCTGAAGCGGCCTTCGGCTTGTTCCCTCACCGGCGTCGGTTATAATAGCGCATCCCGGATGGCGGGACTTTGAATCTTCATGGCAAATCCCTGGAGTGGTTGATGATCAGCGTGGAAGACGCTCAAAAATCGATACTGGAGATGATTCGCCCCATGGGGCGTGAAAGAGTGGGTCTGCTCGATTGTCCGGGCAGGGTGCTGGCCGAGGACGTCCATTCCTCACGGCCCGTTCCTCCCTGGAACAACTCGGCGATGGACGGCTACGCCCTGCGCGCGGAAGACGTGGCGGGCGCGAGTCGCGAAACGCCAAAAACCCTGAGGGTGGTCGAGGAGATTCAGGCCGGCGTGATGGCGACGCGCACGCTCGGCCCGGGAGAAGCCATCAAGATCATGACGGGCGCGCCCATTCCGGATGGGGCGGACGCCGTCGTGCTCGTCGAGGAGACGGAAAGAATCTCCGAGGATGAGGTCCATATCTTCCTCGCCGTACGCGAGGGAGAGGCCATCCGCCTGGCGGGTGAGGACGTGAAGCCTGGCGAGGAGGTTCTCTCCCGCGGCGTTCGCCTGGGCGCAGCTTCCGCCGGCATGTTGGCGAACATCGGCAGGGCGAGGGTGTACGTGCATCAAAAACCAAAAGTGGCCATTCTGGCGACCGGAGAAGAATTGGTCGATCTGGGAGATGCGCCCGACGTGGGGCAGATATTCAACTCCAATTCCTACGCCCTCGCCGCCCAGGTGCTCGAGGCCGGCGGTGAACCCGTTCTGCTGGGCATCGCCCGCGATAACGCGGAAGACCTCACGCGCCACATCAACGACGGGCTGGCCGCCGATCTGCTGATAACGAGCGGCGGCGTGTCGGTGGGCGATTTCGATCTCGTGAAATCAACCTTGGGCGGTCTGGGCAACGACATGCGCTTCTGGCGGGTCCGCATGAAGCCGGGCAAGCCGATGGCCTTTGGCGTATTGAGCGGAAAGCCCGTCTTCGGCCTGCCGGGGAATCCCGTTTCCACCATGGTCAGCTTCGAGTTGTTCGTCCGCCCATCGCTGCTGAAAATGCAGGGCCATAAGAGATTGTTCCGCACGGCGGTGGAAGCGCGCCTCCTCCACCCGCTCACGAAATCACCCGAGCGTCGCCACTATGTGCGCTCCATCGTCTACCGCGACGGGGAGAAATGGGCCGTCCGGGCGATCGAAGCGCAGGGGTCGAACATCCTGCATTCCATGGTGCGGGCGAACGGGCTGGTCGTATTCCCCGAATATGAAACCGAGCTCGCCGCCGGGAGCCGCGTACAGGTCATTCTCTTGGGGGAGACGCCTTCTGAAAAACCCGAACGCCTCGAGGCGGCCTCCCTCGAACGGGTGCATTCCTGAAGAAATTGCTTCCAGGCTATCGACTCCTCACGGAGCGTCGTATATGAACCCCGAAACAAGGGCCAGATTGCCGTTTTCCGCCGCCATCCTGGCCGGAGGCCGAAGCCGCCGGATGGGGCGCGACAAATCCATGCTGGCGATAGACAATGTTCCCATCATCAGGCGCATCGCGGATACCCTGGCCGAGATATTCACAGAAATATTCGTCGTAGCGAACGAGAAAGAAGAATATGAGCGTATGGGCCTCGCCGTGGTGGGGGATATTCATCCCGGCAACGACTCGCTGGGCGGCCTCCATACCGCCGTTGCGAGCGCAGCGGGCTCGCACGTTTTCGTGGTGGGGTGCGACATGCCGCTGCTGCAGCCCGCTCTCATATACGGCATGGCCTCCCTGGTGGATGATTGGGACGTGGTCGTTCCCGTCAAGGACGACTACCCTGAGCCGCTTTGCGCTTTCTACGGGAAAAAATGCGCGCCTCATATCGAGGAATCCATTTCGAGAGGCCGCCTGAAGATGATAGGCTTTCACGAGGAAGTGCGCGTCAGGAAGGTGGAAGAGGCGACCTGGAGGGCGTGGGATCCCGAGGGGGCGTCTTTCCTGAACGCGAACACGCCCGAAGAATTCGAGAAAATAAAAACCATCTCTATGAGGGGAGAGCCTGAATGAGCATTTCTGATCGAATGAATGAGCTGGGAATCGAGTTGCCCCGTGCGCCCGCCCCCGTCGGGGCGTATGTTCCATACGTCATCTCCGGGTCATTGATGTTCATCTCGGGCCAGGTTCCAATCAGAGACGGCGCGATGATTCATGAGGGAAAAGTTCCGCTCGACGTCACCGTCGAGCAAGGGCAGGAATGCGCCGCGTTGTGTTTCCTGAACGCCGTCGCACAGGCGAAAGCGGCCCTGGGCGATCTGGAGCGCGTGGAGAGAATCGTCCGCATGACGGGTTACGTTGCCGTTGCAGCCGATTTCACGGCTCAACCGCTCGTCGTGAACGGGGCGTCCAATCTGGCCGTCGATATTTTCGGGGAAAACGGCAAACACGCCAGAGTGGCGGTGGGGGTGGCGGAACTTCCCCTGGGAGCGCCCGTGGAGCTCGAGGTCATACTCGAGGTCAAGTAGGCCTTTAACGATGGGAGCGCCGAAAATTCCGCCGAAAGGGGGAAGCATTTTATCCCCCCGCGCTTCCCAAGACCCGGCATCGCTGTATAATCGTCAGGAAAATACGCCGCCCGCGAAACGAGAAAACGAGGGTTCCATGATTCATCGCTTCACCCTGTCGATGCTCTTGATATTGTTCTTGGGTTCCGCCGCGCCTGCGTATGCGAACCCGGACATCGATTTCATGAAAAAAATCGAGAGGGCGTTCACCGCGATAGCGAAAGGCGTAAAGCCGACGGTGGTGAGCATACGGGTGGAGAGAAAAAAGGGGACCGCAAAGCGGAATCCCCAGTCGCCACATCCGAATATGCCGCTGTTTTCCTCCGGTTCGGGCGTCATCATCGACCCGGCGGGATATATTCTGACGAACAATCATGTGATCAGTAATGCGCGAAGACTGCGCGTGCGCCTTTCGGACGAGTCCGCTTACTGGGGGAAAGTCGTCGGCACGGATCGCTATACGGACCTGGCGCTCGTCAAAATCAATACGAATCATCCGCTGCCTTCGGCGACTCTCGGAGATTCCGACAAGGTGAAAGTAGGCCAATGGTCGATAGCCGTGGGCGATCCGTTCGGCATTACGAGAACATTCACGGTGGGCGTCGTGAGCGGCATCGGGCGCAGCGGCGTCGGCATCGCGCGCTATGAGCATTTCATCCAGACGGACGCCGCCATCAACCGCGGCAACAGCGGCGGACCATTGGTGAACATCGACGGCGAGGTCATCGGCATCAACACGGCGATTCCGGCCCCCGGCAGCGGCATCGGATTCGCCATTCCCGTCAACATGGCGAAAGACGTCGTCAAATACTTAAGAAGAAGCGGAAATTTCCCGCGTGGTTATCTGGGCGTGACCATACAGCCGGTAAGCCGGGATATGGCCTATCTGCTGGGACTCCCTAAAGCGAAAGGCGCGCTCGTGGGTTCACTGCTGAAAGACGGGCCGGCGGAGGGAGCGGGCATCCGGATGGGAGACGTCATCGTCCGCCTCGGCGGCACGAGCGTCGTGGGCACGTCCCACCTTCAGCGGCTCGTGGGCTGGACGCCACCGGGAAAAGACGTGGCCGTGGAGGTGATGCGGGACGCCCGGATGAGAAAATTCATGGTCAAACTGGTGCGTCTGCCCGAGCAGGAAACGACAGGTACGCCGGCGGGGAACAGCGAAATCGATGAACCCGAGAACCATAAAACTTACGGTGTGGAACTGGAAAATCTGAGCGATGAGTTGAGGAATAAAAACAACTTAAGGACAGAAGACGGCGTATTTATAAAGGGCGTGAGAGAGGGCAGCAGAGCTTATTTCGACGGTTTGCGCGAGGGCATGGTGATACGCGGACTGACCTATCGCTTGCCCGGGAGCGAGAAAACGCCCATCCGCGTCGTGGTCAAAAAACTCGAAGACGTCGAAGCATTGCTGAAAAAAATTCCCGCGGGCGCGAACGTTCTGGGGCAGGTCGTGCGCGGGACGGACCGTGGCGAGCGGACTTTCTTTATCGTCCTCCACGGATTTCGACGCTGATGCCAATGGATCCTGGCCGCCAGAGGAGAGCGCTTTCATGCCGCGGATGAGAAGCATTCTTGTCGCCTTACTGGTTCTTGCCTTTCCGGTTCTTTCTGGCGCCGGCCCTGAAACCGAGATTCGCACCCTGCTGCCGAAAGACGGCATCCCCTCCATCGATGCGCCCAAATACGCGAGCGTGAAAGATGCCGAGGGGTTCATGCAGCCCGATGAGATGGTGATCGGCATCAACATCAAGGGAGAGAAGCGGGCCTATTCGGTTCCCCTGCTCAGTTCGCATGAGATCGTGAACGACGTCGTGGGAGGGAGCGCCGTCTCCGTAACGTGGTGACCGCTTTGCTATTCGGCCATCGTGTATGACCGCAACCTGGACGGCAAGAAACTCAGCTTCGGCGTTTCGGGAAAACTCTGGAAGAACGTGCTCATCATGTACGACCGCCAGACGGATTCGCTCTGGAGCCACCTGACCGGCGAGGCCGTTATCGGCCCCCTGAAGGGCAAACGGCTCAAGACGTTCCCCGCCGCCATGATGCGCTATTCCGAATGGACGCAGCTCTATCCCGATACCCTGGTGCTCAAAAAAGAGGGCAGGGGGATGGGGGGCATGTTTCGCGGCTCCTCCCGGGATCCTTACGAGGGCTATTACTACAGCTCCCAGACGGGCGTGATCCCCGAGAAATACCGGGACAATCGCCTGCACCCGAAAACCCTGGTCGTCGCCCTCGCGCTCGATTCCCCGAAAGATAAAGGCAAACAAATCGCCAAGGCCTACCCGTTCGCCGACCTGAACCGCGCGGGCGTCGTGAACGACCGCTTCGCCGGACGGGACGTTCTGGTCGCTTACTGCGAGGGCGCGGGTACGGGAGTCGTTTTCGACCGCGTTTTGGGGGGCGCAACGCTGGAGTTCGAGCTCACGAGGAACAGCGGGGCCAAAGGCGCCGCCGCCTGTAGGTTCATGAAGGACAAGAAAACGGGTTCACGATGGCAACGCCTGACCGGCCTCGCCGTGGAAGGGCCGCTAAAAGGTTCCAGATTGAATCAGCTTTCCACTACGCTCGCGTTCTGGTTCGGCTGGAAGGATTACTATCCCAAAAGCCAAATCTATCGCCACTCGAAATAATCGGCAGGAAACCCGAGCCGGAGTGTCAACCCACGCCTTTCATGTCGAAAGCGCAGAAGGATCGCGCGTCGCCCGCTGGTGAGGAATCAGAGATTTGAGCCCCGTCATATTCGAAATCGGACCCTTCGCGCTGCGCTGGTACGGCCTCATGTACGTCGCCGCCGTGCTGGTGGGCGTATGGCTCGTGAGAAAAGAAGCCGAGCGCAAGGGGATGCCCATTACGCCTGATGAGATCATGAACTTCGGCCTCCTCGTCATGTTCGCAGGAATCGTGGGCGGAAGAATCTATTACGTCCTGTTCAACTGGGAATTCTACCGCACCGCCCTGTGGGAGACCTTCGCCATCTGGCGCGGGGGGCTCGCCATACACGGAGGCCTCATCGGCGGGGCGCTGGCGGGCTACCTTTATTTGAGAAACCACGCCGTCTCCACCTGGGAGTTCGCCGACGCGGCGGCGCCCGCCATCATGCTCGGCCAGGTGTTCGGGCGTTTCGGCAATTTCATGAACGGCGATGCGCACGGCGTGCCGACGACAATGCCGTGGGGCGTGGAGTTTCCCATGACCTCCATCGCGGGCAGGGAGTTCCCCGGGCAGGCGACGCACCCCGTGATGATCTATGAGCTTCTACTGAACCTCGCGTGGTTTTTCATCCTGAGACGCTTAAGGCTTGTAAATCACAAGCCGGGCTTCATTTTCTGCCTCTACTTCGTTCTGTATTCCCTCGGCCGCGCCGCGGTGAGCGGTTTCCGCGCGGACAGCCTCTGGTTCGGCCCGGTGCGCGCCGCCTACCTCGCGAGCGCGGTGCTCATCGTCGTGTTCGGGGCGGTTATCGTGCGGTGGAGGATGTGGGAGAGGGAGGGGTAGGGGTAATATCAGGTTTGTTCGTCGCTCCCCGGTCTGCACAATCCATCCTTCATCTGTTGGAATCAATCTTCATTGGGAGGGATGAAAGGAGAGGAAGGACCGATGAGAGTGACGTAGAAAACAACCCGGAATTTCATGGCTTAAGATGTTAAAATTGTTGGAGTGCATTGCCGTCCAAGTTTTAGTACGCTTCAATCTCATCGAACCTCCGCTCTACATCCTGCAAAGGGGGCGCATCATGCTCAAGGGGACTCTATTGATTCTTCTGGCGGCGGTCATGGTTTTCGGATGCAAGACCACTACGTCTTTAAGAATCACAGTTCCTACAGGAAATCTGGACTGCAGAAATATGCCCATGCGCGCCGATGGAACGCCCTTCTACGGGAGCGCACATTGCTTATCCTTCGACAATCCCTATGGGGGGAGAGCAGGTCTCAAATTCAAGTCGTGGTATGAGTAAGGCATTCATCTTTATCCATACCTAAATCCATTCGGTCGTATCGCCCAGGGAAAGTTCGTATCAAATTATTTTTGAACTTGTTCCAATTCGGGGCAACCGCTCGGCTGCGCCGCAGAAAACGGTTTCTGCGCGGACAGCCTCTGGTTCGGCCCCGTCCGCGCCGCATATCTCGCGAGCGCGCTGCTCATCATCAAGTTCGGGGCCGTCATCGTGCGGTGGAGGATGTGGAGAGGGGGGAGTGAGGGTTTCCTTACGGTCCTCAAATCGCAAGTGGACGTCATTCCGGCGCATGCCGGAATCCAGAGCCGATGAGATGGATGCTTTGCAGCATTGTCCTTTCTCCCTTATTGGCGGTAATGACAGTAAAAATCAAAAGCAAAGTCGCTGGATTCCGGCATGCGCCGGAATGACGGTGGTTTATGCGGCATTGATCGGGATTGACACAGAATGTCGATCAAAAACGAACTGCGGACAGGCACGGGGGCCTGTGGGACAGCCCCGAGCAGGGGCTGTCACTACGCCACAAAACAAGGGTGGGCATATATTCACTCCCCCCTTGAGGGGGAGTCGCAGAAGCCGATCGGTTTGTGCGAAGGCTGATGCGGTGGGGGGTATGATTCTAAATGTGATTCCAAAATAATACTTCCCCCCACCGGTTCGCATGCGGGCTTTCGCCCTAGCTCACCGACTCCCCCTCAAGGGGGGAGTGAAGTCTTCCTGCTGAATTGGAAATTCCTCAAGGGCCTGATGAGAAAGTGGTGATGTATGAGGTTTTGACGCGACCGAATTAGGGAAGGCGTGCTGAATCCGCCTTTGCACGTCATTCCGGCGAAAGCCGGAATCCATTTGTTTTGCCTTTGTTTTTTCTTTTCCGATTCATTCCCGCCAATGACGTGGAGATGAAAAGCCGGAGCATTGTCATTCTGCTTGAGAATGGCTAACTTCTCGGTTGTCACCAGCTTTCGCCGGAATGACGACTTGCTGAGACATAATCGTCCGCCGAGGACAGGTCGCGACCTGTCCCTACGAAACCGAAATGAGGATCGCTATCGGACGTGCTTTTATCGAGCGCTTTTGGGTAAGATTGCACGAATTCCACTTTCTTCAACCAATCACCCGATTCACAAACGGAGAGTTCAGACATGGGATTTCGCATCGTGGATTTATCGCAGGAGATTTTTGACGGCATGCCCGTTTATCCCGGGAATCAGAGGACGGGGGTTTTTCCGAACAAGACGCACGCCGAAACGGCCAAGGCTTATGCGAATTCACCCTCCGGCCATACCTCGACGACGAACTGCCTCATCATGAGCGACCACGGCCCCACCCACGTGGACGCCTTTTATCATATCGACAAGGACGGCGAGACTATAGACCAACTGGGCCTCGAATGGTTCTACACGGAGGCGATTTGCCTGGATTTATCCCGCTTCTGCAACACCGAGGACTGGATGGAGCCGGCGGACCTGGAAGAGGCGTGCGCGAAGGCGAATCTGGAGGCGCCGGACAAAGGAACCGTTCTCATCTGGACGGGCCACTACGAGGCGAACTACGGCGGGGATTTTCATGCCTGGCTCTATACGTATCCGGGCCTGAGCGAGGCGGCCATGACGTGGCTGGCGGATAGGGGCTGCATCAACGTCGGCATCGATTCGCCCAGCGTGGATTCCTCCCGGGCGTTTACGGACAAGGGCTACTGGGCGCATAAGGCGTGCCGGGAGCGGAAGGTTCTGAACGCGGAGAACCTGGCGAATTTGAAGGAAGTGGTGAACACGAAGTTCATCTTCTCCTGCCTGCCGCTCAAGATACGAGGCGGCACCGGCTCGCCCGTGCGCGCCGTGGCGATTTATCACGATTGAGGCCGGCCCGACGAGCAAAGACGAGAAGTGGGGACAACCCTTCCGGGTTGTCCTGCCCCCGTGGTCGTCCGCCCCCTGCGGTCGTCCCCATTCGGAATGACAGGCGATGCGGCCTGTCCCAGCGCTTCGTTTCGATTCCCGGGTTTTCGTAGCGCAGCCGCTGCGGGAGGCGGCTTCCCGTGCGGCCTCAACCGGGCATTTCCCCGCATTTGCGAGGACTCTCTCCACCGCTTCTACGCTATTCTCCAAAAGCCCTTTCAGGAGGGCGAGGCGGCGGGGCGAAGAAATCTTTGGGAGCCGTTTGATGCGGACGGAGAACTGGAAGCATGGAATCTGTCGGACTGGAGATGAGCGGAGCGGTCTTGCATTCCTGAAAAATTCGATAAAATACGATAAATTCACGATGTTTTTCGATAAATTACTGAAAGTCATCTAAAGGCTAAACTTACCTCATATCATATATATACAACATGATATTAAAGTAACAAATTAATAAATTATCGAAACTTTTCGAATTAAAAAAAATTTCAGCCACGCATTTGCCCGCATTTGCATGAACCGAAGACCTCCACCCCTGGCGCATCCATTCTCCCGTTCGGCGGGCTACTTCTCCTGCCGGGCTACTATCACGACTCCCGATTGCGAACCCGGGTGCGAGCAGATATTATCAGGTACGCAAAGCAACCTTACACAACGGCTTGGTGTGGCTCAGCGCCAATGGCTTACTCTCGCAGACGGCGCGTTTCACGGATTGAGGACCAAACATGGATTTCACACTCACGCCCGAGCAGAAAGAACTGCAGAAAACGGCGCATGATTTCGCTGCGCAGGAAATCCGCCCCGTCGCCGCAGCACTGGACAAAGAACCCGACCCCATGAAGCGTTTCCCCTGGGACGTGCTGGAAAAGGGGAGCAAATTAGGCTTGAGAACCCTGGCGCTTCCAAAAGAAATGGGGGGTGCGGGCTGCGATGTTCTCACGCTGTGTCTCGTGGGCGAGGAAATCGCCTGGGGCGATTTGGGCACGGCCGTCACGTTCGACCAGACCTGGAAGATTACCCATCTGTTCGAAAGATTGACCAATGAAGGTCAAAGGGAGCGTTACCTCAAGTCTTTCCTCGAAGACCACCATTTCCATCTCGCCGTCGGGATGACGGAGGAATCGGGAGGAACCGACAACATCATCCCCTACGACAGCCCGGATGCCGGCGTGCGGACGACCGCCGTGCGCGACGGGGAGCACTGGATAGCCAACGGGAAGAAGCGATACATCAGCAACGGCGGAATCGCCAAGCTCTGCATCGTCGCCATGAGAACCGATACCACAAAAGGCGTGTCCGAGGGGATGACGTATTTCATCATTACGCCTGATATGGAAGGTTTCCGGTACGGGAAAATTCACGACAAAATGGGGCAACGGCTGTCCTTGAACGCAGAGCTTATTTTTGAGAATTGCAGGGTGCCGGATGAAAACCGCATCACGGAAGTAAATCAGGCCACGGCGGCGCGACGCATGTTCGTCCCGGGTTCGAACATAGAAGCCGCCGCCACCGTCCTCGGCACCGCCAGAGCAGCCTATGAAGACGCTTTGACACACGCCAGAAACCGGATTCAGGGGGGCAGACCCATCATAGAGCATCAGGCGGTCGGCTTTATGCTGGCGGATTGTTTCGCCGAGTATGAAGCGAGCAGGCGATTGCTCCACTACGCCGCCTGGACGGCGGATCAGAAAGACCTCTACGACCCCAAGATGGGTTTCATGACCAAATGTTTCGTGTCCGAATCCTCCTACCGCATTGCCACGCGCGCATTGGAGGTTTGGGGCGGCACCGGCTACATGACGGATGCGCCGATGGAAAAATACCTTAGAGACGTAACCAGTTTTCTGCACTCGGACGGAACGAACCAGGCCATGCGTATCCGTTCCATGAAATTTTTATAGCCGGAGATAAAATGCCACAACTAAAAATACGCGCTCTCGAAGCCATCCCCCTCAAGGTGCCTCTCAAGAAAACATTTCAAAGCTCGCTTGGCGTCTACACCCACCTCGACGTCGTCGTGGTCCATCTTCACACCGAAGACGGCCCAAGCGGCACGGGTTTTACGATGGGCTTGGGCGGGGAAGGCGGCGCCGCTATACTGCCATATATTGAAAAAGAATTGGTCCCAATGGTGATAGGGCAGGACGCCCTGGCGCCCGAGGCGCTCTGGAATCGAATGTGGGCGCCAAACAAGGCAAGAATGCGCGGGGGACTGGGTTTGTATGCCCTTTCCGCGGTGGACATCGCCTGTTGGGATGTCGTGGCGAAAGTCGCCGGTCTTTCGCTCAATCGCCTGTTGGGCGGATTTCGTCAAAAAATGCCGGTGTACGGCAGCGGCGGCTGGCACACGCTCCCGGATTCCGAACTGCTCGAAGAAGCCCAGGAAGCCGCTTCGCTAGGCATGAGCGGCTACAAGCTGAAGATCGGCACGGCGCGTGATCAGGAGCGTCTCGATTACCTCAGAAAAAATATGGGAGAGGATTTCATTCTCTTTAGCGATGCGAACCAAAACTACAACGTGCGCGAAGCGGTGGAAGTTTCATCCATGCTGGCGGAATACGGCGTCGCCTGGTTCGAAGAGCCCGTGCTGGCCGACTGTGTCGATGACCTCGCGGAAGTGGCCGAGAAGAGCATGGTGCCTACCGCGGCGGGCGAGAATACTTATATGCGCTGGGGATTCCGAGAAATATGCGAACGCCGGGCGGTAGGGTTTTTGCAGCCCGATGTTTGCCGCTGCGGGGGGGTGACGGAATTCATCAAAATTGCGCATCTGGCCGATGCCTTCAACATTTCCCTGAGCAGTCATCTGGCCCATGAATTGTCGGTGAGCCTCGTAGGCGCAACGCCCAGAGGCTATTTGGTCGAATACATGGAATTTTTCTCGCCAGATGATCTCACGCAAGATTTTTCGGTGCGCGATGGGCATATAAACGTACCCGAAGTGCCTGGACACGGCGTGGAATTCACACCGGACGCGATTAAACGCTACAAAGTTTCCTGAATTTTCGAAAATCATCTATATCCAGGAGATACGAATGAAACTGTTGTCATATCATTACAGAGGCCTTGAGAGAGTCGGTGTGTACGTGGGTGATAGAATCGCTCACCTGTCGCGTCTGGCCGGAATTTTAGGTAAAAAAGAACTCGCATTCGGCAGTATGATAGAACTCATTAAAGCGTGGGAATCGCATGGCCCTGCGCTTCATGATTTGATTGCGCAGGCCGAAGCGAATGCCGGGAATTTGGCTCCCATCCTGATGGCACCCGAAGATGTTCATCACATACCCCCGATTCCTCATCCACCAAAGCACGTTCTATGCATGGGGCTCAACTACCAAGACCATGTAAACGAGGGTCTTCAGGCAAAGGATGTGCAAACGACGAGGGTCGAACTCGACCAGCCTATCTTTTTCACCAAGGCCCAGAGCACCCTCATCGGACACAACGAGGGCATACCTGCACACCAGGTGACGGAAAAACTCGACTATGAAGCTGAAATCGCCGTTATCATCGGCAAAAGCGGCAAAAACATACCCCAAGATAAGGTCTACGATCACATTTTTGGCTATTGTTGCGCCAACGACATCTCCGCGAGAGATATTCAGAGGCGTCATAAGCAGATTTTCAAGGGCAAGACCCTTGATGGCACTTGCCCACTTGGACCATACATCGTCCCCAAAGAAGACTATGGCGACCCGATGAACCAGACCGTAAAAAGCTGGGTGAATGGCGAAGCACGGCAGGATTCAAACTCGAACATGATGATTCACGATATTCCATCTATGATTTCAGTATTATCAGAAGGTTTTACCTTAGAGCCGGGCGATATCTTTCTGACAGGCACGCCCTCAGGCGTGGGCTACGCGCGAGAAACGCCCTCTTTTCTTACCCCGGGTGATGTGGTGGAAGTGGAAGTCGGCGGACTCGGACGATTGCGCAACGAAATTATAGAAGCGGACTAACGAATTTTGGGTGTCATACCTGAGGAGAATGATTGATGAGCGAAGAATTTTATCCACCTGCAATTCGACGTGGGGATACGCAATACGGAGAAGGTTATACGGAAAAGCTATTTGGGCGCCTGAATAAGCTCGATCCTGACTTCTCCATGCTGTTCCAGCAATTCGTTCATGGGGGTCTTTATGACCGCGATGTCCTTCCGCACAAGACAAGAGAATTTTGCGCACTGGCGGCCTTATGCATCACGGGCCGATTCAACCAAATGCGCTCTCATTTCACGGCCGCGAGAAGTTACGGAGCGACAGACAAAGAAATAATGGAAGTGATTTTTCAGATGTCGCCATACAGTGGCGTTCCCGCCGTCCTGGAAAGCCTCCAAGTTTTTGAGGATTGGTTGGAAGCGGGTGGTGCGATGACAGGTATGGGGAATAGGTGATGCCTTCTCCACTACCAAGAGAACGCGGCCTAAAAGGCAAGGTGGCACTCATCACCGGCGCCGGAGGCGGAATAGGACGTGGCATCGCCCGGTGCCTGGCAGAAGAGGGCGCCCATTTAGCATTGGCCGACATCTCACCATCCAGCGCTGAGGTGGCAGCGGAAGAAATGAGGGAATTCGGCGTCAACGCCATTCCATACACACTCGATGTCACGGATAAGAGTCAATGCGTAGACGTCGTAGATGCGGTCAACAAAGAAATGGACAGCATAGATATTGTGGTCAACAATGCAGGCGTTATTGGCGGGGCGAATTTCAAGCTAGGTATGCCTCTATCCGACATCAATGAAGATGATTGGGACGACACGTATAACGTCAACGTGAAAGGTGTTTTTCTGCTGTGCCAGGCATCTCTTGAAAAGATGAAGGGAAAGGGCTGGGGACGCATTATCAATATCTCCTCGCGCGCCGGGCGTGATGGTCGCGAAACCATACCGCATTACAGCGCGAGCAAAGCAGCGGTAATTATATTCACCCAAGCGCTCGCGCGTGAAGTGGCCCGTGAAGGCATTACGGTGAACGCTGTTTGTCCGGGTCTCATTTGGAGCGCAATGTGGGAGATACTCGCCACGCAGTTCAGAAAAAAATTCTCAAACTTCAAAGGAAAAACAGCAAGAGAGGTTTTTGAGTATTTTGTGGAACAAACACCTATGGGAGTCGAGCAATCGACCGAAGATATTGGGAGAACAGTTGCGTTTTTGGCGAGCGATGATGCGAAAACCATTACTGGTCAAGCAATTCTAGTCGACTCAGGAGCTGTCATGCGCTGAATATGCTTTACAAGAACTCAGCGGCTCATCATTTGAGAAATTTGTTTGACTTGTCTTTTCAGTCTTGATAATTTGATTGAATGTGAGTAAGTGTCTGGGGAAACACTTTATTGCATTTCAAAACATACGCATTCTAGAAAGTTTCTGGGAGGTGTACCCCATGGGTAAGAAGTACACCATTATGGTGATACCCAGTAACTCTAGCAGCACCCGGCGTCTCAGTATCACAAGGGGAATGATAGTCCTGTTGCTCTTTGGTTTTTGCTCTCTCGTCGGAACGACGCTTTACCTTACACAAGAGAGAATTCTTACAGCGAAGCATTTGGCCAAACTCTCCCCCCTAGAACAACAAAACCAAACACAAAAAGAACTTCTCGAAAAATTCAGCGTTAAACTCCAATCCCTGGACAACAACCTAATACAACTCAAGCAACTTGAAGACCAACTTCGAATCATGGCCTCGCTGAAACCGGATAAACGAAAAAACGACTTGGGCGTGGGAGGTGTTTCAAAACACGCTCTGCCTGACGACTTGGAGAAACTCACCCCATCTGAACAAAGGTTCATTCGGAGATTAAATCGTCAATTCCAGGACATCGAAAAGCGCGCCGCCGACCAAGAAAGCGCGTTCAAAGACCTATTGAGAGCGTTCCGCGACAGAAGCGTTTTGCTTGCTCATACACCGTCTATATGGCCTGTTAAGGGTTGGCTCTCATCCAGCTTCGGATACAGGCGCTCCTCATTTACGAATCGGCGAGAATTTCATGCTGGAATTGATATCGTCGCAAGGGAAGGAACCCCTATATTCGCCCCGGCGGATGGTGTCATCATTAGCGCTAAAAGATCGGGAGGATATGGTAAAATTATTCAAATCCAGCACATGCAGGGTATTGTAACCAAATTTGCCCATAATAACGTGAATTTGGCGAAAGTTGGTCAGCGTGTAAGAAGAGGCGATATTATTGCCAAAGTCGGTTCCACAGGGAGATCAACCGGACCACATCTTCACTATGAGGTTCGAATAAACGGAGTTGCAGTCAATCCTAGACTATATGTTATAGAGTAAACGGAATACCACCATCTCGCCTGAGGCATTAGCTTTTTCTCCAGAATACACCATGATAGTCTATAATTGCCAAAAAGGTGATTCGTACGCATAAATCCCATGGAGTGATGAATGATAGGCTCGGTTTTTGAATCAAGCAGATCGATGTTCAAGTCTGTTTTCGGGACGGCGAATGACCGCCTACTCAAAAACATGCACCCGGTAGTCACGGAAATCAATTCTCACGAATCCCGCGTGAAAGAGATGACCGATACACAGATGCGTGAAGAAACGGAACACTTCAAAGAGCGGCTCACCGCAGGTGAAACATTGGATGATATTTTACCGGAAGCGTTCGCTTTGGTGCGAGAAGCGGGCTGGCGCTATCTCCAAATGCGTCATTTTAACGTTCAGCTCATCGGAGGCATGATTCTTCACAGCGGAATAATTGCCGAGATGAAAACAGGGGAAGGCAAAACCCTCGTCGCTACTCTTGCAGCCTATTTGAATGCCTTGGAGAGCAAGGGTGTGCACATCGTAACTGTGAACGATTATCTCGCGAGCCGTGATTCCGAATGGATGGGTCGTCTCTTTAGAGCCCTTGGCCTCACTGTTGGGTGCATTCAGCATGGCATGAATGATGATGCGCGTCGCCGCGCATATGCCTGCGACATTACATATGGCACCAATAATGAGTTCGGGTTCGACTATTTGAGAGACAACATGAAATTCGAGCCGGGCAGTCGCGTCATGCGCGACCTGAATTACTCCATTGTGGATGAAGTGGACAGCATACTGATCGACGAGGCCAGAACACCTCTCATCATCAGCGGACCAGCAGATGAAGCCACGCGCATGTATGGCGTCGTAAATCGTGTGATACGCCCTCTACTGAAAGAACAACAAGGCGTTGTTGAAGAAGCTAACGAGGAAGAAGACGATGGATATCTCGAAGGTGGTAAAGATATCATTAGCAAGAAAAAATACGAATATCTAATCGTCGATGAAAAAAGCCGAACGGTAAACCTAAAAGAAGCCGGTGGACATGAAGCCGAAAAACTTCTCCGGCGCTCTGGCATCATGGCGAACGACCAAAGTTTGTATGACATGAACAGCATCACGGTGCTGCACCATGTGGAACAGGCGCTCAAGGCGCATGTCCTGTTTACCAAAGACATTGATTATGTGGTGAAGGACAACGAGGTCGTCATCGTCGATGAATTCACCGGACGCATGATGCCCGGCCGGCGTTTTAGCGATGGCCTACACCAGGCTCTCGAGGCGAAAGAGGGCGTCAAGGTTCAGGAAGAAAATATAACCTTGGCGACTATCACATTCCAGAATTATTTCAGGCTTTACAAGAAATTGGCAGGCATGACGGGTACGGCGGATACCGAAGCGGCGGAGTTCAATTCGACTTACAAAATAGATGTGGCCATTGTGCCGACGAACCGTGAATTGATTCGCGATGAATATCCTGATGTGGTGTATCGCTCTGAAAGAGAAAAAATAGATGCCGTCGTCGAGGAAATAATCGAATGTCACAACAGTGGCAGACCGGTATTGGTAGGCACAATCAACATAGAGAAAAGCGAAAGACTCGCCTCGATACTCAAGAGAAGACGTATTCCACATCATGTGCTCAACGCAAAAAACCATAGCAAAGAAGCAGAAATCATCGCACAGGCAGGGCGCAAGGGAGCTGTCACCATCTCCACGAACATGGCGGGCCGAGGAACGGACATCCTCCTTGGCGGCAATCCAGAGTTTCTCGCTTCTACCAAAACGAACACGAATGAAAGCCCTGAATATGAAGAGGCTTTGAAGGATTTTCGGGTATCTTGCCAAGCGGAACATGATGAAGTGGTGAAATCGGGCGGTCTTCACGTATTGGGTACCGAGCGGCATGAAAGCCGTCGCATCGACAACCAACTCCGTGGTCGCTCGGGTAGGCAGGGAGACCCAGGGAGTTCACGATTCTTCCTTTCTCTCGAAGACGATTTATTGCGCATTTTTGGCTCCGACAGAATCAAGGGTTTGATGGAAAAATTAGGCATGGAAGAGGGGGTGCCCATTGAAGCCAAAATGGTTACCCGCGCCATTGAAAATGCTCAGAAACGTGTTGAGGCGCATCATTTCGAGATGAGAAAACATCTTCTCGAATACGATGACGTGATGAATAAGCAACGCGAGGTTATCTATTCGATGCGGCGGGAGATTTTGGAAGCCACAGATGTGCTTGATCAAATGAAAGAGATCGCATCTGCGATACTTGATTCTATCGTCGATTTGCATTTGCCGGAGTCGAAACACTTTGACGATTGGGATGTAGAAGCATTCGCGGGCGCTGTTGAGAGCCAGTATGGCATCCCAGCAACGATAGAGGGGCGAAAGATCATTTTTTCGGCTTCTGCACCAATGGTGGTGGATATCGAAGAGGAGCCGAGAGATGAGCTTGCCGACAGGGTTCATCATCTCATACAGAATGTTTTAGATGAAAAATATCGTGACTTCGATTCTGAAAGCATTCTGGAACTCGGAAAACTCATTTACATACAAATTTTGGATACGCAATGGAAGGATCACCTGACAAACATTGAACAACTCAAAGAGGGAATCGGGCTGAGGGGCTATGCGCAGGTAAACCCGTTGAATGAATACAAAAAAGAAGCATTTGATATGTTCGGAACGATGACGCAAAGAATTGAAGCAGAGACGGTTCTGTATATGTACCGCCTTGATGTTTCGGATGAGGATGTTGCACTGGAAGACTCGCGTAACGAACAAGAGATGGTATTCTCGCATGCGGAAGCTTCGGGATTCGGAGATGCCCCTGCCGGAGAGGCGCTACAAACATCTGCCCCCGTAAGACGTACCACGCCAAAGGTCGGCCGCAATGAACCATGTCCTTGTGGCAGCGGTAAAAAATATAAGTTTTGTCACGGAAGATCATGATGCGTATATATCTGACGTGATATCTTGTGAAAACGTTTTTTATAAGACGACATCCGCTATCTTGCCACCCAGTTCAAATGAAATATTTCCCCCAAAGAAGAAGGTATAAAAATGCAATTTGGCATCATGCTTAGGGGTCAATTCACCCTAAAAGATGATATGCAGTCTCGTTTCCATGAATTGATGGAGCAAGCAAGAAAAGCGCAAGAATTAGGGTTCGTATCGATCACTAAAGGAAATCATTATAGCGCATATCCACTTCAGGACTTCCAGCAATTGCCTTTTCTCGCTAGAATCAGCGCGGAAGCCCCAAAGTTGCGGCTCAATGCCGGCATCGTCCTGTTGTCACTTCACAAGCCGATGGATATGGCTGAGCAATTGGCAACGATTGACGTGATGTCAGGCGGGAAACTCATATTTGGCGCCGGGCTCGGCTATCGGAAGGTGGAATTCAGGGGATTCGGAACAACCCAAAAAGAGAGAGTCAAACGACTGGAGGAGAACCTGGAAGCTATCAAGCGACTCTGGTCGGAAGAGAAAGTGTCCATGAAAGGCTCTCACTTTGAGCTAACCGAGGCATCGTGCCCTCTGAAACCCATTCAGAAACCACACCCCCCCATTTGGATCGGGGCGAACAGCGATGCGGGCATCCGCCGCGCGGCCAGGCTGGGAGATTGCTATTATGTGAACCCGCATAATCGCCTCGACACGACAAAGCGCCAAATCGAGATATATCGCCAGACACTCGATGAACTCGGCAAACCTTTTCCTGACGAATTTCCAATGCGTCGCGAGGTATTTGTCGCAAAAGATCGCTCGGAAGCCATACGGCTCAGCAAACCCTATCTCAAGATAAAATATCGTGAATATCACCGTTGGGGTCAAGACAAAGCCATGCCCAAAGGAGATGACAATCTAGGACAGCAGTTTGATGATTTACTGAAAAACAGGTTCATTCTTGGCTCGCCAGACGAAGTTGCAAAGAGCATACTGGAACTGGCTGATCTTGGTATCAATCACCTCATCATGAGCATTCAATGGCCGGGGATGCCGCAATCTCTCGTTCTGGAAACAATGCAGATGATGGCCGAAGAAGTCTTTCCGAAAGTTCTGCAGGGAATGCGATAACGTGCCGGCAACGCCAAATGAAGCATTGTGCCAATTTTCCCACACCCTGGAATTTGCTGGCATCCCTCCAAAAGTGGTTCACCAGACAAAACTATTGATCCTTGATTTTATGGGAATTGCTCTGGCAGCCTGCTCCACGGAAATTGACACACCCTTACGGGCAATGGCGAATGCGATTACCGGTGAAATTCGGGGCAAAGGAAACGCCTCTTGTGATTTAGGCCCTTGTAGTGCAATTGGAGAAAAAACCCGAATGCCCGCGGCTAACGCTGCTTTTTTGAATGGTGCGCTGGGGCATTCCCTCGATTTTGACGATACACACGCGAAATCGATCATCCATACTGCGGCGCCGGTCGTACCAGCGGCTTTCGCAGGAACGGAAGCATTCCAGAAAACAGGACAAGATTTCATGCGAGCTTGCGTCGCGGGGTTTGAATCGGAAATCAGAATCGGGTTAGTCGCTCCCGGCAAATTCCATGCCCGAGGTTTCCATATGACCGCCATAGCCGGCACCTTTGGCGCCGCTATCGCCTATGCGCTTCAGAGTGGATTGAGCGTCGAAAGAATGAGTTGGGCCCTTGGCATATGTGGAAGCATGGCGGCCGGGCTCTTTGAATACCTGGAAAACGGGAGCCCTGTAAAAGCGCTTCATCCGGGTTGGGCCGCACATGGCGGTATTTGCTCCACGATTCTCGCGGGCAGCGATTTCGCCGGTCCACAAACAGTATTTGAGGGTAGGTTCGGCTTGCTCAAGAGCCACCTTCGAGATGAAGAATTCGAGGTGGAAGCACTCACGCGAGGTCTATATGAAATCTGGGAAACTTTGGCCGTCGGTTTCAAACCCTATCCTTGTGGGCATGTGATTCATGCGTTTTTAGATGCCGGATTGCGCCTCAAAGAGCGTGAGAAAATACATCACACCAAAATCAAAAGTATCATGTGTCATGCTGCCAAAGGTGCAATTGACCTCGTGCTTGACCCGATCGAGGTAAAGCGAAAACCAAGGGGCGAATACGATGCAAAATTCTCTTTGCCGTATTGTTTGGCGAGTATTTTCGTGAGAGGCAGGTGTGGAGTAGACGATTTCGAAAAAACCGCGATAGCAGACCCCACGGTACTGGCTCTGGCGGATAAAGTCTCCTTCGCTCAGGATGACACACAAGATTTTCCGAGATTTTTCCCAGGCGTTGTAGAAGTTCGGCTTGATGACGAGAGCACCTTTATCGAGGAAGAGAAACATCAAAGAGGGTGTGCTGAAAATCCATTCACGGATGACGATGTTTATGAGAAATTCAAGGACAATGCCCGACGCAGTCTCTCACCTGAAGAAGTAGAAGATTTGATGGCGATGGTGATGGCTCTTGAGAATTCGGAGAACGTGAATGCCATAGGTGAGTTGTTAAGACAGGCAACTAGTCATCAAGCGGATCCTCAATCACCGTGACAAAATCCGGCATAATGCGGAATCTGATCTCTTCACCGACATCTACCCTTAAATTAGGATGCACGCGCATTTTCAGCCAGTGCCCCTTGCCTATTTCATCGATTATTTCGACTTCCAACAAAATGGTCTGTCCCGCATAGCGAATGGTGCGAATTTCACCCCCAAAAGGACCCTTCGGGTCGATTTCAAAACTCTCGGGTCTAATCGAGATAAAAGCATCCGTACCGAATTCAAGATCACGCATGGAGAGACACGGCACGGGCCCGATGGTCGTCATCACCTCATCATAACTGGGCGATAGAATAATGCCTTGTAAAATATTCGTCTGTCCAACAAAACGAGCAGTGAATTCCGTGGCAGGGAATTGGTAAATTTCACGAGGCGATCCGCCTTGTTCAACTTTCCCGTCGCGCATGACTAAAATGTGGTCGGCCATATACATCGCTTCCTGCGGGTCGTGTGTGACCATCAACGTGGTAACGCCCATTTGCTTAATCAACCTCAGCGTATCCTCGCGCACTTGAATTCGCAGACTGATGTCAAGTCCGGAAAATGGCTCGTCCAGAAGAAGAAGCCGAGGGAGGGGAGCCAATGCCCTAAGCAGGGCAACGCGCTGTTGTTGGCCGCCTGACAGAGTGTGAGGGTAAGCATTTGTCAATTCTACGATATCCATTTGAATCATGGCCCTTTGTATTTCAGCCAGTTTTTCTGCTGAAAGGTCATTGAGACCGAAGGTGATGTTGTGCAAAACATCCAAGTGAGGGAAAAGGGCATAGTCCTGGAACATGAACCCCACATTTCTCTCTTCCGGCGGCGTCTCGATTCCACGCGCAGGTTCCGCTATGATCCTTTCGTCGAGACGAACCCTCCCAGACTGCAGCGTAATCAAACCAGCCACTAATCGCAGCAATGTCGTCTTGCCGCAACCAGAAGGCCCCAGTAAACACGCGACTTCACCCTCTTCGACAGTCAAGGACAAATCCTCGATGACTACTTTTGTTTCATATGAGTGCAAGATATTTTCAATATCGAGCTTGGCCATTTAGATCATGAGCCTCATTTTCCTCCTCCGGGGCGTGCCTCTCGGATGGTGCGGCTCAAATAAATCACGGGCAACAACCCGGCCGCCACAATACTCAAAGAGCCAAGTGCGCTTTCTTCCAAAAGTTCATCCGAGGCCAACTGGTGAACATGGGTGGCCAGAGTTTCAAAATTAAACGGACGCAATATGATCGTCATAGGGAGTTCTTTCATCGTATCAACGAACACCAGTATTGCTGCCGCCAGAATACCACCACGAATCATAGGCAAATGGACGCGCTCGAGGGTTTTCATGGGCCCTAGACCCAATGTTCGCGCGGCTCCATCCATGTTTGGCGTTATTCTCATTAGGCTGGCTTCCACCGTGCCATAGGAAAGCGCCAGGAAACGAGTCAGATATCCATAGCTGACGGCTGCGATTGTGCCGCTAAAGAGCAGACCTGTGGAGATACCAAAAACATTTCTCACAAATCCCTGGATAACAACATCCACCTTTCCCATAGGGATCAGGACACCAACGGCGAGAACCGCACCTGGAACGGCATATCCGATACTGGCGAACCTGGCTGCCAATTTGAGCAGCGTACTTTCTTTGAGACGTACCCCATACGCCAGAAAAATACCTGCCGAAACAGACAGGATTGCGCTGAGTAATGACAAAACCAGGCTGTTTGAAAGAATAGAATAAAAATCACGTGAAATGCTTTCCTCATAAAAACCCAAAGCGTAATAGCCCAAAACACAGGATGGTAGAATGAACCCAAATCCTATCGGCAGTACACATAAAATCACCGCGCCAAACATCTTTGCACGTTTTAATTGGTAACTTGGGAGGGCCTGATATTTGGTGGAAGTATTGTGAAATCTCTGATTGCTGCGCGATTTCCTCTCCGCCCACAAAAGAAGCAAGACAAAGCAGAGCGCGATAACGGCAAGTTGCGCAGCTCCCGATAGATTGTTCAGGTTGAGCCATACGTCAAAGATTCCAGCCGTGAGCGTCTCCACAGCGAAGAAATCAACCGTTCCAAAATCATTCAAAGTTTCCATCAGAACCAGACTCACCCCGATAACGAGAGATGGACGTGCCGAGGGCAGGGCAATGGAAAAAAAACTCTGCCAGGCGGTTTTGCCCAAAGTTCTACTCACCTCTAATATGCAAACTGATTGTTGAACAAAGGCGACGCGCGCAAGCAGGTAGACATACGGGTAAAGCGTGACCGTCATCACGAAAATTGCGCCGCCCAAAGATCGGATTTCCGGAAACCAGTAGTCTCGGCTTGACTCCCAGCCAAAGATATCACGCAATAACGCCTGTACTGGACCCGCAAATTCAAAGACATCGGTATACACATAGGCCACAACGTATGCCGGCATCGCAAGAGGCAATAGCAGCGCCCATTCAAAAATTCGTCGTCCCGGGAATCGGCATAGCGTCACCAGCCATGCGGTACACGTCCCGATGAGCAGTGTGCCAATGCCCACTCCCAACATCAGGCCCAGAGTGGTACTTACATAGCGCGACAATACGGTCGTAAGCAGGTGATGCCAGATGTCACCACTAGGCTTGAGGGCGAGAATGCTTACCGACAGGAGAGGAGCCGCTATGAAAAATGCGAGCAGAAGGGTTCCGCCCGTCCAAAAATCTATTTGAAACCATTTAGCCAAACGCCTCGGGGAGGCGTCTATGTTCAATCCAGCACCTGCGCTCATGCTATACCAACTACCAAATTTACTTCAGATAAAACCACCTCTTGGAACCTTTCATGAAGATGAAGACCCCAAAAGCCCTATATCCGTAATGAGGATATTAAGGCTTTTGGGGTCGTGATTCTAGCAGCTAATTGCTCGGGCTGAAGTTATTGTAATCCACCTTGTCTACCAGTTTGGAGGCGAGGGCTCTTTTATTCGCCACCTCAGCCAAATTGATGGTATCGGCCTTGAATTTCCCCCATGACGCGACCAACGGATGAATTTTCACGCCTTTTTTCAACGGGTATTCATAATTCTGGTCGGCATACAGTTTTTGCGCATGTTCACCGCTCAAAAATTCGATGAGGCGAATCGCGTTTTTCCGATTTTTCGCATGTTTGGCGACGGCGGCGCCGCTGATGTTCACATGCGCGCCCCTGTCCTTTTGATTCGGGAAAATGATGTATACCGCTTTCGCCCATTCTCTCTGAATTTTCTTTTTCTTGTTTGTCGCCATTTTCGCCATGTAATACGTATTGGCCAAAGCAAGGTCGCATTGTCCGGCGTAAATGGCTTTCGCTTGCGCACGGTCGTTGCCACTGGGCTTACGGGCGAGATTGGACTTGAGGCCCACCAACCATTTCCTGGCTTTCGCCTCGCCCAAATGCGCAACCATGGAAGCGAACAAAGATACGTTGTAGACGTGTTTTCCCGAGCGCGTACAAATCCGGCCTTTCCATTTGGGATCGGCCAAATCCTCATAACGGGTGAGCTCACCCGGTTTTACGCGTTTTTTGCTGGCGTATACGACTCGTCCGCGCAGCGTGAGGCCGAACCAATGGCCCTCGGGATGGCGATAGGATGAGGGGATATTCTGCTCTAACACCTTTGACTTCACGGGTTGCAACAATCCGGCCTCATCCATGTCGTGCAGTCGCCCGATATCCACCGTCAACACCGCATCCGCTGCACCTGGCGTCGCCTTGATTTTCTCCAGCATGCCTTTTTTCGCAAAAACGATGTTGGTCTTGATGCCCGTTTTTTCGGTGAACGCTTTCAGGATCGGTTTGATGAGAAAAGGCTGCCGGTAAGAGTAGAGGTTTACAACCTCTTCGGCGCTTGCCGTGGTCTTGCACATGGTGAGGACGGCCAGAATGAAAAACACGGAAATACCAAAGCATAACCTCACACGTTTTGCTCTATTCAGTACCGCAAACATTGATTCTATCTCCTGTCCAAGGGGTGTCGGCCACATGGCCATGTTGCGTGAATTCGGCTCTAGAGCGAGCCGGGGGAAACAAATTCGTGAAAAATCAAACTCGTCGTTTGGATTGCTTTATTTTTTTGGACATATCATCGAAATCGATGACGCTGATGTCGCAATGGTAAGAACATGTCGGGCACGTATCGACGCTCTCGCACGAGCGGCGAAACTGATGGAATTTCTCCAGGATTTCCTGATTGCCGTGCTCCTCGAAAAAGCGCAGCAGATCGAGAAGCCTGTCTATGGAGTTCCCGCTCACGTAATGCTCCATAACGCAGGCGTCGACAAAGGCTTGCTCTTCTTCCACTCCCAAAACGTCTATGAGGAAGTGCATTAAAATAGAGAATTTACCCGACACTCCTTTTGCCCGTTTTGCGCCTTCTTCCGTCAATAGGATGCTTTCGTATACACGGTGAGATACAAACCCATTGGAACGAAGTGTTTTTACCGCTGCTGAAACAGCCGGCTTCGCCACACCCAGCATGGAGGCGATATCCGTCACGCGCGCATAGCCCTTACTCTCCTGAAGCTCGAATATGGCGCGTAGATAGTGCTCCAGGCTCGGGGAGAGGGAACCGCTCGAATGCTGTGGCTGTGGAGTCATGGCGTAAATCCCTTTTGAAATTGAACACCTAGATTGTTAAAGGTAAATAATAGAGTTAAATGGAATTAACAATGTTGCCTATCTTTTCCTGTTTGTCAAGGGTGAAAATGCGAAATATTTCGAATCATATTCTAGAGGGATTATCAAGGCGGGGATAAAGCAATTTGAGAACTTACTATCTCGCTTGGTACAAAAAAGGCTGAATAGCGCCCCTGGCGCCCGCCCATTGTCCTAATTCGCCCAGCAATACTTTTGATGAACTACTCGCCTGTTCGAAAGAATTCTCCTCCCAGGCCTTCTGGGCGCTCGGCAAAAAATGGTCTTTCGCGTTCATCAGCCCACCCACGAGGACGATACATTCGGGATTCAGCAAATTCATGATGTTGGCGATTCCGATACCAAGCGCATGGCCA
The DNA here is from genome assembly GCA_965218885.1 of bacterium. Taxonomy (GTDB): domain Bacteria; phylum UBA8248; class UBA8248; order UBA8248; family UBA8248; genus Bin107. The sequence continues at coordinate 3,634,416 of OZ244713.1, read as the reverse complement.
CCATTTTCCCATATTCGTTTTGCTGCATGGTCACCAGAACCAGCGAGTTCGGATATGGAAATCGGTGTTATTTTACCAATCGACCCGATAGCGGAATCTGGATGCCGTGCCACATACGCCTTGGCGTCTTTTTCAAGGGCCCAGCTTGAAAAATATGCCTCCAGGCACCCACGAGAACCGCAAGTGCATGGCTTGCCGTTTTTTTCGATGACCATATGGCCGATTTCTCCCGCCATCCCGGATGCGCCCCGCCAGATCTCTCCAATTTGAATGAAACCTCCACCGACCCCGGTGCCCAACGTCATCATGAACATGCTCTGGTAGCCTACGCCCGCACCCGCGAAATACTCTCCCAATGCAGCGGCATTCGCATCGTTCATCATATGGACCGGGGCAGGGGAAAACACATCTTTCAGTATCGCCAGGAGGCAAACCCCACGGAGAGCGGGCAGGTTGGGAGAGTCAACGATTCTCCCCGTACTCAAATCAAGTACACCCGCAACAGCAACGCCGATGCCTCTTGGACACTTGTTCGATGAGAGTGATTCAGCCGCTTCTTCAAACAAATCGCGGTAATCTCCCGCTTTCCGGCACCTTTTCGTATCCACGAAGCAACTCTCTTGTAATACTCCATCCAGGTTGAAAGACGCTGCCTTGAGAGAGGAGCCCCCGAGATCAAAACCGACGTAATTTTGGTTGTCAGGCACTTGTTAGAAAACCTCGATTCAGGCGAGTCACTTCTTGCTCGCTTTCCATACAAGAATGTCCTCGAACAGAGAGGCAGCCATGACTCTCCGGCCAGACGCGCCTTCTTATTATGATCTTTTCAGGCAAGTAGGTGAAGCGGAGCAAGGAGCGGCATGGTTCGGGCGATATTCGTAATTGTTCGAATCACCGTGATTTCCGGCTATCGTTTCCTCGACTGGCATGGCGTCATCGCTGCGATTTCTTGTCATTACTCCCACATGCACACTGCAAAATTCGGCCTCGAAGAACAAAGAGAACGAACGCGTAAGCTCTTTATTATTCGTAGGCCCTATTCGCGGAGTCGATTACTCTGGCGAGGCGGTCATATCCATCATCAGTGGAAACCTTTGAAGGCCGACCGTTGAATTCGACTCTCGCAAAATAGCTTTCCGCATCCGAAAGGGTGTCGTCTGTGTCTATCATCAATGCAATGCCACCAACTTTCGGGGCCTCAGAACCGAATACTCTCCGGTAATCATCCATCACGTTGCGTTTCTCGGTTATCCATTTGTCGAGATCATCCATGCCGCTTCTGACGACGATGTAATGGACCATTGGATTCTTCCGGCTTTTGAGAATCGACCCCACGGGCGCGCTCGTTTCCCAGACATACCCGATCAATTGGCTGTTGATGAAACTGGGAAACCGGGGAAATACGACATAAATACCGGCCGCCTGGTCATCGGATTCAACATTCCTCGCATCCGCGCCTTCTGGAAGTTTCGTCACCTTCCATTTCCACGAAAGAACCGGAAATTTATTGAGATCCAGTTTCACTTCCCGGTAAATAGAAACGGAAGCTTTTTCGCTTCGCATCCGAAGCACTTTCACATCCCTGTTTTCATCTTGGATCAGTCGAACATCGGCCCTGCCATGCCATACCTTGAGCGCCCATCCTTTTGGCAATTGCTTGAAATTTTTCTGGGCCGGACTCACGGCGAAGTCCGTCACGACTATATTCTCATTCTGGGCCAACGCAGGGGTAGGCAGTTGGGCGGCCACAAAGATCGCCAATACGGCGAAACCAGCCGTGTGGATATATCTCATGATAATATCCTATGGAGTTCTCAACGATTGGGCGAACCGTGGAATCACGGGTAACCGCTGAGATTGAAGCGGCAACATTAGTTCACCAACATAATCACCAAATCCATTACGTTGGTTCCGCTCGGCCCGGTGTATACACACGCTCTCAGGCGGCGGAGAAAATCATGACTATTATTATTGCGCAAATAAGCATTCGGGTCAAGTCCTTGATTTTGCGCCATTTTTGCGGTTCTTCCATTTACGATCGCACCTGCGGCTTGCGTGGGACCATCTTTCCCATCGGTGCCAACAGCGAGAAGACAGATGTTTTTATGGCCACTAATTTCAATGGCGAAAGAAAGAGCGAGTTCCTGACACCTGCCGCCCAAACCATCTCCCAACACTCTGACTGTTGTTTCGCCACCATATAGCAGGCAATTAGGCAAGTGTTTTTTGTGAGAATCACCCAAAATTCTCTTGGCGTCTTCTGCGATCGATTTGCCTACCTCGCTAGCTTCACCGCTGAGGCAATCTGTTAGCACTTTAACTCTATAACCCATTGATTTTGCTTTTTTATACGCTGCCCGAAGTGCGATTTTATTGTTCGCCACAATATGGTGGCTTACATGTCCGAATATCCTGTCTCCGGGAGCAGGAGTATCCGGAATCTCATGTCTGCAACCAGCTTCAATCCTTTTCCGGATTGCTTCGGGCATTTCGCAGAACACGCCGTAGCTCTGCAAATACGCTTTTGCATCAAAGAATGTCGTCGAATCGCCGGTAGCAGGACCTGAAGCAATGACATCGAGAGGGTCGCCAATCACATCAGAGACGAGAAGAACGCTCATACGAGCAGGGAAAACTTTCCGGGCCAGATTTCCGCCTTTCAGATCGGACAAGTGCTTCCGCACACAATTGAGAGCTTCTATGGGAGCGCCTGCTCGCAGGAGCGAATTCGTGACAGATTGTTTATCTTCGAGAGAAACTCCAGCCGCGGGTGCGGGCATCAGGGCTGAACCTCCGCCGGAGAGCAGGAATATCACCATATCCTTTTTTCGGGCGCTCACAGCCAATTTTTCTATTTTCTGGGAGGCATCTAATCCTGAAATATCGGGAACAGGGTGGGCTGCCTCGAGAATTTCAATGTATTTGCATTTTTCCGCATAACCATATTGGGTGACGACGGCGCCACTATCAATTCGATTTCCGAGACGTCGCTCAACCGCACGCGCCATCTGAGAACTCGCTTTCCCAGCCCCCAAAACGAGGATTCGTTCCGTTTCATTGAGAGATATTCTTTGTTTACCGCAAACGAGAAACTCCTGGCCCTTTTCTTTTTTGATTTTCATATAGCGATAAACAGCTTCACCGGCATGAACGGCCTTTAGCCCGGCCCGGAAGATGGCGCGCGCCTCTCTTTTAAGGGTTCTTCGGCTTATCGATTTCATATCGGCGTTTCGTCTCATCGAGCAGTGGGATACAACATGGCTGACGCATCGCCCTTTCCGCTCATTCCATGTACTCTGAATTCTACATGAATTCAGCTATTCTTTCCTGAAAAAGGAACGAAGGAGAAGCAGTGGTAAGTGTCGGAATTATAGCAAACCCGCAATCAGGCAAAGACATCCGCAGACTGGTGGCGCTGGCAAGTTCTTTTAGCAATAACGAAAAGGTTTTGATGCTTCGCCGCGTGATGGCGGGCCTAGTTGCGATGGGTCTGGACAAGATACTGATGTTCAACGATCTCGGCTCTTTGGGGGCCGTTGCATTGGATGGCTTTCGTAATGACAACAAAGCCTCGAACGCAGAACTCTTTGAAGTTGACGCCAGGGGAGAAACGGCTGACTCCACCAAAGCGGCTCACAAACTTAATGAGCTCGGCGTTCGGTGCATTGTTGTCCTGGGAGGTGATGGCACTTGTCGCGCCGTCGCCAAAGGATGCGGAAAAATTCCCCTGATCCCCCTATCAACTGGAACAAATAACGCCTTTCCCTTTACATGGGAAGGGACCGTAGCCGGCATGGCCGCGGGTTTATATGCGCTTCATCCAAGGGCTTATGGAAGCGAGAAAAAAGCGACGAAACAGCTTCATGTGAACTTGGGCGGCGCTTCCGAAAGCGCCTTGGTGGATATCGCTATTATCAAGGAATCGTTTTCCGGGGCGCGTGCAGTTTGGGAGATAGGGCGCGTCGACTCACTCGCACTGACGAGGAGTGAGCCCGGGAGGTTGGGACTTTCTTCATTGGGTGCGAGTTTGCGCCCGATTGATTCAAGCGAACCCATAGGGCTATGGTTGAAACTGGGCGAAAAGAGGAAAAACAAACACCTCACTTTGTCTCCTATCGGACCCGGACAAGTTGCTCCTGCGCTCGTGAAGGAACACAAGATAGTCAAAGTAGGCGAAAGCATTCACTACCAAGCGCCCGCAGATAGGGTACTGGCCTTTGATGGAGAGAGGGAACACTTATTGAGCAAAGGGGAAGATATCGAAATATCGTTGCGACTCGATGGACCGGCGATATTGAATGTCCCCTCCATTTTGAGAAAAGCAGCCACCCGCGGCGATCTGCGTACGAAGAGTTGATACCCGTGTTCTTACCATCATTCAAGGAAGAGGAAGAAGTTTTTTTTATTGAGTTGACAAAAAGGAGCGAAATGATTATTTTATATTAGCACTCAATATAGTCGAGTGCCAAGGCATTGATAAATAATGAATTTAACTGTTTATCTCATTCATCCCTGAAGTTCTCGGGATGTTTTTAATCATAAAAATGCCTCGGTCGACTTGATATTTCAGAAGAGAAGAACGGCTTGGACGCCAGCGAATCATTTGCATAGATTTTTTAAGGAGTTCTTCGTTGATACGAGTTGAAAACCTCACAAAATATTATGGCAACCTTCGTGGTGTGAAGGATATTTCCTTTCAAGTCGAAGAGGGAGAGGTGCTGGGATTTCTCGGCCCCAACGGCGCCGGCAAATCAACGACCATGCGCATTTTGACGGGCTATATGCCGCCAAACTCTGGTTCAGCTTGGGTGGCGAATGTCAATGTTTCAGAATCGCCACTGGAAGCGCAGAAGAATTTGGGATACCTCCCGGAAAATAACCCGCTGTACGGAGATATGACTGCAAGAGCTTATTTGAATTTTGTAGCGTCCATGAAAGGCATGAGCGGTGCGGAGAAAGAAGCCGGCATCCAAAGGGTAATCGGCAGTTGCGGGCTTGAGGATGTCGCCAACCGCCTCATCGGCAATCTCTCGAAAGGATATCGCCAACGCGTCGGTTTGGCGCAGGCAATGGTGAACGACCCGCCTGTGCTGATTCTCGATGAGCCCACTTCAGGTCTCGACCCGGCGCAGATCGTGGAAATCCGGAATTTGATTTCAGAACTCAAAGGCAACCGAACCCTCATTCTGAGCACGCATATCCTGCCTGAAGTGAACATGGTATGCGACCGCGTCGTGATTATCCATCAAGGCGAGGTAGCTGCCGAGGGTGCGCTTGATACGCTGGCGGCGAGCGCACAGGCGGATTCGACCATACGCGTTTCGGCAATCGGAGGCGTTGGAACTTTATCCGACAAAATGAAAACGGTATCGGGTGTTGAGCGCGTAGAACTGCTCGGCACATCAACGGGAGAAGAGGCGCATTTCGAGGTGCATGCAAAAGGCGGCGATGACATTCGCTCCGATCTGGCCGCCGCCGTATACGCGGCGGAAGGAAAACTCACTGAAATTCGGCAGGTAAGGCTAACGCTGGAAGACCTTTTCGTTCGTATCGTCAGCGGGGAGCAAAAACACGATGAGGAAACTGTAAATGCGTAACACTTTTTGGATATGCCGGCGAGAACTCGCCTCGTTTTTCTTCTCGCCCATCGCGTACGTGATCCTCGCGGCATGGACGGTATTGATGGGCATATTCTATTCCGGCGCATTTCTCACCTATGCCGCCGTTTCTATGCAGTTGGCCAGAAACCCCCAAGCCGCAGCGCAATACAACATCACGCCAACTTCGGCCGTTCTCGAGCCGGTATTCTCCAGCGTCACCGTCATCCTCTTGTTCGTCGCGCCATTGCTGACGATGCGTCTGTTCAGCGAAGAGAAAAAGCAGGGCACGATGGAGTTGATGCTCACTTTTCCGCTACGCAACGGGCAGATGTTCGCCGGCAAATACCTTTCCGTTTTATCCATCTACCTGGTAATGCTGGCAATTACTCTCGTCTATCCGATTATTCTGAGCGCTTTCGTCAAGGTGGAATGGACCATCATCTCCTCCGCCTATCTCGGATTACTATTGACGGGCATGGCGTTCCTTTCCGTTGGCCTTTTGGCCAGTTCCTGGACTTCGAATCAAATCGTCGCGGCCATGGTTGCCTTTATGGTGCTTCTCGCGACTTTCCTGATGGATGTTCTCGCGGCATCGGCCAGTGCTCCGTTAGCCTCGATTCTCAGGCATCTTTCATTGGGAATGCACTTGCGAAATTCCATCCGGGGCATCATCGATACGCGCGACATCATCTATCTCGTCAACATGAACATATTATGTGGTTTTCTGGTGCTCAGATCTCTTGAATACTACAGGTGGAGAGGGTAGGGACTTGGAAAACAGAAATCTGTACTTGTTCATCGCCTCTGCCGCCTTATTGCTGATTGGCATCTCCGGCTGGGCCGGTCATGACCAATTTTCCGCCCCCCCAAAATGGGCTTACGCCACCATCGCCCTGGGGATAGTTTGCTTTGTGTATACGGTGTGGATTTCGCGGCGTGAACTCCAAGGCGGCATCCGGCTCCGATCCACGCGAACGGGCATACAGGTCGCCCTCATGGTCATCGTAGTAACCGCTATTTTGGTGGTCGTTGAACTCGTGAGCGTGAACCACTTCAAGCGTTGGGATATCACTCCAGGAAATTTCTTCAGCCTGTCCGCGAAAACCACAAATCTGTTGAACAAACTCGATAGGGAAAAAAGACGGATCGAGATCATCGCTTTTGCACGCAAGCTGGAACAACCTGCGGTAACGGAAATTCTGGAACAATATACCCGGGCATCGAAACAAGTCACTTTCCGCTTTCTGGACCTGGACGCCTCTCCACGAACTGCCCGCAGATATGATGTAGACGCCTATGGCACATTGGTCGTGATTCATTATTTCGATAAGAAAGAAATCGAGAAGCAGGACAAACCGAATTCCGCGGACAAAGAGAAGAAAAAGACGTTCCGCTCGGAGAAGATATTCAATCTTTCAGAAAACGCGATCGCCAATGCGATACTCAAAACCATTCAAACCGAACAAAAGCGCGTATATTATCTCACGGGCCATGGGGAGCGGCTTTTCTCCGGTCAAGGACGTGAGGTGATGAAGACACTCGCCATCGGCATGCGGGATGACAACTACCAGGTGGATGAGCTTCTTTTGTTAAGAAAAAAAGGCGTGCCTGAAAATACCAGCATGTTGATTATCGCGGCGCCCCAAAAAGAGTTGGAAGAAGTGGAAATCGAGTATATCGATGCTTACATCAAATCCGGCGGAAAGCTTCTTGTTTTCCTGGAACCTGATACGAAGCCGGGACGCCTGACCACGCTCCTGGAAAGATATGGCTTCAAGCTTCCTCCATCTTTTGTCATCGATCCCGAATCGGTGCGCTTCGCCCTGGCGGGTGGAAATATAGTCACCCCGTTTGCAGTGAACTATGGATTACATGAAATCACCAAGCAATTGAAAGGTTTGGCGACGGTTTTTCCAACCGCTCGGCATGTATCAGCCACGGGCATGCCCAAGGCGGGACTACATTCCGAGGATTTGGTGAAAACGGGAGCGGGAAGTTATACCGTCGAGAGCGTATCCCTCCAGAACGGCGAACTCTCCTTCGATCCGAAGACCAAAAAAGAAGGCCCCGTCCCGATTGGGGCTGCCGTCACCGTCACCCTGGATCTCTACAAACTTGCGCAGGGGCAGGGGTCTCAAGACGACGCGAAAACACCCGCGGCCGAGAAGGAGAAGAAAAATGAAAAGAAAAACGAGGCCCGAATCGTCGTTTTCGGTGATGCTGATTTTGCGAGTGATGCTTTCATCGGCGCACAAGGCAATGCGAATCTCTTGTTAAACACCGTGAACTGGCTCGGCGGCGAGAAAGACCTGATAAGCATCCGTCCCAAAAGCCGCACGGGCGAGCCTCTCGTATTGGCGGGCGGAGAAGGGCGGTTCGTTCATTTGTTCACCGTCTGGATCATGCCCTTGTTCATCATCCTTATCGGAGCCGCCGTCTACGTCAGGAGAAGGCAACTGCGGTGAACCCCAAGAAAAATCTCTTATTATTTCTCGTTTTGCTGCTCATTGGTGGTGCATATTACGTCTATGACGTGAAATGGGCCGCCGAGGAACAGGCCGCCAAAGAGCGAAAAGTCAAACTCCTGAAAGGAATTGACCAAAAGGCTCTCATAAGAATTGATGTGTCGAGAAAAGAGGAACCCTACCAGATAATCCGGACGGAAAAAGGGTGGCGGTTCGTCAAACCTGTCGACTCTGCCGTGGATGCCGATGAGGTCGAAAAACTCCTCGAAGCAGCGGCTAAACTCCGGGAGCGCCGACGTATCGGAAACGTAAAAGACAAAGCAGAGTTCGGAATGGACAAGCCCAGGATGAAAATCACATTCGGGCTGAAAGACAAGGACGATGTTTCCGTCGATATTGGGGATAGAACCCCCACACGCGAATTCCGATATGCCGCGCTGGCGAAAACCCCTGGAATTTTCACCCTCCAGCTTTCCGATATTGCTAAATTTGATAAAACGGTATTCAGCATTCGGGACAGATCGATTGTCCCCATTATGCCCGAGCGCGCTAAAAAGGTGATTGTCGAGCCTCAAGATGGTGGTGATTTCACCGTTGTTCGCAAGAGCAAAGATGAGTGGGCACTTGTGAAACCCATACAGGACAGGGCTGACTCCATTGATTCGGAAGGCATCGTGTCTACCCTCAAATGGGATAAGGTGCAAAAATTCGTTGACGAAAATCCAGAGAATCTCGCCCCCTATGGTCTGGATAAACCCAGAATCACTGTGCGCATCTTCACCGAAAACAACGAAAAACCCGAAGACGGGGTTATCCTTGGCGGCAAAAAAGTAGAACCTCCCGAACCGAAAAGCCCTCAGAAAAAACCAAAAACTTATTACTACGCCAGGAGGCTCTCCGGCGGCCCCATCATGCTCATCAATGAGAAAACGTTCCAGGATCTGCCCAAGTCCGTATTCTCCCTGAGACACAAAACCGTTATCGATTATGATGTCGACCACATCACTCGCCTTCTGATGGAATCGAAATCTCAAAAACTCGACATCATGCGAAAGGCGAAAAAGAAATGGGACCTCCAGCTGACGGCGGCGGATGGAAAACAGGAAAAACTCATCGGCCGTCACAAGCACTTGGACGACCTCTTATGGGATATCAAGTGGAGCAATTCCATAGAATACGTGGATGCTCCCGGAGATGATCTCTCGAAATACGCCCTGACACGTGAAGACGGCAAAGGCGCGCCGCTTCGTTATACCCTCTGGCTGAGAAAGAAAAAAGATGGGCCTCTCGAGAAAAAATCCTTCATTATCGGAGAGTATCTGAAGGACAAGAAAAGAGCGTATGGCCGAATCGAGGGAGAAAAACGCTTATTCGCCATCAAAAAAGAAGATTATGACAAGATCACGAAAACACCCTATTTCCTGAGTGAGAGGCGTTTGGTCCTCTACGGGAAAGACGTTGAAATCACGGAAGTTACGGCCCGTTTTCCCCATAAATCCTTCATGAAGCTGGAGCGCTTCGGGGAAGGATGGCGCTTCCTCTCTCCCGAGGGTAAGAAATCCGAACCCGGCAACGTGAATGACCTCGTAGGCGCCCTCAGAGATTTCGAGAGAGAAGGGGAGGCAAAACCCGGCGAAGCACCTGATTTCAAAGACTTTATCGTTGAGCTCTCGGGCAGGGACATCCGCCACGGAGAGTGGGGGCCGTTTCGCTTCGCGGGCAAGGAGGGCTCCGAGTTCCTCTATGTGCGAGAAGGCGGGAAGGTCTACCGTATAATAAAGAAATACAATGAGGATAAGCTCCCCAAAGCATTGAAAGATTGGGAGAAAGAGGAAGAAAAAGAAGGCGGCGCAGCTTAGTGATTCACCGCCTCTGGCCTCTCCGCGAGGCCTCTCGCCACGAAAATACCCAAAAGAGTTATCATCTAGAATTATATATACATACTTCTTTATACATCAATTAGATAGAATATATTCTCTAGATTCAAGATGAATTAAAATACCAGGCGCGCCTTTTCATCAATTTATCGAAAAACATCGTCAATTTATCTAATTTTATCGAATTGATTTCGGGAATTTATGGAAATTATATCGTCATGCCCGGAGGGTCTCGCTCGAATCGGCCGGGAAAAATTTCAGCCGATTTCGAGGCGAAATTAGCAAGATATCAGGAGCGAGCTGTCTGGGCTTCCCCCTGTGCGCATCAAAACGACTCGAACGTGGGCGACTTGTCCCATCCCCCGCCTTCTTCCTCCACGGCGTGGGCGATTTTATAGAGCATCGCTTCGCTGAAATCAGGGCCAACTAACTGCACCGCCAGCGGCAGTCCGTCTTCCGAAAAACCCCAGGGGAGGGATATCGCCGGCGCGCCCAGGGTATTGACCCAGCGCGTGAAGCGCGTCAGCGAGGCAATCAGCCCCTCCGCCTCGGAGCGCGCCTGCGCGTGAGAGGGTGCGGGAACGGGAGTTGTAGGTGAGGCCAGCACGTCCACAGCGGAGAACACTTCGCTCTCGTAATAACGAATCAACTCCTCACGCCTTGCGAGCGCGGCGCGATATTCAGCCCCATGAATCCCGCGCCCGGCTTCCAGGCGCGCCAGAACTTCCGGCGTCACCTGATCCTCGTATTTCTCCAGACGCTCGCCGTGCAGCATCAGCGCCTCGTATTTGAAAATCGTATTGGCGAGTTCTTCGAGTTCTTCCGAGCGGGGAGGCGGCATCGGAACGAAATTCGCACCCAGGCGCTCAAGCGCTTCGCATACGCCCCCATAAGCCGCCTGCATCTCCTCCGAAACGCCCTTCAGCTCAGAACCTTCCAGTATGCCGACCCGGATGCCCTCGATGCTGTCCCCCAGGGTATGGAGATAATCGGGTACGGGTCGCGTGCTCGCGCGCGCATCCTCGGGGTCGGCGCCCGCAATGGCGTAGAGCACCAGCGCGTTGTCCGCCACCGTTCGCGTGAGCGGACCGAAGGTGTCGAGCGTCCAGGAGAGCGCCATTCCCCCATGGCGGCTCACGCGGCCATTCGTGGGCTTCATGCCCACCACGCCGCAAAACGCCGCCGGTAGGCGGATGGAGCCGCCCGTATCCGTACCTATCGCCGCCAGCGCCAGCCCCCCGGCGACCGCGCATCCCGATCCGCTGCTCGACCCTCCCGTAACGTGGCCCTGTCTCCAGGGATTCTGTGGGTCTCCGAAATGCCTGTTGCGCCCCGTCGGCCCCATGGCGAGTTCCGCCATGTTGAGTTTTCCCATGTTGACGGCGCCGGCCTCATCGAGACGCTTCCAGACGCTCGATACCGCATCAGGCGGCGGATCGTCCTGAAACATCACGCTTCCGCAAGTCGTGGGAGTTCCCGGAATAAAGCAGAGGTCCTTGTAGGCCACGGGAATGCCGTCGAGCGGGCCGAGTTCATCGCCGAAGCGGAATCTTCGCTCGGATTCCCGCGCCGCCCTGCGCAACCCTCTTTCGCTGACGTGCAAATAGGCCCTCAAATGGAGATTCCATTTTTTAATGAGGGCGAGGGTGTCGTCGACGATTTCGACCGGCGAGACCTCAGCGGCGCGGTAAGCATCCCGAAGCGTTGTTATCGTCCAATCGCTCATCGGCGGATTCTGGGGGAGGGTGAGACCGGATGTATCATCCGCTTCCCGGGTAGCCCGGAGCCTGGAGGACGCGCGTCATCTGGTCTTGATGGAGATAATCATGCGTGCCGGAATAGACGATGCGGTCGTAAATGTTGAGGTCGCCGTAACGAAAATGCTCGTGCGCGTAGCGGCTCATGTCGGTGTTCCGGTGAGGGAGCATCATTTGGTGAACCGCCTCCCTGTTGGGCATGAGTTCGGCGATCATCTCCCGGAAATCGCCTTCGCCCTTCGGGATGAGAAAATCAGGCGCCGGAACCCGGCCTTGCTCCCTGCGCCTGAGCGCCTCTCGGCTCATCTTCTGCGGATTCTTAGGCGCCGTATCCCACGACCCGGACTCCGCCGCTTCGGCCAGCCTCTTTTCGATGAAGCGCGCGTAATAATTGTCCGTCAAAAGGATGTGCTCGAGATTCTCATGCAGGGACCATTCGCCGTCCGGGGGCCGCCAGTTGACGTGGGCTGGGTCGATGCCCTCCAGAAAGGAGACCAGGTTTTTCCTGTCCTCGAAAGCGGAGCCAAAAGCCTCATCGAACATTGCCTCAGGCGTCATTTTCATCATCCTTCAAGTTGCGGCGGGCGAGGTCTTTGCCTCATCGAAGGTTTTCTGCAAGCGGAGTTCAGGAATCCCGCCTTGCGCCGGGAGAGCGCACCTCGATGTCCAGCCATTCTTCCCATAGTTTGATGAGCGAGGCGTATTCATCGGCCCCGTATCCCTTCTGAATCGCCATCTCATATACATGATGCGTCGCGCTGGCGATGAAGGTGGGAACGCGAAGTTCACGGGCCAGCTCGAGGCACAGATCGGAATCTTTCGTCGCGAGGTCGGTCGTCATCCCGGGCGTGAACTCCCCCGGCAGGATGTGCTTCCTGAGCCTGTCCTCCACCTGGCGGCTGCGGCCCGAACTGACGGCAATGACGTCGCAGAGCAGATCGGGGTCGGCGCCCGCCGCGACGCCCAGGGCCATGGCCTCGGTCAACGCCGCGAGGTTCACGTGCGAAAGCATGTTGTTCACGACCTTGAACAACATGCCCATGCCGGATACGCCGCAATGAAAGATGTTCTTTCCGAATTGCGCGAGAAGGGGCTTGAGTCTTTCGAATCCCGCTTCGCCGCCGCCCACCATCAACGTGAGGGTTCCGGCCTGCGCCCCTTTCACGCCGCCGCTCACGGCGGCATCCATCAACTCGACCCCTTGCGCTTTCACCAAAGGTGCGAGTTCCTTGATGAGGGAAGGGGAGACGGTGCTCGTCTCCGCCAGGAGCGCGCCATCGCGCGCGCCCGCCAGAATTCCCTCCTCACCCAGAATCACCTCGCGCGATATGTTGGGATGCGGCAAGGATGTGAAAATGACCTCTGAGCGGGAGGCGACATCCGCCGGGTTGCGCCCTGCGCGCGCGCCTTTTCTCTCGGCCTGCTGAGTGGCTTCCTCTCGAACGTCGTAAGCCGTTACGTCGTGACCGGCCCGGATGAGGTGGCCGCAAATCTGGCTTCCCATCCTTCCCAGGCCAATAAAACCAAGCTCCACCTTTCGCCTCCTAGCGGGATGCGCCATTCGCTCATCGTGAAGAAATAAAATGGTCGGGGCGAGAGGATTTGAACCTCCGACCCCCTGAACCCCATTCAGGTGCGCTACCAGACTGCGCTACGCCCCGACCGAAAGAAATGCTCCGCGCAAAAGGCCCGGGCGCGACAGGGCAGATGGGCCGAACCGCGCCGAGTTTTCCGCGAAAGAAATATCACAGGCTATTTAGTAAGGCTTAAGCGTGGCTTTCGTCAAGGGCTTCGCGTCATCGAGGCGGGGGAAATGAATTTGTCTCGAAAACGGCGCTTTGGAGGAGAGGGGGAAATTCCGGTAAGGGGAATGGGGGAGAAGAGGCTGGGGATTCTAGGATCGCCGCTGTATATCGTGGTGATCCGGTGGCCCCCCGTTTTTGAAACCGTTGTGCTCGTCATCTCGCGCAACGGGACGGCCTGACCGCCGACGAGCAGGCGCATTCGCCCTTTTTTAAGTACCACGGTAGTGAAATGGCGATAGGCTATCAGGGCGAATTCAGCCCCTTTGCCGCGCAGCATTCCCGCAGGCGTCATAAAGTTCAAACTCAGTCCGCAGGAAGCCTTGTAGCACTTCACCGTGCCCCTGTTCAGTTTCGCCGAATATATGCCGCCTCGCCTCAGGCCCATCAGTTCGAAGGAGGTGTTCGGCTCCACCACGAGCCGGCAACCTGGGCGCCGACGAAAATGTATGAGCGCCCGCGAACCACCGCTCGTGACGATGTGATCCCCAGGGAGCATCGAACGCCTGCCTCTCAGATAAACTTTTTTTCCGCGAGAGAGAACGATGTGGGGTAGGCCGGATATCGCTCTCATTTCGACGAGGAATCTGTCTTCGGCAACAGCGGATGAAACCACGCACAGGGGAAACAGATGAACTCCCAGAATCAGGATTTTGAGTCTGTTCATGTTATCCCCGTGGAGAGGCGGCAGGCCGGCAAACCTCATAGAATTTTGTAAAGTATTATTCAGGGATTTGCAAGCTGCCTAACTACCGGAAAAATAATCACATCCTGAATTCCGGGCTACAGGGGGCTGTTGAATAGTCCCGATTCCGTGATTCGGTGTATGAAGCGGAGAGGTGAGGGAATGATTCTCGCCTTGCTCGTCATTCCGGCGCATGCCGGAATCCAGGGACTTTGCCTTCTCGTCTTTGCTCTTCGCCTTTTCCCATCCGAGAGGTGAGAACATGAAAGACCGGAGCCCCTTGATCCTCATCGGCTCTGGATTCCGGCTTTCGCCGGAATGACGGCGGGAGGTTCGTCTCGACCGGGGGGAGATCTCCGCTTCGCCTCGCTCGCCCTCCCTCGGCGTGAAAGCAACCCCCCTGTCCCCCCTTGTCAGGGGGGTAAAGGCCATGCCTCCCGACGAGGGATGTTGAAAAGCCCCCCTGACAAGGGGGGACAGGGGGGTTATTGCCCCGACGAGGGGTTTCCCGACAACCCCTACAGGAGCGGAGTCCGGCGGGTCGTGATGACGCCGGTTCTCATGCCCGCCGTGTGCAAACCGCCTCTCAGGCGGCCATGTTCTATCTTCATGCATCGGTCCATGACGACGAGAAGGCCTGCCTCTTGCGCGCGCGCGGCTTCCGTCTCGTTCACCACGTCGAATTGCAGCCAGAGGGATTTGGCGCCGATAGTCATCGCCTCGTCAACCACCTCTGAAATTTCATCCGGCCTGCGAAACACGTCCACCACGTCGGGAGGCTCTGGTATGGATACGACGTCCGGGTAGGATTTCTGGCCCAGTATCCGCTCGTATCTGGGGTTCACCGGGATTACCTCGAAGCCCATTCTTTGGAGGTAATAACCCACGAAAAAACTCGGCCTGGATTCGTTCGCCGAAAGCCCCACCATCGCCACGCGGCGATGGTTCCGCAGGATATGACGAATCGTGTGCGAATTCTGATATGCGGGAAATTCCATCACGCGCTCCTCGTCGCCGCATCAAGGGCCTGATCCAGGTCCCACAGAATGTCGTCTATGTGTTCGAGGCCCACCGATATACGGATGAGGTCGGGCGTGACGTTTCCCGCCTTCATGTCCTCCTCGCTCAACTGGGCGTGCGTCGTGGAAGCCGGATGAATGATGAGGCTTTTGGCGTCACCGACGTTCGCCAGATGACTGTGCAGTTGAAGGGAGTTGATGAATTGAACGGCCGCCTCGAATCCGCCCCGCACGCCGAAGGAAAAGACGGCGCCTTGCCCATTGGATAGATACTTTCTCGCCTTTTCGTACTCGGGACTATCCGCCAGTCCGGGGTAGCTCACGAAACTGATGCGTGAATCCTGCGCGAGATATTCGGCCACCCTCTGCGCGTTCTCGCAATGACGCCCCATGCGCAGACTCAGGGTTTCCAGCCCCTGGATAAACAAAAAGGCGTTGAACGGACTCGGGCACGGACCGATGTCGCGCAGGCTCTCCGCGCGCGCCTTCATGAGGAAACCATACTCGCCAAAAGTCTCGAAAAACCGCATCCCGTGATAACCCGGCGAGGGATCGACCATGCCCGGATATTTTCCGTTCGCCCAGTTGAAGCGGCCCGAATCCACGATGACGCCGCCGATGCTCGTGCCGTGTCCGCCGATGAACTTCGTGGTCGAATGCAGGACGATGTCCGCCCCCCACTCGATGGGGCGGCAGAGGTAGGGGGTGGCGAAGGTGTTGTCCACCACGAGGGGGACGCCCGCCTCGTCTGCGATTTTCGCCAGAGGCTCCAAATCGGCGACGTTCGTGCGCGGGTTCCCTATCGTCTCGCAGTAGATGGCCCGTGTTTTTTCCGTAACGACGGCCTCGAAATTCTCAGGATCCGACGGGTCGACGAAGACCGTATCGATGCCGAGCTTTCTGAGCGTGATGTCGAACTGCGTGTAGGTGCCTCCGTAGAGCGTGGCGGAGGATACGATTTCATCGCCCGGCGCCATCAGGGTGAACAGCGCGATGAACTGCGCGGCCTGGCCCGAAGACGTCGCCAGCGCGCCGGTGCCTCCCTCCAGAGTGGCGATGCGCTCCTCGAATGCGCTCGTGGTGGGGTTTCCGATGCGCGAGTAGATGTATCCATAATCCTGCAGGGAGAAAAGACCCGCCGCATGTTCGTCGTCGTCGAAGACGAAAGAAGAGGATTGATAGATGGGCACCGCCCGCGCGCCGGTGGTGGCGTCGGGCCGCGCTCCCGCATGGAGGGCGTTCGTATCGAAATGAAACGCTCTCGAGGCAGCTCCCTCGGGCGTGGGATTCTCGCTCATGCGCACTCCTCGAAACCCTAAAGCCTACGTTTGTAATCCTTGGACTCCACAATAGCAGGCGATGGCCTCGAATAGAAGCCTCCCGGAAAACCTCCGGAGGCGTTGATTTTCTGCCCCCGGCTACACCATAATTCCTTCTCGTGATGACGCGCTCGCCCCGCATACCGCATGAAAGACTGATGGCTCGAATACTTCTTTGTAATGATGACGGCATCGACTCTGAAGGGTTACGCGCCTTGTACGCGGCCCTCGCCCCGCTGGGGGAGCTGATCGTCGTGGCTCCGGACAGGGAGCGGAGCGCGGCGGGTCATTCCTTGAGTCTGCATCGCCCCCTGCGCATCAATGAGTTGGAGCATAACTGGTTCGCCGTGGACGGCACCCCCACGGACTGCGTCAACCTCGCCCTGAACGGCCTGATGAGAAACGATCACCCCGACATGCTCGTCTCCGGCATCAACCGGGGCGGAAACATGGGCGACGACATCACCTATTCGGGAACCGTGGCCGCCGCGATGGAGGCCACGCTCCTGGGGCTTCCGGCGGTGGCGGTTTCCCTCGCCCACGAGGACGGGGAGACGCTCTCCTACGAGTTGGCTCAAAAAGTTGCGCGCGCCGGCGCGAGGGAAGTATTATCCCGGGGACTGGAGCCGGGCGTTCTGCTGAACATCAACGTCCCGAACATTTCCCCGCAACAGTGCCGGGGGGAGAAAATCACCCGCCAGGGCAAGCGCATTTACGAGGAAGCCATCGTGGAGAAAATCGACCCGCGCGGCCGTGAGTATTACTGGATTGGGGGAGGCAGCCTCCGGTGGAAGGATGAGCCCGACACGGACTTCGAGGCCGTTTCGAACCATCTGGTATCCATCACGCCCCTGAGGCTCGACCTGACGGACTACGACGCGATGAAAGGTCTGGAATCTTGGCGTTTTCATTAAACGGAAGACAGGAGAATCGCTGGCGCCGCGCGCGCGAGGCGATGGTGGACAAACAAATCCTCGCCAGGGGAATCGCCGACGCCCGCGTCATCGAGGCCTTGCGCGAGGTGCCGAGGCATCATTTTGCGCCCGAAATTTTTCGCGAAACCGCCTATGCCGACAAGGCGCTGCCCATCGGACACGGGCAAACCATCTCCCAGCCCTACATGGTGGCCGCCACGCTCGAGGCCTTGGAACTCAGGGGCGGGGAGAAGGTGCTTGAGATCGGAGCGGGTTCGGGTTACCTTACCGCGCTTCTCGGGAGGCTCTCCGGCTCCGTCCGCGCGATTGAGCGGGTGCCCGAACTGGCGGTGAGAGCCAGGGAGCGGCTTGATTCTTTCGGCCTGACGAATTATATGCTCTGGACGGCGGACGGCACCTACGGCTGGCCGGAAGAGGCGCCCTTCGACGCCATCGTGAGCGCGGCGTCCGCACCTCGCGTTCCGGAACCTTGGATGCAGCAGATCGCCCCCGGCGGGCGCATCGTCATGCCCCTGGGTGAGGGGGAGAACCAGACCCTCGTGCGATGCCGCGCCTCAAGGTCGGGCGAACTCCTCGCGCACGAGGAATTGATGAACTGCGTTTTCGTGAAACTGGTGGGAAAATACGGCTGGGAAAATCCATAGGAAGGCGGGGAATCCGCCGTCTTATGAAATTCGTGTCGGGGCGTAGCGCAGCCTGGTAGCGCGCCTGCTTCGGGAGCAGGAGGTCGGAGGTTCAAATCCTCTCGCCCCGACCATTTCATAACTCTATACGCAATAGCGCGCCCACTCGGTGCGTGCTCTTTTCGCCACGCGCGAACCTGTCCCGGAGACTGCCGAACATCGAAAATACTTAATACAATACTTTAGATCTTTCCCTTGTCTTACCTAAATAAAAATCATATATAATTATTTATATCAAATAACTACATATAATATCTAACAAAATACTTTAGATAATATTTCCGCTAGTAAGGTTGCCAAGCCAAGAAATTTTCTGCGAGAACCACACGGCCTTCCTGAACAGCGGACAAAAAAGAGGCGCCCCGAGCGGGACGCCCCTCCTTTTCGTTTCTCTCGTGCGATGCGCTACGCGGCTTCCA
This sequence comes from bacterium, assembly GCA_965218885.1. Taxonomy (GTDB): domain Bacteria; phylum UBA8248; class UBA8248; order UBA8248; family UBA8248; genus Bin107. Next base: position 3,615,855 of record OZ244713.1, on the reverse strand, counting down.
GGGCCTGCTCGAGATCGGCGATGATGTCGTCGATGTGCTCGATGCCGATGGAAAGCCGCACGTAGCCCGGCGTCACGCCCGTTTGGTCCTGCTCTTCGGGGCTGAGCTGGGAGTGCGTGGTGCTGGCCGGATGAATGGCGAGGCTTCTCGAATCGCCGATGTTCGCCACGTGGTAGAACATCTTGAGCGCGTTGATGAAGTTCTGGCCCGCCTCGTATCCGCCTGCGAGATCGATTCCGCAAAGGCCGCCGTAGCCACCCTTGAGATAAGTATCCGCGCGGCGGCGGAACTCACCGTTCATGAGGCCCGGGTAGATCGTGGTCTTCACCTTGGGATGGTCGTTCAGGTAATCCGCCACGGCGGCGGCGTTTTCGCAGTGACGCTCCATCCGCAGGGGCAGGGTTTCCAGGCCTTGTAGGAACAAGAAGGTGTTGAAGGGGCTCATCGCCTGGCCGGAGTCGCGCAGGAGCGTGACGCGAGCCTTGATGATGTAGGCGATGGGGCCGAGCGGGGCGACGGCTTCCGTCCACACCGCGCCGTGGTAGCTCGGGTCCGGCTGGTTCAAGTATGGCTGCCTTTCGGGATGCGCCGCCCAGTCGAAGTTTCCGCCGTCGATGATGATGCCGCCGATGGAGTTGCCGTGCCCGCCGATGTATTTCGTGCACGATGAGGCGATGACGGCCGCGCCGTGCTCGAAGGGTTTGCACAGGCAGTGAGCCGCCGTGTTGTCCACGATGAGGGGAATCCCCATCTCGCGCCCGAGGTCGGCGACTTCCCTGATCGGGAAAACGCGCAGCTTGGGGTTCGGCAGCGTCTCGGCGTAGTAGGCGCGCGTCTTCTCGTCGGTCGCCCTGACGAAATTTTCCGGGTCCAGCGGATCAACGAAGCGGCACTCGATACCGATGTCCGCCAATTGGTTGGCGAAGAGGTTCCACGTGCCGCCGTAGAGGTCCGTCGAGCTCACGATGTTGTCGCCTGCGCGCGCTACGTTCATCACGGCCATCATCGAAGCCGACTGGCCCGAGGAGACGGCGAGTCCGCCGACGCCGCCCTCGAGAGCCGCCAGCCGTTTCTCGAGCACGTCGTTCGTGGGATTCATGATGCGCGTGTAGATGTTGCCCAATTCCTTTAACGCGAAAAGATCGGCCGCGTGATCCGTGCTGTCGAACTGGTAGGAGGATGTCTGATAAATCGGCACGGCCACGGAGTTCGTTACGGGGTCCTTGCGGTATCCGGCGTGAAGGACGATTGTTTCATTGTTGCTTAATTCCAATGTCGCCTCTGTTTCCACTGTCATTCCAAAATCCCTCTTTCGCAAAAAAAGTAAAAGATATCGGCAGGGGTGCGAGAGGTCTTGCGTGAAAACTCGCAACCCCTACCGTATTGAAAAACCAAAAATGCGAATCTACACAAAATCAATGGATTCGGCAAATACAAGCGAGGGGGAAATACCATGTCTGGAAACGCTGAAGCAGTTGACCCAGGATGGCTACTGGCCCGAATATAGCCCGCTGAATCCGTCGTTATATCTGCTCGAAACGGCGAGGTGCAAGGCTCGCCCCACCACCCACACGAAAGGAGAAGGTAGCGGCATGAGACGACAGGCATCGCGCGCGAATCAAAACTGGATTTTCGATAATTTCCTCAAACTCTCCGATAACGAGGACGTTCTCCACCCCGGCATCATGGGCACGCGCTATGAACGGGGTTTCCGGCATCAAGACCTCGAGGCGGTCTACTCGAAAGTCTCAGGCCGCCGCTCCATTCCCCTCTTGTGGGGCAAACAGGCCGCCTTGCAGGAGAAGAAGGCGATGGCGGCGGCCGAAGCGGGCAACCACGTGACCGCCGCCATGCACTACAACCGCGCTGGTCTTTGCTACGGGCGCGGTCAGCACCTCATTCCCGTGGATGGACACCCCCGCAAGAAGGAATACTACGCAGGCGTTTCGCGCTGTTTCGACAGGATGCGTGAAATCCGGGGCGGCGACATTCAAAAACACCAGGTGGAATTCGACCCCGGCAAGAATGCCTATTTCTATTTCTGGCCTGCGGAGGGAGAGGGGCCCAAGCCCACCGTTCTTCTCATCCCCGGGATGGACATGATCAAGGAAGACGGCCTTTTGCCCTACAACAACTGGTTCCATGCGCGCGGCATGAACTTCGCCATCATGGATGGCCCGGGGCAGGGCGAGTGCAACATCAACCAGGTGTGGGTGGACCATACCAATTACGCGCGCGCGGGCAGCAGGGTCATCGACTGGCTCACCGAACGCGAAGAGGTGGATTCTTCCAGAATCGGCATCATGGGCATGAGCATGGGAAGCCGCTGGACGGTGGAAATCGCCGCCCAGGACGAGCGCGTCAACACCGTGGTCGGCCAGATGGCGAACGTGGGGCCTTCGGACATCATCTTCAACCAGGCGCAGCCCAACTTCAAGAGAATCTACATGTACATGGCGAACATCCTCGATGAGGATGCGTTCGACGCTTTTGTCGAGGAGCGCGACAGCATCTGGCTGCCCCTGGTGGGCAAGATGAAGTCGAACTATCTGCTCGTGGCCGGCGACATGGACGAGCTTTGCACGCCGGACGACATCGACGTGTTCTTCTCGCACCTCACGTGCCCGCGCGAGCTTTGGCTCTATGAGGGCGTTTTCCACCCCATGGGTGAGGTCGCGGCGGACATGTACCCCGCGGTCGCGGACTGGATGCTGCACACGCTGAATAACGGTCTGCCGGCGGATCACGACAAAAAGGTGGTCGTTCCGGAAGGTCAATAAGACGCAGCCACAGGCTTTGGAACGGGGAAGGCGGACGAGACATTCCTGCTTCGTGAACGCCCGGTTCGCGGAGCAGGAATACAAGACGAAACACTCTAAAAAAACGCTCTGATGAACTACGGACTCCACCGGGGCTTGACGCGAGCCGTACGCTCGATAAAATCAAAAGACGAATCCGCCCCGGGATTTTCTGATGCGAACCATTATCGGCGTCATCGGCGATTCCGATCCGGCTCCTGAAACGGCCGCATTGGCCGAGGAGGCGGGAGCCGAGATTGCGCGCGCGGGCGCCGTGCTGGTGTGCGGGGGTCTGGGCGGCGTCATGCAAGCCGCGGCGCGCGGGGCGAAAGAAGCGGGTGGCCTCACGGTGGGCGTCCTGCCCTCGTATGACGCGCAATCCGCCAACTCGTTCATCGATATCCCCATCGTCACCGGAATGGGCCACGCCCGAAACGTCATCATCGCGGCGACGGCCCAAGCGCTCATCGCCATGGCGGGCGCGCACGGCACCCTCTCCGAAATCGCTTTTGGGCTCAAGCTCGGCAAACGGGTCATCTCCCTGGGACGCGAACACAGCCCGGCGGGAGTCGTCCCGGCGTCCAGCGCCCGTGAGGCCGTGCGAATGGCCTTGGGCGCCTTATGAGGGGCGGCGTGGATAGGGACATCACGAACATTTCGCCCGCTTCAGGTCTGCGAGGATGGCGCGAAATGCGGCGAAGCGGATGTGTCTTCTTTCTCTGTCTGCTCACCGGTTGCGCACTCGTCGCGCCCCCGTTGCCGCCTCCGACGAAAAGCAGCCGCGGCTTCGGCGGCATCCACCACACCGTAAAACGCGGCGAGAACCTCTGGCGCATCGGGCGCGCCTATGGCGTGGAGGTCGAGCAAATCGCCGTCTTGAACGGCATCGACAATCCCGATCGCCTCGAGGCGGGCGTGCGGCTTTTCATCCCGGGCGCCAGAATCGTACGCCTCGTACGAAAAAGCGTCAGTTCCCAACCTCCCAAACGTCGTCCGCGCTGGGCGGTTCCGCCATCCCGGAAGGCGACGCCGCGACGCAAGGTTTCCGCCAAGCCAACCCGAAAACCCTCCCGGAAGCAGGCAAGCACAGTTAGAGGGCGCCGCGCAAACAAGAAGAGGGCGACGTACCGCAAAACGTATGGAAAGAGGCCCAGATTCTCCTGGCCTCTGCGTGGACGCGTGATTCGCCGCTTCGGAGCGCGAGGCGGCAAGAAGACGGACGGCATCCTCATCGCCGCCCGTGAGCGCGACCAGGTTCGCGCCGCCGCTCCCGGCCGTGTCATTTATTCTGATTTCGGCCCCGGGAACCTGGGCCGCCTCATCATCCTGCGCCACCACGGGGGCGAGTACCATTCCATTTACGCCAACGTCGCCGAGAATCTCGTACGCAAGGGGCAGAGCGTCTCGCGCGGCACGCCCATCGCCCTGACGGGCCGCACGCCGCGCTTCCAAACCGCGCGCCTCCATTTCGAGATTCGCCATCGCACACGGCCCAGGAACCCGCTATCCTACTTGCCGTAGAATCGTATGCGGGCATCATGGTGACATGCCCGGAATAGAGTGTTATTTAAGGTTCTCTTGTCGCCGGAGAAAAACCCGAAGCCGGGACAGCGGCGCACCCGGAAGAGAACGCCACAAAACACAAGAAAATTTACTCATCCACGAGAGGTAAATTTCATGTCCGACGTCAGTCACCTGCTGTCACACATTCGGGACGTGCCCGACTTCCCGGAAGAGGGCATCATCTTCAAGGACATCACTCCCATGCTCCAGAACGCCAAAGCCTTTCAGGCGGCGGTGGACATGGCGGCGGAGCCTTTGATGGACGAGGGAATCGACGTCGTCCTGGGCGCGGAGGCGCGCGGCTTCGTCATCGGAGCGCCCCTGGCGTACAAGATCGGCGCGGGCTTCGCCCTGGTGAGAAAACCGGGGAAACTCCCCTGGGAGAAAACCCGGGCCACCTATGAACTCGAATACGGAACAGATGCGCTCGAAATCCACAAAGACGCCGTCTCGCCCGGCATGAAGGTGCTGATCGCCGACGACGTACTCGCCACTGGCGGCACCGCTTCCGCCTGCGTGTCGCTCGTGGAATCTTTGGGCGGCCAGGTGCACGGCCTCTCGTTCTTCATCGAGCTTGCGTTTTTGAACGGACGCGAGCGCCTCGCTCCACACCCGGTGAGCTCTTTGATACGATACGACTGAAGTGATTCACTGGCCGCAAATCACGCCCCCGTAGCTCAGCAGGATAGAGCGCCGGATTCCTAATCCGTAGGCCGCAGGTTCGAATCCTGCCGGGGGCGCCACGCTGAATTCCACTTGCCCCATTCGCTTTTCTCAAAACTAGAATCTTTTCATTTGATAAATTAATGTATTTTCAATCAATTCATTTGACATTAAAAGTAATCTTTCCTATATCTTCCAACCGACCCAGGAGTTACATTTTCTTTATTTTCGCACCTTTACACGAGGTAAGGTTCGATGCGTATTTTGCTCACTGCTTGCTGCCTACTACTTGCTTCCGGCTGCGCGACTTTAATTTCCGGCACCTCTCAATCAATCCTCATCGATGTAATAAACGCAAAAGGGGCTTCTTGTACGGGTACCGACAAAAGGGGAAGGCGATACAACTGGCCCAATACGCCAAGTGCGACGACAGTTCATAAGGGCGATGGGCCAATGGTTTTAACGTGCGAGAAAAACGGTTTCAAAAAAACGACACACTCGTTCGATGAAACTTTAGTTGGAGCAACCTTGGGAAACATTATTCTCGGCGGAGGCATCGGTATTTTGGTTGATGCCGTAAGTGGGGCGGCGCAAGAGTATCCAAGCAAAGTAAGCGTCATCATGGAGCCCGAGGATTCGGCTCCCGATGCTATCAAAAAACAGTACCAGGAATTAAAGAAAGAATTAGCCGAAAAAATGAAAAAGGAAAAAGAAGCCGAGCAGAAAGAAGTCACAAAGGCAGGACAATAGTAACTGGATATACACGATTCATGACAAGGGGATATCTTTAATATCTCAGGTCCACCAATCGAGCGCGTAAGAACCGGCGAACAGAACACCCCCAAAGCCCAGAAGGCCGATGGCCGGCTTCGTCGCGCCGATAGAGAGCGCGCCCACGCCGCCGCAGAGCATCAACGCGCCCGTGCCCCACAAGACTTTCACGACGATCTCCTTGGCGTCGATGACGTTCAAAGGTTTATTGTCGTCCTCATCATCTGCGGGTTGCGCCTCGATCGTTTCTCCGCAGGCCGGGCAGATATCGCCGCCCGAGGTTTCGGCCCCGCACGCAGGGCACAGCGTTACGGCCATGGCATCGTTCCTTTCTTGAAAACCAATGAGCGGAAAACGAACCTTCTTCTCTAAAACGCGATTTTCTCACAACGCGGGAGAAGGGGAAACGCGCTTACAATTCCCTCGCCGAATGATGTTCGCTCCGATGCCGGCGCATCTTTGGCCTGCGCTTTTCGCCCGCGCGTATCGTGTGGGATGATGTCTGGGGCTCATCACGGATCACCAAAGAAACGAATGGGGAGACTATCTCTTGCGTAATGAAATCGACCCCGAGCGGGGAGGGGACGGGAAATACGCCGTCGATACGACCCAGGAGGCGGCGATCGGGAAGTGCATCGCCTATTTGGGAAAATACATGAAGAACTAAGTTATACTAGAGCCGTGTGACACGCCATGATTTTGAGGCGTTCTCGACCATCCGCCGCTAAGATGGACCCTGAAGCCCATGAAATCTCAGACGAGAATTTTCTCCTGCCTTGTGGATGATTTCCTGAAACCCGATTCGCTGATATTCCCGGCTTCTGAGAATCTCGGGAACGTCATCTCCCAAATGGTGGAGAAGGGCGCGACCTGCGTCCTCGTGACGGATGAGGAAAACGCCCTCGCCGGCATTTTTACGGAAAAAGACGTGACGCGCCGCGTCGCCTTGCGGTGCGATGGTGCTGAGACGATAAAACAAGTCATGACGCCTCGCGTCTATTCCGCAAAACAGGGGGACTACCTCTATCACACCATCGCGCGCATGCGCCGCCTCGGCCACCGCCACATGCCCGTGGTGGATGAGGCGAACCGCCCCCTCGGCCTGCTCGACCTCCAGGACGCCATGGTCGTGGCGGCCGAGCAGGTAGTGGAGCACATCGACGCCTTAACGCAGGACCCTGAACTCTACGGCTTACAAGAGGCGAAAGCCGTGCAGGTGGACGTGGCGCAAGAATTGCTGGAAGACACCCTCCCGGCGCCGGAGATTCAGGCGCTGCTCACGCACGTGAACAACGACATCTACCGGCGGGTGGTCGAGAAAGCGGTGGCGCTCATCGAAGAGGAAGGCGGAGGCGCGCCGCCCGTTCGCTTCGCGGTGATCGTCATGGGCTCGAGCGGCCGGGGCGAGAACTTCATCAATCCGGATCAGGACAACGGCGTCATCCTCGAAGACTACCCCGTGGAGCGGCACAACGAAATCAACGACTACTTCATCCGGTTCTCGGAACTGCTGACCCGGAATCTCGACGCCATCGGTTTTCCCCTGTGCGAGGGCCACGTCATGGCGACGAACCCGCTGTGGCGCAAATCGATTTCCGAGTGGAAACACCAGACCCTGCGCTGGTTCCAGAAGAGAAGCACGTTCCAGGTTCAGTTGAGCGACGTTTTCTTCGACTTCGACACCGCCTGCGGGGATTTCTCTCTGGGGCGAGAGTTGCGGAATCACATCACGAGGTTCGTGCAAAAAGAACCCGGCGTTCTTCAGGCGATGTTTCAAACCGAGGCCGACAGACACGTCGCTCTCGGCCTGTTCGGCACGCTGCGCACGGAGAGAGCGGGAGAGGGCCTTCCCCCGGGCGTGAACCTGAAGCACGGAGGCATCCTCCCCTTGGTCGGGGCCGTGCGGCTGCTCGCCCTGAGAGAGGGTCTGGAGGCGACCTCCACCTACGAGCGCATCCGGCTGCTCCATGAGGCGGGGATTTTCAACGATGACGAGGCCGACGAGTATACCGCCGCTCTCGAGCACTTGACGTTCATGCTGCTGCGCCAGCAGTTGAGGGATTTCAGGCGATTCCGCAAGGCGACGCGCTATGTCAGGAAGTCGGCCATGTCACGAAGGGAGAAACAGGTTCTCAAAATGTCCTTAAAAGCCATTCGCTCGCTCAAGGAGAGGGTGCGAGCGGAGTTCACCGGCGAGATTCTATGAATATGGTGGTATGAAAATCACTCCGCCAGCGTTTTGAAGCGATCGAACACCCGCCCGAAGCGCCAGGCGTAGAAATCCACGCTCTCATACAGGCCCAAGCGGTTATAGGGCTCCTCCGCCCAGAACGCTCGCGCCGCCTCGATGTCGGGAAAATCGAGCAGCAGCACGCTGCCGTTTCTGGTCTCTCCGTCATCGGTGAGAAGCGGGCCGCGCACCATCACCGAATCGCCGTGCTCGATCAGGTAGGCGCTGTGCGCCTCACCATGCGCCTTGCGGATCGCGCCCCCGGCCGCTTTATCCAAGGCATGGACATAGAACTGGAGATTCCCCTCTTTTCGCGAACAATCGCGCCAGGAATAGGGCGCCGCGCCGCGCCAACGGCGAATCGAAGGCCGCTCCTGAATCCCCTCGATGATGAACGGCTCATTCGCCACGTGCTCTTCCGCGGCGGCGCGATCGGCCAGGTCCAGAATGCGGAAACTACCCAGTTCGCGCTTCCCGTCGTCGGTCAAGAACGGACCCGCGAAACGGGTGACGCCGTCGAAGCGCTTCAGATAATCCAGGTGCGCTTTTCTGTGAACGTCCCGTAAGGCATTGGCTTCGGGCCTGTCGTAAATCTTGATGACGAATTCCACGAATGTTTTCCTTCTGACAAGAACCAAAAAACCGTCTGTTGTGATCCCGGATGGCTGTTATACCGCCCGGATTTTATGCACGGATGCTCAATGGTGCAATGGACGGAGCGGGCGCGTTACGAAGAAGACGAATGAGCACTCATCCCATCGGGCAAAAGGTCTTCAGCCATCGCACCGAAACGCCTTCATGGGGAAGGTGTGCAGGGAGCGAAAACGCTCCTGGGTGACGATGCCCATATCGCCCATCTGCACGCCCCGGCCTTCCGAGTCCATGGGGTTCGGCTGAATCACCATCACCATATTTTCGCGGTACTTGAAATCGGCCGGCGGAGCGAGATAGTTCGAACCCCGAATGCCGATGGAGGGCTGGAGCAAGTCCGTGCCGAAGCCGTGAGCAAGGGAATCGTAGATTTGAAAACCCCTCTCGGGCAGCGGGTCGGTGGCCTCGAAAACGGCTTGTGCGGAATTTCCCGCCTTCATTGTTTTCCCAACTCCCTCGAACACCTCAATGGCGGCGTCGAGCAGCGCCTGATAGGGAGGCGTCGGGTCCGCCCCGATGGTGAAGGTGCGCAAACTCTGGCCCGCATAGCCATAATACGCCGCGCTGATCTCCATGATGAGCACGTCGCCCGCCTCCAGTTTTCGCCTCGTGGGGTTCTGCCAGGGGACGGGCGTGCGCGGATTCGCCATCGGCGTGGCCGTCACGAATTGCACCATCTGCTCGCCGCCTTGCTCCCTGAACGCGGCGGCCATCCGGCCCGATAGTTCGATTTCGGGAATTCCCGGTTTTGCATGGATGACGGCCGCTTCCATCGCGAGGTCCGTGAGCCGCGCCGCCTCGCTCAGCCATTCAATCTCCTCATCGCTCTTCACAAGCCTCAAGTCCCTGAATCTGGCGCTCACGTCCACCCACTGCGCCTCGGGGAAGCGCGTCGTCAAATAGTCCATGTGCTCGAAGGGAAGCAGAATCTTGAAGCGGGGGTTTATGCCCACCAAGCCGATGCGCGCATTGCCCAGCCCCAGGGCGTCTAACTGATCCGCCATGCGCTCGGGGTTGCCATAAGCTCCGTGACGCACGTCCTCGAAAATGCACTGCATTTGAGCGTTATGCAGATGGTTGTATAGTCCCGTGAAGAGGGAAGGGGAGCCTTCTTTGGGAAAAATCAGATAGCAGTGGTTGAAATCCCGGTAGCACGAAAGCCAGTAGATGTTCGCCTGCGCGTTGCGGTTCGTACCGCCTAAGCCAAAGAACAAAAGAGCATCCAGCCCTTCTTCTTCTATCAGGCCCTTCGCCGCCGCATGACGCCTGCTCATTTCTGCTTCCGAGAAACGAGGATACCAATCTTCGGACATGTCGCCTCCTTGCGCGATAATCCCTCGTGGGAGAGAATAAAATTGTCAACGGAAATTTTCAGTTTGCGCGGCGCATTATAGTCGGCGCATCAAGAATATACGACCGGGAGGAAGCGTATGAGCATCATCGGCCATGGCGTGATTTCAAGGAAAGCGGGCGAGCGCACGGAAGTGGAAGAAATCGAACTCGACTCCCCGGGCCCCGGCGAGGTGCTGGTGAAAATCCAGGCCAGCGGCGTCTGCCACACGGACTTACACTATAAACTCGGAAAAATCGGGGATGAATTCCCCTATCTCCTCGGCCATGAGGGCTCGGGCATCGTTCAGGAAGTGGGGGAGGGCGTGTCCGATCTCGCCGTGGGCGACTACGTCGTTCTGGCTTGGCGCGCCCCCTGCGGCGTCTGCCGCTTCTGCTCCATCGGCCAGCCCAACCTTTGCGCCGCCAGTCTGAACGCGGCCTCCAAGATGCGAGTAAAAAAAGACGGCCAGGTTTTAAGTCCCTCCCTCGGCATCGGTACGTTCTGCACGCACACCATCGTCTCTGCGAAACAGGCGGTAAAAGTACCCACCGTCTGCACGCCGGAGCAGGCCTGCCTCATCGGCTGCGGCGTCATGACGGGCGTGGGCGCCACGCTCTATACGGCCCAAGTCAGGCGCGGGAGCAGCGTGGCGGTGTATGGATGCGGCGGGGTGGGTTGCAGCGTCATCATGGGCGCGAAAATGGCGCGCGCCTCTAAAATTATCGCCGTTGACATCGCCGAGAACAAACTCGACTGGGCCAGGGAATTCGGCGCCACCGACGTCGTCAACGCCTCGGAAACCGATCCGGTGGAAGCGATCAAGGACCTCACCGGCGGGAACGGCGTCGATTACTCCTTCGAGGCCGTCGGGACGCCCCAAACGCTACTCCAGGCGCTGTGGTCGCGCGACCTCGCCGGCGCCTGCACGCTCATCGGCGTGCCTGCCCCCGACATGATGATGGAATTGCCCATGCTCCAGTTCTTCGGCCTGGGCGGCGCGCTGCGCGTATCCTGGTATGGGGATTGTCTGCCTTCGAGGGATTTCCCGCTTCTCGCCGATTGGTACGAAAAAGGAGAACTCGACCTCGACCGCATGGTCACGAAAGTCATCGGACTGGAAGACGTGGAACCCGCCTTCGAGGCCATGGAACGCGGCGAAACCCTGCGTTCGGTCATCCGGAACCCGGATTAGAAAATATAAGAAATGACATGAAGAACCTCTTTTCATGTCATTGTTATAAATTTATTTGAAAGAATAAATTCTACTCATCCAGCGCGTCGGCGAGCACCTCGGCGATGTGGAGCGCCTTTTTGCCGACACCGGCGGAGATTTGCTGTCGGCAGGAAACGCCGTTGGCGATGGTCGTGGCGTCTTCTGCGCCTGCTCTAAGAGCAGGGAAAAGCTTCGTCTCGCCGATGGCGAGCGAGATGTCGAAATGTTCTTTCTCGTAGCCGAACGAACCCGCCATGCCGCAGCAACCCGAAGGGATCTGAGTCACCTCCAAATCGGGAATCATACCTAGGACCCCCAGGGAGGGGCCTGTGCCCACCAAGGCTTTCTGGTGGCAATGGCCATGGAAGAGGGCTTTTTGTTGTTTCGGGGACTTGAATTTCAGGTCGAGTTCGCCCTTTTCACGCAGGCTTTGCAAAAATTCCTCGAGCATGTAGGAATTCTCCGCGAGGCGTTTGGGCGCATCGCCCGCCACGAGGTCCGGATATTCATCCCGAAAAGTGAGCAGACAACTCGGCTCGACACCGATAATGGGCAGGCCGGCCTCTATCGCGGGGGTCAGCCTCGCAATGTTCTCCTCCGCCAGCTTCTGACCCTCGCGCAAGAGGCCGTGCGATATCATGGGGCGCCCGCAGCAACCCGTCTCCGCCAGCCCGACATCGAAGCCGGCCGCCTCCAGCACCTTGACCGCGGCCTTGCCGATTTCGGGGTAATTAAAGTTCGTAAACGTATCGTTTAAGAACAAAACCTTTCCTCGCGCGGAGGATTTGTTTCGGGATGCGGGACGGCTCTCGAACCAATCCTCGAAGGTGGGCGTCACCAGGGGAGGGAGCCTTCTTCGCTTGTCGATGCCCAGGAACCTGTCCAGCAGGGAACGCACGAAACGATTTTCCAGCGTCCAGTTCACGATGGGCGCCACCGGGGCGCTCAGGCGGTTGATGCGCGCGATGCGGCCCATCATCCGTACGCGCAGGGGCACGCCGTTCTTGTCGTAGTAAGCCTGAAGCACCTCCGCCTTGATTTTCGCCATGTCCACGCTAGAGGGACACTCCGCCTTGCAACCCTTACACGATAGACAAAGGTCCAACACCTCATAGAGGCGCTCGCTGCCCAGATCCTCTCCGGGTATTCCGTTCGCAATGACTTCCCTGAGCGCGTTCGCCCGCCCGCGCGTGGAATGCTCCTCCTCCATCGTCGCCTGATAGGATGGGCACATCGTGCCGTCTCGCTTGCGACAAGCGCCCACCCCGTTGCAGAGCTCAACCGCGCGCGCGAAACCGCCGTCGCTCGAAAAATCCATGATGGTCGGTATCTCAGGGGTCTTGTAAGAACCGTCAAAACGTAGATTCTGCGTGAAGGGAAGGGCATGTACGATTTTTCCCGGGTTCATCCGGTTCTCCGGGTCGAAGAGCCGTTTTACCTCGACGAATGCGCCATAGAGTTTTTCACCGAAGAATTTGGGTATCCATTGACTTCTCGCCAGACCGTCGCCGTGCTCTCCGCTCATGGCGCCGCCGTATTCGAGCACGAGGTCCGAAACCTCCTCGGCGATGGCGGCCATTTTCTCGATCTCCGTATCGTCTTTGAGATTGATGAGCGGGCGCAGGTGCAAAAGCCCCACACTCGTGTGGCCATAGTAGGAGGTGGCCGTATCGTACTTCTTCATGATGGCCTCGAAATGCCGGTAATAATCCAGAAGACGCTCGGGGGTCACCGCGCAATCCTCCACGAAGGCGCAGGGCTTCCAGTCGCCCCGCCGTCCGAGGAGAAAGCCCAATCCCGCTTTTCGCATGTTCAGGCAATCCTGCTTGTGGGCGGGGTCATCCAGCGGAACGCGCGCGTAGCCGATGTTTTTCGCTTCCAGTTCATCGTGTAAGCGCCTGACTTTCTCTTTGGCTTCGTCGTCATTTTCGGCGAAAAACTCAATCGTCAGGAAAGAATCCGGATCGCCCACCACGAAGCTGCTCATGAGGCGCTGGGCCTCGAGGTTCTGCTTGGCGAGCTCGATGATCACCCTGTCGATGATCTCTATCGCCGCCACGTCGTGGGTCAAAATCGTCTTGCTCGCGGCGAGAGCCTCTTCGATGCTGTGGAAATGAACCACCAGGACGCCGAGCGCCTTGGGCTTGGGGCACACGCGCACCTTGGCTTCGGTAACCACGGCCAGCGTACCCTCGGCGCCCACCATGAGCTTGGCGATATTGAAGGGCTGCGTCTCCCTGGCGAGTTCATCGAGGTTGTATCCGCTCACACGGCGCATAATTTTCGGGTAGCGATCCTCAATCTCCCCCCGTTGGTCGTCCACGATATTTTTAAGCGCCTTGTGAAGCCTGCCTGTGCGAGAATCCTCGCGCATGAGTTCTTCGAGAGACTCCGCATCCACAGGTCCAAAAGAGAAGGGTTCTCCATCGGCGAAATAGCCGGAAACTTCGATGACGTGATCCACCGTCTTCCCGTAGACGATGGAGCGAGAACCGGAGGAGTTGTTCCCCATCATGCCGCCGATGGTGGCGCGGCTGCTCGTGGATGTGTTGGGGCCGAACACGAATCCGCGCGGGCTCAAGTAATCATTAAAATGATCCTGCACCAACCCCGGCTGAACGCGCGCCCATTCTTCATCGGCGTCTAATTCGAGTACCTGGTTCATGTATTTCGAAAAATCGAGTATCAATGCTTCGCCCACGGTCTGGCCGGCGAGGCTTGTGCCGCCGCCCCGGGGCAGGATGGCGACGTTGTGTCTTTGAGCAATTTGAAGCGTTTTTTTCACATCGGCGTCCGTTTTAGGCAGCACGAGGCCCACGGGTTCTATTTCGTACATGCTCGCATCGGTGCTGTATATTTTTCTGGTGAATGCGTCGAAGCGCACTTCACCATCAATAGCTGCGCTCAATTCTTGCTCAAGTGTTGCGCTAACTTTCATCATTTACCTCGTTGATTTAAAATATAATCATACAATATATTAATAAATTACTTTAAGTTTACAAAAAACAAATTCATCATAGGTCACACGAACATTAGAGACAAGAGAAGTATCGGCCATTTTGTCTATCTTCGCCACGCTCGTTTGCCAAAGAGTGGAGCGGCGCGTTAAGTTTTGGGCAGACACCCAATAGAAGGAAAGATGCTTTGAAATACCACGAATTGGCGCGGCGCGCCCTGGAAGATGAAAGACCCGAACGAGAAGAGGCGCTCTCGATCGTCAACGCGCCGGATGATGAGATCCTTCAGCTTCTCGACGCCGCCTTTTCTGTGCGGCAAGCCTATTTCGGAAAAAAAGTGCAGATTCACTACCTCATCAACGCCAAAAGCGGCATCTGCCCGGAGGATTGCGGATATTGCTCTCAATCCGCCGTCTCCAGCGCTCAAATCGACAGATACGAGCTGGTGGATGAAGAACAGCTCCTCGAAGGAGCTTCTCGGGCCGAGACGGCCGGTTCAAGACGCTATTGCATCGTCATCAGCGCGAGGGGGCCGTCGGATGCGGAAATTGAAAAACTCTGCCGCGCCGTCTCCAGAATCAAATCACGCCATCGCCTTTCCGTGTGTTGTTCTCTCGGCCTGGTGGAAGCCTCCCAGGCCGCCAGTCTCAACGAGGCGGGCGTCGACCGTTTTAACCACAACCTCAATACGAGCGCGCGCTATTATCCCCAAATCTGCACCACGCACACCTATGACGATCGGGTGGACACCCTGCGTACAGCGCGCGGCGCCGGCCTTGAATTGTGCTCCGGCGTAATTTTCGGGCAAGGGGAGAACACCGACGACGTCATTGCCGTTTGTGAGGCGCTGAGCGCGCTCGCGCCCGAATCCATACCGGTCAACTTTCTCAACTCGATCAGCGGCACACCGCTCGAGGGGAGGCCCTTGCTTGGGCCGATAACCTGCCTGAAGCTGTTGTGCCTGATGCGCTTTTATAATCCCCGTTCCGAAATTCGCGTCGCCGGGGGAAGGGAAGTCCAACTGAGAGAATTGCAGCCTCTGGCGCTCTTTCCCGCCAACTCAATTTTCGTGGACGGCTACCTCACCACATCCGGCCAGGAGTCGGCCGCGGCGCACCGCATGATTCGCGACGCGGGATTTGAACTCGACGTAGAAGGCCATGCCGACCCGGTTTTCCCGGGGCCCTGATCAAGAATTCCATCTATTTTCATCTGTCGTCCCGTCTTTCGTGCGAGCCGTACTTGAAGCAAGAACGCCATCTGGGCGTCAGGGTAGAGGCGCGTCTTGCAGAATTCACGTTTGGAGGAAAAAGCAGGAAGGCCTGAATATCTATTAAGATAAATCATCTATTTACAAATAAATAAAACATAATATCTAACAATCTAGATTAGATTACTAAAAACTATCCCATAAAGTCATGTTAAGCGAATTCGGGGAAATTCCTCGAGGAGAGAGTCCTATGCGCTAATCTCTAAATTCATCTCGTACTTCCGGTCCCGCCATCGCTACACCGATGGGCCTGAGCACGTGCAAAATACGAAGGGCATCATCATGGAACCTCAACACCTCTTCAAGCCGTTTGTACGCCTGCGGGGCTTCATCCGTATCCGCTCCGCGAAGCACGACTCCCATATCCACAATCCACTCTTTCATTTGCTCCCGAGTGATTGACCCGCCCTTGCGAATCAAACGGCCCTTGCGCCATCTTTTCCTCCCGGCCGCCTTCGTTCTGCTCATCACCCGGCCCGCGCCATGTATCGTCGAATAGAGTAGAGACCTCGACGACGACGTTTCCACGCCCTCGGCAATGACGGAAATATCGCCCATGCTCCCGCCGATAAAGCATTTCTGGCCGGGCCAGGCCGGCGTGGCTCCCTTGCGAACCACGATACAACGCTTGCCGTCGTGCTCTTCCTCCCAAGCGAAATTATGATGGTTATGCACTTCCCATTCAGAATTTGCTCCCAAGATATCGAGCACACGCTCCCCCACATAATCCCTTCCGGCATAGGCGTAACGTCCGGCCAGCTTCATCGCGGCGAAATAGTCTCCCCCCAAGGGGGAGGCGAGAGAGATAACGGTGGCCCGGGCGTGCATTTCCTCACGGGCAGGGCGGTCATGGAAACTCCGGTTTTTCGCCAGATTTAAAAACCCGCTGCATGTTTTGTGGCCAAAACCCCTGGAGCCGAAATGGACCCCGACCCAGAGCGCGTCGTCCACCTCATCGACGAACAAATCGACATAGTGATTGCCCGAACCAATCGTGCCCAGTTGCGAGCGGGCCAGCGGTTTCAAATCATCGAGCTCGGGCAGCATCTTCCAAGCGGGATCATCGAAAAGCGCATCGTCGATTGGTTCAGGATTTTTCCGGCCCATGCCGAATTCCAGGTTTCGAAATATCGCATCCATCATATCGGAGATATCAGTGCGCACGTCCGAGGCTTTCAGGTTCGTCCTGATGGCTTTGTTCCCGCAAGCGATGTCATAGCCCACGCCACTCGGTGATATGGCGTTCTCGTAGGCGATGATTCCGCCGATGGGCATGGAATAACCCAGATGGTGATCGGCGCATAGGGCGCCTGCTTGCGCTTCATCATCGGCGAGACAGCACTCTATCTGACGAAGAGCACCCTCATCCACGGGATGTCCACGAACGGTGAGGGGTTTTCCTTGGAGGCGAGTCGTCATGACCCAGTCTATCATGCAGGGGAGTTAAAGGGAGGATTCAGAAAAACATGTTGGAATATAATTTGACATAACATATCTTATCAGCATTTAATGCGTGCGGGATTTCCAAGGTGTCCGCTATTTGGCGGCTTTCGCGTTGCTTAGCTTCGCGCGGATTTGATCGGTCAAAAATGGACTCTCAGGGTGTTTTTTACTTAATTCCTCATAAGTCTTACGCGCATCCTCCACTCGACCGAGTTTCTCCTGACAATCTGCAATGGATATATACAGATCCTCAGACGTGAAGAGACTCCCTTGCTTGAGAATCGACTCCCACATTGAGATGGCTTCGCCGCAGGCGCCCTCCAGCATCAAGACGGAGGCGATTCCACGTTTCGCCAGTTCCTGGTCGGTCTCTGATGAAACGCCGCTTTTTACCACAAATTCATACTGCGCCCGCGCGCCTTGATATTGTTTTCTATCACGCAGCAAAGCCGCCAGATGTAATCGAGCCAGAAGGCCCGGGCGCGAGCGTGGATAATCGTCAGCCACCTTTTGAAACGCGGCTTCCGCTGCATCCCCCTTGCCGTCCGGAGAAGCGATTTTAGCCAAACCATAGGCCAAGGACGCTTTTTCTCTTGCGCGCTCATCCCACATACGGTAGCCCACAAAAATGACCGCCACCACAATAACGGCACCCAGCCCCACATAGAAAATCTTCTGGTTCTCAACGAACCAAAGAACCAATTTTCTTCCATAAGTCTGCAATGCATCCGGCTGCCGGATTTCTTTCCTGAATGTTCTGGCCATCTCACCATAATCCTTTAGCGTTAAAACCCCATATCAGCGACAATGGGACAACCGGAAATCTATGAACCATTCTCGCGTCAGCTATCCAGATTCAAAAAACCTCTTGCGCGGTTTCCGTCCTTGGAAATGAGCGGGTGGCGCAATAAGCGGAACGGGCCGATCCGTCAATCGCTTTTCGAAATGCGGACCGGCACGAAGTAATGAAATCAAATCCAGGCAAGCCTCAACGGCCCCTATTAAGAATTCCGAGTATTTCCCTGAGTTCTTTGCGAATCCACGCCAGATCGACGTTTTCCCGACTTGGGTTTTCAAACGGCAATAGAGGAGCAACTTCCGGCTTGGCTTCGGCAAGCTTTTTCTCCTTGTTCGCTTCGGCTCTCGCTGCTCTTTGCTTTTGAAGTTGTTTCTTGGCTCCGGCAATGGTGAAGTTCTCTTCATACAACAATTGTTTGATCGAAAAAACGAGTTCCACGTCTTTTCGGCGATATATCCTTTGTCCAGAGTCGCCTTTCGCCGGACGGAGCATTCGGAATTCACTCTCCCAGTAGCGCAATACATGGGGCTTTGTACCGGTCAATTCCGCCACTTCACCGATCTTGAAAAACAACTTGTCGGGTATATTCTGATTTTGGGCAGTCTGGGCCATGAGCGACTCCCTATTTTTTCGACCTTCGGCGCATTACGATGGCATCGGAAAATCCAGCCAAGCGGATTTTTTTCCTGAACGCCAACGCATCACGAAGGCTCGCGAACTTCCCGGTTCGAATTGTGTGAAGCCGCCCTCTCCCACTACTTTGAATTCGGGAGGCAAGCTCACCTCGAAAACCGGAATCCTCAGCGCGATCCAGAAGAAGAGCCGCATCTTCTAAATTTCCAAAACTTCCTGCAGCCACTCTCCATCGATTATCATAGCGATACACCCTTGCTCCGATCTTGCTCTTCCTCGCCTCGCTCGCCAAGGCCCGGGCCTCGGCAAGACTCGGAAACGAGCCAAGGCGCACCTCTGTGATTTGCCGCCCACCGCGTCTCCTCGCGCGGCTTCTGCTTGCTACCCTGAAGGCGGAAAACCCCTTACTCCTCAAACGTCTTGAAAATGTGTCCGCACAACGCTCGGTTCTGCAGGAAGCCACCTGAACGCTATAGTAAAAACCCCGAGACGGTTTGCGGACGCCTGTCTCGCCTCGGATTTTCGCTTTTCCAGGTTTCGCCTTCTCAGCTTTTTCCCCAACAACCTGTTTTCTCAAGGGACTCGGCCGCTTGGGTTCTGTTGTTTTAGCCGGAGCTTTTTTCTCGGGCATTTTAGCGGCCACCATCATCTCCCGCGCCGGCCTTTCATCCGGCTTTTCGGGCTTGGCTTTTTGTTTCATCATCGATTTGGCAGGGGCATCTGGTTTTTCGGCTGGCTTTGAAGGTGCGGGCTGCTCTGTTCGAGCCGGCTTATCAAGAGCTCTTTTTTGCTCCTGGGCGCTCTCGGCTTGCTGAAGTTGTCCAGGGGCGCCAGGGGCCCGCCTCATGCCCTCAGCCGATTTTCTCATCTTTGCCAAACGAATTCTTCTTTGCTTCTCTTGAGTTATTCGGGCTCTTTTGAGTTGCGCCGTTTTTTTCATTTTGGGAAGCCACCAAAATTGATATCCCGCCCACGCCACCCCACCCAGCATGACGCACACGAACAAGATGACCATCAAGACGTCGACGAAGCCGCCTCTGCGCCGCTCATAGCTTCCCCCGTCGTCTCCGGAATCTTCCCCTGAGTCGTCGTCCCTTTCCTCATCATCGCCTTCGAGAAGATTCACCCCTTTTCTCGCCATGACAAGAACCCTCTATATGCGAATTATTCGCTCTCACGGGCAGTCGCCGTTTCAGATATGATTTTTTCAGAAATCTGCCCCGGCACTTCCTCGTAATGTGAAAACTCCATGGAGAAATCCCCCCGATCTGCGGTTAGCGATCGCAACGCGGGCGCATAGTTCAAAACCTCCGCCATCGGAACTTGGGACTTGATGACCTGTTTGCTGCCAACACTGGGATCCATGCCAAGCACCCTGCCCCTGCGCGAATTCATATCCCCAATGATGTCGCCCATGTATTCATCCGGAACAACGATTTGCATGTTCATAATAGGTTCAAGCAGAGTCGGCCTGCATTCCTGAACGCCTTTTTTGAAGCCGAGAGAACCAGCTATTTTGAACGCCATTTCTGAACTGTCGACGTTGTGAAAACTGCCGTCGAAAAGCGTGATTTTCAGATCCGTCACGGGATAGCCGGCCAAGGTTCCAGAATCCATCGCCTCCACAATCCCCTTCGCCACGGCCGGAATGAATGTCTTGGGAATCGCTCCACCCACAATCTTGTCCACGAACTCGAACCCGCCTCCTCGCTGTAGCGGTTCAATCTCAAGCCAGGTGTCTCCAAACTGCCCTCGCCCACCGGTTTGCTTCTTGTAGCGGCCCTGCACCTTGGTTCTGCCCTTAATCGTTTCCTTGTAGGGCACGCGCGGGGTTTTCATCTCCACTTCTACGCCATATTTGCGCTTGATGCGTTCGACCATCACCTCGATATGCAAAACGCCCAGGCCCGAAAGAAGCATCTCTTTTGTTTGAGGGTCACGGCTGATGGTCAGCGCGGGGTCCTCATCGCGCAAACGCGCGAGGGCCGTGCTGAGTTTTTCCTCATCGCCCTTGCTCTTGGGAGCCACTGCATAGGAGATGACGGGCGATGGGAAGTTGATGGGCTCGAACACAACGGCGCCGGCCTCGTCGCAAAGCGTATCCCCCGTTCTCGTGGTTTTCAGCTTGGCGAGCGCGGCGATATCTCCCGGCACAAGTTTGTCGGAGACCGGAGACTGTCCTTTCCCCTGAATGAAGAGCAAAGAACCGATTCTCTCTTTCTCCGATTGCGTGGTGTTGAGAACACCGGCATCGGAAGAAACCTCGCCCGAGACCACCCGGAAATAATTCAACTTGCCGGCGAAAGCGTCCACTACCGTCTTGAACACCAGGGCACGGAAAGGCTCGTCTGAATCCGCTTTGATGCTCATTTCCTCGCCGTTCGTGTCTTTCGCTTTGAATTCATGCGCCAAAGGCGAGGCGCCAAACTGCTCAATCGCTTTGAGCAAAAGGTCCGTACCTACGTTTTTCAAACCACACCCGCACAAAACCGGAAAGAAAGAACCTTCCTGAATGCCTTGGCGCAACCCCTGTACGATCTCATCCGGCGAAAGTTCCTCTCCCTCCAGATATTTCTCGAGGACTTCTTCGTTCGTCTCCGCCGCGAACTCGATGAGTTGCCCACGATACTCCTCATAGGCATCTGCAATTTCCGCCGGAACGTCGCTTTCCGAACCTTTTCCATTACCTTCCACCTGGTAGGTGTAAGCTTTGCCCGAGATGAGATCGACAACCCCATTGAAATCGGCACCCGGGTTCATGGGGAGCTGCAATACGACGAGACGTTTATTGATCGTCTTTTCCGCATATTCCATCGCGCGGCTCAAATCGGCTTGTTCATGATCCATCTGGTTCAGATATATGAATGTGGCCAAGCCTTCTTCCTCGGCCCAGCCCAGAACTTTTTCGGTAATCACTTTCGGCTCTGAATGAGAATTCAGAACGACGACGGCGTTGTCACATGCGCGAATGGCCGCGACGGTATCCGATATGAAATTCGAATACCCCGGCGTGTCGAGAAGATTGAAGCGATGCCTGTTCCAATCGGCGTAGGCCACTGCTCCCAAGATGGAGGAGTTTCTCTTGACCTCTTCGGGTTCCGAGTCGAGTATCGTGCTACCCGCATCAACCTTCCCTTGCCTGTCCGTGCTTCCCGCAGTGAAGAGGCAGGCTTCCACGAGAGAAGTTTTTCCATTTCCTCCCTCTCCCACCAAAGCAACGTTTCGAATTTTGTCTGTTTCGTGCGCCGCCATCTACCTCAACTCCTCTGATATCAGCCCTTTGGCAACGTGACGATTAGAAATAATCTCGCGCCTGACTCGGTGATAAATGCGAAAACAAGCATTTCTGGAATCCTGCCATTCAAGGTTCGCTTTGTCAATCAGAATGAATTACTTGCAGGGCATCATTAAAGCTAGATATGAACTATGAACTTGTGCGTTTGCTCTAAACTCTCGAAAATCCTTGAGGTTATCGTCTTGCTCTTCCCCTTCGTCTTCGCGGGACGCTCGTCCCTCTTTGGCGAAAGCTCACCCTAAGCGGCGTACCCTCAAAATCAAACCGCTCTCTCAATCTGTTTTCCACATATCTCCCGTATTGCTCCACGGGGATTTGGCTTACGAGGCTCGCAAAGAGTATGACGTGGGGCGGAGAAACGCTGCTCTGCGTAGAATAATACACCTTGGGACGCCGCCCTCCCGAAGCGGTGGGCGGAGGATGCGCATAAACGATTTCCGTTATCGCCCGATTCAATTGCCCGGTGGGAACACGCCTGAGATGAGACTCATGTATCTTGTCTACTACATCGAAAACACGCTCACACCTCTGCCCCGTCAGAGCGGACACCGAAAGAACCGGCGCGAAATGGATGTGAACCAGTTTGTCCTTTATCTCACGTACTTTTTCATCAAACGTCTTGGTCTCCTTCGCCAGGAGATCCCATTTATTCAACAAAATCGCACACGCGCGGCCAGATTCCTTGATGTGACGGGCTATCTGCGCATCCATCGTCTTCGGGCCTTCAGTCGCGTCGATGAGAAGCAAAGCGATCTGGGCGCGCTCAATGCTGCGATAGGCCATAATCATGCTCACCGCCTCCACCTGGCGCTTGCCAATCTTTCCTCTTCTCCTGATGCCGGCCGTATCCACGAGACGATAAGATTTCCCCTCTCTCACACATAGGGAATCCACGGGGTCTCGCGTCGTGCCCGGCACGGAACTCACCAAGGTCCGCTCGCTTCCCAGAATTTGATTCACGAAAGAGGATTTCCCCACGTTCGGACGGCCGACGACGGCGATACGACGCTCATCCGCATCTTCCACTTCCTCGGCTCCGATTTCGCTCGAAGCGATACGAATCGCCTCATCCATCACATCGGACACGCCTGTGCCATGCTCCGCCGAAACGGGCCAAACTTCCCCAAGACCCAGTTGGTAAAAATCCCATTCCGTCTCGCGCGTGCGCTTGGAATCCGATTTATTCACGATGAGAAGCACCGGTTTTTGCGAGACGCGGATCATTTGCGCGACTTCATGATCTCCGGGAAGGAGACCTTCGATTCCATCAACAAGAAACAAAACAACATCACTTTCCTCGATGGCGGTCACCGTCTGTTCTTGAATTTTCGACAAGAACGGGTCACTTCCCGATGCGGCGATACCACCCGTATCAACAGCGAGAAATTTCTTGCCCTCCCATTCCCCCTCGCCGTAGCGCCTGTCCCGCGTCACCCCCGGTTCTGCTTGCACAATAGCGGCGCGTCTGCCGATGAGACGATTGAAGAAAGTGGATTTCCCCACATTCGGGCGACCGACGATTACGAAGACGGGAGAAGGCATGGAGGCGCTTCCAGATGAAAAATGGTTTTTAGCGTTTCAGGGCGTTCATTCCGGCTTTTCTGGAACCGACGCCTACAAACTGCATGATACCTTTTGCAATACCTTCTGCAAGCGCTTGGCGGTATTTCGGGCTACCCATTCGCCGCGCTTCCCGCTGATTCGAGATGAAGGCGACCTCGAGCAAAATACTCGGCATCCGGGCGCCGAGTAGCACATAAAAGGGCCCACGTTTCACGCCCATATTGCGGATGCCGTGATAACCAGGCCTCAAACGCGAGAGCATCGCTTGCTGAACCTGCCGGGCCAGTTGCTGGGACTCCGTGACCTTCGACCTCAACCCCAGGTCATTCAGGATCCTTTGCAAATCAGTCATGCGCGCAAGGGTCGTTCCACTTTCCCTGGCCGCCAATCTGAGTGCTTTGCCCGATGAGGCCTCGCTCAAAAGATAGGTTTCGATTCCGTGTATGCGACGTGAACGCGCACTGTTCGCATGAATCGACACGAAAATATCAGCGTCATGCGCATTTGCGAACGATGTTCTATAGGAAAGGGAAACGTACCTATCAGTAGTTCTGGTGAGATAGATCCGGTTGCCGGGCAAGACGCGCCTCAGCACCCGTCTGGCTCTCAGGGCAATGTCCAGGGCGACACTTTTTTCTCTCAAGCCGAACAAACCAACCGCGCCCGGATCCTTGCCCCCATGTCCCGGGTCCAGGACGATTCTGCCAAGATTGTGACGAAATCTTTGCGTTAAATTCATCTCGCGGCGCTTCAGCCTTGCGGCAGTTTTTCGGCGAGGAGGCACCCTGCGCGCGCGCGCGGATTTTTCCTGCTCCGGGCGCTTGCTACCTCCCCTTTTGGGAAGTTTTGAGAGCGCCGCGCTTTTGGCCCATACGTCAACCACAAGGCGTTGCGGACTCGGGAGGGTGAAAACTCGGTATTTGACATCATATTTTTTCGCGATATCAATCACGAGGCGTAGGTTGTTCTTCCTCGGTTTGCCGAACCTGAGACGAGATACGATGCTTCTTCCTGGAGAAAATTTCGGAATTTGAGCACCCCGCCCGATTCGCCCGCGAGGGATATCAAGAAAAATTCGCGTGGGTTTCTTCAAGACGCCCGATTTAAAATCAAACGTTTCGCGGTTCAATATCAAAACTATCCGCGCATAACCTGCCGTGGAGAATTCTCGAACTCCGAGAATTCTCGCGCCCAATCCGCGCGCGCCAAATGTGACCCCTTCACCTTGCGTCCAAAAAACAAGAAAAAAAACAAAGATGAGAAATAAATTCCTCAACAGTCGTTTTGTTTTTTTTCTCCTGCACAGCGTGGCGAACAAATTTCCGGCCACAGAAACTTCCCCCGCAGCGGGCAGCGTATCGGTTGCGGAGAAACGCTAAGTCCCCTGCTGCCAACTCTTCAAGTATTTCTCCTGCTCATCAGTCAGCGTATCAATCTCCACACCCATGCTCTGTAATTTCAGACGGGCAATATCGTCATCCAATTCCTGGGGCACCGGATACACTTCGCTTCCCAGATTCTTGCCTTCCTTCACGATATATTCAGCAGCCAGAGCTTGATTGGCGAAACTCATGTCCATCACGCTGCTTGGATGTCCTTCGGCGGTGGCGAGGTTCACCAGGCGCCCGCCTCCAATGACGACAATCCGTTTTCCGTCTTTGAGAGTATATTCATCGACCAGTGATCGAATTTCCCGCTTCGACCTGGCCACTTCCTCGAGTCTCGCCACATCGATTTCCACGTCGAAATGCCCGGAGTTGGAAATAATGGCTCCATCTTTCATCTTCTTGATGTGCTCAAGTCGAATGACGCTCGTATCGCCCGTAACGGTACAGAAGAAATCTCCAATCTCGGCCGCCTCGGCCATGGGCATGACGCGATATCCATCCATCAGGGCTTCCAGCGCATTGAGAGGCGTCACTTCGGTTACGATGATATTGGCTCCCATGCCTCGCGCTCTACTCGCCAGTCCCTTGCCACACCACCCATAACCAGAGACGACAAAAACGGAGCCCGCAAGCAACCTGTTCGTAGCGCGAATTATTCCGTCAATTGTGCTCTGGCCCGTTCCATAGCGGTTGTCAAAAAAATGCTTGGTATTCGCATCGTTCACTGCGATGACAGGGAATTCCAGTACGCCATCCGCCGCCATGGCGCGAAGCCGGATCACTCCGGTCGTCGTCTCTTCGGTGCTTCCCAGGATATCGGGAATCAAATCTCTGCGAACCGTCAACACCTGAGTCACAAGATCCGCCCCATCGTCCATCGTAATATGAGGCTTGCTATCCAACACGGACGCCATATGGCTGTAGTAGGTATCCTTATCTTCTCCTTTGATGGCGTAGACTGGAATCCCCTCGTTCTCTACGAGGCTCGCGGCGAGGTCGTCCTGGGTCGAAAGCGGATTCGATGCGCAAAGACTCACCTCGGCGCCACCGGCCGCCAAGGTCTTCATTAAATATCCAGTCTCCGTCGTCACATGCAAACAAGCGGCGATGCGTACGCCCTCAAGGGGCTTTTCTCTCTCGAATCGATTTAGAATCATATTCAGAACGGGCATGCTCATCGAGGCCCACTCCATCCGTAATGCGCCCTGCCCCGCAAGGCTTCCGTCCTTGATGTCAAAATCCATTTCTTCTCCAAAATTTCCCGCGGTTAAAATCGGCCAGTCAGCGTTACCTTATTTTACGCCCCGACAGCAGTCTTCAAATCGGCTATCTTATCTGTTTTCTCCCAAGTGAACTCAGGTTCATTCCGGCCAAAGTGTCCATAAGCCGCCGTGTTTTTGAAGATAGGGCGGCGCAAGTCGAGGTGTTCGATAATTTCTCTGGGTTTGAGACCGAATACTTCGCGGACAGCCCTCGAGAGGACATTCGAATCCACATTGCCCGTTCCAAAATCCTCAACCAAAACGGAAACGGGGTCCGCCATGCCAATGGCGTAGGCGAGTTGTACTTCCGCTTTATCGGCAAGTCCGGCCGCAACGATATTTTTGGCGATATATCGCCCCATATAGGCGGCTGATCGGTCCACCTTGGAGGGGTCCTTGCCTGAAAATGCGCCACCGCCGTGCCTGCTGTATCCTCCATAGGTATCCACGATGATTTTCCGGCCCGTGAGCCCCGTGTCACACATAGGCCCCCCAATGACGAAAAGGCCGGTTGGATTCACATAAAATTTAGTGTCCTCTGTCGTCATGTCTTCCGGGAGAATGGGGTTTATGACTTCGCGAACGATGTCTTCGCGGATCTGCTCGAGCCCCACTTCCTCTGAATGCTGGGCGGAAATGACAACATTGTCGATTGCAACGGGTTTACCATCTTCATAGTGAATAGATACCTGGCTTTTGCTGTCGGGTCTCAGGTAGTCTAAAGCACCATTTCTTCTTACTTCCGATGTCCTGCGAACCAACTTGTGGGCCAACATGATGGGCAGGGGCATCAATTCTTCGGATTCACGACAGGCGAATCCAAACATCATCCCTTGATCGCCTGCACCTTGTTCATGGAACAGACCCTCCCCCTCCGTTACCCCTTGAGAGATGTTGGGGGATTGCTTGTCAATCGCCGTAACGACCGCACATGTATTGCAATCAAAGCCGTACGCCGAATCGTCGTAGCCAATTTGCCGAATCGTCTCGCGCGCGATCTCGCGCGCATCGTAATGTGCCGTCGTCGTAATCTCGCCGGCTATGAATACGATGCCCGTCGTGACAAGCGTTTCACAAGCAACGCGACCGTTGGGGTCTTCACGAAAAATAGCGTCTAGAACGGAATCGCTTATCTGATCGGCAATTTTATCAGGATGCCCTTCAGAAACAGATTCGGAAGTGAAAATGTAATTTCTCCCATGATTGGAACCCATCTACAGTCTCCCAGGAATTGGAGGTCGCCATCGAGTCATACAAGAACTCCTCGCCAGACGACATGCGTTTTCTGGCGTCTTGTATCATTTCTTGAATTTGGACGGAAGCGCACGGGAAAAATGTCGTTTATTCGCAAAACTACTTATCGGAAAATTGTTGAGCACATGTCAAATGTGAAAAATTACTCATAAAAATAATATTTAGTAAAATATTGATTATCAATACATTATATATAATTCTCTATATTTCACCTCAATATTATACGCTTTCAATGTCCTGCACATTCTCACTAAATTCTATCTCATCTCCCCAAAGCCAGTTCGAACCATTTCCGCCAATTCCGCCACTGCAGTATCTTCATCCGAACCATATGCGCTTATCAGGAGTTCCGAGCCAGGAGTGGCAGCAAGCATCATGACGCCCATGATACTTTTTCCATCTACCTCCATATCACGAAATCGAACAAAAATTTCGCTCTCGAATTTACTCGATAGCCTCACGAATTTCGCCGCTGCCCTGGCATGAAGTCCCATTTGATTGCTGATATTGACTCTTTGTTCCGCCATAACGGCGTTCATTCCTCCTTGGTTGTTTTCTGTTTCACTGAATTGATCATTTCGCTCGGCTGGGCCAGGTTTCGCCTTCCATACTCCACCAAAAAACGCGCCGCTTCAGAAACAGTCTTTCCCTTGATGAACGACAATTTCAAGAGCATCGGTAAATTCACTCCTGTCACTACCTCTACCCTCGGATGATTGAGCATGGCGAGAGCCGCATTCGTAGGAGCACCTCCCATCATATCCGTCATAATTATCACCCCCTCACCCGCGTCTACCTCAGTAACCGCTTTTTCTATTTTTTCCGTGAATCCGGCGGGGTCGGCGTCAGGTTTCAAGGACAGCGCCTTCATTTGAGTTGCGCCGGAGAGGACGGATTCGGCCGCATGCAGCAATGCATTCGGATAATCTCCATGACCGACGATCACCAAACCAATCATGCGAAACCTCTTTTTCCTTTTGTCCTTCTAATCCATCGATTCGAGCGCGATCCGGGCAGAGAGGGTGCGGCTGAATTCTTCTGCGGAGAAATAACCCATTCTCTGCAACAACAGGTTCCTGGCAGCCACCTCGATCAGCGTGGGTATATTCCTCCCTGGAGCAACGGGGATTTTCACGTGCGGTAGGTATTTACCCAAGACAATTTGGGTCTCGATATCGATTCCGAGACGCTCGAAAGCCAAATCCGGACTCCAAGGAATCAACTCCACTATGATGTCGACATTTTTTTCATACCGAATCGCGACCACGCCAAAGAGGTCTTTCAGATTCAGTATTCCAAGCCCCCTCACCTCGATGTGGTGTTTAAGTAGTTCTGTGCTTTTTCCAACCAACTCATTTCCGCGCAACTGAATATCCACCACATCGTCTGCAACGAGCCGATGACCCCGCGTGACGAGATGGAGTGCGCACTCGCTTTTTCCAATGCCGCTTTTCCCCTGGATAAGTACACCGACACCATATAAATCAACAAGGACGCCATGCAACCTGGCATGCTGAGAGAGGTGCTCCTCGAGATACCCCGACAATTTCGGCATCAAGTCCTTGCCATGCAAGCCCGAGAGTATAATCGGCACCCCTGATTGATCCGATACCTCCCTGATACTCGGAGAAATATATTTCCCTCCCGTAACCAGTACGGCGCACAGAGGCATACGAAAATATTTGCGCACCGCTTCGATTCTCTCCTCCTCTTTCAGGTCTTCCAGAAAACCTACTTCTGTGCTGCCCCATACCTGAACCCTATCCGGGTGCACAGCTTTCAGAAATCCGGCAAGAGGCAAACCATTTTTCTGAAAGTGCGTATGATTAATCCAGCGGCTCATGCCAGATTCGCCCGAGAGTATGGATAACTTCAACTCTTCCCGCAGATCTTCGTACAATTGAGATACCGAGAGCTTACTCATCACTTTCCTCGACGTTCAATACGCCCCAAGGGACTGAATGTCCATTCTGGTGATACGAGTGAACGCTCTACACGAAACTTGGAGCCACCATACTGCGCCCCGGAGAATGTAACGCCCAGATTCTATGGATAATAACAAACATTCAAAACCATTGCAGATTATTCACAAGCCCATGGGGCCCTTGCCCCACCTCTACGAACCACGGTGTGCGCGGGCACGAAATATGAGTCAATACACAGGCCGCATCTAGTGTCATCGACGCATTTTGCGCCTTTTACTAGCGGGAGAGATGCGCAGTTCTTTGCGGTATTTTGTCACCGTCCGCCTCGCTATCGCCACGTTGTCTTGCTTGAGTCTATCCACAATATGTTGGTCGGTGAGCGGCTTATCACGGTTTTCCTGTTCCACTATTTTCTTGATGGTCTCCTTTACAGCTACCGAAGAGGTGCTCTTCCCCTCACTCGATTCCAACCCGCTGTGGAAAAAATACTTGAAGCTCAAGACACCCTGCGGCGTATCCATATACTTGCCCGTCGTAACACGACTCACGGTCGATTCGTGCATCCCGATATCTTGCGCCACATCCCTCAAAATCAGGGGTTTTAAGCAACTCACGCCATCGTCCAAGAAATCCTTTTGAAAACGCACAATGCTTCGGCATACTTTCAGAATCGTCTGTCTTCTTTGCTCTATGCTTTTGACGAACCAGGCAGCCGCTCTGAGCCTTTCCTCTAAATATTTCCGCGTATCTAGAGAAGTGCCCGCTTTGTCGGCTGCCATAGCTGCATAAAGAGAATTCACACGCAGGGGAGGTAGGCCATCGTCGTTGAGCATTACCTCATAATCATCTCCCCTCTTAGTGACGCTCACGTCCGGGGTCACTACCTCCACTCTTTGCTCGGAAAAACGCAACCCCGGGTAAGGATCAAGACTGCGAATGATGTGGATGGCCTGAATGATATCGTCTTCATCGACGCCGTTAGCCTTGGCCAGTTTCGCATATTGCCGCTCACCTATCTTCTCAATGTCTTCAAGCAACAAGACTCGCGCCAAATCCACAAAACGGCTATTGCCATTCATAGATAATTCATAATTTTTCAATTGTATAATGAGACACTCTTGAAGTGTTCTCGCAGCAACGCCAGGTGGATTGAATCCTTGCACTAAAGCCAATGCCTTATCAGCCTCAAGAGGCCCCAGACCCACACTGTCCGCCAACCCCTCCGCATCAACCTCAAGATAACCCTCGTCATTTACATTCCAAATTATTTGCTCGGCAACCCTTGCTATCGGCTCAGGAACCACCGAAAGACTCAATTGCCATTCCAAGTGCTCATACAACGTATCGGGTCGCGCCAAGGTCTGTTCATGAGAGGGGAACTCATCATCGAAGGTTGTAGGCGAGAAATCATCATAATTGTCCTGCACAATGTTTTCCCAATCGATTTCCACTTCGCCTCTTTCATCATTTTGACTCTCGGGAACATCGTCTCTCAATTCCGGCATATCGCCGTCAGCTACCTCTTTCATTTCATCCTGGATTTCTTCCAGCAAGGGATTGTTCAACATTTCCTGCTGAACGGCTTGCTGCATTTCCGTGCGGCTCAGAGGCAAAAGGCCAATCGCCTGCCGCAACATGGCGGTCATGACGAGACGTTGCTCCGTCTTCATTACCATCTTATGCTGCAAAGCCATGTTTATTCCTCTCGCCTTCAAAGACGAAATTTTTCGCCCAGATAAACATCCCGAGCCTTATCGCTGGCGGCAATTTCCTCAGGGATACCGGACTCCAGTATCTGTCCCTCATTGATGATGTATACCCTGTCGGATATCTGAAAGGCCTCGCGCACATTGTGGTCCGTGATAATGACCCCAATTCCACGAGCTTTTAAGCCCGCCACAATGTTCTGGATATCGTGAACCACGATCGGATCAATACCGGCAAAAGGCTCATCAAGGAGCATAAAATCTGGATTTGTGGCCAATGCCCTGGCAATTTCCACACGCCTACGTTCACCGCCGGAGAGGGCATATCCCTTCACAGATTGAATGTGCTTGATATCCAGATCCTCTAAAATTTCGTTCAATCGTTTCTCGCGCTGGTTTGGATCACTAGAAACCAATTCAAGCACCGCCATGATGTTTTGCCTCACCGAAAGACGACGAAACACAGACGCCTCCTGAGGCAAATAGCTGATTCCCTGCTTGGCGCGCATATACATGGGCTGGCTGGTGATTTCCATGCCATTCAAAAAAATTTTTCCCGAATCTGGAACGATTAACCCGACAATCATATAGAATATCGTCGTTTTGCCGGCCCCGTTTGGTCCAAGCAAACCCACAATTTCGCCGGGATGTACTTCGAGCTCCACGCCGGAGACAACCTTTCGACCAGAATAGCTTTTCGTTAATCCAGTGGCGAGAATTGAGACAACCCCTGCGTGTCGAATCGCATTGCCGTCGGTTCTCGTAGCCATGAGTCTAATTGGATTTTTTGCGGCGGGGTGTCTCGCTGGAAGGAAAAAGGGTAACGCTGACTCTCCGGCGAGGTGAGCCATGAACTATCGTTTTATCTTCTTTCAAATTCAATTCAATTTTGGCGCCGACTAGCTGATTCTTTCCTTCCCACACGCGAGGGCTTCCTGTCAAAACAGCGATGCCGGTGGATTCTCGATATTCAAGCCGAGCTGCAGTGGCAAACCTTCTTTTCGCTTGATCCATGTTCACGTTTCCGATGGCCACAATTCTATCGACTTCCCCTGCCCTGTCCTTGGGGGCCGGCCTACGCTTCGAGCCCGGTCGCTTAGCTTCCAGCGTATATACTTCGAGACGATCCGCCTTGATGCGCATGTTTCCCTGATTCGCCTTTACATCCCCGATGAACACGATGAGATTCTTCCGGCTGTTCACTTCCATCTTGTTGGAGGTAATGTGAATCGGAGCCTTGCGGTTAAATCGGCTTTGCTTGTTTTTTGGCTGTGCAAATGAGTAAGAGCCAGTCCACAATGAAAAAACTAAGCATAACCCAAAACCAATGAGGCCAAAACGCTTCAGGCGGTAGTTTTTCGGTTTCAAAACAGCCCTCCATTCGGGATCGGCCGTATGCTCCCTTAGTTGGCGCGAATAAGCTTATTTCCTCTTTCCTGGTTGAGGGAATCATTGCTCGCACCGTATATCGTAGCGCTCACTTTCTCCTTCAATTTGTAATTCCCCAGATCGGTTTGTCCTTGTAGGCCAGTGCCGACCAAGCGAAAGCGAGCCCCTTCCATCAATACCTGCGAATCCGAATCAATGCGTTTTTCTTTTGAGCGAAAATACAAAGAGTCTGTTTTCATTGAAACGCCATTCGACGCTAAGATGGTGACATTGCCGCTGATTCTAATGTTTCGACTTTCGTTCTGCATGGTTCCTTCCTGAGCGGTCACATGCGCCGGTTCACCTTCTTTCGGATAAAAACGAAGCTTCAGATTCTTCAGAATGGTCAAATCTTTTTGCCGGTACACCTTGGCGGAGTCCGCCCACAACTCCCACTCCCTGACGCCTTTTGTGTTTTGAACAACATGCACTTTATCTATATTGAAGTCCGCATCCGAGTCTGTGAACGAAATTTCTCCTATATTCAGAAGATGACCCGAAGAACTCACGATAAAATAGGCAATTGTACCGCCAATCGCGAGTAGAAAGCCCAGCAACACCATTCTCAGCATCTTACGGAAAAGCATCGCAAACCTTCTGAAACACAGGCGGTATTCAACGTCAACACATGCGATATCTGCGATAAAAAACTCATCCCCCCAGAACCACGAAATTTATCTTCCCGCTCCGGTTACGTCTCTGCCTCAATTAATACATGCAAAAATAATGCCCTATTAGAGTGCCACCCTTTTCTTTCTTTGTAAAGAAGAATTATCTCATGGCCGGAAAATATAGAGGCGTCGACTTTCATCTCCCACAATCTCAAACTTGACGTGCGTTGATACAGAGAAGCGCCATTTTTCCACATGGTTAGGCCACTCGATCAATACAAAATCGCTCTCACCTATATGATCCCACAAACCCATTTCCTTGATGTTTGAATCCTTTGGAAGTCGATACAGGTCGATATGGTGAACGGGCGGAATGGTCGGATAATGGCGAATATAGACAAAAGTGGGACTCCTGATAATTTGTCCCTCTCCCCCCGACATCGATTCGATAAAACCTTTTGCAAATACGGTTTTTCCGGCGCCTAAGTCACCATCGAGCAAAATGACCTCGCCGGGTCTCGATACTTTCGCCAATCGAGCAGCCAACTCGGCCGTTTGTCCAATCGAATCACTTTGCATCTCAAAGGGAAATTCGAGCAGTTTTGGAACCTCCTGTTTCCATGAACACTTCCCTTCTCGCCTTAGGAAGGGCTTGTAAAATATCGGTTGCCGTGATTCCGAGTCCACCCACTTCCAAGGACGCCAATTCGCCAGACAAACCATGCAGATAAACCCCGCATGCCAAAGCCCACTTACGAGAAAGCCCCTGAGCGAGCAAGGCGCCAATGACACCCGCCAATACATCTCCACTACCGGCAGTTGCCATATTGGAGTTTCCGGTGGGGTTGTACCAGATTTCCCCATTCGATGTGGCGACAATCGTTCCCCAGCCCTTCAGGGCTATATCAAGTTGATGGTGCGCAGCAAACAGGCTTGCGTGAGTGATACGATCTTCTTGCACTTCTCTCGTCGAGATTCCAAGAAGTCTCGCCATTTCACCTGGATGAGGCGTCAAAATCAGTTGTGCGAGTCTGCCATCCAGGATGGTCAAATCTTGAGCAAGCGCATTCAGGCCATCGGCATCGAGGACAAGGGGGGCATCGACATGTTGGATGAGGAGGTGGACAAGCTCAATTGTTCTCGGGTTCGTCATCAGTCCAGGGCCTACGACCAAAGCACTCATGTCTTCTGAACGCTCCACGATAAAATCGAACGCCAATGCGTCAACAGATCCGGATTCCGTGGCCGGTAAAGATAACGTCATGACTTCGGGATATTTGCTCTCCACGAGGGGATAAATACTTTCCGGCACGGCAAGCGTCACCCGACCGGCACCCGAACGAAGAGCCGACATGGCCGTCATCAAGGCGGCTCCCGACATACCGGGCGCGCCTGCTATCAACAAAAGGTGGCCGGCATCCCCTTTGTGCGCATCGGGACGTCTTTCGGGCAGATTCTCAGCCACATCGGAGGGTTCCGTGACGTGAAGCGAAATATTTTCTTCATACAGACACTTTTGCGGAATCCCGACATCAAGCGATATCACCTCCCCCACATGCTCAGCAGCCGGCATAAGAAGATGTCCCCGCTTGAGTGCTCCCAGCGCCAACGTGATTTTTGCATCTATATGTGGAGGCTCGGCCCTGCCGGCAGTGGGATCAAGCCCGGATGGCATGTCGATGGCCACTATCGGGGTCTCACAGGCGGACAAGATACGGATTGCCTCCTCCGGAAGGCCTCGGGCAGGTGGACGAAATCCGGTTCCCAGAATGGCATCTACTACCAAATCTGCGTTTTTTGTCATCGCCTCCAACAATGAGGCGTTTTTCTCCTCCACCTCCAAGACGGAAATTTCCATCTTTTCGAGCGTTTTCAGAAAAACGGCGGGCTCACCAGTGGCTTCGTTCAGGGGAAACAAGGCCGCGACATCAACATCGGCCCCGGAATTGTATAAATGTCTGGCAATGACGAAACCATCTCCACCGTTGTTCCCTTTCCCGCAAACAATCAAAACACGGAGACCGGCTCTGCCATATTTTCCCCAGATCTTTTGAGCGGATTTTACCCCTGCCGTTTCCATCAAGCATGCGGAGGGAATTCCATATTCCTGAATCGCCCGGTTGTCGATATTCGACATTTCCTGAGCTGTAACGACCGGAATCGGCATGCTCAGGCGGCGCCTACTCGTTCGATGATATCCGACATCTCGCACACGGCTCTCTCAAAACCGACAAAAACAGAATGCGAGACGATACTGTGGCCAATGTTTAGTTCTTGCAGATGGGGAAGAGAGGCCACGGCGTGCACGTTTAGATAGGTGAGGCCGTGGCCCGCGTGAACGCCGATACCTAGGTCGTGGGCTTGCAAGGAAGCATCGCGAAGTGAAGCCAACTCTTTTTCTTGAGAGACGGAATCTTTCGCCTCAGAATAAGCCGCCGTGTTCAATTCCACGAAATCCGTGTTCAACACCTTGGCGGCTTCAATTTGGGCGGGATGGGGATCGATAAATAGACTCAAGAGGATCCCTGCTTCTCGCAGCGGTTTCATCAAGTCGGCTATTTGTTCGATGCTGCCAGCCACATGCAAGCCGCCCTCGGTCGTTATCTCCTCACGTCGCTCCGGAACCAGGGTGACTTGCTCCGGCTTCACATCGAGCGCGATGCCCTGCATCTCGGATACAGGCGCCATCTCCAAATTGAGCTTGCCCCGAACCACCTGGCGCATCAACGTGAGGTCCCTGTCCTGGATATGCCTTCTGTCTTCACGCAGGTGAATGGTGATGCCTATAGCGCCCGCACGTTCAGCGATGAGCGCGGCCGCCACAGGATCGGGCTCGTTCGTCTTTCGCGCTTCGCGGATGGTGGCGACATGATCTACATTCACACAGAGCTTAGCCATCTTTCTCCTCGACACCACAAATACAACGTCATGTCATTGGGACGTTCACGTCCAATGCGCCAGAATCCAGAGGCGCTTCTATACGACATCATAAATCGAAATATAGGGAGAAACTAGGCTTGGCCGGGCGCCAAGTCCGTCGGTGATCCTTGCGGATCCTCGCGAGGTTTTTCCTCCGGCTCTGGAGAGACCGGAGTCTTTCCTTCGCCAACTTCGTCTTTTGGCTTGCGACTCCTGGAAATCTCTCCGGTTTCCATCAAAGACTCGATGTCTTTGAGATCGATGGTCTCATACTCAAGCAGCGCATTGGCGAGCAAATCGAGCTTGTCCCGATTTTCCTCGAGCAATTTATACGCTCTCTCATAACTCGACGAAACCATATTTTTCACTTCATTATCAATTTCCAGGGCTACTTGGTCGCTATAGTCCCTGTGCTGGGAGATTTCACGCCCCAGGAAGATTTGCTCATGTTTTTTTCCGTAGGCCAAAGGACCGAGTTTCTCGCTCATCCCCCATTCACAAACCATGCTTCTCGCCAATTCGGTTGACGTCTGGATGTCGGCTTTCGCTCCTGTCGTCAACTCTTGAAAAACCAGCATCTCCGCTGCACGTCCGCCCATCAGACAAGCAAGCTGGTTCGTCAAGAATGTTTTGTCGTTGCTATAGCGATCTTCAATAGGCGAGGACCACGTACTGCCCAGCGAAAAACCTCGCGGGATAATGGTCACCTTCTCGACGGGATCCGTACCTGGTATCAGCAATGAAACAAGGGCGTGTCCCGCCTCGTGGAAAGCCGTGTTCTTCTTCTCTTTTTCACTGAGCACCATACTGCGCCGCTCCTTGCCCATCAAAACCTTATCTTTCGCTTCCATCAAATCGTCATTTTCGACCGATTGTTTTCCCCGGCGCGCCGCCAAGAGTGCGGATTCATTCAAAAGGTTGGCCAAATCAGCGCCCGCAAATCGCGGAGTTCCCCGCGCTATCAGATTCAAGTCGACGGATTCGTTGAGCGGCACCTTCGCGGCATGCACCTCCAAAATCGCCAAGCGTCCTTTGATGTCGGGCAAGGAAACGACAATCTGGCGGTCAAAGCGGCCAGGCCTGAGGAGAGCCGGATCCAACACGTCGGGCCGGTTCGTCGCCGCTATCAAGATGACCCCATCATTCGATTCAAAACCATCCATTTCGACAAGAAGTTGATTGAGCGTCTGCTCACGCTCATCGTGGCCGCCACCGAGGCCGGCGCCCCTATGTCGCCCGACAGCATCTATCTCATCGATGAAAATAATGCAAGGCGCATTCGCTTTGCCCTGCTCGAATAAATCCCGGACCCTCGACGCCCCGACCCCGACGAACATCTCCACAAAACTCGAACCACTTATAGAGAAAAACGGCACATCCGCTTCGCCCGCGATAGCCCGCGCCAGCAGGGTTTTACCCGTGCCCGGAGGACCAACCATAAGAACACCCTTGGGAATACGAGCACCCAAGCGTGTGAATTTTTGCGGGTCACGGAGAAAATCAACGAGTTCTTCGAGTTCTTCCTTTGCTTCCTCGATGCCGGCCACATCCGCGAATGTAACCTTTTTCTTCGCAGATTCGGGCATCATTCGCGCTTTGCTTTTCCCAAACGACATAGCTTTAGAGCCACCCATCTGCATCTGACGCATGAAGAAAATCCAAACGCCCAGCATCACCAGCATAGGCAACCAACTCAACAACATACTCATATACCAAGAGTTTTGTTCCACGGGCTGCGCCGTGATGCGAACGCCTTTGGACCTGAGTGTGTCGATCAATTTCGGGTCCTTGGGAGCGTGGGTATGAAAAGAGCTGCCGCTAAGGTAGAGACCCCTTATGTTGTCTCCTTGGACAACCACCTCGCTCACCTGTCCATCAGATACCGCTTGCAAAAAATCGCTGTAGACAACCGTTCTGTCCGTCGAGCGCGGGCTATTGAAGGCTTGAAACAAGCCCACCATTATCAACCCAATAATCAGCCAAAGCGCTAAATTCTTGTAAAATTGATTCAAAATACATTCCTTCTTGTTCGGGTGAGCGTCTTCCTAAACTCTCAAACAAGTTATCAGGATTTTTCCCATCCGTCTACGAGTTAAATCCCAAATCACTAGCCCAACGAACTTAAGAGTTTACTGTCTTCATTCTCTAGCAACGCTTTAAGGGTAATCCCCCTCTTTTCATTGCCATCAAGTACGAATTCCGCTGAAACTTGGTGACCAATAATCCAAACCACTTTATCCCCTGCCGCCAAGAGGGGTATCTGATTCCTTAAGGGTTTCGGTATTTTTTGCTCTATAAAGTAATCCTTGAGTTTCTTTGCCTTTTTTCGGCCTAAAGGATGGAACCGATCTCCATCGCGCCGGGTCCGAATACAGGCATCCATCCCCAGTTTTTCCATATCGAGACGTACTACCCATGTTCCTCTCGGATGATGCGTAAAATCGCATGAAGTTTCTATTGCAAGGCCCAATAAATGATGAACCGTTTTTCCTGGAATCCGGAGCTTTTTCTCCTCAAGCAACTTCGAATCAAAATGGGAAGGCCCGAAGATAAGGCGGTCATATTCCCTTCTTGCTTCCAAGTCGCCCGGCAAACTCAACACCCCCGAAGGCTCATCCCCCATTGCCAGGCCATCCAAGTCTTCAATCCACTTTCGGAGAGGGCGTCTGCGAGCCTGAGCGGGCGATTCGCACCTGAGCATACTCAGTACCGAGCGCCAAAGCCCGGCCCTAAGCGATTGAGTGAGTTCTGTCACCTCATGCAATGGAAAAATAACGAATTTCCCATCATCTTCGTGGATAAATTTCGCATTCAATTCCCGGGACATTTGGTCCATGAAAGAGATAAGGGGGGCCGATATCTCCGCGCTCTTGGCAATTCCGCCGATGGCCGCATCGCCCATATACTCTCGAACTACCGGTATAATTATTTTTCGTATCCGATTCCTAAGGCGGCTCTCGTCTGCATTCGTTTCATCCTCAATCCAGGCGATGCCCTGCGCCTCTAAATACTCCAAAATTTCCGTGCGCGACACATTCAGCAAGGGTCGGATGATGTGAAGTCCATCTTCTTTGTTCGACGATAGCGGGGTCCGCCATCTCATGCCTGAAATCCCTCTCACGCCTGCTCCTTCAAATAAACGCATGAGCACGGTTTCGGCTTGATCATCCATGTTGTGGGCCAACGCGAGGGTATTGGCGCCCATCTCCTTAGCGACAGCCAGGAATGCCGATCGCCTCGATTCGCGAGCAGCTCCTTCGAGGCCCAAGTGCGCTATTCGAGACACACAAACTTGCTCGCAACGAAAATCGATTTCGTACCGACGACACACATGCTTGGTATGCTCAGCATCTTTTTTTGACAGATCGCCACGGAGCCCATGTTCGACATGAACAGCACATAGGGGCTGTGATGCCGGCAAGAGCGACTTTAAGGACACCAAAAGAGCTGTGGAATCCGCACCACCCGAAAAACCGACGAGCAAAGGCGCAGGCTTGGCCTCATAAGCCGATTTTTTGAGACCCTTTCTCACCTTGGCTTTAAATGTCTTCTTTATCTTCAAAGCAGTTACTTGCGAGGCATCCGAGGTCATCGAAAATATCCTCCCCTAGTCGGCGAGGAATGGTAGCGGCGGAGGGACTTGAACCCCCAACACTACGGATATGAGCCGTATGCTCTAACCGGTTGAGCTACGCCGCCAGAATACACTTCGTCAGGGAGACTGCTTGGGTCGGAATATGGCGAAAAAAAACATGGCCGAGAGAATATAGAAAAAAACCTGCATGCCAATGTCTTCCATGCGAAAGCCTACCATCAAACACAAATATCCCAAAAAGAGAAAGATCAGAATCTCGATTTCACGCCTCATTTGTCATTTGCTCCCCGTTCTAGGCCTTCGGACGAAGACGACATTCCCTTCGATTCCGCTCGCTGTAATCTTAAGTCCGGTGAAAATTCCGGACAAAAAATCGCCCCGTTCGGCTCATGGCGATATTTCAGGCGGCAATTCTCTCGCCAAGCACAAATAGCACATTCACGAACTCCCTCATAGGCCATACTCCTCTCCTCTCGAAGCTCGCCTCGGCTACAGGAGCAAAATATAAATGCCCAGCCCCAAAAACGTCAAGTTTTCTATTTTTTTCGGTTTCCTCTGATTTCAACCTGCATATCCGATGAACGCTTGGTAGAGGGAATCAAGAAATCGTTTCAAAAATGAACCCGAGAACCACATGAATTATCCAGCGGATTTCATCTCTTCGGAAATCAGATTTTCCAAAAAAGACACTGCCTCGTTCATCGCTACCAGTTGTGTTTCTCCCGTTTTTCTCGATTTTATCTCGATTTTCCCTTCCTTGAGACCCCTGGGTCCTATGACCGCTTTGTAGGGGAACCCCATGAGATCAGCATCCTTGAATTTCACGCCCGGACGTTCATCCCTGTCATCAAGAACGACATCCAGCCCCGTGAACTCGAGCGAGTCGTATATGTGCTCACAAACCTTCATAGTTTCATCATCCACCCTCACCGGAATGATATCCACATGATATGGGGCGATGGGAGTAGGCCAGATGATGCCATCCTCATCATGGTTCTGCTCTATGGCCGCCGCCACTGTGCGGCCCACGCCGATCCCATAACAACCCATGACGATGGTGTGCGTCTCGCCATTCTCATCCTGATAGGTAGCATCCAGGGATTCAGAATACTTACAACCCAGCTTGAAGACATGCCCCACTTCGATGCCGCGCCTGATGCTGAGCCCTGCCTCGCATTTAGGACAGGCATCTCCTTCTTGGGCAACGGTTAGGTCTGCAAATTTTTTCGCCGCAAAGTCACGGCCTTCGCGCACGCCTGTATAGTGGTAATCTGTTTGATTCGCCCCGACGATGAGCCCGCCACTATTTTCAATGGAGGAATCCGCTACGAGCCGAACATTCGACAAGCCGACAGGTCCTGCGAAGCCCACTTCAGAGTTCGTGAGCTTCTCTACCGTCTCGGAGTCAGCAAGCTCGATATCCAGCGCATCAAGCGCATTTTTTAATTTGATTTCATTTAATTCCCTATGGCCTGGAATCAGTGCGGCCACCGGCTCACCGTCTGCGACATATAATAGGGTTTTCACCATCCGATATGCAGGCAAAGAAAAGAATTCCGCAACCTCTTTTATCGTATGAGCACCGGGAGTATGGACTTTTTCAAGTTCGCCTTCCTCATTCTCAGGCAACTTCAAACGAACCGGAGATTTTTCCACATTCGCCGCATACCCACACGAATCACAAACGGTGATCGCTTCCTCCCCCGTATCAGCCATGACCATGAATTCGTGCGAAAAACTCCCGCCGATGGCCCCAGAATCCGCCTCCACAGCACTGAACTTCAGTCCACAACGCCGAAATATCCGCGTGTAGGCTTCCACCATTTCTTCATAGCTCCGCTCTGCGCCCGCCTCGTCGCGATCAAAGCTGTAGCCGTCCTTCATCGTAAATTCTCGCCCGCGCATCACACCAAACCGGGGCCTGATCTCGTCTCTGAATTTCGTTTGAATCTGATAGAGATTGAGCGGCAGGTCTCGATAACTCCTAACCTCGCGCGCTACCAGATCGGTGATCACCTCCTCATGGGTGGGGCCCAGACAAAAATCACGCTCATGGCGATCTTTCAAGCGGATCAATTCTTTCCCATATACTTCCCATCGTCCCGTTTTTCGCCAAAGCTCGGCGGGATTCAGCGTAGGCAGGAAAACCTCTTGCGCGCCTGCGCGATTCAACTCCTCACGCAATATCTGCTCGACTTTGCGCTGCACGCGCACACCGAGGGGCAAAAGCGTATATACACCCGCCGCCAAGCGGCGAATCATGCCCGAGCGCACCATGAGTTTATGGCTGACGACTTCCGCTTCGGCGGGCGCTTCTTTTAATGTGGGTAAAAACCCTCGTGAGAATCGCATGAATCAGATTTTTCTCAGGAGTGAGATGTTTCGAATTGACCTTTTTCGTATTGCGCCGCGAGTTCCTCTACTCGCTCGACCAGGTTTTTCTTGATATCCTCATAGGCTACCAAACCCGACTTCTCGCCTTTCATAAAAATCAGAGCGCGCTTATGGCCTCCGGCCACACCGATGTCGGCATCTCTTGCCTCACCGGGACCGTTCACTTCACAACCCATGACGGCCACCGTGATGGGGGCATTGATATGAGCAAGTTCTTGTTCTACTTCCATCGTGAGCTTATCGACGTCAATCTGGACGCGCCCGCACGATGGACATGCGACGACATTTACGCCCTTTTGGCGCAACTTCAGACTTTTGAGAATTTCGTAGCCGACACGCACTTCTTCTACCGGGTCCGCCGCCAAAGAGACGCGGATAGTATCCCCAATGCCTTCAGAAAGCAGAACGCCCAAACCAACTGCGCTTTTTATGCTGCCAGTTTGGAGGCTCCCACTCTCCGTGATGCCCAGATGAAGAGGATACTCGACGCGTTTCGCCATCAACCGATAGGCTTTCACCGCCCTCGCAACATCGGAGGCCTTCAGAGAGATTTTCGTGTCATAAAAATTTCGCTTCTCCAGCATAGCGACATGGCGCAATCCACTTTCCACCATCGCCTCGGGCGTTGCACCGCCAAAACGATCAAGCAAATGCTTTTCCAAAGAGCCGGCGTTCACGCCTACGCGGATCGGCAATCCGTGGTCTTTCGCCGCAGCGACTACCTCGCTCACCCTTTCTTCCCCGTTGATGTTGCCGGGGTTGATGCGCAAGCAATCGATCCCCGCATCCGCCGCCACCAAGGCATAGCGATAGTTAAAATGGATATCCGCCACCAAGGGCATCTCAGTGCGTTTTCTGATTTCATAGAGCGCATTCGCCGCCTCTTCGTCAGGAACGGCCAAACGCACAATCTCACACCCAGCGGCTTCCAGTCGTTCAATTTGTTCTACGGTCCCCTCTACATCATGCGTGTAGGTGTTGCACATCGATTGCACAACGATAGGAGCACCACCGCCAATTTTGACACCACGCACTTCGACTTGGGTACTTCTTCTTCGATTCAGAGGGAATAAAGATGGATCCGCGCAAGGCAACGCCTCGCCGGTGTCATCCGCTCCAAGCATCGGCAGAGTAGCGCTGTTTTGCTCTTTGGGCGGCAGGCCGACTCCCGGTATTGGTTTGGTGTAAAACACGTCGTCTGCAAATGGCTCAAACATAGTCAAGGCCCTATTCGCCTTTTCTGCTTTCAGGAGATGACTTCGTTGCGCTCTTCACTTTCCCTTCTTTCTTCTCATTTTTCGTTATCAATGACGATTCACTACTAAAAAGATAATACACACTGTCCTTGTAAGTGGCAAAGATCATCAACCCGATTAGTAGAACGGTGCCCACCTGCATGGCCAATTCTCGGACTCTCAGGCTAATAGGTTTGCCACGCAAACCTTCAATAAGCAAGAAAAAAATATGCCCACCATCGAGAACCGGGATTGGCAGCAAGTTCAAAATGGCCAGATTGACGCTGAGCAAAATCGTGAACATGACGAGGTAGCGGAATCCGCGCTGCGCCTGCTCCGCGGCCACCACAGAAATACGAATCGGCCCTCCGATATCCGCAGGAATGGTCTTCGTGAGCATCGAATACAGCGTAAAGACCGTTAAGCTGGCGATGCGGTAGTTTTGCTCGAATCCCTTCCCCAAAGACTCAAGGAAGCCAAAACGCTCGGTGTAGGTACCTTGGCCGATACTAATGCCGATCCGGCCATAACCCAATTCTTTGCCCGTCGCGCTCCTCGATGTCGGAACAATGAGCGTTTCAAAGGAATTGCGGCTACGCTCCACCGTCAACACGAGTTTTTTATCGGCATTTCTTCGTACAATTTCGACAAGCTCGGACCATTTTTGAATTCGTTTTCCATCAATAGCCACGATATGATCGCCCGTTTGAAGGTTCGCTTTTTGCGCAGGTGTATCAGGCAAAACACCGCCAACCCACGTTCCCGGCACAGGAATACCGCCAATGTGCAATCCCCAACTGAGGAGAATCGCCAGGACGACATTAAACAAGGGGCCCGCCGAAATGACAGCCAATCGGTGGCTCACAGGCCGCAAGTAGAAAGATTTCTCCGGCTCATCCGGCTCTTTGGGCGCATCGGGATTATCAGGTTGCGCTTCTGGATCTTCTCCCACAAGCTTTACATAACCACCCAAGGGGATGAGCGAAATGCGATATTCAGTCTCTCCTCGTTGAAAGCCCCAGATGCGGCGACCGAAGCCTAAAGAAAATGTGGAAACGCCGATTTTGAGCCATTTTGCGACGAGATGGTGGCCCAACTCATGGATAAAAATGAGTAACCCCAGAACCAGTACTGCCCAGAAAATCGTCTGCCCAAAACCCATCACCCAG
Source organism: bacterium (assembly GCA_965218885.1). Lineage (GTDB taxonomy): Bacteria > UBA8248 > UBA8248 > UBA8248 > UBA8248 > Bin107. Next base: position 3,571,787 of record OZ244713.1, on the reverse strand, counting down.
TTTATGATTTGCATCGCCATTCTCGAATAAGTCCTTATTTATCGCTGGCCGCTCTGAGCCGGCATTTGTAGTACTTCGACATTTGGCGGCACAACAAACTGAAATTCCTCACCTGCGATTTTGACGTTTTCTTTGACGTTTGAAAACCGCAAGTGACTTTTGTTGCCGATATTATCAACATACGCCAAAGTGAGGATTACGAAATTGTCAGGTTCCACCTCAACCCACATTCGGCTAAATGATGCGCCCGGAGACTTCGGCTCCAGCCGAATGCGATGGGGCTGACCGGCTCTCCAGATTCCTTCACTTCGTCTGGCAATTCCAATCTCTTCCACGATTACATGAAAATTCTTTTTCAAATTCCCCTCGCCCGACAAAAATAACAAAGGGGTGGCTCCAAACCCAGAACCCCCGGTTCTGGAAACCATCACCTGTCTGAAGCGAGCGGTGTAGAGCCAAAACGTATGACCATCAGAGACCAGAACCTGCTTTTCAGGCTTGACATACTCCATGCGCAATTTGCCGGGCTTCTTCCACGAGAGACTCCCGCTCGACGTCGTTGTTCGCCCAAGGGATTTTATTTCATTTTTCTGCTCGAAAGAGGCTTGCAGAGATTCGAGAGCCTCATATTTTTCCTGAAGCGTCGTGATTATTTTCTCCGCCTTGAGACGCGATTCTTCCGCCATAGATGCGCTGAGAGCACGCTCTTGCAAAAACGCGAAAAGCAAAAAAACAAATACTAATATCAAGAAGCTCGATTTACGCAAAACTCACGTATTCCTTTGTGAATAACTACTCTGAAACGGGTGAGATGAAACCACTGCTATTCAGAAGAGCGTCTCCTGCATATTGCACAACACCACCAACGCAACGAACGCTCCCCTCGGCGATGAGTCGCACCGCCAGTGGATATAATCGGTGCTCATAAACGAGAATTCTCTCCGAAAGGGTTTTCTCATCGTCATAGGGCAACACCGGCACAGCGGCTTGTAAAATAATCGGCCCCGTATCCACCCCCTCATCCACAAAGTGGACCGTGCAACCAGTCACTCTCACTCCGGCATCCAAGGCTTTTTTTTGTACGTGAAGACCAGGGAAACTCGGCAAAAGCGAGGGATGAATGTTGATGATTCTCCCTGCAAAACGACCCACAAACTCCGGCGGTAAAATGCGCATAAAACCAGCGCAACAGACGAGTTCGATTCCGCAATTTTCGATCTCATCACCCACCGTCCGATAAAAACCATCCTCCTTGGGTGCAAGGTATCTATTTCGTATTCCAGCTATCGAGGCGCGCTCAAGCGCATATGCCTTTTCTTTGTCGCTCAGCACCAATACAACTTCCGCCGGAAAATCCGTGTTTTGCCCGGCATCAATGAGGGCTTGCAGATTCGACCCTCGTCCCGAGGCCAAAACACCCACGCGTAATCGTGCCATTGAATGCACTATTATATGCCCTCAATAGCGACAGAATGGCCACCTCTCGTTTTTTTGACGACCTCGCCGACAATCATGGCTTGTTCTCCCGCATTTTTCAAAGACTCGAGCAAAGATTCCGCTTGCTCCGCCCTCACGAGGAAGACAAAGCCCAAACCCATGTTAAAAGTGTGATACATTTCCACGTTCTCAACCGGGCCGAACTCCTGAATCAGTGGAAATATCTCTGGCATCGCCCACTTTTCAGGATGAAAGTTAGCCTGCAAATCATCTGGGATCACACGGCTCACATTTCCCGGAATACCGCCTCCCGTAATGTGCGCGATGCCGCTTATCCCCTCTTCTCCCCAAACGGACTTAGCCCCTTTGACGTAAATCCGCGTTGGCTCCAATAAAACATCTTCAATGGAAACGCCCAGCCTTTGCGCCGCCACATCTCGTTTTTCTTTTGACCCAAATACTTTTCGCACCAAGGAATACCCGTTGCTATGAATTCCTGAGGAAGGAAGCGCCAGTATGGCGTCACCAGCTTTTACAGGCATTTTATTGTCCAAATTTTTGCGTTCAACCACCCCCACAGCGAATCCGGCGAGGTCATACACACCCGGCTCATACATATCAGGCATCTCGGCCGTCTCGCCTCCGACGAGGGCGCACCCCGCCTCCCGGCAGCCTTGGGCAATTCCGGATAGGACTACTTTCAATACGTTTTGATCGATCTGGCCCGTCGCAATGTAGTCAAGGAAAAAAAGGGGTTCTGCTCCCGTGGTCAAGATATCGTTAACACACATGGCCACCAAGTCAATCCCAACGGAATCGTGGCGTTCGAATTCCTGGGCCAGGAGCAATTTCGTGCCGACGCCGTCGGTGCCTGAAACGAGTACAGGATCTTCATATCCCCCACCCAAGCGGAACAAACCCGCAAAATCCGACGCTCCCTCCAGTATCCGACCTTTTTGGCTATCATGGGTGGACTTCACAGCCTGGGCGATAGCCTGAACGAAACCCTCTCCCAAATCCATATCGACGCCCACGTCGCGGTATGTTAGACGATGTTCGCTCAAAAGTGCTGTTCCATGATTTAGCGGGCGGAATCGTGCGAAATGAATTCAAAATCAGCCATGGACTTCCATCAACTTTTTGACCAAGGCGACATTATGCCGGTGGCCACTTCTCTCGGCGGTCACTTTTCCTCGAATAGGGCGACCGGTTAAATACAGATCTCCTATAACGTCAAGAATTTTATGGCGAACAAACTCGTTAGGAAATCGCAATTGGGTATTTACGACACGCGCTTTGTCCACAAGAATCACGTTATCCCAACGACCACCCTCGGCCAAGCCCATTTTCTCGAGCGACTCCAGTTCAGAAACAAAACCAAACGTACGGGCAGGCGCGATTTCTTCTTGAAAACTCAACGCGTTCTTATGTTCATACAGGTAGGATTGTTTTCCAATCGGCTCAGGATAGTCGATGAGATATGAAACCGAAAAAGAATCCGCCGACTCTATACGAATATAACCTTTATCGTCGCCTGGTTCTCCTACCTCGTAAACCTTATCAACCCACAAGTCTGCGCGTTTTTCCTTTTGATCCTCGATGCCCGCTTCTTCAAGCAAGCGGCAAAACTCCACTGCCGACCCATCCATGACGGGCACTTCCTCACTCATTTTAATGAGTATATTGCTTATCTTGTATGCGTGCAGCGCGCTCATGAGATGCTCTATCGTTCGAGCCGTCACAGCTCCATTGCGCAAGTTCGTCGCATGGTTGGTGCCATCCACAAAATCGACATTCGCCCTCACAGTATCGGGGCTCGTCAGGCTACCGAACTGAATTCCGCTCCCCGGCGGCAAGGGTTCAATGATCAAGCCGGTTTTCAGCCCTGAATGAAGCCCCCGGCCATACAAGACGACACTTTTCGAAATACTCCTTTGATTTGTTTCTCGAAGCGTCGTCGACGCCGGTAATACGGGCTCTATGTTGTATGCTTTAATTTTTCGCTTTAACCCAGATTCCGTCATGCCCACCGCCTGGGCGGTTTTGTTGATATCCCAACCGTGCTCCTCCAAATGGAAGGAAAGATACTGTCTCTCCCACTGGGTTCTGGCCGCACTAAAATTAGAAGGGGCGTCGTTTTCTGATGTATCCACTTCGAAATCAGAAGCTTCGCGTATCGCATACGTCAAGTGGCCGATGCGAATCTCCGCTCCTTGTGATGAATATGCCGCTTTGGTCACCGCCCCTTTTAATTCCGCGATATTGCCCGGCCAGTCATAGTCTTCCAGAAGCGCAATGACATCTTCTGAGAATTCCTTTTCATACCTACCAACTTCGGCACATTCATTCAAAAATCTGTTGGCCAACGGTAAAATGTCTTCCTTGCGCTCGCGCAAAGGGGGCAAATGAATTACATCAGCGCCTATTTGAGCGGACAAGGCTCGCACGTAGGCCTTGTCTTTCGGGGTCCCCATGTGATCAACGGATACCATTAAACGCATTGAGTCCTTCGTATGCCCAAGGAATCGAGCGAGAAATCTCTCACGCTCCGCCATGGGTAGCTGCTCCAGACCATCCAGATATACCGTCCCTTGAAAAGTATCGGGCACCAACCGCTCCAGTGCCTCTTCCCATTCGTTTACCTCCGCCATCGGAAACAGCGAGCGGCAATGAACAGGCCTAAAACCTTCTTCTTTGCTGGTACCGTTCTTATGAATCACCCTGGCTATAAAACGCTTGCCGGTTCCTCTTTCACCTGCAATCAGTAAGGGGTCAATATCTTTCGCCGCTCTCCTGATGGCTTTTCGAACCCTTTGAATACTCTTGCTAGCGCCGTCAAGCATCACATCGACGACATCATTCGCCTTGAGTTCCTTGGCCCTTCGCGCTTGAACAGCGGAATCGACTATGCGTAAAACTGCATCGATAGACAGAGGTTTTTCAATAAAATTGAAAGCCCCTAACTTTGTTGCGGCCACGGCGGTTTCAATGTTTCCGTGACCCGACATCACGACGACTTCTATATCCGCGTTCGACTCTTTCACCGCTAGCAAAGTCTTGATTCCATCAATACCCGGCATCCACACATCAACTAAAACCACATCCGGAGTTTCGGTTCGAACCAACTGAAGGGCAGTTTCTCCTGACTCGGCCCTCTCTACACGATACCCTTCATCGTGCAAAACATCTTCCAGGCTCGCGAGTATTTCGCGCTCATCATCGACGATGAGGACATGTCCCTTATCCAATGGAAGCCGTCCTTTGCTTTTCAGGTGTGATGTCCGCAGCAGACGCCAGCGGCAAAGTTACACGAAAAACAGAACCCGCTGGATGGTTATCTCGCACGCTTATTGTTCCATTATGATCTGCCACAATGCGGTGACATATAGCCAAACCTAACCCGGAGCCCCTATCTTTTGTCGAAAAGTAAGGCGAGAATATATGGCCTTTCATATCTTCCGATATACCCTGCCCCTGGTCAGCAACCTCAACAACTATCATATTTCTGCTCTTATCACTCCATGCTTGTAAATCTATCTCGCCTTCGATCTCGTGGGATTCGAAAGCGTTTTCCAGCAAATTGATGAATACGCGTTGCAACTGCTCTGGATCCGCCATGACGGCTGCATTCCCGGCATTGATATGAATGGAAAATTTTACATTCCCTTTTCTGCCACGATATAAATTTGCAACATCCTCAATGAGGGGAACAAACCCGCAAACCCTTAATCTCGGCTCCGGCATACGCGCAAACCGGCTGAATTCATTCACCATTTCAAGCAGACTCGTCACCTGATTAATAATGGTATCCGTACAAGATTCAAATACTTCCGCAAAATCATAGGCTTCACTTTCAAATTTTCTTCTCATTCTCTGAGCAGAGAGTTGAATCGGCGTCAGCGGATTTTTGATCTCATGCGCGATGCCACGAGCCACTTCTTGCCATGCGGCCACTTTTTGAGCCCGTATCAAAGCCGTCAAATCATCAAACACAATGACTGCACCGAGCCTACCACCATCCGCGCTTTTGAGCAGAGTCAAGCTCGCGCGTAGCGTCAGTACGCGGCCATCAATCATGATCTCCACTTGCTCCGAAGCACTTTGGTGTTTTCGATCCCTCATTGAACGCATCAACTGACGAACGGGTTCGAGATGCGCGCTTTCAAAAACCTCGCTGAACATTCGTCCCACGGCATTCTGAGGTTCAATCCTCAGCAATTCTCCAGCCGCTGTGTTGAGAATAGTAACGCGCCCTCGGCGATTGATTGATATCACACCAGCTCCGATATTTTCGAGCATCGCTTCCATATATCTGCGCCTTCTGTCGATTTCCAAGTTGGAGCGGCGCAGAATTTCAGAGGACTCTTCGATTTTCTCCTTGTTAGCCGACAATTCTTCCGTCATGCTGTTGAATGCGCTGACCAAAATCCCCACCTCGCCATCCGCTTGCGCATCTACGCGATGTTCGAGATCGCCATCCGACACCGCCCTTGTGGCTTCCGCTAATTTTTCGATGGGAACCGTGATACCGCGAGCGAGGTAGAAGCCAAACCATATGGCAGCGAACAAAATGAGCAGAGTGACCACCAAAAAAGTGACGATGTAGTTAGCTTTAATTGGATTCTTGGACAATTCCAACTCTTTATAATTCACAAAAGAATCCGATATGCCTCTTATCTTCTCAACGAGCCTATCAGAGACATATTTGGATACAACGACAAACCCCACCACTTTTTTTTGAATCTTCAAAGGAGCCACGCCATAGATGACATCTCCTTTTTCCCAATTCTCTACACTTGAGCGCGACTCCCCATCAATCACCTGATCCAAGTATCCCACCAGTGGCGAGAACATTATGGCTCGTTCCAACCCCGGGCGCTTGACCGATACGATCTCCTTTCGTTCTCTATCGTAGAGCTGGATGAAATCCACCCCCAAGCTCTTCCTCTCGGACTCCAATATGTTTTCAACCGCCTTGGGGTTTTCCACTATGTCGGGGGATGTCTTCTCCAACATAAGCGCAAGTCGACTCGCGCTGAACAGTGCGTTTCGCTCCACCTCGCGATAATAGGTTTGAGCCACCTCGAACGATCCTTTAAGCGCTCTCTCCACATTCATGTTGAACAAGGCGTTAAAACTTTGGTTTATCAAGCCGCTGGCCACCACAAAAAGAGCCACTACAGGGATGAGCGTAAATCCGACAAAAGCCAATACAAGCTTTAATTGCAAACGTGAGCGACCGGCACCCGTTCTCCCCTCGTAGTAAAGACGCACCAAGTTCTTCGCCACCAAGAGAATCACCACCATGAGCAGAATGATACTCAGGTTCACGAGCGCAAATACGACGACGTTGTTCAGTAGAGGGACTCCTGGCTCGAGCTCTTTGAAATAAATCCAAGCCGTGAACGAAAGAGTCGCAATAATGATCAAAGCGATGAAGGATCGCAGAAGTGTCCTTCGCCGGCGTGAAGATGTTTCTTGATTTTTCAGTCGCTTTGAGTGCACAACTCACATTCCTTTAGAGCTAAATTTCTGGGAATAGCTCCAATCAGACTTCTTCCCCCAAAAAGCGAGTAAATAGTTAAAGGGAAAAACAAAATCCACATGATTCAACCGCGCTCTGATTTTGACATAAAATTGACTATTTGGAGACAGCGCCTCGCCAGAGACGATGGGCGCACCATTCAATTCTCGCATCCAGTCCGTCATTTCACCTTGGCTTCTTGTCACTTTTCTCTCGATGTCTTTCGCATCTTCTTTAAGATGAAAAGTGTATGTTTTTTTCAAAGCGCTATATTTCACTTGATGATGTAATTGCCGCGAGGTGACTTCCAAATCATAAATCAGCTTGCGAGAGCGGAGGAGACTTACATCAAAGATAAACTTCGTGGTCACACCGCTGTGAATGGCTTCCAACAGTTTTGGTGAAAATGCACCCAAGAGAGAACTAAAAACGAGCAACTGCCCATTCTTCTCAATGACGATAATATCTTCGATTCGGATCCCACCTTGGTTGTCCGTTGCGGAAAGTGCCGGCCCCACTAGAACGAAGAGCAAACAGATGACTATCGCAAATTTTCTCAGAACAAATGTTTTCTGGGTGTTAGACAACATATGTTCCCCTTGGGCTCTAAGTTCACAATGCTATCGCATAAGAAAAAAGCTCTCAATCCCTTGTTTGGCTTCTCTGCCTTCAAGGCTTCAGCAAACCGAACTGGGTGGTGTGTCGCGGACCCTATCTTCATTTTTGCGATTGCCCACCGCTCTCCATGGTTTTTCGGAGTTCATATAGGGCTTCTAGAGCTTGGCGAGGTGTCATGGAATCCGGGTCAAGGTCTTTCAACACCTCCTCGACTTGTGATTCCGCGCGTAAAAACAAAGGCAATTGCCCTTTTTCCCGGCGATTTTCCAAAAAAGATTTTTCCCCGCCATAACGGGACATGGCCTCTGCACTCTCAAACTTGGAGAGCAAAGTTTTCGCCCGGTCAATGACCTCTTCTGGAAGTCCCGCCAACCTGCCTACTTGAATTCCGTAGCTTCTATCGCAACTGCCATCGGCTACTTTTCGTAAAAAAACGATTTCATCGCCCCATTCTCGAACTTCTACCGTCAAATTTTTCACACAAGTGAGTTCTTGAGAGAGTTCAGCCAATTCATGATAATGGGTCGCGAACAAAGTCCTCGCACTGTGGCGAACTTCATTATGAAGATACTCTACAATCGACCAGGCGATGCTCACTCCATCGAAAGTACTCGTGCCTCGTCCGACTTCGTCCAGAACGATGAAACTTTTTTGCGTCGACTCTCTTAGTATAGTGGCCGTCTCCACCATCTCGACCATGAAGGTGCTCTGCCCCTCCAAAAGTCGGTCATGCGCGCCAACGCGAGTGAACACCCTATCGACCAAACCGATTTTCGCGCTCTTGGCGGGTACGAAGCTGCCAATTTGCGCCATCAGAATGATAAGCGCCGATTGACGCAGGTAAGTGGATTTTCCGGCCATATTCGGCCCTGTAATAATGAGTATTCGACGATCATCGCGAATCGACAAATCGTTCGGCACGAAAGGGAGACCAGGATTTTCCGCCTCCATGACAGGATGCCTACCCTCGATAATTTCAAGATTCGTAGAATCCATAATTTGGGGCCTGACGTATCCATATTTGCGCGCAACTAGCGCCAAGGATAGAACGGCATCAAGAATCGCTATCCTCTCCGCTGCAGCGAGTATGCGCTTGGCCTGTTTTGATATTTGCGCTCTTAAGCGTCCAAAAAGCATGAACTCGAGATGATGGGCTTTCTCCTCCGCGCCGAGAATGTCCTCTTCCATCTTCTTTAACTCGGATGTGATGTACCGCTCTGCAGAAACGAGGGTTTGCTTGCGCGTATATTCTGTCGGCGCCTGTTCACTGAAGCGTTTGGTTATTTCGAGATAATACCCAAAAACACGATTAAACCCGATTTTCAGAGGCAGTCCCGTTCGTTCTTTTTCCTTGCTTTCATAATTTTTCAGCCACGTATCGCCCTCCTGCTGCGCCCTTCTCAATTGAGAGAGTTCTTGGTCATAAACTGCGCGAAAAATTCCACCCTCTCGAATCGAAACGGGCGGGTCATCCACAATCGCGCTCTTCAGTTCCAACGTTACGTCCTCGATAAAATCCCACCCCGACAAGACGGAGCGAAACAACTCAGAGTCCATCCCCGTTATTGCCTCACAAACCTCTGGCAACATGGCCAAAGATGCGCCGAGCCCCGCCAAGTCTCGAGCGTTTGCAGTTTGAGAACCCACACGACCCAGGAGCCGCTCGATATCTTGAACGGGTTCAAGGGCATTTTTGAGCATATTCAGGATTTCGGGCTTATCAACGAGTTCCCGTACGGATTCGGCGCGATAATCGATGGCCTTTTTTTGAATCAAAGGGGAAAGGACCCATTTATTCAGCAGACGTCCTCCCATCCCAGTCAGCGTCTCATCCAACAAACCAAATAAAGTGCCCTTTTTCCCACGATCCACGGATGAACGTGTGAGTTCTAAATTTCGCAACGTGGCTGCATCGAGAATCATGGTATCCGAAAGTCGGGAGAAAAACACAGGTTTGAGATGGGGAAAATCACCAGGCTGGTTTTCTTTGAGATACGTCAAAACGCCGACGGCGGAATCCACCGCCGCCGGATTCGCCAGAACATTCGCTTCATCCGGAAATATGGCGTCCAGGCTTTTGAAATCAAGCGGCTCATTAAAAGTGGCGGCTGGCCTTTTTTCAATATAAATGCCTAGTTCATCAATTTTTCTTCTCAACTCATCGGGCGGAGAAAATACATCCGGCAAGATAAGTTCGCGAGGAGAAAGCCTCTCCAATTGATTGCAAATGAGCGTCTCGGCACCATCGCCTTCCGCCTGGGTCGCACAAAACTCACCAGTCGAACTATCGAGCCATGCTATTCCCCAAAGCACCTCTCCTTCTTTTGCCGATACCGTAATCCCCGCCAAGTATTGAGATTCCTTGCCATCCAGTAACTCAAGGTCGGCAATCGAGGTACCCGGAGTGAGGACGCGAGTCACCTCGCGCTTCACAACTCCCCTACTTTCTCCCGCATCTTCCACCTGTTCGCATATGGCGACTTTAAAACCTGCTTCCAGTAATCGCCCACAATAAGAAGATGCCGAATGACACGGCACGCCACACATTGGAATGGGCCCCTTGTCATCACTCTGTCGCGACGTCAGCGTGAGTTCCAGTACTTTCGCCCCGAGTTTCGCGTCTTCATAAAACATCTCGAAAAAATCACCCAACTGAAAAAACAGCATCGCGTCCGGATAGCGCCTTTTTATTTCCAAGTATTGGCGCATCGCAGGAGATGGAGCCCGGCTCTTATTGCCTGATGCATTAGTTTCTTTCTTAGCTTGCAGAATACCTTTTGGGGGAGACATACCTACTCCGCCTTTGATTCACGGGGGGATAGGCTCATCTGAGGTTTGGAATCAGTTTGCGATGTACGTTCATCACGTGCAGGAACGGATTCATCGGTTTCTGGATTTCCCATCGTGAGGAGCTTACCGCTATTCTCCCGCACCTCATCCAGATTATTCTCCAACGTCTTTACTTCGCGTTTTAATTTTCCGATTTGAGTCCTGAACTTCAACCTGTCCAATGCCCCGCCAAACCATGCCACCATGAACCCGCATGCAAACACAACCAACAGGACATAAAAAAGAGGCAAGTTTATGGTGCCCTGATAATAGGCGACAGTCACCGGCTTCATGTTGATGACACCGAAGCTCGAAATTGCTAATGCCAGAATCAAGCCGATGATGAGTCGAAGACTACCCATACCACCACCAAGTCCAACGGGTTTTAAATTTCAAAATCAGGGCGGAATTGATTGTAGATCGTCTCTATACTCTCGGGGACACCCGCACGCCACTGAGGTCGGGCATAAGATTATGCTCCTCCTCCTCCCAGCGAGGAACGATGTGCATAAGCAAACGGTCGGTAATTCCTGCGCCATGGCACCTGCAATTTTTCCACTCAACGATTCCCCGGCTTCTGTAGTGACAACCATCCTCCGTCAAACAGACAGGCCATTCTTTTTTCTTCCTTACTCATACGCGCAGATTCCGACTTAGTGTAATGATCATATCCCTTAAGATGTAAAAGACCATGCACGAGCAGACGATCCGCCAGGACTCCATAATCAACCGCCTCGGCCTCCGCCTGGCGATGCACCTCATCCACGCAGATGACCACTTCTCCTAATAATGTTTTCCTCTCTTCTTGATCATCAACTAACGCAAAGAAATCGCCTGGCGGAAAAGCCAATACATCCGTTGTTTCCTCTTCCCCCCGAAATCGATAATTCAACGCTCGCATTTCATCGTCTCGAATAAATGCGATGCTGAACCAGTCATCTTCGGACCGGAGTGCTTTCCGTATGATCTCCAAGCGCCGCCTCAGCACCTTGTGATCCAGAGCGAACAGCTTTTGCTCGTTTTTGATGAGGACTTCCATTCGCAGCCCCTTTCTTGGGAGCGTCTTCTTGTCCTGGATAATGAATCCGGTGGTGATGAATGCCAACCAGAACGCGCATGAAAGCATCCTGAATGTTGCTCAAATCCCTGAGCGTGAGGCTGCAATTATCCAATTGCCCCTCCACAAAAGCACTCTGGACGATTCTATCCACCAAAGCGCTCAGACGCCCAAGGGAATGGTCCGAAAGCGAGTGCGTGGCCGCCTCCACCATGTCGGCCAGCATCAGGATGCCCGCCTCTCTCGTCTGAGGTCTCGGCCCCGGATAGCGGAAAATCTCTTCTGTCACGTCATCCCCATTTTGCTTCTTCGCTTTCTCGTAGAAAAACTGAATCAAGGATGTGCCATGATGTTGTCGAATTAAATCGATAATTTCTCTGGGCAGTTGATGGCTTCTGGCGAGTTCGACGCCCTCTTTGACATGGCTGATCAGGACGAGCGCGCTCATGTTGGGCTTGAGTCTATCGTGACGGTTTTCGCGCCCCTGGTTTTCAATGAAATACTCCGGCTTCATCATCTTGCCGATATCGTGGAAATACGCACCCACGCGGGTTAGAAGCGGGTTTGCCCCGATCGCCTCGGAGGCCTCTTCGGCCAAATTGCCCACGAGAAGGCTGTGGTGATAGGTACCCGGCGCACTAACGACCATCTTTCTCAGCAGCGGGTGATTCTGGTCGGCCAACTCCAGAAGACGCATATCCGTCGTGAGCTTGAAAATCGACTCAAGCAAGGGCATGGCCCCCGCCACGATGATGACGTTAGAAAGGCCGCCAAGCAAAGCGATGGGAACATCCGTCCACTGCGCAATTACGGCGCCGAAACCCTCCTGCATGCTGAAGCCCAGAGCGAGCGCGGCGCCTAACAAACCCAGGATGAGCGCCACGATGAGTACGGAAGTTCTGCGCCGATATTCTTTCCAGCGAATGGCTGCCAGCACGCCGCCGGACAAGGCGATGAGACTGAAGTTGATGTGATTCGGCAAGATCAGCCCGGTCAGAACGGCGGAGAAAATCGCCATCAACACTGCGGATGAGCGTCCCAGCAAGACTGCAGCGAGAAGAGAGGCAGAGCAAAATGGAATGACGTAGTAAAACGAGTGTAGTGGAATACCCCGAAAAGTTTCATGCAACACCTGGGAGAAGAGAATTCCCATTTTCAGCAAAACAACTTGGGTCAAAAGCAGAATCACAAAAAGTGTTACGTTTTTTTGAGATGACAAAAAATTCACGTCATACTTCTGCACACAAATCCATGCCAGAACGAGCAGAATGAAAATCACCAAAGCCGTTCCGGTGAAGTTGCCTAGCACATGGCTTTGTCGGTAGATTTTTTCCAGGCTTTTGAGTTTTATGATTTGTCCTTCGCTTAATCGTTCTCCTTCGCGAACAATCATCTCCCCTTGCTTGAGAACCTCCGAAACAGGCGGAACGGAGGCCGCGGCCTTTTCTCTGCTCTCAAGTGTTGCTCTGTTGTTAAATGTCAACGTCGGTTGAACCATCTTCCGGACTTGGGAGATCAGTAAATCACCAATGCGCCGAGGTGCCCTGATGGACATCTTTCGGGTTTCTTGCTTGAGTAATTTATCGACCTGTCTGAGTTCCAGGGGATTCATGGATGGGCTGACGGAGACGCGATTCCCCGTTCTAATGTCACGCGCTGTAATCCCCTTGGCCGCATGGGTGGCGGATAAGCGCTTATCACTCACGATTTGGCGCGAATACGCCGCCTTCAACAACTTGGCGATATCCGCCCGAATCCAGTTCGCGAATCTCTCATCCCTCAACCAGGCCCCTAGTTCCTTTGGAACCGCACCACCCACCAGCTTATGAAACGCGCTCTCCACCTTGATGAAGGTAGGAGTAGCATACATTTCCCGATAAACTTCCGACTCAGATAAAACCGTCCGGCTCTTTAGCTTGGCCCGTTTATTCAACTGCTCGGCTTTCACCTTCTCGAGTTCTTTGTCTATCGTTCGTTGAATGGACTCGAATGCACCATTCAGTCTGGTGAGGACAACTCGCGAAAGCTGGGTGTCGATATCGTAACGCGGCAAGACTTTTTCTCTGGCCGCCTGGCGCTTCGCATTCGTGGCGATGGGATCGACCACGCGCATATCTTGAGGGGCCTTAATGTCCCTGGGGACGACATCACCCACCACAAAAGACACGCGAGGCGCCGAAAGATCCGTTGTGAGTAGAAATGAAAGTACAGCGGCGAGCATTCCGCCCAAAACCCACGGGTATGCCCTTGTGTTGGTAAACGCCAAAACAGAACCCGCAATCCATCGCCCCATCGACGCACATAGACGCAAAAGGATATTTTTGGGTTTTCCGGCAGTTTTTCCGACGCCGGATCGATGGATCACGCGATCAACCTCCAGAATCCTTCAGCATCGAAGGGATCGTGGACGTATCGGCTATATGTGAACGCCCCCGGCTATGCAAGCACTCTTTGGAAAACTCGCTTATAAACTGTGGGCCTCGTATGCAGCAACAATTTTTCTCACCAATTGCGTGCGAACCACATCTCGTTCACTAAAATAGACGAAACGAACGTCTTCTAAATCTCCCAAGACGTCTTGGGCATGAATCAGCCCGCACCCCGAAGTTTCGGGCAAATCGATTTGCGTAATATCTCCCGTTACAACCGCCTTGCTCCGGGCGCCGAGGCGGGTGAGGAACATTTTCATCTGCTCGGGCGTCGTGTTCTGCGCCTCATCCAGAATGATGAAAGAATCTTTCAGCGAACGACCCCTCATATATGCGAGCGGCGCTATCTCTATCTCGCCCCTTTCAATGAAACGCTCCACCCGCTCGAATTCCACCATATCGTTCAGGGCGTCAAACAACGGCCTGAGATATGGATTCACCTTTTCCTGCAAATCACCAGGCAAAAATCCGAGCTTCTCGCCTGCCTCCACCACCGGCCTCGTCAACACGATGCTGGCGTATGCCTTCTCCAACAATCCGGAAACCGCCATGGCCATAGCCAGGTAGGTTTTCCCCGTACCGGCCGGTCCGATTCCGAATGTTACCCCCTTTTCACGAATCGCCCTGATGTATTCACTCTGAACCGGGCCTTTGGGAACGATGTATCGCTTCTTCGATGAAACCGAGATTCGATTCATCACCAAGGAACGAAGCGTAACGTCTTGTTCCACAGCAACGGTCTGAGCCAGTGTCTTGACGTTCAACGGATCGAACCGAAACCCCTCGTCCACGCATTCGGTCAACTCATCAAGGAAAAGTCGGGCTTTCTCGGCAGCATCCGGTGCGCCTTCCACCACGAACCCCTCTGATGCGATTCTGATTTTTACCTCAAACGCCCTCTCCACGGCCTTGAGGGATTCATCCTGGTTTCCAATAATATGAACCAACCTGTCCGGCCCCGCCAACGGGCTTGCAGACATCCTTGTCGCCAAAAGATTCAGGCTCCCCGTATCTACATGATCGGCTTTTCGAAATCGAAATCCCATGCGCCATTAAATCGTACGCCCCAGAATTTCAGGCGTCAACAAAAGAACTTTATTTTTATTTCGCTTTTTATTCCCTACCCCCTCGGGTGGCTCTTGTCCAAAAGTCCCCGCAGTTTTTGTCTATCCACATGCGTGTAAACCTCGGTGGTGGAAATATCCGAATGTCCGAGCATCGCCTGGACGGCCCGCAGATCGGCCCCGTGATTGAGCAAATGAGTCGCAAAGCTATGTCGAAATACGTGGGGGCTCACACTTTTTCCCACACCCGCTTCTTTTGACCATCTTTTGACCCTCGCCCAAAAAGCTTGACGGGTCATGGGCCCTCCCCGGCCCGTGAGAAATACATAATCCGACTTCCGGGCGCGCAAAAGACTAAGCCGGGCGGTATCAAGATAATACGCAAGCATATCTTTCGCTGCATCTCCTATGGGAACAAGCCGGGATTTGTCTCCCTTTCCATGGACGATGCAAAATCCCGATTCAAGTTCAATTTGAATAAGCTTGAGTCGAATGATCTCGCTGACGCGCATGCCGGTGGCGTACAAAAGCTCGAACATGGCCCTGTCTCGAACTGCCTGCGGCGTTTTGTCATCGGGCGCCTGTAAAATCTTGGACATATCTTCTTGCGAAAGAGTCTTGGGCAAACGCTTCCATTTCGAAGGTTGCACGATGTCCGCAGTAAAATCTTCACGTATGTACCCATCGCGAACCAACAGCCTGGCAAGTGCACGGATGGACGCCAGGTGACGACGCAGCGTTGTGTCTGATTTTCCCTTCTCTCGCTTATCCTTGAGGTAATCGATCACTGTGCTTTTCGACCAATTCTCCGGTGAAGCGTCCTCGTTTTCCTGCAGCCAGAAGAAAAACGATTCGATGTCGCGCCCATAACTCTCCACGGTATTCACCGCACGGCGGCGCTCGATCAGGAGAAAATCCCTGAAAGTCCTTAAAATATCAACCAAGTGCGCATCCAGCGAACCTCCATTATTTTTTCCATGACCTTCAGTCGAAAATTTTCCCTTCGTCATCGTCCGAACCTCATTGCTCAGGATTTCCTCCATGTGAGGCGAATGAAACGACACCAAGTTTCATACGAGGAAGCATCGAATTTCTTCGCTATGAAAATGTAGAAGCAAGCAGCCAAGGACACCTCAAGCAGCATCAGCAGCAATTTTAGCACCGACGAACCCTGGGCATCCCATAGTTGCAGATAAACGAGTTGAAGATGAACGAAATACGCGAACACCCCCGTCAAGATTCCAAGCGCCAGAAGCCTGCTCAGGGAACGGAACAACTCTTTTTTCGGAAAATCGCTCCACTCCCGCATGACGCCCCTCAGCAACAACACCGCGTTCAAAGCGCTTGAGCACGATGTGGCTAGTGCGAGCCCGATAAATCCGAGAGGAAACATCAAACCGACGCTGAGCGCTACGTTCGCGAGGACAGAGATATTGGCGCACCTTACCGGGAAACTCGTGTTCAACCGAGCGTGAAACACCCCGGCCAAAAGTCTCGTGATTCCGAAAAACATCAGCCCCGCCGCATACGCCCGCAGTGCGGCTGCGCTCGCAAGAGTATGGTTTTCCGTAAACGCACCCCGCTCGAAAATAACCTCCATGATCGGATGGGCTAAAGCCATGAGACCGAAAGTAGAAGGAATAGTAATGAACAGCGTCAGACGCCCCGCTTCGAGCATGGTGTTGCGCTCAGAATCCCCGGATACGGAATTTTCCCTGTTTTTCGCAGAATAATCAGACAAAACCGGCAAAACTGCGGACACCACCGCGAGACTCAATATACCGTGAGGAAGTTGAACCAATCGATTCGCATAGTAGAGATAAGAAATGGAG
This sequence comes from bacterium, assembly GCA_965218885.1. Taxonomy (GTDB): domain Bacteria; phylum UBA8248; class UBA8248; order UBA8248; family UBA8248; genus Bin107. The sequence goes on along the minus strand of OZ244713.1, from coordinate 3,554,997 downwards.
CCTTCGGCCAGGAACGAAGCCAGCCACCGGTCAATGAGAACATTGACCTGAAAAATAGCGCCTCCAAGAGCCGCCGGTCCCATCAGCGCCAAGCATCTGCCGACTCCCTCCACCCTCCAGGGAATGGAGGGAAGCGGCAAAATTCGTAGTTTCCTCATGAAAGGAAGCTGGAAGAAAAACTGCGCTGCCCCGCCGATTACGACGGCCCAGGCGAGCCAACGGATGGCTTCCGCCCTACTCACTAAAAAACCCGCGAGCAAAAGAGCAAAGATGATGACCACGTTCTGGAGCGCGGGTGCGAAAGCGGGCACGAAAAAGCGGCGCGCCGCATTCAACATACCGGCTGCAACCGCCCACAGGCCGATGAAAATGATGAATGGAAACATAATTCTGGTGAGTTGCGCCGCGAGATCCAGCTTTTCCGGGTTGCTCGAAAAACCAGGCGCCAGCGCTCTCATTAAAGGCTCTGCGAACCAAATCCCAATCGCACAGCCCGCGCTTCCCGCGAAGATTAGAAACACCAACATGCCACCGGCGAATTTTCGGGCCTGCCTGGCTCCGGATTGCTCACGCACATCGGAGTAAACAGGAAGAAACGAGGAACTCAGCGCCCCTTCCATAAACATGCGCCGGAAAAGATTGGGAATCGCGAAGGCGACGAAAAAGGCATCGGCCATCATCGCGGCGCCAAAGAATTTGGCGATCAGCATGTCCCGGAAAAAACCCGCCACCCGGCTGATGAGAGTCGCCAGACTGACGGGACCCGCAAACCTGGAGATGCTCTCCTCCGCCGGGGAATCACCATTTTCTATCGGCGCAGCACCAGATGCACTTTCTTCTTGTCCTGGATTCGAGGATTCAGGTGGCGTGGTCACAAAATTCCTGACACCGGGGCGGTGAGCTTGACAACCCTTTGTTCCGTGGTATTTTACCCGTGCTGCGAAGCGGCCTCAAGAGGAACATTGAAACCATATTCACGGAGAATGAAACAAATTGCCACATATTCGGTCGGCTAAAAAGCGCAATCGCCAGAATATCGTTCGCCGCGCCAAAAACCGCGCTATTCGAACGCAGTTTCGCAACACCATCAAAGAGGTTTTGAATAGCGAAGAAAATCCCGAAGAACTGCTGAAAAAAGCCCAGTCGCAACTGGACCGCGCAGCCACCAAAGGAATTATCCACAAAAAAACAGCGTCGAGACGCGCGGGAAGATTGGCCAAGAGAGTTCACGCGGCATCTTCCAAATAGCTAAGCAACCTTGTGCGCCCCGCTTCTGGAGGAACGCACATCCACTAAAAACAACTCGAGCGCCTGACGAGCGACCTTCATGTCGCTCGTCCGTTTTAGCTTGCGATCCACCTGAAGTAGTTTCCCGTACAACTCGCGCAAATAGGCGGAACGTAATCCCCTTACCTGACGCTCGAGCCTTTTCGCCACAAAGGGCGGTAGACCCAGCGCTTGAGAAATCCCCTGGGCGCCCTGGCCACTTCTAATCAAGGCTTTTGTAATCGTCCAACGCCGAATCAAATTGCGCAACAATCCAACGAACACGACGGGGTGTTCGGTTTCCATCATCCGGCGCAAGAGAACGAGGGTTCCACCCAGGCTCCCCTGGCTAAGCGAATCACCCAACTTATAGAGCAACTCCTCTTTGGAGTGTCCGACTATTTCACGAATCTCATCCACGCCGGCGAGTGTTCCCGGCATCAGGTAGGAGGCAATCTTCTCGAGTTCCGTGCTGAGTCTCATCATCGAGGGCTTGACCATTTCAACCAGCATATCGGCGGCCTCTGGCCGCAGTTCGAACCCCAACTCTACGGAACGCCCATGAAGCCATTTCTTTAATTCTTCCCCCTCCAGGATATCCACCCGACAAACCACGCTCGCCTTCACCAGGCGTTGGAAGAAAGTCGTCCGCATATCGGGGTTTTCCACGCAAAATACCAGAACCGTGGACACAGACGGGTGGTCGAGATAAGAGAGAAAGATGGCTTCATCCTTCTCGCCGGGTCTGATGAAATTGAAGATTTCGATGAGGCGCTTTTCCGCCATGAACGGCAGCGTCTGGGCAATGGTAATGATTTCGGAAATATCGGCCTCGGTCCAGTCGAAGCGATCATGGTTGAAGTCATCCGGTCCATCGCCAAAAACCTTGCGGCGAATGACGCGCAAGTATTCATCGCGCAAAAAGGAGTCCTTGCCTTCCAAAAGGTATACGGGTTGCGCCGGAGCGTTTTGCACATCGGAGATCGCCGCCAAGGAACTCTTTGGCTTCTTGCGACTCGGAGCCAATCTAAAAGCCCTCTAGTACGAGGCTGACGACGTCTTCCGATAGGGTATCGGCCACTTGTTGATTTGCGCTCGAGCGATTCGCGTCGCTTTGCGCGATGGATGAGGAAACCGCGAACTCGGCGTAGGACTCCACGTCCTGATTGACAAGCAACTTTCCCCGCCCCTTGCCGCGCAGCCGTATCCGGGTGCGCACGACGACGCGGTATTGCTGAACCCTGTCGGCTCGCGTGAAGCCAATCGGAGAGAGACGGTACTCGCGCAAAACACCTTCGAGAGTGATATCCGCATCTGGGGAGTCGGAAATCCGGAGGCGGCCGTCCCGCAAGAATCTTCCTCTCATCGTTTTCGTAACTGCGCGCCCGAGGCCCGGCTCGCTCGTCTGGTTCAGGAATGGAGGTATCGAAATCGTGCGCACGCCTTTTAGGTTCTCGGGGCGTTGGGTTCCCTCGAGCTCGTAGCCGCAGCCCGCCGCCAGGAAAACGCTCAACAGGAGAGCGAAATGAAACTTGTAATTCGTCCTCAAAAGCGCCTCGCTCAAATGAAAACCTCCAAGGAGAGTTCGCGGTTTTTCACGCTGCTAAAAGCAATTTGCTCGCTCAGCGCAATCAACTCGTCATATTTCTCGTCATTTGGTTCGCAAACAAGAATATCGACATCCCAAGGGTTTCCGATGACGCCCCGTATCGCACCGTTCATGATCTCCGTGGCCACAGGAGCGAAATCATCGGGAAGCTGCGCGAAACCGGAAACCTGCATCGACAAATTCTTCGCCGACGCCTTCATCATTCTTCTGAAAATCTCCTTTGCGCGCCGGTAGAGCCTCGTCAGGGTCAAGTCCTCCAAAGAACCGAGTCCTGCGAACAATACATATTCTGGCGCGAGTCGTCCCTTTGAGGCCAGCAAAGCTTGCGACTCCCATGCGCCGCTCAATTTGCCCTGCTGCACCAGGCGGCTCGCCTCGCTCTCCAGCAAGCGGTCGATTTCTCCCAGTTGCCCCTGAAACGGAAAATCCTCCACCGCGAACATGGAAACAGCGGCGAAACTCTTTACTTCATCGAGTCCTTGGGGAAACAGGCGAAGGCGTATCACCCTAGACCGCCATTTTTTCTTGATGGAGACGATCCAGGATGCCGTTCACGAAACCAGGAGCATTCTCCGGCCCATATCGTTTGGCCAGGCGAATTGCTTCATCCATCGTAACTGCGGGCGGGATATCCGGAACGAAATACATTTCGCAAACGCCCAGACGCAATATGCTTCTCGATACGGCGTCCATGCGTTCGAGCGACCAACTCGCGCTTGCTTCAGTGAGCAAATCGTTAATCTGCCGGTCCTTATCCATGAGAATCGATATCAACCTATCGGCGAATAATTTTGAACTCTCATCCGCGGGATGCAACCGCCAATAGCGCTCGACCTCCTCCGGCGTAAGACTTCCGATGCGATCGGTATGGTAAAGAATTTGAAATGCAAGCTCTCGTCCCGCCTTTCTGTTCTCGGCCATTACTTTCCCTCTTCGAGAGCGTCGTTCCCATCCTCATCCATTTTCGAAAATAAATTCGCCATCTCCACGGCCGCCAAGGCACCTTCGTATCCCTTGTTTCCCATTTTCGTTCCCGCACGCTCTATGGCCTGCTCAATCGTATCCGTCGTGACGACGGCGAAAATAGTCGGCACCCCCGTCTGGGCACCCACCTGGGCGATGCCCTTCGTCGCTTCGGCGCACACCAAATCATAGTGAGAGGTAGCGCCCCGTATCACACAACCCAAACATACGATGGCGTCGTATTTTTGCGATTTCGCCATCTTCATTGCAGCCGCCGGAATCTCGAACGAGCCCGGCACCTGCACGTGCGCAATGTCGGACGCGGATACGCCGCATTGCCGCAAAGCCGTCTCGGCCCCTCCCACGAGGTGCGTCACGATAAAATCGTTAAATCGCGACGAGACGAGTCCGATCCGCAGGCCTCGCCCGTTCAGATTGCCTTCCACCGGATTATCCATTTCCTCTCCAAATACCTTTTATGGACGCTGCAAGTAGGATTCCTTGCCATCCTTTCTCCTTTTTTGCATAGACGGCAAGGGTGGCTCCATACCCACCGTCACCCTGTCCTCGAGTACCAGGCCATAACCTTCGAGCGCCACAATCCGGCGCTCGTCATTCGTCATGATTCGAATCCGCCGCAAGCCCAAGTCCACGAGTATCTGGGCGCCAATGCCGTAATCGCGCAACCTTTCGAGTGGCGCGCTCTTGATTCCAATTTTCTCATCCATATCACGCGGGTTGGGGGACATCTTCTCTTTTCTGGAAAATTCCTCTCCCATCGAATCGGGCTGCAAAAAAACCAATACCCCCTTGCCCGCTTCCTGAATTTTGGCCAGCGCATTTCTGGTTCTGTCCGGACAATCAGAGCGTAAGAGCGCCAACAAATCCCAGATGGCATTCACAGGCTGCACTCGAATGTGGGTGGGTTCATCCGGGTTCAATTCCCCCATCACCAAAGCGGCGTGAATCCTTCCGCTGCTTTGATTGTGGTACGCATATACTTTGAAAGTGCCGAACGCCGTCGGCACCTCAGCCTCCTCCACACGCTCCACGAGGCGATCGTGACGCATGCGATAAGCGATGAGATCTTTAATGGTCACGAGGGAGAGATTGTTTTTCTTCGCTATTTTCCGCAGGTTGGGGAGACGCGCCATCGAGCCGTCTTCATTCAAAACCTCACAAAGAACACCCGCGGGCTGCAGACCGGCCAAGCGGGCCAAATCCACCGTGCCCTCCGTGTGGCCCGCTCGCCTGAGCACGCCGCCCGGCTGCGCCCGCAGCGGGAAAATGTGGCCGGGCGTCACCAAGTCCGACGGCCTGGCGTCTTTTTGTATCGCGGTTTGTATGGTGTGGGCCCTGTCGAAGGCGCTGATTCCCGTCGTGACGCCTTCACGCGCTTCGATGGAAACCGTAAAAGCCGTGCCGAAAACGGAGCCGTTCTGGCCGCTGGGCACCATCATGGGGAGACCCAGAGATTCGACCTTCTCTGGCGTGAGCGCGAGACAAACCAGACCGCGCGCGTGCTTGGTCATGAAGTTGATCGCCTCGGGCGTAACCCTCTCGGCCGCCAAGATGAAATCGCCCTCGTTCTCGCGATCCTCATCATCCACGAGCACGACGATGCGCCCCTCGCGAATATCGCCAATCGCCTCATCGATCGTGGAGAAAGGATTTTCGTCGAAATCCTTTTCCTCCATCGGCTCAGGCATAGCCTTGCTCCTTTAGTTTTTCCATCGTGACGCCGCTTGGAGACCTCGATTCCATGTGGGGAACGAGCAGCTTTTCCACGTATTTTCCAATCAAATCCGCCTCCAGGTTCACGGCGGCGCCGTCTTTCTTATCCGTGAGCGTCGTTTGCTCGCTCGTATGCGGGATGATGGAAATCGAAAAAGTCTCGCTCTCACACGCCGCTACCGTCAAGCTGATTCCATCGACCGCGATAGAACCTTTATAGACGACATAGCGCATCACCTCCACCGGGGCCTCGAACGTGAGCCAAATGGAGTCGCCCTCGTTTTTTCTGCTCCTAATCCTGCCCACGCCGTCTACGTGGCCACTCACGAGATGCCCGCCCAAGCGTTCTCCCAGCGCCATGGCGCGCTCCAAGTTGCATCGGTCGCCGACGGCCAGTTCGCCTAAATTCGTACGCCTCAACGTCTCGACGGACAAATCGGCCTCGAACTTTCTTTCATCGAAATCAACCACCGTGACGCAAACGCCGTTGAGGGCGATGGAATCGCCAAGCCGCACGCCACCCAAAACACCCGGCGCCTCAATGGCGATTCGCGCGCCTTTGGCGTCTTTTCTCAATGAGCGAATCGCGCCGATGGTCTCGATGATCCCGCTAAACACTCGTCAAGTCCTCAATGTCTTCCCATATCGGTTTTTTGAAATATCCTTGAATCAACAAATCATCTCCAATAACTTCATGTGTTACATTAAATAACCCGGGTAGAGATTGCAATTCCGATTCATCGAGTCCTGAAATCGCGCCCGGAGCCTGCGCATCCCCAACCACCAGGGGCGCCAAAAAATATAGGAGACGATCCGCCAAACCCTCCCGAATAAATGAACCGTGCACCCGTCCGCCGCCCTCGACAAGAATATGACGAACGCCGCGACTTCCCAACACCCCTAACAGCGGAGCGAGCGACACCCGGCCCTGCGGGTCCGCTCCTATGCGGATGATTTCCGCACCCGTTTCGCGCAACGCCTCTTCTTTGGCCGTGGGGGCCGCGTCCGTAGTCGCGACGATGGTGGGACTCCCCTCCCGAGAGGCCAGAATCCGGGCGTGAGAGGGCGTCCTGAGCCTGGAATCCAGGACAACTCTCGTCAATGGCTTGCCCGGAACGCCATCGGGCCGCGCCGTCAGCAACGGGTCGTCCTCCAGGACCGTCTCCACTCCCACCAGAATGGCGTCCACTTTGTTTCTGAAATGATGGCCTGCGTTTCTCGCCGCCTCGCCCGTTATCCACCTGCTCTGCCCGCTTCGGGTGGCGATTTTCCCGTCCAGGCTCGCAGCGGCCTTCAGGGTAAGAAAGGGGCGACCAAAGCGCCACCAGTGAAAATAGACTTCATTCTGGCGCACCGCCTCCTCGGCCATTATGCCAATTTCCACCCCGACGCCATGCGCGCGCAGGTGCGCAAATCCTTTGCCGGACACTTGCGGATTCGGGTCCGAGACGGCGGCGATGACGTGAGAAACCCCCGCATCCACCACGAAAGGCGCGCAAGGGGGAGTTCTGCCCTGGTGAGAACACGGCTCCAGGGTGAGGATTAAAATGCCGCCTCGCGCACGATCGCCCGCGTCTTGCAAAGCCAGAACTTCCGCGTGCGGCTCCCCCGCCTTTCGGTGCCAGCCTCGGCCCACGATCTCCGCACTCGAATCGAGGACGACAGCTCCGACGAGCGGGTTGGGACTCGTCATTCCCTCCGCGCGCGCCGCGAGAGACAGGGCTTCGGCCATCAACTCGTTTTTCCGCTCGGCGGAGAGGTGAACCATCAAAGGGTAATCCCGCTCAATGGATTTCGACCGTTTGGTATGAACCGTGCGTTATGGCCGCCTGAGCGGCGGCGAGCCTCGCAATCGGCGCCCGGTACGGCGCGCAGGAGACGTAATCCATTTTCATCATATGGCAAAATTCAACCGACGTGGGTTCACCGCCATGTTCCCCGCAAATGCCCACCTCGAGATCCGCCCGCCTCGCACGGCCGCGCTCCATACCGATTTGCACCATCTCGCCCACTCCCTCACGATCAACGGCCACGAAAGGATCTCTAGGAATCAAATCCTTTTCGATGTACTTGGGCAGGAACCAGCCCGCGTCATCGCGGCTCAAACCATAGGTAAGCTGGGTCAGATCGTTCGTGCCGAAACTGAAGAATTCCGCAGTCTCGGCAATTTCTCCCGCCAGGAGGCAGACCCTGGGAATTTCGATCATCGTGCCCGTGAGGTAGCGGGTAGTGACGCCTTTTTCTTCGATCACCTTCCCGGCGATATCGTGCACGATGTCGCGATTGAACTCCCATTCCCCTATGCCGGAGGTGAGGGGAATCATGATTTCAGGCAACACGTCCACGCCCCGAGATTTCATCTCACAGGCCGCCTCGATGATGGCGCGCACCTGCATTTCAGCGATTTCGGGATACGTGACCACCAGACGACAGCCGCGGTGGCCCAACATCGGGTTCTGCTCTACGGTCGCTTCCGTGGCGTGTCGCACGGTATCCAGCCCTACCCCCAATAACCTGGCCACCTGCTCCATGTCTTCTTCCGTTTTGGGCAAAAACTCGTGAAGCGGCGGATCCAGGAGCCTAATCGTCACTGGCCTTTCCTTCATCACTTCGAAGATGCCGATGAAATCCTCGCGCTGCATGGGCAGGAGATGATCGAGCGCATCTCGCCTTTCTTCCTCCGTAGCCGCCAGAATCATCGCGCGCACATAGTCGATGCGCTCCCCCTCGAAGAACATGTGCTCCGTGCGGCACAGGCCGATTCCCTCGCAGCCGAATTTGAGAGCCGCCTTGCTATCCGTCACCGTGTCGGCGTTCGCGCGAACCCCCAAAGTCCTGATCTCATCCGCCCATTCCATCAGGGTGGCGAAATCCCCCGAAAGCTCGGGTTGTTTGAGTTTCGCCTCACCCAGAATCACCTCGCCGGTATTTCCGTTCAAGGAAATAAAATCTCCCTCCAATATCGTTTCGCCGTTCACGCGAATCACCTTCTCATCTCCCCTTATGTTCAGGGCGCTGCAGCCGGTGACGCAGCATTTGCCCATCTGCCTCGCGACGACGGCCGCATGCGAGGTGAGCCCGCCCCGCGCCGTGAGGATGCCCTGGGAAACGTTCATCCCGTTAATGTCTTCGGGGCTCGTCTCCTGACGCACCAGGATAACGGGGTCTCCCGCCTCCGCCCGCTCCACCGCATCCGTGGCGGTGAACACAACCCGGCCCACGGCGGCGCCCGGCGATGCGGCTAGACCCTTGGCCACCACTTTCAACTCCCCTTCCACATCGATCATCGGATGCAGCAATTGATCCAGGCTGTCAGGGTCCACCATCTGCAAAGCGACTCGCCTGTCTATCACGCCTTCCCTCACCAACTGGATGGCGATCCGCACGGCCGCCGCCGCCGTGCGCTTACCGTTTCTCGTCTGGAGCATGAACAGACGCCCGTTTTGAATCGTGAACTCCATATCCTGCATATCTTTATAATGGGTTTCGAGCTTTTCGGTAATGCTTTCAAACTCTGCATAACACTCGGGCATTTTCCCCCTGAGGTTTTCGATGGGTTCAGGCGTCCTGATGCCCGCCACCACGTCTTCGCCCTGGGCATTAAAGAGAATCTCGCCATAGAGCGCGTGCTCGCCGGTGGCGGGATTCCGCGAGAAAGCGACCCCGGTGCAGCAATCCTCCCCCATGTTGCCATAAACCATGCACTGCACATTGACGGCAGTGCCCCAGTCATGGGGAATGTGATACAGCCGACGGTAAGTGAAGGCGCGATCGTTGTTCCAGGACTTGAACACCGCCTCGATGGCGAGCCGGAGTTGCTCGTAAGGGTCCTGGGGGAAACTCGAACCCGTTTTCTCTTGCACGAGAGCAGCGTATTCATCCACCAGTTCGGCCAGGTCGTCCGCCGTCAGGTCCAAATCGGACTCGGCCCCCTTGCGCTGCTTCATCGCCTCGATCTTCGATTCGAAATCGTGGTGCTCCATCTCGAGAACCACGTTGCCGAACATGTTGATGAACCTGCGGTAACTGTCATACGCGAAACGGCGGCTGCCCGATTTTTTTTCGAGAGCGGCGACCGTCTTGTCGTTCATCCCCAAATTGAGGACGGTATCCATCATGCCCGGCATCGAGTCGCGCGCGCCCGATCGCACACTCACCAAAAGCGGGTTTTCATCGCCGCCGAATTGCGCTCCCATCGCTTCTTCCAAGCACGCCATCTGCTCTTTCACGCTCTCCCAGAGACCCTCGGGAAACGCGTTTTGTTTCAGATAATCGACGCAAACCTGCGTGGTGATGGTGAAACCCGGCGGCACAGGTATGTCCAGGCTCGCCATCTCCGCCAGATTCGCGCCCTTACCACCCAGCAGTTCGCGCATATCGGCGCTGCCATCGGTTCGCCCGGCGCCAAAGGAATAAATCATCTTCTCCGTCATCACCTACATCCTCCCGCGCCTCTCGCGCGTCTGAACAATAGTTATGGGTGGCTGAAAACAGCTCCGATTATTTTGTTGCCCTTAATTGAATTTTCGTAAAATCCGCGTTCGCCGAAAACAGCGCGCCCACGCAGGACATCAGCGCAAGACGATTTTTTCGCAAGGCGGCATCCTCGTCCATCACCATCACCTTATCGAAAAAATCATCCACCACGGGCCGGATTTCCGCGATGTAGGTATTCGCCGAAACATAAGCCTCCTCCAGGGAGACGGCGTCTCCCGCCCGGACGTTCGCCAACATTTCTTTCACCGCTTCTGAAACCGCGTCCAAGGATGCGTTCAACTTCTTCTCGGCATCATCCACGAGAAGCCGCGCATCCAGATTGTCCGCCGCATCATGTTCACCGCCCTCATTGGCCTGGCGGATGATGTTGCTCACCCGCTTGAAGGTCGTCGTGAGCGGCTCGAAGGTCTCTTCGCTCGAGGCCAACCGCTCCAGCGCGCGTAGCCGCGCCCGCGCGTCTATCACGTCGCACCAGCCCGAATCGTCTCCCGCCGCGAGCACCGCTTCCACCAGGTCACTGCGTGCGCCGCCGCGCGATAGATAGGCGGACACCCGGTTGCGCAGAAAGCCCAAAATTCTTTTTGCCACCTCGGCGGCGCCTTCCTTGAACTTATCCTCGAGAGGTTCGCTCGCGGCTGCCACCCATTCGGACAAGGAAATCCTGAAACCATTATCCTCCAGGATGAGCAAAATCGCGTTGGCCGCACGTCTCAGCGCATAAGGGTCCTCGGAACCACTGGGCAGGTAGCCCAGACCCACCATTCCGACGATGGTATCCATCCTGTCGGCGAGACCCACGATGGCGCCCGCACGGCCTCCCGGGAGGTCGTCCCCCTCACCCCTGGGGAGATAATGCTCAAACATGGCGCGGGATACCGCCTCGTCCCTGTCCTCGCGCTCGGCATAGCGCCGGCCCATGACGCCCTGAAGCTCGGGAAACTCATAGACCATGCCGCTGGTTAAATCCGCCTTACACAGAGAGGCCGCCTCGTCCACGGTTTTCGCCAAAGCGCCGTCGCCCGGTGCGAGTTTCTCACACATCCATGCGCTCAGGCGTCTGAAGCGTTCGACCTTGTCCCAACTCGTGCCCAGCCTCGGATGATAGACCACGCCCTTCAATTCCTCCGCCATGTCGACGAGGGGCGTTTCGAGGTCTTGTCGCCAGTAGAAATCCGCGTCCTCCAATCTGGCGCGCACGACGCGCTCGTAGCCCTTTCGCACCACGCCCATATCCTTCGCTCGCGTGTTGCTCACACCGATGAAGGAGGGAATGAGCCGCTCTCCTCCCTTTTCCTTGAGCGCAAAACACCTCTGGTGCACCTCCAGGGTGGAGATGATAACCTCGCTCGGCAAATCCAAAAATTTCTCATCGAACCCGCACGCCACCGGAAACGGCCACTCCACCAGATGCGCCACCTTCTCCACCAAACGCTCCACGGCCTCCGCATCCGCCGCGGGTTCACCGCCCTTGGATTCGGCGGCCTCCAGAACGCCTGCGCGCACCATGGGGATGCGCCCGCCACCGCTTCCGTCATCGACAAAAGGCTCTACATTATTCTCATGTAAGATATGAATATATTCCTTAAAATTATTGATATTTAATATTTTATCACTATGAAATCTATGGCCGTATGTACCCGAGCCAAAGCGCGGAATCGATATGTCCTCACTCGATGCGGGACCGTCGACACTCTCCTGACCATAAAGGGCCAAAACCCATCGCACGGGCCGGACAAAGGAAAACTTACCGGCTCCCCAGCGCATGGACTTAGGAGACGGCAACTCCCTGATGACCTTCGTCAACAAAGGTCCCAAAACGGTTTTGGTCTCATCTCCTAGGTCTTCCCTGTAATACATCAGGCGCGCGCCCTTGGGCGTATTCACCTTCTTGAGATCGGACACGTCCACTCCATTCGTCCTGGCGAAGCCGAGAGCCGCTTTGGTTGGATTCCCATTCTCATCGAATGCGTTTTTGACGGGGGGACCCAGCACTTCCTCTTGAAGCGGTTTCTGGCGCTCCGACAAATCCGCGATATGTAAGACCAGCCGCCTGGGCGTCCCGAACGTCTCCAGACCCTCGAAATCCAGGCGCGCCTCCTCAAACGCCGCCTCGGCCCGGTCCTTCAGAGCGGCTATCATCCCCGGCATGTAGGTGGAGGGAATCTCCTCGGTTCCAATTTCAAAAACAAGCTCTTTGCCCAAATCAGAACCCCCCTACCCCTTCCCCGCGTTTGGCTTCGCCTCTATCGCGTCGTATTGCGCGGCGTAGAGGGCGAGGTGATCATTTCGCTGCGCATCGTCCCTGATCAGAGGGAAACCGGCCTCATAGCGGGACTTCAGATAGCTTTCGGCGCATGCGCGCGCCATTTTTCTGATTCTGCCGATATAGCGCGCCCGCTCGCTCACGCTGATGGCGCCTCGCGCATCCAGAAGATTAAAGGTGTGCGAACACCTGAGCGCGTGATCGTAGGCGGGAAAGGTGAGGCCCTTCTCTACCAGACGCAACCCTTCGGCCTCGTATTTATCAAAAATGTCGAAGTGAATGGTTACGTCCGCCTCTTCGAAATTGTAGTGGCTGAACTCCACTTCCGTCTGATGATGTACGTCGGCGTATCTGATCACCCCGCCATCCGCCTCTCGCGCCCAGACGAGGTCATACACGCTCTCCACCCCTTGTAGGTACATGGCGATGCGTTCGAGCCCATAGGTCAGTTCCGCGGACACCAGGTCCAAATCCAGCCCGCCAGCTTGTTGAAAATAGGTGAACTGCGTGACTTCCATGCCGTCGAGCCACACCTCCCAGCCCAGTCCCCAGGCGCCGAGGTTCGGCGATTCCCAGTCATCTTCGACAAAACGAATATCATGCTCGAGCGGGTCGATTCCCAAACTCTCTAGGCTTTCGAGGTACTGCTCCTGCACGTCGATGGGCGAGGGCTTCAGAATCACCTGGTACTGATAATAGTGCTGGAGCCTGTTCGGGTTCTCCCCGTAGCGGCCGTCCGTTGGCCTCCTGCTGGGCTCGACGTAGGCCACCTTCCAGGGTTCGGGGCCGAGAGAGCGCAGAAAAGTGGCCGGGTTCATCGTGCCCGCGCCGACCTCGATGTCGTATGGCTGCTGGATGACGCACCCTTTTTGAGACCAGTACTTCTCCAGCCCCATAATCACTTCCTGAAACGTCAACAGGTCGCTCAACCAATAAACTCCTTATGCAGCACGCGCACCGAATTCTCGGAGTCCGCCTGACGCACCACGACGGATATGGAAATCTCGGAAGTCGAGATCATCATGATGTTGATGCGGCTTCTCGCCAATGCGGAGAAGACGCGCGCCGCCACGCCGGCCTGGCTTTTCATGCCCACGCCCACGACGGAGACCTTTGCGATTTCATCGTCGCGCGAGATAGCGGCGTCACCCAGGGATTCATGCGATTGATGCATGATGCGCTCCGCCTCCCCCGCCATATCGCTATTCACGGTGATGGAGATGTCGGTCAAACCGTTTTCGCTCACGTTCTGAACGATCATGTCCACCATGATGGATTTCTCGGCCAACTGGCCAAACAAGGCGGCAGCAATGCCGGGCCTGTCGGGCACGCCGCTGACCGTGAGTTTCGATTGCTTCGAATCGCAACTCACGCCGCGAACGGCGGGGGACTCGATTCCCGTCGACTCTGGAATGATCAATGTTCCCTCTCCTTCATCAAACGCGGAGCGGACGACGAGTGGAAGGTCATGCTTCGCCGCCAGATCCACAGAGCGCGCCTGCAGCACTTTCACGCCCAGGGACGCGAGTTCCATCATCTCCTCGAACGATATCTGCTCCATACGCTTCGCGTCGGGGACAATGCGCGGGTCGGCCGTGTACACCCCGTCCACATCGGTATAAATCTCACAGCGATCCGCTTCAAGCGCCGCGGCCAACGCCACGGCGGTGAGGTCGGAACCTCCGCGCCCCAGCGTCGTCTCCTCGTCGAACTCATCGACTCCCTGAAAGCCCGCGGCGACGACGACCTTCCCCTCGTTTAACTCCTTGAGAATCCTCGCCGGACGGATGGAGCGCACGCGGGCCCGGGTATGGGCGCCCTCCGTCAGAATGCCCGCCTGCCCGCCCGTGAGGGATATGGCGGGTGTCCCGGCGGCTTCGAGAGCGATAGCCAACAATGAACTCGCAATACGCTCCCCGGAGGTGAGCAGCAAATCCATCTCCCGCCCCACCGGCTGAGGCGAAAGCTCGTGCGCGAGCCGAATCAGCTTATCGGTTTCTCCCGCCATCGCGCTCACTACGACGATGATGCGATCCCAGGATTTTTTCGCCGCCGACACCCGCTTCACCACGCTGCGAATCTTATCCAGATTCGCGACGGAGGTGCCACCGAATTTTTTCACGACCAGGCTCATTTTGCCCCCATCATCCACTGAACAATCGTTTTTTCACCGCATCGAGCGAATAGACACGCTCCGCCCGCTCCAGCTCTTCGGAAAAACCGGCGGACGATTTTTTTTGCTTCCCCTCATCGCCGCGAATTTTTTCCCAGAGGGCGGCCAAGCCGCTCGGACGCTTCGGCGGCGTGAGATTCTCTCCGTCAAAATCCGCCATCGCGAACGGAACCGCATCGGCGCTCCACTCCTGGGACTCCACGCTGAATCCATGATCCACCGCCACGAGGATGCGGCAAGGCTCGCTCAACTCCTCCAACAAGGGCGACATGAACCCGGCGTCGAACCGCTCGATGGCCTCGATTTTCTCCTCAGGTTCGCGCCACGGGGATATGTCGTCCACATCCTCGAGCAAGAAGACGAAATCATGGTTTGAAAGCGCTTCTCTCACCGTGGCGGACATCTTCTCCCCCGGCTCATATACATCCGCGCCCCCCAGTTTGGCAAAGCCCTTCGCGAGTTGTGAGTCGGTAATCAGCGCAGAATCCCTGCCTCCCGTTTTTTCCGAGATTCGCTCCACCTCTTCAGCGAGGCCGCCACCCCAAAGCCACACGGAGTTCGCCGCGAACATCCGGGTTTGCGCCTTTTCCCTCAAACCCGCGTGGGTCGAGAGCACCATCTGGGAATCGTTCACGAAATGAACGAAACGCCGCGCCGCCTCCGCTCCCGGCAGATGACCCCCGATGGGTCTTCCGGTAATCGCATGTGGGGACGAGAAGCCACGAAAAGATTCCGGTGAGAGCCCCGCGCCCGCACGCTGATAAAAGAGAAGCGCCTCGCAGCCACCCAGGGATTCCAAACGAAAAGATTCATCCTCATCGGGCGGCATGTGCCGCTCCAGATAAGCGATGAGTTCGCGGTTCTCCTCGTCCGTGACGCCGAAGCCCGTCGGGTCGAGCATAACGACGCTCGTGGCGCCGGGCTTCAAGCACACGAAGTTGAGCCGCAAGACCGCTTCCCCTGTTTTGGGAAGAACATCTGCTGCAGCGGCCAGCATCAGGCCAGAAGAAAAAGAACCGGGGTAGGCGAAAAAATTTCTGAGAAATCCATCGAGGGAGGGATACGCATCCTCCGACGCAGGAGCCCACACCCCGGAAAACCCCGAACCCGCCAGGCGATCCAGCACGGGCGTGCGCGCCCTTTGCAAGGGCGTTTCGCCACCAAAGTCCGCCACCGGCCTGTCGGCGAGACCGCGCGCGAGAACCATCAGGATTTTTCGCATCAGAAATGAACTCTTGTCTGCCCAGTCACATGAAGGCCATGCCGTCCGAATCTACGCGAACAAGCGCGTAAGCAGGCTGCACCACGTCGAGGCGGGAAATCTCATCGAGCGCGTTTTGCATGTTCTCCTCCGTCGCCTTGTGGGTAAGCAACACCAGGCGGGCATAGCCGTCCTCGCCGGCGCGGCCTTTCTGGACGACGGTTTCGAGGCTGATGTCGTGCTCGCCGAAAACGCCGGAGATGCGGCTCAATACCCCCGGCTTGTCCAGGGCCGCGAAACGGACGTAGAAGCGCGTCGAAATTTCCCGAGGCGTCAGGATGTCTAGGCGCGCACGTTGATCCGGCAAGAAAGCGGCGGCGGGAATTCGTGAATCGCCTCCGTTCTTCAGCCACCTCGCCACCTCGATGATGTCGCCCACCACGGCGGAGGCCGTCGCCTCCGAACCCGCTCCTTTGCCGATGAAAACCTGGGGCCCTGCATTCGCCCCGGAGACGGCCACTGCATTATAGACCCCGCCCACCCGCGAGAGGGGGTGGTTTTCGGGTAGCATCGTCGGGTGAACGCGGATGTCGAGTTTGCCGTCTTTTTCTTGCGCCATGGCGATCAGCTTGATTCGGTAGCCGAGTTCTTTGGCGATGTCGATGTCGTCGGACGCGATGTGGCGTATCCCTTCCGTATGGTACGCCTCGACATCCACGGGCGTGCCATACGCCAGATTCGCCAGAATTGCTATCTTGTGGGACGCATCGACGCCGTCGATATCAAAAGCCGGATCGGCCTCCGCATAGCCGAGCTCCTGCGCGCGTTTGAGTGTCTCGCCGAAGTCCGCGCCTATTTCCGTCATCCGGCTCAAAATATAGTTGCACGTGCCGTTCAGAATGCCTGCGAGCCTTTCGATTTTATCCGCAGCGAAAGCCTCGCGTAAGTTCCTGACTATCGGAATGCCGCCTGCGACGGACGCCTCGAAGCCCAATGGGCAGCCCGCCTTCTCCGCCGCGGCGAATATCTCCTCTCCGTGGACGGCGAGCACCGCCTTGTTCGCGGTGACCACCGGCTTTTTCTTCTCGATCGCCCTGAGGATGTGCCGCCTGGCGTCGTCCGTCCCGCCGATGAGTTCCGCGACCACGTGCACGTCGGGCGCATCGATTACCGCCTCGAAATCCGTACCCAGATTCTCAGGCGCCACTCCGCGCGCCGTCTTGTTCTTGGTGAAGATGCTGCGGTCCGCGATTTTGGAGACGCACACTTCCACACCGAGGCGTCTTTTGATCAATTCCCGCTGTTCGTCGAGCAGATTCGCCACACCGTTTCCGACCGTGCCCAAGCCCAATATGCCGACGCAAATTTTCTTCATGTCCCTCGTCTCGATCAAGCGGCGGACTAGCTCGCCGCTCGCCTGGACGCCTTTTTCTGAAATATGGAGCGGAGGTTTTTGAGCGCCTGCCGTGTGCGGTGCTCATTCTCCACGAGCGCGAAGCGTACGTGCCCATCCCCCAACTCGCCGAAGCCGACCCCCGGCGATACGGCCACTTCCGTTTCCCTCAACAAGAACTTGGAGAACTCCAGAGAACCCATCTCTTTATAGGGTTCGGGAATCTCCGCCCAGACGAACATCGTGCCTTTTGGTTTTGGAACGTGCCAGCCGATTCTATCCAACCCGTTGCACAGCGCGTCGCGACGACTCTGGTAGATCTGCCGGATTTCCTCGACACATTCCTGAGAGCCGTTCAGCGCGATGATCGACGCAATCTGAATGGGTTGGAACGCGCCGTAGTCCAGGTAGCTCTTGATGCGCCTGAGCGCGCCGATAATCTCGCGGTTCCCCACGGCGAAGCCCATCCGCCAGCCGGGCATCGAGTAGCTCTTGGAGAGCGAGAAAAACTCCACGCTCACATCCTTGGCGCCCTTCACCTGCAATATGCTGGGCGGCTCGTAGCCATCGAAGCCCAGGTCGGCATAGGCGAAATCATGCACGACGATGAGGTTGTACTCTTTCGCGAAGGCGACGACTTTTTCAAAAAAATCAAGATCCACGCAAACCGTGGTGGGGTTGTGCGGAAAACTCAAGACGAGAATTTTCGGCCGCGGCCATATCGGACGGATGATGTCGGTCATGTTCTCGAAAAAATCATCCCCCTGCGAGAGCGGCACGTGAATCACGTTGCCGTTCGCCAGCACCATGGCGTAGGTATGGATGGGGTATGTGGGACTCGGCACCATGACCAGATCGCCCGGGTTCGTGATGGCCAAGGCCAGATGGGAGATGCCTTCTTTCACGCCGATGGTGACGATGGCCTCCTCTTCGGGGTCGATATTCACGTCATAGCGGCGGCCGTACCAGTCGGCGATGGCCATCCGCAGCCGGGTGATGCCGCGCGAAGCGCTGTAGCGGTGATTCCTGGGGTTCGTCGCCGCCTCCACGAGCTTTTCCACGATGTGCGGCGGGGTGGCGAGGTCCGGGTTCCCCATGCCGAAATCGATGATGTCGGCGCCTCGGCGGCGGGCCTCGATTTTCAGTTCATCGACGCCCGCGAAGACATAGGGGGGCAGACGCGTAATGCGCTGGAACTCATACATGATCGAGAATCCTCAACTAACCGGCAAAGAAATCAGGCGACGGGAGGGAGCCGGAACATTCCGGCCCGAGCCGTCCTCCGTCATGAAGGCCCGGCCCTCGGGGTCTCCCTCGGGTTTCCCGTCCGCCAGCCCCCGGGAGGCGTGCAGGGCCTCCTCCGCATTGTAGGAACTCCGCACGAAAGGACCCGCGAACACGTGCGCGAAACCCCTCGCCTCGCCCGCGCGCCGGTAGCGCGCATATACGTCCGGGTGAATGTATTCGCGAACGGGAATCGCCTTTTTTTGGGGCGATAGATACTGGCCGATCGTCATGACCCGGCAATCCACTTTTTCATCCCTCAAATCATCCATCAAGGAGAGGACGTCCTCTTCCGTTTCGCCCATGCCGACCATGACGCCGCTTTTCGTCACCATCTGCGGCTCGATATCCCTCGCCATGCCGATGACGCGCAGCGAGCGCTCATATTCGCCGTTGGGCCGTGTACTCTTGAACAGACGCCGCACCGTCTCGATGTTATGATTAAAAACATCCGGTCCGGCTCGAACCACCCGCTCGACCGCATCGAAATCGCCCATGAAATCACTCACCAGAACCTCTACCGTGGTCTGCGGCAGCAATTCGCGAATCGCTTCGATGGTCGCCACCACGTGGCCGGCCGCGCCATCGGGCAAATCATCGCGATTCACCATCGTGACGACCACATGCTTCAGCCCCAGTGATTTTGCGGCTTCGGCCACATGCAGCGGCTCGTTTACGTCCAAAGGATCCGGCGCGCCCTTCATGACGGCGCAATAGCCGCAAGTTCTGGTGCATACGTCCCCGCCAATCATGAAGGTGGCCGTATTGCGGGAAAAACACTCGAACAGGTTCGGGCATCGGGCTTCCTCGCACACGGTGTGCAGATGCTTGTTGCGCATCAGCGCCTTGACTTCGTGAGAACGGCTCGGACTCGGCAGCCGCTTTACGAGCCAGGGGGGAAAGCGTCGAGAAGCCATCGAATTGCCTCCGCTCCCGGGAATCGGGAGGCTGCATCTTAGGAACGGAAACCGCAGGTGTCAAGATTAAAGCTATTTATAGCAAATAAACTGCAAATCATTGTATTCAAAATTACTTTACATAGGAGCGATTTTGGCCCCCACGAGGTTCATCTTCGCCCTGATCTCGGAGAGCGCTTTTCGGGCCTCCTCCTTGTCCCGGTAGTGGCCCACCCGGACGCGGTACCACGTTCCCCTGGCGCCGAGATCCGCATTCCTGATATAGGGTTGAAAGCCCGTGTTCCTCAGCCTCCGGACGGTTCGAAGCGCCTCATCGAATGTCTTGACCGAAATAACCTGAATGGTATATCCGCTTGCTTTCGTCCAGGGTTTGGAGGCGCGCAGACTCGCCTCCGCCTGCTTTTTGAGTTCCTCATCGAGCGCATCCATATCGTCTTGCTTCTCGACAACCTTCGGCTCGGCAACCTTCTCCTCGGGAGGCTTCTCCACCGCCGCCACAGGCGGGGGCGTAGGCGTCGTTTCAGGCGCTCTTTTCTTTCTCATCACCGGCAGCTTGATGGGTTCGATGGGCTGCTCGTTTTCCTGTCCTTCCTTGAGTAGGTCCTGATAAAATTTCGGTTGGATAGGAGCCGCCGATTTGTCCGCCACCTCCCGTTCGGGCGTTTTTTTTCGTTCGGGCGTCTTTTTCAAGACGACTATCGCTTTGGGCGCGGCATTTTTACTCTTGCCCCTTTCGAGGCCTGCGGGTTCGGCCGCAACCCCGGCCACCTCACTCGATGCGCCGCGCGCACCCCAGAAGTAGCCGAAGCCGAAAGACGCGCCCGTCACCACGAGGAGGAAGAGCACGAAAACGCCGGCCTCGAGTTTGTCGAAAGTAATCCGGTAGCGCTTTACGGGTACGCGGCGCCGGGACTTCATGGGCCTTCTCGTTTTCCGTGGGCGGATGCTGGTTACATCTTTTCGGGAGCGGAGACTCCCAGCAAATTCAAGCCGCTTTTCAAAACGACTTGCACGCACTTCGTGAGACACAGGCGGGCGCGGGTGATCTCCTCGCGCTGTCCCAGTATGCGGTTGCGATTATAATAGGCATGAAACTGTTTGGCGAGAGCCATGAGGCCGAATGTGACGTGGTGGGGCTCCAGCCTCTCGGCCGCGGTTCGCACCACGTCGGGCCATTCGAGGAGGTGCTTCATAAGCCCGTGCTCCTCGTCCAGCACGAGCACTCCGGGCGGCGCCTCATCGAGGTCGCCGGGCGATTCGCCTTCTTCCGCCGCCTGCCTGAAAAGACTGCACGCGCGCGCATGGGCGTATTGAACATAGTAGACCGGATTCTCGCTGCTTTGTTCTTTCGCCAAATCCAGGTCGAACTCCAGCGCCGTGTCCGCGCTCCTCATCAGGAAGAAAAAACGGGCCGCGTCCACGCCCACTTCATTCACCACGGAGGATAATTCCTCGAACTCGCCCGAGCGCGTGCTCATCTGCACCGCCTCGCCGCCACGGCGCAAGCTCACGAACTGAACGAAGAGAACGTCGAGCTTTTCGGGTTCATGGCCGAGCATCTCCACCGCCGCGCGCACCCGAGGCAGATACCCGTGATGATCCGCCCCCCACACGTTGATGTAGCGGTCGAAGCCGCGCTCGAACTTGAAGTGATGATAGGCGATGTCCGAAGCCAGATAGGTCGGGCGGCCATCGTCCCGAACCACGACGCGGTCCTTCTCGTCTCCGTGCGCGCTCGAAGCAAGCCACCTGGCCCCGTCTTTCTCATAGAGTTTTTTGTTCGCCTCGAGCGCGGCGATCGCTTTCTCGACCCTGTTCCCGTTTTCGGAGAACAAGGAAGCCTCGCTGAACCATTCATCGAAATGAACCCGGAATTCGGCGAGGGACTTTTTGATGTCCTCCAGTATCAAATCCTTGGCTATCACGCCCGCCTGCGAGAGAAGGGCTTTTTCTCCCTTCCCGACGAACGGCTCGACGCCCTCCATGAACCTGGGCGACTTGACGATCTCGCGAATGTATTCGCCCTGGTAGGCATCCTCCGGAAAGTCCACCGCCTCGCCCCTCACGTCTTGCAAGTAGCGCGCGTAGGCCGATTTCGCCAGCGTCTCGATCTGATTGCCCGCATCGTTGATATAATATTCCCGGTGCACGCGAAAGCCCGATGCCTCCAGCACGCGCCCCAGAACGTCGCCCAGCGCCGCGCCCCGGCCATGACCGACGTGAAGCGGACCCGTGGGGTTTGCGCTCACGAACTCGAGATAAACGGAATTGCCCGCCCCAAATTCGCTTTTTCCAAAATCATCCGGCGAGGACAATATCTCCTTGAGCTTCGCGCACAGGTAATCTCCATCGAGATAGAGGTTGATGAAACCCGGCTTTTCGATTCGAACGTCTTTTAAAAATCCTTCCGGCGCCTCGAAGTGTTTGACGATTTGCTCCGCGATCACCAGGGGCGCCTTGCGCTCGGCCCTGGCCAGCGTCATCGCGATGTTGCAGGAGAAATCGCCGAACGCCTCGTTCTGCGGCGTCTCGATGACGACGGCGGGCGCCTCCTCGGAAGTCAAATCACCCGCCGCGCGCGCGCTTTCGAACGCGTTCTCGAATATGGGGACCAGCATTTCTTTCAACACGAGAGCCTCATGAAAAAAACAACCGGCGCAAAGAGAGGAATAAATACCGCCCCTGCGGGATTCCGTCAACGCGAAACGCGGGAGCGGCCCGATCGCCCGGGCAGGTTCTTTCCGCCATGAAATTGTAAAAATGCCTCTGCGCACCCGATGATCTCTGACCCCAGGGATGCGGCGAATTGGATGGAAAAACACTTATCGGGCGTCAGGCGAAGAATCTCTCTCATCGCGGCGACTGCGCCGGCGCGCAGGCGCATTTCACGCGCAGGCGGCTCCGGGCATCTCGCGCAGCGAATCTCGCCCGTCGGTAGGTCGAAACGCGCCGTCTCGCTCCCCGGTTTTTTCTCACACGCCGCGCAATAGTCGAGGCCCGGGCCGAGACCCATCGTCTTGAGCAACATCAGGAGGAAGATTCCCTCCATGCCCGCCGTGCTCGCGCCCGTCTCCAGGGTTTCGAGCGAGGACCTGAGCAACCGATAGTGCGCGCTCTCGCCTTCGCCCACGCCCAGCACCACATCGAGTATCTTCAAAAGGCGCGACGCCACCCGCATGGCCTCATAGTCCTTCCAGAGCCTTTGATAGACCCGCGTCGTCTCGCATTTTCGCATCGTGCCCAAATCCGAGCCGCCGCGCCGGCTCCACTCGAGATGAATCTCGCTCGCGGGTTCTAGTGCGACGCCCACCCTCGACTTCGCCGATCGCACGCCTCTGGCCACCAGGCGCACCTTTCCCTGTTCTTTGGTCAGAAACGTGACTATCAGGCTCGTATTCGAATACGGGCGCGCGCCCAGGACGATGGCTTCATCGGTGAGAACCGCCAAGAAAACGCCTCCCAACAGGTCTTGATCTTTAGGTCTTGACGAAATCCCGTGGATGAGAGATAGTTTGCGGCCTGAAAGATTCTATTTTCTGTCGTCTCATACCGCAAACGGGAGGAATCATAACCAATATGCCAGGCGTGAAAGTACACGAGGGTGAATCCATCGACAAGGCTTTGAAACAGTTCAAGAAACAATGCGAAAAATCAGGCATTCTCACGGAAATCAAAAAGCGAGAGTATTACGAGAAACCCAGCGTGAAGCGCAAAAGAAAGATACTCGCCGCGCACAAAAAGCGCATGCGCGCCCAGAATCGCTAAACCTAGACATTCTCATACCCGAGTTCCTGAAGCGCGGCGTCCTTTTGCCGCCAGTTGGGTTTGATGCGCACTTTGAGGCCGAGATATATCTGCTCGCCAAGTCGCCGTTCGATCTCCTTTCTTGAAAATTCTCCGATTTTCTTGATCTGCGCGCCTCCCTTCCCTACCAGAATACCCCGCTGGCTCTTTCGCTCCACATAGATTTCCGCCTCGACGTGCAAAAGACCGGAACCCTCGGCACGCTCCATCTCAAGCACCTTCACCGCCACGGCGTAGGGAATCTCCTTGTGTAGCAGACGATACACCTGCTCGCGAACGAACTCTTCTATCAGGAGGGCTTCGCTCACGTCGGTCGTCATATCGGGAGAAAAGTATCTCGGGCCTTCGGGAAGCGCCTCGATGATATCCCCTACCAGCGGCTCCACGTTGTCCCCCTTGAGCGCCGAGACCGGGTAGACTTTCTTGAATCCGTCGTCTTCGGCGTGTTTCGCCAGAACGGGCAGGAGTTTCGTCTTGTCCTTCATCAGGTCCACCTTGTTGATGACGAGAAACGCAGGCACGCCCGCATCCTCAATCAAGGCGAGCGCATTCTCGTCCACCTCACTCTTGGCGTCGTCCGTCATGAACAGGGCGAGGTCCGCCCCCGAGCACGCGGCCTTCACCTCTTCGAGCAGAAAACGCCCGAGTTTCGAGGAGGGACGCTCGATGCCCGGCGTATCGAAAAAAGCCGCCTGCGCGTTTTCCGTGTTCAACACGCCGAGAAGCCTGCGCCTCGTGGTTCCGGGCTTTCGGGTGACGATGGCGAGTTTTTCTCCGAGAATGCGGTTGAGAAGAGTGGATTTGCCCACGTTCGGGCGTCCGATGATGGCGATGAAGCCCGAGCGAAACCCCTCCGGAGTTTGGGGTTGGAGGTGCGCATCGGCGCTTCTCAAGATTTTATCGAGGTCAAGCGTGCGCCCATCGCCCCGGGTTCGAGGCGCCCTCTTCTTCCGCGACACCCGGACGCCCTACCCGACCGACCCGTCGATGCCCAATTCCCGGAGCTGGAGCCGCTCGACCGAGGCCGGCGCGCCCGTCATCAGGCAGGTGGCTTTCTGGGTCTTGGGAAACGCAATGACGTCGCGGATGGATGGAGCGCCCGTCAAGAGCATCATAATCCGGTCCAGGCCGAACGCGATTCCCCCGTGGGGCGGCGTGCCGAACTCGAGCGCCTCCATGAAGAAACCGAAGCGCCGCTGCGCCTCTTCTTCTTCCATGTCCAGGGCGGCGAACATTTTCTGCTGCACCTCGCGCTGGTGGATTCGCCGGCTGCCCCCGCCGATTTCATTCCCGTTCACCACCATGTCGTAGGCATGGGAGCGGATGGCGCCGGGGTCGGAATCAAACAGCGCCACGTCTTCGGGCACGGGCGCCGTGAAGGGATGGTGAAGCGCATAAAATCTCTTCTCCGCCTCATCGTATTCGAGAAGCGGGAAATCCACGACCCAGCAAAAATCGAATTTCTCATCATTACGGGATACGAGGCCCAGACGCGCGCCGATCTCATCGCGCAGATGGCCCAGAACCGACGCGCTTACAGCAGGCGCGTCGGCCACCATCATCAACAGATCACCGACCTCCACTCCCGCTCTCGCGCCGATCTCCTCCAACTGGCCTTCCGGAAAAAACTTGGTGATGTTCGACTCGTATCCCTTTTCCGTACGCTTCGCCCAGGCGAGACCGCCCGCGCCCAATTCCTGCGCGCGCGCGATGATGTCGTCTATCTCCTTTCTCGAGGCCGACGCCATGCCCGGTCCCGCCATGGCCCGCGCCACGCCTCCTTTTTCCACCACGCCCTTGAACACCTTAAACTCGCTCGCCCGCGCCACGTCGGTGAAGGTGGCCAGCTTCATGCCGAAGCGCCTGTCCGGCCTGTCGGTTCCGTACTGGGCTATCGCCTCCGCATAGGGAACCCGCTCAAAGGGCGTCTCGACTTCCACCCCGCCCACCTCTTTCCATATCCTCGCCACCAGACCCTCCATGAGGCCGAAAAAGGTTTCGCGATTCAGGAAGGAGCATTCGATGTCGATTTGCGTGAACTCCGGCTGTCTGTCGGCGCGCAAGTCCTCGTCCCGAAAGCACTTGACGATCTGGTAGTAGCGATCGAAGCCCGCGACCATGAGAATCTGCTTGAACATCTGGGGACTCTGGGGAAGCGCAAAGAAATTCCCGCGCGCGAGCCGGCTCGGCACCAGATAATCCCTCGCCCCCTCGGGGGTGCTCCTCGTGAGGACCGGGGTCTCGACGTCGACGAACTGGTTTTCCGTCAGGAAATTGCGGATCACCTGGGTCGCCTGATGACGCTTGATGAAATTCTCCCGCAGGGCGGGCCGCCTCAGATCGAGGTAGCGGTACTGGAGGCGCAGCGCTTCGCCGGCGTCGGATTCGTCATCTATTTCAAAGGGGGGCGTCTTCGCCTCGCTCAGAACTTCCAGCCTCGTCACCCGAACCTCGATTTCGCCGGTGGCGAGATTCGTGTTCGCCATCCCCTCGGGGCGTTCGATGACCACCCCCTGAACGGCGAGAACCCATTCGCCGCGCACCCGTTCGGCGAGGGCATGGGAGGCCTCGTCATACGAGGGGTCGGCCACCACCTGGGTGACGCCGTAGCGATCGCGCAAGTCGATGAAAATCAGTCCGCCGTGGTCGCGGTTCGACCCCGCCCAGCCCATGAGGACGACTTCGCTGCCGACGTCCGAGGCGCTAAGCGCTCCGCAATGGTGGGTTCTTCCTCGTTCCAAAAGCTCGCTCAATATCTTTTTTCCTTCATCTGCGCTCGAATTCTCAAATCCACATCACTGGCGCGGGAGCGTATCGGCTTCGCACCGGGAATTCAAGCATCCTGCGTCCGCCTCTTCATTATACGGGAAAGCCACAGGATTCCGCCCAGACCGATCCAGACTGCCACGCCCACCGAAGCCCAGGCCGCCGTCCACTCCCTGGGCAGAACCTCGCCCACAGAACCCGGGTTCGTGATGTCGAGAATATAGCCCACCTCGATGGAGGAGAGCGCGCCGAACAGGAAGCCGAACCCGGCGAGGCAGCCCAGCGCTGTTCCCAAATGGCGCTTGGGCGCGATTTCGCTCATTACGACCAGGAAAACGGACGCATCGACGGCCATCGTCACCGCCCAGACCAACAACACGATCAGCAGAATCGGAATCGGCGCGTGAAACAGAAAACCGACGCCGTACGTCATCGCGCCGCTTAAGAACAAACTGCACCCGATGCTCCGGAACCGACCAAACCTGTCGGCCGACCACGCGCCGATAAAATTCGAAAACGCGGATATCGCGATCATGAACGCCAGGGCCGTCGCGGCGTTATCCACGGCGTGCCCCCCCGGCAAGCCGTGCGCCACGAACGCCGAGGCCAGGAAGGTGACGCCCCAGCCCCTGAAGGCGAACATCTCCCAGCGGTGCATCACGTAGGAACCGATGAGCACCCAGCACCTGAGCGGCAGGCGCGGAAAGGCGAACTTCTCCCCGCTTCCCGGTTCCTCCCTCCCGGGATCGGGCACCCAGAGCAGAACCATGAAAATACCGATGACGGGGCCGAGCGAACCCGTGGCGAAGGTGAAGCGCCAGCCGAAATCGGGGAGCAGGTAGCCCGTCAGAAACATCGAGACCGATACGCTGAAGGTGAAGAAAAAGGCGAAGCCCGACACCATCTTCGCCCGCATCGTCGGCGAGGAGTGCTCGGCCACGATGCGCAGGCCCGGCCCGAACACGCCCGCCAGTCCCACCCCGCATGCGCACCGGAGAAGAGCAGCCGTCCACAAACCCTCGGCGAAGAAGGGGAACATCAGGTTCGTGAGGCCGAGCCAGGCGGCCGAGAAGAGATAGATGGTTCTCGCGCTGAAATAATCCGTCGCCCCGGTGAGCACGGCGGAGGCGACGACATAGCCCACGTAAAACGCAAAATAGATGAAACCGGCATCCGTATTGGTGAGCGACCATTCCGCTTTCAGTATCGGGATGGCGGTCGGGTAGTTGGCGTAGACGAGCATGATGGGAAGCTGCGAGAAGCCCAGCACCGACAGGGCGGCTGGACTGATGCGTACTTTTCGGGGAGTGTCCATGGATTCAGCGATCGGTTTGCTCTCTGCCTAGGCGAAATCGTTTTTCCATATGCTCTTGAGCCTTTGCATGTCATCTCCCGCCAAAGGCCCGGCGCCGACGCAGGAGTGCGCCTCTGAGAGTTGCTCCTCACCCGAAAAACCCACCAGAGCGCAAGAGACCTCCTCATGCATCAAGACGAAACGAAGCGCAGCCTGCGCCAGGGTGCATCCCTCGCGAACGAGGAACCCGAGTTTCCCGGCGCGCGCCACGTCCTTGTCGTATTCGGAACCCACAGAGAGAACCGGCGGAATTTCATCCAGAAAACCCAGCAGATTGGGTTCGGCGCTGAGCGCGCCCAGCGCGAGGGCGCGAATCGCCAGCACCCCCATGCCCAGTTTCGCGGCGCGCTCGATGAGCAGCCCGTAATCGATTGCGCCGAAACCCTCCGGCGCCGCATACGCCGCGCTCGGGTTGAGTAAATTGAAATACGCCTGCACCGCGTGGAACTCGCCGCTGTCGATGAGCTCGGCCAGCGAGTCGGGATGCCCGATGCCGGTGAACCCGAAAAAGCGCACGAGCCCGCGCGCGCGCAATTCCCTAAAGCCATCGAGCACGCCGCCTGAGCGAAAAATATCAGAAGGCTGAAACACCACCTCCCCCACCGGCCAATCCCTATCGGGAGCCACGTAGTTGTGGATCTGAATCAGGTCGACTTGGGGTCGGCCCAATCGCTCCAGACTCTTCTCCACCGAGGCGACCACCGCTTCCTTGGGCGCGTCTCGCTCCTCGTCGGTGAGGCGGATCTTCGTCGTGAGGGTGACCTTCGCCCCCAGGCGATTGAGCGCAGCGCCCAGGTTGGCCTCGGACTTGCCGCTTCCGTAGCCCATCGCCGTATCGAAAAAATTCACGCCCCCGTCCAGGGCTCCGCGAACCGCGCGAAGCTGCGCCTCGTGGTCGTCGCCCACCATCAGGCGGCTGATTCCGCCCGTGCCGAAACCTATCTCGGACACCGAGATACCCGTATCCCCGAGGGTGCGCTCGCGCATCGCCATCCTCTCCAAAAAGAATTCGCCCGCACGTCCGCGCGAAGCCTACCACGAGCGGGCGAGAAGGCGAAGGAGAATGCGCATCCAGCGCATTTTGATGTACGATAGGCGCATCCCTTACATGGAGAGACCATGCACCCCCTGCATTTACTGGCGGTCGGCTACATAGCGGGTTTGTTGGCGGGCGGTGTTTCCCTCGACTTCGAGCGAGGAGACGCGGTCTCCACCCTCACCGCCGCGCTCGTGCTGGCATTTTCGGTCCTGCTCGCCATGAGCCGCCGCATTCGGGGAAAAACGGAAGGCCTCCTCGCGGGACTCCTCGTGCTCGTGGGACTCATCGTCTCCTTCGCCGCGCCCGCGTTCCATCGCCATACGACGCCTGCGCACCACCTGCTGCGCCAAATTCCCTATGAGCGCATGAACGTCACGGGCCACCTCTCCCGACCCGTGGAGCGAAACGGCGGCGCGTCGCCCAGACCGCGCATATACCTGGACGTCGAGCACGCCCTCATACGCGGCGTCGAGGTTCCCATGACCGGCGTCGTGCGGATCACGCTGGCCTCGCGGCTCGAAAAAATCCCCGAAGTAGGCGACAAGCTGCTCATCCGGCGCGTGCGCATAAATCCTCCCGAGCGCTTCAAGAACCCCGGCGCATTCGACTATCGGGAATTCCTGCGCTTAAGAGGCGTCCACGCCGTCGGCTACAGCGGGGTGAACAATATTCACCTCCTGGAAGCAAAAGAGAAATGGGGCTGGCGGCGGGTATTGTTCCGCTTCCGGGAGCGCATGAGCGCCCACATGCACGCCGTCTACCCCGAGCGAGCCGCAGCCCTCATTAAGGCGATGACCATCGGCCTGCGCGACGAAATTGACCTTGAACTCAAAGACGCATTCAGGAGGTCGGGCGCGGCGCATCTGCTCGCCATCAGCGGCCTGCACGTGGGCTTCATCGCCGCTTTTTTCTTCTTCACCCTACAAGGTCTCCTGCGCAGGCTTCCGCCCAAATTCTTTCCCCTGCGCCCGTTCGTGCTCACGCCATCGAAACTGGCAGCGCTCGGCGTCATCCCCCTCGTGATTCTCTTCGCATTGCTCAGCGGCGCTCGGATATCCACGGTGCGCGCCACGATCATGATCGTCACCTATCTCCTCACCCGGCTCCTGGAGCGGCCGGGAACGGCGATTCACTCCGTCCTGCTCGCCGCCCTGCTCATCCTGCTGGCCGAGCCGGGCTTCATCTGGGACGTGGGGTTTCAACTCTCCTTCGTGGCGGTGAGCGCCATCATCCTCGCGGCGGACAGGCTCCCGAGGCCGGAAGCGCGCCTGAGAATCTGGGAGAAGGAGTGGTGGCTCGCGCGGGCGCATCAACTCGCCATCATCCAATTGGTCGTCACAGCGGCGATCACGCCGCTCACGGCGCTGCATTTTCATCAGGCGCATCCCATCGGCCTGATCGTGAATTTTCTGCTCATTCCGATCACCTCGCTACTCGTGCCCCTATCCTTCGTAGCGAGCGCCCTCGCCGCGATCATCCCGGCGGGTGCGGCCGGACTCCTGCTCCCCGCCACGTGGCTCACCGGCGCTCTCGCGCAATTCATGATTCTCGTATCGACGTATTCCTCCGAAATTCCCTGGGCCAGCATCGTCGCACCGAGTCCCCAGGTCTGGCTCATCGCCTCGGTCTACGCCCTCATGGCCCTGGCCCTGCGGTCGAGGCGCGCGCGGCGGCGGCGAATCGCCTGGGCGGGCGTGTGCTGCCTGACTTTTGTCCTCCTGCTCCCCAGCGCCACTTCACAGGCCTCACCCCCCAAACGCACCACGCTGCTTTTGCCCGACGCCGGGGGCGTGGATGCCTTTTTCTTGCGCCTCCCCGATGGAAAAGGCCTGGTGGTCGACGCCTCGGGCGGCCGGGCGAGCGGCTTCAACGCTTGGGGAAACGTGCTCGCCCCCCTGATGCGCCGGGAGAATGAGTTGACCTGGCAAACGATGCTCACCCTCTCGCGATACCCCAAAGATCAACTCGCCGCGCAGGCGTTCGCCACCGGCATACGAATCGAAAACGTGCACCGCATTAGAGACCTTCACGCTTCCGCGCCATATCGCACACGTTTCAGAGACCGACGGATTTCCCCCCGCGCCATCTGGCGGATGTCCGGAGGTGGGTCGAGGGTTTCGCTTCTTTCGTGGAGAAAAGGCGCGATGGGCTTCGAGGTTCAAACCACCGGCGCCCACTGGCTGCTCATGCTGCCCACGAAACATCCGGCGTTCGACGCCAGATGGTTTCGGGGGAAAAGATACGACCTCGTGCGCCTGCCCGAGAGCCTGCTCAGAAAACGAGAAGTGCTCGACTGGCTCGAAGCGCGTCCGCCCCGGGTCGTCGTGGCCACTCCCCAGCGGGTGAAATGGATGAAGGCCGACCTTTGGCGGGAAACGAGAAGGCGGCAAAGAAGACTGGGGGTCTTTCGCTCCTGGCGCGGCGGGATGCTGCGCGTTCAGGCGGGCGACGAAGCGGATAGGGCGTACTTTTCAGTCGAGAGATTCAGTGTGGCCGAAGCCTGGCCCGGCACCGGCTCTGCGCAATGGAGCGCGTTTCGCAGAAGCCTCGCGCCTGAATTTTCAAGCCATGATGAGAGGAAACGACGGGCGTCCCGCGATCAATGATCCGCTCACTCGCGAAAAGGTCTCGAATCAGTCGCCCGCTTCGGGCGGCGGCGCGGTGGCGGCTCCTCCCCGGAAGGATTTCACCGTCCGCGTCCATCTGGAGGAGAGCACCTCGCGGTCGATCGGACAATCGATGACGTGAACGCCGCCCTGCGCCTGAGAATCACGGATGGCGCTCACCAACGCCTCCGCCGATTCCACGCGATGGCCATGCGCGCCGAATGCGCGCGCCAGGTCCGGGAAATCGGGGTTGTTGAGCGAAGTGGCGATGTAGCGCTCGCCGAACACGTGTTTTTGCGAGTGCCTGAGCGCGTTGTATTCCCCGTCGTTGAAAATGAGGTAGGTGACCGATAGATCGAGCGCCGTCGCCGTGGCCAGCTCGCCGCAGACCATGGTGAAGCTGCCGTCTCCCACGACCGCGCACACAGGTCTTTCGGGCGCGCCGAGTTTCGCCCCGATGGCGGCGCCTATGGCGTAGCCCATCGACTGGTAGGCTTCCGAGAGCAGGATGCTCCGGGGCCGGTGAATCACGAACGCCTGTTCCATGAGCCAGCTCTGGGTGGCGGAGGAATCGGAGACGAAAATCGTATCGGGCGAGGTATTCTCGCGCAGCGTCTTCATCACGAAAAGACCGTGGAAGGGCGGCTCGGCCGGTTGCGTCGAAAACGAGCGAAGCCTCTCCTCATACCGTCTTTTTCCCTCGCGCACGCGAACGTGGCCTTCGGAGAGAGCGATGTCCTCCGCGTCTGCGATTCTCTTGAGCAGGCCCTCGAGTGCGGGCTTCAAGTCGCTCAACAAGCCTCTGGCGGCGGGGTAATTCCGCCCGATGCGATCGGGATCGATGTCTATTTGCACGAGATTTTTCGGCATCGGCGCCTTGAAGTAGAACGTGGCGAACTGCCCGAAACCCGTACCCAGAGCCAGACACAAATCCGCCTCTTCGAGCATCTCCTCACAGCCCAGAAAATGCACCAGGCCGAAGGAGAGCGGATCGGCTTCCGATAAAATTCCCCGCCCCTTCACGGAGGTGACGACGGGCGCGCCGAGCTTGGACGCCAGAAGCTGCACCTCTCTCTCACAGTGCGCGCTCACCACGCCGCCTCCCGCATATATCACCGGGCGCCTGGCGGCCAGGAGCGACTCGGCGATTTCATCGAGCGCGCGCTCATCCACGGAAGGCGCAAGCGGCGGCCCCTCGAACTCTGGTTTTATGATCACCCGCTCCTCTTCGGCCTGAAACAGGTTCGCCTTCATCACCACCTGCGTCGGGCCGGGCCTTCCCGCCGCCGCCCAGTGAAACGCGGCCT
The DNA here is from genome assembly GCA_965218885.1 of bacterium. GTDB lineage: Bacteria > UBA8248 > UBA8248 > UBA8248 > UBA8248 > Bin107. The sequence continues at coordinate 3,522,821 of OZ244713.1, read as the reverse complement.
CCACGGCGGGCGCAATACCCGCGACCGAATCGGGCGTGAACGCCTTTTTGACGCAGCCCGCGAGCGCCTTTTCCATGTCCACGTCGTGGATGGCGCTTCTGCCCCGCATGTTGTCGGCGAGCGTGGCCGTCACCGCGACGATGGGCACTGCGTCCTCGAAAGCTGAGCGAAGCGCGGTGGCGACGTTCGTGCCGCCGGGACCCGGCACGGTGAAGACCACGCCCGTCTTGCCGGAAACCTTGGCGTAGCCGTCCGCGGCGAAGCCCGCCCCCTGCTCGTGGCGCGTGACGATGGGCGTCGCGCCCGCGCCGTCGATCATCGCGTCGTAGACCGGCAGCGTCAGCGTGCCCGGAATGCCGAATATATATTCCGCGCCGTTTGCGTGAAGCGCGTCCAGCAGCACCTGCGATCCGTTTCGCGCCATCAGAAACTCCTCCGGTTCCCTCGAAAATACAAAACTCGCCAAAGCTAGGCGGCATCCGCGCGCGTGTCAACTTCCATCCCCGTTTGCGCCCGAGGGGCCGATGGACTACCTTCTCGACTGTTTGATACCGGCATACATGGTGGGCAACGGCGGTATGGATAGCCGGCACCAATAACAGGCAAACTCGACTGTTTGATATCGGCATACATGATGGGCAACGGCGGTATGAATAGCCAGCACTCATAACAGGCAAAATCGACTGTTTGATACCGGCCTGCATTGCGAGGAGCATCGTAATTCGCAGCCGGGCGGATTCGCAGCCAAGCGGCGGGCGCATGATGGAGAAACCGATGTTCAGCCAAAGGGCGATAGATGCTCTCAAGGAAGCGGAATCCCTGGTCGTCCTGACCGGGGCGGGCGTGAGTGCGGAGAGCGGCGTGCCCACCTTCCGGGGAGCGGGCGGCCTCTGGCGCGAGTACAGCGCCACCTCGCTGGCCACGCCAGAAGCCTTTCGCGACGACCCCTGTCTCGTCTGGGAGTTTTATAACTACCGCCGCGAGGCGCTCACGCCCCTGACGCCCAACCCGGGCCACTACGCCATCGCCTCGATGGAGGAGCGTTTCGCGCGCTTCACCCTCATTACGCAAAACATCGACAACCTCCACCGCGTCGCCGGGACGAGGGAAATCGTGGAGCTGCACGGCAACATCTGGCGCGTTCGCTGCACGAACTTAGGCTGTGAGCGCTACACTCTCGCGTGGGAGAACCGCGAGGTCCCGCTCGACCCCCCTGCCCCCAAAGTGTGAGGCGTGCGAGAACCTCCTGCGTCCCCACGTGGTGTGGTTCGGCGAGATGCTCGACCCCGAGCAGTTGCGCCGGGCGTTGGTTGCGGTGGATGATTGCGATTATCTGATCGTGGCGGGCACGTCCGCCTTGGTGCAGCCGGCCGCCTCCATGCCCATGACGGCCTCGAGAGGCGGCGCGTTCGTGCTCGAGGTGAATCCCGAGCCGACGGAAATCAGCCCATACATGAGCGAGGCGGTGCAAGAGCCCTCGGGCGTCGCCCTTCCCCGCCTGCTCGAAGCGGCTTTTGGAGGATAGCGATGGCGCGGCCCAAGCTCACGGCGGTGCGCGGCGTGAAAGACATTCTGCCGGAAGAATCTTTGAGCTGGCGAGGAGCCGAACGCCTGGCGCGCGAGATTTTCGCGCGCTACGGCTACGGAGAGATAAGAGTGCCCGTGTTCGAGCGTACGGAACTGTTTGCGCGCGGCATCGGCGAGGAAAGCGACATCGTCTCCAAGGAGATGTATACCTTCACCGACAAGGGCGGCGACTCCATCACACTCCGCCCCGAAGCGACGGCCTCGATTTGCCGCGCCTACGTGCAAAACGGTCTCTACAACCGCCCCGGCGTCTCGAAGCTCTTCTGCATCGGCCCCATGTTCCGCTACGAGCGTCCCCAGGCGGGCCGCCTGAGACAGTTTCACCAAATCGACGCCGAAGTCTTCGGTGCCGAGGACCCGGCGATCGACGCCGAACTCATCGTGATGCTCATGGAATTTCTGGGCGCCATGGGGATTGAGGGTCTGGCGCTCCAGATCAACAATCTGGGCGACAGGGAATGCCGCCCGGCCTACGCCGCCGCCCTACAAGACTATCTGCGAAGGGAAACGAAGCATCTTGGCACTGAAATCGCCGAGCGCATCGAGCGCAACCCGCTGCGCTTTCTGGACAGCAAGGACCCGGCTCACCAGGAAATCATCGCGCGCGCGCCGAGGATAGACGCGTTCTGGAACGAGACGTGCCGGGAGCACTTGGAGAGCATATGCCGGTTTCTCGAAAGTGCGGGCGTCACCTATGAGATCAACCCGAGGCTCGTTCGCGGTCTCGATTACTACTGCCTCACCGTCTTCGAGGTGACGAGCGAAAATCTCGGGGCCCAAAACGCGGTATGCGGCGGGGGGCGCTACGACGGTCTCGTGGAGGAGTTGGGCGGCCCTCCCACGCCGGCGATTGGTTTCGCCATCGGGATGGAGCGCCTTTTGCAACTGGCCGGCGAAAAGGCCCCGGCCCCGAATGAGGAAACGCAAGTCTACATCGTCGCGCTCGGCGACGCCGCACAGCGCCAGGTCTTCGAGCTCGCCTCCGAATTGCGCGCCCAGGGCATTCGGACGGAACGCTCCTTCGGCGGGGGCAGTATGAAAAGTCAGATGAAGCGCGCCGATCGCTCGGGCGCCGAATTCGTGCTCCTGCTCGGCGATGACGAGGCGGCCAAAGGGGTGGTGAGCGTCCGCCACATGGTTGAAAGTCGCCAGACCGAGGTGAGACGAGAGGAGATATCGAATTACATAAAAGATAATATATAGTTTTATAACAGATAATTACAAGATGTTATTCAATTTGATTCTAGGTTATCGCAGAGCCATTCATACACGCTGATGACCCCCACCTCGCCAAATCCCAGATCTTGATATAACGCGCGCACATCCTGATCTTCGGCCGAGACGATGAGTTCGAGCGATTCCGCGCCGCAGGTCAACGCCCTTTGGGCGGACGCCTGAATCAGCAAGCGGCCCAGCCCTCTTCTGCGGTGGGCGCGCATGACGCCCAGGTCGGGAATGTAGGCGGATTTATCTCCTGCAGCCAATCGATTCGGGTCGAGGGCGAGTATGGCCATCCCCGCTCCCTCGGGGTCTCCCGATTCTCCATCCAAGAATTCGAGGATGAGCGAATTTTCCGGGCGCGTATCCGGCGCATGGTACCAGGCGCTGATCGTCTCGGGTGTATGGCGCATGAAATTCCACATGTCTCCGAAAATTTCGTTGAACAGATCGGCGAGGTATTCCGCATCGCCGGGCAGAGCCGCCGCGCGAACGCCGTAGCCCGCCGGCAGGCGTGGCTCCCCCAATTCCTCGAGCGAGTCATGCTTCAGGAAGCGCAGATCGTGAACTTTCCGCCCACCGCTCAGAAACACGAAACGCCCCGGAAGCGAGACGGGCAGATACGCCCATATGCCCCCCAGGCCGTTTTCTTTCGCCTCGTCGAGGGCCGCCTCCAGCAGATGCCGCGCATAACCCGCTTTTCTACTATCGGGCCGCACGAAAAGGGCGTCGATGCAGGCTCTGTCCCTCGCCCTCGTCTCCCTGTTCACGACCATCCGGCAATAGCCCGCCGGAACCTCAGCGCCCCCCTCGCCCGGCCATACCAGCCAGACCTTCGTACCCGGCGCGCCGAAACCGCCGACCACCTCTTCGCGCGAAAGACCGAAGGCATCCGCGGCCAAAGCGGCCAGCGCATCGTGGTGACCGGTCTCCAAGCGCTCCACTCTAGCCTCGGTGGACATGCACCTTTCCTTCTTCGATCATTTTTTCGAATTTTCTCATCAGCCAGCCCCGCATCACGGCCCGTACGGCGGGGACCATCAGGGCGAAACCGGCGGCGTCCGTCAGAAGACCAGGTGTCAAGAGCAGCACGCCGCCCACGAGCACCATCGCGCCCTCGACCATCTCGGCTCCAGGAAGCCTCCCTTCCGCCATTTCCGCCTGAATGCGGGAAACCACGTAAAACCCCTGGGTTCTCGCCGCCCATGCGCCCAGAGCGCCGGTGAGGATGACGACCCCCAGCGTGGGGGCCAAGCCGATGGAACTTCCCAGATCGATGAGAATCATCAATTCGATGATGGGGATGAGCGTGAAGAGCAAAAACAGTTTGAAAACCAAAACACTTCTCCTTCGCGGCGCGTTCGGCGAATTTTACCACGAGTTCGCCCGAAATGGATATAAGGAGGACTCTTGCAATATGGATAGAATAGATGAGGTCGACGCGAAAAATCCCGGCGCGCGAAATGCGCCTCGCCACTTTTCAGGCCGGGTGAAAAGCCTTAAAGTCCTATCAAACATTTTCGCATATATACTCGTTGCGGCTATTGCAACCGATGAGACCGAAGGAGGTGAAGACATGGCATCCACGATGAAAGCAATGCGGCTTCATGAGTTGGGCGGCTCGTTTCAGCTTGAGGAGGTTTCGGTGCCTCAACCCGGGCCGAACGATGCGCTGGTGCGCCTCAAGGCCACGGGCGTGGGCCTCACGCTGGTCATCATGCGGAGCACGCCGGGTCTGGTGGATGAATACCCGAGAATTCTTGGGCACGAAATCGCGGGCGAGGTCGTCGAGACGGGCTCTCACGTCACGAACGTGGGCGTGGGCGATCACGTGACGTGCCATTTCTACCTCACCTGCCACAACTGCCGGTTCTGCCGCAGCGGGCGCGAAACGCTTTGCGAGAATTTCAGGGGATATTTCGGCCTCGTCATGGACGGGGGCTATGCCGAATACACGACCGTCCCCGCCGTGAACCTGTGCAAGATTCCAGGCGGCGTCAGCTCGCTCGACGCCTGCGTGGCGGCGGACGCCATCTGCACGCCCTATCACAACTGCGTGGCCGAGGCGCAGATCAAACCCGGCGACGTGGTGGCGATAGTGGGCGCGGGCGGGGGCGTGGCGATTCACGCGGTGCAGATGGCCCAGGTGTGCGGCGGCCACGTCATCGGCATCGACGTGTCGGAGAAAAAACTGGAGACCGTCTCCGCGCTCGGGGCCTTCGCCACGCTGAATCCCGCGCAGACCGACACCGTGGAGGAAATACTCTCGCTCACCGACGGGCGCGGGGTGGACGCCTACATCGACTACGTTGCCTCGCGCGAGACGCTCGAGGCGGGCATCGCCAGTCTGGCGCGCGCGGGCAAGCTGGTGATCGTGGGCTACCGCCCGGCGGCGGCGTATAACAACGTCTCACCGAACTTCACCGTCGATCCGCTCCAGTTCCTCACCTACGCGCAGGAGATTCACGGCTCGCGCTATTGCTCGATGGAAGAACTCAACCAATCGCTCACGCTGGTTCAGCAGGGGAGAATCAAGCCCATCGTCACCGAGACCTTCCCGCTCGAGGAGACGGAAGAAGCCTTCCAGGCGCTCATCGAAAACCGGGTGACCGGAAGAGCCGCCGTGGTGTTCGACTAGATTTCATACGCGAAGACGCATTCGCTTTCATAACTTTACGGAGAAACCCTGATGGTGGAAGCCGTAGACAAGGAAGTGATGGCCAAACAGGAGCGCCGGGTGAGAGCCAGGCGCTCGGAGGGTTGCCGGGTGTAGATAAAAGCGCGCAAGCACGCCTTCATCGCCGATGAACCGGCGCAAGGCGGCGGAACCGACACGGGCCCCACGCCGCGCGAACTCGCGCTCGGCGCGCTTTCCGCCTGCATCACGGTCATCACGAACAAGGTCGCCGAGGGGCTTGATTTCAACGTCATCGCCCAGGAGGTGGAAGTTCGCGGCACGGCCGACCTCAGGGGCGCCAAGGACCCGGACAACGGCATCAGCCCCAATTTCGATTACGTGGAGGCGAAGATTCACCTCACGACCGATGAGCCCGACGAGCGGGTGAAAGAACTCAAGCGCCAGCATCACGGGCGCTGCCCCATCTCCGCGCTCTACCGCGAGAGCGGCTGCGAACTGGTGGAGGAGTGGATAATCAAGCGGCCATAAAAACCCGAAACCCCCGCCGCGCACAGCCTTGTCCACTGCATTCCCCATGAGAGGCCCTCGCCAGCGGCCGAGGGATCATGGATTCCGCAACCCCTCCTTCCTCAGTCGGGACTGACACCGGAATGACGAGTACGGCAAACCGGGATCGGGGGTGATGCAGCAAGCCGAGATGAAGCTACCGACAGATTGATATAGTGGATGTGCCGAACCAGGACGAGAGGTACGGCAAACCGAAGAGCGGAGACGGAAGACACACGCCTTCGCAGAGTTTCCGGCTTCTCATACCCATACTGATACTCCGCTTTCATGTACCCACCGTCATTGATTTTTCACAGTCATTCCGGCGAAAGCCGGAATCCATCCTGACTTTTCGCCCCTTCGCGCGTGGCCCCTCATTCTCGTCCCGCCCGGCCTTTCTCAAAGTCATTCCGCATCCGCGCCTCACGGATGGCCGAAGAAAAATGGATTCCGGCTTTCGCCGGAATGACGAGTACGGCAAACCTGAATCGGGGGTGGTTCGACTCAAGCAATATCTTCATATAAATCACGCCATGTCGGATTGTCCTCCTCGATCAGTTCGAGTTTCCATACCCGCCGCCAGTTTTTGATGCTCTTCTCACGCACAATCGCGCTCCTCATCGTTTCGTGGCTCTCATACCAGACCAACGTGTGGACGCCGTAACGCTCCGTGAAACCTTCCGCCGAACCGTTCTTATGTTGCCAGACCCTACGGAGAAGGTCAGACGTAACGCCGATATAGAGCGTGCCGCGACACTCATTGGCGAGAATGTAGACGCAAGGCTGCTTCATTGTTCAGCCGAATACCATTGCTTCCGGCTTTTCATACCCATACTAATGTTCCGCTTTCATGTTCTTCCCATCGTCATTGATTTTTCAACGTCATTCCGGCGAAAGCCGGAATCCATTCTGACTTTTCGCCCCTTCGCACGAGGTCCCTTATTCTCGCCCAGTCCGGTTTTTTCATGATGTCATTCCTCATCTGCTGCTTCACAAAAAGCTGAGGAAAATGGATTCCGGCTTTCGCCGGAATGACGGGAATAGAACAACAGAAAACGGCGGAAGGTTTTCAGTCTTATTCCACCTTTTCTTTCACGTTCCTTGCGAATTCGGCGAAAATCTTGTTCGCCTGGTTCTTGATGACGCTGAAGCCCAGCGAGCCGAGTTTTCCAAAAACATCGACGCTCGAGTCGATGCGCACCTTCGTTTCGTTCTCGGAGACGGCCTCGAGCGTCACCTCGTTTTTCTGCCTGAGGCTCGCCGCGATTTTTGAATCCTTCCCCTCGCCCACCGTGCGGATGTACTCGGGCGCGCGGACTTCTTCGATTTTGATCTGGAGTTGAAAGCTCGCCTTCAGGAAACTCACCTTCTGCTCGACCCTCACGCCGTAGGTCGCGTCGTCGATTTTCTCCACGTCCTTCACGCCGGGCACGCAGGCGGCGAACTCCTCGACGCGCCAGATGAAATCCCATACCTTCTCCCGGGGGGCGGCGACCGTAATCTCCTGGTTGAATTCCATTTTGGATGTCCTTTTTGCTCGGTGTGACGCGAAATGGTAATCGAACGAAGGTATGATTCTACCAAGACGGGAACTTTTACTCCACAGACCCTTCCTCATCGGGAATGACGATGGCGGCCGAATCTCTCATCCTGTTCGCCAAACCGCCCCTCGCCGGCCGGGTGAAGACGCGCCTCGGCACAAGTCTCGGGCGCGAGGGCGCCGCTCGTCTTTATGCGTGTTTTCTGCAAGACGCCGCCGAGACGGCGCGCGCGCTCGTGGCGGCGAGGCCGGGCGTCGCCCTCGTCTGCGAGTGGGCCCTGGAGCGCGGGGAGTCGCTCAATGAATTTCCGCTCGCCGACTGGCTGCCCGGCGCATATCTCCATCGTGCGCAAACGGGCGCGGACCTGGGGGCGCGCATGGCGGCGGCTCTGGGCCGATGCCTCGTGAGCGGGAGGCGCGCGGTGCTCATCGGCACGGATTTTCCGGATCTGCCGCACGACGTTCTGCTCGAAGCGTTCGAGAAATTAGAGAGTGAGGATGACCCCAAGATCACGCTCGGCCCCGCTGCGGACGGGGGCTACTACCTCATCGGGATGAATAGCTTCTTCCCTGAAATTTTTACTGACATCCCCTGGAGCACGAACGAGGCGCTCTCCCGCACGATGGAGAGAGCGGGCGCGCTCGGCATCGGGACTTCCCTCCTCCCGGAATGGCGCGACGTCGACGATGAAGATGATTTGGAGGCCCTGAAGGGCCGCCTCTCCCGAAACGCCTCGCTCGCTCCCCATACGCGGGAATATCTGCGCTGATCCGCGTCCGGCGTTTGCGCCGAAATACTTAAGATGAAAGTATTCGGCTTCCAAGTCCGCCGAACGATGAGGGCCTTGCATTGCCGAACGAACCAGTCGTAGAAGCCACGTATACCTATTGCGTCCACTGAGCCTGGCGCCTGATCGCAACCGGGCGGTTGCGAAAACCGACGGAGATGGCGGGCGGGCTCCTCGCCATCCGGTATCGCGCCTTTCTCCTCTCGCCCGAGCCGGACAATCGTCCCTCCCGCAAGGAGGCCATCATGGGTCACTGGGCAATGGCGAAAGGCCACCCCGGGGGCGAGGCGATCAATCCCGAACTCATGGCGCGCCGCGATTTCCCCTACCCCCATTCCACTCCCGGAGCAATCGCCATCAAGGCCTTCGCCGCTCAACTCCCGGAGCGGGAGGGCGATTTCCTGGAGGCCGTGGAGAGAACGCATCTGGTCGAGTGCCTGAACATCGACGACACGGGCGTACTCGTGGCCGCCGCCGAGCGGCTGGGGGCGGAGCCTTCGATCATGCGCGAGGTCATGGCCGACCCGGATATGGAAAAGCGCGTCTGGGCGGATCACATCGAGGCGCTGAATTCAGGAATACAGTCCACGCCCACGATCGATTTTTCCGGCAAATACAGAATCACCGGCGCGCAGCCGATGGAGGTTTTCATGAAAACCTTCGAGCGTGTCGTGGCCGAGCCCGCGGACGCCTAGCTCCACCATGCGAGGAGGCGGGCGGCTCTGGAAAATCATCGCCGCGCCGGCGGCGTTCCTTTTACTTGCCGGCTGCGCGAACATCCGCGCCTTCTTCCTTCCGCAGGAGAAGAAGGAACCAGCGCTCGAATCAAAACCGCCCCTTAAGAAAAAACCGGAAGAGCCGCATTTTTTCCGCGTCCTGACGCTTCCCACCTACGACATGGCGAAAGAGGCGTATGACAAGACCGCCATTCTCGGGATTCCCTTCCGCAAGGTGGCCCGTGAGTTCAAGGAAAAAGCGCGCTCCATCCGCAAAGCCGAACCTTCTGAACTCAGCGTCGGCGTCCGGGCCGAGGTGCAGGATTTGAAACTCGGGGGGACGTCGAGAATCATCGAGTCGGAAGAGGGTTTTTCGATTCTCCAGAAAACGACGAGCGCGCTCTATGAGCGCGCCCTGAGACTCATGGAGAAAAAAAACCATGAGGCCGCCCTCAGGCTCATCCGCCATGATCTCCAGATCAACCCCGGCAACGTGGACGCCTGGCTCGCCCTGGCGAAGATGATGGACGAGGCGGGCGATTTGGAGGAAACGCTCGACGCATACCGCAAAGCCCGTGAACTCGACCCCGAAGACCCGGTCGTCTCGAACAAGTACGCCAAATACCTGGTCTCCCAGTACCGCTACGAAGAGGCCGAAAAAGTGCTCAAGGCGGCGGAGGAATTATCGCCCGAAGACACGGGCGTGCTCTTGAACCTCGCCTCCTTGCTCGTCTATCTGAACAAGGAACTGGACTTGGCGTCGCGCCTCATTGAACGCGGCTCTCAGATCGACCCCGGCCGCGAGGCCTGGTACCGCCTCTCGGGCGTCATCCAGAAAAGACGGGAGCTGGGGCTGGCGCCTGAATCTAAAGGAACGAATTAGGGGGTGGGGGTGAGGAAGGGTTCGAGTCGGGCATTTGCCGAGAGTAGGTACAGGTCGCGTCTTGTCCCTACAAAAACGAAACATTCAAGATTACTCCCTCCTAAAATGTACCCAGAATCACTCCCCCCTTGAGGGGGAGTCGGCAAGACGAGGGCGAAGCCCGAAGTCGCGCCGGTGGGGGGAGCTTTTATTTTAGAATCGTCCCCCCACCGCATCAGCCTTCGCCCCATAGGGCTTGGCTTCTGCGACTCCCCCTCAAGGGGGGAGTGATAAAAACTCAAGCGAATCGGCTGATTCTCACCATCACATAAAAAAGAAGAAAATACCTTTTAATCCGCCCTCAAAAATGAATTGACACTTGAATAATAGAAAACTCGTTCTTGCTTTGTAAGTTCCAAAAACCTAGTGAACACTTCAGGGGATGGGTCTATGATCGAGAATGTTTCTAATTTTCTGGAACCAAGAGTTCTTTGGATTACGTTGGAACTTTCATGATCTGCTACAGGGCAAGAATATCCGAATATAACAATATCAGTCGCATTCTCTAATTTTTCCGATGCTCCGGGCCATAGACGCGATATCGTCGAGTGAAAAATCGCAGACTTATGGGAAACAGGTGGAACAATTATAGGAAATGTGTATCGGCTGTTTTCTCCAACCCCGTATCGCATTTCTGGATGAATTGCTTTTCTTCTCGTGATTCGTAATTCCTTGTTTGGATTAAACAACTCGTCCACTTCTACATTTTTCGAGTCGTGAGCAGAATACCAATTTAACGAGCCGTGTAATTTGAGTATTTGTATTCCCTTATCTTCAGGATCGCCTTGAGTAAATGTTCCCGTGGAACTCCTTGGTCCGGTAATACGATCGGAAGTAATCTTACGGTCGGGAGAAGCAATGTAACAATGTGGAAAATTCAATAGTGGCTTAAATTGTTGATATTTATCATAGTTCTCAATAGCATCCAGTGTCTTTTCTATTTGAATATCCTGGTTGAATGTAATGATACATATATCTTTTGGCTTTGCGCCTTCATTCAAAAAGTTAACAATTAATTTGAATAAACTTGACCTTGGGTGAGGTTTTACCCTGTTCGTAGTATCCGCTAATCTTTTATTGAATAATTTAATAAGGCTCAAAAAAATCTCATATGCTACCTTGCCCATAGATAGATCATTGGCATCAGCGAACAATCTAACCATCACATATTCGAGCGAATCGTATCTCTGGTCCCCGCTGCAAATATCTAAATTGTAATAATCCACAAAATATCTTCGTATGGATTCCACATCGCTTTTGTTCGTCCGGTTGGCTATCTGGAAAAAACCCTTATCTAACGGTGGTTCCTTCCCTTTGATGCCTTCATTGTAGGTACATCCCGCACCCAATATGAGTACAATTTTTCTGCCTTCAAATTTCTTGGATTTATCAGACAAACCAAAACCTCCCTGATTGTTGGCGATAATCATTCTTTTCCGCAGCAGCTAAAATATCACGACCAAGGAAAGCGAGAAATCCGAATTCAGAAATACTCGCTTCTTCCGCTCCGCACACGAATGCGTCATAATGCCTCCATTCTCGAACCACGCGAAGTTTGATGCCGAATCGCCAAAATCATGAAAGGGTATCCGGATGAGCGCCGACCTTTTGATTAAAAACGCAAAAATCGTGACGCCCGCAGGCACGTACGAGGGCTGCGTCTACGTGGACGGGGGGCGAATTTCCGCCATCACGCAAAAAGCCGAGACGAATGCTGCGCGGGAAATCGACGCAGGGGGACGCTTTCTCTTGCCGGGCATGGTGGATGAGCACGTGCACATGATGGACCCCGGCTTCACGGACAGGGAAGACTGGACGACGGGCACCGAGGCGGCGGCCAGGGGCGGCATCACCACGGTGATCGACCATCACCGGAGCGAGCCGCTCGTCTACACGCGAGAGATATTAGAGGAGAAAACCGCCTACATCGATTCGCGCTCGGTGGTGGATTTCGGGCAGTTGGGCGGCCTCGACGTCGACAACCTGGAACACTTGCGCCCCATGTGGGAGGGCGGCGCACTGGGGTTTAAGGGCTTCATGTGCGAGCTGCACGGCGTGCCCGATTTGTCCGAGGGGATGCTCTTGAACATCATGCGCGAGGCCAAATCCTTCGGCGCGACGGTGATGCTGCACTGTGAGAGCGATTCCATTCTCAAGATATCGAAAGAGAAAATCGACGCCGACAACAGAACGGACTACATGTGCATCAGCGACTGGCGAAACCCCGAGAGCGAATACGTGGCGACGCTGGACGCCGTGGCCCTGGCCGAAATCACGGGCTGCACCGTGCTGGTGGCCCACGTGAGCCAGCCCGTTCTGCTCAGAGCCATCCGGGCGGCGCGCGGGCGGGGGGCGAGGATTTTCGCCGAAAGCTGCCCCCAGTATTTCTATCTCGACCATTCGCATTTGGAAAAGCTGGGGCCGTTCGTCAAGTTCACGCCCGTGATTCGCTCCGCCGAGACGCGGGACGGAATGCGAGAAGCCCTGGGGCGCAACATGGTGGACACCATCGGCACCGACCACTGCCCCTTCCCCCGCCAGCGGAAGGTGGACGGCCTCGAGAACATCCACGAAGCGCCCTTCGGGATACCCGGCGTGGAGACGACGGTGCGCCTGATGCTGAACGCCGTGAACGAGGGCGTCCTGACGCTCAACCAGATGGCGCGCATCTGCTGCGAGCAGCCCGCGCGCGTATTCCGCATCTATCCCCGGAAAGGGTGCATCCAGGCGGGGGCGGATGCGGACTTCATCGTCGTGGACATGGACCAGGAAGAGACGCTGCGCGACGCGGACATCGTCTCCAAATGCAAGTGGACGCCGTTTGACGGCTGGGGGGTGAAGGGCGCGCCCGTGATGACGCTCGTGCGCGGCGAAGTCGTGATGGAAGACGGCGAGGTGACAGGCCGAGCGGGGTACGGAAACACCGTGACGCGCCCGGGTGGTTAAGGGTTAATAGCCAGGAAGCAAGGTCAAGTTTTTCAGGTAGGGGCGGACCAGTGTGTCCACCCGAAACAAGAAGGTCATCCAAGGCAAGTCTTTTCGGCACAAGCATGTACACGGTTCGGAGACCATAACCATTCGTTCAGCATGAATGGCCGTGCTCTGCCCGCAAAATGAAATTCACAGACCACATCCAACCGAACCAGACAAACACGAATCGCATCCAGAACAAGTGGGCGGACACTTGGGTGGCAGACATATATGTCTGACCCTACAAAAAAACGTAATCACACCTTCCCCCCACAAGCAATTCCTTCATCTTCAGTCGTAAATGATCACGCATCAGCCCGCATTTGCCGTCCATGCCCATCCTGGGGATTCGGGTAAGGTGGCGAAGCGATTCGCTACATTCGGGGCAAGGGAATTGATGAAAATATCGATAAAATTAGATAAATTCACGGGGTTTTTCTGAAAAATTTCGATAAATTTCTGAAAAGACCGGGGAAGACTTCAAGGGTTTTGGAATCCGTGCATTCCCTTATTTTATTATACCTTGCAACATATTGATATTACTTTTGTTTCTTCTCCATCTCCAGTAGTTTTCTCTTTCGCTCCAAGCCCCAGCGATAGCCCGCGAGGCCGCCGTCTCCGCGGACCGCCCGGTGGCAGGGAACCAGCAGCGCCACCGGATTCCGGGCGCATGCGCTCCCCACCGCCCTCGCGCCCCTCTCAAGCCCCAGGTCTTCGGAAATCTCCTTGTATGTCTTTGTATTTCCTGGAGGAATGGATTTAAGCCGCTCCCATACGCGGCACTGAAAAGCGCTGGCGCGCACATCGAGCGGCAAGGATTCAGGAGGCGACTCACCATCTGCGAGTTGCGCGACAATCCTCAAGTATACCTTTAACTCATCATCGCTACGACGCAGTATTGCATGAGGATATTCGTTTCCCAGATCGAGAACAAGTTCACCGACAGTATCCGCAATGCTCACGCGGCACACTCCCTTATCCGTAGCCGCGACAAGCAATCGGCCCAAGCGACAGCCGGTGATTCCGTAGTGAATCGAAACGCCCTCTCCACCTTTTTTATACGTGCCCGGCGTCATGCCCAGATAGCGCGATGCGCCCTCATACACCCTGCTGCTCGAGCCGTACCCGGCCTCATAGCCGGCGCCCGCCAGGTCGCGTCCGTTTTTGAGTAAATCCTTGTATTTTTGCGCTTTAAGGGATTCGAGATACTGGCGGGGACTTACACCCAAAGCCCCCTTGAAGGTGCGCTGCAAATGGTGGGGACTTGCACCCACAGCCCGCCCCAACTCCGCAAGCGTGGGGTTTTCATCGGCATGTTCTTCGATGTAGCGAACGGCTTTTCTCACCTTCTCCAAGCGGGGATCGTAGTCGGCACTCTGAGGAGCGCACCTCAGGCAAGGCCTGAACCCGCGTCCTTCGGCCATTTCGGGGAATTCGAAGATTAACACGTTGCTTTTCTTTGGCTTTCGGCTCGCGCATGAAGGACGGCAATAAATTCCGGTGGAGCGAACGGCGTATACGAAACGGCCATCCGCCCTTGCGTCTCGCTTGAGAATCGCTTCCCACTGAGCATTCATATCCACTTTCAGCCTCCCCAAAAGACATGAGCGATTACATATTCATCCATAATGTAACCACAACGCCGGGAGTCTTCTATCCGATTCTTGCCGTCAAATCAGATTTCTTATTTTCAAGCGCCAACGCCTAGTTGATGAAAATTCAAACAGATATAGGGATGACCTCGATTTCATATTCCAGAGCGGAACACCACCCTTCCCCCGACCATCGTGAACAAAGGCTTGATGTCCTTGATTTGCTCTTCAGGTATCGTCATGTAATCACGGTCGAGCACGACTAGATCCGCGAGTTTGCCCTTTTCGATGGAGCCCAGTTCACTTTCCTTGAATAGCAGGTATGCGTTCGACCTCGTGTGGGCGATCAAGGCGGCTTTTCTGGAAACGGTTTCGGTCTCCGAAAGCGCCCTCATCCCGCGTAAATCTTTGCCCGTAACGGCCCACCACAGGGAAAGCATTGGCGGATAAGGCGCTACGACACCGGCGTCCGTGCCGAGTCCCCAAATGACCCCGCTATTTTGAACCGTCCGCAACGGCGGCAGCGAGAGCGCGCGTTTTCCCAATCTTCGCCTCAGCGTGGAGCCTAAAATCGTCATTTTACTGTGCAGCGCCAAAGTCATTCCAAGCGCTTTGACGCGCTCGATGTTTCTCTTCGAGATGAAATCCGCGTGATGAATCGACCAGCGCAGATTCGTTATTTTCTTTTTTTGATTTATTTTCTCAAAAATGTCCAAATACCGCGTAATCGTAGTATCGCGAAAGGCATGCTCGTGAATCGTCCATCCCCCATCCGCAGCCGTCTCGGAAACTTTTGCGAATTCATGATAATCCTCATCCGAAGCCCGAGAGGGCCTGAACGGCGAATCGTGGATAGGCGCATACATATGCTCGCCAAGCGCGATTTCACCCATCATCTTGGCGGATTTATCAGGGCGGGATTTTCGAATTCTCTCGATAACTCCTTGATTTCTCTCAGGCGTGCGAACCCGGAAGCGAGGTGTGTAAAATATCCTTAGCGTGAGGCCATTTTTTTGAGCCAATCTTCTCTGAATCATCTTGTAAGTTTCGTCCCTAACCCCGCCACCACCTACATCGAATAAACTCGTTACACCAGCACGGTTAAAGTCCGCCATCAGCTTCTTGAGGCCGGATATGACTTTGTTTTCCGTAACTTTCGGCAGTTCACGTCGCCAGAACCGGAAAATGGCTCGACGACCGTAAATTACGCCCGTAGGAGATCCAGACTCGCTTCTCACTATCCGCCAGCCTCTCGGATCTCCTGAATTCTCATCAATGCCCGCCTTCTTCAGAGCCAAGCTGTTGAGAATCATGAGTCGATATGATTGCTGAATAAAAACCGGATTCTTCGGAGCGGCCCCGTCCAACTCCGCTTTCGTAAACAGCCCTGGCATATCGCGAAATTGGTCGGGACTCCATCCACCAATGATGAGCACCCACTCCCCGTGTTTCATCAACTTCGCTTTAGCCGAAATGATGGACAGTGCTTTTTTACGTGAAGTCACCCCATCGATTCTTGCTTCATACTCCCAACGCAACGCATGGCGGATGAAATGAACATGATTATCTATCAGACCCGGAATCAGCGTTTTGCCTTGCAGATCAATCACTTTCGTATTGGAACCTACCAGTTGAGCTATCCGAGAGTTATCCCCCACAGACAAAATGCGTTCGCCCTGGATGGCCACCGCCTGCTGAGTAGAATAATCCGCATCGACCGTTAATACTTTCCCGTTCACCAGGGCGATATCTGCTGATTGGGCAAACCCAGTAGATGGGAGAACCCCCAAAACTACGAAAATTATTGCGAATACTCTATTTTTTAGAATCATACGATACCCTCGGAATCTAAAAACCATTCTTTTACAATTCACCCTAAAATCAAGGATAGAAATACATCTATGATGGTGATAACATATTCGCCCTAATCACCACTTACAGCAAATGCGTAGTTGGAGAGATGGTAATTTTCACTATCGAGGAGGAGCTGAAGTGAATATTTCCACAAATTCAAATCAACAAACTCTCAGACCCAAAACAACGGTAGCCCCGGTTACAGTCATTCGCTTTGGTGAATTGGCGCCTGACTGGGGGGAATATCACGAATCCCATATGGAGGGGAATCACCGGGCGATTTACCGATACATTGGCGGTATATCTGGTCAAAATCTACGCTCCCCCCTTCCCGGCTGGGAATTCACCTGTGGTATCGCCATGACGCCTCCACAAAACGGCGCGCCGCTTCACGATCATCCAGATGAAGAAATTTTCATGGTCTGGGAAGGTGAATTCGAGATATTCTGGGAAGATTTTGAAACCAATGCCCCCCAAAGCATCATCTTGGGTAAATACGATCTTATCCGCGTTCCCTCAGGTGTGATGCGCGGGTTCAGAAATGTCGGAAAAGATGACGGGTTTATTCATTTTATCCACGGCCAAGGCGACTACCAATACCCCGTCTATCCTGAATCACTGCAAGAAAGTTTGCCCGATGGCGTTCGAACCGAATCTTACGTCAATAAACCTGCCTATGACCCGGCCACCCAGCTGGTCCGCTTCGAAGAATGTCCTCGCAACTGGAGCGTGTATCACGAAGCGAAACTCCCTGAAGGGGTGCGTTCTCTCAGGCGCTATATCGGGGGCGTATCCGGTGATACGGATGAGGGCCCACCACCTTCCCTATCCGAGGGAGAGATAGGATACGCCATGGTGGAATGCGGCAATGGCCGCGGCGCACCGCTGCATGACCATCCATGTGAGGAACTTTTTATCGCGCTAGAAGGCAGATGGGTGGTCTACTGGGCTGACGAGCGGGGAAACATCGAGCAAGCCGTTCTCGATCCATGGGATGCTTGCTGGGTGCCCACCGGTGTGCAGCGCGGATTTCGAAATGCCGACCGAACCGAAGGCAAAATTCACATTATTCAAGGACAAGGAGCAACTCCAGCTCCCAACTATACGGAGGATTATTCTGCTTTAAAAGAAAATGCCTAGATCAAACAGCGGATGTCGTTTATCCATTTGATGGTAGCAAGTCCAAATCCGAATCGTGCGAATTGAACCTTACGGGGCGACACTAGAGAGCAAGGGACGTAAAATGCTTTCTGCATCCTATAGTAACTCAGCCAAAACGGACCTGTACGAATGCCGCTTGATCGATATCGTTAGATGATTATGCTCAACCAATTCTGAAGAGTTGAAGTCTACCGAAGGACTTTGAATTTTCGCCGAATCTTTTGCATGGACTTCTCTTTTCGATCGAACTTCTTAATGCCCTTCACCCAATGGTAAATTTACGGCCTCTCTCGTTTTGGAAGACAACTCCATCGCTATCGTCACTTCCAAGGTTTGACGCGCATCCTCAGCCGTGGCGTGAGTTGTTGGTCTCCCATTGATAACATGATCCAGCCAGCTTCTTGTTTCATCACCCAGTGGACCCCAATAATCACCCGCCGCCCAGTCACCAGGAGTCGTACTGCTCAAAAATGCCGTGTTGATGTGATGATCCGGTATATATGTGTGCGGAATTCCCTTGTCGGTGTATAGCATCTCATCCTTATGGTCTTCATCAAGCATTAAAACGCCATCCGTACCATAAATTTCCATTCTCACGCTTTGGCCCAGTGCCGGGTACTTCGCGGGCAGAGCGTAAAAAACACCCAGATTCATTACGGCTCCATTGTCAAAGGTGACAATGGACCAAGTGACATCGTTCGCTGAATAGCCGAGTTCTTTGTATATTTTGCCGTTTCCACGAGCGACCACCTCCACCGGTCGATGACCTTCCAAAAACCAGCAGGTCATATCCACCCAATACGTGAGCACATCGAGCACAGGCGTTGCGTGAGGAGAGCGCTTCAGGATCTGTAGTCCCTGGGCCCGTGTGTTACAGGTCCGGCCCGTGCCTGCGAGAATTTCTCCTAGTCTTCCTTGAAAAATTTGTTCTTTCGCCATCTGGTAGCGACGTTTGAACCGTTGGGCATAACCTACCCTGAGTTCAGTACCCGTCCTCTCGGCAACTGCGAGTATGCGGTCGGCATCTTCCAAGGTCAGGGAAATCGGTTTTTCTACCAACACTGGTTTACCTAATTCCAAGGCATGGATAATGGAATCGGCATGATCGTGCTCGGGTGTGGACACGATGACAGTCGTGACATCCGGGTGTTCTATTACTTCTTCATTTCTGCCGGTAGCGAGTTGGGCGCCTACTTGCCCCCCTAACTCTTTCGCCCGGTCTAGATCAATGTCGGATACCGCCAAAAATTCAAGGGACGGGTGATGTGAGACCAAATTAGCTCGCAGGGTTCCTATTCTGCCAGAACCTACAACACCCACACCCAGTGATTTTTTGTTCATTTTTACCCTCTGGATTTTCTTGAAGAGTTATCTAGTGACACGCCGTACCAATAAATGCGCTACTTCTCTCTTTTGTAGGAGCAAATTAAAAAAACCGGCCTCCGAGGAGACCGGTGCACACATCAAATTTTCAGTTCATCAGGTTACGGGCGCATAGAATTGCTTCCATTCTTCGGGCAACTCTTCTTCTGTCACATCTTTCATCGAGAGACGAATTCTCCCGTTACCTTCCACTTCGATGCATTTCACCAAAACCTTCTGGCCTTCTTTTAAGACATCACTTACAGAACCAATTCTCTTCTTTGCAATCATGCTGATATGACAAAGGCCATCCGTTCCTGAAAATATTTCGACGAATGCTCCAAAGTCCATGATTTTTCTGACCGTACCATAGTAAATCGTGCCCTTTTCGGCTTCCTGGGTCAGTTCACGAATGATCTCTATCGCCCGAAGCGCAGCCGACTCATCGGTGGATGAGATGAAAATGGTTCCATCATCTTCAATATCTACATCTGCCCCCGTCTCCTCGACTATTCCTCGAATCACTTTCCCGCCCGGTCCAATGACATCTCTCACACGATCTTTGGAAACCTGAATCGTCATAATCCTCGGCGCGTAAGGGGAAATCTCTTCGCTTGGCTGGGAAATCACTTTGTCCATCTGCTCAAGTACATGCATCCGCGCATCATTGGCTTGCGCCAAAGCATCTCTTACGAGGCTCAATTGCAACCCTGTGATCTTGATATCCATCTGAAGGGCAGTAATGCCATGACGCGTACCACCAACCTTGAAGTCCATATCTCCCAAATGATCTTCCAATCCAAGGATATCCGTAAGTATTGCCGTTCTCCCTGTGGATTCTTCACTAATTAAGCCCATGGCAATGCCGGCCACTGGAGATGTTATCGGTACCCCCGCACTCATCAAGGCCAAGCTGGCGCCGCAGATGCTCGCCATGGATGAACTACCATTGCTCTCCGTGATATCTGAGACCACGCGGATTGTATAGGGAAAATCTTCCTGCTCAGGCAATATCGCCTGCACGGCGCGAGAAGCAAGCGCACCGTGGCCAATTTCGCGGCGGCCAGGGCCGCGGTTTGGTTTCGCTTCACCGACGCTAAATCCGGGGAAATTATAGTGCAGAAGAAAAGTCCTGTCGGCTTTGCCATCCAGAGTGTCTATTAATTGCGCTTCGGAGGCCGTGCCTAACGTTACAGTCACCAACGCCTGGGTTTCACCACGTGTGAATAATGAACTGCCGTGGGGCCTGGCAAGAGGTGACATTCTGATGGTAATCGGCCTGACATCACGAAGCCCCCGACCATCGGAACGTTTCCCCTCGTCCAAAATCAAGCCACGGAAAACTTCTTTTTCGATTTTGCCAAAATAATCAGAGACAATTCCTCTTCCAGAAGACCCTTCCTCGCCTGAGCAAAGAGAATCGACGGCAGCAGCTTTCGCCTCATCAATTGCGCCATATTGTCCTGCCTTATCGTGAATCTCCGCAGCCGCCTTTAATTTAGGAAGAACAATTTCACGAACCTTCCCTAGAAGTTCCGCATCTTCTTCTTCAGACTCGACGACGCGTTTAGTTTTTCCACATTCCGCTCTTAGTTCATCCTGCAGAGCACACAACTCTTTAATTACCGAATGGCCTTTCTCAAACGCTTCCATATACACGTCTTCAGAAACTTCGAAACTACCTGCCTCCACCATTACTATCGCGTCTGATGTTCCAGCCATCACACAATTCACATCGCTGTCAATTTGCTGTTCGACCGTCGGATTGACAATAATTTCGCCATCAATTCGTCCGACACGAACAGCACCGATAGGACCTGCGAAAGGGATATCTGAAATATGGAGAGCGGCGGAGGTTCCATTGATTGCCAAAATGTCGGAATCATTCAACTTATCGTAAGACATGACCATAACCTGAATCATGGTCTCACAACAAAATTCCTTCGGGAAAAGAGGACGGATTGGCCTATCGATTAAACGACAGGTTAACGTTTCCCTCTCGCCAGGTCTTGCCTCGCGCCGAAAAAAGTTGCCGGGAATAATTCCTGCTGCGTAGAAAAATTCTCGATAATCGACAGTAAGCGGGAAAAAATCCACTCCCTCACGAGGAGAGTGCGAGGCGCACGCCGTACACAGCACACTGGTTTCACCATAATGCATCATTACGGCGCCACCGGCTTGCTTGGCTATCTCACCTGTTTCAAAGGCAAGAGTGTAACCATTAATAGATATGTTTTTTCGATATGGTGGCATTATATTACTTCCCTCTGAGGCAAGATCCACGGCTAGCGACGCAGGCCGAGATCCTGAATGATCGTGCGGTAGCGGTTGATGTCCTTCTCTTTCAAATAATCAAGGAGGCGACGCCGCTGACCCACGAGTTTCAATAGACCTCTTCGGGAATGATGATCTTTCTTGTGGGTCTTGAAATGGTCTGTGAGGTAGGTAATACGCTCGGTTAGGATAGCTACCTGCACTTCTGGTGAACCGGTGTCGGTGTCATGTGTGCGAAATTTTTCGATAACTTCCGATTTTCGCTCCTTTGCTAGGGGCATTTCCGTCACTTCCTCCACTGCTTATATCGTCTCTCTCGGCCCTGTTGAGCCACATTAGCGCAACTTCGTGAAACCGGGCGGATTCTATACAACTTTTCCATCAATGTAAATACAGAGCAGATCTTCTCTTAAATCTAGGTGGCAAACACTTTTTCAGGCGCCACAAACCCTTGGTTACGTTTTCGTTTATTTTCATGGACCATTTTTCCAACCGCCAATAATTCTCCCGGTTCATTCAGCATACGGACACGGGTATCTACAGGATAATCAATAACTTCCCGAACATCTTCGAGCCTGATCATAGCGCCATTCAACACCCGCACCTCCGCTCTCGGGTGCACATAGATGGCAGGCAAATGTGCGAGAGCCTGTGCCGGACTCATTAGAATATCTTTAAGACGTTTTTCTTTCAAATGACTTTGAACATCTTCGAGAGAAACGGAATCTAAGAGTTCGAACGGGCCCAAGGCAGTTCGCGTGAGTGCTTGTAAACATCCGCCGGCTCCTTGGTTGGCGCCAACATCATGACAAATAGATCGAATATATGTTCCCCGAGAACATGTGACATCAAAGGTGAGTTGGGGACCTTCTATTCCAATTACTTTGATCCTGAATACCTCTATGGGTCGCTTCTCTCTTTCAATTTCCTTGCCAGAACGCGCTAATTCATGCAGGCGCTTTCCATTGGCCTTCAAAGCGGAATACATCGGTGGTACCTGCATTGTTTTGCCCAACATAGCATTCAAAAGTTCTTGGGCTCGAGGAAGTGTAATGTCTCCTGGCTCAGATTCGGCCAACAATTTTCCAGTAATATCCTGGGTATCTGTCACTCGTCCAAACAACATGACAGCACGATACGTTTTCCTACACCCCAAAAAATATGAGAACAATTTCGTCGAATTACCAATACAAATCGGCAATACTCCTTCGGCCATAGGATCAAGTGTGCCTGCATGCCCCACTTTTGTTTTTGCGGGAAGCAGTTTTCTTACTTCATCAACCATATCGTGCGAGGTAGGGCCATGCTTTTTCTTCAGATTCAAGACACCCGAGAGTTCCAACCTACTATCCTTTCTCAAACTTATTTCTTCAAATCAGATAATAAACGTTCAATTTCGTCACTGTATGCCAAACTGCGATCGGTGAAGAATTTAAGCCTAGGTGTGCTTTTCAATTGCAAACGTTCGGCAAGTTTCATCTGTAAGAATCCACTGGCACGTTCAAGTCCCTTGAGACCCTCTTCAACTTCCTCGAAATTTCCTTGATTTTTACCGTAACGGCTAAAATATACCTTCGCAACTCTCAAATCCGGGGACACTTCTACTCGAGTAATTACAACATTCCTCACGCGTGGATCTTTCACATCCCTCATCACCATATTCGCGAGTTCGGATTGTATGAGTTCCGCCACGCGCAGCATACGAGAATTGCTCATGTTTTCCATTTCTCTCTATGAGTTTCAAAAAATCTCGATATCAAAATCCAATATAATGATTAGACCCATTCCCTCAAGGAAATTCAGCACTTTTCTAAGCTGGCTATCTACAAATCGACCCTCATTGCTTACTACACTCACGCCGATACGACATCGCTGCCACTTATCCTGGAAATCGACTTCAGCGACAGATACATTGAACCGTTGACGCAGGCGCGTTGTTATCGACTGAACTATCTTACGCTTTGCCTTGAGCGAACGACATCCAGGAATCTGAATATCGATTTTCAAAAGACCAACAAAAGGCATGGAGTGGAGGTTTCAAAAAAAGACGACGCAAAACAACCTAAAGCGTCCGAGATACTTCTTCCGTAATATACGGTTCTATTATGTCGCCTTGCTTGATGTCATTGTAATTCTCAATTCCGATTCCACACTCATAACTAGACTGAACCTCGTTCACATCATCTTTGAAGCGCCTCAAAGATGAAATCTTGCCCGTATAGATAACTACATTATCACGGATGAGGCGCACACTTGAATTTCTATTAATATTTCCGTCGGTGACATAACAACCCGCTATCGTTCCCACGTTGGGAACATGGAATAGCTCCCGAATTTCCGCGTGCCCGCGTACCACTTCTCGCTGAACGGGTTCGAGTATTCCCTCAAGAGCCGATTTGATTTCATCGATAGCGTCATAGATGACAGAATACAATCGAACGTCTACTTTTTCATGCTTCGCGACTTCTCTAGCTCCTGGCGTCGGACGAACATTAAAACCTACGATAACGGCCGCCGAGGCAGCTGCGAGCATCACATCGGTTTCTGTAATTCCACCTACCGCACTATGCAGAACCTTAACTCCTACCTCCTCATTCCCTAACTTGCCCAAGGATTCTTTCAACGCTTCTATGCTTCCTTGCACATCTGCTTTCAAGATTAAGCTCAACTCTTTGACTTGACCTTCCTCTACGCTTTCCATGAAACTTTCCAAAGAAACGCGGGCAGAAGCCATAAGCGCCGCCAGACGTTCACGTTGTTGGCGCCTTGCGCTTATCTCTCTCGTCATCTTCTCATCTTCTAAAACCGTAAATGTATCACCAGCCTCAGGAACACCGGCGAATCCCAAAATTTCTACTGGCGTAGAAGGGCCCGCGAGCTTCAACTTGCGGCCCTGGTCATCCAATAGTGCGCGGACTTTGCCATTCCATTTACCAGCCACGAAGTTATCACTCACATTCAAAGTACCTCGTTCAACCAAAACAGTAGCAACCGGACCACGTCCTCTATCCAGCTTCGCTTCCACGACAACACCACTGGCGAGCCGGCTCGGGTTGGCCTTCAACTCCATGAGTTCCGCCTGTAAAATGGCAATGTCTAAAAGATCATCAATTCCGATATTCTCTTTAGCGGAAATTTCAGAATAAACCGTATCTCCACCCCAATCTTCCGGGATCAAATCCAATGTCGAGAGTTGTTGTTTTACCCTGTCGGGATTTGCATCCGCTAAGTCCATTTTATTCATCGCCACCATAATCGGAACTCCAGCGGCTTTTGCATGATCGATTGCCTCTCGAGTTTGAGGCATGACGCCTTCATTCGCAGCTACTACGATGATTACCAAATCTGTCACTTGAGCCCCACGCGCCCTCATTGCGGTAAAGGCTTCATGTCCCGGCGTATCCAAAAATACAGCCGTCCCCTTGTCCGTGGTAACCCGATAGGCGCCTATATGCTGAGTGATCCCACCTGCTTCGCCTTCCATCACATTGGCTTTGCGGATGGCATCGAGAAGCCTCGTTTTGCCATGATCAACATGACCCATAATTGTTATAACAGGAGCCCTGGGCTGAAGATCTTCTTCCCTATCCTCCTCTTGAATCAGTAGATCTTCAATGTTGTCTTTAGATATTTCAACTTCATAGCCGAAGGTTTCAGATATATTTGTAGCCGTGTTGTGATCTATCATTTGATTGATAGTCGTCATCTGGCCTTTTTTCATCAACTCCTTGATAACTTCTGTCGCCTTTACATTAATTTTTTCAGCGAGTTCTTTCACCGTTATCGTCTCTGCAATACGTACGCGCCCTCCATGCCGGCGAGAAAGTTTTTCTTTGCCGGCAACTTTGGAACTTGGTGATGATGTGACGACTTTATCTTCAGGTAATGGAGTTGTTTTGTCTGAAACTGTTTGTTTTTCCGTACTAACCTTCTCTTTTTCCGCGCTTGGCTTTTCGTCGATAACGGTATCTTCTGGTGTGACAGATACCTGAACTGCTGCTTCTTGAATGGCAGGAGAAACTGTTGATTCTTTTTTGGATTCTACATCTTCCAAGCCAGACTCATTTGCTTTTTCCGGCTTTTCAACTTTTGCCTTTGTTGAAGTCTTTTCTTCAGTTTTGGTTGCTGGAGCCACTTTCTCCTCTTGAAGTGATTCTTGAGAAAAAAGCGCCATGACCAGTTCCGCTGTTTCATCATCCACAGTACTCATATGGCTTTTAACTACGATTCCTTCCCTGGCTAATTCCTCAACAAAAGTCCTGCTGTCATATCCAAGATTTTTAGCCAGTTGGTATACGCGTACGCTCGCCATGAATCCTCCACTGCAGATTTTTCACATCCAATATCGAATCGAAAGTAAATCTAAGATAAACCCCGATACATATCTTGCTTCAACCATTACTAATTGCTCTTTCCTGCATCAAGCGCAAGCAGATACTATTCACAAGAAGAGTTTCATCGATAAATAACACGCCAATCGGTTTTTGACTCAAAAATCCTCCGAGTTCATTCATAGCAAAAGGCAAAATATAAAATTCTTCCGAAATACGTTTCAAGTTCATCAAACTTTTGGGTGATATATCTTTGGAAACAAACGGTTTACCCGTTTTCGAGAACTTTATCTTCTTGAAAACCGCTTCTTTTCCAAAGGTGAGTACACCCTTTCTTTTAGAAGCAATCAACATGCCCTTGAGATTTCGTCTAAGGAGCATTCTCACATTTCGAATCAATTCGTTCGAATCGACTCTGAAATTCCTTCTTTTCAACACAATTTCCAATCGATTCGAAGAAATAAGCTTCGAAATACAATTCATATTAAAACAACAATGAGCCCCTCTTCCTGGCAATTTTCTTCCTAGCTCGCAAGCGATATTCCCTTCCGGGGCGATTACCATTCTGAAAAAAATATTCACATTTCCCTTATTCCGACAAACTATACATGTTCTATCTGGCAAACAAACATTCCTTCATCATCCCTCATGGGACTCCATACCAGTGGATTTTTCATGAGAACGAGCAGCTTCAATCAGCAACTCGGCCCTCTTGGGCCCAATCCCGGGAACCTCACATAATTCATCCGTCGATGCCGCGCTAATCGCCGCAATCGTAGAAAATCCATTGTCCGCCAAAAGCCGCGCCATTTTCTCACCAACAAGATCTAATTCTATTAATTCACTGGCAGAGTCTCCATCAGCTTCCGTCGGTTGAACGCTTTCGTCCTGATCTTCCGCGCCAGCAACATTCTCCTGGCGATCGTCGCTCGAAAATGCCTGCTCGGCAATAATGCGTCGATACTCACCCTCACCTTTCAGATCAATTTTCCAGCCCAAGAGTTTAGCTGCCAAGCGAACATTTTGGCCGCCTTTCCCAATCGCCAGAGAAAGCTGATCGTCAGGCACCAATACCTCCATTCGGCCTTCATCTTCAAACAAAGTGATGTGCTGTATTTTGGCAGGACTGAGCGCATTTGCCGCATATGTGCGTATATCGTCACTCCAAGAGATGATATCGATTTTCTCTCCCCTAAGTTCTTGAACAATCGATTGCACACGACTGCCGCGAGTCCCTACACATGCGCCCACGGGATCGATGTCTCGCTCATGACTTACAACAGAAACTTTTGAACGTCCACTAGGCTCTCGGACGCAACCTTTTATGGCCACTATCCCATCGTAAATTTCCGGCACTTCCATCTCAAATAGACGAATCAATAAACCAGGATGCGTTCTGCTGAGAACAATTTGAGGACCTTTCGTTATTTCGCGCACCTCCATAATATAAGCACGGATCCGATCACCACGCTTATAGACCTCTCTGAATATTTGCTCCCGACGAGGGAGGATCGCCTCTGTACGACCAATATCTACATAAATATTGCCGCGCTCTACCTGGGAGACAGACCCTGTAATCAAATCGCCTTCACGCTCCTTGAATTCTTCGTAAATATTCGCACGCTCCGCCTCTCGTACTCGCTGCAATATTACTTGCTTAGCAATTTGCGCAGCTATCCTCCCCAGCCCCTCGGTTTCGACACCCTGTGAAAGAAAATCCCCAACCTGAATATCAGGATTTTCCTTGCGTGCCTCATCTAAAAGGATCTCACTCTGAGGGTTCTGAACTATCCTGACGACTTCTTTCGCTGCTTTGACGTCAATTTCACCGGTTTGTTCATCAAATGATACATCCACATTTTTGCCCAAACCGTATTGTTTCTTCGCGGCTGACGCCATCGCGACTTTTAGGGTATCCAAAAGCACATTTCTGGAGACACCTCGCTCGCGTTCCAATTGTGTCAGGACCGCAATTAATTCTTGACTCACAAACTACTCCTCCATGATGGATTGAGCTGACTCTACTCTGTATTCCCCCGACCTTGAAATTCCGTATCCCAATCCACATCCAAGTTCGCTTTTACGATATCGGCCAGTGGAAATGAAGCTTTCTCCTCATTCCGTAAAAGCACACAGACATTATTTTCATCAACCTCAACTAGCTTCCCTACAATTTTTCTCTTTCCCTTCCGCCTGCCTTTAAGGCGTATGCGCACCCGATGCCCGACATAGCGTTCAAAATCCTGGATTTTTCTTAGAGGCCTCTCAATGCCAGGACTTGATATTTCAAGGCGGTAAGAATTTTCAATGACGGCCTTCTCATCGAGACGTTCTCCGAGTTCCCGGCTCACAGCTACGCAATCAGAAATAAAAACCCCTTCTGGTTTTTCAATATATATCCGAAATACCTGTTGGCTACGGTTCCCGGTCAGTTCAATGTCGACTAATTCAAACCCAAGGTCAGAAACCACTTCCTGGGTGATAGTCCATATTGGACCATCAACATCAATCGGCACCATAAACTCTATTCCGAGAGTGAATAAAAAAATGGGCCATCAATTGACCCACTTACTCAACAGCCAAAATCACGAACACTTTAATCATCATTCGAGGAAAGCGCAAGTGGAATAGCTTCTTTGTAGCACATGAGGTCATTCTTGCTCGAAGATATGCGGCGTGCTAGATTCTGTCGAATTGAGCGGATAAAATATCTTGAAATAAAATGAACGGCGAATCAGTTTTGCGTTTTCCTCGAAGAAACGCGGCAGGCTTCCTTGCCCAAAGATCAAGTCGCCTCCTGGTTGGGGCGCAATCATCAGTGAAGAGGTAGTTCCATGATTCGATTGACAAAGGTCAAGGCCCTGTGGATTTACGAAACGATGGTTCGCATTCGAAGGTTCGAGGAGCGCTCTATTGAACTATTCCAAGCGGGAGAACTACCGGGTTTTCTCCACGCCTATATCGGCGAAGAAGCCGTCGCCGCCGGGGTTTGCGTTCATCTGACCCCGAAAGACCAAATCACATCTACACACCGCGGCCATGGACACATGATCGCCAAGGGGCTCCAATACAAGGGCATGTTCGCCGAGTTGTACGCTCGCTCGACTGGCTATTGCAAAGGAAAAGGGGGCTCAATGCACATCGCTGATCAGGACCTGGGGGTTCTGGGGGCGAATGGCATTGTGGGCGGGGGTATTCCCATAGCCGCCGGCGCCGCCTTGGGGCTTCAACTAAAAGGAGGAAAACACGTCGTCGTCAGTTTTTTCGGCGACGGGGCCAGCAATGAAGGCGCTTTCCATGAGGGTATCAACATCGCTTCCACCTGGAAGCTGCCTGCTGTATTTGTTTGCGAGAATAACGGATTTGCCGAAAGTACGCCTCGTGCTACCCATCAAGCGGTTCAGGATATCGCTGATCGGGCTAAGGCTTACGGTATGCCCGGAATCGTTGTCGATGGCATGGACCCCCAAGCCGTATACGAAGTGGCCGGCGAAGCGATTGCGCACGCACGCAAAGGGCGAGGACCTACGCTGATTGAAGCGAAAACAATGCGTTTTTTGGGCCATTACGTGGGCGACCCCGGCACCGCCTACGGACACGACAAAGAGGTGGGCAAATGGCTCAAACGCGACCCACTCATCACGTTTGCCGAAACGCTCGAGAAGAAAAAATGGTTGAGCAAGAAAAGCATTGACGCCATCTACGCGAACGTGAACAAAGAGATGGAAGAGGCTATCGAATTCGCCCGGAAAAGCCCGGAGCCCGAACTTGATGACGCCATGACCGACATCTACGCATCCGTTTAGGGAAAAGGGGAAATGCGCGAGATATTATACCGAGAAGCCATTATCGAGGCCCTGGATGAGGAAATGGCGAGAGATGACTCGGTTTTTCTGCTCGGGGAGGATATCGCTGAGTTCGGCGGCTCATACAAGACGACCGTGGGGCTTTTGGAGAAATATGGCGCTGAGCGCGTGAGAAATACGCCCATCTCAGAGCAAGGCATCATCGGCGCGACTCTGGGAGCCGCGCTCGTAGGCATGCGCCCCGTGGCGGAGTTGATGTACATCGATTTTTCCGCCGTCGCCATGGATCAAATCGTCAATCAGGTCGCCAAGGTGCGCTACATGTTCGGCGGCAAGGCGAATACTTCGCTCGTCATCAGAACCCAGGGCGGCGCGGGTCGCAGTTCCGCCGCCCAGCATGCACAAAGCCTAGAAGCATGGTTCGTTCACGTACCAGGTCTCAAGGTGGTCATGCCCTCCGGCGCGCGCGATGCCAAAGGCCTTCTGAAGGCGGCCATCAGGGACGACGACCCGGTATTTTTTATCGAACACAAACTACTTTATCAGGAAAAAGGCGCCGTTCCCGAAGAGGAGGAGGTCATCCCCATCGGCGTCGCCGAGGTGAAAAGAGAGGGGAGCGACCTGACCATCGTCGCCACCTCATCAATGGTCGGCAAATCACTCGTTGCGGCGGATGAGCTTACAAAAGAAGGGGTTCACTGCGAGGTCATAGACCCCAGAACGCTTTTCCCCCTGGATACAGAGACGATTCTCGCCTCCGTCCGCAAGACGGGCCGACTCCTCATTACCCATGAGGCGGTGCAGCGTTGCGGTTGGGGAGCGGAAATCGCCGCCATGGCCGCCAAAGACGCTTTCGATTATCTCGACGCACCCATCGAACGCGTCTGCGCCAAGGAAACGCCGGTGCCCTTTTCTCCCAAACTCGAATCCTATGTCATCCCCGACAAGGATGACGTAATCGCCGGGGTTCGTGGTATGTTAGAGACGGTATAACTTCAGAACACATCCAATCATTAGGAGCAAAGATTCATGGCCACTCCCCTCCCGATGCCCAAACTCGGCCTTACCATGGAAGAAGGCACCATCCTCAAATGGCGAAAGGGCGAGGGTGAAGCGGTCGAAAAAGGCGAGATCATCCTCGACATCCAGACCGACAAGGTCGAATACGAGGTCGAATCGCCAGGCGGCGGCCTCATTCTCAAGACGCTGGCGGGAGAAGGCGCTGTCGTTCCCTGCGGCACAGACATCGCCGTCATCGGCGAGGCGGGAGAGGACATCAGCGGCTTTGAAGGCGAGCCCGACAAGGCTCCGGAGAAAGCCGAACCCACCGTGGCGGATGCTCCTGCGACGCCACCACCCGCCCCGGTGTCTACCCCTGCTCCAGCGGCGCCCGTCCCCGCGCAGACTGCGCCTGCGGGCCGCGTATTCGCCAGCCCGGCGGCAAGGCGCGTGGCCCGTGAACTCGGAATCGATTACCGCGTCCTCACAGGCTCAGGACCGGGCGGAAGAATCGTGCAGGCCGACGTGAGAGCGGCGGCGGCATCGGGCCTTCCCGCCGCACCGGCCGCCGCCGCGAGCGGCCCCGCGGCCGTGGCGAGTTCCACGCCCCTGGCAGGTATGCGGAAAATCATCGCCGATCGAATGCTCTCGAGCTGGTCCCAGATACCGCGCATCACCATGCAGGCCGAGGTGGACCTTACCAACCTCCTCGCCGTGCGCGAGGCCAGCCGCCAGGCGTGGGAGAACGACCTCGGCGTCAAGGTATCCATCAACGATCTCATCCTCTTCTACACCGCCCGCGCCGTGCGCCGCTGCCCGGCCGTGAACGTTCGCCTCGCCGAAAACGCCCTGGAGCAGATGCGAGATGTGAACATCGGGGTGGCGGTAGCCGTCGATCAGGGACTGATGGTGCCCGTCATCCGGGGCGCCGACCAGAAATCCATCGACGCCATCTCGCGCGAGTCGCGAGCATTGGCCGAAGCGGCCCGCGCGGGAGCCTTGGGGCTGGATGCGCTGGCGGGAGGCACCTTCACGGTCTCGAATCTGGGCGCCTACGGGGTGGACCATTTCAGCGCCATCATCAACCACCCAGAATCCGCCATACTCTCGGTGGGCGCGGCGCGAGAGCGCGCCGTTGTGCGAAACGGAGAGGTCGTGGCCCGGACGACGGCCTTCGTCGGCATCAACGCCGACCACCGTCTGGTCGACGGCGCGCCGGCGGCCGAGTTCCTGGCCACGCTCAAGGAGATGCTCCAGCATCCCAAGGTGATGCCGGCATAAACAACAACCCTTCTAGTATCAATATCTTATAATGTATTATTAAACCATTTTATCTTTTCAGAAATACCTCGTTAATTTATCGAATTTTATCCGATTTTTCACTATTTTATCGATATTCATTCCTGAGTTTTTCGCATTCGATGAACGCGCCCTATCCCGACCCGGAAATCGCCCACCACCGGCAAATGCGGGGAAATGCGCGTGCGATGGCGGGCCATGGATAAAAGAATTCGTGAACATTCGGAGGCGTGTGCGGAGGGAGTGAGATTCGTTTCGATGGATGAACGAGAAGTCTCGTTTCGCAGAAATTACGAGCCGGTGTTTCCCTGTTTTTCGAGTCGGAACAATCCCTCCCTCCTCAGTGGAAATTGACCCCTGTTTCCCTCACCTCCCCTCGTGTTGTATGATTATTTCCGTTGTGGCGCGCGTGTTCAGGCGCGGCCCATGATTCGACAATAACACCGCCCCCCGGGATTCCGGGTCAGTCAGGAGACAGGCAATGGCCGAGACAGTTCGCGAAGTAAACTACTATTACATCACCGCTTCCAATAAGCCGGGAGAGGGCGCCGCCCTCGCCTCCCTCTTCAAGGACGCGGGCGTCGGCCTGCTGGCGATGCACGCCTTCCCCGTACGCAGGCGTGTCCAGGTCGACTTCGTGCCCGAGGACGCACGGGCCTTCACCGCCTTCGCGCGCAAGGCGAAGCTCAAGCTCAGCCCCCGGAAAAAGGCCTTTCTCGTCGAGGGCACGGATCGCACCGGGGCGCTTCTGCCGGTTCTCACCAAGCTCGCCGAGGCCGGCATCAACATCACCGCCATCACGGCCATCGCCGCGGGCAGGAAGCGCTACGGCGCCATCTTCTGGGTGAATTCCAAAGACCAGCGCAAGGCCGCGAAAGCCCTGGGGGTGTAGAGCAAGGAAGAAGGGATTGCATGGGTTTTGTAGGGGCGGACCTATGTGTCCGCCCCACAAGTTCCCCCCACATCTCCATTGGGGAATCCACGCATCACTAGGGTGAACACACAGGTTTTTACCTACTAACCTAATGAGCCTCCGTAGGAGTGTCGAACTTCCCTGAGAAAGGGAAGTTCGTATGTGTCCGCCCGCCTTTTCGCCTTAGCTCGGCTTTCCCTCGAAAGCTTGTGGCAACCGCAAGTTTGACAAGAAACGGTTTTAAAAATGCGGGGCTTCGTAATCACTCCCTTTGAAGGTCGGGGCGTGACGAGAGGTTGGTGACACTCCCCCCTTGAGGGGGAGTCGGTGAGCTAAGGGCGTAGCCCGCAAGCGAACCGGTGGGGGGTCAATCGCGATTGAAGAATGAGCGATTGTTCCGACCGAGGAGTTTGGATTGCCACGAACGAAAAAACCATCAATTCCTCCTTCTCCAGTCGGAATTGACCCCCCCCACCGCATCAGCCTTCGCCCATGCTCGGCTTCTACGTCGGTCTTCCCGAGGAGGAAAGACCGACCCTCAAGGGGGAAGTGATTTCGGTTTTCGACTTCGCTCGTCATTTCGAAGGTCAATCCCTACCCCAGCCCCAACTCCATGAACAGCGCGCCTTGGACGGGGTTTTCAGCGTAAGGGGCGATCTCCCTGAAACCCATCGAACGGTAAAGAGCGATGGCCTCTTGCATCGAAGGCAGCGTATCGAGCCGCATCGCGGAGTAGCCCATCTCCCCCGCAATGCGGACGATCTCCTCCGCGCACTTTCTCCCCAGGCCGCGTCCCCTGAAATCAGGGCGCACGAAGAGGCGCTTCATCTCGCAGACTTTCCCGCCCAAATCCCTGAGAGCGACGCATCCTGCGATGCCGTCTCCTAAGCGGAGCAGGAGAAATCGCCCGCCCGGCGGGCCGTACATACGCTCGAGGCTTTCGAGTTCTTCGGGAAAACACTGAAAGCACAGGTCGATTCCGAGACCGGCCTCGTACTCGCGCAGCAACGCCGCAGCCTCCCGGTAGTCCTCTTCACTCTGCGCGATGATGAATTCGGACATGTTATGGCTGCCTCCTCATTCACCCATCTTACAGAAGAAGAACAGGAGCCGCACCGGAGAAATTAATCCCCGCTATTGCGCGGTGCGGTGGGGAGGACGATATTGGAAACATAGGCGGCCGTTATCTCCAGGCCGCTGCCTAATCATGGCGTGGAGGGCCGCAACGCAGGAGGATACGCCATGAAAAAACTCTTACTTCTCGGATGCTTCCTCTTCCTCACATGGCTCGCGGGCACCCTCGCCCCCGGAGCCGCCTTCCTCGCCGGGAATACCCCCATGCCCGTCATCGAGGACAGCGGGTTCACGATGAAAGAGCCCATGGCCCACCGCCGCGAGGCCCTCCTAGCGAGCTTCAACTCTCTCGATGTGGTCGGCAGACTGGAGCAGAACGGAAGAGACAACCCGCGCAAACGGCGGATGACGCCCGAGCATTCCAGGCGCATCCCGGCCCCAAGCGCCAACGCCTGCGTCTCCTGCCACTACCTCCCCTACGCCCGTGGAAGGAACGGGGCCAGGAGCGGCTAAGTAAGTGCCCAAAAACCGTCAGTAACCCAACGCACTCCCCCCACCGGAGAACGAGGAAATGCGTTTTTTGTAGGGACAGGTCGCGACCTGTCCCTATTATTCCGAAATGACGACTTAAGGTGAAAAACAACCTACTCTTGAGGAGGGAACGATCGTCATGGGCAAAAAAATCAAACCCTCGATTCTCGCTCGGAATTGACCCCCCCGTTGATCCCCACCCCCCCTTACGCGAAAATGCGCCCTCACTCTCATCCGTTCACGTTTCACCAGAAAAGGAATTCCGACATGCCGATAAACGAAGCCACCGGCCTCTCTCAGGATATGGGCGTCACCGAGGAGATGATGGCCTGCCCCCTTCCCCGGGTGCCGCTTATCGACCCCGAGAACATTCCGGAACATCTGGCCGATGAACTGACCCCCCTCTATGAGCGCGGCGTAAAGCGATGGGGCAAGGTCTCGCGTTTCCTGCGACTGCTCGGCTGGGCGCCCGGCTTCGTCGAGGGCTGGCAGATCATGGACGGCAAGCTCCGGGTACAGCACCAGAAAACCGACCCCGAATACCTCCACATGGCCCAACTCGTCATCATCAAGACGGCGATTCTCACCGAATGCAACAACTGACTCGGGCACAACGTCGAGCTCGGTCGGGCTCAGGGCATCGCGCAGGAGAAAATCAATTTATTGGAGGGCGACGGCTGGCGCGAAAGCGATCTGTTCAACGAGAAAGAAAAAGCCGCCATTGGCTGGGCGGAAGAAATCACGAACCTGACGGCCAAGGGGAACGACGCGGCATTCGAGGCCATGAAGAAACATTTTTCCACCGAACAACTCGTCTCCCTGACCCTCATCTGCGGTCTTTGGAACCTGACGGGCCGCGTGGCCGAGGCCTTGCACCTCGTGGTGGAACCCCCCGGCGAGCGCATCGCGTTTCAGGAGGGTGGTGAGTAGGGGTGAGAATATGGCCCATGACCTATATATAATGCCTAAACGGTAAGGGTGGCAGGTTAGGAACGGGCGCAGCAGTTAGAATTTCTCCTACAGCATCTGCAAACCTAAGGGTAACTGGCTGCCCGTCTGCGAATTGACAAGCGTTGAAGTTAATCTTGGTTAGACCCATGATATCCTTCATCACCCTGAGCAGATCGGCTTCACCTTTGTGGATATCGACAAGCAATGGATTAGGTACTTCCCAACCAGGATAGGTATCAAGCCGAGGTATAAACCCTTTGGTCCAAAGGTATCCTTTCCGTTTTGTCGAGAGATATGCAGTACCACGAAGCACGGGCATTTTACCTGCTCTATAAAGTTTCAATTCAGTGGTCGGGCGGATACGCACCCCGACTAGGTTTGTCTCGTTTGGAACAACTGTTTTGAACCCTTCCCACTCATCATCGTCAAATCGCGTCTTGCCGTGGATGAAAAGTTCTGTGGGCGGTTTCCCATGGAGATTCTGATATGCTTCCACTACTAGGCTCATCAAATCAGAGGCTTTCTCTTTGTTAAGGTGGTATTCTTTAAGTGTCTTCGAATACCAAGGACCGACTGCACCCCGAAAAACAACACCATCGCCCGAGTCCAAAAACATTTGGGCACCGCAACAAGCATTGCCAGCGGTTGGATCAGTGCCATCCATCTTATAGACTAACCCTACATAGCAAACTCCAGGGCGGACCGACGCCAGTTTCCATGGCTTGCCACTAGCCTTAAAAAACGCTGTTGTGCAGAGGTTCCAAGCGACTGTGGCAGGGTCTTGAAGCTTCCGAATTGGATACCCATTTCTGGAAAATTGATCAGGAGCAAGCGTCGTCTCGCGAACAATCTGAAGAACCACCCTTTCATCCAAAAGTCGGGCTTTCATTTGATGGTGAAAATTCAAATCGTAGCGGTAAATTTCTGCGGCTTGCCGATCTTCAGGGAAAAGCGCACCTTCTCGGAGAATCTTCGCCGCGAATTTACGAGAGACTGACTGGTTTCCGCGAATGCGTTCCTCTCTAGGCACAACCGACTTAGGTCTACCGTAGCGATGAACATCTTCCGGTATCACTATAAACCACACGGCAGGCGGGGCTTCTTCTTGACGTAAATGTTTTCGTATAGGCTCCTCGAAAAGAGCGACTGTTTTATAAATCGCTTCGTGTCGATCCGTGAGCCGGATCGAATCACGGACAGCATCACCTGAGACAGTTAGTTCAACGAGGGGAACTTCTGGCCATCGAGTACCAAAAACTGCCTGGAATCCGGGCCAACCGGCATGGTGCGGTTTATCTGGGTTTTGGGGTGGAATGTAAGAACGAATGGTTTTTGTCCATTCTCGAAAATAGTTCAGGCCATCCTGTGTTCCAATGACGCCGATACGCATTTCAGCAGGATTGGCTATGTCATCCAATGGTCCAAACAAAAAAAGTCCGTCTTTCGGATGCTCCAACTCTTGGTCGTATCGGAATCCTAATCTTGGTTCTTCAATGTGTTGAAGCAGAGAGTTTGTCATGAGGCCTCTCCAGCATTATTATCTTCATCTTCGAATACATACTCAAAATCTTCTTTGTCTGAATCACCATCAAAATCATCGAGCGCATCAGCCTCTGTTTCACCTTCTATATGATCTACTTCAGTTGCAGGGACCGGAACATCACCGACAATGGAAAGGGGGGCATCAAAATTCATCGGAGAAGCATCTACAATGGCCTTGGCGTCTCCGCCAAGGGGCAAAATGAATTTCCCTTCTCCACTCGATAAAAAAGCCGCAAAAGCACGGAGCATGTCCCGCCAGCGAGCATTCCACCAATTTTTACAGAAACTCCTCCGTAAACTAAAAGCTCTAGCTTTGCTATCAAGTGGAGTTTTCCCATCTTCCGTAAAAACAACGTGTGGACGCAAGGCAATATGCCGTGGGTCAGCGAGACTCACCTTCTCTGATACTGCAAAGTGCCAATAGACTTCTCTTTTCTCACTTCGGCCAACCAACCGACGCCTCCTTTTCCTCCCGTTTTCGTCTTGAAAAGTAACTATGTTACCTTCAATCAAATTGAGGGGAACAAACCATGCGCTTCCATGTGCAAATTCACAAAACACTAAACCTTGACTCTTTACAAACTGTTCCCACGACTTGCGGAGAAGTCCGGTTACCATGTTTCGGGCATCCCACCACGATATTTGTGCCCCGTTAGGTATTCGACCATTTAGAAATTGCTCCAGTGAAATATGACTAACACCCTCAAGTGAAATATCAGGAATATCAATTTGAAGCGTGGTCGTTTCAGCAAAGCCAACGATCATATCCCTATGCAGAGATATAGGACTTTGAAATCTGCTGTACGCAAGTTTTATAGACTTTTGTGAAACATTGAAACGGGAATAATTGATACTAGCGGGTAAAGAATTAATCTGAAACCAGTTGGAGAATACCGGCTCCAGTGTATTGGAGGTAGAGGCGCTTTGTCTCAACATAAACTTCTGCCAAGCAGACAAGGCCTCTCCAAAATCGCTAGTCGATTGTGGAACCTGGCTATCTTCTAAAATTTTCAGAAGTTCGCTGAATCCGTGCGCCCAATTAGAAGAGAAGTTGATCGCATTTAGGCGGACCAATTGCTCGGGAAAATCGGAGAACGAGAGATTATCAAGGCGGACGGGTATAACAAATTGTTTTTTGTTGAGCTTGCGGCCTGTATTTACCGAAAGTGCAATTTCATCAAGGACACCTTCTTTTTTATAAGACGCACGAGATACGGCAACGATAACCATAGTAGCGTGATCCTTAATCACCGTACCAATATCTCGCCAGAATGCCTCACCGCCCTTCAGATTTAGCACATCAGTCCATACTTCATAGCCCGCTGAGGTCAAACGCGCGCCAAGCCAAGAGGCAAAGTCGTTGTCCTCGGGATTGGCGTGGCTGATGAAGACAAGTCGACGTTCCTCCATGTTATTTTCCTCTTTCAAACATACAAGAAACCATCCTCTCCTGGCTTGTTGACGAGTTGTCTCATGTTCTCTCAAGCGGCGCATCCCACCCTACGCTCATTTTCCACCCCCCTCACCGCCAAAACCTCCCGCGCGGGGGAACGGTCGCCCGTGCAGCTGATGCGGCGCGGGCCCTCGAGGAATTGAAGCGAGAATCCCGCTTCTTCGTATAAGCGGACGATTCTTTCCGTCGCCTGGTTCGATAGCACCACGGGGCCTTCGTGCATGCTCAGAAAAACTGCTAAGCGCACCTGATCCGCCCAGGAAAAATCCTCTTTGGCGTATTGGGTGAACTGGACGTCATAGGGAGGATCTGCATAAATGAAATCACCGGGCTCGATGGGGAGCGACGCAAAATCCTCACACCGAAACTCCCAGCCCCCGAATATCTCCCGGTAGGCGCTGAAATTTTTTGTGTAGTTGATTCGCTTGTAGCGTCCGAAGGGGACGTTGAACTCCCCCTTGCCGTTGAAGCGGCAAAGCCCGTTGTAGCCGGTACGGTTCAGGTAATAGAAAAGCTCCGCCGCCTGCTTGTCGCCCCCCTTTCCGCTCATGAGAAGCGCGTTGAACCGCTCCCTGTGGGCGTAATAGGCATCCGGGTCGTTTCGCATATCGATCCGGGCGTTTGAGAGACCCTTTTTCAGCCAGGCGTAGAAATTCATGAGCGGGGCGTTGATGTCGTTCAAAAGCGCCTTCTCGGGGGCGAGACCGAGGGCTACGGCCAGCCCCCCGCAGAAAGGCTCGACGAGACGGCGGTCGTTGTGCTTTGCCCAATAGGCCCGGATGTGGGGGATGAGCCACCGCTTGCCGCCGGCCCACTTGAGAGGCGGCGTCAGTTTCTCATCGACAGCGCGAGGCCTGGTTTCTCGTTTGCGAGTTCGCGCCTTCGTACTAGTTACCATGTGGGTATCCGAATCGCTTCGGTGGGCGGATGATACGGACACCATACCACAAGCGCGAGCCTGAGCCACCAATACACCTACCCAGGATGGTGATGGACGCTCTCGCAACGCGAAACGATTTGCTTGACTAGATAATTGTTGTTACAATTCGCCATGCAATACGAATGGGATGAGAATAAACGGGAGGCGAATCTTGACAAGCATGACATCGATTTCCTCACCGCCCTGGAGTTCGACTGGCAGACGGCTTTAGTCTACGAAGATGCGCGCTCCGGTTATGAGGAACGGCGCTTCTGGGCTTTGGGGCTGATTCAGGAGCGGGTCCACGTGCTGGTATTCACCCGCCGTGAATCTTTTGTTCGAATCATCGGCTTGCGCAAGGCGAACAAAAGAGAGACGAGGCGATTCGAGGAACAACGCGCATGATGACGGAGAGAAAATGGCCGGCAAACGAAACAGCAAGCCGCCGCTTGAGGTGGAGGATCGACCCTTAAGCGAGAAGATGCTGGAGAAGATGCGTCCGGCCTCGGAAGTGGTGCCCGATATCGTCGAAGCCCACACCCGGGGAGAACTGGCGAGCAACCTTCCCCGCCGATTCCGTGGGTCGCAGAAAAAGCCCATCAAGGTGCAGACCACCATTCGCCTCGACGCGGACGTGGTGGCGCACTTCAAAGAGGGCGGCAAGGGATGGCAGTCCCGCATCAACACCGCCTTGCGAAAAACTGCATTCGGCGGCAAAAAAGCGGATTGATTTCAGACGACTCCCCTACCCCCCGATCTCCGCGCGCACGATGGCGGCGCCCTCGGCCATGGACTTGAGCTTGCCGAAGGCGACGTCGCGGTCCATGTATTTCATGCCGCAATCAGGAGCCAGGATGAGCCGCTCGGGCGATACGTGTTCGAGCGCCGCCCGGATGCGCGCCGCCACCGTTTCGGGTGATTCGACGCCTGGGTCGCCGTTGTCGATGACGCCCAGGATGATGGTCTTGTCCGGCAGCTTCTCCAGCACGGCCAAGTCGATGCCCGGCTGGGCCGCCTCGATGGATATCTGGTCGATGTCGCTCTCGTTGAGCTCGGGAAGGAAGGAATAGGCGTCGGGCTTGCCGAGTCCCTGCCAGGCGTGGATGGCCGCGTAGCCGAAGCACATATGGACGGCCGTCGTGCCTTCCACGCCCTTTAACGCCTCGCCGAGCACTTCCAGGGCGAATTCCTTGGCTATCTCCGCGCGCGCCTGCATGTAGGGCTCGTCTATCTGCACCACGTCGGCGCCCGCGGCGAACATGTCCTTCACCTCCTCGTTCACCGCACAGGCGTAGTCGATCGCCATCGCCCGCTGATCGCCGCCGTAGTAATCATCCTGCGCCTGCTGCGTCATGGTGAAAGGACCCGGCAGGGTGATCTTGATGCGCCTGTCCGTGTTGGCTCGCAGAAACTCGACGTCGCTCACCTCGATGGGTTTTGGACGATGAATCTTGCCCATCACGCGGGGCACGGGGTTGTCCTTGCCCGAGCGGTCTTTCGCATAGCCGTGGCGCTCGGTGTCGATGCCGCCCAGGGCCGTCGCGACGCGGTTCGAATAGCTCTCGCGGCGCACCTCGCCGTCCGAGATGATGTCGATTCCCGCGCGCTCCATGTCGCGTATCGCGAGGAGGGTGGCGTCGTCCTGCGCGGCTTCCAGAAACTTAGGAGGAATGCGCCATATCTCCTGCGCACGCACGCGCGGCGGGAGGCGCTTGGTGAGATTATCGCGATCGATGAGCCAGTCCGGCTGGGTGTAGCTGCCCACGACGGTGGTGGGCAGGAGTTTCTCGGGCATCGGGACTTCCTCCTCATGTCGCAGAAGCCGGCCCCGGCTCCGTGCGTCTCGAGCGCCGCTGAACGGCGACGCGATCCCCTCAAAAAAATATTAGGGCGTCACCATCACGCGCATCACGCCGTCTTCTCTCGCCTTGAACATGCGCATCGCCTCGTTGAATTCATCGAGCGCGAACGTGTGCGTGAGCATCTTCTCGGTGGCGATGTGGCCCTCGGAGATGATCCGGATGGCCCTCGGGTAGCAGTTCGGCGAGCCGCGCCCGCCGAATATGGCTATCTCGTCGAGCACGATGCGATCCGTGTTGAAGGACACCTCCTGGCCGCCGTTGATGCCTTCCAGCACTACGCGCCCGCCGCGCCGGGCCATGTCCACCGCCTGGCGCATCGTCTCGGGCGGGCCGGCGCACTCGATGACGAGGTCCACTCCGCGGCCGTCCGTCTCGCTCTTGACGACCTCGACGGGGTCTTCTTTCGTGATGTCGATGGTGCGGTCCGCGCCGAGTTCCTCCGCGATTCCGAGCCGATAGCCGCGCCCGGTGATGAAAGTCTTGGCCGCGCCCATCATCTTCACGAGCTGGAGCACCGAGAGTCCCAGGAGGCCGGGGCCCAGAATCGCCACGGTGTCGGCCGGCTCGATGCCCGCCCGTTCGATGGCGTGGAGCGCGATGACGACCTGGTTCACGATCACCGCGTCCTCCCACTTCATGGATTCGGGCATCTTGTGGAGGTTGTTCGGCGGCGCGACGCCGTATTCGCTGAAAGCGCCGTTCGCCGTATGGCCGAGGAGCTTGTAGCCGCCGTCCGGCTTCACGGCGTTCTCACAAATGTGGTAGTCGCCCCGGATGCAGGTGGCGCATTTGCCGCAGCCGACCGTCGGCTCCATGATGACGCGGTCGCCTATCTGAAGAGCCGTTTTCGCGCTGCTTCCGACCGCGGCCACCTTCCCCGCCCACTCGTGTCCCTGGACGAAGGGATAAAAGGGCGGCCACATGGGGCGCATGTGCCCCTCGTAGATGTGGATGTCGGTGCCGCAGATGCCGCAGGCGGCGACCTTCACCAGCACCTGGTCGGGTTCGTAGTCGGGCACGGGAATCTGCTCGATGCGCACCTCGTGCGCGTCATGCGTTACGGCGGCTTTCATGGTTTCTGGAATATCGCTCATCTCACTCCCCTCCTTCGTTTAAGAGGATATTGATAGTGCATGGATTCCGGCTCAGCCCTTCGGGCTGAACTGCGTCGCTTTCCTGTCGGGCCGCTGCATGTCGAACACGTCGTGCGAGCGGCAGTATCCGTTGCCGGCCAGCCTGCCCACCGGCCGGAGCAGAACGGGGTCGATGTATTTCCCCTCCTCGATCATCACGTCCTCGCGCACGTGCCAGCGCACCACCTCGCCGATGATGACGTTCGTCAGGTGTTCGCGCCCGTTCGTGATGAGGTGGCGGAACTGGCACTCCATGGCCACGGGCGCTTCGGCGATGCGAGGCGCCTTCACCAGGTCGGAATCGAGCGGCGTGAGGCCCGCTTCCTCGAATTCGCTCACCTCGAAGGGATAGTCGTCCGCGCAGATGTTCATCTGCTCTTCCAGGCCGTCCACCACCGTGTGGATGACGTAGCCTTGCGTCTCCATGATGTTGCGCGCCGTATCCTTGTAGGCCTCCTCGCGCACGCCCACCGATATCGAGAGCAGGGGCGGGTCGTGGCCCACGCAGGTGAAGAAGCTGAATGGTGCGAGATTCGTATAGCCGTCCGCGCTGATGGTGCTCACCCAGGCGATGGGCCTCGGCACGACGGAGCCGACGAGCAGGCGGTAGTTCTGCCGCCAGTGGTTGTCGGCGGGGTCGATGGTTTTGTATTTCATGCGTTTTCATACTCCTGTCGATATAGTCCAATAAGCGCGCTCATGACGCGCATGAAAATCAATCGCCGGATCCCGCCGACGCCATCGCCGATTCCATTGCGGTGAAGCACGCCCCCTGCGGGTCCATGATTCCGCCGATTCTTCCCACGTCGGGAATGTCCATCGGGGGGAACGTGCCCTGCCCGCCCAGGCTTTTTGCCTTATCGAGCGCGGCGTCCAGGCTCTCCACCCCGAAATACACCCCCCAGTGCGGGGGCATCTCGCCCATGTCGGGCTGGAGTTCAAGCATGCCCGCGCGCGGCTCCTCGCCGCTCATGAAAACCATATAATCCCCGTCGGCGGGATTGGGCGTCACGGTGCTCGTCCAGCCGAACAGTTCAGCGTAAAAAGAACCGGCGCGTTCGACGTCCTTGGTGAGCAGTTCGTTCCAGTTGAGCGCGCCCGGCTCGTTCATCACCTCGGCGCCCTTGTGCGCCTTCGGCTGCCAGAGGCACAAGAACGCCTCTCCCGGGTCGCGAATCATCGCCATGCGGCCCACGTCGAGCACGTCGCACGGCTCCTGGGCGGCGTGGCCCCCGAGTTCCACCGCTTTCTTCACGGCCTCATCCGCACTCTCGACCGTCACGTAGCTCTGCCAGTAGGAGGGGTGCCCGCTCTCGAGCATTCCCGGAAACATTTCGAACATGGCGCATACCTGTTTTCCGTCCTTGGAAAACATGGTGTAAACCGCCTCGTCCATCACGGGCCGATCCTCAAAAGTCCAGCCGAACAAGGAGGTGTAAAAATCCTTGGCGACGCCTACCTCCCTCGCCACCAGGTCGGCCCAGCAGAAACTGCCCGGCGCGTATTCTTTTCCCTCGGACACGAATTTCATTCCTCCATTGATGACGGCGAATGACACGAATTTTATTCCTTAGCCTATAATGACGAACAACGACCCGGTATGAAGCCTAACGATAAAGGCCGCTCGAATACTGCTGCATCCCTCATGGAATTCGGCGCAAAATCATAGCGCGAAGCAGCGGCGGCGAACAAGCGCTCAAAGGCCCTCGTCGTATTCATAGCGCAGGCCGTCCGGCTCATCCGGATCGGCGAGACGCGAGGCGGGCTCCGGGGCGTCTTCATCCTGCGGGATTTCTATCGCCTCTTCTTCGAGCAGCCAACGCTCATAGAGTTCCTCGGGCAATTCCTCCACGTATCTCGAAAGCCTGGAAAACGTCCCCATCTTCCACGCCTCGCTCTCGAGCATGGGCTGGCACATGTAGAGTTCGTCCTTCGCCCGCGTGAGGGCGACGTAGAAAAGCCGCCTCTCCTCTTCTTCTCCCTCGGGGTCCGCCAGCGACCGCGTCGAGGGAAAGCGGGTATCGGTGAGCCAGAGGAGGAA
Source organism: bacterium (assembly GCA_965218885.1). GTDB lineage: Bacteria > UBA8248 > UBA8248 > UBA8248 > UBA8248 > Bin107. The sequence goes on along the minus strand of OZ244713.1, from coordinate 3,478,799 downwards.
CACCACCTTCCACTCCAGCCCCTTCGCCTGATGAACCGAGGTCAGGATCATCGACTCATCAGGTTCATCGCCCTCGCCCGGGGTCGCGGGTCCGGCGGCGGCGGCCGTTCCCATGAGCGCCAGTTCGGATAGAAACGCCGTCGCCGCCTCGTACTGCACCGCGAATTCCGCGAGTTGGCGCACGTCCTCTATGCGCGTCGGGGCGTCTTCGAAAGTGTTCTCGACGTAATCCTGATAGAACCGATCCAGAACGAGGTTTATCATCTCCGTCGGCGGGAGAGCGGCGCGCGGCGCGCCCGTCAGATCGACGACCAGCTTCCTGAAAACATCAAAACCCTCGCGCGCGTTCTTGGGGAGGGAACCCACCCCGCCGCGCGCAAGGAATAAGAAGGGCTCCGCCTGCGCCCTTACCTGCTCCCAGACCCGGTGCGCCGTCACGTCCCCCACGCCGGGCAGGAGCTTGAGCGCGCGCTTCCAGGCCAACTCGTCCGCAGGGGAGGCCACCAGCCGCAGGAACGCCGTGACGTCCTTGATGTGGCGCTGTTCGAAAAAGCGCAGCCCGCTTCTGATCTCGAAGGGAATCCCCCGGCGCGTGAGCTCCATCTGAAGCTCCATGGAGTGGTAGTGCGCCCGGTAGAGCACCGCGATCTGGGAGAGCGGCACGTCATCCTCATCGCGCAGCGCCAGCGTGCGGTCGACCACGAAGTCGGCCTGCTGCATGGCGTCGCGCGCGGCCACGAGGGCGGGCTTCACCCCTTCGCTGCGGGAGGTTTTGAGGTTTTTCTTGAACTGGCGCTTGTTGTGGGCGATGGAGGCGTTGGCAAGCGCCAGGATGGAGGACGTGCTCCTGTAGTTTTCTTCGAGGCGGAAGAGCCTGGCGCCGGGGTATCGCTCAGGGAAAGTGATGATGTTCTCAAAATGCGCGCCCCGGAAGCTGTAGATGCTCTGCGCGTCGTCTCCCACCACGGTGACGTTCTTTTGCTCTCCGGCGAGGAGGTCCACCAGGTCGGCCTGCACCTTGTTGGTGTCCTGGTATTCATCCACGAGGATGTAGCGAAAACGCGATTGGAGTTCTTTACGCACCTCCTCGTGTTCTGCGAGCAAGTTGCGCGTGAGAGAGAGGAGGCCCGAGAAATCAACAGCCTGAATCTCTTTCTTGCGCTTCTCGTAGTGGTCGGCAATTTGCTCTATCTCGCCCAGGCGATCCGCCAGGTATGAATACCGAGCAAGAACAGTTTCAGAAACACTCCGGTCGGTATCGGCGGCGAGGGCGAAAATCGACTCCAGAACGCGGCCCCTCGGGAAATACTTCTCCTTCGGGTCGAACCCCGCGAGGCGGATGCACTCGGTGACCAGATCGGCCGCGTCCTCGCGGTCCAGGATGGTGAAATTCGATCCATACCCGATGAGTTCCCCGTAACGCCTCAGTATTAAATTCCCCACGTGGTGGAACGTGCCGCCCCACACGCGCCGCGCGTCCGTCTGGATGAGGGAGGCGGCGCGGTGGAGCATCTCGCGCGCCGCCTTGTTCGTGAAGGTGACGAGGAGGATGGATTCGGGCGCGACGCCGTCTTCCACCAGGCGCGCGAGGCGGTAGGTGATGGTGTGCGTCTTGCCGCTGCCCGCGCCCGCGATGACGAGAAGCGGGCCCTCGCCCGCCATCACGACTTCCAGTTGCTGGGGGTTGAGTTTTTCCTCATACGCCTTGCGCCGCGCGGGTGAAGGCGCTGGCCGTTTCAGCGTATATGTCCTGTGCTCCCTCGCGCTCATTTTAATACTCTTTCACTGAGTTCAAATCCGGAGCCGTTGTCCAGTAATGCGCGAATAGATATCTCATCCGCCCGATTCATATTCTCTCATGGGGCTTCACGCCGGGCATCCTCAGGCGATGCGCGGATGAGGCTCTGGCGACATTGATTTCAGCACCTTAACGCTTATTGGTGAAACGGCCCAGAGACCCATCCGGTTGACAGGCGAACGGCTCCAAAGATAAGGTGTGTCCATACACAAACATCACAGGCTGGAGCGTTCTGATGGGCGGATACCAGACATTCCTCGACGGAGCGGCGCTGGGCTTTTTCCTGGGTTTCATCGCCTTTTATCTGCTGCACCGCTACATGGCGTCGAAGCGGAAAAAACCGAAAACCGAGGTCGACCACCTCGTAGATGACATTCAGGACTACTACCGGAACGTCTCCGACCCCGAAGGCAAGGACTACGACTGAGCCGCGCGCTCACCCCGCGCCGGCGACCTCGCGGTCGCCACTTCAAATATAGGGCAGATACGAATTTCGCTCCGAGACGGGCGCGTCCTGAAGGTGCGCCAGCGAATTCATCGTCACGACGCTCCAGCCCCGCTCGGGCGAATGCTCGATGATGTTCATGGCGGCATTGTGCTGACGTATCCGTCTGAAGCCGTTGAGCTCCACGCCCAGAATCCTGCACAGGATCATGATGATCGCCAGATTGTGGCTCACCGCGGCGATAGTCTCGTTTTCGTGCGCCGCCAGGAACCGTCCCATCGCGGTCCAAGCCCTCTCCTGTAACTCCGCGAGATTCTCGCCTCCAGGCATGCGCGCACGGGCGGGATAGTTTCGCCACACGTGTATGAAATCGGGATGCGTCTCGGGAAGCCGGCGAAAGGGCTCTCCCTCGAGTTCGCCCTGGTTCAACTCGGCGATGCCCGCCTCCTCGTACAAGGGCGCGCCCACGGCTTGCGCGACGATCTCGGCGGTACGCCTCGCGCGCCTCAGCGGACTCGCGTAGACGCAGGCGATCGGACGCCCGCGCAGCGCGCAGCCGAGCGCTTCGGCCTGGGCGACGCCCACGTCGTTGAGCTCGGTGTCGGAAACACCCTGTATGCGCTGCTCGACGTTCCAGTCCGTCTCGCCGTGTCGCAAGAGATAGAGAAGCAAAGCGGTCAAACTCCGGTGGGGGCGACGCCCGGGCGAGCGTCGCCTTAGTTGTTGTCCTCTTTTAGAAAATCATCGGGCTTCAAGTCCTTGAGCCATTCCTTGATGTCCTCGGGCTCCTCCTCCAACGGCTTATCCGCCTCGGGGGGCTTGTCTTCCCCTCTACGCGCCTCCATACCGGAGGCGCCCTCTTTCACTTCCTCTTCGTTGAACTGGATGCTCTTCGCCTCCTCGAGCACCTTCTCCTCGACGAAAATCGGGCTGCCCATGCGAAGGGCCACGGCGATGGCGTCGGAGGGCCTAGAGTCGACGACGATTTCCGAACCGTTCATGGAAAGATGTATTTCGGCGAAAAAGGTATTGTCCCGCAAATCGTTGATGATTATTTTGTCCACCCGGCCTTTGATGTTGTTGATCAGGTTCTTGATCAAATCGTGGGTCATCGGACGCGGCGTCTCGAAGCTCTCGATCTCGCGCGCGATGGCATGGGCCTCGAAAATACCCACCCAGATGGGCAGCGCGCGATCTCCCTCGGTCTCGCGCAGAACCACAATCGGCACATTGGTGTGCGGATCGAGCGTGAGGCCCTTGACTTTCATCTCGATCATCATTCGTCTTCCTCCATCGCCACGGCTCTTGGCGGCGAGACTCCGGCCAGAGAATGAATGCCACCTCGCATGATTTTCACCTCGACCAAGTCTCCCGACTTGGGCGCAAAACCCTCCGCGTATAATTGTACCCTGTGATTGCCTCGACTGCGACCCGCAAACCAGTTCGAATCCCGCTCATCCGCAAAATCCGGGCAGCCCGCGCATCCGGCGGGCGCGCTCTTGGGCTTCACCGCCCCCTCGACCATCACCTCCTGCACACTCCCGACGAGTTCCGCGTGCAGACTTTCGGTCATCTCGCGCTGCACCCGGCTGGCCTCCTCGAAGCGCTCGGTGAGCACTTCCTCGGGAAGGGTATCCTCCATGTCGAATGCGGGCGTTCCGGGCCGGGGGGAGTATTTGAACATGTAGATATTGTCGTAGCGCGCCTCGCGCAAAACACGGAGCGTGCCCTCGAAATCCTCATCCCGCTCCCCGGGGAAGCCGATGATGACGTCAGAAGTCAACACCCCGTCCTTCACGCGCTCCCTGTAAAGGGAGACCTTTTCCAAATATTCCTCCGCCGTGTAGCCGCGCTCCATTCGCGCGAGCACCGCGTCCGCTCCCGATTGAACCGGAAGATGGAGATGCTCGCACACCTTTGGGGGTTCCCCTATGGCGTCGACCATGTCCTCATCGCAATCCTTGGGGTGCGACGTCATGAAGCGGATGCGCTCGAGCCCGTCCACCTCGTTCAAGCGCCTGAGCAGCCCGCCGAAGGTAAGATCGTTCGGGGATTTTCGGCCATAGGAGTTCACGTTCTGGCCGAGGAGCGTCACCTCGCGAAAACCCTCCTCCACCGCGCGCTTCACCTCGTCCACGATGAGTTCGCTCGGCTTGCTCCACTCAGGCCCTCGCGTGTAGGGTACGACGCAGAAAGTGCAGAAATTATCGCACCCGCGCGCGATGCTCACGAAGGCGTTCAGGCCGCCGCCGCGCACCATCGGGGCGAGTTCGGTGAAATCGGGCGCGATAGGTTCGGTATCGATCACCCGGCCCTCCTCCATCTCCTCCAGCAGCATCGGGAGCTTGGCGATGTTCTGGGTGCCGAAGACGAGGTCGACTGCTTTGCCGCGCTTCGCGATCGCCTCTCCGTCGCGCGTTGCGAAACAGCCGCACACGCCGACTTTGAGGGCGGGGTTTACTTTCTTGAGCTTGTCGAGACGCCCAATCTGGCTATAAACCTTCTGCTCCGCCTTGTCGCGAATCGAGCAGGTATTCAGGAGGATGAGGTCGGCCGTCTCGTTCGATTCGGTCTCCTCATACCCTTCGGCCTCCAGATACCCGGTGATCGTCTCCGTATCGTAGCGGTTCATCTGGCAGCCGTATGTGAATATCTTGAACTTCTTGCTCAAAGCGCACTCTCCATTATTAGCCCACCCCCCGTGCAACGAGGCTTTCGCGCGGCGCAGGTTTCCGGGAAATCCTTGGGCCATATTGCGAGGGCGCGTATTCGATGTCAACTTGAATGATGGAAAAGAAGCACCGACTTTGATAAAGCTGTCGAGGGGTTGCGTTTTTTTCTTCTCTCAAACGGGGAATACGTCATGCACGTGGTTTGTTTTCACGGAAGACGCGAAATCGGCGGAGAGGGCCTTTTCCTGAGCGCGGCGCGCATCTTCGGCGAGGCGGCCGCCCGTGCGGGGTTTTCGGCTCAGGTGCGCACGCCCGGCTTTCCCTCTCCGGCGGGCTCACCCGACAGGGCGGTGGTGAAAATTTCACGAGAACAGTTCACCGACCTCGCCATCCCGGCGGCGTATGATCTCGAAATCGTCTGCGACCCCCTTCTCGCCGTCGTACCCCCGATGGGCAACGCCCTCAAACCAGGAGGCATTCTCGTCTTGAACACGCAAAACGCCAAAGAAAACCACGAGATCCGCATCGCCTCGGTGGATATCGACGCCATCGCCTCAAATCACGCCGCAGCGCCAGAGGCGGCGCATCTGGGCGCGGCCCTGGCCGCCTGGAATGCGCTGGAAGGAGGCATTTCCGCCCAAAAAGTCATCGAGGCGTATCGCGAAATTCTGGGCGAGACTATGCGCGCGGAGGAAGAGGAGGCCCTGGCCGAAGCCGCCTCGGCGACGAAAGCTGCGCTGAGCGCCGGATAACGCCCGGCAAGAGCGCGCTTTTTCACGCAGCGTTCATTCTTTTCTCCCCGAATCCTCGGGTTTTTCGTTGACCGCCCCTCGGCGCAACGTGTAGTTTGTGCGCGTCGTCTCCGCCCGGCGACGAGAAGACCGCGCCTCTCACCGTCCAAACCCGCCCACGGGAAACCCGGATGAAGCGGCTCCTACTTATAGGCGCGCCCTGCCTTTTGCTCATCATGTTCCTGATTTCGGGGTGCTCTTCGTTTCAGCAAAATTTTTTCTTGCGCATCTTTGCGCCCAAATCCTTCGAAATCGGCCTTTGGGTCCAGGCGGAGGGCGTGAACAGAACTCTCGACAGCGCCGGGAAAATCAAAGCGCTGGTGAAGCGCGCGCGCGCCGCGGGCGTCACGGACATCTACGCGCAAGTCTATCGCTCGGGCCGCGCGTGGTTCCCCACGAAGCTGGCCGATGACTCCCCATCAAAACGCGCGGGGCGAGACCCGCTGGCGCTCCTGCTTGCACTGGCTTCTCCGAAAGAAGGCGGCCGCCCCATCAAGGTCCATGCGTGGATAAACGCATTCGCCCTGGCGAGAAACAAAAAAGCGCCCATCATCCGCGAGCTTGGGAAAGAAGCCGTGCTAAAGGATCAATACGGGCGCTCCCTGCTCGAATATCCTCTCTCGGGAAAACCCGCGTGGGCGAAAGGGTTCGGCCTGGGAACACCCGGCATTTTTCTCGACCCGGGCCATCCGGGCGTGCGGGGGCGCATCATCGACATTGCGGCGCAGCTGGTGCGCAATTATCCGGGCCTTGCGGGCGTACATCTCGACTTCATCCGCTATCCCTACGCGCTTCCCATATCACCGGGTTCTCGCTTCTCTCCGCGTCTTGATTTCGGCTACAACGAGGCTTCCGTCGCCCGTTTCGAGCGCAAGACTCAGAATACCGCGCCGCGCGCAGGCTTAAGCGTCAAGCGTGCGGACGCGGCGGCGTGGGACGTGTGGAGGCGCGCGCAAGTCACGGCGGCGGTTCGCGGCGTATATGAAACAACTAAAGGTTTAAGAAAACAAATTATTGTTTCTGCTGCCGTTCTCCCTTGGGCGGAACGGGCCTACCTCTCCGCCTTTCAGGACTGGCGCGGCTGGCTCGAAAAAGGGTTTCTCGATAAGGCCGTAGTGATGAACTATACCGGGGATGAGCATCTGGCCGCTCAAATCAGCCGAAGCGCGCTCGCCGCCAGGAAGGTGAAAACCCCGAATCCACGCGCACCCGGGGTCGTCATCGGCCTGGGAGTATATTTGTTCACCAAACACCCTGCGGGCGTGTGGCGCGAATGGCGCTCCGCCCGGGAGGCGGGCGCCGATGGCGTCGCCCTTTTCTCCTATGATCAGATGGTCGAAAACGATGCGATGTGGGAATTCCCCGTTCGGTGACTCTACTGCCGCTACCCCTGAGGAAACAAGCGTTTTGCGCTTGCGTGGAACTTCATCGAAAGCTATAATTTACCTTAAGTGACGTGATCACCCGCCCCTGTATTCTATTTCCGCCTAACCATATTTTTAGATTTCTGTTGTTGAATGTCGTTTCAGCAAGCAGAAAAGGCATGAGCGCGCACTCGCCGCCCGAGCACCGCTCAAGGAAAAAAGGAGAACAAAAAAATGAACAAAGGCGAACTCGCAGATGCCATCGCCGCGCAGTCGAACCTGAGCAAGTCGAGCGCCCAGGGCGTAGTCGACGCATTCGTAGGCGCCGTAACTTCGGCTCTCAAGAGCGGGGACAAGGTGACGCTCACGGGTTTCGGCACCTTCAGCGTCTCCCAGCGGGCGGCCCGCAAGGCGCGCAACCCGAGAACGGGAGAGGAGATCCAGGTGGCCGCGGCCACCGTGCCGAAGTTCAAGGCGGGCGCGGGCCTGAAAGCCTCCGTAAACTAGAACTTGCAATATGGACGGCCGGAAAAGTCCGGCTCGTCTAAAAAAAGACCCCCAAAGACTGCGCGCTTCGTTTGCGCTGAAACGACTCGGACATGGAGCAGTCGGAGTCTGGGGGTTTGTTCGTTCAGACGTCGACGTGAAAATAGTCTTTTCAGTATCAGTTGGCGTGAAAAGGTGGAAACGCGAGCTTTCGGGTTTCAGTGGAAACGATATTTTTGATGATCCGATTCATTTCGGGGCGAGAGACCGGAATCAGGATATTGCACCATCTATGGCGACCTCTCCTGCCCATGCCTCCCAGTCGGAAAGCGCATTCACGGAATCGTCGATGAAATCCATATAATCGCCCGTCAGCCGCGCTCCATCTTCTATAAGGCGGCACGTCCTCTCCGTGTTCTCCTCGCTGAAGGGCAGCCTGATCTTTCTCAAAACGATTTTCGTTCGTCCGCCCAGAAAGAGGTGGTCGACGTCGTGCATATCGCCATAAAACTTCCGGGGCGCACCGCGCGCGCGCGCGACTTTCTCCGGCTCGCAACCATACAAGGCCCCCAGACCCTCGGCGTATTCGCGTTTTTGGGCGTCGCTCATGGCGGACTGGGCGTCTCGGAGTTGCTCCCCCACCGTTCTGTCGTCGAGATATATGGCGTAATCCACCGCGATTTCGACCAGCACGTGCGCGAGATAGTGGAGGCTCGCATCATCGGTGGGTACGCCCATCTTTTGCGTGAATTCCCGCATCAGGGGAATGAGTTCGACCCCCTTGAGGTAGGTGTAGCCCCGCTTTTGGGAGGGAGACAGCCCGCTCCCCACCTTGGCGATGCTCCCGTAGTGGCAGATGTTGTCGACCACCAGATGACATTTCACCCACAAGAGTTTCGGGAATCGGCCCATGATCCCTGCCGGCGGGGCGAAGCGGTGGGTTTCCTTCGGCTTGAACTCTCCAGAGAGGGGCAGGGAATCGGGCGCTACGTTATAGACGTAGGCGTCATCCCCGGGGTGGGGCATCTCGGGGTGACGCTCCAACAGTTCCCGCAAAACCAGCGTGTGGCAGTTCGTGAGCAAAAACCTCGCCTCCCTAAAGCGGCCCCGTCAATGAGTAGCGCCCATCAGCGCACGCGACTTCTCCGGATTCCACGAATCTCTCCAGATACAGCATTATCACGCGCGCGCCCAGATTTTTCTGACGCTCGGGCAAATCGTGATATACGAGGTCCGCTATCTTGGCTGGCGTATCGTGGCCTGCGCCCAGCGCCTCGAGATACTGCACACCGCGCATCTTGCGGTGCTCTATAAGTTCGTCGATTCTGGCGACCGGATCCTCAATCATCGGGCCGTGGCCCGGATAGATGAGACGGGGCGTGAGGCTCTTCACCTTCTCCAGCGATTCGAGATAATCGCCGAGATTCCCCTTGGGCGCGACCACCGCCGTGGTCGAAGGGAGAAGAACATTGTCGCCTCCCAGGAGAATCTCCTCCTCTTCCCACCAGAAAGAAAGGTGCCCGGGAGAATGGCCCGGCGTCAGAATGGCCTCGAAGCGCATTTCTCCCAACTCGACGAATTCTCCCTCTTTAATCGGAAAGACCGGCAGGTCCGGCTGCTCCTCTTCGAGGAAACGCATCTCCAAGGGGTGGGCGTAGGCGGTGACGCCGAATCGATCGCAGGCCGCCCTGGCGCCGCCCGAGTGGTCGAAGTGGTGATGGGTCAGAACGAGTTTTTCCAACTCGCCCCCGGCGCGCGCCTCCACCCAGGAGAGCATTTCGGGAATACACTCCGGGTAGCCTGCGTCGAAAAGGATGTAGGGACCATCCCCGATGAGGATCACCTCAACGTGTTCCATGAACGAACCCTGGGGGGCTTCCAGCCGGTGGGTCTGGATGAGAGGCGAACCGGTCGATTGCACGTTCAAGAAAAATCCTCGCTTTGAGTTTCAACCGGCGGGAAAAATCCACGCCATAGAGCCGTCTCGATGAATCGCCGGAATTCGCCTTCGCCTGTTTTTCTACAAGAAAGATGTTTCCTTATGCAACATCTTTCCCGGAGGTGAAAAGCGGAAAAAATCATCGGCCCTGAATTTTCGCCAGCCGGAGAATACAGCATTGACAGATATGAAAAATCTGTTATTTTCACTACTACAATACTCCGCGGACAGCAAAGAAAACAAGCAATAAGAGCATCGTCTTCTTTGTCTGTGCGGATGTTGTTGCGAAAACCGGATTGTTTGGACCTTAATAACCGGGGGCATGGCCCCCACTCTATTCCAGCAATGAGGAGATTCTCGATGAAATCCCGTATCCATTACTTCGTCGCCGCGGTGGCGGCGCTGGCCGTCTTCGCCTCGGGTGCGCTCGTATCCGAAGCGATGATGAAAAACCAGAAAGAGCTCGTGCGAGCGGCGAAAAAAGAGGGCGCCGTCACGCTGCTCAACCCTCTGTTCGGTGACCGGACCGCCAAGCGCCTGGGCCCGGCTTTCGCCAAGCATTATGGCCTCGGCAGCGGCTTCAAATTCCGCAACCTGCGTAAGGGCACCGGCGCCACCGTCTCCCAGGTTCGCCAGGAGATGCGGGCCAACAAATTCACCGTCGACGTCCACGTGGTGAGCGCGCCCGGCTTCTTCGCCGCGGCTCAAAAACGCGGCGCGTACCACAAGCTCGACAGCGCCGAGTGGAACAAACATTTCGCGGGAGTGATCAAAAAAGCCGGTCAGTACGCGAACTACCCCTACGTCGTCACGCCGCTGGCCTACACCTTCCAGCCGGTGTGGAACACCTCCTGCCCGGGCATGAAGGACCTGAACGTCACTTCTTATCCCGACACTATCGCAAAGAACGTGATGGGCCAGACCATCGCCGGCGACATCACGAAGAGCTTCACCTACACCAACACCGTCATCTCGCTCATCGAGAGCGGCATGGACATGAACAAGTACTGGGACGCCCTCAAAGCCACGAAGCCCGTCGTCATGTTCCGCACCGAGCCGAAGATGCAGGTGCTCATCAACTGCGAACGCGGCCTCGACCCCTGGAACCTCTCAGGCCGTGTGTATCAGAACGTCCTCAAGAAGCCTGACCTCGCTAAAATTCTCAAGATCGGCTACTACAAAGAAGGCCAGGTCATGCTGGGCAACCAGGCGGCTGTTTTGAACGGCGCGCCGAACCCCAACGCCGGTAAACTGCTGGTTGAATTCCTCCTCACCAAAGAGGGCACCGACGTATACGTGGAAGGCGAAGCCATATACAGCTTCCGCGCGGGCTATACGGCGCCCAAGGTTGTGCAGCCCTACCTCCTCGACCTCAGCAAGCATAAGCTGCTGGGTCTCAAGGACTGGGTGGCAGCGCAGAGGAAGTTCAAGGCGACGCGCGGCGAATTCATCAAGCGCTTCAAGTAGGACGATTATCGGTTGTTGCCCGGAAAGGGTGGGAGCCTCTCAATAGGGGCTCCCACCCTTTCGGTTTTTATCATGAAACGGGAAATGAGCGGCGCGCCATGCCGCGAGGATTCAGTCGGGGATGGCCGAGAGCGCATCAGCCGCAAGCCCGGCGGAGCCTTCGCGAGATAGTGCGCCGTGAAGATATTCTATTACTGACTCCCCCCGCGAACCGGCGCACTGGATCGTGGGGAGAAACTTTTGAAGGCGGCGCATGATTCGCCGGAAAGATTTTATCTGATACAGCTATGACCACAGACACCGCGAGACCCCAATTCGACGTAGCCCCACCGAGGGGCTGGCGAACGTGGTTCACGCAGGAGAACCTCATTACGACCGTCGTCGGCATCATCGTGGCGGTGGCGGTCTTCCTGCCACTGTTCGCGCTCGTCATCAACAGCTTCTTGGTGCTCGACGATTTGGGGTTCGACACCGAATGGGGGCTTCAGAACTACAGGGAGGTATTCCAGGGCCGCGTCATCAGAAAAGCCCTCGTCAATACCGCCATCATCAGCACGGGCTGCACCATCCTGGCCACGCTCCTGGGCGTATCGCTCGCGTGGGTCAACGCGAGAACCAACTGCCCGTTCAGAGAACAACTCGAGCCCTTCAACCTCATCCCCTTCTTCCTGAGTCCTTTCGTCGGCGCCATCGCCTGGCACAACCTGGCCTCCCCCAAGGTCGGCCTCATCAACAACATGGCGAAAAGCATTTTCGGCATTTCTTTTCCTCTTTTCAACGTCAACAACCTGTGGGGCGTCATCTGGGTGACGGGGATTTTCTTCGCCCCTCTCGTCTACCTGTTCGTGGTCGGTTCGCTCAGGCGCATGGACCCCTCTCTCGAGGACAGCGCGCGGACGACGGGAGCGGGCTTGCTCCGAACCACCATGACGATCACCCTGCCCCTGGTGACGCCCGCGATTCTCTCGGGCGCCATCATCGTGTTCGTTACGACGGCCGGAGAGTTCGGCGTTCCCTTCAAGCTCTCAGCACCCTTCGGCTGGGAGACGCTGACCACGCAGATTTTCACAAAAGCGGTGGGTGATGACGCGAACCACTACCTGGGCGCCGCCATGAGCATGGTGGTGGGCGTGGTGACGGCGTTCTTCATCTGGATTCAGCACAGAATCATCGCGCCACGGGCCTATACGACGGTGACCGGCAAGGGCTTCCGGCCGAATCTCATCGACCTGGGCAATTGGAAGTGGCTCGCCTTCGGGTACAACGTGTTTTACGTATTCGTCGCCGTTATTCTTCCCATCATCTGTCTTTTCTTCGTGAGTCTTCACAAAATTTGGTCGGGGAGCGTCATCTGGTCGGAACTCACTTTTTGGAACTATCAGAAGGTGCTCTTCTTCTGGTGGCCCGAGAGCATCGACGCGGCCACCAACGGCATCATCAACAGCTTCATACTCGCGTTCGGCGGCGCTTCGATCGCCATGGTGTTGGCCATCATCGTGAGCTACATGATCCACCGCACCAAGGGCTTCGGTTCGAAATTGCTCGATTTCCTGAGCGTCATCCCCATCGGGTTTCCCGGCATCGTGCTGGCCATGGGCGTTCTCGTCACCTACATCAAGACGCCCATCTACGCCACGCTGTGGATACTGCTGCTCGGCTACATCACGCGCTTTTTCCCCTACGGGCAGAGGAACATCTCCTCCATCATGATGGCCGTATCGGAAGAACTCGACCAGAGTTCCCGCATGGCGGGGGCTTCTTGGTTCACCACGCTCAGGAGAATCACCATTCCCCTTCTCAAGCCGGGCATTTTCGCCGGGTGGATTCTCCTGTTCGTCATATTCTTGAGAGAACTCTCTATTTCCATCATACTGTATTCCGTCGGCACGGAGACGCTCTCCGTCGGCGTGTATTATCTCTCGAATTTCGAAAACGAACCCATGACGGCGGCCCTTTCCATCGCGCAGACGGTTGCGCTTTTAATTTGCGTCGTCATTTTCAGAAAAGTAGCCGGCAAAGAGGCGCTTACCGCATAAGACAATGACCGAAAACAACTATCTCCAAGTCGACACCCTCATAAAATACTTCGGCGACGACCGCGCCGTGGACGGTATTTCCTTCGGCATTCCGGAGGGGAAATTCCTCACCCTGCTCGGCCCCTCGGGCTGCGGAAAGACCACGACGCTCATGTGCATCGCCGGCCTCCTCAAGCCGGATGCGGGCGAGATTCGCATCGGTTCGGACCCGGTCACCTCGATGGAGAAGCGCGTCAACATCGCGCCCGAGAAGCGCAACATCGGCATGGTGTTCCAGAGCTACGCCATCTGGCCGCACATGGACGTGACCCAGAACGTGGCCTACCCTCTCGAGATACGCAACATGGCGCAGTCGGAAATCGACGACCGCGTCGCCGCGTCGCTGAAAATCGTCGGCCTCACCGACATGGCGGACAAAAATGCCACGCAGCTCTCGGGCGGTCAGCAGCAAAGAGCGGCCCTCGCGCGCGCCATGGTCTTCGAGCCGCGCCTCTTGCTCTTCGATGAGCCGCTGAGCAATCTGGACCTGAAGCTCAGGGAGCAGATGCGCGTCGAACTCAAGCGGATTCAGAACGAAATCGGCATCACCTCGATCTACGTGACCCACGACCAGGCGGAAGCCCTCGTGATGAGCGATGAGATTATCGTGATGAGCAAGGGAAACATCGAACAAACAGGCGGCCCCCATTCCATCTACGCGCGGCCCGTCAACAAGTTCGTGAGTGATTTCATCGGCGTGGCGAACCTTACCGAGGGCCGAATCGTCGGAAACGGCGGCGAGGGAACGGGCACCATCGAGATATCCCAGGGCGGTGAGAACGTCCAACTACCCTGCCTGCTCGCCGATGATGACCTCTCGGAGGGCGACGCCGCCTTTCTCTCCGTTCGTCCCGAGAACGTGGACGCATCGCGCGAGCCGCTGGACGGCCCCAGGATCGAGGGTGAGGTGATTCAATCCGTCTTTCTGGGCAACTGCCTCGATTGCCGGGTGAAGTGGGGAGAATTCGAGTGGAAGGTGCTGGCGCACTCAAGAGAACGCCTGCGCGTGGGCGAGAAGGTGTACGTGCGCCTCGACCCCGATCATACGCTGGCCGTTAAACCCTAGAGGATAAGCAGAGTGTCATTCGTCGAAATAACGAAGCTGGTGAAATCATTTGGGCCCGAAGTGGCCGTGGCGGGCATTGATTTGTCCGTCGAGCAAGGCGAGTTCGTCACCCTGCTGGGGCCTTCGGGCTGCGGAAAAACCACGACCCTCAGGTGCATCGCCGGCCTTGAGCATCCCGACAGCGGTGATATTCAAATCGAGGGAGAATACGTCACCTCCGCTACGAACGACGTTTTCCTGTCGCCGGAAGAAAGAAACTTGGGCATGGTGTTCCAGAGCTACGCCGTCTGGCCGCACATGACGGTCTTCGACAACGTGGCCTACGGCCTGAGAATCCGGCGCGAAACCAGGGCCGCCATCAAGCAGAAGACGACGAATGCGCTCGAACTCGTGGGCCTGGGCCATCTCGCCGAGCGCTACGCCACCAAACTCTCGGGCGGACAGCGCCAGCGCGTCGCCCTCGCCCGCGCCATCGTATACAACCCCAAGGTGGTGCTCTTCGATGAACCCCTGAGCAATCTCGACGCCAAACTGCGCGAACAGATGCGCATCGAACTCACGCGCTTGCAGCACGACGTGGGCATCACATCTATTTACGTCACGCACGACCAGACCGAGGCGCTCGTCATGAGCGACAGGGTCGTGGTGATGGACAAGGGCGTGATCCAGCAAATCGGCGATCCGGAAACCATCTACGCCGAACCCATAAACGCATTCGTGGCGAACTTCATCGGCGTGGCCAACCTCCTGGAAGGCAAGCTGCTCGGCCACGACGGAAGCCTGACGGATATGGAAATTACCCTCGGTGAAGAGAAGGCCCCCATCCGCCTCCAGGCCACCGGCACGGAAAACGCGCCCGTTGGGAGCAAAATCATCCTGAGCATCCGCCCCGAGGACATCCTGCTTCACCTCGAAAAGCCGACCGACGTGATGAACCTCATGGAAGGCGAGGTGATCGACACCGTATATCTGGGCAGCTTCCTCGACTGCCAGGTCCAAGTCGGGCCATACGAGGTGGGCGTGCAGATTGACCACTTCGAAGAACTCGACCCCGGGCAGAAGGTGTATCTCTCCTTCACGCCCGACCACGGCCTTTGCCTCACCGAATAGACACCCCCATGCCCTCCCGCCGCGCTAAAAATAACCCCAGGCTTCTGGCCGGAGGGGACATCGCCATCAACCGCGCGGAGGCGAAAGGCGCTTTCGGCGGGCTGATTCCCCTCTTCCAGGAAGCGGACGTCTCATTCGCCAATCTGGAACTGCCCTTGTCTCACGGCGGAAAGCCTGCGCCCGAGAAAATTCTACTGCGCGGCGCGCCGGATATGGCCCACGCCCTCACCGAGGCGGGCTTCGACGTCATGGCCTTTGCGAACAACCACGTGCTTGATTATGGAGAAGAAGCCTTTGCGGAAACCATGTCCCTCATGGATTCCCTCGGGGTTTCGCTCGTGGGCGGCGGCATGAACCTCACGCAAGCGAGAAGGCCTGTTCTCATCGATCGCGGAGGCCTTAAAATCGGCTTTTTGGCGTTTTGCTCCATCATCCCGAGAGGATTCGAGGCATCGGCCACAGAGCCGGGCGTGAACCCTATTCGCGCCCACACGGCCTACCGCCCCTGGCGCGACCTTTCCGAATACCCCGGCACCGCGCCTAGAATCGACACATGGGCGGAACCCGCTCATCTCGCGCGCATGAAGCGCGACGTCAGAAATCTCAAGAAAAAAGCAGACCTCGTGGTGGTGAATCACCACTGGGGCACGAGCATGACGCATGAGGTCATGGATTTTGAGCACGAAATCGCCCACGCCACCATCGAAGCAGGCGCGGACCTGGTTTTAGGCGGCCACCCGCACGTTCTTCAGGGGATCGAATTCCACAAGGGCGCGCCCATCGTCTACAGCATGGGGAATCTGATATTCGATTTTGAGATTCCCTTCTTCACCGAAGAGACGCACGAAACCTTCCTCTTCGGCTGCACCCTGACCAAAACGGGGGTGAAAGAACCCTACCTGATGCCCGTGACGGCCGGCGTCTTCTCCAGACCCAGACGCCTTTCCCCCAAGCGGGGAGAGGGCCGCAGAATTTTGGGCGTCATGAATGCGCTCAACGAACCTTTTGGAACAAAGCTGGAAGTTAAAGACGAGCGGGTTCTGATATCCGCTCCGTAAGATGCGGCTCCCTCACGGGCATGCGCCGCCCTCCCCGGGCGGAAGCCTAACCCGTTCCCCCGGAGCTTGCGTTCTCGATATTTTCCTAACTCAGCACCCCGTCGGAGTCGCGAACCGGCCCCTTGATGATGATCGCCTGCATCTTGTCGCCGACCGCCGCGGTCTTGTGCTCCATCCCTGCGGGTATGAAGGCCACCGCTCCCGGATAGAGGTCGATTTTCTCGTCATGCGTCTCGGTGTAGCCCCGCCCGCTCAGCACCCAGATGACTTCCTCCTGTCCGGGGTGCGCATGTGGCTCATGGGGGGTGGCGGGGTCATATTCAGTGAGTCCCACGCGTACGTGTTCGGAGCCGTTTGAGGTCGGGCTCACGAGAATTTTCGTCTGCCCCCACGCCACGGCCTTAAAAGCCGCTTTTTCGACATCCACTACTGATTTTTTCGGCATCTCCATCTCCTATATTTTACTTTAATAATTCAACATAAGTATTTCTATTTCAATCTATTTCTTACGGCATCTCCGCATTCTTTGGTGTTCAACCCGCCTCCCAAATCCGTGGTGCGCTCCCCTTGGGCGATGGCTTCTTCCACGGCGCGCCGTATGGCGGCTCCGCCCGCTCCGCAGCCTAAATGATCCAGCAAAAGAGCGCCCGTCAATATGGCCGCCATCGGGTTGGCGATGCCGCGCCCGTAGATGTCGGGCGCCGTGCCGTGCACTGGCTCGAACATCGAGACCCCCTCGAGATTCACGTTCGCCGAAGGCGCAAGGCCCAGACCACCCACGAGGCCGGAGGTGATGTCACTCAGAATATCGCCAAACATATTGTTGGTGACAATGACATCGAATTCTCCGGGGTGTTGAATTACCTCCATCGCCACCGCGTCGATGTGTTTGGCTTCTGATTCGATATCTTCGAAATCCGCCCTCACCTCCTCGAACACGCGGCGCCATATCCCCCCTGCGTAGCGAAGCCCGCTCGCCTTGTCCGCCATGGTGACTTTTCTGCGCTTGTGCCGCCTTGCAAACTCGAATGAGGCCCGAATGACGCGCTCCACCCCCTTGTAGGTGTGTACTTCTTCTTGTAAGGCGACCTCGTCCTTCGTGCCCTGCTTGAAAAAACCGCCCACGTTCACGAACAGGCCTTCTGTGTTCTCGCGCACCACGACGTGGTCGACGTCCCCCGCCCCCATGTCCTTGAGCGGCGTCAAATCCTCATGATAGAGCCTGCAGGGACGGATGTTGGCGTACAGATCAAGCCCGAAGCGGACGCCCAGAATCACTTGTTCCTGCACGATCGACCCCGGAACCCTCGGGTCGCCTATGGCCCCTTGAAAGACGGCGTCGAAGTTTGCTTGCAGCGTCTCGCACCCGTCCTCTGGCATGCCCCTGCCGTGTTCCAGATACCGATCGCTTCCCCAGTCGAAGTATTCGAACTCCACCGGAAACGAGGCCGCCTCCGCAGCCGCCCGGAGCGTCTCCTCCGCCTCGGGCATCACCTCGTTCGCGATTCCGTCCCCACGCACCACCGCTATGCGAGCCACTTTCATCTCTCCCCTGTTCGAAATCGTTTCTTGAGAAAAGAAGCGCATTTTGACAAAAGGCGAGCGCAACCCGCAAGGCGCGGCGCAGCCCGGCGCGACTTCCCGAAAAACGCAAAGACGGGCTAATATGGCGCAAAGTTCAACGCATCATCAAAAATCAAAATTTTTTTGTGAGGAGGTTTTCATGGTCGAGTCCGGTCCACTGCCCGAAGGAACAGTGCGTTTTCCCTCGGAAATCATCGAAGAGTTCGTCTACACCATATTCCGCAGCCAGGACGTGCCCGAGGACGATGCCCGTCTGGTGGCGAAAGTATTGGTCAGCGCCGATTTGAGAGGCATCCGCAGCCACGGGGCGGCGCGGCTGAGCTTTTTCATGGTTCGCCTCGAAAACGGCGTACTGAACGGCAAGCCCGACATGAAATTCTACCAGGGGAGCGACACCACCGGCCTTCTCGACGCGGACGACGCCATCGGCATCGTCGCCTCGAACCGCGCGATGGACGAGGCCCTCGCCATGGCGGAAAAACACGGCTCTGGCTTCGTGACCGTCCGCAACAGCAGCCACTTCGGCTATGCGGGCTATTGGGCGAAAAAGGCGATGGAGGCGGGCTTCATCGGCATCAGCATGACGAACGGCGGACGCCGCACCGCGCCCACCTTCGGGGCGGAGGCGATCTTCGGCACCAACCCGATGAGCGTGGCGATACCCGGCGGGCCGGGAGGAACCGATTTTCATCTCGACATGGCCACCGCCGTGACGGCCGTGGGCAAAATAGAGACGGCGCTCCGCGAGGGACGCGAAGTCCCCAAAAGCTGGGTGCTCACCTCCATGGGAACGCCCACCCTCAATGAAAAGAGCATATTGAACTACGAGGTGCCTCTTGCGCCCCTGGGCGGTGAAGGAGACGAGAACGGGGGCCACAAGGGCTACGGCCTCCAGTTGATGGTGGATATTCTGTGCGGCGTACTCTCGGGCGCGGGTCTGGAAAGCCGCCTGGCGGGCGCGGCGGGCAAGGCGAAATCCGCTACGGGCCACTTCATGGGCGCGATCAAGACGTCCGGCTTCAGGGACTTATCCGCCATATTCGGGGATATGACGAAACTCTTCGAGACCATCCGGGGGGCGAAAAAAGCGCCGGGCCACGATCGCATCTACATTCACGGCGAGCCCGAAGCGATTGCCGAGGAGGAAAACAGGCGCATCGGCATCCCCATCACGCCCGCCGTCCTGGAACAGATGCAAAGGCTAAACGAGGAACTCGAACTCGGCTTTGAGCTTTGATGCTTTTGAAGGGACACTCGTTCGGTTTATTCAGGACTGTCGAGCCGCTTGTTTGAGGTAACTGACGACCGCAGGCGCATCCCATTTGCGGGCGCCGATTATTTTCTGAAGGAGACGGCCTTGAGAATCCACGACGAAGGTTTCCGGCACGCCGGTCGTGCGGTAGAGCTTCTTGATGCTCCCGCGCGGGTCCAGAAGAATCGGGAACGTGAGGCCGAAGCGCTCGACGAATTTCTCGACTGCGTCCGCCCCCAGGGCGTCGATGCTCACCGCCAGTATCTCGAACGGCGCGCCCTCTTTTTTCATTCTGGCGTAGAGGCGCTGTAGGTCCGGCATCTCATCGAGGCACGGGACGCACCACGTGGCCCACACGTTGATGAGCACCACCTTGTTCTTCTGGCTTGCGAGGGAGGTGCTCCCCCCGCCCAGGAGCGGATATCCGAAAAGTGGGGCCCGGTCGCCGATTTCCAGGTTGGGCGCGAGCGCTTCCTCCATGCGTTCGGTCGTCAGGCGCTCACCCACCCCCCAGAGCAGCGTCAGCAGCACCGGCGTCAGAATGAACGTAACGGCCAGCCGCTTCGCCTTTCGCCGGTCGGAGCTCGAACTTTTCGAGGCGTCCATACTTTCAGCTTTTCTCATCGAGCAGGTGCCCCACCAAAGCGAAGGCGGCCTCGCTGTCCCATTCGCGGGGACCTGCGCCGTAGCCCGCCACGAGGCCTTTTCTGTCCACGAGATACGTCGTCGGCAGGCCCCGTACCTTGTAGAGCGCCTTCGCCTTGTGCTCGGGGTCTAAGACGATGGGGAACGTCAGCTTGTACTTCGCAACGAATTCGCGCACATCATCCTCATTGCCCTGGTCCAGCGATATCGCCACGATCTCGAGGCCTTGTGGCTTGTATTTCGCATAAAGTCGTTCCATCGATGGCATTTCCCGGATGCAGGGCTGGCACCACGTCGCCCAGAAATTCACCAGGACAAGCTTTCCCCCATATTGCTTCAGAGAATGGTTCTGTCCATCCAGCGTTCTCAATAAAACATCCGGCGCATCGGCACGCTTCGCCTGCTTCAAAAAACTCATGTCGCGGTACAGGGCGGCGTCATCGCCTGCACGCTCCGTGCGCTTTACCTGCGCCTGTTTTGTCTTGACCTCCTGCGTCGGCTGCTCGTCTATATCTCCCAAATAAACCATCGCCCAGACCACCAAGACGAGGCTGATCACCATGCCGATGAGGCGCCACTTGATGCTCCGGCGGGGCGTCGAGAGTCCATCGAGATTTCTGGCGAGTTCAGTTTTAGGATTGTACTTCATCAAATAACTCCCGGCTCGCGGGAAATGGCGGCTCAACCCTCGAAATCACCGAGCTCACGTCTCAGGCGATTTTCCAGGGAGTCATCCGAGGCGGCGTCTTGCGGAACTTCTTCCCTCTGCCCGCTTGGTTCAGCGTCTTCGGGGCGTCTCGTCCACGCTCTCACCAGGACGAAGACCACGCCGAAGCCCGCCAGCAGCCCCCCGAAAGGGAGAAGCCAGGCGGTGAGATAAAAACCCTCCGCCGGGGGTTTCGGCAGGACTTCTCGGCCGTATACTTCGACGAAATACCGGACGATCTGCTCTTTCGTCTCCCCGGCGAATATCTTGCGGCGCACGAGCTCTCTGAGCTGAGCTCCCTCGCTGCTCGGGCAGTCATGCAGTAATTTCCCCGGACAAACGGGGCTCATCAGGGCGCCCGCCACTTCTGAGAAGGTGGTCTTTGCCCCCGGCGACGCGGCTTGCGCCGCCTGATACGGATACAAAGCCGCCACGAGACACACCGCGAGCCAAATGCGCATCATGGAGAATCTCCCTGAGGCTTAAGTTTTTTCTCCTCCTGGATCAAAATATCCATCCGCTCCTTGAGAATCCACCAATAAAGCGCAAACCCGCCCAAAACGACGATGTACGCCGCCGTCACGTAGCCCATCATCCCCCCTCCCGCGCGGCGCGCGCTTCTTCCACCCGCACGTTCAGACGCTCGATCTGCGCACGTTTTCTGACGAAACACACGAACAGGAGCGTAAAGGCCAACAAGGAGCTCCACAGCGCAACGTGCATGGAATCGGGCAACTCCCGCAACCCGCCAGAGCGCATCACCACGGGCTTGGGATGCAGCGTGCGCCACCATTCCACCGACATGTGCACGATGGGCACGTTCAGGAAACCTACGATCCCCATTACGGCGGCGAAACGCGCTCTTTGTTCGGGTTCGGTCATGTAGGCGCGCAACATGAGATAACCCACATATATCATCCAGAGGATGAGCGTGGTGGTGAGCCGCGCGTCCCACGTCCACCATACGCCCCAGACAGGGCGCGCCCAGATGGGTCCGGTGATGAGCACCAGCGTGCAGAAGACGACCCCCGCCTCCGCGCAAGCATGCGCTCTGATGTCGTCGTCCGGGTTCCTTTTCACCAGATATTTAATCGAGAAGACGAACACGAGGAAAAAGGCGAAAAACGCCACCCAGGCCGAGGGCACGTGTATGTAGAAAATCCGCTGCGGCGGCCCCTGGAGCCTGTCGGCGCCGGCGATGAACAAATCCGCGAAAATGGCGAAAGCAAGAACGCACAAGGTGAGAATCGGCAACCACCCGAACGCTCCCCGCTCTTTTCGATCCATCAAGCCCCCCTCCCGGCGGCGCGAAACGGCGGCGATATATAAAGTATTTTCATAATAGATATTATATAAGTCATTGATATTATTCTTCTAATATATATTCAAAGACCATCGAGGCGGCCACCAAGAATACCACATCATACACCAACATCAAGCGAATCCAATCCCTTGAATCCGCCCACCCACCACCTCCGAGATGGGCTTCGGTCGCCTTGACGGCGGCGATCAGAACGGGCACGAGGGCGGGAAACATCAAGACGGGCAGCAAGACCTCGCGCGTTCGCGTACGGGTGCTCATGGCGGAGAACAAGGTGCCAGAGGCCGCGATTCCAACCGTGGCGGAGACGGCGACGAGCGCGAGCGCACCGGCCGATTTCCACACGTCCACGCTGTAGAGAACGGCCAAAACGGCGAAACCTGCCAATTCCATTATCCCCATCAAAACGAGCGCCGACGCCACTTTGCCCAGATACAGCGCAGAAGGGTCGGAGGGGCTTGCGTACATGGCCGAAAAGCCCGCGCTTTCGCGCTCCACGCCCATCGTCCTCGAGAGTCCGATGACGCAGGCGAATAAAAACGATATCCACAAGATTCCCGCCTGCACGGCGCGGACGCTCTCCCCGCTCCCGCCACCGGGGCCGAAGGCGAAGCTGAACAGCGTGAGCACCAAAAGCGCAAAAACCACCATGACGAGGAGGCTTTCCTTCGTCCGCCATTCGAGGCGCAAATCCTTTTCCACCACCGCGAGTAGGACAGAGAAAAAACGCTTCATGCCGAGCTTCCGGTGAATTCATCGAACGCGGCCAACACCTCAACTTCGCTCGTATTTTCTATATCTTCCACATAGACGAGCCTGCCCCCGGCCAAAACGGCGATTCTCTGCGCTATCTCAAAAGCTTTCGATACATCGTGCGTCGTGAACACCACGATGCATTCACGACGCTCGCAAAGCGCGCGCACGACGCTCTCCAGGCGTCCGGCCGCTTCGGGGTCGAGGCCGGAGAAAGGCTCATCGAGGAGCACAATATCAGGTTCGTGCAAAAGCGCGCGCGCAAGCGCCGCTCTCTGTCTGAGTCCTTGACTCAAGACACGCACGGGCTCATCGAGACGCTCTGAAATGGCGAGAGTTTTCGCCAATAGATCCACACGTCCCGGTATTTCTCCGCTCTCCACGCCAAAGAGCTTGGCGAAGTAGTCGAGGTTTTCGCGGATTGTGAGCCCCGCATAGAGCATGGGCTCGTGCGAGAGCAGTCCGATTCTTTCTTTCGCCTCACGGGAGATCGGCTGGCCGGATACTCTCACCGCCCCCTCTGTGGGCCTCAGCAAACCGGCTAAAGTCTTGAGAAGAGTGGTCTTGCCGGAGCCGTTTTTGCCCAAAAGAGCGAGCGTCTCGCCGGGGGAGACGGCGAGGTCCAAATCCCTGAGCGCCCACCGCCACCCATAACGCCTGGATACGCCAAGAGCCTCCAGCATGGCATCCGCCCTCTTAGTCCGAGAGTTCTTTTAAGCGTTCAAAACGCGGGGCTCGCTCGCGGATGTGCTCGCCCGAGGAAATATCCCCCGCCGCGAGCCTGTCGTCGAGCATAGCGATGGCGCGCAGTATCTCCTCGCGCTCCACCTCGGCGGAATACGCCTGATTCCTCCTTTTGCGGAGGTAAAGCCCCAGCCCCAGGCTCAAGACGACCACGACCCCGCCCACGATATAGAATACCCCGAGGCCGCCCATCGAATCGGGCGCCTGCATGTCAATGCGCACCACGGTGCCCGCACTGGCGGTCCCCACAAAGCGATTGTATTCCCTGTTCTGAAACTTGACGGCAGGCTGCACGGAAAGGTCCGGTGCTGAGGCCTGCACGCGGTCCTTCTCGGGCAGGACGGCGAAACTCGGCGTGTCGTAGAGAACCGGCTTCTCCACCCTGATGCCGCCGAATTCATCCTCCAGGCGATAGAGCAGGACGATGAATTTCCGCCCCGGCGGGATGGACTCTCTCGTCTGGAGTTCATCCCCAGCCGAGGTGAGGAATTTAGGGTCCAGCCCGGCGGGCGCCGCGCCCCAGCGCGCCCGGGGGTTTCTGATGTTACTGCTCTTCGGCAAAGTGAATCGCAGCGTGGGGGAGCCGCCTTTCGAGACAATGGTGGCGCTCCCCTCGTTCTCGAAATCCATCATCTCCACGAACTCGAAAAAACCCTTATCCAGCCGGATGGTGACGATGTTGCGCTTGAGCTTCAGCCGGGACAGGTCCGTCGTCGTGGGACCGGTAGTTTTGCTCTCTACCTGGGGAGGTACGGCTTCGAGCTTCGCCGGTCCCGCGTATGAGAAGACGGGCGAGGAACAGACCAGGTATAAGCTCAGGGAGATAAAGATTCGAACGGGCCCGACGCGCTTCAATTTACCTGATGCCCACAGGCGGAGCAAAAATTATCCGTTTCATCCACGGCGATTCCGCACGAGGCGCAAAACCGGGGTTGTATACTTTTCGATTGTTCATCAGGTGCCGAATCGGGCGAATCGTCCTGAGCTTTCTCCGCCTGTTTTCTGAAGTTCAGGATTTCCACCTCCAAACGCTTATCGAGCGACGGTGATACTTTAACGTCCGCTTTCCCGGAAGACGGACGTTTCACCTCAAGTTGGGTCGCCGCCTGCACCGCCTCGCGTTCGTTCATCTGAAGGGGCGTCATTCCCTCCTTCACCCCTCTGGCGTCGAGGCGCCTGAGCACCTCCATCGCCTGCGCTCGGGCGGGCGTCATCATCTGGGAATAATCTTCTTCCGAGAGCTTTCCCATCTCCCTGTCGAACTCGATGTCCATGATGTTCTTGTAGGCTTGCTCGCGCTCCATCAACAGCCGCGTCAACTCTCGATTCGAAAGCGACCGCGCGTTTTCTTCATCGGGCAAGACGCCCGATGCCGCATGAGGCCGCATGATCGGCCAGATTGTGTACATAAAAGCCGCGCCGACGGCCCCGCAAGCGATGACGACCCCCAGAATCTCCATGTTCTAAGTCCGTTTTTTTCTTCGCCTGCCCCAGCGCTCCGGCAGGAAGCAAACGATAGAGCCGAGGGTGAATACAACGCCTCCCGCCCACACCCAGTTCACCAGCGGGTTGACCATGAACTTGAACGTGGCCGTGCCGTCGGGGCCCGCCTCGGCGAAGACGGCGTAAATATCCGAACGCGCGCCGCGACGGATGCCGGGCTCGGTCGTCGGCTGCGGGGGCGTGAAATAGAGCCTCTTCTCCGGCTCCACCTCCCCGATGCGATATCCCGCCCGGTAGACGCCCAGGCGCGCGAAGGCTGAGCGATATTGCGGCGTCGTGTTCTCGCGAATCCCCTCATAGCGCATCCGCACGCCGTTTAACGCGAAACTCTCGCCCAGGCGCAGGCGCACCTCGCCCACCTCCTGATAGGCGGAAGACGCCGCTATCCCTACGAACAATATCGCCATTCCCAAGTGGACGATGTAGCCCCCGAATCGCCTCTTGTTGCGCATGGTGAGTTCCCACGCGGCTTGGACGATGCGCTCCCCCTGGTGACGCACGCGCGAGGAGATTCCCCGCCAATACTCTAAAGTGATCGTTCCCACCACGAACGCGCTCAGGCCGAACGCGAGCGCCGCGTAGACGTGGTGAACACCAAAGAGCACCAGAACGACCAGGGCGCCCACGGCCACCACCGAGGGATAGACGAAACTTCTGTTCATCTGTTTTCGTGAGGTCCTGCGCCATGCGAAAAGAGGACCCGCGCCGCAAAGAAAAATCAGCAAAAGGCCTATCGGCACGTTCACCTGATTGAAAAACGGCGGCCCCACGGTGACCTTGACGCCCTTCACAGCTTCTGAGACCACCGGGAAAATCGTCCCCCAGAAGACGGCGAACGTGATACCGATGAGCACGACGTTGTTGAGCAGGAAACTCGCCTCCCGCGAGAAGAAGCTCTCCATCTCGTGTTCGCTCTGAAGTTCGGGCAGACGCCATATCACCAGGCCGAAAGAGACCACGAGCGCCACCAGCAAATAGACCAGGAACGCCCAGCCGAACGTTGAGTCCGCAAAGGCGTGGACACTCGAGATGATGCCGCTTCTCGTGAGAAAAGTGCCGAATATCGTGAGTGCGTAGGTGATGATGATGAGCGAGACGTTCCAGACCTTGAGCATCCCGCGTTTTTCCTGAATCATCACCGAATGAAGAAAAGCTGTTCCCACGAGCCAGGGCATGAGGCTCGCGTTCTCCACCGGATCCCATGCCCAGTATCCGCCCCAGCCCAACTCCTTATAGGCCCATGCGCCTCCCAACAGAATCCCGACCCCGTTAAAAAACCAGGCGAACAGCGTCCAGCGCCGCGTCGAGGTAATCCAGTCGGTGTCGAGCTTCCCGCTCGCCAGAGCACCGATGCAAAAGGCAAAAGGCACGGCGAAACCCACATAGCCCAGATACAGGTTGGGCGGGTGAATCACCATTCCCCAGTCCTGCAGGAGAGGGTTCAGGCCGCGTCCATCCGCGGGCGGATTGGCAAGGGTGTCAAAAGGAGGGGTGACGAAATTGAGAATAAGCAGGAAGAACAACGCCGTGGCCATCAGCGTGGCCGTCACATAGGGCATCAACTCCAGGTTTCTGTCACGGTTTTGCCGGATGACGACGAACGAAAACACACACAAAAGCAAAAGCCAGAGCAGCAGGCTTCCCTCCTGCCCTCCCCAGAACGCACTGAAGCGATAAAAACCATTGAGCGTGTTGTTGACGTGTCCCGCCACATACTCCACGCGATAGTCCCGCACCATGAGCAAATAGACGAGAGCCGCGCTCGCGCCGCTCACCAGCCAGAAAACACCGACAGCGGCGTTTCGCCCCGCGCCGATGAGGTCGGCCCTGCGCATTCGGACCCCGATGACGGGGGTGCCGATGGCGAACACCGCCAGGACGAGCGACGCCAGCAAGCTGTAGTGTCCGAACTGAATGGCGATCAACGAAAACTCCCGGAATGGAGCGGATATTCAAGACACCATGAGAGACAAGGGTCGTCCTTCGCGGGCTTTAGGCTATCTGGCCTCCGACATTTGCTTGCTCTTCGCGGCTTTTTCCATCAAAGCCTTGTGGTCCGTCGGTATGCTTTCACCCGCCTCTTTCATCTCCTCGAACTTCGAGGGGCATGCGACCATCAGATTTTTCGCCATCAAGACTCCCTTGGCGTCCAGCTTCCCCTCGGCGATGACCGGAAACCCGTTTTCGAGCAAATCGGGGGGAACCCCCTTGTAGCTTACTTGCAGGGTTCTCTGCTCGCCCTGCATGTGGAAAGCGAGCTGCATGGCGTCGGGATTTTTCAGGAGCGTTTTGGGCACGATCTTCCCCTGCACCCTGATGCCGCGGCCACCCAGAGTCGGCGCCTTTTGCGAAACTTCATCCACGGTGAGGAAATACACCAGATTCTCGCTCTGAAACCCCGATACGGCCAGATAGGCGAAAGCGCTCAGGATGACTACGCCCGCGATGAGAAATTTAATTTTCTGAACGCTCATCTATTCCCTCTCGGCGGCCAACAAAAGCGTTTGTGAAGAATACGACGCTCTTTTGTTTCTTTCAAGCGAGACCGAAAGCCAACCCCAAAATCATTCAACATTTTTTAAAGAAATACCGGCGGAGCCACACAAACTCCGCCGGTCGGTATTTCTCGAAAATCCCCTCTTATATCACTTCCCGCTCCTGGATCCAGGGCATCATCGCGCGCAGACGGCGGCCGACCACCTCGATGTCGTGTTCTTTCTCCTTGCGCACGACCGTGTTGAACGTCGGCCGGTTCACCATGTTCTCGTTTATCCACTCGCTGGCGAATCTTCCGGTCTGGATGTCGGTCAAGATTCCCCGCATGCGCTCGCGCGTCGAATCGTCGATAACGACCTTGCCCCGCGTGATATCCCCGTACTCGGCGGTATCCGAAACCGAATAACGCATCATGGTGATACCGCCCTGGTAGATGAGGTCGGTAATCAGCTTGACCTCGTGGAGGCACTCGAAATACGCCAGCGCGGGCTGATAGCCCGCCTCCACGAGAGTTTCGAACGCGACGCGAATCAATTCGGTGATGCCGCCGCACAGCACCGCCTGCTCGCCGAAGAGGTCCGTCTCGGTCTCCTCCTCGATGGTCGTCTCGATAATGCCGGCTCGGGCGCAGCCCACCGCCTTGCCGTAAGCCAGGGCGTAGTCCTTTGCCTTTCCCGTGGCGTCCTGAAAGACGGCCACCAGACCCGGCACGCCGCGCCCGTCTTCGTACTGGAACCGCATGGTATGGCCCGGGCTCTTTGGCGCGATCATCACGACGTCGATGTTCTCGGGAGGAATGATTTGCCCGTAATTGAGGTTGAAACCGTGGGCGACCACCAGGGCGT
Organism: bacterium; assembly: GCA_965218885.1. Classification (GTDB taxonomy): domain Bacteria; phylum UBA8248; class UBA8248; order UBA8248; family UBA8248; genus Bin107. The sequence continues at coordinate 3,450,679 of OZ244713.1, read as the reverse complement.
CGCCGTCTTTCATGTTGGGCGCAATATCGGCGTTCCAAATCGAGGGCTGAAGATGATCCTGCGTGAGCATGACCACCAGATCGCCCGCCTTGGCCGCTTCGGCCGTTTCCATCACCTCGAGGCCGTCATCCTCGACCTGCATCCAGCGGGGAGAGGATTTCCGCAGTCCCACGACGACATCCGCGCCGCTGTCCTGTGCATTCAGCGCATGGGCGCGCCCCTGGCTTCCGTAGCCGATGACGGCGATTTTTCTGTTCTGCAGCAGATTCAGGTCCGCATCGGCGTCATAGTAAATTTTCAGGTCTTTTAATAATTGTTTTTCATTCACTTCGCTCATGGCCATTGGCCCTCCAGGATTCGCAGCCCTCGCCGCGCCACCAAAAAACGATCAACATGGGCGGAAAACACCCGCCTCTCGAAAGGAAGTCGGCTTCTCGCGGGAAACCGCTGAAGAAAGAGACCATAATCTAGGAGCCGGAAGCGGGAGCGTCAAGGGGCTTCAGGCATCGGGGCGCAAATTCAAAAAACGCGCGATCCCTCTCCCGCACCCATTCCCTCAAAAGGCCCCTGTGAATATCACCAAGTATTCCGGCAGAAGCTCTCTTTACTCCCCGGCAGAGGACCCGAGAGACGCAAAAAAGCCGAAGCAATACGCCCCGGCTTTTTTAGAGTTTTCTTCTATACCGCAGAGGTGATGACGGGTCTGTCGATTCCCTTGAAAGCGACCGCAATCTCATCGGCTGCCTTCGAGGCCGCATCCGCCGCTTCCTGCGCAAGCGCTTTTGCTCTTTCAGCCGCCTGATGGGCGGATTCCGTCGCCCTGTCTTTCGCATCCGCCAGATACGCGCTCGCTTGGGCTGAGAACTCGGCGGCTTCCGCCGCTGCGTATTTGGCCTGCTCGACGGCCGCCATCGCCAAATCCTTTGCCTTTTCCAGCATCTGGCGAACAGCCTGGTCGGTATTTTCTTCTTTATGCCGAAGCGCATGCGATGCATGCTCAAGGGCCGCACCGACGGATTCCATGGCTTTTTGGGCCGATTTCGCCGCAGCCTCGCTCGCTTCCGTCAAAGAGGGCATTCTGGGGATTTCCAGCGGCATCGTCGGGTCCGTCATCGTGTGAAGAATCTCGGCCCGAACTTCCTCCGAGCCCAGCCTTCTCGCCTCGGAGGCGCGCAAGCCCTCCTCGTCCACCATGATGTCGAGCCTCTTCGCCACCACGCGCTGGCTCGGCTCCCTCACCCTCCAGACCAAGCCTACGAGTTCCATTATCTTGATGAGCCGGTAGGTGATGTCCACCTCGAACCACCGTTGACCGTGGGCGGCCGAGCGCTGGTCCGCATGGTGGTTGTTGTGCCACCCCTCGCCGAAGGAAAGCAGTGCGACGAGCCAGTTGTTGGTGCTTTCCTCATCCGTGTTGTAATTGCGGTAGCCGAATGTGTGCGTCACCGAATTCACCGCCCAGGTGTTGTGCCACAAAACGACCGTTCGCACGAATACGCCCCAGACGAGCCAGGACATGCCCAGGCCGCCGTACCATTCCCCGGCGTAATAAATCGCCACCGCCGTCAGAAGATAAATCACGAAAAAGAATTTATCGAAAAACCGCTGCCACGGGTCGCGGTGCAAATCCTTCGCGAAGCGCGAATACTCGTCATAGGTGTGCGCGTCCGGCAAGTTGACGAAAAGCCATCCCGCATGCGCCCACAGAAAACTCACGAGCGGGGAATGTGGGTCGGGTTCCTCGTCCGATTCCTTGTGGTGGATGCGGTGCATCGCCACCCACTCGATGGGTCCGCTCTGAAGCGCCTGGCAAGCGCAAAACGTGAAGAAATACTCTAGCGGCTTATACGTCTGGAAACTTCTGTGGGTCAGAAGACGGTGATAGGAAATCGTCACTCCCACCATACCGGCCACGTAATACATGACGATTCCCACGACGAGACCCGAAACGCTGAAATAATCCAAATCAAAAGCCATCAGGGCGAGCAGGTGAATCACCCCGATGACGAAGATGGTGCTCCACTGGAGCTTTCTTTCATCTTTTCTGTGAATAGCGAGGCTGTGTTTCTTAGGCGCCGTTGACAAAGGTTTTCTCCCGTTTTGGGTATTCTTTCTTATAAGAGCATCCCAGAATTTCATTTCAGGTATGATCGGGCGATCAAGCGATGTTGCCAAGTCAATCTTCAGTTAAACTCAACACTGTGATCAATCGCGGTTATCATGGGCCAGACGGGCTCAGAAATCAAGTCCCCGACAAGAAACAATATCTCCTGGCAACACATCTTTACAAACTTTTTACCATCGCGCGGCCATGAGGGCGCAACACCCGGAAACACAGGGGAATTCGCTCGTCCGCGTTGTCATTTTGCCGATTCTCCCGTAAGAAACGTATTCCATATCCACACGTCATCCTGTGAGGAGAACACCATGCCCGAAGTGAGAACAAACGGGGTCAGACTGTATTACGAAGCCAGCGGCGAGGGTGCGCCCGTCGTCTTCGTTCATGAATTCGCGGGCGACTGCCGCAGTTGGGAGGATCAGGTTCGCTATTTCAACCGCAGATACCGGGTCATCACCTACAACGCCAGAGGATTTCCGCCCTCCGAAGTGCCGGGAGACGCATCGCAATACAGCCAGGATATCGCCGTGAACGACCTGGCCGGCCTCATCAGAGATTTGAACCTCGCGCCCGCCCACGTCGTGGGACTTTCGATGGGAGGCTATGCAACCCTCCACCTCGGCCTGCGCCATCCCGAACTCACCCGCTCCATCGTCGTGGCCGGGTGCGGCTACGGCTCCGATATGGATCAGCGTGAGCAATTCCTAAAAGACGCAGAAACCGTGGCCGACCGGTTCCTGAACGATAGCATGGATAAATTCGGCCCCGTCTATACCGCCGGCCCCACGCGAATGCAGCTCAAGAGAAAAGACTCTATCGGCTACCAGAAATTTATCGATCACTTCATGAGCCATTCTCCTCTGGGTTGCTCCAACACGATGCGCGGGGTGCAAAGCGCAAGGCCCTCCGTCTATGAACTCGGAGAGCAGATGAAGAACTGCTCCGTGCCCACGCTCGTCCTCACGGGAGATGAAGACTACCCTTGTCTCGAGCCCGGGCTTTTCATGAAGCGCAACATCCAGACGGCCGCCCTCGTCACCTTCCCCAATTCCGGCCACCTCATCAACCTCGAAGAACCCGCCATGTTCAACCGTGTCGTTCTCGAATTCATCACCGAGGTGGATGCCGGACGCTGGCCGGCGCGCGATCCGCTCTCGATGGGAGAATCCGCACTGCTGCCGGATGAGGAGTAGTTTTTTACGGTCAAGGAGTAAGACATGCCGGGCAAGCTGGAAGGAAAAAGAGTCATCGTCACGGGTGCCTCATCTGGCATCGGTGCGGCCATCGCGCGTAAATTCAGCGCGGAGGGTGCATCCATATGGGCGGCGGGCGGCTTCAATCAGGAGCGCCTCGATAGAATCATCAACGAATGTGGATCGGCGGGCGGCAAAATCGATGGGCGGTGCTATGACTTGAGAGATGCGAGAAAAGCAAACGACCTCATGAACGACGGCGCTCAATACCTGGGCGGTCTCGATATCATGGTGAACTGCGCCGCCATGCGGGGGCACAAGAGTTTTCTCGAGTTCACCGACGAGCAGATCGACGAGCTATACGAGGTGAACGCGAAATCCGTGTTCATCGCCACGCGCGAGGCGGCCAAGCTCATGGCGCCCCAGGGCAAGGGCAAGATCTTGATGATCGGCTCCATCGACGGCGAGCGCGGCGTCCCCGGCAATGCGCTTTATTGCGCCACGAAGACCTCTATGCATAATTTAACGCGCGCCCTGGCCGTGGAGCTCGGCCCGATGGGGCTGCGCGTCAACTGCCTCATGCCGGGCACTACCGAGAGCGAGCGCGTGAAACAGATTCACATCAACGACCCGGAGCGCGCCAAGGCGAAACTTCCCCGAATACCCGTGAACCGCTTTGCGAGTCCCGAGGAGATGGCCGAAGTCTCGCTCTTTATGGTCTCGGACGAAAACGATTTTATGAACGGCGCCTTTATATCGTGCGACGGGGGCACCCTGGCGATGTAGCCGATTGTAATCGCCAGAGGTGGGGGAAATTCTCCTGCCCCGCACGAAGACGCCACGACTCGCCAACCCAAGGAGGTTTATCGAGTAATGAAGAAGACCCCTGTTATTTGTGACGATATCGCCCCCGCTTTCACGCCCTATCCGGTGGCGGTCAAGGCTGGTGAACTGTTGTTGGTATCAGGTTTAAGGCCCGGCGGTCCGGCGGGCTTTGCGGACCTGCCCGAGGCGGGACGAGAGCAGATGCAGGGCTATCCGCTCGCAGACTTCACCGAAGGTCGGGTTGTCGCCGATTCCTGGTCGGTCCACGACAGCCTCGAGAAGGTTCTCGTCGCAGCGGGAACGCACAGCGACCAGGTGCTGCGCCAGCACATCTGGCAGCGCGACAAGCGTTATTTTCCCAGCTACGAACACGTCCGGGTGCATTGGCAACCGACACCCGCTCCCAGCAGTGGATTGGGCGTGACGGACGTCATCGGACGCGGCAGACACTGGATCGGGGTCGACGCCATCGCCGCTTGTACGCAAGCAGGCGGCGTGTTCGGCGAACGCCAAGTGATGACCGATGTCTATGACGCGGATTTGCCCGCCGCCTCGCACTATTGCCAGGCGATACGCTCGGGCCCGTTCGCCTTCTTCGCCGGCCACATCCCGATCAAGACCGCCGAGCCCGGGATGCCGCTGGTCAACTCTTATGGCGATATCCCCGAGGAAGGTCGTTTCCTCTCGACGGGGCGCAGCCATCCCGACAGCCGACACGGCCCGATCGCGTCGCAAACCTGGTACGTCTATAACGAGTTGCGCCGTACGCTCGCGGGCCACGGCATGGATATGGAAGACGTCGTGAACGTGACGATTTTCCTGGGTGACCTGCGCGATTTCTCCACGTTCCACCGGGTGCACACCCATTTCTTCCCCGACGTCCAGCCATCGCTTTGCGTCGTGGGATTCGACGAGGTGGGCCACCGCGGCACGCGCATAGAGATCGAAATCACCGCTATGGACAGGCGCAGCGGACTCACCCACCAATCGTACCCTTGGCCGGGGACGGCGCCCTTTGCGGCCCCCGCCGTCACGCAAGCGGGGCCGGTGTGTTTCTTCTCGGGCATGGTGGGCGTCGACGAGGCGGGAGCGCTCGTCCGGGGCGCGGATACCCTTCCCGAGGCAGGGCGGCGTGCCGTGTTGCCGCTTGAGGAAGTGGAGCGGCAAGCGGGCCTCGCCGCGCAGTGCTGGATGGCGTGGGAGCAACTGCGCACCAGCGCGGCAGGAGCGGGGATGGAACTGGGGGACATCGCCAAAACCCGGATCTATCTCTCCGACCCGGCAGATCTGGCGGTCTACGAGGCTGTTCGCGAGACCTTCATCGACGAGGACCTACCCGCGTTCGAGTGCGTGATCGTGCATGGCCCCGGACCAGTGGCGGAAGCGCTTGTGCAGATCGATGCCATCGGAGTGAAATAAAAAGGACAGTCGCGCCGACGATTTACGGGGTCAGAACCAGGCCCACAAATCTTCCTTTGCGCGGAGTTCTTCGCTTGCGCCGTCAAACACCACGCGCCCGCCTTTGAGCACTATCGCGCGTTCGACGACGTCCAGGGCGGCGAGCACGTTCTGCTCCACGAGGATCAGCCCGGTGCCCAGTTCGGAGTTGATGCGCGAGAGCGACTCCAGCACGTTTTTGACGATCGCAGGGGCGAGACCGGCGGTCGGTTCGTCGAGTAGGAGGACTTGCGGCCTCGTCATCAAGGCCAGCGAGACGGCGAGCATCTGTTGCTCTCCACCGCTCATGTCGCCTGCGAACTGGTCCTGGCGTTCCCGCAACAGAGGGAAAAGGGCATAAGCCTCATCGAGAAACGAGGAGTCGGATTTCGAACCCGCGATGTGGAGATTCTGCTCTACCGTGAGGTTCGGAAAAACGTTCTGGACCTGCGGCACGAAGCCGATTCCCAGCATGACGTTGCGGTGAACCTGATCAGGAACGATAGGCGACCCACCAAAAGCCACGGCGCCGGAAACATCCTTGACGCCGCCGACCAGACATTTGAGAAACGTCGACTTGCCCGAACCGTTATGGCCGAAAATCCCCATCCGCACGCCGGTCTCGAAAGACAGCGACACGTCGTTCACGGCAATCAAGGGTCCGTAGCGGGCGGTGAGGTTTTGGACTTCGAACATTACGCTCTCTCGATTACTGCGGGTGTTCGCCGCCGAAATACAGATCCGTGAGCTGCGTGTTGCGGGTCAGTTCCTCGACGGAGCCGCTGGCCAGAACACATCCGTTGAACATGAAAACCGTGCGATCACTAATGTCGCGGATAAAAGAAATGTTGTGCTCCACTACGCAGACTGCGCGCCCGGCCTGAGCCTCTTCGCGGATGACGCGGATGATCGTCTCATACGCCTGCCCCTCGACGCCCGCCATGGGCTCGTCCAGCAACAGGCACGCCGCGTCGCTCATCAGCGCCCGCGCCAGACCGATCCGTTTCTGCTGGCCGTAGGAGAGTTCGATCGCCATTTCGTGCATTTTGTCCGCCAGCCCTACTCGTTCGAGAAGCGCCATGGCCTTTTCCGTCGCTTCCTGGCGGAAGGCATCGACCGAGCGGCGGCGAAAAAGAATGCGCACCAGGGATTCTCCGGGATAGCGCCGCGTTGCTATCAGCAGATTGTCGATCACCGACATCGAGTGAAACATGCGGGTATTCTGCCAGGTGCGGGCAAGGCCGATCCGCGCGCGGTGGTGCATGGGCAACTGATCCACGCGATGGCCCTCCACGAATATCGATCCTGCATCGGGGGGAATCACACCTGATATCAGGTTGAACAAAGACGTCTTGCCCGCGCCGTTGGGTCCGATCAAGCCGACTATCTCGCCCGCCTCGAAGTTCAGGTTGACGTCATCGGCAACCACGATTCCCCCGAAGCTCTTGTGCAGCCCTTTCACCTGGACGATCTCGCTCACTCCGCATCCCTCCTCGCCCTGAAGGCCGCACTCGCGCTCCACGCTTCGAGCCCCCCGCCGCCCCGGCTGCCTCCCGTCAGGCCCTGGGGCCGCGCAAAGAGGAAGAATATGACGAGCGTCGTATAGATGACGCCCTGAAGCGGCGCCATGATGGAGACAGGCAGGCCGAGAAACATGATGGCTTGCGGAAGAGTCGTCAGGAGCACGGCGCCCACCAGGGGTCCCCACGTCGTGGCGGCGCCGCCCACGACCACCATCGTCAGCAGGGCCGCGGAGGTGAATATGCCGAACTGCTCGGGGGTGACATAGGCGAAGTAATGGGCGTAGAGCGCGCCCGCCAGACCGGCCATGCCCGAACCGATGGCGAACAAGACAATCTTGATGTTCATCGCGTTGCGGCCCAGAGCGCTGAAGGCTTCTTCATCATTGCGCATGGCGGTGATGGCCCGCCCGTAATCCCCTTCTACGATCCAGCCTACCAGCAGAACCACACAGGCGGCGACAACCGCTATAAGCAGGACGAATATGAGGCTTCGCGACGGGCCTTCGTTCAGCACGGGAATGTTGGTGAGCCCGCCTGCCGCGCCGGTGAATTCGAGGTTGTTGATCACATGCAGGATGCCGAGTTGAAACCCAATGCTGGCGATGACGAGGTAATCGCCAGACACGCGAAGCGAGGGCAGCGAGACACCAAACGAGAGCACCATCGCGACAAGCGCCCCCAGCAGGATCGACAGTGGAACCGGAATCTGCAAGTGGATCGCCAGCAGGCCGGAGCAATAAGCGCCGATGGCGTAGAAAATGGGATGCGCGACGCTCATCAGGCCGCCGAATCCCAGAATGAGGTTGAAGCTCGTGGCGAGGATCACGTTGATCCCGATGAGCACCATCACGGTGAGGATGTATTCCATTTTCTACTCAGTCTCCAGCGGGGTCGGCCACCGCCACGGCGGTGGAGCGGCCCGAGGGTCTTACCAGGCCGCTCAGCTTGCGCGGCAGGGAGAATCCGCGCGGGAAGAAGATGATGACGACGAAAATCAGAATGTACGCGAGCAGTGCCTGCCATTTGGACGCGATGACGAGAATGCTGAACGCCTGTATGAGGCTCAGCGCTATAGCCGCAATTCCGGCGCGAAAGACGTTGCCGATTCCGGCCAGAATCGTCGCGATGACGGCGAAGATCAATAGATGCTGGAGCGGTGTTGAGGGAAACAGCGCCGCCTTCGTCCCGAAAAGATACATGCCCGCCGTGACGAGCACCGCGGCGATGGAGATCGAAACGCCATAAGCGCGCTTTCGGCTGATTCCGTATATTTCGGCCAGATTCTCGTTGTCGGCCACGGCAATCAGATATTGACCGTAGCGCGTGTGGTGGATGAAGAGATAGAGGATAAGCATGAGGACGGCCGTCACCGCAATCGCCATGAGGTCCCAGTGGCTGATCGCGATGCCGCCGTAAAGATCGACGGGCCACAATAGGCTCGGGTAGAGCGTCTGCGGTTCAGTCCCGAAGGCGAGTTCGGTGAAATAGACAGAGAACTCCGAAAACACGATCGTGAAGATGAACAGGGTCAGGATCGAGGAATTGCGGTCTCGGAAAACCATGAAGGCGTAACGCTCAAGGGCGAGCGAGAAACCGAGCGTAATCAGGAGCCCGAAGATCAGGGCGGGAACCAGCGGCATACTCCAGTGCCGAAACGCCACGAGCATGGCGTAATAGGCGAACACCATCACCCCCGCCTGGGCGAAGTTCCATATCTTGTTGACCTTGAGGACGAGTGAGAAGGCCACCGCAAACAGGCAGTAATAGGTCGCCGCGGCGAACCCCGTCCACAGGAGTTGCCCCAATATCCCCCAGGTCAGCATGGCTTGACGTCACACACTATGGGCCCCCGGTGGGCGCGCAGAGCGCGCCCACTCAAAGGAAACATGACGGGGCTAATCCTTCTGGGAGCCGATCAACACGAATTTTCCGCCCTTGACCTGCCAGAAATAAACCGGCTTCTTGACCGTGTGGTTGTCGTTGATGGTCACCGTATTCGTCAAAGGCTGCTCGAATGTCTTCTGCGCGACCAGCGCCTTGCGCATGTTCTCGCCGGTGATCGGCAGCTTCTTGTCCAGCACCCACTTATAAAGCGCCGCCACGATGTAGGGCGCATCGTAGAAATACTGCGTATAGGGCAGCCCGATGGGCATGCGCTTGTACGCCTTTTTCCAGCGCTCGATGTAGGCGGGCAGGTTCTTGTTGTCCTCCACACTGGGTGCCAGCGCGGTCACGATGATGCCCTCGGCTCCCTTGCCCAACTGCTGGATCATCTTCGGGTTGAAAGCTGTTTGATAACTGGTAATCTGGGTTTTCACGCCGAGCTGGCGCATTTGCGCGACGACGGCCGTGAAGTCGCGGATCACGCTGTGGATGTGGATAATGTCGGGATTGGCCGCTTTCACCTTGAGCACCAGGCCGGTGAAATCCGATCTCTCTTGTTCGTAGGACTCGAAGACGACGACTTTGCCGCCGGCCTTCTTGAAGCTGTTGCGGAATACCTTGGCCCCGTCCCGGCCCGTCTCGTGGTTCACGTGCAAGACGGCGGCGCGTCGCTTGCCCATCTTCTGATAGGCGTATTTGCCTAAGGCGTTCATATCCACGTCCGCCAGCGGGAAAGTCGTATAGACGTAATCGCCCAGCCGCGCGATGGCCGGCGCGTTTGCGCCCACACTCAGCATCAACACCTTCTCGCGGTTGGCGATGGGTGCGACCGCTTTGACCACGTTGCTGAACGCGGTGATGTATACCGGCACTTTCTCCACGTGGACGAACCGGTTGACCACCGCGATGCCGACCTCGGGTTTCGCCTGGTGATCCAGAATAATGGCTTCGAGCGGATGGCCGTTGACGCCGCCCTTGGCGTTGATGTCCTCGACCGCCCAGCGGACCGCCTGCATCTGGTCCTTGCCGAAAATCGCGGCAGGCCCGGTCAGGGGGTCGGCGACCCCGAAGCGAAGCGGTTTCTTCTTCTGCGCGAGTGCATCACCTGCGAGCGGGCCGCTCAATAAGCCAAGCGCTACGACGAGCGCAACCCAGAAGGAGGCGCGTCTCAGAATGCGCGAAAAGGTGTAGTTCATCGAATTTTCTCCCGTGTGGATGTGAACCCTGTTATTCGGTTGTTTGGCAGTCCGAAAATTACAACATGGCCCCTTGATCCATGTCAATGTTTGCGCGCGATGCGGGCGTCATCTCCCGTGGGCGCGGTGGTATGGGTCTGCGACGTAGGCCTCATCCATCACGCCGAGCGCTGCGGCGGCTTTTTGCGCCCAATAGGGCTCGCGCAACATCTCGCGCGCCATGAAGACGATGTCGGCCTGGCCGTTTCGGACAATTTGATCCGCCTGCCACGCCTGGGTGATCATCCCCACCGTGCCGGTGGGGATATCGGCGCCTGTGCGCACGGCTTGTGATAGCGGCGCCTGATAACCCGGTCCCACGGGAATCTTGGCCAGCGGCGTTCCCCCGCCCCCGCTGCAATCGATCAGGTCGATTCCTTCGGTTTTGAGGATTTTCGCGAGTTCAATGGTTTCATCGAGCGTCCAGCCGCCCTCGTAGTAGTCCGTGCACGAAAGGCGGATGGCGAGCGGCTTATCTTCGGGCCATTGTTCTCTCACGATTCGAACCGTCTCCACAGTGAAGCGTATGGGGTTCTCGAAGCTGCCCCCGTAGTTATCCTCTCTGTGGTTCGAAACCGGAGAATGAAAGCTGTGGAAGAGATACCCGTGCGCGCCGTGAATTTCGAGCCACTCGAAACCCGCCTCATCAGCGCGTCTCGCGCCCTGGCGAAACGCTTCCTGGATTTCAGCGATTTCCGGAACGCTCAACGCCTTGGGTACGCGCGCCTTGTCGTGAAACGGGATCGGGCTGGGAGCCACGATATCCCATCCACCTTCCTCATCCGAGAGGGGGCCACCGCCCTCCCAGGTGGGCGCGCAACTCCCCTTGCGGCCCGCGTGCCCTATCTGAATCCCGGCGACGGCCCCTTGATCGGAGACGAACCGGGCGACCCGCGCCAGCGGCTCGACGTGCGCATCCGACCAGATGCCCGAACACCCGTGCGTAATGCGTCCGCGCGCCTCCACGTTCGTCATTTCGACCATCACCAACCCGGCGCCGCCGACCGCGCGAGCGCCTAAATGCACGAGATGCCAATCCGTGAGCTTGCCGTCCTCGGCGCTGTACTGGCATATGGGGGATACGCAAATCCGGTTTCTGAGCGTGACGCCCCCTAAAGAGAATTCATCGAAAAGTTTCGCCATCTTCTGTCTCATTCCTCATGACTAATAAAAATCCTCCGGGCGGCGCTCGAAAATCCCGCCCGGAGGAGAAAAAGGCGCACGGCGTCGTTTACGGCGTCGCCCTGCGGCTGCCGCCGTCCATGTAGATGGAGCTTCCGTTCACGTAAGAGCACGCGGCGGAGGCGAAAAACGTGGCGACGTTCGCCACTTCTTCGGGCTCGGCGATCCTGCCGGCCGGCGTCCTGGCGCCGACCTCTTTCAGAAACTCCTCGACGTCCTTGCCCGCCTTGTCCGCCGGCCCCTGCATGAGGTCTAGCGCGCGCTGCGTGTTCGTCATGCCCGGGCAGACGGTGTTCACCTGAATACCCTCGCCCGCCACGGCGTCAGAAAGCGCTCTCGTGTTGTTGAGCACCGTGATGTTCGCCGCACTCGTGGGGATGTTTCCCCGCGCCGGGCTCGCGCCTGCACCGCCGGCGATGTTCACGATGCGGCCCCAGCCGTTCTTTTTCATGTGGGGGATCACCAACTGGGACATGCGCAGATACCCGTAGGTCTTGAGCGTGAGCGCTTCGGTGATGAACTCCGCATCGAGCGCCAGGATATCTCCGCCCCTCGCCGCGCCCGCGCTGTTGATGAGAACGTCCACGCCGCCGAAATTCGCCACGCACGCATCGACCACCTTCTTGCAGCCATCCAGCGAGGTCAGATCGGAGGAGACGGACATGCCCTCACCCCCTGCGGCATTCACATCTTCCACCGCCGTAGCCAAAAGCGCCTCATCGCGCGCCGTGACGCACACGCGGGCGCCCTCTTTCGCCAGAGCGATCGCGCATTCGCGGCCGATGCCGCGGCTCGCGCCCGTCACGATGGCGATTTTTCCCTTCAAACCTAGGTCCATCTCTTTTCTCCTTAAGAAATCATGAATAAAACGATGAAATAAAACTCCCTACGCCAATACGAGCTGGCAAGGGTTCGTGGCCCGGTATTCGGCCTTCTTGTCGGTAATCTCCATCACCCGGGGCAGATTTTCGATTCCGTGTTCCTCATGCGTGATGAGCGAGCGCACGTCAATCCTTCCGCTGGCCACCCATTTTCCGCCCAGGGCCACGGTGTCCGCGCCATGGCCTTCCGGAAAAATCCACTGAATCCCCTGCGCGCGCATGAAAACCGGGTCGAATTTCACCTCGCCGATGAGGCCGGCGATTTGCATGACGCGCCCACCAATGCGGACCATGCGCGTCGCCTGATGGAGTGTGGCGTGGCCCGAGAGTCCCTGATCCGCATTACCGCCCGCGCACTCGAAAACGAGGTCGACGCCCTTACCCGACGTGATATCCATCACTCTCTCTACGGGATCATCCACTCGCGCGTCGATGACTTCATCCGCCCCGAATTTACGGCTCAAGGCGAGCGATTCTTCCTTCACGTCGCTCACGTAGACGGCGCCCGCTCCACAGGTGCGCGCTGCCTGGAGGGCATACAGACCCATGACCCCCTGGCCGGTGATGGCCACCGTCTCGCCCGGCTGAATTTTCGCATCGCGCATGGCGGCGACCGTGGAGGAGAGAGGCTGCAGGCAGGAGATGGATGAATCGTCCAGCGTCTGGGGCGGCCTCACGAGCCCGTGCGCCGGAAGACAGATATACTCGGCGAACGCGCCCGGCGTGTTGATGCCCACGTGCAGCTTGTCGACGCAGTACATCTCCCTGCCCTCGCGGCAAAACTCACACTTCAGGCACGGAACGTGGCCGGAGGTGCACACCCTGTCGCCCGGTTTTAGATGCGTGACGCCATCGCCCACCTCGACGACCTCGGCGCTCATCTCATGACCCAGCAACTGCACGGGCGCGTATTTGTCGAGCATTTCTTTCATAAGCGCCGAGTTGATGGTCCCGATGCCTAAGGATCGCTGCACGTCGGTAATGCTCGGCTGCACCCGCCGCACCCTGCACAAGGCCCAGCCCGGCTTACCTCGGGGTCGGGCACCTCATCCAACCGCATATCGCCAAAGGCGTAGAAACGCCACGCCTTCATGCTTGCGAACCCTCCACGTGTAAAGGCAAACTCACCGCAATAGCTCTTAGCACTCTTTTCCTCATCCGCCAAGACGAGGCCGGGGATTTTTCTGCGCGCGGCTATCCCGCCCGCACGAGGAGATAACATGCCCGACACCAAGGTTCACGCGAAAGACCTTCACGGATATCTCGCGCGCGTCTATCAGGCCCTCGACCTGCCCGAGGCGGACGCCAATGCGTGCGCGGCCCAGATTGTGGATGCCGAACTCAGGGGCGTGAGTTCGCACGGATGTGTTCGCTTCGGGGTTTTCGTGGAGCGCCTCCGCAACGGAACGGCGAATCCAAAACCGAGTGTACGTACCATCACCGACCTGCCCGCTTTTTCTCTTCTTGATGGGGACTACGGCATGAGCGCCGTCGTCGCGAGGCGCGCCATGGAGGTCGCCATCGAGAAGGCGAAGGCCGGCGGCATCGGCGCTGCCGCGATCCGGAAATCCTCCCACACGGGCCACATCGGCTATTTCGCCGCCATGGCGCTCGAGCACGGCATGATCGGCATGGTCATCAGCGGCGCGGTGGGAAACCTTGCCCCGTGGGGTGGTTTCGAGAGAATGATCGGGAACAACCCGGTGGCCTTCGCGGTCCCCTCCAACCAGGAATATCCCGTCCTCTTCGACATAGCCACGTCCAAGGTGGCGAGAGGCTACGTGCTCCTGGCCGCCAGGACGGGCGAGCCGATTCCCGAAGGTTGGGCGCTCGACCCTTCGGGCAACCCGACCACCGACGCAGCCCTCGCCGCCAAGGGGACCATGTTGCCCCTGGGCGATTACAAGGGATACGGCCTGGCGCTCATGTTCACCTTCCTGACGGGGGCATTGACAGGCAATGGATTCGACGCCGACCGGCCCGACTGGCTGGAGACGGAGGAGCCCTTCGGCCTGCCCATGTTCGCCATGGCGATAGACCCGGACAGATGCCTGGGCGGCGACTACAAATCAGCGGTGGATGAGGCCGTGACGCGCATCAAGGCGTCGGGCCTGGCGCCCGGGTTCGATGAAATCCGCATTCCGGGCGAAGGGGCTCACCACAGATATCAGGCGGCACTGTCTGGGGGCATCACGCTCAAGGAAGCGCTCGCCCGGGATCTGGACCGGATAGCGGCGGAGGTAGGCGTGGCGCCGTTGCCCAATGGTTAAGTCTGATGAAAAAATCCTCGCCTTTGTTGAAGTGTTGGTTGCCATGCGCTAGTTTTATGGGTCGTTGATTGAACGTTCCTCAATTATCCATCACATGATTGGGTGCCAAGCCCTTAGCAACTAGATTTTTTAAGGAGAAGACATGCCGGTAACAGCGATGATCATCGAAGAAGGAGACAACGTCGCCACCTGTCTCGAAAAAGTGGCGAAGGGAGGGTCCGTTCGTCTCATGCTCAATGGCAAGATGGGCAAAACGCTCAAGGCCAACCAGGTGATTCCCTATATCCACAAAATCTGCATCAAGCCCCTGAAAAAGGGTGAGCACTGCATGAAATACGGCCTGTCCATCGGTGTGGCGAGCAAGGACATCAAGGTGGGCGACTACATTCACGTTCATAACATAGAGAGCGCCCGCGGCCGCGGCGACCTCGCGTAGAAGAGGAGGTCCGTCATGGCCCGAAGCAACGGAAAAGGCGCAAGCTCATCGAAACGACTGAGAAAAACCTGGTGGGGATATCACAGGGAAAATGGAGACGTGGGCGCGAGAAACTACCTGCTCTTGCTGAGCGGCACGCTTTACGCGAACCCCACCTGCGAGCGCGTCGCCAGAACCTTGCGGCATAGCGTCGCCCTCACCCACCCGCTGGGACGTTGCCAGATCGGCCCCGACATCCAGCGCACGTTCGAAACCCTCGTCGGGCACGGGCAAAACGCCAACGCGGGCGCCGTCATCGTCATCGATCACCACCGCGAGGAAGGCTGCACGGCGGACGAGATAGCCCATGAAATCGCCAAAACGGGAAAACGGGTGGAGGCGATCAACATTCGCGAGGACGGCGGCGCGATAGACGCCACCGCCAAGGCCACGCGCATCGGCATGGAGATGCTCAGAGAACTCACGAACGAACGCCGCCAGGAGGTGCCCATAAGCAAACTTCTGCTGGGGCTCAACTGCGGAACCTCCGACACGACGTCGGGCCTCTCCCACAACAAGGCCACCGGCTGGGTGACGGACCAGGTCGTCAAGCAGGGCGGACGCGCGCTTCTGGCCGAGACCACGGAGATGATGGGCGGCGAGGGCGTACTGGCCGCCAAATGCGTGAGGCCGGCTCTGGGCAAGCGCATCTGGAGAATGGTGGAGGAAATGGAAGAGCGCATCCTCGCCTGCGGCGTCGATCTGAGAGGAAGCCAGCCCACGGGCGACAACATGGAGGGCGGCTTGTCCACGATTGAAGAGAAATCGCTGGGCGCCATTCAAAAAGCGGGTTCAGCCCCCATCGTGGACGTGATCCCGTGGGCGAAGCGCGCGAATCGCAGAAGCGGACTCCACGTGATGGACACCCCGGGCCACGGCGGAGAGTCCATAACCGGCATCGCCGCGGGCGGCTCTCAGGTGCTCATTTTCTCCACAGGCGGCGGACACACCATCAACCACCCCCTGATGAGCACCATCCGTATCACGGGCAACCCGCTTTCGGCGAGGCTTCAGGCCGACACCACGGACGTGGACGTGACGGACATCTTCGAGGGCGCGCCCATCGAAGTGGCGGGACGCCGCGTGTACGACGAGGTGCTTGACGTCGCGAGCGGAAAAATGACGAAGGCCGAAATCCTGCATGAGGACAACGCCTTCGCCATCAACAGGAATGGGCCCAGCGTCTAGGGGATTCATAACAGGCCCCCGGAGAATGTTCGATGGGGGATCGTTTCACGAGTCGTTGCGGGGGAACTCCCCTTTTGGGGGTTTCGATTTCTCGCGGCAAGCGGCGAAGATCCCCCTCGCCCGGGGTTTTATGTGATGAAACCCCTTCCCTACGCCGAGGCTATGGCGAAGCTCGCCGAAGAGGAGCGAGGCGAGGGCTGGCTCGTATTCTGCGAGAGGGAAAACCTCTATCAGCTTCCCGTCACCGAGTGGCTGGATGCGCTGATAGGAGAAATCTCAGTTCTGGCTCCTGAAACACCCCTGGAGGTGGGGGCCGGTGACGCCATTATCGGAAAAGCGCTGCAAGCGCGCGGCGTGAACCTGAAACTTACGGATCCTGCCGGAGGCGACGGTACCGAAGCCCTGGACGCGAAAGACGCCCTCATCGCCTATGCGCCTGATTTCGTATTTTCCTGTTGGCTGCCGTTTGATTCGGGCGCCGAGCGGTCGATTTTGGACACGCCGAGTCTCCGCTGGTATCTGGCGGTGGTGCAGCAAGGACCGGGCTACGCCGGGAGCGAGGCATTATGGGACACGCCCGGCTGGAGTGTGCGGGAATTGAGCGAAGTGAACTGCTGGTCGGTTTCGCGGGCCGATTTTTTGAGCGATGTGGACTCGGGCGAACACATCCGGCACGGAATGGCCTACCTGTTTACGCGTGAGGACTGAATGAGCGGACACACGACGGGCGAGAAACTCCACTCTTTTTTGAACCGGGTCTTCGCCAAGCTGGGCATGGCCGACGAGGACGCGGCATGGACGGCGGAAACGCTCGTAATGGCCGAGTTGCGCGGCGTCACCAGCCACGGCGTGATCCGCATGCCGCACTACGCCAGGCGCCTCGAAATCAAACTGGCGAATCCCGCACCTCATTTCCGTATCGTAAAGGACGCGGGCGCCCTAGCGCTCGCCGACGGCGACAACGGCATGGGACAAGTCGTCTCCAAGCGCGCAATGGAAGAAGCCATCGTCCGCGCCCGCACCCACAACGTGGGAGTTGTTCTGCTCAAGGAGAGCAACCATTTCGGCGCCGCCGCGACGTATGCGGCCATGGCCGCCGAAGCGGGCATGGTGGGGCTCGTGACGACGAACACCCTGCGCGTTTTGCCCCCGGCGGGAGGAAAGGAAGCCAGAATCGGCAACAACCCCGTCTCCATCTCCCTGCCGAGCGACCCGCCCATGGTGCTGGATATGGCGCTCTCCATCGTGGCCCGAGGTTACATTATCGAGGCGGCGCGCGCAGGCGAACTCATCCCCGAGGGCTGGGGGCTGGACAAGGAGGGAAGACCCACCACCGACCCCCATCAAGTTCTCGAAAGCTCCCTCCTCTCCCCGATTGCGGGCTACAAGGGGAGTGGCCTTTCCATCGCGATAGACGCCATTTTGGGCTCCCTCGCCGGTGGAGGCCACAGCCACGAGATCGTGGGCATTAACGAGTTCAGCGGCAAAAGCCGCGTAACGAGCGTTTTCGTGGCCATCAACGTCGAGGCGTTGCTCCCTTTGTCGGAATTTCGTTCCGCCGCTAACGCGTTCATCTCCATCATCAAGGCCACCCCGAAGGCAGCAGGCGTCGAGACGATTTTCATGCCGGGCGAAATCGAGTATCAAAACGAGACGAAGCGCCGACGCGATGGTTTCGAGCTATCGCCCGAGCGACTCGCGGAACTCGACGAAATCGCCCAAAGACTCGACCTGCCCCCGCTGGAGCGCGAGTGATGAGTGCCCCTACTCCCCACGAATTGTCCGAGGCCGCCTCGCAATTCGCCCGTGAAGCGGGAGTAATCCTGATGGGACTTTTCGGCAAGCAGGTGGAGGTCGACTACAAGAACAAGGCCGAAACCGACCCGGTGAGCGAAGCCGACCGCGCGAGCCAGGAATTTCTCACGAAAGCGATAAACGAAAATTTTCCAGCGCACGGCGTATTGGGCGAGGAGAAACCCGAAGACGAAGAAGAGGCCCAAAAAGAGGGTGCGCGCGAGGTGCCCGAATATCTTTGGGTTCTGGATCCGCTCGATGGTACGAAAAACTTTCTGAACGGCTTGCACGTCTGGGGCTGTTCCGTGGGAGTCTTGAAGCACGGACGCTCGATTGCAGGCGCCATTTTCACGCCCGAGGACAAAGGCACCATCTACCATGCATTTGAGGGGGGCGGAGCCTTTCGCAACGATCATCGAATCGAAGTGGCGCAAGAGGACAAGCCCACGGGAAAGCGCATCGCCGCGCTGCCCGGCTCCTACTGGACGCAGTTTCGTCCCACGGGGCCACTCAAAAAGAACCTGGGCGAGGTCCGCTCTACCGGATCGATGTGCTACGAGCAGGCCCTCGTGGCGCGCGGTGGCCTGCACTATACGCTCTTCGGCGTTCCCAGCATCTGGGACGTGGCGGCTGGAGCCATCATCGTGAAAGAAGCAGGGGGGGTGACGCTCGCCCGGCGTGATCGTACGAACCGATGGGACGAATTGGAAAAATTCTTCTCCGACGAGAACACCCCCAAAGACCTCGCCGCCGCGCGCAAATGGCGGCAATCCCTGCTCATCGGCAACCCCGCCCTCGTGCAATACATCTCCAGGCATATCAAGAAAGTGAACCGGCGCAGACTCGGGCGCAAGAGCCGATAGCGTTTGCTACGAAGAAGGAAATTACCTCCATTTTACTTGAATAAGACTACATAAAATTCTGATATTTAAGGTTTTTCAATTCAGATCGGGCACCTTCACTGGTGCGAAGCGATCGCTTCGGGGACCTTTTCCGCCTCCGCCCAAACCCTCGATTTCCATGATTCGCTCCGCTTGTGGATTGCGATATGCGGAACCGGATATCACTTCGAGTTCATATTGAGGAGGAGGACTCCCCTCATTAGGAGATTTGCCACGAATGAGAAATGAAAACGAGCGAGTCTCCCCGGGCCTTAAATGTTTGAGCCAATGTCTGGTGCGGCAACATTTTCGCCCCTTTTCGATGATTTCAACCCGCAAACCCACATCGAAGGAGAAATCAGGGTCCGTATTGCGCAACACGCCATGGGCACGCAGATAGGGCTTGCAAGATTTACATTTTCGTTTCCTGAACACCTCGACTTCGGCGTTCTCCACGCGCAACCACCGATGGGCCTGGCGATTCCTCTCTTGCGCCATTCTTTCGATAGAGGAAAGGATTCGCTCTTTGTGAACCGAATGAGGGTAGCGTTTGAGAAATTGCTCGAGCGCAGCCACGCGGCCCGAGCGTTCGGCCCCTTCCAGGGCTTGCGCTTCCATGCGCCGCTGCACGAGTTCCGCCTCTTTCGAGCCTTTGAATCTCCGAATAAACGCTTTCCAGTCCACTTCCATCTTAGAGCGAATCGCCTCCTCGAACCTCGCCGCGCGCAAAGCATCCTTCGCCTCGGTGAGATACGAGCTTGAGGGGTTGTCGAAGACGTATCTTTCGAGCTCTAAAACATCGCCCGAGGCGCGCGCCGCATCGAGCAGAAGCCTTTCGAGGCGCTGGGTCGCCGCCTCGGTCCACTCGCTTCGCGCCTTTTTGTATTTTTCAATAAAGGTCCTGTAGGAGGCGACCTCGTCTTTTCGCCTCAGGGCTTCATATTCATTTTTTTGAAGGTCGACGTTAGAGGGCTGCCGGAACCAGCTTTCGGGAAAGCGCTTCAGGAACTTTTCGAGGGCGCCGGGCTCCTTCGATTCGAGCGCTTCCTGATACTTGAGTTGCTCCCACCAATAGCGCGCCCGGCGGACATACTTGCCGTCAAAGTGATAGCCCAGATACTCCTTATAAGCGCGGACCGTATGCCTTTGGGTCGCTCTTCGAAAATCGAACTCGTCGAGTTCTTTCAAAAACACTTTCGATTGGGGATGAGTGGGGTTGTCGTGAACAAACCAGCGCTTTTCGTTCATCTCATCGCGTGGCGCTCTCCTGCGCACGCGCGGACTATCCTGACACCCGACGAGAGTCGCGCATAGGGTGATGAAGAGAAGAACAAATAACAGCCGGTTCGCTGTCAGGCTCATCATCGTTCTCATGGCTTATCCCTCGGTGCCAGCGGTATTTTCCCGGGCGTGGTCAAAACTATTCGACATGCCAGTGCAAACGCCGGTATTCCTCCGGCGTCGGTAGGCAAGGGTTTTCCCTGAAGCGAACCACTCTTTCCAGAAAAATATCCATCTCCTCGGGTTCTAAAAGATCGGCCATCTCACGCCTTAAAGGGCTATGACGATCAAGCAGACTTTCTTCGAGACGTTTGACGTCGTTTACCTGCGCCTCGGGCAGGGAAACTCCCGCATAGTCCCAGATGACGGTTCGCAGCTTGGGCTCAGAATGAAACGTGAGGCCATGGTCGATTCCCCAGACGCGGCCGTCTTCGGACTTGAAGCAATGCCCTCCTTTACGGTCCGTGTTGTTGACCATGATGTCGAAAGCCGCGAGCAGCACCAGTTCCGGGCGCTCCTCCGCCCTGAGTGTAAAATAGTTGGATTTCCCGTCATAGGGCACGCACAACTGCATGGAACCCTCCCCATGCGGGCCTTCGCGGATGACCGTCGGAGGAACGAGGTGCCATCCCAGATGATGACTCACCAGAAAAGAGCATCTCTCCCGGAAATGAAGCGTCCCGTAGGGATAATCCCAAAGGGGCCGCTCCCCGCTCGCAGGCTTGTATATCCCCCAGAACTGAAAATCCTCTGCACCCATCTTCACGGCGAACGTATAGTTCGAGCCTTGCGGCACCAACTCGCCGCCCAGAATTTCCGAGGTGAGAAGAAGATTTTCGATTTCCGCCGGTTCGAAGCGATACGCCTGCGATTCGGACGCATCCACCGTTTCCTGGCCTTTAGGAGGAGAGGATTTCCGGGCCACGAGATTTTCCTGTCGATTCAGATATGGGCGATTTAGTGACGAAAATGCCCGTTCGTGTTGGGGTCGACCTTGCCGGTGGCCACCATGGCGTGACGGGAGAGCGCATCCGTTCCCCGCCCGGATGAGCATTCATCCAGGCTTTGGGTGATGAATTCATCCAACTGTGCATTCGCGAGACTCACTTGTAGTGCTGCGGGGCCGACGGCCTCTTCTTCGTATTCTTCTTCTGAAGATTCACCCTCGGAGACGACCTCGTCTCGCTCATCGTAGAAAAAGACCGTGACGTGACTTTTGCCCGGCCCATACGCCAGCCCCAAGCGGCTCACCTTGAACTCGAGCGACCCCCCGGAACTCACCGAGGCGGAATCGGCCTCGGCGATGTCTGGAAAGTCCGCTTCCTCACCCGAGCGTCCTTCTTGCCCTTTTGCTTCGGCCATCTTTTTCATCGCCATTGAAAGGCCGTAGACCTGTTCTTTTTCCAGCCAAAGCGTGGCGGCCGCCTTGGAGGGGCAGTCAATCAGAATGCGAAAAATCCTCTTCCCCGCGACACCAATCGCTTCTGTTCGAATTTTTTTGACTTCGCCGAAATTATATTTTGCAGAATCCATCTGAGATATAAAACTCCGCGATACAAGTAAGAGACGGCCGCTGATAGAGATACCATAAACGGATGTCCCACCCTTGTCTATGCAACTATCCTCACGATCGCTTCGGGTTTCACCGGCGGGGAATTGCGTTTATAATCGACAAAAGAGCCCGTCCCACATTTTCTTGATGGCCTGAGAATCCACCGCATGGCGAAAAGAAATTCCCCTAAACCCGCTGCTGCCAAACACGGCTTGCTGGAATATCTGCTCTTGAGCGTTCTCGTGCTCGTCGTCGTCGTTACGGCATGGACGCTTTATGACAACGGAATCCTCGACACGCTCATAGATATCATCAAAGGCAACCGTTAAATTCTACTCGCCGGACAACCGCGCTTCCTCTTTTACGAGGTCCTCAGCTTCCGCCGCTCCCTCGAGCGCCTCGTCCAGACGAACACCCAAGCCCAGCGCCACGCGATTGATGAAATTAAAATAAGCCGTCACCGACACCTACTCGACGATGGCGGCGTCATAGGTTTGCTTCATGATCCCCGTCGCCTCCTCCACGGGAACCGTATACACCCAGGCGGGCGCTTTACCGGGGTCACGCATCGCTCATATTTCTCCCATAAATTCGACGTATCAAAACTAAACGAGCAAATCTCCATATCATGGATTCGGAGCAAACAAAATCCGGCGCGAAAACCCCGAACCGGCTACACAGCCTCGGGCCAAAAGTGATAGCCTCCACCAAATCGCAACTAACAGAGGATGCTCATTGGCTCGGCTCATTTCTAAAACACTGCAAACTCCCGACGGCCCGCTCGCCTATTCCGAAGCGGGATCCAGCGATAAAGAACCCCTCCTCCTCGTGCATGGCGGCTTCGGGGCGGCGAACCACTGGCTCAAGAACCAGGCCTTCTTCGCCGCGCACTACCGCACTCTGGCGCTCGATCTGCCCGCCTTCGGTGAAAGCTACGCGCCGCCGAAACCACACACGGCCGCTTCGGTCACCGAGGGCATGGGGCGGCTGCTCGATGTGCTGGGAATAGAGGAATGCGCATGCGTGGCCTTTTCTTTCGGCGCTACGATGAGCGTGACGTATTGCCAGGAAAACGCCTCCAGGTTCAGGAAACTCGTTTTGCTGGGTCCCGGGGGACTGGGTATCACGGGCGACGTCAAACTCGGCGATGAGCGCCGCGTCACTAAACAGATGAGCCCCAAAGAGAAGCACGAGGTGTTCGTTCACAACCAAAAGGCGCTGATGTTCAAAAACCCGGCGTGCGCGGATGAAGCCTATCTCTCCCGGGCCTGGGCGAACCTGAAAAATTCGCGGATGAACATCTACGCCATGAACCGCGAACCCTACCTGCCCGACCTGCTTGCGGCCTGTTCCATGCCGCTGCTCATATTGTGGGGGGATGCCGACGTCATCGCATACCCAACGCCCAGAGAGCGTCAAAGCGCTTGCCAAAAAGCCGCTCCCCATGCAGAACTGGATATTATTCCAGACGCAGGCCACATGGCCCAATGGGAACAACCCGATGTTTTCAACGAACGTGTACTGAAATTCTTAAGGCCATAAAAATTCATCATCCTCTAAGGAGAGCGTTTCATGAGCAAGACGAGCTTTGATTTTTCCGGACAGGTCGCCGTCGTCACAGGTGGATCGCGCGGCATCGGCAAGGGATCCGCGGAGAGGTTCGCCGAAGCGGGCGCCAAGGCGTATCTCATCGACATCGACATCGAGCTCGGGGAGGCGGCGGCGGCAGGCATCCGCGACAAGGGGGGCGACGCCACCTTCATCGATTGCGACCTCACGGATTCGGTGGCCGTAAAACAGATGATAGAGCGCATCGTGAGCGAGGCCGGCAGCATCGACATTTTCGTCAACTCCGCCGGCGGTTTTCACCAGCAGCTATCCACGAGCGATACGTCGGAAGACGAGTGGGACGCCGTGGTGGACAGGAACCTGAAAAGCGTATTCCTGACCTCGAAACATCTGACACCCGTTTTCGAGAAGCAAAACAGCGGCTGCGTCATCAATTTAGGCTCCATGTCGGGAATCACCACGCTCCAGCCCTCCTCCCCGCCCTATGCGGCGGCCAAGGCGGGCGTTCATGCCTTAACCCGCGTGCTCGCCTACGAGTTGGGGCAATACAACGTGCGCGTGAACGCCATCGCGCCCGGAACGACGGCGACCGAGCGCGTCATCGCGGTGCGCTCCGAAGAGCAGCGCGAGATGATCGGGAAGGGCACGCTTCTCGGCCGCATCGCCGACGTGGACGACATGGTGGGCTGGGTGCTCATGCTGGCCTCGCCCGAATCCGCCTATCTCACGGGCCAGACCATCGCCGTGAACGCGGGTCGCTACATGTCATAGCTGAAACGATGATTTTTACGGATTTACAGCCATTTTGAGGGTTTTTGATGATTGAATACCTGGAATTCGACCCCAACGAGATAGAGCGGCGCGAGGTTTATCGCCTTCTCACGGGCTCCATCGTCCCCCGCCCCATCGGCTGGGCGTCATCCATCAGCAAGGACGGGATTTACAACATCGCGCCCTTCAGCTTCTTCACCTGCGTGTGCGTGGCGCCGCCGATGATATCGCTCACCGTGGCGCGAAATCCCGATGGAAGCAAAAAACACACCCTCATCAATGCGGAGGAAACCGGAGAATTCTGCTTCAACGTCGTCACTCACCGCCATTGGGAACAAATGGTGGATACGGCGAACGGCATCCCCGCGCAGGAAAGCGAATTCAAAGCCACGGGCCTCGAACCGGTTCCCGCGAAGAAGGTGAAGGCTCCCCGCATCAAGAACGCGCCCATTCACTTCGAGTGCAAAACCCACAACGTGTTCGAGTTGGGGCCGAACAAACACCCACTTCTGATCGGAGAAGTCGTCTATTTCCACGTCAACCCCGACGTCATGACGGGCCGATATATCGACATGAAAAAACTCGGGCCCATCGGCCGCTTGAATGGTTTTTGGCAGTGCTCCCTTGGCGAACTCCTGGAAAGAAGTTTCGAGGACGGACAACCGAGATAGAACTGAGAAGTTTCATCCCGGGTGTCTGGATGACGTGGAGCGCGAACGAGCCTGGAAGAAACGAGAATTTACTTAATATGTAATATATAACTATCTGTTAATTAGCTATTTACCCCACATCAAAACCGGCCTCTTCGACAGCGGCATGCAAGGCGCCGAAATTCGTTGTTCCTTCATCGAAGACGACTGTCGCCCTCCCTCCTTCCAGATCGACAGTGGCTTCGGCCACGCCTTTCACGCCGCTGAGCGCATCCTGAACTGCGGATTGGCACATCTCACAACTCATTCCGCTTACACCAAATTCCACCTTTTCCATTTGAAATCTCTCCGGTAAAAAAATCGAGTCGACAGGCGAAATCTAATCCAAATCCCCCGTATGTACGGACTTCCATTTTCGCAGCAACAAGGTGTTCGACACGACGGATACGGAACTGAACGCCATGGCCGCTCCCGCTACAATGGGGCTTAAAAACCCTAACGCCGCCAAAGGTATGCCGAGAATGTTATAGAAAAACGCCCAGAATAGATTCTGGCGAATTTTCCGCATCACGGTCTTTGAGAGATGAATTCCCGCTACCACACCCAGCAGATCGCCCTGCATCAGCGTTATGTCGGACGCCTCCATCGCGATGTCCGTACCCGTACCAATCGCGAATCCCACGTCCGCGGCGGCCAGCGCCGGGGCATCGTTGATGCCGTCGCCCACCATGCCCACCTTTTTGCCGCCACGCCTGAGTTCCTCCACCATGGCCGCCTTTTCATCCGGCATCACGCCCGCCATGACGTGGCGGACTCCCGCCTGCGCCGCCATGGCTTGCGCCGTTCGCTCGTTGTCGCCCGTCATCATGTAGACCTCGATTCCCATACGCTGGAGCGATTCGACCGCCTCTGCCGAGTTTTCCTTCAGGGTATCGGCGACGCCTATGGCGCCCAGCAAGCCTTCCACATCGGCGATAAGCACGACGGTTTTCCCTTGAGACTCGAGATTTCGTATCTCATCGATGTGAGGAGGCGTGCTCACGCCATGTTCCGCCATGAGCTTTTCGTTGCCCAGATAAATTTTTCGTCCCCCTACTTCCACTTTTAGCCCATGCCCCGGGTAGGCCCGGAAATCACGCATCTCGAGCAATTCCAGGCCGCGCGCCCTGCCCTCATTCACTATCGATTTTCCCAAAGGATGCTCCGAGCCCTGCTCGGCGCTTGCCGCGATCCGGAGCAATTCCCCTTCCGGCAACCCATTGAGCGGCAAGATATCGGTCACCACGGGGGCTCCCCTGGTCAGCGTGCCCGTTTTATCCAAAATGACGGCGTCCAGCTTATGCGCCGTTTCCAAAGACTCTCCACCTTTGATGAGAATGCCGGCTTCGGCCCCTTTTCCCGTACCCACCATGATGGCCGTAGGTGTCGCGAGACCCAGTGCGCACGGACACGCGATAACCAAAACGGCGACGGCGTTGATGAGCGCGGGCGTAAACGGCCCCACGGCGTCCCAGAGAGCGTATGTAACGAGGGCGATTCCCAGCACGATGGGCACGAAAATGCCCGAAATCCTGTCCGCGGTGCGCTGGATCGGCGCCTTGGAGCCCTGGGCCTGCTCCACCATGCGGATTATCTGGGCCAACGCCGTTTCCTTGCCCACTTTCGTGACGCGGAACCGCACCGCACCGTCGATGTTGAGCGTGGCTCCGGTAACGGCGTCTCCCACGCCTTTCGCCACGGGAACGCTCTCGCCCGTCAGCATGGATTCATCCACGGAAGTCGCGCCCTCGATGATGAGCCCGTCCACGGGGTATTTCTCACCCGGGCGCACCATCACGACGTCGTCAACCTGAACTTGCTCTACGGGAACCTCGCGTTCTTCCCCGTCGCGGAGCACCCGCGCCGTCTTGGCCTGGAGCCCGATGAGCTTCTTGATGGCTTCTGAAGTTCGCCCCATGGCGCGCTCTTCGAGCACTTTTCCGAGCACGATGAGCGTGATCAGAATCGCGGACGCCTCGAAATACACGTGATGACCGCTCAAGCCCCACAGGGTCACCACGCTGCTGTGCAGCCACGCCGCGCTCGTGCCCAGGGCGACGAGAACGTCCATGTTCGCGCCGCCGCCCATGAGCGAATGGTACGCCCCCCGGTAAAACCGCCAGCCCACGATGAACTGCACGGGCGTGGCGAGCGCGAACTGCCACCACCTCGGTAATTCCCAACCCCCTGCGCCCGGGAGCATGCCCGCCATCTGGAAGAGAAGCGGTGCGGATAAAACCGCGGAGAAGATCAGAAGACGCACACTTTTCCTGAACTCGCGCTCGCGCTTTAGTTTTTCCGTGTCCTGCTCTTCATCCACCACGGGACGAGCCGAACACTCCGCCTTGGCCAAATAATCAAAAATCTCATCGGCGCGAACGATGGCCGGCTGGAACACGACACGGCCACTGCCCCTCGCAAAGTCCACGCCGGCGGATATGACACCATCGAATTCGTGTAATTCACTCTCCAGGCGCGCGGCATCCTCTTCGTCCTCCACCCCTTCTATCGTGAATTCGACGTGAGAAAGCGGAACGCGAAAACCTGTTTTTTGGACCCTTTCGGCAATATCGGCGGGCGTCACCTGGGCGGGAATGAACTCGACCTGCGCGCGCGCCAGGGTCAGATTCACATTGGCGCGCAGCACACCATCGAGCGCGCCGAGTCGTTTTTCCAGCCTGGCGGAACACGCAGCGCACGACATGCCCTCGACCGGAATTTCCAGCGTTTCGGGGATCGAATTTATCGACATCTCACACCCCTAACTCAAGGCCTGAAGTTTTATGTTCACGCTCATCCGGGTCCCGTCGCGCGTCAGATGGACTTCCACGACGTCGCCCACCTTATGCGTATCGAGCGTGTCCAACAGGTCATCGAGCGAGGCAACGGATTTCTCCCCCACGCCGACAATCACGTCCCCCAGCACGAGTCTGCCTCCCTTGCCTCTTCCCGTGCCGCGCAACCCCGCGGCTTCAGCCGCGCTGCCTTTTTGCACCCGAATGATCAACACCCCTCGAATGCCCAAGCGCTCCGCGGTTCCCCTGTCGGCCACGTGAATGCCGAGCCCGGGCCTGATGACGCGGCCATGACGAATCAGTTGAGGCGCCACCCTGTTCACGGTATCCACGGGAACCGCAAAACCTATCCCCGCATTGGAACCGGATGGGCTGAAAATAGCGGTGTTGACGCCTATCAGACGACCTGCGCTGTCGAGGAGAGGCCCCCCGGAATTCCCCGGATTGATCGCCGCGTCAGTCTGGATGACGCCGCTGATCTTGCGGCCCGATACGCCGTCTATCTCGCGCCCAAGAGCGCTGATGATCCCCGTCGTGAGCGTCTGGTCCAGCCCGAAGGGATTGCCGATGGCGTACACCCTCTGGCCCACCTGCAAGTTGGCGGACTGGCCGATGGCAATCGGTTTGAGCCGGCTTCTCGGCGCGTTGATGAAGAGAACCGCCAAATCCTGATCCGGCGATACTCCCACCACGCTCGCATCCCACTCGGAGTTATCCGCCAGGGTAACGCGCAGAGAGCTCGTCCCCTGAACGACGTGAAAGTTCGTGATGATGTGCCCCTGACCGTTCCAGACGAAGCCCGAACCCGTGCCCTGGGGAATCTCGAACATGTTGAGGCTGAACCTGTCGCGCCTCATCGCCAGCCTCGTGATGTAGACGACCGATGGGGAGGAGAGGCGGAAAAGCTCTATGTTGGATTTTTCCTCGGCGGCGAGATCACCGCGCGGGGTAACGACGCGGGGCACGGCGTCCGGATCATGGATGCCACCGAAATAGCGCTCTGCGAACAGCCATGCGAGGGCGGCGCCCAGCAGAAAAACGCACCAGACGAGCCATCGCCACCTCCTGGAGCGCGGGGGACTTCCGGGCCTGTATTCGCGATCTTCCGTGTTCATTTCTACTCCCCGTCCTGCGCCCAGGGCAGACTCATGAAAGCACGCTCGCAGTCTTCGTATAAAGATGCCTCATCACGAGAGCACCTCGCAATGATATGCGCGCCCTGTATCTGTGAGAAAAAAGAACGCGCATGTACAAGCGGGTCGACATCTCCCGGAAGTTCTCCCTCATCTTGAGACTGCGCCAGGACGCCTGCGATTTTCTCGAAAACTTTCTCCCAAACCCCTTTGAGCCGCAGGCGCATCTCCTCATCCAGGGCGCTGAGCTCGAGCGACAGGTTCCCGATAGGGCATCCACAGCACGGAGAATCCTGGCTTGGCATGCGGGCGTAGGATTCCGCGAGACGCCTTATTTTCTCACGCCCCTTCTCTTGTGCATCAAACGAGGGGGAGAGGTAGTTTTGATGAAGAAGAAATTCGTAGTGACCGATGACGGCAAGCCCTAAATTCTTCTTGGAGCGGAAGAAATAATACAGGCTCCCCCGGTTCACCCGGGCGGCCTGCGCCACCATATCCAGCGAAGTGGCGTGAAATCCCCTGTGATAGACGAGCCTTGCGGCCGCTTCTATGATTTTCTCTTTCGTCGCGGAGGCCTTCGGGCCTTTGGGGGTCGCCGCAGTCGCTTCCATCTTCTCTCCCCACTTGAAGTTGAAAACCCGCCTCGTCGAACAAATACGCCGAAACCAGGCCGAACTCGATACACAAGGCATATATAAACTTTTTAAGTTAGTCAGTCAACTAAATAAAGGATATTTTCATAAAACCACCGTGAAAAACCATTACGCGGAGAGTTCTCGCAAGTGGGCTACGACGGAACGCTCCAGGGCGTCGAGATTATATCCGCCCTCGAGCAAGCCGATGAGGCGACCCGAGCAGAGGTCCCCCGCAAGCGTCTTCACCCACCTGGTCAATTGAGCGAAACCGGCTTCGGTTATCATCAGCCCTCCGAGCGGATCGTCTCGGTGCGCATCGAAACCCGCCGATACGACAATTGCCTCCGGCCCGTGCGCCTCGATGGCGGGGATGACGCTTTCCTGAAATTTTAGGAGATATTTCTCTTCAGGCGTTCCCGCCGCGACGGGAACGTTCAGCGTTCCGCCCTCGCCAGCCCCTTCTCCCGTCTCGTTCCCAAGCCCCGTGCCGGGATAGTGGGGATGTTGATGCAAGGAGACGAAAAACACGTCCGGATCGCGCCAGAAGATATGCTGCGTGCCGTTTCCGTGATGCACGTCCCAATCCACCACGGCGATTTTCTTAAAGCCATGCTTTTCCTGCAGATACCGAACGAGAATGGATGCGGTGGCGAACAGGCAAAACCCCATCGATTGAAAGGGCAAGGCGTGGTGGCCCGGCGGCCTTGCGGCGCAAAAGGCGTTGTCCACCTCCCCGGCCATGACGGCGTCCGCCGCGCTCAGGGCCGCATCCACGGCGGCGAGGGCCGCCTCATAGCTTCCGGGACCGGCTTGCGTATCGCCGCCATCCAGAATGCACCTGCCACTCTCACACGCCTCGCGCACGAAGCGGTGGTGCGATTCCTCGTGCACCCTCAATACCCACTCACGGGCGTCGTGAGGCGCAATCTCCAGGTGCCTGACCGACGGGACTTGCGCGACGATTCTCTCGGGCGTGAGGCGTCTGGCGCGCTCTACGTTCTCCACATGGCGGCCGTTGTCGTGCAGGAGCGATTCTGGCGTCCAGAAATACGCAGTCCGGCTCAATGGAGTCTGACCCTGGGATCGAGGACGGAATACATCAGATCGACAATGAGGTTCAAAGACACGAATATCAGCGCGGTGATGGTCACCGAGGCCTGAACCAGGGGGAAATCCTTGGCGTAGACGGCCTGAATCAAGAGCCTCCCCACACCCGGCCAGGAAAAAATCGTCTCGACGATCACCGCACCCCCCAGCAGGTGCCCGAATTCCAGACCAATAATCGTAATCACCGGAATCATGGAGTTTCTGAGCACGTGCAGATTAATGACGACCCATTCGGAGAGCCCCTTCGCACGGGCGGTCTTCACGTATTCATGGCGTAGGACTTCCAGCATGGAGCTTCGGACCACCCGCGTATTTCTGGCGATCGAATACGTGGAAAGCGCGATGGCGGGCAATATGAGATGCTCCCAACCGCTTCTTCCGCTGACCGGCAGCCACCTCAGACTCACCCCGAAAACGAGTATCAGCATCAGGCCGAGCCAGAAAACGGGCATGGATTGTCCCAGGAGCGCAAAAAGCATTCCCCCATGATCATACGGAGAACCGCGCTGCGTCGCGCTGACGACTCCTAACGGAAACGCCAGGATAATCGATAGAACGAGCGCCACGAGGGCGAGTTCCAGAGTCGCCGGCAGACGCTCCATGATGAGTTCGAACGCGGGTTGGCGATAGCGCAGGCTTTCGCCGAAATCACCCTGCACGGCACGGCCCACGTATCGCCCGTATTGCACGAACCAGGGTTTGTCGAGACCCATGTCCTGGCGGAGTTGCTTCACCTCCTGGACCGTCCAGTCCTCACCCACCATGGTGTCCGTCGGGTCGCCCGATAGGAACAAGACGGCGAACGAAATAAAACTCACGCCGGCCACGACAACGACGGCCCGGATGACTCTTCTGAAAAGATAAGCGCCCATCTTATGGTTTCGCTTCTTTCAACCGAATCGCGGGCAGGTAGATTCTCTCATCCGGCCTGGGAGTCCAGCGCGTTCTGGCGCTCAGGCCGAAAAAATCATACTGGTTCCATAAAAACACCCAAGGGCTTTCCTCATGAACGATGCGCTGCATACGGTAGCTGATTCGCCTGCGCTCATCGGTGTCGAACGCCTGGCCGAGCTTCTTGTAGTTTTCCACAAACTCCCGGTTTCTCCAGGCAGTGAGGTTGGCGAACAGGTTGGGACGCAGCACGCCCAAATCGAGTTCTTCGTTGAAAGCGGAACTGAACCCGTGAAAATACAGGGGCGCCAGCGTCTTTTTTCTTCTTCTAGCGAGGAAAACGGACCACTCCAGGGGAATGACCTCCACCTGGACGCCCACGGCGCGGAAATAAGCTGCTATGAATTCCGACATCTCCTTTCCTTTCAAATACCTGGAGGCAGGAACTTCAAGTTTCAGTTCAAATGGCTCACCATTCGCCTCCAAAACACCGTCCCCATTCGCGTCCTTCAAGCCGGCCTCGGCGAGGAGCGCTTTCGCCTTTTGGGGATCATAGGCGTAGGCCTTCATTTTCGGGTCGGCGTTCGGGGCGTTCACGATGCTCCTCATCCGCGAGCCATGACCCAGAAATACGTTCTTGACGATAGCTCCGAAATCAACCGCGTGGTTCAGCGCCCGGCGGACGCGCTCATCGCCCAGCACCCCATGGTCCGTGCGAATCCCCAGATAAATCCTGCGTCCTCCCCGAGCCCCCTTGAGTTGGAGACCCTCTTCCCTCGCCAAGATGGTTTTCGACTGATCGGGCGAGATGTTCATGATGACGTCGGCCCCGCCCGTCTCCAGCTCCCCTATGCGGGCCGAAGTCTCGGACACCGGCCGCCAGACCACCTCATCTATTGCAGGCTCACCCCGCCACCAGTCCTTGTTGGCCTCCATCTCGATGCGGTCGTCCTTGATCCATTTCACCAGCTTGTAGGGCCCCGTGCCGACGGGTTTCTTCAACAGTTCCTTGGGCGAGGTCGATGAGTAATACTTCGGCGGCAGCATGAACGCGTTCACCATCCACACCGGCAGGGTGGCGACGGGGCGCCTGGTGTGAATCTTCACGGTGTGGGAATCCACTTTTTCTATCCTGTCCAGGAAAATCCGGCGGTACACCGTGATGCGGGGCTTGAGCTTCTTGTCGCGCATGCGCTCGAACGTGTATCGCACGGATTCTGAGTCGAACGGCTCGCCGTTATGAAACTTCACTCCCTTGCGGAGATGAAACGTCCAGACTTTTTTCGTATCGTCCACCTCCCAGCGCTCGGCCAGGGCAGGCGCAAGCCGCATGTCGTCACGCCGCTCGATGAGAGGGTCGAACATGTTCATCAAGATGCTCCACTCGGTGGTGGCAGTGGCGAAATGGGGGTCCAGCGTATTGGCCTCCACCGAGAGGAGGACCGTAAAGGGCCCCTTATTCGCTTCGCGGCCGCAGGCGGCGAGCCCAAAAAGCAACAGGCAAATTCCACCGAGCAGGAGCCTTTTCATGCACAAATTCCCTTCAGAAAACTGAATTGGCTACATATCATCGCCGAGGCGGGGGTCCATGTAGTCCCGCAGCCAATCGCCGATGAGGTTGACGCTCAGAACCGTCGCCATGATGGCGAGACCCGGGAAAGTCGCCATCCACCAGCCGCCCCGCAGATATTCGCGTCCATCGGACAACATGCCCCCCCAGGTAACGACCGAAGGCGGAACACCGAGCCCCAGAAAACTCAGCGAAGATTCGGAAATAATGTTTCCCGCCACGGAGAAGGTGGCGATGACGATCAGCGGGG
This sequence comes from bacterium, assembly GCA_965218885.1. GTDB lineage: Bacteria > UBA8248 > UBA8248 > UBA8248 > UBA8248 > Bin107. The sequence continues at coordinate 3,417,549 of OZ244713.1, read as the reverse complement.
ACAAGGTATTGGGCAATATCTGCATGAACAAAATGCGGTACAGCGGGTAGCCCAAAGCGTGTGTGGCTTCCACGAATTCGCGCTCCCTGATCGAGATGACCTGGCCTCTGACCACGCGGCCGTACGCCACCCACCGGCTGATCCCCAGCACGATGATGATGTTGAGCAGACCCGGCCCGATGACCGCCATGATCGTGATGGCCAGGAGAATGAAGGGAAACGCCAGTTGAATTTCGGAAAAGCCGCTGATGAGATCGTCTATTTTCCCGCCGAAAAAGCCCGAAACGAGGCCCAGGACAATACCGATCACCCCTGAAATCACCACCGAACTCAAGCCCACCAGAATAGAGACGCGGCCCCCGTAAATGAGGCGGCTCAAAACGTCCCGGCCCAGCGCGTCGGTTCCCAGCAGGTAGCTCGCGCTTCCTCCCTCCACCCAGACAGGAGGCTTCAGGCGCAGGTTCACATCCACTTTCCTCGGGTTTTGCGGCGCGATGAACGGGGCGGAAAGAGAAACGACGACGAGCAGGATGAGAAAAACGCCGCCGAGCATGGCTGGTTTGGCGCGCATCATGCTTCGGCGAAATTTTGCCCACCTAAGTTCCGATTCCGACATCATCGGGTATTCTTCTACATCAAAAGCCGATTCGGGCATTTCTGTCACTTCCGGCATTCGCGAACGCTCGCTTCCAACTGACGTATTCGGGGTATGAAACGGGCACATCCTAGCATAGCGCGGGGTGAGTTGCAGAAGCCTTCGGAGCGAAATGGCTATTCCCGAAACGTCGAATTATGTTGATATCCACGAAGCAATCGAATTAGAATCGCCTGTTTTTGATTTTGGCGCTGGCCGGGCATTCATACTGATTCTCGATGAAGGAACACTTTCCTTGCCTCATCACACAAGAGATGATTTTAGCGAGATGTTGATGTGCGCCGTTCCGGCAGGCTCCATATTCGGCTTTCAGGGCCTACGCTCCACCGATTCGATCACCGTGGAAAACATCGTCCCCCTCGATTTCCTCATCGCCTGCGATTACGGGCTCGACGGGCCCGAGTGGGACAAGCGTCTGCGCTATTTCGCCGTGGAACGCGGACAGAAAAAGCGAATCGTGTGGACGCATTCATCACTCGTAGAGGCGTACGAAGGAACGCTGGGGCCGCAAATTCGTGAATATCTCTCACAAGGGGATAAACCCCAGTACATCATCCCCTACCGTTCCACGGAATTCCTCGGCATACTCGCCGAAGAGGCAAAGGGCAGGCTCCGCATTCTGGCGAATCCGGTGGAAATCAAGACGAGATTCGACGATAAGGTATCGTTCCGACGCCGGGCCATCGAAGCGGGGTTCAGCGTTCCCCCGGGCGACGTATTGGCGTTGGGCGAACTCGGGCTCAAACAGCTTGAAGAATTCGGGCCCGTCATGATTATTTCGGAGCGAATCGGTTCCTCAGGCAATCAGACGCACCTCATCGACTCATCCGAGGCGCTCGCGAATAAACGCGATGAACTCGTCAAAAAACTGGGGCCCGATGCGCTCGTGATCGTGAGCGCTTTCCTGGATGGTCCCGCCCTCGGCGCGGCGGGGGTGATTTGCAACGGAAAACCCTGGATGTCCCAACCTTCGGTGATGTTCACCGGAATTCCCGGCTGCTCCATGCACCGATTCGATTACGCCGGAAGCGACTATGCGGCGTATCGGCTGGTTTCCGAAGAAAGTCGCCGGAAAATCGAGGATGCCACCCTGAAAATCGGAGACTGGATAGCGGAGGCGGGCTACCGGGGAATATACGGCGTCGATTTCATCGTCCACAGAGACGAGCCCTACGCCATTGAACTCAACCCGCGCGTGCTGGGAACCACGCAACTGATGACCGAGCTCGAAGAAATTCAGAGCACGACGCCCACCACCACCTACTGGCATTTGGCGGAATTCCTGAATAGGGGCGAGGACATCGACGCGCATCAAAACTTGCTTGCCGAACTCAGCCGACCGGATTTATCCGGCTTTCAGCTTTTGATACGAAACACGAAACCTTCGAGAGTGCGAATCGGCCACTCTTTGGCTCCTGGAATTTACACCATCAACAAAGAAGGGGGGCCGAAATTCATCCGGCAAGGCTATCGTCTGGGCGATGTTCAAGACCAGAATGAAGTGCTGGTCACTTGCTCTCCCGCGTCAAAAGGCACCATAGTAGAACCGAGGGGGACGTTTTGTAAGCTCGAGGGTGTCTCATCGATTTATGAAGGAGGGGAAAAACAGATCTCCGCAGACGCTCAGGATATGATAGATACTTTCACGCGCCGCCTCTCGCTTTCTCCTGCTTAGGACATAGTGAAATTGAAAGTAGATTTCTTCGCATCCACCGCCCGAGGCTTGTTCCTCTCTCCTGAGAGTCCGTTTCCGTTTCAGGCGGATTTCACGCCTGACTCCCGGCCCGTTCCCTCTAACGGAATCTTCCTGGGCGAAGTCGTCGCCGCGCCTAAGAATGCTCCCATCGATCGTCTGGAAACACTCGAAGCCCTCCAGGGAACACCCGACGCGTGGAAGACGAGTGAAACGAAATTGCGCGAAAAAATGAATCTGGTCGTAACACTCGGCGGACGCTATGCGAACCGCAGCGTATCGGGCCGTGAACCGGACTCTCCACCGGAGCCCGGAGTGGTGCTCGACATGCTGAACGTCGGCGGCGTCTGCGGGATCCGTACGAACCCTGAAACGCCGTGCGTGAAAATAAAAGTGACAGGGAGCCTCCCGGCACGAGGCGAGCCCGCCCGCCTTTCTCATCTTCCCGTCATCCCCGATACCCGTTGCCCCGTCGATGAAGAAGGCATTCCCCGCGCTCCCATCATCCTGGTCACCGGCTCCGAGATGGACGTGGGCAAAACGACCTGCGCCTCTTCGCTCGCCTCCGCCCTGCACTCCTCGGGCATCCGCGCCTCATACGTGAAACTGACCGGAACGGGACGCATGCGGGATCTCATGCAGGTGAATTACGGAAGACCCCTCGGGTTTTTCGACTCCACGAGACTCGGCTGGGATTTCGTCGATGCGGGCCTCGCTTCCACCTGCGCCGTCTCCCGAGACGAAGTCAGGCGATGCGCTCAGAATCTGCTCCGCCACGCCTGCGCGAAGGCGGAAATCGTCATTGCGGAACTGGCGGATTCTCCCTCCGCGGACGCCAGCCTTCACGTAGCGAGCGACCCCTGGGTCAAAAACTGGCTCGCGCGCAGAGGGCTGATTATCTGCGCATGTGATACGCTGGAATCAACGCTCATCGTTCATTGGATCCGAAGCCATCTGGAGGTGGAGGAGGAAAACATGCTCATTTCCGGAAAGCTCGCCAATGAAGAGCACGCGCGTGAGGAAGCGTACCGCATGACGGGGATACGCACCCTCAGTTGCATCGCTTCGAACCCCTCCTCCCTCTCGGCCGAGAGGGCCGTGGGCGGCGCCATTGCGGATTGGGCGGTCAAACACTTCATGCACCAGCGCAAGTCGGTGTTTTAGACATAAAGAGCAAAACCTTGGCCCCACATAAGACATCCAGCCATCCTCTCATCGCGCGAGAACCTTCTCTGTATAATCTCACGCCCGATGCGAGCGGCGGCGTCTGGGATTTATACCGAGTCAGCCGGGAATTCGACTCAGACCTCGGCGATCTGAATGACACCCTGATCGAGAACTTGAACCACTGGGCGGCGCGCGAACCCCGATTCGCAGATTTGCGCATCATGGAAGACGCATCACCCACTCGGCGTCCGGGAGAAATCCTTTTGCTGGACGGCTCCCCGAGCCGACTGCCCCTCACCATGGAAACCGCCCGGGTGATGCGGGCGCATCTGAAGCAACTGGGGTTGTCCATCCCCGTCAGGGTCCTGAATCGGCGAGAAGAACTCTTGGCGCGCGCCGCCAAGGCCCCGAAAGAACTGCTCGTCATCAGTCAGACCGCCCAAAGAAGTCTTTACGACGCAACCTTGGCCAAGGTTCTCGAAGAACGGGGAATCGTCGTGGCGCCGGGGCCTCTCACCGCCCCCGGTGGGCCGCTGTCGAACAAGAAAACCACTTATGAACTCCTGAACGGAAACGGCGCGGACACGGGAAACTCCAAAACGGATGATCATAGGCGTCACCTGACGGCCGGCTATGAAGTGGTGGAATTAAACGGAGGAAGACCTGCGGACACCGCCACCGCCATTCTGGACAGGGCCTCGGCCTTGTCGAGAAAATGGGACGCCGCGACTTTCTTCGTCAAACCGCAAGAAGGCGGCGGCGGACGCGGCTGTTTTCGGCTGGACGTCTACCCCAACGGATTCGGGCTTCCGGATTTAAGCAAACTCGGCGTCGCGGCGGACAGCGCGACCCCCCTGCCCTTGTCTCTCGACGCGGACGACCCCAATCACCTCCGGGCGATGGACTGGCTCGTTCATCGCTTCCAGGCCAGCCCGGCGACCTCGAAAGCCTACATCAAGACCCAAAGGGTGGGAGGCGACGCCCCACCGGAGGTTTTGGGGCAAATGCTCAGAAACTGCACGCCCAGACTCGAATCGCAACTTCGCGAATCATCCCTATCCCGTGAGGATTCGATTCACCTTCTGGCAAACGCAATCGAAAACTACGAGCAGGTATTCGACGCGCGCTACCTCCCGTTGATATGCAACTGGATCGATTTCGGCCTGTTCAGCATTCGCGTTCACCTGAGGCTCAGCCGCGAGGGGCCGGTCGTGGAAACGCTCTACGCCAGGCTGTTCCCGGTGGAATTTTCGGATGATTCCATCGGGGTCGTCGGTGTGGACAGCATCACGAACCGCACGGAGGGAGGCATGGAACTGAACCGCTACGCGCCTTTGGTTCCCGCCCTGGTCGCATACGCGGGAGGCGCGGAGCGATTGTGCGAGAAGATTCACGGCGCTTTTGATGCGTTCGCGCGCTTTTTGTCTCTCGTCGGCGCCTGTGAGCGCGGCAGAGTTCCGGTTCGGGCCGAATTCGACCTCTCGCCAATGAACGGCCTGATCGCCGAGGGCAACGCCGATCCCGTTCGCGCCCAATGCGCAAACAGCCGCTGGGAAAGATTTTACGAAAACTGCGCGCAGTGGGCGGAGGACGCCCTGTCGTTCTACTCATGGAAATCTCAAAAAGTCTAAGTTAGAATCAACCCGTTCCTCATCGCCTGCGTTCCAGGAATCCCAAGGGGCGGGATTCGCGCGAAGGATCCTCATCCACCGCTCCAGAAGTGACCGAAATGGCGAAATTCCTCAAAAAAGCATTCGACATTCAGGAAGAGGAACTGCTCGTCTTCTCGGTGTTCTTCTTGTTCTATTTCCTCATCGGGGTTCAGTTCTCCATCGGCCTCACCGTATCCGAAGCGTTGTTCCTCTCGGAAGTCGGCCCGGGTTTTCTCCCCTACATGTACATATTCAACGCCTTGATGATCATCTTCATCAGCACGTTCTACTCCTCGCTGACCGAAAAACTCTCGATTACGGCGATGTTCAAGACTGTCCTGATTTTTTTCATCGCGCTCGTATTCGGCATCAAGCTGCTCATCTTCGCCGACATACGCGCCTACGCCATGCCGATCGCATTCCCGCTCCTCCACACCCTGTTCGTCATGTTCACGAACATGCTGCCGAACAACTTCCGCGCCCTCTACGGCCAGTACCTCGACGTCTTGCAATCCAAGCGGCTCGTTCCGATCATCCTGACCGGGGGGCGCTACGGCGGCATTCTGGGCGGCCTGGCCATTCCGCTGCTCATACCCGTCCTGGGGAGCGTCTCGAATCTGCTCTATATATGGATTGGAGCCATCGTCGTCAGTATCGGGGTGGTGCAATACGCCGAATGGCGGCTCCGGGACCACATCATCGAAGATGCGCGTCCTCAAAAACGTAAACCGGCCAAGGCGGCCTCGGGAGGAGGCAACCTCGCGCTCATGAGGACGAACAGATACGTCTGCGCGTTCGCCCTGTTCAGCTTCATCGTGGTGATTCTCAGGAGTTTTCAGGATTTCCAATACAGTCTCATCTTTCGTGAAGTCTTTTCCGATCGCGCGCAGCTCGCTTCGTTCCTCGGATATTTCACCGCCATCGGGAGCGCCTTCTCCCTGCTCGTCCAGACGTTCATCACCCCGCGCATCATCAAACGCCTCGGCCTGGGCACGGCGAACCTCCTTTATCCGCTCACCACCATCATCGGCCTTACCGGCATGGCGATTTCACCCGGCTTCTATTCCGCCGTCTTCCTGCGCTTCAACAACAAGAACCTCCAGGAATCGATTCGAAACGCCATCAACGCCTTGCTCTACAACGCCGTCTCCCCCTCGGTCCGCGCGCGCGTCGGCGCGTTCGTCGCAGGTCAGGTGGTCGCCGTGGCCAGCATCGTCAGTGGCGTCACACTACTCATCATCAAGCCCACCGGCCTCGCTCTTTTCCCCCTGAGCCCCGGCTGGGTGGCCCTCATCTCCTTGTTCATCGCGTTCGCCTATCTCGCCACAGGCTTCTTCGTGCGCAATGAATACGGCGCCGCCCTGCGCAGGATGCTCGAGGAGAGAAACTTAGGGCTGTTCCGCTACGCCAAGGAGGGGTTCGGCCCGGTTGACGATGAGAGCATGGCGATACTCGGAAAAAACATCCGCGAGGGGGATGACGACCTTTGCGTCTTCACGGCCCAGATGATGGCGGAAAGCGGCAGAAGCGAGACCTTCTCGATTATTCTCGGAGAAATCCCCCGGCGGAAAGGCCATGCCGCGGCCGAGTTGCTGAAAATTCTCGCCAAGGTTCCCGGGGCCGAAGAGGGCGAGAAAATGCAGCCCCTGCTGGAGGAATATCTCACATGCGAGGAGCCCGTCCTTCGGTGCGCCGCCATGGATGCGGCGGAATCCATCGGACTTACCGATGAGACGGCGGAGTTGGTCCATGAAAATCTGATGAACCGCTCGCCTGAGGTCAGGGTTCGCGCCGTCGAGTTGCTCGTGCGCTCCGACGATCTGTTCTGGCTCGCCAACGGCCTGCAAACGCTGCACCAGATGCTCAACGAAGAAGACGCGGCGGCCAGGGTCTGCGCCCTGCGGTGCATGGGAGAGCTTCAGAACCCGCGATTCATCAAACGATTGATTCCCTATCTGTATCAGAACGAGGAGAAAGTCCGCGAAGCCGCGCTCGAGGCGATAGAAGTTCTGGCCATGAACCAGGGGGTCGATGAGGAGAAGATGGCGGAAGTCATCCGGGTCACCACCTCGGACAAGAGCGCGGCCATCAGGCGCAGAGGCGTCAGACAACTGGGCAATATAGGCTCGCGGGAGAATTTCGAGCGCACCCTGGGCGCTCTCTCGGACGTCGATTCTCTGGTCAGAAGGCAGGCCGTCGAATCGCTGAAAAACATGAAACGAAAAGGAACCCTCTCTCTCGAAGGCTCCGGGTTGGTTTCGTTCGTCGTTCCGTTCTTGTTCAAAAGTGCTAAAAACGGCTCCCGCGAGATGAGCGCGCAGGAAATCGTCGATTCCCTCTCCTCATTCGCCGTGGAGCATTTGAAGGAAGTCTACGACGTCATCAACCATCTCCACGTCATCGAAAGCCGGGAGAACGCATCCGCCTTTACGATGTTGAGAAAAGCGCTCGAAGACGTCGTCGCGGAAAGGCAACTCGTCCTGCTCGAATTGCTGGGGGTGATCGGGGACGAGAAAACGGTGGATACCGTGTCGGAATCCCTCGCCCGAGGAGGATCCTCGTCGAGAGCGATCGCCATCGAGACGCTCTCGAACTTCTCCTCGGCGGGCAATACGAGGCTCCTGATTCTGGCGCTCGAGCCCCTGCTCTTGGGCCGCTCGACCTCCGATATGGTTTCAGAGGGCAGGAAACTATGGGAAATACCCGAAAAATCGATTGACGACGTGCTGACGGCCTACATGAATTCAGAGAATACATGGCTCCAGGCCATCGCTCTCGACGCGGCGGGAAAACATCTTGCAAGCGAAGCGGATGGCTCAACCGCCGAGTGGGGCGCGCAATTCAAGTCGCGGGCCTCTGAGGGCGACCCGTATATCCGCGAGGCCGCGGTTGCCGCCTTGAGAATTATCGGGAAAGATGAAAACGACGTTGAGACGTTTTTGAGAACCATGGAGAATGACGAGAATCAATTGGTGCGCATCCAGGTGCGCCGCGAGCGCACCCAATATGGAGTAGTTGGCGAAAATTTATCCGGACAGGAGAAATTCATGCTCTCGACCATCGAAAAAGCCCTGTTTTTGAAAGGCGTCAATATGTTCGAGACGATGAGCGCGGATGAGCTGAAAATACTGAGCAACATTTCCAGGGAAGTCCAGATACAGGCGGGAAAAATACTATTCGAGCAGGGAGACCCTTGCGATTATCTCTACGTCATCGTGGATGGGGAAATAGAAATTATCCTCAATCAGGAGAACGGAGAGCCGAAGATTCTGGCCACGCTCGGCCCCCCGACCTCGTTCGGCGAAATCGCGCTCTTCGGCGATGAGGGCAGAAGCGCGGGCGCGCGAGCGAGCAAGGACACCTCTTTGCTGGGCATCGAAAAAGAGCCTCTGATGCAGTTGATCCACGAACACCCCACTATCTCCATAGCCATCATCGGCCAACTCGCCAACATCATCAGAAGCCAGAACGAATAGTCTCCGGGCAGGGCCGGCGAGAGGCATGGACACCCGCCGGCGCCTTCGTGAATCCCCATGTGTTTTCAGCGCATTCTCCCCGTATTCACACGGCATTAGGCTAAATTAAAACTATTCGCTCTATGGTTGACGCCCGCCCTGCCGATACCTATAATCAGCCGGATTTTAGCGAGGAAACCAGCAATTTCCGCTCAGTAAAGCCGGTGGGGGGGAGCGTTTTTTCACGATGCAAGGTCGAGACTTCAAGCCTCCGGAAGAGAAAACCAGTCCTATCCCGTTTTTCATTCTAGGGCTCATCATGGTCGCGGTGACGTTTTGGACCGTATGGGACGAAGCGTTCACGCGCAGACCCTGGAAACAATACCAGAAAAAGTTCAACATCTATGAGAAAGCCCAGGTAGAGAAAGAACTAGCCGGTCTCAGAAAAACAACCGGTTCCAGGGTTTCCGATCTCGATAAGAAAATCGCCGCCCAAAAAGAAAAACTCGCCGGCGACGCAGAACTCAAAAGCCTCAAGGAAGAACTCGCGAAGAGCGAACTCGACGCCTTCGAGAAAGTGCAGGAGATGGGCATCAGGAAAGCCCTCTACGATCAGTCCTACTTCTCTCTCCAGGAAGCCATTCGGCAAGGGCACGACAACCAGACCGAGCAAAAAGAAGTCGATGAGGCCAAGGTCCTGCTCGATGAGATAACACCCATAGCGGCGAAGGCGGAAGCCGCCAGGGACGCGATAAAGGGCAAGATTGAGGCCAATGAAAAGGAACTGAATACGCTCGAGGCGACGAGACGAAAAGTGACGGGTGACATTTCCTTCCAGGAACGACGCCTCGACGGCATCGCCCGCCGTCCCTATGAAATCAGCCAGCTCGTCCTGCGCGAATACGAGCGCAACAACTTCAACGAGCCGGTAATGAAGGTGGAGCGGTGCCAGACCTGTCACCTGGGCATCAACAGGGCGGGCTTCGAGAATGCGCCGCAACCGTTTCGCACACACCCCAAAAGACGCCTCTACCTCTCGAAGCATGAATTCAACAAGGTCGGCTGCACGCTTTGCCACGGCGGACAGGGGACGGCCGTAACCAGCGTAGATAAGGCCCACGGCCACGTGCAATTCTGGGAAGATCCCCTGCTGCACGGCAGCGAGGCGCAAACCAAATGCAGAAGCTGCCACACCGAAATATTCAACATCCCGGAAGCGCCGAAAATCTCGCGCGGAATCTCTCTCGTTCGGGAATTGGGATGCAACGGCTGCCACACCTTGCCGGGCACGGAAGGCTTGCGCAAGGTGGGGCCGGACCTCTCGAGAATTCAGGAAAAAGTGGCCCCCGCCTGGCTCGTCTCCTGGATCAAGAAACCGAAAGACTACAATCCGCGCACCCGCATGCCCTATTTCAGCCTGACGGAAGAAGAAGCACTCGATATCTCCACATACGTATGGCGGCAAGGCCCGCGGAAAGCCGAATCGGCCAAAATTCCGAATCTCGACGACGCCGCGCAGATTCAAAAAGGAAAGTCCATTTTTGAGTCCGTCGGGTGTCTGGGTTGTCACATCCGCAACGAAAAAGACCTGGAACTCGGTCCACCCCTCGAGGGCGTGAACGGCAGGCCCATCGTGTACCGCAACCGCGATTTCGCACCGGCCCTGCAAAGCCTCGGCGCGAAGATTCAACCCGATTGGTTGTACCGATGGCTCAAGAACCCCAAAGCGTATTGGCACGACACCAAAATGCCCAGCCTTCGCCTCTCGGACGAGGAAGCGCATGCGGTGACGTCTTACCTCATCAGTCTCACGCCTGAATCCAAACGTCCGAAACCCCGGAAACTGGGCGATGCGGCCTCTTATGAGCGCGGCAAGAAACTCGTGGCGACGCGCGGCTGTTTCGGCTGCCACGTCATCCCCGGTACGGAGACGCTCTCTAAAACCGGACCGGACCTGACGCGCTTCGCGGCCAAAAAGCCGTTCGAACTCTCATTCGGCAACGTGGTGGATATGCCCCACACCTGGGAGTCATGGACGTTCGGCAAGCTGAAAAACCCAAAACTCTTTCAGACGGAGCGCGAAACGCTCCTGATGCCGAACTTCGAATTCTCGGATGTGGAAGTCTCCTCCATACGCACCCTGCTGCGTTCCATGATGCCGCACGGCGCGCCGCACAGCGTTCATCAGGTACTCGACACCCGCGCCAAGCGAATCGAAAACGGCCGCCGGATGATCGAGAAATACAACTGCAACGGCTGCCACGTTATCGAGAACTGGGGAGGGAACCTGCTCAGGCGTTATGAAGACAAGACGAACGGTCCGCCGCTGCTGAACGGCGAGGGAAGAAAGGTGCAGCCCGAGTGGTTCTTCGGCTTCCTGCGCAACGTCGTGACGCTCAGGCCGTGGCTCAAGGTACGGATGCCCAGCTTCCAGATGCCGAATGAAGATGCAGCCGCTCTCGTGGATTACTTCGCCGCGCTGGACTCGAAACTCAACCCCTATACCCATTTCGACGCCACACAAGTAAGCACCGAGAACTTCAAGGCCGGAAAAGAACTCTTCGGCAAGGCGGAATGCCTCGCCTGTCATGGCGCATGGCCGCCCCCGCCGGGGGGAGAGCCCCCGACGGCCCCGAACCTCTCGTTCGCCAAGAATCGCCTGCGTCCCGACTGGATAGTCGACTGGTTGATTTATCCGGGCAAAGTCCAGCCGGGAACCAAGATGCCCAACTTCTTCGAGGGCGCGGGCTTACAGGCCGAAATCGTCAAGGGTGTCCAGGGAGAGAAGGAAGACGACCTGTTCATCTACGAACTGGAAGCCACCAAAGAAGCAGAATTGGCGGAAGAGCAATTCGCCACCTTTCGGGTCGGCGGCAATTCCCATCTCGTCAAGGTGACGGGCACGGACGAGAAAAAAGTGACCATCTCCTCGCCCACCAATCTCGGAAAAACCATCGGCAAGGGGACGATAGAAAGCCACGGCGAGCCCATCGACGAAGAACTCCTCGGCGGAGACGCGTACCGGCAAATCCGCGCGATGCGCGATTATCTGATGATCGAGAAGAATTTCACCAAGCCCGCCGAATCGAGCGCGAAGAACGAAGCGCCCCAGACGGCGAAGCCCGAAAAAGAGGCCAACGCGGGCGCATCGCCGAGCTAGACCTCAAATTTCCACACAAAAGAAGCGCCCTGCCCGGGGCGCTTTTTTTATGTCCTTTTTCGCTTAGCCCGCTCCTCGTTGACGCGCCTGTGGGCCGTGCGTATCACCTCGGGGAGGCGATACCGGGAAGTGGCCGCAAGCACCCAATGCACCGAATCTTCGATGTCGATGAGATGGCCGGGAGAGACGTACACGGGCTTCACGCCCCGCCTCGTCCTGAGGACCGCGCCTATCTCCCGCCCATCCGGTGAATGCAGATATCGCCAATCCCCCTTCTCTTCACCCAGGGGCCCTGTGGCGTCGCCGAACAAGCGGCTCTTGGCGCACCCGATAGAGGGCAGCCCCAGGCGCAGGCCTAAGTGCGAGGCGATACCGAATCCCCTGGGATGGGCCGTGCCCTGCCCGTCGAAGATGATGAGATCCGGTTTTTCCCTTAAACCCAGAAAGGCTTTTTCGAGCAAAAAACCTTCTCTGAAAGAGAGCAGCCCCGGCACGTAGGGGAATCGCAATTCCCCGCCATGGAAGGATTCGTCGACGAGCCGCATATCCGGCCAGGAGAATACGACCACCCCCCCGACGCCGAACTTTCCCCGCCATTCGCATGAGATGTCCGCGCCCGCAATCGTTTTCGGCGGGGTGGACAGCGGATGCAGGATGAGGCGTTTTTCAAGCGCCCTTTGGACCCGAATCGCTTCGGCAGGCGCAATCTCCCAGGAATGGTGGAGCAAGTCGGTCATTGATCCGTCATCGATTCATGAAACGGGCCGGAAGTTTCCCGCATCGTTCGCGTTGTGAGCGAAGATTTGCAGAATGAAATCCGTGGCCCAGAACCCGAAGCTAATCCGTGCGAATTTGCGGAACCTTCTCCTTGAGCGGGGCCACCTCGGGCGCAATTCGGTTGACGGATAAAATGAATTTTTCGTCACGAATCCTCTTGACGACGTCGTTGAGCTGGGCGAGGTCGTGCACCTGCACGTCCAGGTGAATCTCCGCCTTATCCTGAGAGGCCTCGGCCGCAACGCGGGAGATATTCGCCTCACAACTTGCGATGGCGGCGCTCAAGTTCGCCAGGACACCCGGCCTGTCGCGCGCTTCGACCACGAGCGTCACCAGGTGCATCTGATCCTTGTCGACCCCGCCCCAGGAAACCTCCACGAGGCGTTCCTGTTCGTCCATCAACGACTTGATGTTCGGACAACTCTCGTTATGCACCGTGACGCCGCGCCCGCGCGTGATGAAACCGACTATTCCGTCGCCGGGAATCGGCTGGCAACATTTCCCGTAACGAATCAAAACGTCGTCCTGACCCTTGACGAGGATGCCCGCCCTGTTCTTGTGGCGGCTCACGCGGTTCACGAGACGCCTGAGACGCGATTTCTCCCGCTTCTCCCTCTCGCGCACGAGTTGTTCGGGCAACAGCTTGTGCACCACCTGCCGCGCGGATACGCGCCCGAAACCAATCGACGTCAATAAGTCTTGATTAGTTTGAGCTCCGAAGGACCGCGCCACCCCGTTCAATTCCTTGGGCTTCATGTATGAGGCGACTTCCTTCTTCTCCACGCATCGTCCCAGCTCATGCTCGAGCAATTCATGGCCGAGCGTGAGGGAGCGATCCTTCTGCTCTTGCCTGATCCAGTTTCTGATTTTCTGCTTCGCCCGGGCGGTGACGACGAACTTCATCCAGTCGGCGCTGGGCTTTCGGTGCGGGTTCGTGATGATCTCGACGATGTCGCCATTCTCGAGCAGTGAGCTCAGCGGCGCGATTTTTCCGTTGATCTTCGCACCCACGCAGTGGCTGCCCACCTCCGTATGGATGGAGAAAGCGAAATCGACCGGCGTCGCCCCGCGCGGAAGGCTCTTCACCTCGCCCCTGGGCGTGAAGACGAATACCTCGTCCTGAAAAAGATTGACCTTGACGGAATCGACCAGGTTCCTGGGATCGGACTCTTCGTTCAGGCTTTCCACGATTCTCCTGATCCACTCGAACTTGTCGGCCATTCCGTCGTCCCCGACCTCATCACCCTCCTTGTACTTCCAGTGCGCGGCGATGCCTTCTTCCGCCACCCGGTGCATCTCCTTCGTGCGAATCTGGAATTCCACCCTTTGGCCCTCCGGCCCCACGACGGTGGTGTGGAGAGACTGGTACAGATTCGCCTTCGCCAGGGCGATGTAATCCTTGAAACGTCCGGGGATGGGCGTCCATTTGGAATGCAGGACTCCCAATACGGCATAACAATCCTTCACGGAATCCACGATGATTCTCACGCCGCAAATGTCATATACCTGATGGAAATCGAGGTTTTGCGTCTGCATTTTCTCATAAATGCTGGAGTGGAGCTTGAATCTGGCGGACGCGGCGCCATCGACGTCCTCGAGTTCGAGAGTCTCCTTCACCTGCTCGATGATGAGTTCCATATACGCTTCGCGGTCTTTTAAGCCGTCGCGGAGCATCTCGTCGATTTCCAAAAACTCCTTGGGGCGCAGGTGCTTGAACGCCACGTCCTCAAGCGCTCCCTTGAGCCAGCCGATGCCGATGCGGTTGGCGAGCGGGGCGTATATTTCCGCCGTCTCCCGCGCTATGCGTTCTCTGCTTTTCTGGGGAAGATGGTGGAGCGTCAGCGCGTTGTGGAGCCTGTCCGCTAATTTGATGATGATGACGCGAATATCCTTCGCCATGGCGATCAGCATCTTCCGGTAGCTTTCCGCCTGGCGAACCTGGGTGTTCGAAACGTCGATCTTCGCGAGTTTCGTGACGCCGTCTACGAGTTCGGCGACGTCTGTTCCGAAATACTCGTCAATCTCCTTGAGCGTCGTGGCGGTGTCCTCCACGGTGTCGTGGAGCAGCCCCGCGCATACGGTTTCGGGGTCCTGGCGCAGCTCCGCGAGAATGCGGGCCACCTCCAATGGATGTGAAATGTAGGGCTCGCCGGAAATGCGCGACTGTCCCTTATGGACCTTCGCCGTGTAGATATAAGCTGTGGTGAGCAGATCCGAGCAGTCGGGCGAGTATTCCTCGACCAGATCGACGATGTCCATGATCCGGGCGGGTGGTCGTGGCGTCAAAACTGGAGGCAACGAATTTCCTCCTCTTTCGACTTGCTCGGCCAGATGACGAAAAAGAGCAAAATCAAGCCCTTTCGATGAATATAGGGCCTCTCACAAGGGAAACGCTACCTGAGCGCCCATATAGCGTCAAGGAGATGGTTCAAAAAAAAACTCCCCCGAATCCGGGGGAGTCGTCGTCAAATATGTCTCGTCTTAATATGCGCGAAGGGGCGAGGTGACGAACTCGTGCATGAACGGCGCCATGTATTCGGACTCGTCTTCGTGCTTGGGCACGATAATAGCGCCCTTGTTGCAAATCTCTTCGCAAAGCCGGCAGCCGACGCACGTGGACTGATCCACCACGGCCACCGCGCTGTGGTCGCGCTCCACCGAGGAGGGCGCCATGCGAATACAATCGAACGGGCAAACGTCCACGCACCAGATACACCCCGTGCAGTTCTCCTCCAGCACGTATGCCTTGGGCATTTCCTTGTGCTTGATATTCTTGATTATGTCTCCCATATCGTCCTGAATGGCGTATGCCGGGCAATACTTGCCGCACACGCCGCAGTCGATGCAGAGCGTGGGGTCGATTTTGTAGATCTCGCGCGGCTCGCCCGTGATGGCCATCGTGGGACAAACGGGTTCACAAATGGAACAGCCGATGCAAGCGTCGAATATGAAGTGGGTCATATCTGCGCCTCTTGGATAATTCGCTTTTCACAGGGCGACTCGCCGAAAATAAAATTCACCTCGGCGATATCCTCGCAATACCAAAGATATTTCCATTCCGCGCACCGGTTGTCAAGGCGTCTCGCAAGCGGCGCTCCCATATCGGGAAGCGAAGTTCGTGATTCTCTTGCCCTCGGCCCGGATTTGCGTCAGAATACCGGCGTTGCCTTCTACCGCCAACTAGACTGAAAAGGATTCGAGATGGAAAATTTTCTGGCCATTCTGACAAAGCCCGACAACATCCCCATCGGGTTCATGATTCCCCTGCTGGCTTTTTTCGTCTGGCTGGCCATTTCCCAAGGTCTCAGACACGACAAGCTGATTAAAAAGGGCAAGAAAGACGACGTGTACGACGAGATGATCCGATAAGCGCCTTGGGCTTCACTCGCTCTCTCCCGCGTCAATCGCCCCTGCGCATGGAACCTTGAATCCGCAATGACCGCCTGCGGCGCGACGCCTTCCCTCTCGCCTAAGTTCTGGAAACCGACATGCTAGAACTCATCTTCGTCGCGCTCATCCTGGGATTCATCACCATACTGTTCGTCAAGCGAACGAGCTCGAACATCGCGCTCGAAGCGGATGCGGAACAAAACACGAACGATTCGGAAATTGAATCCCTGCGCAGGCTCTCGCCGCAGGCGTTCGAACGCATGCTCATCGACCTGCTCGAAGACATGGACATGCGCATCGTGGAGGTTCACTGGGTGAATGAAGAGGAAATCGACATCCTGGCCCACAACCCCGCCCCCATTCTCGGCGGCGACTACATCATCCACGGCATCCTCGTGCCCGAGGGCGACTTTGTGAACTCGATACGGGTCATCGGCCTCTCCGACACCGTACGCGCCGAGAGGGCCTTGAAGGGCATCCTGATTTCGACGGGATATTTCACCGAAGAGGTGCAGAAATACTCGGAAGGCGCTCCCATGGAACTCATCAACGTCTCGAGACTCCGCGAAATACTCCACGCCCACGACATGGCCTGGCCCTCTTCGGATTGAGGCGCCGACTCGGGGAACGCCTTTACGCGCCCACCCACGGGTCGATGACGTCAATCCCCATTTCTGTGAAATCCCGGATGTTGCGCGTCGCCACCGCCATGCCTCGCGAGCGCGCGATAGCCGCAATCTGAGAATCGGCCATGGGGGCAGGACGCCCGGCGGCGCGGCGCGCCGAAGCGACTTCCGCATAGGCGAGCGCCGCGGCGCTGTCGAAGGGCAACACGCGGCCTTCGAAATCCTCGCAAAGCATGGCTTCGATCTCCGAAGCCAACCTGTCCCGTCGCCGGCCCATAGGCATAACGGCAACGCCGTAGCGCAGTTCCGCTTCGCCGACTGCCGAGAAGAACAACTCCTCCGCAGGATGTCCCGCAACCCACGCCTCGACGGACGAATCGGTCGACAGGCGCATCAGTTCGGAAACGACGTTGGTGTCGAGCAGGATCATGCCTAACCGCCTTAATCGAACCGAGGCGGCTCGCGCGCCAGCTCACGCGGCGGCAACTCCAGTTCCACGCCGCCCAAGGGCGCGAACCGGGCGCGGATGAGGCTTGCGAGGTTTTGCGAACCCGGCTTGCGCCCGACCGCCTCGCGCAGGATCAGCCGCGCTTCCTCTTCCATCGAACGACCGTTCTCCGCCGCCCGGATACGAAGGCGGGTTTTCACGTCGTCATCGAGATTGCGGATCGTGATGCTCGCCATGGTCATACCCTCCCTCTCAGTTGAATTCTACGCTACTAATGATTGCAATGCAATCATACAGTAACCGTCAGGGCACGTTCGCCATCGTCCGGTGTGACTCCCTATGTATCCGCCCGCCTTCGCCTTTGGTCGTCATTCCGCAATGCTTTCATACGGAATCCAGCGGCTTTGTCTTTCGCTTTCGTCTTTGCCGTCATCGTGCAATGTCGTCATGTTCACCGGTTCTGGATTCCGCATTTCCTCCCTCCTCAGTCGGAAATGACACCGGAAAGACGGCAATCTTCGATTCAGGTTCCGTAGGGGCGGACCTATGTGTCCGTCCGCGTTCCGTCTAAGAGTGTGATTCCGGCGCTCAATGGCCATGCCGAGCGGGATGGAAAAATCCACCTTTGGAGGGATATTCCTCCGTAGGGGCAAAAGACAGGTACATGAAAACCGGGCGGACACATAGGTGGCAGACATATATGTCTGACCCTACAAAAAACGAAACATTCAAACAAAAAAAACCGCCCCCCTTACGGGAAGCGGTTTCATTATTTTCGGTGGCTATCAGCTATTTGGCCTCGTGTCCCTCAATCTCCTAGGCCAGGAGATAAACCACGCCCGAGACGACGAGCAGAGCGACCCCGGCCACTTTCACGCCGCAGGCGTCCCACCACAAATGCTTTCGCTGTCTATCCTGAACCATCTTCTCCGCTCAAAAACCTAAATGTTGAACCAAGGGGTAACGAGAACGTATTTGACGTTGAACCCGATGCGCAACACCATTTTCGCCACCAACCCCATCATCGTCATGTTGAGCGACGCCTTGATGAGGTAGCGCACGAGGCCCACGTTCTTCATGCGCTCGCGCCGCCAGATATAGTAAGCCGGTATGCTGGCGTACCAGAGCACAATCATCACGGTGCCCGCCGCCGCCTGGCTCCAGTAACTCCTGAAGCCCAGCATGTAAGGCAGGTCCACGTTCGTTAAGGCCACGACCTTGTGCGGGTCCCAGTATTCCCAGGGCATGAAGAAGTTCCACCCCGGTCCGCGCAGGAAGGTTCCCTGCACCACCATCCACACCCACAGGACCAGAAAACCGAACAAGAAGATGAGGATGGCGAATCTGCGCTCGTGGAAGGTGTAGTAGCCGTTTCCCTTGGGATTCACGTCGATGAAGGGAATGGCCATCAGACCCACGATGATGAGGGTGGGCAGCACCACGCCCGCCATCCAGGGGTCGAAATACACGAGCATCTCCTGAAGACCCAGGAAATACCACGGCGCCTTCGAGGGGTTCGGCGTCACGGAAGGGTTCGCCGGCTCTTCGAGCGGCGCGTCGATCACGATGGACCACACCACCAGCAGCACGGTGATGATGATCGCGCACATGAACTCCAGGCGCGTGAGGTAGGGCCACACGTGAACCTTGTCGTTCACCCGCTCCCAACTCGTCTTGGCCATCTCATCGGCAGAGCCGACTACCTTGTCTTCCTTCGCCAATGTTCTCGCCCTTCCCTGTTATGCCCCGAAAAACCTAGAGAGGCCCGGATATGCCCCCGTCTTTTCGGATTCTCCAGAAATGCACCATCATCAGAATCGCCGCTATCAGAGGAACGACGATGCAGTGCAGCACGTAGAAGCGCAAAAGCGTGGGCGGGCCCACGATGGTTCCGCCCAGAAGCGCCGAGCGCGCGTCGAATCGCGGCGTGACGCCCACCATTTCGGCGAACGGCCCCTCGTGTCCCAGCAGGGGCGTGGCCCGCGCCATGTTGGTTCCCACCGTCACCGCCCAGATGGCCAGCTGATCCCAGGGCAGCAGATAGCCGGTGAAGCTGAGCAGAAGCGTCAAGGTCAGCAGCAACACCCCGATGACCCAGTTGAACTCGCGCGGCGGCTTGTAGGAGCCCGTCATGAAGACGCGCATCATGTGCAGCCACACGGAGATGACCATGGCGTGCGCCGCCCAGCGGTGCATGTTGCGCATGAACATGCCGAAGGGGGCGTCGAATTCGAGATACTTGATGTCGGCGTAGGCGTACTCGCCCACGGGCCGGTAGTAGAACATCAGCACCACGCCGGTGACGACGAGGTACAAGAACAGCAGGAACGTCACCCCGCCCATGCACCATGTGAAGCGGATGCGGATGGCGTGGCGCCTGATTTTCGTGGGGTGTAAGTGCAGCCAAAGGTTGTCCACGACCATGAGAACACGGTTTCTCGGCGTATCCTCATACCCATGGCGGAACATCGACCTCCAGACCTGGGAATCAAGAACATTTTTTTTCACCTGATCCAGGTTCAAGCGTTCTTTCAAACTCGGCATCTATATACCCCCACGCGCTTGCTTCAAACGAATACGAAAACCTTTATTCAGACAAAGAGGAAAGAACCCGAGGCGCCCCATTCCCCTTTTTCATGGCGAAAAAGCTTGCCCTTATCGATGAGCAACTGCCCATCCTCGGCCAGCCCTATTTTCAGTCTCTCGAGCGGCCTCGGAGCCGGACCCTCGAAGTTGACGCCGCTTCGGCGGAATCCGCTCCCGTGGCACGGGCACTTGAACTTGTCCTCGGAACCCAAGTATTTCGGCGTGCATCCCAGATGGGTGCAAATAGCGCTCAGGGCGTAGAAGCCGTTCTGCTCGCGGATGATCCAGACGCGCTCGCTGTTCACGTAGCGGGTGTCCACCACGCCCACGGCGTAATCCGCCGGCTTGCCCGCCTTGAACACCGTGGGGGGTTCGAACAGAACGCGCGGGAACATGAAGCGCAAAAACCCCAGCAGCGAAATAGCGATGCTGCCCAGGATGCCGAGCCACCCCGTGTAGTTCATGAACCGCCTGCGGTCGATGAACGGCTTTTTTTCTTTCGCCTCCTCCTCGTAATCGGCGGGCAGTTTCACCGGAGGGGCTTTCAAGCGAGTGTTCATGCGAACTTTACACTCCTGTTTTGAGACCTAAACAACCTTTCGACTTTCCGCATCTCAAAGCAATCCATCTTCCAGCGCCGTGCGGATATATTATCCACCATAACGACGAATAATGAAACCGATTCGCTTGGCTTCGCCACGGGCGGCGCATGGCCTCGCCGGACGCCGAGACCATAGGGATGTATCCAATACTCGAAGGTTCTTATTACGGACGAAACCGCCCTATGTCAAGAGCGCAAAAGCGTTTCTCTCACCGGATAGAAAGAATTTAACGAACTTGTGGACAGTCCTCTTCTCGAATACGATGCGGTATGAAGGAGGAGCTATGAAGCTGCACTACTATCCTGAGACCGACAGCCTCTATATCGAGTTCAATTCCGGCTCGGGCGCGGAGACGCGCGAAGTTTCGGACGGACTAAACGTCGACCTAGATGCCGAAGGCGGCGTGCTCGGTTTCGACATCGACAATGCGTCGCGGCGCCTCGATCTCTCCACACTGGAGACCGAAGCCCTGCCGCTGCGCTCACTCAGGGCCGGGTGATCCATGGCGCGGAGTTGACGTTCCGCCGAAAACTCCGCTTACCCCCCTACAGACCCGCCCTGTTGTTGTCCTTTACGGCCCTGTTCACCACATTCACGGGCCATTCGCCCGAAAGTATGCGCTTGACTTCGTTGGGCGCCCCCTGCTGTAAGCCAACCATGGATTCTTCGCTATACCAGGCCGCGTGGGGGTTGATGATGACGTTCTCACGGCCTCTTAGGGGGTGCGGATCGGGCAGGGGTTCGGGGTCGGTCGTATCGAGGGCGCAGCCTGCGATTTCGCCTGAATCGAGCGCGCGCACCAGGGCGTCCGTGTCGATAATCGGCCCCCTCGAGCAGTTGACGATGACGGCGGTGTTCTTCATCTGCGCGAACGCCTCGTCGTTCATCATCCCGCGCGTCTGGGGGATGAGCGGCGGATGGATGGAGACGAAATCCGATTCCGCGAACATCTCGGGCAGTTCCATCTTTTCCCCGGGCGCGTCGAATTGCCCCTGCTCCACGAAGGGGTCGCTGAAGAGGACTCTCATCCCGAACGAAGCGGCGCGAACGGCCACCATGCGGGCGATGTTGCCGAAGCCCACGAGTCCCAGCGTGGCGCCTACGAGGCGGAACATCGGCTTGCCCGGCGGCACCGCCCATTCGCCCGCGCGCACCCGGCGATCGTAGAAGGCCACCTTTCTCGCCGATGCGAGCAGGAGCGCCATCGTGTGCTCGGCGACTTCCTCGATGCAGTAGGTGGGGTTGTTCGTGACGATGATGCCCGCCTCCGTGGCGGCGTCCAGATCGATGGTGTCCACCCCGATGCCGTAGCGCGCGATGATCTTACAACGCGGCATCCCCGCCATGTCCTCTCGCGTGATGGGGCCGGCGTAGGTGTTGAGCACGGCGTCGCAATCGGCGGCTTCTGCGAGAAATTCCGCCGGCGTCTTCGTCTGCATGGCGACGATGTCGGCGAGATCTCCTAAAATCTCGTTTTCCACGTCCAGGGATTCCCAGACGTAATCGGTCAGGACGACTTTCGCCTTATCCGGCATGTTTTTCCCCTTTTGTTGATATTCATAATGACTGAAAATTTTGCCCAGCGATGCTATCCCACGCCAATGCGCGAATCAAGGCTTTGGAGCATATTCCTTGACCACAGAATACCACTGTAATAGCCTCGTTTACGGTTTCCCGCTGAGGAGAGCGCATGCCGGACATCGATTCGTTCAGGCTTAACCCACAGGACTGCCTCCTGCTCATCGTCGACGCGCAGGAGAGGCTCATGTCCGCCATGCGCGAGGACGTGCGCGCCCAAGTCGTCGGGCGCATCCTGACGCTGGCCGAAACGGCGACGCGCCTCGATTTTCCGGTCCTCGTCACCGAGCAATACCCCGAAGGACTCGGGCCCACCGTCGGTGAGGTGGCGGAGAAAGTGCCTGGTTTTTCCCCCATCGAGAAAATCTCGTTCAGTTGCTGCGCTGAGGAGACGTTCCTGCCGCGCCTGCATGAATCGGGCAGAACGAAAATACTGCTCACGGGAGCCGAGACGCACGTGTGCTGCTACCAGACGGCGCTCGATTTGCTGGATAACGGCTTCATCGTCCACGTGGTGGCCGACGCCACCTGTTCGCGCTCGAAACTGAACTGGCGGACGGGCCTCTCCGCCTTGGAGCGCGCAGGCGCCATTCCCGCCACGACCGAGCAGGCGCTCTTCGATTTGCTCCGCGTGGCGGGCACCGAGGATTTCAAATTCCTCTCGAAACTGATACGTTAAGCCCCACGCCCACCTGAAAGATTTTTCACGCACGCCCCAAGGAAGGATTCGCCGAAAATGGCGTCAGCACCCCGAAAGACGAGCGTCGGCGTCGTGTTCGGCGGCCGCTCGACCGAACACGAAGTGAGCCGCAATTCGGGCCGCGCCATCATGGCGGAACTCGACACGCGCAAATACGACGTCCATCCCCTACTCATCACGAAATCGGGCGCATGGATCGTCCTCCCCCATCCCGACGCGCCGCAAGACGAGGGCGAGGAGGTTCTCTTCTCCGGCACCCCGAGCGGAAAGCCCCTTCAATACGCCGGGAAGAATGAGCCTCTCGCGGTAGACGTCTTTTTCCCCATCATCCACGGCACTTTCGGGGAAGACGGCACCCTCCAGGGCCTGTTCGAACTGGCGGAGGTTCCGTTCGTGGGTTCGGGGTGCGCCTCCTCCGCAGTCACGATGGACAAGGCCGTAGCCAAGGCGGTGCTGCGCGCGGCGGGGCTTCCCGTTCTGCCCGCTCTCACGCTGTTCCCCGAAACGTGGGAGACGGCGCGCGCCGCTATCTCGCAGGAGACGGCCTCTAAAATAGGCTATCCCCTGTTCGTCAAACCCTCATCATCGGGCAGCAGCGTCGGCGTCCACCTGGTGGAGAGGCCCGATGATCTTCACGACGCGGTCGCCGACGCCTTCCGCTTCGATAGCAAAGTCCTGATCGAAGAACACGCGCAGGGCCGCGAACTCGAGTGCTCCGTGCTCGAAGGGCCCTCACCGGGCGATATCCTCGCCAGCCCGCTCATGGAGATCAGAACCCATTCGGGCTGGTACGACTACGAGGCGAAATACGAGGAAGGCCGCGCAGAACTGATCATCCCCGCTCCGGTGGAGGAATCCCTCGCCGAGCACACTCGCTCGTATGCGCGGAACGCGTTCCGCGCCCTAGGCTGTTCGGGACTCGCCCGCGTGGATTTCTTCTACCGCGAGAAGACGGGCGAGACCTACATCAACGAGGTGAACACCCTGCCCGGCTTCACGCAGTTGAGCGGATATCCCCGGATGATCCGGGCGGCGGACGTCCCCTACCCCGAAATGCTGGATCGCCTCATCGGTTGCGCGATTGCGCGCCACAAGAATCTTAAGGCAAGGGAATTCGACAGAGGGGCCTGACCGATCTGCATCAGCTTTTCAGGCAATCTTCCAAAAATTCGAGCGCGCGATCCTCGCCCCAGTAGACTGGCGAGCGCGCGTTCGGACCCGACACGAAACCCACGTGCCCTCCTTTTTTCGATAAAACGCCGCTCAACCACTCCGATTCCTCTACTTGCGCATGGGGAAAAACGCCGGGCGGAACGATGGGGTCATCCTCCGATGCGAGGAGGAGCGTTTTCACCCGGATTCGGGGCAGATACGGTGAAGCGTCTGCTTTTTCGTAATAATCCAGTTCGTCCCGAAAACCATGCAGGGGCGCGATGACCAGGCGGTCGAAGTGGTGAAAAGTCCGCGCCCGCCGCACCGCCTCTATGTCAATCAGATTCGGGTGTAATTCGGAGAAACGCTCGGCCTTTCTCTTCACGCTGCTCAGCAGATGCCATCTATAGAAATAGCCCCGCACAGAATCCAGAACCTTTGCGCACGCAGCGGGCCTTAAGCTCGCGGAAATTCCGGCGGCCCCGCGTATGCGAGAGGACACGCCATCGCCGCATTCTCCCAGCCACTTGAGCAGCACGTTTCCCCCCAGGGAGAAGCCCGCCAGCAGCAGGGGCGCATCGAATCTCTCGATAATCCGCCTCGCCACAAAGCCCAGATCTCCCGTTTCCCCGCAATGATAAAATTTAGGGTTTAAGTTCGGCGCGCCGCCGCACGAGCGGAAGTTCAGGGCCAGCGTCCGCCAGCCGAGGGCGCGCGCCCTGGCCGCCGCACCGCGCACGTAATGAGAATCCGAAGAACCTTCCAGCCCGTGCAGCACGAGCAGCGTGGGAGCTTCGCCTGCTTCCGCGTCGAGAAAGTCCACGTCGAGAAAATCGCCGTCGGGCGTATCCCAACGCTCCCGCCGCCAGGCGATTCGCGGGGGTTTTCTCAAAAAATATCCCCATACGCTTTGGAGATGGCGGCCCGGGCAATACCAGGCCGGGCGGAAAGGGGGGGTGAGCGAAGAAGCGTGCACGTTCATCCGGGGCGTATACGCAGGTGCTGCTCAGCCGTCCAGGCCGAGAAGCGCTTTATAGATATCCTCGCGAGTCGTCGGCGCATCGCGCCCATAGTCTTTTTCGTATTTTTGGGCCAGCACCTGATAGAGGCCCAGCGAATTGCAGAAAAATGCGCTCGATGAGCAAACCAGCCAGATTCGATACACCCGGTAGGTGCGCTCGCCGACCAGTTCCTTTATTTTTTCGGCGTTCTTCTCGAATCTCTCATACCATTGCTTGCACGTGCGCGCATAGTGGAGTCTCAGATTCTCCACGTCCAGAATCTCCCAGCGCGCAAGCTCCATCACGTCCTGAATATGAGAGATGTTGTCCATCTCGGCGTTGGGAAACACGTTGCGAAGCAGAAAATCGAACTGGCTCGTGTGTTTCCAGAATTTGTTCGTCGTAATCCCGTGGTTCAGGAACAAGCCCCCGTCGCGCAGACGATTTCGCACCGAAGCGAAATAGCTCGGATAATTCGCAATGCCCACGTGCTCAATGATTCCGATGGCGGAAATTTTCGCAAAAGTCCTCTCTTCGGGAAAATCCCGATAATCCATGTGATGGATTTCGCATCTGCCTTCGAGTCCCTCGCGGCGAACCTTGTCCTGGCCCCATTTCGCCTGCTCGCGCGAGAGCGTCACGCCGGTTGCGTTCACGCCGTAGTGCTTCGCCGCCCATATCGCCAACGAACCCCATCCGCAGCCGATGTCGAGGTAATCCTCTCCGGGGGAGAGCCTGAGCTTCCTGCAAACGAGATCCATCTTGTCGCGCTGCGCCTGGGCGAGATCGCCGTCGGGCTCCCGGTAGTAGGCGCACGTATACAGCATGTTTTCGCACAGGAATTGCTCGTAAAACTCGTTGGAAATGTCGTAGTGGTGTGAGATCGCCTCGGCATCGAATTCTTTTGTTCTCTCTTTTACCATAGCCGCCTCAATGTTGTTGTTGTTTTTCAGCCTATTCCGAATGCGCCTTCCAGAACCAGTCGGCGTCTGAGCCAGGCGTTGCCGCAAATAAACCTGGCCACCCCGAAAAGAACATTGTCGGGAACACGGTCGATCAATTTATCCAGCATCCCTTCCCCGCCGCTTCCGTATTTCGCGGAAAGCGCCTCACCGTATTCGACGAGACCCTCCCCCGTATCCAGATACGCATGGGCGGCCCGCGCCGCCATTTTAGCACTATGGACGGCGGGGCCGATGCCCTCCCCGCTGAAATCCTTGGCGAGTCCTGCGGCGTCGCCGATCAGGGCGAACCCCTCGCCCACCGGCCGGCGAACGTGTCTGCGATAGACCGAATAGGCGTGGCCGCGGAATTTCGTCAGTTCCAGTTTCGCGGGCAGCCTTCCCGTTCGGCGGAATCTGTCGAGAAGAAGCTCGAGGCGCTCATGAACGCTCGGGCGCTTGCCGATGCAACCCACGCCGATGTTCAGGAAATCCCCTTTTGTGAAATACCAGGCGTAGCCCTTAAAGTCGGGTTCCGCGAACAGTTCGGGCAAACCGTAGTTGGGCGCCAGGGCGCGGAGTTTTTCGGCGCCCACGTTCGTTTCACTCTCCTGCGTCAGGACGACGGATTCTTTCGAGGAAACGTCGCCGAAAGTCCTGGCGACGGGGCAAGTATGGCCCCCGGCCCCGATGACGAGGGGAACTTCGATTTTCTCGCTCCCTAAGTCCACGCGCATTCCCTCCGCCGTCTTCTCGATACCCCGGACGCGGACGCCCTCGCGCACTTCGGCGCCCTCTTCCTGCGCGCGTCTTAAAAGATAGGCGTCGAACTGGCTCCTGATGATCCCGTAGCTCGCAGGCTCGCTCCATTTCGTCTCAAGGAGCTTGTCGTCATAGCCCACGAACACGCTTTGAAACGGCTGTATGGTGTGGGGGTATTCATCCGGCGCGAGTTCCAGGTCGGCCATCACCTGCTTCGTCACCCAGCCCGCGCAAAGTTTTACGCGCGGAAACGTGGCCGCATCGAGAAGCAATGCCCGGCGTCCCCGCTTCGCCAACTCCCAGGCGGCCGTGCTGCCTCCCGGGCCGCCCCCGACGATGAGAACATCCCAGGCGCTCATTCGGACAGTTTCCATATGCGCAGGGCGAACATGAATTTTTGCATCATGGTCAGTTCAATCGTGTCGAAGCTGTCGGCCACCTTCATGGCCTCGAACAAATCGCCGTCGAAGTCGATGTCTCCGTCGCAATACGCTTCGGCGAATGCATCCGCCTGGGGATTCAGCAAAACGCGCTTGAAGGCATTCAGCGACGTAAACGTCACGGTAACGGGGAGCACCTCGCGGCCCACCGCCAAAGCCGACCCGTCCCACAAGCGCAAGTGGAGCCCGTGCTCGATATCGACGAAAATCTGCCGGAGAATCTCGGCGGCGCCGGACGCTGCGGAACGGCTCTTTACATGAGTTAACTGCATGATGTCATCCTCCCATAGGGCGACAGGGGATGATGTGTTCGGCATTGCGCTCGACATTGTAACCCGTTCATGGCCTTTTGCAGAGCATGAAAGAAAACCCCATCATGTCTGAACATTCATCTATTTTCAATTAACGCTCATCGCGCATTCTGTCAACCTCTTTTTTTGGGATGTGGTGAATTCCGAGCGAGGAGGGAGGGTTTGCCGACTGTAGGATAAGGGCCTGTCCCGCATTTACCGTCGGGAGGACCGGGAGCGCGCCTGTATGAAGGCGTGGCGGGTCGCCGTCGATGGAGGCATTTGCGCGCATTTGCCGCCACCTGGGGATGCGGCGCGGGTGGCATCACCCACGGGGTTTCCCACGCGCCGAGGCGAGGCGGAATTTCTGAAAATATCGATAAATTATTGTCATGAATCCGGTGATCGTCCTATAGTGCGATTGACCGCGTATGTCCATGATATCCGATTGTTTATTATAGTATTATATTGCTATTCCCCACCTCGATGCCCCTTGCGCTTTCGTCATGCATATGCTTGTATACCCTCCTATTTGATGCCGCGCGTATGCGTTTTGATTACATGTTTTGGGGAGGCGAGATGCCGAGGAGAAGCGATCTGAAACTCACCAAGCGCACCGTCGACGCGCTCGAAGTCGAAGAGAAGGACGCGGTCTTCTGGGACCGGGACCTGGCGGGATTCGGGGTGCGCGTCCACGCCACGGGCCGGAAGGTCTACGTGGTGCAGTCCCGGGGGCCGGGAGGACTGAAGAGAGTCACCCTGGGCCGGCACGGTGAGACGTCGACCGAGGAGGCGAGGAAACAAGCCGCCCTGGTCATCGACCGCATCAAGCGGGGCGAGGATCCCGTACCCATACCTCCCGAGGCGGAGCTCACCGTGGCGGGAATGGCGGAGCGCTTCATGCGCGTCCACATGGAGCGGCACTTAAAGCCCGCCAGCGTCGTGGCGTACCGCTCCGTGCTTGAGAAGCACATCCTGCCGGCTTTGGGAGCGATGGCGGTAGGCGAGGTCGGAGTGGCCGAAGTCTCCGCACTCCACCACCGGCTCCGCGACATGCCATCGGTGGCCAACATGGCGGTCCATCTCCTCTCGAGGATGTACACCCTGGCCGAGTCGTGGGACCTCGTGGCGGCAGGAAGGAACCCGTGCCGGGGGCTTCGCCGCTACAGGACGCGCCCGCGCGAGCGGTTTCTGACGCGCGAGGAATACCGGCGCCTGGGTCGTGCGCTCAGGGAGGCTGAGGCCGAGGGCTCGGTATGGCCGCCTGCTATCGCCGCGATCAGGTTGTTGACCCTCACAGGATGCCGGAGGAGCGAGATACTTTTCCTGCGCTGGGACGACGTGGACCGCACGGCGGGGGATATCAGGCTTAAGGACGCGAAGGCTGGTCCCCGGATGGTTCCCCTGACGGCGCCTGTCCTTCGTCTGCTGGACGGGGTCCCCCGGCAGCAGGACAACCCGTGGGTGATCGCAGGACAAAGACCAGGGAAAAGTCTCACGGGCCTGCAATACTACTGGGAGCCCATCAGGGAGCGGGCCGAGCTGGAAGGCGTGCGGATCCACGACTTGCGGCATTCCTACGCTTCGAGGGCACTGGCGCTGGGCGAGAGTTTCTCCGCGATCGGCAAACTGCTCGGACACACGATGGTATCGACGACGGCGCGCTACGCGCACTTGATGCAGGAGGCCGAGAAAGCGGCGGCCGCCCGGGTGGGCGACAGCATCGGCGTCCACATCACGAACGGGAGGGTCGAACGGAGATGATGAAGCCCATCATGAAAACGCTCTCGAACAGGGCGGTCGGGAAGCTCGAGGTTCACAAGGACACGGTGTTTTGGGATCGCGAACTCACCGGGTTCGGGGTGAGGGTCTATCCCACCGGAACCAAGGTGTATATCGCGCAGGCCCGGGGCCCTGAAGGACCCAAACGGGTGGCCGTGGGCCGCCACGGGGTGATCGGTGCGGAGCAGGCGCGCAAGCGCGCGGCGCTCATCATCGCGCGGGTCAAGGCGGGCGAGGAGGCGGTGGCCGAACCGCTTAGACCTAAGGTCGGACCCACGGTGGCCGAGGTTGCCGCACGGTATATGGAAGAGTACGTGGAAGTGCGCTGTAAGCCGAACACCGCCTCGGCGTACCGCTCCGTGCTCGAGAATCACATCGCGCCCGCCCTGGGCAAAATTCCGTTCGCGGCGGTCGAGCGCGCGCAGGTAGCCGAGCTTCACGGGCGGCTCTGCGGGACGCCTGCCGTCGCGAACTCGGCGGTCCGCATCCTGTCTGCGATGTTCCGCCTGGCTTGCGAGTGGGGCCTCATTCCCGAGGGACTGTCAAACCCCTCCCGATCGATCGTCAAATACCCCGAACACAAGCGGGAGCGCTTCCTGACGGATGAGGAATTTATGCGCCTGGGTGAGGCGCTGGATGAGGCTGAAATGAAAGGCGGCGCGTCGGCGCCCGCGGTGGCGACGATCAGGCTCCTGACCCTGACCGGGTGCAGGAGGAGCGAGATCCTCTCGCTGCGCTGGGAGGACGTGGCGCTCGAAGAGAGTGAACTCAAGCTGCCCGACACCAAGACGGGCGCGCGGGTGGTCCCGCTCCCGCCCCGGGCTGTCGAGCTTCTCGCCGGCCTGCCGCGGGAACCCGGCAGCTCGTGGGTCATCCCCGGCAGGAAGCCGGGTACGCACCTGCAAAACCTCGATGACGCCTGGAAGAACATCCGGGCGTGCGCGGGACTTCATGATGTCCGCATTCATGACCTCCGTCATTCGTATGCATCGAGGGCCCTGGCCCTGGGTGAGTCCCTCCCTATGATCGGGCGTCTGCTGGGCCACAAACAGATCGAGACGACGGCGCGATACGCGCACCTCGCGCGGGGTTCGGCGCAGGAGGCCGCGGAGCGGGTCGCCGCGAGCATTGCAGACGACATACTGGCCTAAGGCCGGAGCTAGGCTATCAGTTCAATATCCTTGCAACGGTGCGCATCCTGGGAATTCGTGCGCCTAACGTTCCGTGTTCACCGCTATCCACTTGAAAATGGCCTGCGAGACTACGTCGGTTTACTACAAGATTCGATCAACAAACACGGCATGTCCGCGCTTTGCTGTCATTATCCCTGGGTCTTTTGATTCGGGCTTTCCGGTTCAAAGACGAGTTCCGGCACAATCACCTCCCAGGAATCGCATTTGATGTATTCGTGATACTCAGGATCAGAAGCCTCACGGCTCCGCCCGACGACGGCCAGCACGGAGGCGGACCGGCACCGGGTCCCGGGCGGCGGCTGGAAACTCCTGGCGAGGCGTCCCACCACCGCGCCCGTCTTGTCCAGCAATTCCCAGCGTCCCTGAGTCGTGATGCGCGACCGGAGCGGATCGCCCGGCGAAAGAGCGGCGATTGCGCCGTGGATCTTGTGGCCTGCTTCAAAGCGTCCTGCGAAACCAAGGTCCACGTCCCCGAGGCCGGGTCGAACATATCGGTATTCGAGCGACGCGGGGCCGGGAGGAAGCTCTACCGGATCGCGGCGAATCACGGAGGGATGGCCATCCAATTCGTCCGGGAACCCGTGGGACTCATTGAACCGCGCGAGCATCAGGGTATGACGGGCGCGCGTCATGGCCACGTAGTACAGCCTGCGAGGCGCATCCTCGTCCTCGCCATTTCCGACGCGGTTCCAGCCGCCGTCCAGCACGGCCACGTGGTCGAATTCCAGCCCCTTGGCGCGATGGGCCGTCAACAGCAGGAGGCCGCGCGGACGACGGCGTATGTCCCGTCCCCACTCCGCCAGCCATTCGATGAAGTGATCGACCGGCGTCTCCCGGCCTCCGTTTTCCAGCGCGTGTTCCTCGACGGCCTGTCGCAACAGGTCGTGCCAGGGATCGATTGGCCGCGACTTCATCCAAGCACGCAGATCCGCCCCGTCGACGACGCGGGGCTTCCGCGCACGCAGCCATTCAACGAATGTCCTGGTCTCGCGCAGATGCCAGAAGCCCGGAATTTCCTCATCCCCCATCTGCGCCGGAACGCCATATGTCTCGCAGAACGCGCGCACCGGGACCAGATATTTCCATTCCCGCGCAATCACCGCGCAGCGGGACCAGTCCCAATCCGGCGCGCGGGCCGCGAGACGCTCCAGTTCCGCCATGACGGCCCGCGCTTGATGAACATCATCGCGGCCCGCCGGCACGATCTGCACCCGCCCCCGCGACACCGGGTCCAACCCTTCCCACGCGCCGCCCGGGGGATCCTTCGAGCGCGCCCGATTGACGTGGATGGGGTGGTCCGCTTTCATCCGCTCCCGCGCCTGTTCGATCACCGCGTTGACCGCAGTCACGATGTGGGCCGTAGAACGGTAGTTCGCAGTGAGATAGACGGGTTTCGGTCCATAGTCCGCCTCGAAACGGCGGATGAACTCCACCGAGGCGCCGTTGAAGGCGTAGATGTTCTGATCGTCGTCGCCGACTGCGAACAGGGTAAGCTTGCCGTCTACGTTCACTAGCGTCCGGCCGGCAAGAGCCGAGATCAACTCGTACTGGTCGGCTGCGATGTCCTGGTATTCGTCCACCAATATCCAGCGGAAGCCCGCCAGCAAACGTTCGCGGCGCTCGTCCGCCTCCTCGGGCGGCAGACCCTCTCCGCGCAGCAAGTCCACGGCGCGGCGGAGCACCTCCCGGAACGTCTCTTCGTCGGGGCGTTCCGACCGCCCCGAGAAACTGGCTCCGGCCAGACGCATCGCCAGGGCGTGGCAGGTGAGGACGGTCACGCCTCGGGCGTCGTCCCCGATCAATTCCCCGAGGCGGCGGCGGATTTTGACCGCCGCGTGGCGGTTGTAGGCCAGGGCCAGGATGCTACGGGCGTTCTCCCGTCTCACGCGGATCAGGTAGGCGATGCGGTGCACCAGCACCCGTGTCTTGCCCGAGCCGGGACCCGCGAGCACCAGCACGTTCGTCTGCTCCCTGTCGTCGGCGACGATGCGCTGCTGGACGGGGTTGTTCAGGCTTTCGACGATGTTCCGCCACGACGCGGGGGTGGTCTGGCGTCCGATCTGCCTGTCCCGGCCCGGCAACCAGCGCGCGAGAAAATCCTCCTCTTTCAGCGTGAAGTAGTCCATCGCAAGACGCAGCGCCTCGCTCATGGCGGATAAGCCGCGCTCGGCGAACTCCGCCATCACGTGGACCTGCAGCACCTGTCCCTTGTAATGAAGGGCGAGGGGCTCGAAGTCCGCCTTCGCGAAGCCGCGCCGCGACCGTTGCTCCAGGCGGATGGTCATGGCGGGGCGGAACACGGCGAGTCCCTTGTTCAGGCGGATGACCTCCATCTCGTGCAGCCACAACAGGGCGCGGTCCAGGAGCTTGCCGGTGTTACGGACCCTGCTCTTCAGGATCAGGTCGGACTCGATCGCCTCCAAAAGCTTGCCGAGCGTGGTCTCGGCCAGCAGGTCCGTTCCCCGGCTCCCCTGTGGCAGGCAGGCGAGGAGGTGCTCCAGCAGACGCCGAGCCGCCTCGCGCCGTATCCGTGCGGTCTCCTCCAGAGCACTCCATTCCCGCCGCAACGTCACGCGCGCCGTCTCCGCGTCGCGCTTGCGCACCGCAAGGCTGCCCGTACCGCCGTCCTCACCGCGTCCGTCATTGGCGATGCCGCGGAGGATGCGCCACAGCCGCTCCTGCAGCGGATCGGGCAATCCCTCTTCCCTCAGGACCTGGGCTGCGATGCGCAGATGCAGCGACGACGCGTCTCCCTTTTCCATGTCCGGCGCCCGCTCGCGCATGTGCGCGATCAGGGCGGTCTCAAGCTCCTCCGCTTCCCCCAGGCGCTTGAGGGAGTTGCGCTCCACGCCGGCGTGGACGAACGCGGTGAGCGCCGTGTCGTTGCTTGCGATGCCCAGCCGCTCGAGATCGTACAGAGCGGCGCGCACCCTTTCGGAACTTAGCCCCGAGACCGCCATCAACTCGTCGGTGGTGACGCCCTCGTCCGCGGCGGCTTCGATGAGCGCTTCGGCGATGCGCAGCAACCGGCCGCGCCAAGCATCGGTAATACTTGCTCTCGTGAGCCGTTTCTCGGCTTCTTCAACCGAACTCACCCGGAGCGAGGAGGGAAACACCTGCACCTCGTTCTCCTCGCGGGTCAGCAACTCCGATTCCTCCAGCCAGGCGACGGCGGTGCGCACCCGGGTGTCGTCGGTCGTGGAGTCGCGCTCGAACGCCTTGTCCTCGTCCTCACCGAGAATCTCGCCCGCGGTGGCCACCACCTCACCGCCGAAGCGCTTCTTCCGGTCCAGGTTGCGCAGCGCCCGCAGGATGCCGTGTATCTCCGGCCGGGTGAGCCTGGAGCGCGCCGACATTCCGAACCGGCCCTCCACGTCTTCCGCCGCGTAGAGCAGCACGCACCGCGCCGATGCCCGGTCCCGTCCGGCGCGTCCCGCCTCCTGAAAATAACTCTCGAGCGACCCCGGGATGTCGGCGTGGATGACCAGGCGGACGTCGGACTTGTCTATCCCCATGCCGAAGGCGTTGGTCGCCGCTATGGCGCGCAGTTCACCCCCGATGAAGCGGCGCTGCACATCCTTCTTGGTCTCCGGCGGGCGGCCCGCGTGAAAATAGTCCGCCGTGATATTCTTCGATTGCAGATATTCGGCGACTTCTTCGCTTTGCCGCTGCGTCGCGCAGTAGACGATGGCGCCGCCGGACGTCTCGGGTGGCAGGTGCGACGTCATGAGCAAGTGGATGTCGGCGAACTTCTCTCCCCCCGTGGTCGGGATCACCTCGAACGTCAGGTTGGGTCTTTCCGCGCCGCCGTCGAATACCGTCAACTCGATGCCGAGTTCCTCCCGGAAGTGGCGCGCGACGTCCTCGATGACGTCGGGCTTGGCGGTCGCGGTCAGGCACATCACGGGCGGCGCCGGCCTCTCGCCCGCCTTTTCCCGGATGAAGCGGCCCACGTAGCGGTAATCGGGCCGGAAGTCGTGCCCCCAGTGCGACAGGCAGTGGGCCTCGTCCACCACCCAGCCGCCGATCTCCCGCTGAGCGAGCGCCCGGCGCAGGGAACGGGAGCGGAGCTGCTCCGGCGATACGATCAGGATGCCCGCGTCCCCCAGCCGCACCCGGTCCAGCGCGTCCGCCCGTTCGGGCATCGACAGGAGCCCGTTGATGGTCACGCAGCAGCCGACCCCGCTCGCTTCCAGTCCCGCCACCTGGTCGGCCATCAGCGCGACCAGGGGCGAGATCACCACCGTGAGCGCGCCTGTCTTGTCGTAGCGCGAGAGGGCCGGGATCTGGTAGCAGAGCGACTTGCCCGTTCCCGTAGGCAAAACTCCCAGTACGTGTTTCCCGCTCATCGCCGCCTCGACGATGGCTCGCTGCATGGGACGCCCGCCATCGTCTCTTGGTTCCGGCCGGAAATCGTCGAAGCCGAACCAGCGTTTCATCTCATTACGGGCATCGTGTCGCTCCCGGCACCAGCCGCAGGCGGGATCGGCGCATGCGGTGTCCCTGAGACGGCGCACCAGCTCCCCCGCTTCCGGAAACTGGTGGCGCACCCAGGGCGGCATGACCGAGTTGCCGCCGGCCACCGACAGCCATGCCAGGGCATAGGCCGGCACCCAGGCGAGCCTGTCTACCTCCGCCAGGACCTCGCGCCCGTAGGTCGCGCAGGCGACGCCCGCAAGCCGCCGGCCCATCGCCGCTCGCGTCTCGGCGTCAGACGGGCGGCGTGAGCGACGAAGCGCAGAGAACAGATCGTCCAGGGCGCGGTCCGCGCCTTCAGGCACCGGGGTGCTCAGCCGGTGCCAGGCCGTCAGCAGGTCCGGCTGAGTCCCCTTCAGCGCTCTACACTGGTCTCCGAAAACTTCCAGTGCGAGGCGGGAGTCGAGCTCCGGGTCGTTGACCCGTCCGCGCCTGAGCCCGCCGTCCTGGTAGTGCTTGACGAGGTGGTGATAGGGGTTGCTGGGAAAGGCGAGGGGACTGAGACGCAACGTATCCACCACCGGCAACGTCAACAGCCGCAGGTCGGGTTTCGCCGCCGCGAGATATGGAAGGTCGAAGGCGATCAGGTTGTGGCCCAGAATGAATGACGCCCCATCAGCGAGATCGTCGAGCTTCGCCAGCGCGGCCGCCAAGCCGCCGCCGGAATGCGTCAGGTGATCGCCGGTGTCCGCGCGCACCGCGCCCAAGGCGTGGATGCGCCCGTCCGCCTTTCCGACCTCGAGATCGAGCGAGAGGCATCTGGGCTGGGCGCTGACGCCGAAGCCGGCAATCTCGTCTTCCTGGGCGATGAAGGGCATTTCGGCGGGATCTAAGGCCTCGACGTTGTGCTTGTCCGGTGTCAGGCTGAGCCGCTCGGCGCTTTTTTCAGAGTGGGTCCTCATGACGGGCAAAATAGCAATCCGCGCAATGGTTATCAACACGAAAAGTTCCATTTGAAAAGCAAATCGGGTCTGCTGATGGCGAGGTATGGGCCCTTCTTCCAGACGGAAGTTCATATAACCGTCCTTCCCACCCGCCACCCCGACGTTCCGGTGAATGCGGTTGTCCCTACGCAATTTGCGAAGGTTCCAGCGGAGCAGCCGATCACCCCATGTGGACGTTGTGAAGAAATATCCGACCTCTCCCGATATTCACTTTGCCTAACGTCACCCACTCCTCCCGTTCCAGGTCGCCTGAGTGACGCTGCTCCCGGCGCCTTCTCTCCGCAACGGGACGCGAGGAGGCCGGGGAAGGCTTCAGCGGGGGTGCGGGAGCCGGGGCCGGAGAGGCCCGGCGTCACCCGCGGCTCCTTGAACCCCGACCCCGGAGGCGCGACGCATGACGAACCACAATCCATCCGTTGCGGCACGGACTCTCGTCCTGGCGGGACCCGCCTTAGCACTCCTCTCCACCGTCTTCGTCATCGTGACCGGGACCGGCGTCGGCTTCATCCGTGGCGTCTGGGTCGGTGCGGCCCTCTGGAGCTTCCTCACAGCGTTCTCGTGCGTCCTGTGGCGGGGGTTCCGCCATGGGGACTGGTCCAGCCTCAAGCGCTACGAACTCCCCGAAGATAACGGCGAGCGGTTCGACTGGGCGACCCGGACCGGCCGCTACGCCTGGCGCCGAGACCAGGAGGAACAGGAGCTTCACGGCCACGACCCGGCTCCCTGATCCCCGCCCGGCACCCCGGAGAGACAGAGCCTGGCCGGGAGGGGGGCGGCGGAAGGACGTCCGGGAGGATGTCCTCACCTCTCACAACCACCGATCACAAGGAGGCTCACACGATGAAGACGGCAAAGACGCGTCCCAGGGACACATACACCTTCCTCACCCACCTGTTCGGCCGCGGCCTCGAGGACGAGCGCTACGCCGTCGAACGCTTCCGCTCCATGGACGACGGCGAAGTTCGTCCCCTGCCCGCCGGGGGGCGGACGGCGAGGGGCCGGCGCGGAGCGAGGCGCGAGACCGCCTCCCGGAGAGTTGTGCGGCAGATGCGGCCCGCGCGGGACGAGATCATCGTCTGCACGGCCCTGAACCTCAAGGCCTCGGGCGTGCAATATTGGGGGGATCGAGCGACGGGTCTTTTTGGAGAACGCAGGCAGCGCTGAGGTGAAGTTCCCCCAGGGGGACGTCCCGCCGGCCACGCGCCAGCCGGATGCCGTCTGTATTCCAGCCACCGGAGGGAGGAGATCGAGTATGCCTCATATGGACCCCGATAAAGCCCGCGCGTACGAGCGTGAGCGCCACAGCAAACGCACAGCCGAACGCCTCGTACGGGGCCTGTGTCCGAAGTGCGGGAAGACCCCTCCCGCGCCCGGACGCAGAGTATGCGTCCCCTGCGGCGAGAGGGGGCGCAAGTCCGAACGCGCCCGCTATGCCAAGGCGAAGGCCGCTGGCATGCCCTATGGGGGGCGAGAGCCCGAGTATCGTCGCCGGGCCGCGCGGGAGAGGAACAAGTTGCGCAGGAGCGAACGTCGCGAGGCAAAACTTTGTACGCGCTGCGGAGATCGTCCGTCACTCGAAGGTAGTGCGGCCTGTGAACCTTGCCGAGTGGCGAGGCGTGCAGACGAGCGGGAACTCTACGCCGCCAGGAGAGCCGCCGGCCTGTGCGGGCGGTGCGGGGGGCCGACCTCGGGCGCCTCGCTTTGCGGCTCCTGCGCCGCGCCCGGAAACGGACGGGACCGGGAGAAGAGGAACGCCGCCCGCCGGGGGCGCTACGCACGACTACGGGCGCAAGGGCTTTGCACCGACTGCGGAGAACCCGCGCAGGGAACCGCGAGGTGCAAGCCCTGCGCATACCGCTCCTATGCGTACTCGGGCGAGCACCGCGGAATGCCCCTCTATCCCCCGC
Organism: bacterium; assembly: GCA_965218885.1. Lineage (GTDB taxonomy): Bacteria > UBA8248 > UBA8248 > UBA8248 > UBA8248 > Bin107. Next base: position 3,380,172 of record OZ244713.1, on the reverse strand, counting down.
GCTATACCGTGGTCGAACTCGCCACGGGCGAGGAGCACGGGGCCTGGGACAGCTGGGAGGAGGTCGCCATGTGCCTCGCCTTCGCAAAGCTCTCCCGCCACGAGGTCGAAATCATAACCGACGCATCGCCGATGGCGACGATGACCGCCTGGGGGTGAGCGCCGGCGGCCGCCCCTGCACGTGCAGCCGGCCGTCATGCGTCTGGCCGGGGGGAAGGATTACGCCGCCCTGCTGCGCAGCCGGCCTGGAGCCTTCCGGACTCGGCTCCACCGCGTGATCCGCCACCCGGGGATCCAGGCCGGGGGGGGACGAGCACCCAGGCAGCGCGAAGTGACCCGGCAGGCACAGCCTCGGGCAACCCGCCATCGGCGATGCCGCCGAGGTCCACAGCATCGAAGCCCACACCCCGACCAGCAACCTCATGAAAACCGGCGCCGGGACCCACGCCTCTCGATACGTCTTCGTTCGCCCACTCCTCATGCGACCCGAATCCCGAACAAGGCGCAAACCCAGGCGTGTCTCCGGACATCTCCGCCATCGAGGACGACCGGACCATGGCCGTTCACGGTCCGTGCGCGGTCAGTCACTGGTCGCGGCCCCCCTTCGTAGAGGAAGAGTGAAGCGGGGAGCCGGGCAAATGCCCGGTAGGGAGAGGGAGACGGTCTCCCGGTCCCGACGCCGGGGACGACAACCTATGAGGAGGCTGGACCATGTACGAGAACGACTACGACGTCGACAACCTGACCCACGACGAACTGCTCGCCGAGATCGGACTCGACTCCTACACCATCCGCAAGCTGCGCGACGAGGCGGACGGAGAGGTCGGAGAGTTCAGTAGCGTATAGGGCGAACAGGAGGGGCGGAGAGAGAGACTCTCCCCTGACATCGCACGTCATCATCCACATCACACCACAAAGGAGAATCACCATGGCATTCGGACTCAACCGCGCGGAACTGATCGGGCGTCTCGGCGCCGACGTCACCATCAACCATCTCACGAGCGGCGGACGTGTCGCGAACCTATCGATCGCTACCGACGAGGGCTACGTCGACAAGCAGTCCGGCGAGCGGGTGGACAAGACCGAGTGGCACCGGGTCGTCACCTTCCAGCCCGGCCTGGTGGATATGTTTGAAAAGCACGCGAAGAAGGGCCGCCTCGTCTATGTCGCGGGCAAGCTCCAGACCAGGCGCTGGAAGAAGGACGAGGAAGACTCCGATCGCTTCTCGACCGAGATCCTCATCGCACCTGGCGGGCGCATTCAGTTCCTCGACAAGGCGAACAGGAACGGCAATGGCAACGGTAACGGCGCGCATCCCGAGGAGGCGGTGCCCGCAGGCGTAGTGGGCGAAGACATTCCGTTTTGAGTGTTTCATGGGCCGGCGCTTCGGCGTCGGCCCTTTCTCTTTGCTCTCGACTCGGAGGGAGCCTCCCTTGGTCCGTCGAGAAGGATGAACGCCCGGACAGTACGCGAGAGAGGCTCATCCGCCTCATCGGTGGCATTACTCTTCCGACGTGATTTGCCCATCATGTCACACGTGCTCGCTGCGCCAACCCCTGCGGGGTCCTCCACTTCGTTCCGGCCATGACTCGCAAGGCGGGAGCGCCGTCGCGGGAAGCGCGCGGCCGAGGCTCCGCGCTCGCAGGCTCGCTTGTGCGCCCGCACCACCCGCGCACTCCCCGCGACGGGCCTTGCGGCCATGGTGGCTCCGCTGCGCGCGCGTGAATGATGGGGGGCATCACGTTCGGAGACAGGCTCCGGGCGCACACTATCCACAAGGAGAGAATCATGAACGAGTACACAGAGCACGAAGCACAGAATGAATCCTTCACCGCCATGGTCTGCGAGCAGGCGGCCCTGTTCGGCGCCACCCCGGGGGCCGATGAGTTCGACAACCGCCCCGTATGGGACGAGGGAGAAGCGCTCACGGCCGTCACACAGGCCTTCCGCATCCTCGCAGGGGCAGCTCCCGACGGAACACAGCTTGCGGACGAGCGGGCGAACCTCCTGTGGGGCTTCGTCAACACCCTCGACGCGCAGACACAGCGTCTCGACCGGGCCGCCGACAGGCTCATCCCTCAAGTCCGGGAACTCCAGCGCGAGCAGGACGGCTCCGAGATCAGATCGCGCGAACTCGAACTCAAGACCGACCGCGCGCAAAATCTGAGCGACCGCCGAGACGCCTTCGAAGGACTGCGCGACACGGCCGCCGAGGCCTATCGCGTCGAGACCGGCGAGGTCTGGCGGCCACGGCGAGGCTCCCACGTCTCACAGACCGGCAAGCTCACATCGGCCATGATCGACGCGCGCGACTTCCAGCGGGCAAGAAAGGACCGCGAGAACACGGCGCACTTGCCGCAGGGAACGCTCGTGGCCGTCGCGGGTGGCAAGGAGGCGAACGATGCGAGCGCCATCATCGGACACCTCGACAAGCTCAAGGCCAGTACGCCGACGTCGTCCTCGTCCACGGCGGCGGTCCGGGTGCGGAGAAGATAGCGGCGGGCTGGGCCGAGCGGAACGGCGTCCACCAGGTCGTCTGCAAGCCCGACTGGGACGCACACGGTCGCGCGGCGCCTTTCCGCAGAAACGACGAACTGCTGTCCCTCCTGCCCAAGGGCGTGATCGCGTTCCCCGGCTCGGGCATCACCGACAACCTCGTCGACAAGGCGAACAGCCTCGGCATACCCGTCCAGCGCGTCGCCGCATGAGGCGCTACGTCAACGGGTCGCGTCGTCGCCCGGCGGCGCGGCTCGTTGCGTCTCGCTGACCAACGCTCGCGCCACTTGCGCCGGCAACGATGAATACTCCACTGGTCTTACCGCAGGAACAACTCCCCGCATTGCTGCACCCGCTCAATCGCCGCGGCGGCTCCCGTCCGCCATTCTCATCGGCAAAAATTCCCCCGACTTGCGTTCCCCGAAATCCCTCTGTTAGCCGCCCTTCGGCGTTTCGTTCAGTACACCCCACGCATCTGAAGATGCCTGCCCTCCATGCGCGCGCCTGGTATGCAGTGTTCTATCCAAACGACGACAAAGACCGCCCGCCTGTTGTTGGATCGAGCGTATGCTCTGAGCATACATCTGTATCCCATTGAAATTCCTGGGTTCTGCGCCGGGCGTATGCTCATGGCATACACTGGAAACAGGCTATTTCCTGCAATGTATGCTATGAGCATACGCGACAGGCCTGCGCTGCGCTAACAAAGATACCGATATGGTATTTAGACTTCCGGCATAAATTCGGGACCTTCCCGATTCGCGACGGGTGTGTTCGGTGTAAAGAAGTGGGATTGTGGGGGTTGTTTTGTGACCGGAATCGATGAAAATCTTAACGAATCGAGCTTCAAAACTGATAGTTCAGACGATACAAAAGAACATTCGCCTCACGCCCGAGCAGTGGAGTCGCGTCGAAAAAGAGGCGGAAAAGCGGGGTGTTTCGCCGAAGAAGTTCGTGGTCGAGCTTCTCATGGAGCCCTGGAGCACCGGGAATGACCCCGCACGGAAGCGGAAATCCATCTGCTTCGCTCCGCTATGTTCACCGCCCAGGCCATCATCCGCGACATGGAAAGGGTTGGACGAGAGGAGGAGATCGAACAAATCAGCAGAAATATCTCCGAAGTTGCTCCGGAATTGCCTGTCAAGTCGCGCTCAAACACCCGATAATGTGTTCACACATTGGCAGAACATTTGACGTCAAGGAAGGGATTTATCACGGGATTGACGTTTATGATCGGTTAGGGAAACAAATCGAGCGGATTCGACGAGGATGGATGGCATCGCTGCGATGATGAGTGGTTTGCGGAAAAGGAGGAGCGTACTCTCTCGGACGTCGGCATCAAAAGAGCAATACCGCGATCTGTTGCATCAACGCGCCTTACGCGTATTCGAACAGTTCGGGATAATCTTTATCCCCTGTATCGACATCAACTATTCCTGTACGGATATTTCAAAAACTCGGCTCTAAGGCTTGCAAGAGCAAGAAGACCAAACTACCGAGCGCCGGAAAGGATTGAAACACCGGCCTCGCCGTGTGCGAGAAACTGGGCCTGCGCAAGGATCGGTCTATACTGCGCCGATACGCTCACGACCGACGAATGAGTGCTTATCGGGATCATTCATGCCTTCGCATTGGCTCGATCGATTTGGATCGCTATGAACTTAATTCTTGGGATCGGTTTCTCGTTGATTTCACGCTGCACTGGCCCATGGCTGATTTGCAAATCACCGTCGAGTCCCTGCACAACGATATGCCCCCGAAGCGGCCTAGAAAACACCGCTCTTCAAGGCGCTGAAGACCATTATAAATGATAGCCTGTCTTCGCAATCTGGGACAATGTTCCGAGACAACAACTACTGGCGTCTGAAGTAGTCAGCATGTAGAATTCAACCGCTTTTGGTATAATAACGGACATATGTAAAGTTGAGTGAAATCCAAAAAGAGCTAGGATTATGCAATAGCGCAACTTGGTATCGCGGCAACCAAACTGCCCTGGTTGCCTCATTCAGAGAATCATTGTAGTGCCGCCAACGACTCCGCCCCCAGACAACGGATATATTGCTTGCTAGCTTGATTCTTGCTCGCTTTTAAGCATGACTGTGTGAACGTCAAGAAACAAAACTTCAGAATCCTCGGAGAATCGCTCTGACCGAATTACGCGCCATTTCTGAGAACTATGATCATGTCGAGACACACGTGGTGTTTATTCACGGCTTGTCGGGACATATCGAGAGAACTTGGACCAGCAACGCGTCCAATACGCCAGTTTTTTGGCCAGATTGGCTGGCCGAGGATGTTCCTGGAATCGGGCTATGGCTTGTAGGATACCCGGCTGCGAAAACCAATTGGGGCGGGTATGGCATTCCTATACCAGTCCGCGCGGACAATGTATTGGCCCGCCTACTCGCTGAACACGCCCTTACCAAAGGCTATATCGTCTTCATTGCCCACAGTCTAGGCGGCCTTATAGTCGAGCAGATCCTTCGGAATGCGGACCGAAACGCAGACAGTGACCGTAAAGCCGAGGATTTTTTGTCCCGTGTGAGACGGGTTGCTTTCCTTGGTACGCCCCACAGGGGGGCCTTTTTGGCAAGTGTGTCGAAAGCCTTATGGCCTTTTGTCAGGCCATCTGAGGCCACGCGCGACCTGGTCTTGGGAAGTTCTCAGCTTAGGGAACTGAATTTTTGGTACAGAAAATACAGCCAAGACAACGGTATCGAAAATTTGGTTCTCGCGGAAGGACGGCCAGCAAGTGTTCTCGGCATCACCCTGCCAAAGGTCATAGGCACTCTGGTGTCGTTAGAAAGTGCGGATGCCGGGCTAACAGAGCTCCCGATCACTGTCGACGAGAATCATACCGAGATATCAAAGCCGGCCAACCGGGATGCGGAAGTCTATGTCCATGTGCGGAACTTCGTCAGCAGCCCGTTCGACGTTGCGCCGCAGGCACCACGAGTTGTCGAAGCGCTCGAAAAGAACACTACGGAACTTCAAAGACTGACGGAGCGATCACAAGAACATAGTGAGACCATCGCCGAATTCGGACGCATGATCAACGAAAACGTGGTTATTCGTAAGGTCGATCCGACGATCACTGATGCTGAAGCTGCAAGAAGGCTGGAGCGCCTTCGAAAATGTCGCCTTTTCAGTGAGTTCGATACGATCAAAGAAACAAGAAGCCTTATCGCTAACTTGGAGGGTGGTGATCTCGCACTGGCAAGCGACACTGAGAAAGCCACCGCCCTCGCTTGGTGTGCACGTTTCATTTCCGGCGATGCCCCCGACGAAGCGGAGTCGATACTTGATCGCATCGCTTCCCCTAATAACGAGTTGAGCGGTATCGCACGAGGCCTGGTTACAGCGTCGCGAGGTGATCTCGACCGAGCGCTAAACGATCTTTGCGCTATCGGCACACCGATAGCATACGGCGCCGCCTATATCAGCATACTGAGAGCTAAAGGCTTCGAAGATGCAGCGAAGTGGCTACATAAGGCCGGACTTGCGCTTGCTGATCTCGATAGCGATGCCAAATTCTTTTATCTAAGAAAATCCTTGGAAGAAGGTGGCTGGGACATTGCATATCAGGCTGCCAAAGGGCTAGTAGATGCGGATTTGAACCGCTCGCCAGGGCTGATTCTCTTGGCTGCCGACGCGTTTCTCATGCAGGCGGTCCCTGACGAACTGCGAATGTTTCTGATGCAATATCTGCCCTTTAATGCTGCACAATTTCCGCTACGAAGCGAGCCTTCGGCACTTGAGCATCGTAGAACTGCCATGAGGCTCTATGAGAGGCTGCATTCCGTTGCGGATTATCTCGGATTGCCCAGCGTAGCGGGGCACGCAGACGACAAAGCACTTTGGCTGCGGCTCATGGACCCTGAGACGACTGCAGAAGCATGTCGGGAGTTGTACGAGAGCGTAAAGGATCCTTCGACATTTCTACGACGTCTTGAGTTAGCGCTGCAGTTTAATGTCGACATCGATCTTGAGCGGGCCGAGCGGGAGGTTGATCGCCAGACCGCGCTAAGTGGAGGTATGTCCCACGATGCCGCCGTTGCCCGCTTTGCGCTAGCGTTTACGAGGGAAAACCATGCATCGGCTGCGACGTATGTTAGTAAACACCGGGAGCAACTTCTGCAACATCTTGATTGGAAAGGAATCTATCTATTTGAGATCGAAATGCTTTCGACCTCCGGCCAGACGGCGAAAGCCGAAGAGCGCCTTAAGGAAGCCACTGAGAGAGGACTTAGCGAGCAGGAAATCGCTCGACTTCGTCGCGAGCTTGTGGCTACGAGTGGAGGCGATCCAATCGCCGAACGATTGGCGACGTACGAGGCAAGCAAGTCCATTTTGGACCTCCGCATTCTGGTGAGTGCCTATGGGAATGCGAATGATTGGCAGAAGGCTTGCGAGTACGGGAAGACGCTTCTGGACCTCACCGGTGACCTTGCCGATGCACGTCGCTATGTGATTTCCCTCTACAATATCGAGCGGCACGATGAAGCGCTCAACGTAATGGAAATGTATCCGGCGCTTCTGACTCAAGACGACGCTCTACGGTTTCTGCGGGTCCAAACGCTATATGAGAGAGGCAGGCTGAACGATGCCCTCGCTGCCATCAAGGAATTGCGACAGACCAACGACTCGCCCGAAGCTCGCCAGCTTCAGATTAACCTGGCGGTATTTTCTGGCGACTGGGAATCACTGCAAGGCTTTGTGGAAGCCGAATGGAACGCCCGGGCTGACCGAACGGCGCTCGAACTCTTGCGAGTCGGTCAGATTGCCCAGCATATCGGCGCCGGTCGCGGAAAAGAACTTGTGCAGGAGGCAGCGCAACGCTCTCCCCACGACCCGTCTGTACTTGTCAATTGCTACCATGCGGCATCAACAGCCGGATGGGAAAATAGTTATGAAGTCCATCAGTGGATAGAGCTTGCCGCTCAACGCTCAGGCACGGACGGGCCGGTCAAGATGATGCCGATTGAGGATTTGCTTGAGCAGAATCCAGATTGGGAGAGGCGGGAGTCTAATGCGTGGGAACTACTCGCGAAGGGTGAAATCCCGATCTTCACTGCAGGCCGTCTTTTGAATCGCTCTCTGCTCAGCCTCTATCTACTACCTGCTCTCAGCAATCTCGATGAACCGGATGTCCGTAGACGACCGACGATCTATGCATTTAGCGGTGCGCGCGGGAAGCACAAGGTAAATCCCCGAATTGTTGCGATGGATGCGACAGCACTCATTACGGCAGAGTTTCTAGGTCTACTCAGTACATGTATTGCAACATTCGACAACATTGTTATTCCCCACAGCACCTTAGGCTGGCTTTTAGAGGAAAAAGCCAGGATTCTATTCCATCAACCAAGCCGGGTTGTTGCCGCTCGCGAACTCAGGCAGATGATTTCGGAGGGAAATCTACAGGCGTTCGAAGGGAATATCAATGCGCCTGAAAAACTCATCAACAAGGTCGGAGGAACACTGGCCGAGCTTATCGCTGAAGCCTTCTCTACGGAGCACCCAGACACACGGCAAAGGTTAGTTGTTCGTGGCGGTCCTGTATACGAGGCCAACACCCTAATGCGTGAGGAGGCCAATCTAAGTGAGTACGAGTCCTATCTTTGTAGCAGTTTCAATGTGGTCAAGAAGCTCGCTCAAAAAGGACTACTGACGAAACAAGAAGAAGCTAATGCGTGCGCTGCCTTGAACGTCCGCGAAAAGCCATGGCCGTCCGAGCCTCAGATTACCGACGATGCAGTCCTTTATCTCGACGATATCGCCGTGTCACATCTTCAATTTCTAGGACTGCTGCCTAAACTTCATCGTGCCGGTGTCACGGCTTTTGTATCGAGAAGCGAGATTGAGGAGGCTGACGCACTCATTGCCTATGATATGAGGGGTTCTGACGTAGTGTCTGTCGTAGAGAAGCTTCGACAGCACCTGCGTGAAGGCCTCGCAAGCGGTAAGGTACAATTGGGGAAAGCCATACGGACTGACGACGAAGATCGTCCTGAGGCAATGATGGCGCATCCTACGATGGCGATGCTGAAATTGATCGGTGAAGCCGATGCAGGAGTAATAGATGACCGTTGCATCAACCAGCATGCCTCAATTTCATCGGATACAATCAGCCGACCTCTTCTCACAACTGTGGATTTATTGGATCTACTAAAAGATCGAGGAGGGATCACAGCGGAACAAAGGCAAGAGGCGTTTACAACGTTACGGCTGGCAAATTTCGCGCTCATGCCGGTGGCAGTGGAGGAACTGACTGCGCTCATCGCCAATAGTTCTGTGAGCGACGGCATTCTTGAAGAGACGGCTGAACTCAGGGCCGTACGAGAAAGCATCCAGCGGGTTCGAATGCGCGACATGCTACAATTACCAAAGGAACTCGCTTGGCTAATCAGCGTAACGCAGACCTGCCTGCTGACTTTAAAAGAGCAATGGAAGGATGGCTTGGACGAAGCTACGGTCATAGCGCGATCGGATTGGTTGCTCGCGCTCAGCGACTTCAGGGGTTGGGCACATTGTCTTAACGAAAACACGCAGCAGTTGATGGAGCGCTACCGCAACTGGGTCGCGATGCTCGTGATGTTGCCGGTCATCCAGCCGCAGCCAGTGAAGGAAATCTATTGGCGCTGGTTTGAATCACGCATACTCCAGCCGATCGAGGAAGAGGATTCCGATAGCTATAAATTTCTTGTTGAACAGGCAAAAGAACTCGTCGCACGTAGTGTTGAAATGTGCGAGCAAAGTTTGGAACACACGGATGAATAGACTTACCTTACAACACATCCGCGTAGAAGCCGCTCTCAATCTTTTGCCGCCGAGTTTGAGACGCTCACTCTTGAACGATAAAGAATTTCTTGCGCGGTGGAACGTGCCCGTTATTTCTGAAGCAACACTGGGCAAGAACGGGCCTTCATTTCAGCGGAATCAACTCTACGACGGCATTCGAGCGGCTATCCGCAAACCCGGAAGCAACGTTTGCATCACGGATCACGAAAAGGTTACGTGGAAAATTACGGCGCGCGCCGGGACCGATGGTTTTTCGTTCGTCCTCGAAGGAACTGACAGGCACTTTTCGATCATGGACCATTCGGCTCTAGCAGAAGACCCCTCGATCCGGATTGCATGGTTTGAGAAAACAGCGCGTGAGGTCAATATCGAAGATTCTGTGTGTGAGTTTTGGCGAGGTCGAATCGCAGGCGAGCCATTAAATGACGATGAGTTTGATGAGATCGTCAGTGAGCTTGTGCTGACACCAGTGCGCATTTACCGAACTCTCCAGTCAAGCTTCGAGCAAGGAAGCGCGGATATCGCAATGCTTATTCCGAACGAATTGCGCTACTATGAGCGTCTCGTAGGGTCTTTTGATTCAGTTATGCGGGTTAAGGACTATGTTAAGGGTGAAGCAGCGCCGTTGATTGTGAGACTTCAGGACTGGGATCCAATCCAAGGCTTTCTTTTCTCGCTACTGATGTGTTCAAAAAGCACCATATCCGAAACCATTCGGATTGACCAACTTGATGCAGAGCACTTAGTCCGAACTTACGACTGGCTGGCAACGCAGGGTGACCCCATCTCGCAAATCGGCGCCGTTGAAGTTGCACTCTCGCATATCGATGCGCATCCAGAACTTGAGCCCCTCCTTACACAAATGATTGAAAAATTCATCGCAGACGATCCAGATAATGACGGAGGATGTTTTTCACTGCTGTCCGCAATGATCGTATTAGTAGCTTCGGAACTTACCCGGAGGGGAACCTTGGGGAGTGTACCTCCATTCTACCGTAAACAAGTCGCAATCACTCAGGCATCACTTATCGTTCGCGCAATCAATGGATCAGAGGTCGAACCAGCAAGTGTTGCCAAATGGGCGAAGACAAGAGGTGTTGGCCACATTTTCTTCCTGCAAGGGCTGATTGATCTCCGCGTTGAACCACGGTGGTTGCCGGGCTTTGTTAGCGCATATCAACTTCGCGCCGAGTTCATCGGCCGCGTATCAAATGCAGTGCATAAGTTCGAAGGGAAAATTCAATCGCAATCCCTGCGAAGCCTCCTGGTAGGAAAGGACTCAAAACTCGCGAATTCAATCCAATGGCCCTTCCAAGTGCTACCGGGCCCGCTGGAAGGCGGTATGCCAGCTAAACAGCCTATTCCTGACAACATTTTGAAAGACTTGACAGCAGCGCTAGAGACGGAACATTTGGAACCGAATTCCTTTGCAATCCTTGTAAACATCGCGCTGTTATTCGACCTACCAGTGAGCCAAGCTGGATTGGTGGCCACTGCATTGCGCAGGGTCAAGTACTCGATCGAATATGGGAGCGACAAGAGCAATATATTCGGACTGATAAGCGGTCTTGCCATCGTTGCAGCAGTCACCCGTGGTACTGAGCTTGCCGAAGAGCTCCGCGTGTTAGTGCGGGTTATGAAACGAAAGAAGCAGTTGGACCTGGACCCTGATGACGAAATGCGAATTGCGATGATTGCAGCGGCGTCGCATGAAGGTCTTGAGGGTTGGGCACGTTTTGCCGGTGAGTGGATAACCGAAATCGCTTTTCAAGTTGTTGAGAAGGGAGCTACACAGAGGTTCCTGCCGAAGCTTCGCCGTCTCGTTCAAATTGAACCCGCTTTGGCACGCCACTGCGCGGCAGCCGATGCTGCGCTTGCGAGTTATTTATGGTAGTGACACACTTTCGGTCTGGACCTGTGTTATTTTATTCGCCACCACCCCACGAGCGAAACTTTACCGACAGGGGCACTCTAAGTTGTGCGGGCGTTGTAATTTGCCTGATTTCTCATTGGTTACATCTATTCAGAAAGCGAATCTCAAACAAAGTTCAAAAAGTCAAATAACTACAACAGTTTCAATAATCTTCAAAGATTTCACAACCGTTGGAAGCGTCCTAACCTCACTAACGGGTGGTCGGTAGGGCGGATCCAGTCCCTTGACGAATCGGTGGACAAGTACTAATAAAACCCCTCTTATTTCGACCGTTTATCATATGTATATTGATAAATATATTAAATACGATTAAATTTATTGCTATTATGTCGACTGAATATCAAAGAAACAATTCCGTGAGACTCAATGAATTCCTGGACCGGCGCGCCGTGTTCACGATGGACGAACTGGATCGTTTCTTGTCCGAGCGTGGATCCGGAAACACCCACACCCGCAATTCGCTGCTGGCCTACCATCGCAAGCAAGGCCGGATCGTTCATGTGCGTCGCGGCCTGTATGCGACGGTTCCCTGGGGTATGGACCCTGCAACCGCACCGGTCGATCCATTCCTGGTGGCGGCCAGGATGACCGGGGACGCTGTACTGGGCTACCACACGGCCCTGGAGTTCCACGGGAGGGCATACTCGGTCCATTGGAGGCTGGTCTACGTCTCGGCGACCAAGTCGCTTCCGCTTACCTTTCAATCGCACGAGTTCCGGCGCGCACCCGTGCCGCCGCCGCTGCTGGCGAAAGGAGAGGAGATGTTCGGAGTCACCCGCCATGAGCGCTCCGGCGTGAAACTCCGGGTGACCAGTCACGAAAGAACCATGGTCGATGCCCTGGACCGGCCGGACCTGACCGGAACCTGGGAGGAGATATGGCGGTCCCTGGAATCGGTCGAGTTCTTCGATCTGGAACAAGTCATCGAGTACACCCGCTTGCTGGAGAACGCGACCACAGCGGCGAAGGTGGGGTTTTTCCTGGAACAGCACAGGGAGCCTTTGATGGTGGAAGAGACCCATCTCGATTCCCTGCGCAAGCTGCGCCCGAGGCAGCCCCACCATTTGACGCGAGGCAGGCCCAGGGGTTGCCGGCTGGTGAAAGACTGGAACCTGATGGTCCCGGATGAAATCCTGAATCGCTCCTGGGGAGAGATGCCGTGAGATTTTCCGCCTCGGAGATCTTACCAGTGGCCCGAGCCAACGGATTCAACGCGGAGGTGGTCGAGAAGGTTTTCTGTCTGATGCATCTCCTGAACGCCCTGAACACGCACCCGTCGCTCAAGGGAAGATGGGTCCTTAAGGGCGGTACGGCCCTGAACCTGTTCGTCCTCCGCTATCCTCGGTTATCCGTGGACATCGATCTCAACTACATCGGCGCGATGGACCGCGAGGAAATGCTGGAGGAGCGGCCGAGAATCGAGCAAGCGGTCCAGGCGGTCTTCTCCCGTGAGGGGTTCACGGTTCGGAGGACGCCAAGCGAACACGCCGGAGGGAAGTGGCGGCTGAGCTACCCGAGCTACACCGGACAGTCCGGGAGTCTTGAAGTCGATATGAATTTCATGTTCAGACAACCGCTTTGGGAGATCTACCACGTCGATTCACATCCGCTCGGGGATTTTCAGGCCAGGCGTGTTCCCCTTCTCGACCTTCATGAACTCGTGGCTGGCAAGCTCTCGGCGCTTTTTTCCCGCAGACAGGCGAGAGATCTGTTCGATTGTCATCGCACTCTCGATACGGACACTCTTCAGCGCGAGCGGCTCCGCATCGCTTTTGTCGTATACGGGGCGATGAACCGCAAGGACTGGCGGACCATTTCTATCGACGATGTAGACTACGATGAATTGGAACTGGCGAGGCAACTCGGTCCCACTCTTCGAGCCCGTCAGCCAGGAGATCAGGCGTTGCTCGCGGAATACGGGGCGCAACTGTTGGGGGAGACCAGGAGGAGCCTGTCCGCTTTGCTTCCGTTCACCGATGCCGAGCAGGCGTTTCTTGATCTCCTGTTGGACAAAGGTGAAATCGACGCAACGATTCTGACCTCCGATACATCCTTGCAAAAACACATCCAGGTCCAACCGCTTCTGGAATGGAAGGCCCTCAACGTACGCAACCATAAGGGATTGTCCTGACATGAAATCGCGCATACTGACCATCAACGCGCTACACGGCAACTTCGAGGAGTTTGGGGTATCGCTTCTGCAGGGAACGGCTAATGTCGACCAGTCAGTATCGATCTGCGAGTATCCGGGTTCGGAGCTACCTGCCACGCGCTGCGGCACCAGGCGACGCTGGCACAGCCAAGAATTGGGGAGCAACTAAATGGAGATACTCCAACAAGGCACGGATATCGACGCATACGCAATCGTGGATAAAGCTGGCAATATCATTGAGCAGAGGACGGTCGTCAGATTTCAGAAAGGTGTGGACTTTGAGACGTTCGAGGATTTCCGTGGATTGTTTTTGTCGATTCTGAAGAGCAGTGAACTGCCAGAAGGCGAGAGGCAGATCGAGAAACTAATCGAGAGCGACACACCTAGTCAGCTACGTTCCTTACCGAAATTTGGAGCGTTGAATATGGTTATTCCTGACTCCGCTCTGGATTTCGAGAAGCTGCACAGCCGGATTCGGGAGAGCGAGATGAAGATTGAGCAGATGGGGGAGTCTAGACTGGATGCAGAGAAGTTGACCACTACCTTGCTCCAAGTAGGCTGGCCCGGTGGAACGCTTACACTGAGATGTACAGGCGTACCGAAGATCAGCGAAGAGGCAAAGGCCAAAATCAAGAACACAATGCAGCAGTTCTCCTCTGACTGTCAGATGATGTTAGTTTGGTTTGCGGCCATCCTGGGCAGTCAGGATGCAATGCGTAGTCACCTCAATGATATCGCCGAGCAGGACGAACCGTTCACCATAAACACTTATCGTCCTGATGGCAGAGTCGACTCAGTTCTCGCTCGCGTACCGGTGGATAGCGTTATCAAAGCCTTCACTGAAGCTGGTGATTTCGAGCGTCTGTATGCAAAGGCGTTCGTTGTGTTTACATACCAGATTTGGGAAGAAGTCGCGCGTCCCAAGATTGCCACGGCGTTGAAGGTAGAAAAGCCAGGCCACATCACTGCCGACTTGATGGGAGACTGGCGGCATCTTAGAAACTGGCTAGTGCATTGTACCAAGACGGCCGAGAGTGACTTCTTCAGGAAGGCAAAGACGTTGCCGCAGATATTGAATATGCAGCCGGGTGATCCGAGTCTTACTGCCAATGGGGTCGCTACGTTGATGCAACATCTAAACCATATGCAGGTGGACGTGAATCCTCTGTCGTTGGACTTTGGGCTCAAACGTAGCCCAGTAGATGCCTCGATGATGGCCGGTCTGGCGAGAGGGATGGAGGCTGGTCACCAGGTGGCGCTCCCCGAGGCGTTAATGTACCCATCCGGAGTGAGTATAGTGTTCAACGACGGGCCGACGGCCACAATCCACGAACGTGACTGTAGTCATGCGAACGAGGACTATCGAAGTCTCGACGGAGGACGTGTTCTAGTAGTGACATCAAGAGAACTCGCACAGGGAGTGCTTGAGCACTTGGGGAAGGACGAGCATAAGTGTGTGCATTGCACTTGATGGATGCACCTATTGGGCTCCGTGGACGGATTGGTCAGGTATAGGTATCGGGCTTTGCGGGCAAGGATTTGTCTGAATCATGACACGTCGACGATTCGAGGGTTTCGGCGATGTCGACGCAGATGATCGAGGTAGATTGGGAGGTAGCGTTGGAGGTTTTCCGGCTTTGCCTACAGAAGCATGGCGTGAAGGCGAAGAACGACCGTTTATTTCTGGAGGCGCTGCACTTCTTTGCGGCTCACAACATCACCAGGCAAGCGCTGCCGGATTGTGGTCAAACTCTGGAGGATGTATACACGATCTCAGACTGGCACACGCTTATACGCGCAGGAGTTTGAATTCGTCCGCATCCGGTTTGATTACGTATTGCAGATAAGCAAATCCCCAATAAACTTCACAAAATCAAATACCTGCAATAGTTTCAAGAAACTACGAGGATTTCACTACCGCTGGACCCCCGCCGCCGGCAGACGGTGCGAGATGTCGACCACGACCCGGTCGCCCGCTCGTATGCCGGGCGCCTCCGGGTCGCCGTCCACTTTGATGATGCGCAGGTCCGCGTCCTCGCCGCAGGCGTCGTCGTGACGCGTTATCCCGAAGGGTTCGCCGATGCCGTCCGTCATGGTATTCCCTCTCCGGTCACAGACCCTCCCTCACCGGTCGGGTCCGGCTACCACCGCAAGCTCCCCCTGAGGGCCACGCCGTGTACGGGTTCCTCGCCGTTTTCCTTCTCCCTGCGCTCACCCTCAAGACTCATGGTGAGGCGCTCGCCGAGCCTGAAGCGCCCGCCCACGCGGTACGTCCCGCCGGCTTCGGATACCGAAAGTCCCGTGTAGGGGGTCAGGAGGCCGCCCATGGCGTCGAGCCCGTAGCCCACCTCGGCCTCGAGCGTCGAGTCGGAATCGAAGGCCCCGCCCGCCGCCGGGCGCTGCGACCACATGCGCTCCACCCCGCTTGCGGCCGCGCCCGCCGAGGAGCCGGCCCGGAACGAGAGGCCCCGTCCGCCCGCGCCGGGGGCGAGGACCACCGAGCCGCCCACGCCCCATTCCTCGAAGCCGCCTTCCTCGTGGGCGAGCAGGCCCCGCGCGCGCACCTCCACCGTGAGGCCCCGCGAATTCGTCCAGCGCAGGCCGCCGCCCACTTCCACGCCGGCGCCCCTCTCCGCGTCGCCCCCGTCGTAGCGAATGCCCACTTCCACCGAGGGCGTGAGCACTGCGTCTCCCGTCTTCATCTCGCGGGAAGCCTCGAGCGCCAGGCGCAGCCGCCTCGTCCCGGCCCTGGCCGCCCTGAGGCCCGCTGCGGCGTCCGACTCCGTCCGCACGAGGAGCGCGTCTCCCTTCCACGCGAGGTCGTAGCCCGCCCCCGAGAGGAGCGCGCCCTTCATGCCGAACGCCGCCATGCCCATCGAGAGGTCCGCCTCCATGCGTTCCCCGCCCTGTTCCACTTCGAGCGTCAATTCCCCCTCGCCCAGGCCCACGACCCCCCATAGCGAGAGGCGCTCGCCCAGGCGGTAGCGCAGGTAGGGATAGGCGCCCAGGAGGGTGGATTCCACCTCGCCGCGCGCATCGTTCATCGCGTAGGACCCCTCGCCCGCGCTGTAGGCGAGCGCGACGCCCACGAGCATTCTCTCCGTTTCATAGTCCGCGCCCACCACCCCGGTCGTGACGTCTCCCTCGAGAGAGAGGGCTTCGTCCCTGCCGCTGAAGGCGGAGCGCGACCCCCGGCCCCAAAGCGACCAGCGTCCGGTCGCATCCTTACCCTCGCCTTGCGCCGAAGCCATATGAAACGAGCTGGAAAGCAGCAGCTCCTTCATCGAGACCTCCCGCGGCGGAGAATCGTCACCCGTCTCGAAACCACCGGCGGGGTCCGCTTCTAAGAGCGCCTCGTGTCCGCCGAGCGTGAGGCGCGACCGGGCGGGGGCGCCGCCACCGATGCGCGCGTCCACGGCTTCGAGCACCCCCTCGGCCGCCGCGCGCCCGAAGTGCGCGAGCCACGCCTCGGGGATCGAGCCGGCGTTGATGATCGTGCCCGTCGCCTCGCCATCCGCGATCACCGCGCCGGATGCCACCGAAAGCCGGAGCATGAAAGTCTCCGCGCCCTCGTCGTGCGCGTCGTCGAGCACCGGCACCGATACCGTCTTCACGGTCTCGCCCGGCGCGAAGGTGAGCGCGCCCAAGCGCGCCGTGTAGTCGGACCCCGCGCTCGCCGTGCCGTCCGCCGTCGCATAGGCCACGCTCACCGCGCCCGATGCCGCCCGGCTCAGGCTCACCGCGAAGTCGATGGTCGCGTCGGCGCCTTCCCGCGCCCGCGCGTCCGCCACCGAGAGCGCCACGGGACCCCGCACCGTCGCCGAGATGGTGTTCGACAGCGCGCGGCCGTCCGACGTGCAGACCGCCGCCGGTGTGCGGCAGGCCGCCCCGGCGCTGAGCGTCACCGTCACGTCCGCCGGCGAGTCC
Source organism: bacterium (assembly GCA_965218885.1). GTDB lineage: Bacteria > UBA8248 > UBA8248 > UBA8248 > UBA8248 > Bin107. The sequence continues at coordinate 3,362,867 of OZ244713.1, read as the reverse complement.
GGCTCGACCGTCACCCGCCACAGGTCCCTGCGCCGGTTCACCCGGCCGGCCGAGGTCGCCCGGCCGCCGGCCACCGCCACGACGTCCTCGCGCAACCGCCGGCCGTTCATCCAGCCGACCCGCTCGCTGAACGCGATCCTGAACGTGAACCCGCTCTCCCCGTCGTGCTCCGCCGGTAGACCCGAGAACGACGCCGTCAGCGTCTCGACCGGCGGACCGGCCACCGTCGCCGCCGGCGTGTTGGTCAGTTGCCTGCGGTTCTCGCCCTTGGTGCAGATCGCCCCCGAGACCGAGCACTCACGCCCCGCCGGCAGCGATATCGCCACATCGCCGGCGCCGTCCGGCTCGACCGTGATCTCGAACAGGTCGCGCCGCCCGTCCACGCGCTTCCCCCGCGTGACCCGCCCGCCGGTCACCGCGAAGGCGTCCTCGCGGAGGCTCCGGTAGCTGATCCCGATGTTCTCGCTGAACGCCACCCGGAAGCGGAACGCGCTCTCCCCGTCATGCGCCTCCGGGAGACCCAAGAAGGATGCCGTCAGCGGCGGCGGACCCGCCTCCGGTCCCTCGACCGTCGTCGATATCCCCTCCGACAGCGAACGCCCGTCCACGGTGCAGATAGCGCCCGGCTCCTCGCACGGGCGGTTCGCCTCGAGCGTGACCGTCACGTCGCCGTCGGTGTCCGGCTCGATCTCGAACTCCCACACGACCTCGCGGTCTTCCTGTCCGGCATTGCGGCCGCCTACGGAGCGGGTCCCCGCGCGGCCCGGCGCATTGCCGCCCACCGGGCGCACCGACTTCACCCGGCCGCCCTCGACCCTCACGCTGCGCTCGTCCACGTTATCGGGCGCCTCGCTGAACGCCACCTCGACCTTCACCCGCTTCTTGCCGTCGTGCCGCTCCGGCTGCGATGCGAACCGCCCGGTCAGCGGCGGCAATATGGTCGACCACTCCTTCTCCCCGTGGCCGAGCGCCGCGTCGTAGCCGCGACGGTCACGGATCGCGCCGCCGTTGCGCCGCAGGCTGTTCGCCGGGACCCTGACGGCGCGCACCACGCCGTCGGCCGCCACCACCGGGTATTCGAAGACCAGGTCCGTGTTGCCCCCGCGCGCGTAGGACGCCCTCCTCGCGCGGCTGGACCCGCGACCGTCGCCGATCTCGATACCGAGCGTCGGCGCACCGCCCGAGGTCGACACCACCACCTCCCTCCGGAACCGCGCGATGATCACGATCTTCTCGCCCGCGCTCCAGAGACCGTCGCGGTTCTCGTCCGCCCGCAGGAAGAGGTTGAACACCGCGTTATGCCGGAACTTGTGGTCGACCGCCTCATCGCCTTCCGCGGACACGATGCGCGCGTCGCGTCCCAGCAGACCGAAATGGGGCAACTCGACGCTCTTGGCACCGTCCTGGGAACCGTCCACCGTGTACGAGAAGGTGAGCGTCTCCGTGCCCGCGCCGCCCGCGTACGCGGCAAGCACCGGGGACGTCTTCCCTATCTTGCAGCCGCCCCTCTCGTCCTCCTCGTGGCAGAAGATCAACACGTACTCCGGTCCCCGCCCGCCGGCCGGCACATCCACCCGGACCGGCATGCTGAACCGCACACGCACCTCGACCCGCTCGCCCGCGTTCCACTCCCCGCCCGAACCACGCTCCGGGGCGAGTTCCACGCGCCGGACCACGGGCGTGGGCAGGACGAAGTCTCCCGCCGAGAAATCCCGGTCCCGGCCCGTCCACTCGGCCCGGGGCGAGACGCTCCAGGGGTCCGTGGCGCGATCGGTGACCTTCACCCCCTCGCGGCGCATGGTCACGTCGAACGCCCCGTTCGGCGCCTCGAGACCGGTGACGCCCCTCTCGTCGTGCAGCGTCACGTCGTTCACCACGATGGTGGTCTCGCCCCCGTCGTTGATGATCCAGTCGTCCCCGATGACGTCCGCCAGGCGGCGACCGTCGAGGTCCATGTCGAGGTAGAGCCTGGGCGCGCTGCCCGTCGCGAGTACCGCTATCCCGGACTCCGCCCCCACGCTGCCCTTGGGACCGATGTAGACCTTCCCGCCGCCGCCGAGGTAGACGCCCGCCGTGTTCTGGCCCGAGCCGCCGTACACCGGGCCGTTCACGCGCACCGTCTGCTTGCGGTAGCCGTCCGCGCCCGGCGCGGCGGCCCTGTCCGCAACGCCGCCCACGGCGCGGCCCACCTGGATGGCGTTCGCGCCCGCGCCGCGGGCCGTGACGCTCGCGCCCTCGACCGTGACGTCGATGCTCCGCTCGGGGTCCGTCGTGCTTCGGTGCCAGGCCAGGATGCCGTGGGAATACACGCCCGCGGTCCCGACGCTGCCGCGGGTGACGGAGACGTCGACGTTGCCGGCGCCCGTGTGGTTGGCGTAGATGCCCATGGAGAAGGTGTCATCGTAGGCGGTGAGATCGGTGCTCTCCGTCCTGACGGCGGCGTCGGTGACGTTGATGTCGATGTCGCCGAGATTGCCGTGCTGGCCATGGATGGCGTGGGATACCGTGCCTTTCGTCGTGACGCTGCCGCCGGTGACGGAGATCCGGACGTCGCCGTCGCTACTTCTCCCAAGTAAACCACGGATGGCGTCGGAATTCGTCTGGTTGAGCGCCGGCCACGGTTCCGTTTCGTTCGCCGCGACGCTGGAGTTGCGGACGTCGATGACGATGTCGCCGGCGCCCGAGTGCACGCCGTTGATGCCGCGGGCATCGTAACTGTTCGTCGAGACGCTTGAGTCCCGGACGTTGATTCTGAGGTCGCCGGTGGTGTTCCTAAAGTAGAGCCCGTAGATGCCGTCGGCCATCGCGCCGGCCGTCTCGATCCTGCTGCCGCCGGTGACGTCGACGTTGGTGTCGCCCTCGTCCTTGCCACGCGTGGTGCTGATGCCCTCGGACTCCGTGCCGGTCGTCTCGATGGTGGTGCCGGTGACGTCGATGTCGATGACGCCGGCGCCTTCTATATAGGCTTCGATGCCATCGGACTCGATGTCGGTGCTTTCCGTCTTGAGGGTGGCGCCTCGAACGTTGATGGTGATGTCGCCGCTGTCGCCTGGATGACTGGCGGCGACACTGTCACTGAAACGACCCTTCGTCGTCAACGTGCCGCCCACGACGGTGATGTCGAGGTCTCCCGAACCGTCGTGGTAGCCATGAATGCCGTGCGCGAAGAAAGTCGTGCCGATTATCGTCTTGGACGTGCCGCTCGTCGTGATATCGGTGTTCCGAACGTCGATGTCGACATCCTCGTCGTTATCGCCGTTGCCGACGAATATCCTGCCCAGGACGCCTGCGCCGCCATCCGCCGTCGCCGTGAGATCGCTGTCCAAGACGCCGATGTCGACGTGGCCCCCAGCCTGGTTTTGGTGGCCGGTCACGGCGGCGTCGTTGCTCGTCACCGGCACCTCGATCGTGAGGTTGTCTATATCGATGTCGATGTCATCGGTCGAGCCGTCGGTCTCCTCGCAGAAGACCCACTCTCCCGTATCCGGCGTGTCGGAGCACACGCGCCCTGTCTGCGCCCGTGCGTTTCCCGCACAGAGAGCGAGCAGAGCGGCCAGCGCCAGGGCGAGGACCCACCGGGACACGCGGGGCGAAGGGGCCGGGCGCGCCGGCGTCGAGCCATCGTCACTGAACAGGGGAGTCTCCATGCGCGTCATCTCGTTTCTCCTATCCTTTCATGAAACATCGCGAACCCCAGCGGCGAAGACGCATCCCCGCCGCGAACCGCTCACAAACTGATCGTGAAGTGGACTTGTCCCGAATAGTGCGCATCGTCCGAACCGAGGCCGCCCGCCGAGAACCCCGCGCCGAGCGAGAAGCGCCCCCTGCGCCAGGCCACGCCCAGGCCCAGCAGGACGCGGGTCCTGGCCGGTTCGGTGGAGAGTTCCGTTCCCGACACCACGGCGAGCGTCTCCGCTCCGCCGAGCGTCTGCGCCACGTCCAGGGTGCCCCGCAGGGAGAGCGCCCCGTCCGCCCAGGCGCGTACGGTCTCGGCGCCCACCCCGAGGCCGCCGGTGAAGCGTTCCGCATCCGGGAAGGAGACCCGCGAGTCCACCGCGTCGGTGAACTCGTCCACCGAGACCGCCGTGTAGTCCATCCACGCCCGGGGCGTCAGGCTCACCCGCTCGTTCAACTCGAAGCGCCGGCCCGCCTCGAGGCCCACCGAATGGGCGAGCGCCCCGGCGTCTTTCTTCAGGAGACCGCGCTTCTCCGAGGAGACCTCCACCCCGTAGTCCGTCAACGAGGCGCGAACGGCCACGTAATAGCCCCTCCCGCCGCTCCACGAGGCGTTCAGCGCCAGGCCGACGCCGCGCGCCTCGATCTCTCCCCCGCCAACAGGCGAGTCGACATCCGCGGAACCCTGCGCGTAGAGCGCCGAGACCGAACCCGTGAGGCTGTCGCCGAACGCCGCGTCCAGGCCGGCTTCCGCGCCGAGGCGCTCGAAGTCGTACTCCGCCCCCACGCGCGCGCGTTCGGGCGCATACGACCCCCGCCCGCCCGTGAAACGGGCCCGGGCCGGAGGACCGGGCAGCCACAAACGCGCCGCCGTCGGTCCACGCTCCTCCAGGCGAAGCATGAAGCCGGGCAGGGACTCGTAGAGGGCCGCTCGGGGCGCAAGCACTTCCACGAAGGGCGGTTCGGGGGCGCCGTCCTGCGCCCGCGCGTCTCCTGCGCCGAGGGCGAGCGTGGCGGCCATTGCGAGCGCGCCGCCGTTCAACCAGCGTTTCATCATGAAGACGGAGTTCCCGAGCATGTCACATTTCTCCCTTTCCCGGTGCGGGACCCGATCCGCAAGCGGGGTCCAATCAGCCGGTGAATCGCATAGACGGGATGTGGATGGCCGGAGCCGGCCCGCAGCCGACGGGACGCCCGCTTCCGGCCGCATCCGCGGCGCATGTGTATATAAAAAGATGCAAGACCCCGCCCGGGCGGGCGGGACCGTTCCGCTCCGAGCCGGGCCGCAGGCCCGGCTCCCGATCTATTCTTGAGGCTTGAGGCTTGAGGCTTGAGGCTTGAGGCTTGAGGCTTGAGGCTTGAGGCTTGAGGCTTGAGGCTTGAGGCTTGAGGCTTGAGGCTTGAGGCTTGAGGCTTGAGGCTTGAGGCTTGAGGCTTGAGGCTTGAGGCTTGAGGCTTGAGGCTTGAGGCTTGAGGCTTGAGGCTTGAGGCTTGAGGCTTGAGGCTTGAGGCGCTCAGTATATGACGGCCCGGCGCTTCACGCAATTCCGGGCCTCTCGCCGGTTTTCCTTGAAATTCCATTCCGTTCCCCTGCCTTCTTGCGTCCGTTACGCGAGGCGCCACGGGCAACCCCCGCGGGGCCGGCCCCCGGTGCGAAACCAGGCGCCTATAAACCGATGTATGAGCGCCTTTCAGGATAAAGGTTACGGACACGCCTTGTGAAACTCTAAATTCTAGGCCTTGGGGATAATATGATTAGTGCAAATAAGGCTCTTGCAGGATGGCGTTTCGCGTCCCTCCGGCCGGAAACGAAGTCCGGCTCCTCGACGCGCTCTCCGGACCGAGGGGCTTCAAGAGAAGGAGGAGGCGAGGTTGCAAAGCACGGGTGGAAGGGGAGCCGGGATAGTCCCGGCGACTCGGACCCGCCCGGATGCGCGGGGGTTGTAATTCGTTCGCTTGCGACTTGATTACATATTTCAGATAGCAAATCTCGGCCGAAACTCGCAAAATACAAATACCTGCAACAGTTTCAACAAACTACAAAGATTTCACACCCGCTGAAAATCCCCTAATATCTCTAAACGGGCGAAAGGTATTCATCTACGATACATAAGGGGGAACACTTCCGGCCGATCGCGCCACCATGGCGCCGCCGGGATGGCGGACACAAACTAAGTAGCATCATCCGGGACGAGGGGGCCGGAGTCCGGTCCTTACGCCCGCCGGCCACCATCCCGGCGCCCCGTGCGTAGTGGCTCTACCTTGGAAAAATCCGGCGCGGGCATTTCCAGACGAGAACGAACGAATACCCTTGACGCCGGATGAAAAACACGTTCACCTTCTCGCTCCATACGCGCCCATGAGATCGTCCGTCGAGAACGTGCCGCCGACTTCCTCATGGTCCGGCCCGTAAAATGAACCGTTGATGGTTCCCCAATCGAAAGTCCCGTCATTCTCAACCCTTTGGTCGCCCCATTCGATATCCTCGTAACTCCCATCCGTGCTTCTACCCCTGATATTCGTGAAGGAAACATCCATCCGGGCATCACCAACGGACGCCCTGAATTCCAGCAGGGCGTTCCCTTCCAGATGCTCTCCCCTGTTCGCTCCTGACGAATCCACCCCCAGCATGACGCCCTCGTAGGTGGCCGATGTCGCCGGAAGACTTCCCGACTTGTTTCCTACGGACATGCCATAGCCCGTTTCGAAGAAATAAATGCCCCGGATGGTGGTCTCGCCCACGAATGCTCCGAAAAGGTTGTGACTCATCCATGCGCCATAACCTTCGACATCCGCTTCGCCGTCATCCAAGGGAATGGTTTGAGACGAGCGATATAGTTCAACACCATTCCTGCTTCCAATTCCGGCGAACTGAAAATTATCCGGGATCGAATCGTCCGCATCGACAAAGTCTCCTATGACAAATCGATCTGAAAACCCCAATTGCGCATTGCTCGTAACGCAACCATCGAGGGAACAGGTGGTGTCAATGGTGAAATTCACCGCCTCTCCTTGTTCGTCCCGGCCATACAGATACATATCGCTCATCAGCAAGAGCGCATCGCGATTCAACTGGGTGAGATTCTCCGCATCAGGCATCATGTCATCTTGTTGCGGCATCATGGAGCCACCATCTCCCCCGCCGCAACCGAGCACAAGAACCGCCACCAGGGAAATTGCCAGAATGTTCCTGATCATCTTCATCGTCCCCTTTGTTACGAGATATGACCGCCCGGACCCGAAGGCGGGCCGGTCTCCAGACAACTCGAATATTCATGGTGGATTCCCGCCTGTTGCGACCCTTCGGGAATCGTCTTTATGGAAATTCCGTTTATTCGAAAAAGATTCCGTACCGATATCGCCGGTCGTTTCCCCGCCGCCGCGCAAACGGATAGCCCGGCCAGGAGCGCAAGCCCGCTCGCCGGCGACCCATGCGACGCACGATCGCCCTAGAAGCGCATCCCGAAGCTCACCCGCCCGGCGTACTGCGTGTCGTCGGAACCCAGGCCGCCCATCGAGACTTCTCCGCTTACCGAGAAGCGGCCCTTGCGATAGACGCCGCCCAGACCCAGGAGAACCCGCGTCTTCGCGGATTTCGATTCGAGCTTCGCTCCCGATACGTCGACGGCCGTCTCCGCGTCATCGAGTTTCTGCTCGAGGTCCACCGAACCCCGCAGGGAGAACGTCCCCCCATCCCAGGTGCGCCCGGTCTCGGCCACAATCCCGGCGCCGCCCGTGAAGCGCTCCGCGTCGGGAGCCGAGAAGCGCGCGTCCACCGCGTCGGTGAATTTGTCGATGGAAACTTCCGAGCGCGTCGCCCACGCCCGGGGCGTGAGGCTCATCCGCTCGCTCATCCTGATGCGCCTGCCTGCTTCCAGGCTCAGGAGCGCGCCGCGCGCGGAGGCGTCCCGCTTCAAGGTTCCTATGTTCATGTCGCCGGAAGAGACGTCCACGTCGTAGTCCGTGAGCAAGAGGCTCCCGTTCGCGTACCAGCCGCCCGCGATCCGCCAGGAAGTCCCGATGGATACACCGAGTCCCTCCGCCTCGATATCGCCCCCGCCGAACGGGGAGGTGACCTCCGCCGAACCCCTCACGTGGCGCACCGATATCGAACCGCTCAGGCTCTCGCCCAGCGACACGTCCAGTCCGGCTTCCACGGCGAGGCGTTCGAAGTCGTATTCCTGCCCCACCGTGGAGCGCTCGGGCGCATGGCTTCCCGTGCTTCCCGAGAGACGCGCCCAGACGGGCGAGCCGGGCGAGCGCAATCGCTCCCCTTCAGGCCCCCCGCCGTTCAGGCGCAACAAAAAGCCGGGCAGGGCCTCGTAGAGGGCCGCGCGCGGCGCGTAGACCTCGTGGAATTGGCGCGAGTCGGGGGTTTCGATCAAGTCTTCGGTGTAGAAATACCGACCGTCGACGACACCGGCGGCCGGCTCGCCGCCGGCCTCCAGAAAATCGACCGCCGCATCGAGCAAGCCGTCGAACACGTATTTGACGACCCGGCCGCCGCCTTCGAGAAAAACGGACACCGCATCACCCGAGCCGTCGGACACGCGCTTCGGTGGAGTCATGCAGTCCGGGGGCGTCCCGACTTGCCCCTCCGGGCACGTCATTGGCGGCGGTGGCGGCGGCTTGGGCCTGGCTGTTTCGTTGAAGTCCCCTGCCGAGAAATCCCGGTCCGCCACGACGCCGGCGGCCGGCTCGGTGATAACCCAGTTGGCCGGGTCCGGGTCGGCGCGGTCCGTCACGGTGACGCCTTCCGCACGCATCCTGACGTTCCACGCCCCGTTGCGGGCTACCGCGTCGGTGACGCCCGTTTCGCCGTCGTGCAGCACCACGCTGTTGACCGCGATGGTGGTCTCTCCCCCATCGTTCACGATCCAGTCATCGCCGATGGCCTGCGCCACCCGGCGGCCGCCGAGGTTCAGGTCGACGCGGAGTTTGGGCGGGATGGCCGGATCCACAGGATTTGCGCCCGGCGTATCGCCCGTCGCGAGAATTGCGATGCCCGACGCCGCGCGGAGGCTCCCCTCAAGCCCGATGACGACCTTGCCGCCGCCTGCGAGAAACACGGCCGCCGCCTCGCCCATGCCGCCGACAACGGGGCCGTTCACCGTCACCGTTTGTTTGCGGTAGCCGTCTTCACCGACTTCGGCGGCGCGCTGGGGGACATTGATGTCGGGCGTATTGGGATCCATGTCATGGTCGGTGACCGCGATGCGGCCCACCTTCACGCCGTTTGAACCCACGCCGGAGGCCGTGACGGAGCCGCCCCCGACGGAAACGCCGATCTCGCCCATGCCCGAATCAAGTTCGGCGTAGACGCCATGCCCGCCGGGACCCTCGGTGGCGACTGTCGCACTGGTGGTAATGGTGATGTCGCCCGTCCCGGTGTGGCGGGCATAGACGCCGTGGGAAATGGCGCCCTTGGCCGTGATGGAACTGCCCTGAAGAACTTTGATGTCGACGTTGCCGGCACCCGTGAGAAAGCCAACGACGCCGTGGGAGAAGGTGTCGAAGTAGGTGGGGTCGGTCTCCACGCTCTCCGTGGTGATGGCCACGCCCCTCGTGGTGATGTTGACATCACCGGTGGATCGATGTTCTCCATAGAGCCCGTGTGAGACCAGGCCCTTGGTCGTGATGGAGCCGCCCTGAACGTCGATGGTGATGGTGCCGCCGCCGCTTCCTCTCCTCCAGCCGAAGACGCCGTGGCTTTGGGAGGCGCCTGTCGTCGTGATCGCGAGGTCTTCCACGTTGATGGAGACGTCGCCCGTGTCGATGCTTTGATGATGGCCATAGACGCCGTATTGGACGGCGTCGATGGTGATGTTTCGCGCGCCGATGGTGATGTCGCCCGTGCCGCCTTGCTTCCATGCCGCGATGCCTATGCTGATGTTCCCCGTCACGTTGATAGTTCCGCCTTGCGCGTCGATGGTGATGTCGCCGCTCGTGGTTAAGTCATCTTGATGGCCGAAGACGCCGTAGGATTGTGAATTCTCCGTGGTGATGGCCGCGCCCCTCGTGGTGATGGTGATGTCGCCCGCTCCGGGAAGAGCGGTACGCTCGGCGAAGACGGCGTGGCCGATCTCGTCGTTTTTCCCGGTGGTGATGGTCGTCCCGTCTTGAAGGGTGATGTCGGTGTCGCCCGTCCCGAAGTGACGGGAAAAGACACCGTGGGCGCGTGCGCCCGTCGCATGGATGGCGCCGCCGGTGAGGGTGATGTCGATGTCGCCTATCCCGCGGTGACGGGCATTGACGCCGTGAGCGCTAGCGCCCATCGTCTCGATGGTGGTGTTCTCCACGTCGATGCCGATGCTGCCGGTGCCCAGGTGGCTGCCGTGGATGCCATGGGCGTCAACGTCCATCGTCTCGATGGTGAGGTCTTTCGCGTCGATGTCGATGTCATCGGTGGTCACCTCGCACTCGATCCAGTCTCCGGTTACGGGGGTGTTGTCGCAAACGGCAGCGGCCTGCGCATCGCCCGCGCAGAGAACCAGCGCGAGCAGCGCCGCGCCGGCGAGACCCGGCAGGGCGAGGCGTCCCCGGCCGCGAGCCTGCCTGCCGGGCGGATAGGAGTGGCCCGAATTGCGATTCAACCTCGAGGCCGGAGGACGCGCGGCCCCTCGCTCCTGACGCCCCGACCCGTCGTTCAGCCACCGTTCTATAAAGACGAAATGGATTCCGAACATGTCACCTTTCCTTTCCTCGTGTGAGACCCGAGCCGGAAGCAAACTTGGTATTCAGGTCGCTGATAAGTCTCATTTACTGGATATGAATGGCCCCCGCGGTGGTACGGTCGGCCGTATAATCGTCAGTCATGTCGAAGTCTCCCGTTCAGTTGCCATTCCGTTGTCGCCGGACCGCCCCGGCAGGCCGCCCGCAGCGCAGACGCACGAACGCCGCCGGCGGACCGGCGGCCATGACGGTCTCAGAGAAAGGATCGCCGCCCCGACAGGGCGGACCGGGCCGATTGGACTCCCGATCTAATCTTGAGGCTTGAGGCTTGAGGCTTGAGGCTTGAGGCTTGAGGCTTGAGGCTTGAGGCTTGAGGCTTGAGGCTTGAGGCTTGAGGCTTGAGGCTTGAGGCTTGAGGCTTGAGGCTTGAGGCTTGAGGCTTGAGGCTTGAGGCTTGAGGCTTGAGGCTTGAGGCGCTCAGTCTATTACGGCCCGGCGTCTCACGCAAATTCAGGCCTCTCGCCAACTTCCCTTGAGATCCCATTCGTTCCCTTTTCTTTCTTGCGTTCGTTCCGCGAGGCGCCCCGTGGAACCCGCACGGGACCGGGCGATGCGTCGAACGACACCGGGGCCGTGCGGAACTTCAGGCGCCTCCAATCCGATTGATGAGCACTTTTCAGGATAAGCGTTTCGGACACACCTTGTGAAACTCTAAATATGGGGCCTAAGCACTAATATAATTTGTGCAAATCGCGGCCCTTCCGGGGCGGCGTTTCACGGGCCTTACAGCCGGAAACGAGGCCCGGCGGCTCCGGGCCGGGTGGGCATGTAGAGCGCGCCGGCGGTTCAAATCGCCCGCCGCCATGCGGCGAGAAACGTCAGTTGCGCTCCGGCGTCCCTGCGGTGGCCGGGATAGCGGCTCCAGACGACGCCTAGGCTGAGCCTCCCTTGCGCCAGCGGCCTCTCCCATCGAGCGGAGATGTCGATTTGGCGCTCACCGGGCGCGAGGGGCGACGCAATGGATGCGTGCAGCACCCTCCCGTACTTGGTTCGCGCCACCGGAAGCGCCAGCGACGCCCGGCCGCCTTCGACGCGCAGGGGTTGTGAGAGGGAAAGCCGAACGGTGTTCTCATCCGTGAGGACAGTGCGCGCGTGGAGCGCGAACGCGCTGGTCGTAATCGCCGAGATTTCCTCGATGATCCCGCCTCGAACCTGCGGACGCACGCTTCCCCATTCCGCGCCTGCCCCGAGCCGCCACGCGCCGAGCCTTGCATCCCCCTCGAGGCGGATGAAAGCCGTGTCCGCCGCCAGCGTTCCGAAAGCCCCCCGGCCCTCGCCTCCGAGAATGGTCCCCGCTTCGGCTATCCACCCGACGCGAAGGCCGAGCGGCGAGCCTTCCGGTCGCCAGCCCAGCGTCCCGCCCACCGCGTCATGCTCCCGGTTCGTCCCGAACACCGAGGCGGAAAGGCCCGCCCGGCCTTTGAGGGTCGCCATTATCCCCCCCTCGGCCAGTGCGAGGTGTCCGCCTCCTCCGGCTTCCGCCGACGTATACTGCGCTCTTGCCCCCGCCTGCCGTGAAGCGCCGCCGGACGCATCCGACAGAAAGCCGCGGAGGCGCGCGTCCACCGGCGGACCCTTCGCCGCCGCCACGAAATCGCCCAGCCTGTACCAGAACGGCGCGCCCAGATCGTCCAGGGCCATGATTTCACGGTCGGCGACCGACCGCGCGAGACCGTTGCCGAAAGGCGTCCCGAGACTCAGACGCGTGGCGCGCAGGTTGTTCCCGGCCCGGTTCGTGTTCGTGGTGACCGGCACCTCCAGAACGCCCACGGGGTGCGTGGCGGCTGCCAGGTCCAGCTTGCCCCGGCCGTATATGGCGCTGTTCGAATACACCCCCGTATCGTCGGCGGTCTCAAGGAGGCGCGTCACCAGTTCGGTGTTCGAGAGCTGATCCCGGAAGAGTTGTTTCATGATCGCGAGCCCTCCTGCCACCATCGGCGCGGCTAATGACGTTCCGCTCAAGTTCTGGGCGATACCTCGAGCCGTCTTGGTGTCGTCGTCGGGATCGGGCCCGAAATAGGCGCCGCGAACGTCTTCGCCGGGCGCCGCGATGCAATAATCGGCCGCGATGCCGCAACGATTGGAAAAGCTCGCTATCATCTCATCCCCGGGTCTGAGCGCCGTGACGGCAATTGTATGTCCCCTAAGCTCCGCGATGCGCGCGGCGAGGCCCGCCAGCACCTCGACCGAGACCGCGTTGACCTTCTCGTCCACGCAGTTGTTCGTCATGACGGCCGGATCGCATGGATCTTCGTGGGCGTTGCCTGCGGCCCAGACGAGAATCGCCTTTTCGGCGGCTCCCGGCTGCGCCATCGCAGCGATGGCATCTGCGAAGTTGGCGCGGAGGTCGGTTTCGCCGTAGTCGTCGATGATGCCATCGTAGCCGAAGCTCAGGTTCAGGATGTCGACGCGCCTTTGGCCGTCCCGCCACGCAAAGACCTGATTGAAATCCGCCGCCCACGAGGCGTTTGCGGCGGCCAGGCCCGCGAGAGAGACGGGGCCGTAGGTACTACTGCTACCGGTGCCGAGCGGAATCGCGAACATGGCGATGTCGGCGCCCCGCGCGACACCTTGCGGGCTGGTGGAGTTAACGGATGAGTAAACGCCGGCGGCGACGCTCGCGACGCCCGTGCCGTGAGAATACCGCTGCAGACCCGTCTCGTCCGCGGCGCCGCTCATGAACACTTCCGTGACCATCTTTCCGGCGAACATCGAGTGCGCCGTATCGATGCCGCTGTCCATGAAGCCGATGGTCACCCCGGCGCCCGGCGCGGTGTTTTCTCCCTTGAGCAGTTCGACGTGGGCGTAGGCCGAATCCGCGCCGATGGTCTCCAGGCCCCACTGGTTCCTGAATGGATTCTCGAGGCGGTATTTCCCGGCGAGCCGCTGCGCCTCGGTATCGAAATCTCCGGTAGAGGCGCAGGTTCCGTCGTGAAGCGGAATGCATTTTTGCGGGGGTGGGGGTGGTGGTGGTGGCGTAGTGCAGTTCGGGGGTGTACCGACTTGACCCGGCGGACAGGTCGGCGGCGGCGAAGGTGGTGGTGGCGGCTGAGGTGGCGGTGGGGTAGTGCAGTTCGGGGGCGTTCCGACTTGTCCCGGCGGACAGGTCGGCGGCGGTGGAGGCGGTGGCGGCGGTGGTGGAGGTGGCGGTGGCTGAGGCGCGGGCGGCCGTGGCGGTTCTGGTTGCGGAGGTTGCGGTTGCTGGGCTTCGGGTATCACCGCGGCTGGTGGTTGTGTTCTTGCTCCGCCGCCCCCGCCGCAGTTGGCAAGGACGAACATTGCGGATACGAGGAGGGCGCAAACCGAGGTTCGGCTCAGCTTCGGCGCGTACGAGGATCGGGCGCCGCGCCGGCCGTCGTAACAACGGCGCCTCCTGGTGAAGCGCCTCGCCTTCACGATTGACCCGTTGGGGCCGGTGAAGGCGTGAGCGCGCATGTCCCGGTACGGAATCCGGACGGACCGGCTCGACTCGGCATCGATGAAGCTGCGGGGCTTGCCCTTTCCATCGGGTCCGGATTCGACGCCTCGAGCGTACCGGCAACTTCGCCCTCGTAGCCGCTGATCCGCATCCGGATATTGCTTCCCGTATGCAGGGTCCAGGCCCCTCCGGCGCCGCGAACGAGCCGGTCGCAGCAAATGTACGCGCCGAAGGCTGTGCCATCGTCCTGTCGATCCGCATCGGTGTATGAGACCTGTGAAGTCTCTCCCGATCCGCTGACACCGAGAACGACGTAATATGTCGCGTCCTTCGTGAGAATCGCGTTCACAGGCGCCACGAACGTCTGCTCTCCCGTCCCCGGCATGCCCGGTGCGATCAGTGCATAGAGGGCGGCGGCGGGCCTGCCATCGACGGCGGTATGAATCGCCACCCTCAGACCCTTCCCATAGGTGGCTACATCCAGGGTTAACGCGGTCATCGTCCAGTTTCGGCGCGACGGGGACCCGATTTCCTGGGCCTGCCGGGAGCCTGCCTCGATGGTGACGGTTCCCGCGCCCGATTGACCGAGGTTGCTGACGATGGTCTTTGTTGTCTGCGCCGGCATGGCGAGCGCGACCGCCAGACACAGGCATCCCGCGGCGTACACGGTCGGGCATGAAGGATGGCCGCCCCGACAGGGCGGAACCGGCCGAGCGGACTCCCGATCCGATCCTGATGCTTGAGGCTCCCTTGTTTTACGGCCGAACATTTCACGCAAAACCAAGCCTGTCGCCGACTCTCCCCGCAATCTCACTCGTTCCTCACTTCCTTTCGTTTCACAAGACCCCGCATCAAACCCGCACGGGCTTCGGCGGCGCGTCGAACGACACGGGGCGACGAGCGGAACTTCAGGCGCCTCCAAACCGGAGATTGATCACTCTCTAGGATAAATAAGTCCCGCACTGGTTGTGAAACGCAAAATTCTGGGGGTGTGGGATATTTTAGTTTGGTCAAATGCGGGGGCCCCGCCTGGCGCTTCATCGAGCCGAGGGGTCCGCCCGCTTCCGGAAGGGCAGGAGGCGACGCGGGAGCCGGAACGGGATCCTGCGGCCGGGGATCCGGGACCCGGGGTGAAGGTGATACAACGTCAACGACCCTGCGCTGCGGGCCCGACTTTTGGGAGATAGCGTAAAATGGTAAACGTTTATCCAAGCCGTGATTGGCACAACGCCGGGAGCATCGCCTCTATCGGATAGAATCTTCCCTTGCCACTGGTAACGAGATTCGACATGTGCTAATCATGTCGGCATGACGATACGCACAGAAGATGTTCAGGCGGAAGTTTCGTTGGTCGAGAGGCCGGATGGCCCATGGCCTCATCCCCCCGGGTTGCCCGCAACCGCAGAGGCGTACTGGCGTTCGCTGTACGAGCGAGAACGTACGCGCGCGGAGACGGCGGAGGCGCGCTGCGAGGAGTTGCGTTGGAAGGAGGTGGCTTCGCGCGCGTGGGCGGGTTCGCTGAAGTGGTGTCTCGACAACTGCCGGAGGAAGCTTGCCGCGCGCGTCGGGAAGTTGAAGGAAGTCCGCCGCGCGGCGAAGAAGGACGTCCAGGCGCTCGAGGTGGAAGTGGCTCGTCTGGAGAAGCAGCTTCGCAAAGCCGGTGTCGAGCCGGGCAAGCGCAGCCCGCTCGAGTCGCTGCGCAAGGAGGTCGCCCGGTTGAACAAGGCTCTCTCGGGCGCGTTGCCTCCGGGGGAGGCCGCGCGGCTGCGCAGGGTCGTGGAGAAGCGGGAGAACACGATAGAGTCTCTGCGCGCGGAAGGCAGTGGTCTGCGCAAGGAGATTGAGCGTCTGGAGAATCGGCTGGCCTGGGAGAAGCTGGAGACGAAGACCCACGAGAAGACCATTCAGTGTCGGGACGAGGAGGTCATCCGGCTCTGCGGGAAGTTGCGTGAATTGCGCGACGATTTGCGAGTCTCCCTCAGGGCCGCAGCTAGAGTGAAGGAGGGGCTGAAGGAGCGGCTGTTGCGCGCGAAGGAGGCGGCGCGCTCGAGGTCGCCTCGTTCAGACGAGGCGCTTCGCAAGGCCCTGGGGAGGTCGCGGCGCCGGAAGACGGCGCTCAGGTCGCTGTCGAGGGAGAACGGGCGGCTTCGCAGGGAGCTTCGCAAGTCGGAGACCCGCCGGGCGCGGCTGAAGGCCGAGCTCGCGAAGCTTCGCGCCACCGGAGCGGTGCTGGCGAGGAGGCTGTTCGGTCGCGGGAGCGAGCGTCAGGAGAGGCCGCGTTCGGAGCGCAGGCGCGGTCGTCAGCCCGGCGCCGCCGGCCATGGCCGCACCCCGCGGCCCGCGCTCGGGGAGAGGACCGAAATCCGCAACCCGCCGGCCGGTGCGCGCGTCTGCGCCGGTTGCGGGCAGCCCTACGCGGCGAACGGCGCCGAGGCCTCCACCATCATCGAGATCGAAGTCTCGGCCTACAGGCGCGTCATCCACCGTCCGAGGTGGCGCAGGAGGTGCGCGTGCGCGTCGTCTCCGGTGGAAGTGTCGGCGCCCCCCGCGCCGCGCCTGTTCGCGCGGACATCCTTCGGGACCAGCGTGTGGGCGCGCTTCCTGTTCGAGCGCTACGCCTGCTTCCGCCCCCTGCGGCGTGTCGCCGAATGGCTCTCCGACCAGGGGCTTCCGGTCTCGGCGGGCACGCTGGCCGCCGGCGCGCATCGCTTAACGCCGCTGTTCGATCCGGTGGCTGCGGCGATTCTCGCCCGCCAGAACGAGGCGGCGGTGCGCCACGGGGACGAGACGACGTGGCGAGTTCAGTCGCTCCGCGAGCAAGGACGCTCGAGCCGCGCCTGGCTGTGGACCTCGGTAAGCACAGACTCCGTCTACTTCCACGTCGACCCCTCGCGGAGTGCGGAGGTCGCGATGAAGCTCTTCGGCGCGGCCGGCCGCCATACGGTCCTCGTCTGCGACCGCTACAGCGCCTACAAGAAGCTGGCGCGCATTCCCGGGGGACTTATAACTCTCGCATGGTGCTGGAGTCACGTCCGCCGCGATTATATCCACTGCGCCGCCGGCGAGGAGCGGCTGACGCCCTGGTGCGAGAGATGGATCGGGCGGATCGCGCTGCTCTACCGCCTGAACGAGGCGCGCCTGGCCCGTTACGACCCCGGCGCCGAACGACAGGATGCGGCGTTCGCCAGGGCGCAGGGCAAGTTGAAGAATGCGCTCGAGGGCCTGTTCGCGCAGGCCCGACGGGAGGTGGCCGCCCTGCCGTCGCAGGCGCGCGAGGGCAAGGCGCTGCGCTCGCTGCTGAACCATCGCGAGGGGCTGAGCGTCTTCGTCGAGCGCCCCTCGGTGCCGATGGACAACAACGCCGGCGAACGCGCGCTTCGGGGTCCAGTGATCGGCAGACGCCTCTCGTTCGGCTCCGACAGCGAGGCCGGCGCCAGGTTCACGGCGATGATGTACTCGGTCCTCGGAACGCTCTCCTCGAACGGCGTCGACCCGCTCCGCTGGCTCGATACATGGCTCACGGCCTGCGCGGAGAACGGCGGCCGGGCGCCCGGGGATCTCTCCGCGTGGCTGCCCTGGTCAATGGGCGCACAACGCAGGCGCGCCCTCATGGCGCCGGGATGACGCCGTGACCGAGTGCCGCTACTACGGACGCGACTTCACGACGGAAGAGATGGCGCTGCTGCGCGCGCTGATCGCTGGTCCACCTGCGCTCAACCGCCATGCGCTCTCCAAGGAGTTCTGCCGCCGAATCGGCTGGTTCAAGCCCGACGGCGGACTCAAGGACATGATGGCCCGGGTGACCATGCTCGCCATGCACAAGGACGGCCTGATCACGCTCCCCCCGCCGAAGTGGCGCCAGAACCGGCCCGGACCGATCGTCTTCGGACCAGACACCGAAGCGCCCCTCATCCCGGCGCCGGCGACTCTCGAGGAGATACGCCCCCTCGATATGCGCATCGTCGTGCGCGGAACCCGCGAGGGCAGGCTCTGGAACGAGTTCGTCGCCCGCTACCACTACCTCGGCTACAAGACCCTCGTCGGCGCGCAGATGCGCTACGCCGTACACGACCGCGACGGCAGGCCCCTCGCCATGCTCGGCTTCTCCACCGCCGCCTGGAAGCTCGCCCCGCGCGATGCCTTCATCGGCTGGACGCCCAAGTTGCGCGAGAAGAACCTCCACCTCGTGGTCGACAACCCGAGGTTCCTCATCCTGCCATGGATCAAAATCCCCAACCTCGGCTCGCACCTCCTCGCCATCATCCGCAGGCGCCTGCCTGAAGACTGGACCGAGCGCTATGGCACAACCCCCGTCCTCGTCGAGACCTTCGTCGAGACGCCGCGCTACACCGGCGCCGTCTACAGGGCTTCGGGATGGATCCTCGTCGGTATGACCCAGGGGCGTGGACGCTACGACAGATACACGAGGCGCGCCCAACCGAAAAAGGACATCTGGCTAAGGCCGCTCCGCAACAACTGGAAGCAAGTCCTCAACCGGTAAAATCATCCCCCATCCCGGCCCAAACTACTGCTTCAAGGCACTACCATCACGGCTTGGATAAACGTTTACGGGTGGTCCCGGCGACACGGACCCGCCCGGATGCGCAAGAGTTATAATGAATCCGCTTTCGGTTTGATTACATGTTTTGGGAGGTCAATTTGCGAGCAGTTCGCAGGAATGAAAATATGGGAATAATATCAATGCGATAGGGGAATTTTACACTTGACGAAAACGGCTCGATATCCCCAAATTTCTGGATAATACGATAAATATCGATAAATTCACGATGTTTTTCGGTAAATTTATAAATGTTAAATAATTGAATAATAAGTCATTATCGGATAATTCTCCTTTGGCGGCGACAGGGCTCCCACCCCCTGGTCTACCGGAGCGCAGTCACCAGAACCACGCCCGCCACGGTGAAGAGCGCGCCAAAGACGATGCGCTGGGTGATTCTCTCCCTGCTCCCCAGTATCAAAGGCGCCAGCGCGAGCGTAAAGAGCGGCACCGTCGCCACCATGGGCGAGACGCGGGAAACTTCTCCCATGCTCAGGGCGGCCATCAGGCATAACTGGGCGGCCGCCATCGCAAGCCCCGCCCAGAAGAAATTTATCAGCGAGGGGCGGTTGAACACGAACGGGCGCCACCCCGTGCTCGCCTTCAGGAAAAACGGCCCCACGGCGCACGCCGAAAGCGATTGGAGGAATCCCCCGAAAACGAGCGAGTCCATCCCCCCCAGCCCCATTTTTCTGAGCATGTGGGCGAGTCCGAAAAAAGCGGCCGAGAGAAACGGCAGAAGCAGCACCCGTCCCCTTGCGAGCGGACCTCCTCCGCTCGACATCCAGAAAACACCGGCCACCACGAAGAGAATCCCCAGCCACACGATGACGGGCGGGCGTTCTCCCAAAAACATGAAAGCCCAAAGCGCCCCGAAAATGGCGTGGGTATTGGAGATGGCGCTCGTGGGGGCCACGCCGATCCTCTGAATCGAGCGGTACAGGAACAACAGGGACAACGCGGGCGAGGAGAGCCCCGCCGCCAGAAAGGCGAGCCAGTAGACCGAGGGCGATATTTTGGAGAAATCCACCGCCGCCAGGCAGAAAGAGAAGAAAAACAGCTGCATGAAGAGGACGACCAGACTCCCCGTGTGCGGCGTACTGCCGTCCAGCCCCCTCCTGGTCATGATGCTCGAGAGGGAAAAGAAAAGAGCCGGGCTCAGGGCAACCAATTCGAACGGCATTCACACTCCGGCCCGGCCGGTCGCATCGACCTGTCCGGCATAGGGAGAAAGTCGATTAAACGACCTCTGGATTCACGATGTTCACGGGTTTTTCGCCGGCCAGGGCCAGACGCATGTTCTCCGCCGTGCGCTCCATGGCGGCAACCTGCGTCTCCGGCGTCCGGGAAGCATGGTGCGGGCTGATGATGACGTTCTCCAAACCCCACAAGCCATGGTCTTTCGGCAGAGGCTCAGGGTCGGTGACATCAAGCCCAGCACCTGCGAGGTGGCCGTCGCGCATCACCTCCAGAAGATCATCACTCACCACGGCGGGACCCCTGGAAACGTTGATGAGAATGGCGTCGGGCTTCATTTTCAATAAATTTTCCTTGTTCATGATGCCGCGCATCTCCGGCGCCAGGGGCATGCACAGAATCAGGAAATCAACGCGCGGCAAAAGCGCATCGAATGACAAGAATTCGAGCTTCGCCTCGGGCACGTAAGAGGGATCCTCCGTCCTTGTGTTGATGAGCAGCTCCATACCGAAACCATTGCCGATGCGCGCCGCTCTGCGGCCGATATCCCCAAGACCCACGATGCCGAGCGATTTGCCGCCCAATTGCACCGCGGGCACATGCTCCCAGGTTTCCTGCTCATTCCGCATCCAGGCGTGGCGCGCGAGATACAGCGCCATGAAAAAAGCGTGCTCCGCCACGGAGCGTCCCCGGACGCCTTCGACGTTGCACACCATGACGCCCCGCTCATTGGCCGCATCGACATTGATGTTGTCCACGCCTGCGCCCGGCTTGGCCACTACTTTCAGATTCGGCGCCATGTCCATCATCTCAGGCGAGACGGACCGGAACACAGTGAGTATGCCCTCCGCCTCCGGCAGCAACGGTTCAATGGCCGCCGGGGTGTATTCATCCGGAGCGACGACCTCGTGCACCGCACCCAGCCAATCGGAAGCCACATTCCACGCGAGAGTCGAATAAAGCGGATCGATCAACACTACTTTCGCCAAGATATAAGTCCTCTTATGAGAAATCGCCCGCACACCTCGCCGGAGGAAAGCTACATCCCCGAACGAAGCGGTCAATGGGCTAAAAGATGATTCACTGGTCTGAGACGGAATAGCGAGCCCGGACTTCCCGCACGGGGGGCATCCGCCATTGTTATCTTTTCTACCCGATGATCTTGAGTTCAGGCACCGATATGGGCCCTGATGCGTTGGCGATAGCCACCTGCTCGGCCACTTTTCTGGCCGCCTCGCGGAAAGCCCTGGCCGTTGGATGATCAGGCTCCCCCGCTACGACGGGCACGCCGGAGTCTCCTCCCATCCTCACTTTGATATCGAGTGGAATGGCCCCCAAAAACGAGACTTCATAGCGTTGGGAGGCTTTCTCCCCGCCGCCCGTGTCGAAAATGTTTTCACGATGCCCGCATTCGGGACACAGGTAGTAGCTCATGTTTTCGATAATGCCGAGGATGGGCACGTCCGTTTTTCTGAACATCTGAAGGCCCTTGCGCGCATCGAGCAAGGCGATGTCCTGAGGTGTGCTGACGATAACGGCGCCCGCCAGAGACACCTGCTGCACGATGGTCAATTGCGCGTCGCCGGTGCCGGGAGGCAAGTCCAGAACCAGATAGTCGAGTTCCCCCCAAATCGTCTCGCTCAAAAACTGTACGAGCGCACGCATAACCATGGGGCCGCGCCAGATAACGGGGCTATCCTCATCGACCAGAAACCCCATCGACATGACTTTCAGTCCATGCGCCTCCAGGGGTCTAATCTTGTTCTCCGCTTCGGCTATGGGCTGCGCCTTGGGAATCCCCAGCATCAGGGGTTGGCTCGGTCCGTAAATATCGGCGTCCAGTATCCCCACCTTCGCGCCTTCTTTCCTCAAGGCTAGCGCGATGTTCACCGCCACGGTCGATTTGCCCACACCGCCCTTCCCGCTTGCTATGGCGATGATGTTCTTCACACCCGCGATGTCCATTTTGCCCGCCATAGAGGGCCGCGCGGTGACATGGCTGGTCACACGGACGTTCACAGAATTCACGTTCTCCAAAGAACCGACGGCCAGCTTGCATTCCTGTTCGAATTCTTCTTTGCGCGGATGCGCCGGCGTCGTCAACTGCAGCGTGAAAGCGACTGCATCTCCACAAATCTGCACATCCTTGATCATGTTGAGGCTCACGAGGTCTTTTCCGACCTCGGGGTCTCGCACCTTCTTCAGAGTCTCTAGAATCTGGGCTTCCGTTGCTTCTGACATGGGAGGGATCCTCTAATCCAAAACTGGAAACGCAATGAAAAGCCGCTTATCGAAAAGTATTCTATTCAGACAAACCATTGTCATCTTATCCCCCGGATTTTTTGCACTGTCAAACACGAAAGCGGAATCCAAATCTCACCGGCGGGCGCAAAATCTGGAAAAACGCCTTTCTTGGTTGACGCATCGGCTCCATCTCATTATTTTTAGGCCGTCTCGTTTTGTTGATTCAGAATATATCCGAGCGCCTCAAACGACCATGAAAGATTCAAACTAGCAAAAACAAGGAGAATCAACCCTTTGGATATCATCGTCTGCATCAAGCAAGTACAAGACCCCGACATTCCTCCCCGCGATTTCAAGGTCGATGAGGAGAAGATGGATGTCATCCCACCCGCGAACGTATCGCCCGTCATCAACGGCTTTTGCGAGAACGCCGTCGAAGCGGCCATCAACCTCAAGGAAGAATACGGCGGAAAAGTAACCGTTGTGACGATGGGCAATGAAAAAGCCAGAGATGGTCTAAAGAAATGCCTGGCCATGGGGTGCGATGAAGCCATTTTGCTTCAAGACGAGGCCTTTGAGGGTTCCGACGCCTTCGCTACGGCGCGAATTTTGGCGAGCGCCATCCAAAAGCTGGATGGTTTCGACGTCATCCTCTGCGGCAGGCTGAGCAGCGACTGGAGCTACGGAACCACCGCCCTCGCCCTCGCCGAAGCGCTTGAGCTTCCCAGCGTAAGCCAGCTTCAGAAAGTGGAGAAAACCGATGGGGGTCTTCGGTGCGAACGCGCTCTGGAAGACGGCGTGGAGGTCGTGGAAGTTTCGACCCCGTGCCTGCTCACCGCCAGTAACGAGATCAACACCCCTCGCCTGCCCTCGGTCAAAGGCATCCTGATGGCGTCGCGCAAGCAAATTCCCGTCTGGGGCGTGGCGGACATCGGCATAGACCCCGCTTCGGTCGGGAAAGAGGCGGCTACTTTTGAAGTCACTAAATTTTACAAACCCGTGTTTGACGGAAATTGTGAATTCATCGAAGGCGAATCACTCGAAGAAGCAGCAGGCGCCCTGGCGCTTCGTCTTCGTGAAGATAAAATTATTTAAGGGAGAAAGAACACCGCCATGTCGAACAACGTCCTTATTTTAGCCGAGCGCTCAGGGGACAAGCTGGCGCTCGTGAGCAGTGAGCTTTGTGGAATCGGCAGAAAACTCGCCGACGAAAAAGGGGGTTCTCTGATAGCCCTCCTCCTCGGCGGCTCCGGCACCCAGGAGTTGGCAAAGGGGATCATCGCCCTGGGAGCCGACAAGGTGCTGGCGGCCGAGTCGGATATTCTGGATGGGTATACCAATGCGGCGTATCTGAAAGTAATCGGCGCCGTCATCACGGAAGAGAACCCGAACATCTTCCTGCTCGCCAATACTTCCACGGGGCGGGACGTCGCGCCCAGGCTTGCCTTCCGCCATGGCGCCAGCTACGCGCACGACTGCACGGACCTGATGATTGAGGACGGCAAACTCGCCGCCGTTCGGCCGGTGCACGGGGGCAGCGCCATCAGCCATATCCGCTCAAAAACAGATTCTTTCTCCATCGCGTCGACACGCGCGAAAGCCCTGCCGCTGGCCGATATTGAAGAGGGCCGAGAGGGTGAGTTCATAGAGGTCGGCGTTTCGGTGGATGCCGACGAGATTCGCATGAATTTCGTGGAGGCGAAAAAAATGGAAGCAGAAGGTGTCCGCTTGGAAGATGCGGAAATCGTCGTGAGCGGCGGCCGCGGCCTGGGGGGCCCCGAGAATTTCGAATACCTGCAGGAACTCGCCAAGGTTCTTAAAGCGGCCGTGGGCGCAAGCCGCGCCGCCGTCGACGCCGGCTGGGTGCCGACGCCCATGCAAGTGGGCCAAACGGGCAAAATTGTGAGTCCGAATCTCTACATCGCCGTCGGCATATCGGGCGCCATGCAGCACATGGTCGGCGCAGGGCCAAGCAAAAACATCGTGGCCATCAACACGGACGCCGAAGCGCCCATTTTCCAGCGCGCACGCTACGGCATCGTGGGAGACTATAAAAAAGTCATCCCCGCCCTGACGGAGAAATGCAGGGAATTGATGGGTTCCTGATTTTCAGGCGAGCGGCTGATAGGCCCAGACGACACGGCCCACGATTCGATCGGCAGGCTCTTCTCCGTCCAGATCGATATGCGTAACCACTTCTTCGCGATTCTCCGGCACCAGCCATAGACGAGGCGGGGCCCACTGCAACCGTTTGAGCGTACACCCGCCGGATTCATCCCGAACGGCGTAAATGCCGTCTGAAACGATTACCTTGTCACGGCGATCGATGACGACCACGGCACCCGGCTGGATCAAGGGAACCATGCTGCGGCCCATCTCCCTGTCCACCCGAACCGAGACCAAATCTCCACGCCCGGCAATCTGAGAGACGTGGATGAGCGCATATTCTTCGATTTCCTCATCCACGATTCTGGCGCTTCCCGCCGCAATGGAACCCGACACCAAAGGCACGGCGCGGAATTCCGCATCGTTCACCTTGCCCGGCGCCTGCAAATTGTCACTCATGCTCAAGGCGACATCCAAAGGCCCGACACCCGGAATTTCCGGCGCACCGGTTCGGCCCAGCAACCAATCGCTGGAGACATCGAGCACTTTTGCGATTTCAAAGAGTTTGCTCGCGCTCGGTTCGTTTTGACCCTGCTCATACCGGGTGAGATTCGCCCAGGTGACTCCTGCGGCGCGCGCCAGTTGGTTGCGGTTCAAACCCTTGCGTTCACGCGCACGCGCGATGCGGCGCCCCAGTTCGAGCGTGTACTTCGATCGGGGTTTGGGAGACTCGGGCATAGGCTTTGCGGAGGGCTAAGAAATCCCCTCCCCGGGGCGGATGTCGCAGATAGACACCTAGCCTATCACATTTTGGCCATTTAATCGAAAAAACGGGGTCCTCGCCACTGAAGGGCAAGGACCCCGGAACACGAACTAATCGTCGAGAACCGCCACGGCGCGGACGGGGCTTCCCGTACCCTCGCGGAATTTCAGGGGCAGGCTGATAAACTGGAACTCCCCCTTACCCAGCAGCGCTTCTAAGTTGCACAGGCTTTCCAGGTGGGTGATCCCCCTCTCCCAGCAGGTTTTGTGCACCAAGGCGTTGATGTCTCCCTCGGGGCCGGGCCGCATGGAATCGATTCCGAAATGGACGATTCCCTGATCCGCGAGCCATTCGGTGGCCTCGATATTGATGCCCGGATTATCCGTTCCATACGCCTTCGTCGGGAAAGTGCGGGCATGATGGCCCGTACAGAGCAGAATCGTTCCGCCCTGGGGAACCGAGAGGCCGGTCTTCTTCACCGCCTCATCGAGGTCGTTCGAGCTGATCTCCGCCCTGGGTTCGATGTGCTGCAAATCGATGCAAATGCCGCGAACGATGCAATTCTCAAGCGGATACTCGTTCATCGGCGTCGCATCTTTGTGAAAATGGCGCGGAGCGTCGAGATGCGTGGTGCCGTGCTCGGGCATGGTGACGAAGTTCAGAGCGTTCCCCCAGACATTGCCCGAGTCCTTGAAGGCATCTTCATGATTTTTCCACTCGGCGTACAGGATGGGCGGCTGGCCCGGATATGCGGGCGTGCGATGATAAATCTCTCGTGCGAGATCAACGATGGTAGGCATAGAATTTTTCTCCTTTTCGCCTAAACAGTACAACGCAATATATGCAGTCCATGGTTCTTGTCCGTCACGTAAATGACCCCCCGCCTGTCCACGATCACGTCCTCGCTCTGGGTGACGAGCGTCTTGGGCAGCATGCCGAGGCGTTTCGTCGGGTCGGCGGGTATGTAGTGCGCGATCTCGCGTGGGTGGATGGGCTCTGAAATATCATAGACCCGAAGACCCGCGTTGAAATACGTCAAGTAAACGCGGTCTTCCCTTTGCTCCAGACAATCGAGCCCCTGGGAGTGGTGTTGATTGTGCGGGCCGAATCGTCCGCCTCGCTCGCAAAAACTCTTGTGGGAATAACCAAGCGGCGGCTCGGGAACCGGGAAGAGAGTCATGAGTCTCGGGGCCGTTTCGTCCTTGATGTCGATTATCGCCGTATAGTTGAGCGGCTCGTCGCAATTCTCCTTGAGCGCCTCGCTGTTGATGATGGCGAAGCCCCACTTGAGATAAGGATACGCCGTGTGTACGGCGATCGCGCTGCCCAGCGGCGGGTAGACGTTGAAACGGCTGATGAGTTTGGGGCTGGATATGTCCTCTATATCCACGATAACGAACCCGCCACGCGCATACGGCAGATACGCCCGCCCGTTTTCCGCATGAGCGGGCCCGTGCTGGAACACGCGCATCCCTTCGCTCCAATCATCTGACCCTGCGGCAGGTTCCTGCTCTTGCTCGGGAAGCCAGAAACGGCCCGCTTCCTTGGGGTTTCTGGGATCGGACAAATCCAGAATGCGGTAAATGTTCCCATCGTAGCCGGGCGCGTATGCGGACAAGTGGACGTAGCGGCCACCGTTGTAAAAATTCCTGTGCGTGCCGTCGGCCCCCGTCTGCCAGTGCGAGATAAGCTCTGGATCCCCGGGGTCTTTTTTCACGTCCCAGATGTAGACGCCTTCGGCTTCAGGTGGATCCTCGGGCCTCGGCCCCCATCCGGGGGGAATTTTCTCCAAAGAGGTGATGAGCAAGCCATCCGCCACCTGCACCTGCAGGGTCCAGGTGTTGTCGGGGCCCTCGATGAACTTGAGTAGTTTGGGGTCCGCAGGCTCCGTCACGTCAAAAACGCTCCAGCCGCTCTCCCAGAAATGCGATAGATACAGATAAAAGCGTCCATCTACTTCTTGAATCGCCGTCTTGAAGGCGGGCCGATCCCCGAGGTCGTGATAGCCGACCAACTCCATATTTTCGCAACTGATTGCCTCAGGCGCTTGCGCGAGACTCATGGCATCCTCACAAAATAGGTTGTCTCGGACTCTTCAACCAAAGCGCTGAAGAGAAGTGTTATCGAATCCATGTCGGAAACATGCCTTATGTACCCCAGTAGCGCATGGTGGTAAAGTCCTTGAGCGACTTTGGCGCACCCAAACCGGAAAACACAACGCAGACGCTTTTCTCAAAAACGCAGTATGAGGCGGAGAAAAATGACTTCACCCGGCGTGGATTTAAGCGGCAAGACAGCCTGCATCACGGGCGGCGGCCAGGGGCTCGGCGCCTCGATGGCCATCGGTCTTGCGGAGGCGGGCGCGGATGTCGTCCTCATCGGCAGGCGGCCGGAACCGATGGTGGAAACCGCGAAAGAATGTGAGAAATTCGGCATTCAGGCCATGCCCGCCGTTTGCGACATCACGAATTCGGCGCGGGTGAGCGCCTTGTTCGAGCAAGTCAACAAGGAACTCAGCGGTCCGCAAATTCTCATCAACAACGCGGGCGTGTCGCTCCCCAGCCCGATCCTCGAGATGACGAACGAAATCTGGCGCGAGACCATCGATTTGAATCTAAGCGGCATGTTCTATTGCTGCCGGGCGGCTGTGCGCTTCATGCTCGAGGCGGGAGGAGGCAAAATCATCAATCTCGGCTCGAGCGCAGGCAGCCGGGGCCGCCCCAATCAGGTGGCCTATGCGGCGTCAAAAGCAGGCGTCCGGGGTTTCACCGAGGCGCTCGCCGTCGAACTTGCGGAGAAGAACATACAGGTGAACTGCATCGCGCCGGGCCGCTTCCCGACCCCGATGACGCACGATCGAATCGCCGACCCGGCGCAAAGCGAGGAGTTCCTGCGCTTCGTCCCCATGAAGCGTTATGGCGAGCCTGAAGAAATACGGCCCCTCGTCGTCTATCTTTGCGGCCCCCAGAGCGACTTCATGACCGGGCAGACGATGTATCTCGACGGCGGCAGCAGCGCGCTCTAGGGTCTCACCACGTCGCATCGCCCGCCGTCCACGTTGATGGATTCCCCCGTGATGTTCGAAGCCAGTTCGGAGACCAGAAACAACACGGCGTTGGCACAATCCTCGGCCCGCGTAAGACGGCCCATGGGCAATTCGGCGCGCCTTTCGGAGTCCACTTCCTCATATGTGCGATTCGTCAACTCGGCTATTCTCGTCGTCTGCCGGACATATCTCGGAGTGTCCGTCGTGCCGGGGTTGATGAGGTTCACCCGGATGTTCTCGGGCGCGAGCCTGCGGGCGAGCTGATGCTTGTAGGCGGATAAGCCTGCGTTCGATATGCAGCCCGAGCCATGGTATTCAGAGGTGTGCACATGGCTCAGTCCCGAGAAATAGACGATGACGCCCCCGCCCCGTTTTCTCATCTGCGGAATCGCGGCTTTCGTCAGACGAATAGCGGCGCGGAGTTTCAAGTCGATGGCGAGGTCGATGTCCTCATCCGTCGTATCTATGGGGTCTGAGCGCCTGCTCACGCCCGCGGCGTTGACGAGAATATCGATTCCCCCGAATCGGGCGCAGGTTTCATCGAGCACGCGCTCGGTCCGGCCCGCAGCGGTGAGGTCGCCAGCCATCGCCTCCGCCCGTCCTCCGGCGGCGATGATATCGGAGGCTGTCCGCCGCAAATTCTCCTCGTTTCGGGCCGCGAGGGCGACAAAGGCTCCCGCGCGCGCCAACACCATCGCGCACGCCTGTCCGATTCCCTGGCTCGAACCCGTCACCAGGGCGATTTTTCCGCTCAAATCTATGCTGATCATCTATTCCCCTTTCTTGTCGATCCGTTCATACTCGAATCTGCGTCGGCGCCGGGAGAAGACAAAACGCGAACCTCGAAGACCATCGCCCGGCGCTGGATTTTCATGACGATTTTCCTTATACACCACTTGTCCTTCGGCGACATTCCCGGCGGCGTTCATATCTATAGGGGCGATACTTCATGACGAAGAAAAGCATATCGAACCTCGACGTGCGCGGTAACCGCGTACTCATGCGGGTGGACTTCAACGTTCCCCAGGGCGAGAAAGGCCGCATCGCCGATGACCGCAGAATCCGCATGGCGCTTCCCACGATTAACCACATTTTGGACGGTGGAGGCCGCCTCGTTCTCATGAGTCATCTGGGGCGCCCGAAAGGAGAATATCCACAGGCCGACGGCAAATGGACGCTCAGGCCCATCGCCCAGCGCCTGGAGGAACTCCTCGGCAAGAGCGTCGTTTTTGCGGAAGACTGCGTGGGACCCGCCGCCGTGCGCGCAACCGCCACGCTGAAAGACGGAGAATGTTGCCTCCTCGAGAACCTGCGCTTTCACAAGGCCGAACAAATCAAGGACAAGGCGGCGGCTCAGGATGAAGCACAAAGACGGGAAAAAGACGCTTTCGCGCAGGGGTTGGCGTCATTGGCCGACGTTTATGTGAACGACGCCTTCGGCACCTGCCACCGCGATAACGCGAGCATGCTCACCGTGCCGCAGATGATGGTCGGCAAACCCCGCGTCGCGGGATTTTTACTCGAAAAAGAACTTCAATATCTGGGCGGGGCGCTGAATGAGCCGAAAAGACCCTTTCTCGCCATCATCGGTGGAAAAAAAGTCTCCGATAAGATGATGGTCATAGAAACTCTTTTGGGCAAATGCGATCGGGTGCTTATCGGCGGCGCCATGGCCTTCACGTTCATGCGTGCGAATGGCCGGGAGACGGGTGCTAGCCTCGTGGAGGAAGACAGGATCGAGGTCGCCGCGCGGCTGCAATCCTTAGGTGGTGAGAAACTCGTTTTGCCCACGGACGTCATCGCCGCGCGCGCCATCGAGAAAGGAGCGCCATTCGAGATATTCCAGGGAGAAATTCCCGAGGGCCTGATGGGCCTCGACATCGGTCCCGAATCCGCGCGCCGGTTTTCTGGAATGATTTCAGGGGCGAAAACCATCGTCTGGAACGGCCCCATGGGCGTCTTCGAGGTCAAGCCGTTCGACGTGGGCACGTTCGCCGTCGCGCATGCCCTCGCGGAGGCGACGAAAAACGGCGCCACGACCGTCATCGGCGGCGGCGACAGCGCCGCGGCCATCGAGATGGCCGGGTTGAGCGCGAAGGTGAGCCACGTGAGCACGGGCGGTGGAGCGAGCCTCGAGTTCATGGAGGGAAAATCGTTCCAGGCCGTCGAAATTCTCGATGATTTGTAGAGGCCGCGCGGATGCCGCATAATCGTCTCGCAGTATGAGGCTTTCGAATTTTCAAGCCGTTTTCGAGGGTATATGTAAGTGAAGAACAACATTTTGGAGGCCATCGGCGACACGCCGATCGTAAGGCTCAACTCCATTGGCGCGGAAGTCGAATCGGAACTGTTCGTCAAGGTCGAATACATGAATCCCGGCTTGTCGGTGAAAGACCGCATCGCTCCGCTGATCGTCGAAGACGCGGAGAAAAAGGGCGAACTCAAGCCGGGCGGAACGATTGTCGAAGCCACCTCGGGGAACACGGGTGCAGGGCTCGCCATCGTCGCCGCCATCAAGGGCTACAGTTGTGTTTTCGTGATGCCCGACAAGATGAGCCAGGAGAAAATCGACCGGCTGCGCGCATACGGCGCGAAAGTCATCGTCACGCCGACGGTGGCGCTCGACGACCCCGAGAGCCACTACTGCGTCGCGCGCAGGATCGTGGAGGAAACGCCCAACGCCATTCTGGCGAATCAATACAACAACACCAACAACCCTAAGTCCCACTACCGCATGACGGGTCCTGAAATCTGGCGTCAGACGGGAGGCGATTTCGACGCCTTCGTCACGGGTCTCGGCACCGGCGGCACCATCTCGGGCACGGGAAGATTCCTGAAAGAGAAAAACCCGGACATCAAGATCGTGGGCGTCGACCCCATCGGTTCGATTCTGTACGGCCTTTTTTACGGTGAAGCGGACCCCGAGGCGGGGTCTTATAAGACCGAAGGGATCGGGGAGAGCTTCAAGCCCGCAACGCTCAGTTTCGAGAACATCGACGAAGTCGTTCGCGTCACCGACAAGGAGTGCCTCCTGATGGCGCGCAGGCTGGCGAGAGAAGAAGGCATCCTGGTGGGCGGCTCTGCGGGCGGCGCGGTCGCAGGCGCCGTGCGGTACGCGGAATCCCTCGAGAAACCGGAGAAAATCGTCACCCTGATGCCGGATTCGGGCATGTTCTATCTCAGCAAGATATTCTCAGACGAATGGATGGCGGCCAACTCGTTCCTGGATGAGGAGGAGATGGAACAGGAGCCGGCATCGAAGAGCGCGTCCTAGTGATCGAAGCGGAAACCGAAACCGCCCCCCTCGCCTACCGGGAGTAAAATGAAAATATCCACCAGAGCGGTTCACCACGGAAAAGAACCCAACGCACTCACAGGCGCCGTGAAGCCCGACATCTGCTTGAGCAGCACGTTCAAGCAGCATACGCCCGGCGACCCAATCGGCGATTTCGAATATTCGCGCTCGGGCAATCCGACGCGAGAGGCCCTGGAGATGAACATCGCAGGTCTCGAGCGTCCCGATCACGAGGATACCGAATGCCGCGGGCTGGCGTTTTCCTCGGGTCTCGGCGCCACCACCACGATACTCTTCGCCCTTTTGTCCCATGGCGATCACATGCTCTGCTCGGACGACGTGTACGGCGGAACGTTCCGCCTCATCACGGGTAAGGATCTCAGGGGGTTCGAGAAATTCGGGATTGCATGTGACTACGTCGACATGGCGGATGAAGAATCCCTGGCCGGGAAAATCAGGGAAAACACGAGGCTCATCTGGATAGAGAGCCCCACGAACCCACTGCTCAAGATGGCCGACATCCGGAGCATCGCCTCCACATACGGGAAAGACGGCGCCATCGTCGCCGTGGACAACACCTTCATGAGCCCCTACTTCCAGAGGCCGCTCGCGCTGGGTGCGGACATCGCCGTTCACAGCACGACGAAATACATCGGCGGGCACAGCGACGTCGTCGGCGGCGCCCTGGTGACGAAAAGCCGGGCCCTTCATGAGCGCATCAAGCATTATCAGAACGCGCTCGGAGCGACTCCCGCTCCCTTCGATTGCTACATGACCATGCGGGGCATCGACACCCTGCCCGTGCGGATGGAAAAACACCAGGAAAACGCCATGAAAATCGCCGGTTTTCTGGAGGGACACACAGGCGTCGAGCAAGTGATCTATCCCGGGCTGGAATCTCACCCCCAGTTTGAGCTGGCGAAAAGGCAGATGAGCGGTTTTGGAGGAATGCTGGCGTTCTACTTAAAAGGCGGCCTGGCCGAGGCGCGCAGATTCCTGGAAAACGTTCAGCTGTTCACCCTGGCGGAAAGCCTCGGGGGCACCGAGTCCCTGGTGGAGCATCCCGCCATCATGACCCACGCTTCTCTCACCGAAGAAAGCAGAGAGGCGCTGGGCATCAGCGATACCCTGATCCGACTGTCGGTGGGTATCGAGGACGCAGACGATTTAATCGAGGATCTGGAACAGGCCCTGAAAACGTAGGGACAGGCCCCTGTGCCTGTCCTGAACACATCCACCAAGAAGAAGGACAACCACGGGGGGTTGTCCCTACGGAAAACGAGACAAAGAACAGACCAATGAAATCAGGGCGGACACGTAGGTCTGTGGGACAGCCCCGAGGAGAGGCTGTCACTACAGCAGGCGCGTTGGGTTTTGTTTGTAGGGGAAAACCTGCGTGTTCTCCCGCATTCGCCTCTCCGGCGGGCGTGGTTTGCGCCCGTCATCCCGGAATTTCCTTATCCGGGATCCAGAAACGCCCGGCGCCGGACGTTTCACTTTGGTTCTGGCCAACCTTGCGGTTGTCACCAGCATACGCCGGAATGACGGTGGTGAATCTCGCCCAATGAGGAAGAGAATACCCAGGGCCGGGTTCATGAAAAGCGGGCGGACATAAGGGGCCACCCCTTCCAAAAAACTGGGTTTCAATACCACTCCTCCCATCACGCACTCGACCCTCAAGAATTCAGCCCCGGCCAAGGGCAAAGAATTGAAATGTTTGATACCGCGTCCCGTCAATCCCTTCCCTACGAATCGCGTCCAGCACGACGGAAACGTCGTAACTCCAAAACCACGGGTCGCACATGTGCGACCCCTACAAAAGTCATCATCCCCAGCCGCCCGGAGGCACATCCCATTCTCTTGCATGAAAAAAGCCATCCCAAGGCCCCTCTTCAAGGCCGTAGGATGGCTTTCCCCGAAAAAACCCGCCGCTACATTTTCTAATCGGACACTACATGAAATACTTCCGGTCGTTCATGTCGGGATACATATCTCCCACCCATTTCGCATAGCCGTTGAACAGGAGCGTCGGCCTTCTCTTGTTCGTTCCCAGCATGCGCTCGGAGGCCTGGGACCACCTGGGGTGATTGAACTTCGGGTTGATGTTGGCCCAGAAGCCGTATTCGCTGGGGGCCGCCCTCTCCCAAAACGTGCGGGGCCGCTTGTCGGTGAATTCGATGGAAACGATGGATTTTATACTCTTGAACCCAAACTTCCAGGGAACCACCAGGCGCAGGGGCGCGCCATGCTGCTGCGGCAGGGGATGCCCGTAAACGCCCGTCCCCATCATGGCCAGTTCGTTCATCGCCTCCTTCATCGTGAGGCCTTCCACGTACGGCCACGGGTACCAGACCTGGAGCTGTCCCAACGCCACCTTGCGGTTCAAGAAGGTGGTGAATTTGATGTATTTCGCCTTGCTCGTGGGCTCTACTTTCTTGATCAACTCGGAAATCCTGAAACCCGTCCACGGAACGGCCATCGCCCATGCTTCCACGCAGCGGAAACGATACAGCCGCTCCTCGAGCGTCATGCCCTTGATCAATTCATCGATGTCATAGGTTTTGGGCTTTTTGACGTGCCCCTTCACCTCCACTTGCCAGGGGCGCGTCTCCATGCGCCTGGCCAGCCAGGAGATTGCCTTGGAGCCGCCGAATTCATAAAAATTGTTGTACTCGGCCGCCACTTTTTCTTCCGTCAGGGGACGGTCCAGGGT
The DNA here is from genome assembly GCA_965218885.1 of bacterium. Taxonomy (GTDB): domain Bacteria; phylum UBA8248; class UBA8248; order UBA8248; family UBA8248; genus Bin107. The sequence continues at coordinate 3,329,120 of OZ244713.1, read as the reverse complement.
GAAAGCGGGGTTCCGCCGCGCCGGGTAAAGACCCACCGTCTGATCCTTAGGATTAGCGCCCCCTTTATTCGCTTTGGCCAGGGCGAGCGGACCGTCGCGCTCGGGCCAGTAGGGAGGCGTCACCATCTGGCTCAGCATCAAACCCGCGCCGCCCGCCAGAAAATTACGACGATTCAAGAACACGGATTCCGGCGTGGCATCACGCTCGGGCATCGACCAATCGGGCTTTTTGATGTAATTCATGTCATCCCCTCTTGGGTGGCGGCTGGAGTTGCGTACGTCTCCAGAACAGGCGAATGCTATTTATGTGTTCAAATTCGCCTTCCATGACGGCCTTTGAAAATATATCATATAAATCTCAACATGTAGTGAGAAAATCCGATTTTAAGGAATCTTTACAGGAAATGGGGGTTGCAACCGTCCGCACCCACCGCGCAGAAGCACCGCGCAAGTACGGAAACCGCTATTCGATTGAGGAGACCCCATGTCCGAACTGCGCTACCCCGTCGAACGCCTGGAGAATTTCATTCACGCCGTCCTCGTGGCGCACGACGTCCTGGACGAGCACGCGCGCATCTGCGCCGTCCGCATGATCGAAGCGGACCTCCACGGGATGCACGGACACGGCATCTTCAGGCTCCCTCCCTATTGCCGCAGAATACGCGAAGGCGGCTACAACTTACGGCCCGACATACGCGCCGAGCGCGAAACCCGCGTGAGCGCATTGGTGGATGGGGACAACGGTTTCGGCCAGGTGGTCGTCACCTTCGCGGCCGAACTCGCCATTCAAAAGGCGCGAGAAAGCGGGCTCGCGTGGATCGGCATTCGCCACGGAAACCATGCCGGCGCCGCGGGCGTCTACGCCGCCATGCCCCTCACGCACGAGATGATCGGCATGTACATGGCCGTCGCCAACGCCAACCACATGCCCCCCTGGGGCGGCGTGGACATGCTCCTGAGCACCAACCCCATCGCCTACGCGATTCCGGCGGGCGAGGAGCCTCCCTTCGTGCTCGACATGGCCACCACCGAGACCTCCTACGGCAAGGTGAAGGTCTACGCCCAGGAGGGAAAGCCGATGCCCGAGGGATGGATGATGACCCCGGACGGGAAACCCCTCACCGACGCCTCGCGGGCCGAGGAGGGTTTTTTGCTCCCCATCGGGGGACACAAGGGTTACGGGCTGAACATGATGATCGGCGCGCTCGCCGGCGTGCTGAACGGAGCGGCCTTCGGTTCGGACGTCATCGATTTCAACAAGGATTTCAAGACGCCCACGAACACCGGCCAGGTCTTTTTCGCCATGCGGCCGGACATCTTCCGCGACCTGGATGAGTTCAAGGCGGAGATGGACCTGAGAATCCGCGAGATCAGGAATTCCGCCCCCATGGAGGGCAAAGACCCCATCCGGATTCCAGGCGAGAACCTCGCGCGAAGAAAAGAAGAAATGCGCCGCGAGGGCGTGCCCGTCGCCGCGCCCGTGCTCACCCAACTTAAGGGATTGGCCGGAGGACTCGGCTTGGACGACAAACTCGCCGACTGATCACACGAGGCTTATCAGCGCGCCTCCCGCGACGATGAAGGCCGCGCCCAGCACCATGAGCGGCGTCAGCGTCTCCATGCCCTGCGGCAAGAAACGTGAGAAGAGTAGCACGAACAGGGGTTGGGCCGAGGTGATCGGCGACACGACGACGATGCGGCCCTCCTCGAGGGCGAAGAAAAGCGCCGTCAGGGCCGAGAAGCTCGCGACGCCTACGAGCACGAAATAAAAGAGGCCCTTTCCGGTGAAGTCCTCGCGCCCCCTTTTGGAATTCGCCAGGACAAATGCCATGACGATGCTCGACGTTCCCGCCATCACGAAAATCGCCAGCGTCTTGTAGGGCACGTCGGGAGAGGAGTAGCGGATGATGAGGTCGCGCATGACCCATATGAGCGTGGCCCCGATGGCGTAGGCGATTCCGGTGAGAGCCCACGAGCGCATCTCTTCTTTTCTGATCGACAAGACGACGATGCCGCAGACGATGAGCGCGGTTCCCATAGCGAGGACAGGCGTGAGTTGCTCGCCGAGAAGCAAGACGGCCAGCGTGCTTGAGAAGAGCGGTCCCAGACCACGCAGGATTCCCGAAGGCGCCGCCCCGATGCGCTGGACGCCCGCGAACTGAAACGTCCTCGATATGCTGGGGGTGATCACGCCGAGTCCCACGAACCAGAGCAGGTGCGGGTTGGCGAAAGCGCTCATCGGCACGCTCACCGCTATCCAGGGCAGATAGAGCAGCGTCACCACGGCCGAGGCCACGAACCCGCCGAACACGGGCGTCGCCTCCCGCGTCGCCAGGCGCGAGAAGATGAACGTCAGCGCGAAAAAAGCCGACGCCGCAACGGCCAGGGGAATCTCTGTCAACGCATGCCTCGTCTCATAATGAAAAAGCGCCCCCGGACCTCACGCCAGGGGCGCCGATTCAGGTCAAAGCCTGCTCAATCCTGAATAATCAGTTCCTCGCAATAGGGAGCGCGCGTCATGTAGACGGGCTCATCCTCGGTGATGAGAATATGATCCTCGATGCGCACGCCGGCCCCGCCCGGAATACCCGGCACGAAAATGAGCGGCTCGATGGCGAACGTCATTCCCGGTGCGAAATCCACGCTCTCGGCTCCGGGCATCACCTCGCCCACGTAGGGCGGCTCGTTGGGCGAGATGCCGCAGCCGTGCCCGATGAAGAGTTTGATGAAGTTTTCCTCAAGCCCTGCGGAGCGCGCCACTTCCAGGAACTCCGCCGCCGAGTCGTCGTTCGTGTAGCCGGGGCGCATCTTGGCGATGCCAGCCTTGAGCGCCTTGTAGACGGTCGTATAGACCTTCTTTTGCATGGGATGGGGCGGGCCGCCGGCTATCTTCGCGCGCCCGCAGTCGCCGAAATAGCCGTTCCAGCAGGCGCCGATGTCGATGAAGACGATGTCTGCGTTCCTGATGATCTTATCGGTGGGAAAGCGCGTCGGCGGCGCCATGTGCTCGCCCGAGGCGACGAACGGGGACGCCAGATGCCCGAACTCACCGCCGTGGGTGAAGAGCGTCTTCATGGCTTCGGCCGCCACGTCGAACTCACGCACGCCCGGCACGGCGTGGTTGAGCGCCGTGATGGTCACGGCGTCGGCAATCGCGCACGCCTGATGGAGGCAGGCGATCTCATCCAGCGTCTTCTGCACCCGGCTCATGTACATGAACTGCTCGCCGTCCACGAAGTTGGCTTCGGGAAAATATTTTTCGATCATCGCCCGCTGGGTGAACGTGTGCCCGTCGAGGCCGATGGCGCCGTTCGACACCCCCCAGTCGTCAAAGCGTTTCTTGATGTCGGTGCCCACCGTGTGCTCCACGAGGCCCGGCTCCTCGAGGATGCCGATGGGCACGTAATCGTCTATCCAGGGCATGCACTCCTCGATGCGGTGCGCCTCGCCGCTAGAGGCCAGCAGCGTCGGATTGCCCTCCTGCCTGAGCAGCACGCCGTAGGTGGTGGAGGAGCGGTACTGAATCATGATGACGCGCGCGCTGGTCAGATAGCGCACGTTCTCATCCTTCCAGAGCATGAGGGCGTCGATGCCTTGTTCCTTCATCGCCGCCTGGGTCTTCTCGACGCGTTCTCTGCGCATCCGGTCCATGTCGATCCGGTGCTCCCAGTCGACCATCATCGAGCCGCGCGCCCACGTGGGGTAGTCCGTCATTGCGTCTTCCTCCTCGAAAAACAAAGATTTCGGCCTGAAAATATCGAGTCCGCAAAAGATTATTCAGAAAATGGAAATTTCGCGGCGACGCTAGCACCCGCGCCGGAACCTGTCAAGAAAACGCCTGACGGGCGGGGTTTCAAGAGCGACCGAAAATGCGGGTGGAATCCCCGCATCATTGACTTGAAGGCCCGGCCTCGCTACTTTCGGCCCAACGAACATACGCGCGCGCATTCGCCAAACCCAGCATGGAGAAGCCCCGATGAGCCTCGTCATTTACGAAGTGAAAGACAGAATCGCCACCATCACCCTGAACCGCCCCGAGAAGCTCAACGCCTATACCGAGGAGATGGTGGACGAGATGTACGACGCCTGCCAGAAATTCGCCAAGGACGATGACGCCTGGACGGCCATCGTCACAGGCGCAGGGGATCGCGCGTTCTGCGCGGGCCACGACCTCAACCTGGTCGTTGAGAGCGAAGGCCAGTACAAGGATCACGACTCGCCCACGGTGTGGTACGGCGAATTCGAGATCTACAAGCCCATGATCGCCGCGGTGAACGGCTACGCCTTCGGCGGCGGGTGTTCCCTGGCGCTCTCGTGCGACATCCGGATCGCTTCAGAGAACGCCATTTTCGGCTACCCGCAGCCCAAATACGGCGCGATGAGCCTGGGCGGCCACCAGCGGATGCCCAAGACCATCCCGCCCGGCATCGCCATGGAGTTCATGCTGACCGGCAGGAACATCCCGGCGGAAGAAGCGGCTCGCTGGGGCATGGTGAACAAGGTGGCGCCCCAGGACGCCCTGATGGACGAGGCGCGCGCCATGGCCGAACTCATCAACCAGAACGCGCCTCTGGCGGTTCAACACACGAAAGAGGCGGTGCTCAAGGGCCTCAGAACGCCCGACGTGCGTGAGGGCATCGCCAATGCCAAACTCATCAGCTACCGCCTCCAGACCTCCCGGGACACGCAGGAGGGCCTTGCGGCCTTCATGGAGAAGAGAAAACCCGACTGGCAGGGCCGCTAGAGCGCATCGGCGCGTACGCCTCTCCTCCACTCGCTTTCGGTGAAATGCACACATGTTTTGATATACGGATATGCGAAGGAGTCAATAGATGAATGATGCACCGAAAATCGGCATGGCCTTCATCGGGCTCGGCTGGTGGGGCGCCGTGCTGGCGGACGCCGCCCTCGCCTCCGGCAAGGTGGAGGTAACCGGCGGCTTCGCCCGCACGCCCTCTTCCCGCGAGGACTTTATCGGCAAATACGGCGGCAGGAACTTCGCCTCCCTCGACGAGGTGATGGCCGACCCGGAAACAGAAGCCGTCGTCATCGCCACGGCGAACTCCGTACACAAGGAAATCGCCATAGCCGCCGCCCGTGCGGGCAAGCACGTCCATCTGGAAAAACCCATGGCGCTCAGCGTCTCCGACGCCAAGGCAGTGGAGCAGGCGTGCAGGGACTTTGGCGTCAAACTCCACATGGGGCAGAACTTCCGGCGCTGGCCGATGTTCCGCAAGGCGAAGGAAATCGTCGAGAGTGGAAATCTGGGCCTGGTGAACTACACGGTCGCCACGTTCTCGAACAACCACGGCTTCACCGCAGGTCCCAAGAGCATGAGATGGGACGCCACGGAAAACCCGGGAGGACCGCTCTACAGCTACACCATCCACCTGGGCGACGTGATGGAATACCTCTTCGGCGACGTGGACGATGTGAGCGCCGCATGCGCCAAGGTGGGCGGCCCCAACCCCCAGGAAGACGCCGCCGCCGCCATATTGCGCTTCAAGAGCGGGCTCATGGGCACAATTTCCGGCAGCTATCTGGCTCCCTTCCATTTCGCTTTTGACATTCAGGGCACCGAAGCGAACCTGAGCCTCTCCACGACGGAAAATCCGACTCTCAAGCGGCCCATCGACCTGATGGGCGGCCTCGAAACCGAAACCGTAGCGCTCGACCACGACCTGGTGGAAGGAAGGCTTCTGGCGAACCGCGAGCAATTCGACGACCTGGTCGGCGCCATCCGGGAAGACAGAGACCCCGAAGTCACCGGGCATCACGGCGTTCGGGCGCTCGCCATCATGCGGGCGATTCTCAAGAGCAACGCAGAGAGAAGGATTGTGACGGTTGAGGAGATTCTCGAGAACGACTAGTTCTTAAACAAGGGTCTCGCCACGGGAACTTGATTCCCGTATAATCCTGAATTGATAGCCCGTCACCATCTGCTACTCGTTCCGCCCGCATTCGTCCCGGAAACGACTTTCCCATGGGCAGGCGACGCGATACGCCGGATTTCATCCGCTCCAACAAACTCCCGGCGCTCGAATACCAACCCGCAGCCCAGGAGCGTGAACTCACCGGAAGGCTCATCGCATCCACGAGCGCGGACGAGCGCGAAGCTCTGGGCCAAAAACTACTCGACAACATTTGCCGGGCCCTCAAAATCTCCGGTACGCGCCTGCGCGTGTCCGATGAGCGGCAACCCCACAAGCTGCGCGGGGGAAAACTCGCCTATAAGCTGTACGGCGTCTATTATTGCGAAAACGCGGTGATCGAGATCGCCAACCTCACGTCCATCCGTGAACAGGTCGTCGCGGGCAAAACGTTTCTCGATACCCTCATCCACGAACTCATGCACCACATCGACAGAAAATTTCTCCGAATACCCTCCACACCCCACAGCCCCGGCTTTTACGCGCGCATCGAGGACCTGAAAGCCAAACTCATGCGCAAGAAGGGGAAAGAGGAACCATCCCCGCAAGAAACCGCCTGGCAAAGACCCAAAGACTTGAAAGCGGCTCTCGAGATGGCGATCTCCGGCGCACGGTCGAGAAGCGAGCACCCAAGCCGAGGGGGGCCACACGAAGCGACGCCGGCCGACATCGCCCCAGAGAAAAGGAAACCGAGGTGGACCCCGCCGGGTGAATCCGTATCCCTCGCACATGCACTGCCAGAAGAAGCCGGCGCAACGAAACCCCGGAAAAAACCGCCACGCACCCAGGGAAGTGAAAGCATTTCACCGAATCATTCCCAAAATGACGTTTCGGTGGAGAAGGAGCCGCAACTGTCGTTCGATTTTTAATAGCTACAAATCAATTTACTTAAATCATGGAATATACCCGGATGATTTCTTGGCTGATTTTCGACGGGATGACAGATTTTCATCTATAGAGAGGTTCTAGCAACAGTTCCAAGCTGCAATGCAATCGAAGCAGGCAAATCCCGTGAGCCGTCAATATCGTCTTTCGGGGAGCATACGGCTTTTTGGTAGTCGGGGCGTCGTGTATGCTATTCGCATCAGCGGGGAACAGCATCTGGAGGTATGCCCATGAAATTCATCCATAAACTCGGAATGCGCGGTCTCCTCTCGTTTCCTCCCGATATGAAACCCTTTGAGCTTCATGATCTCAACGTTCTTATCGGTCCGAACGGCTCGGGAAAATCGAACCTCATCGAAATAGTTGAACTCCTTCGCGCCACGCCGACGGATTTCGCAGCCGCAATCCGGGACGGCGGCGGCGCGGAGGAATGGCTGTGGAAGGGGGAAACCAAAAAAAGGGTCGCCGAAATAGAAATCGAAACCGGCGACCGTTCCACCGGTCTCAAAACGCCGAGCGGGCGGGCGCTCAGCTACCGCCTCGAGTTCGTTGACAACAACACCCGGGTCGAAGTGCTCGATGAAGCGATTGAAGAGACAAAACCTCTGCCCGGTAAAAACGATACTTATTTCTACTACCGCTTTCAGCGGGGAAACCCCGCCGTCAACATCAAGGATCAAGACGAAGAAAAACCCCCTCGACGAATAGAGCGGCACGCAATGCGCCCGGACCAATCCGTTCTGATGCAGATCAGGGATCCGGAACTCTATCCGGAACTCACCTGGCTGGGACGACAATTTGGAGAAATCCAGATGTTGCGCGACTGGACCTTCGGGCGTTACACAGCACCACGTGAGGCACAACGGGCGGATTTACGCGAAGACCGGCTTCTCGACGACTGCCAAAATCTCGCTCTTATCCTCAATAAAATCGAACACGAGCAAGCATCACTTGAATTCAACAGTCTGCTCAAACGCTTCTTTCCTCGCTTTGATCGGATATCGACCAAGGTTTCAGGCGGCAGAATCCAGTTTTATCTTTATGAAACAGGCTTCAAATCTGGCGTTCCGGCGACGCGTCTCTCGGACGGCACAATCCGGTTCGTCGCGCTCCTCGCCACGCTTCTCACGCCTTCACCGCCGCCGCTGGTCTGCATCGATGAGCCGGAACTGGGCCTGCATCCCGACGCCATATCCATCGTCGGCGACCTCATGGTCGAGGCGTCCGAGCGCATGCAACTCATCGTCGCAACCCACTCGGATGCGCTCGTCTCCGTACTAACCAGCAAACCGGATGCCGTCGTCGCCTGCGAGAGGATAGGCGAGGGAACGACGCTGCGTCGGCTCGACTCCGATAAGCTCGCGCACTGGCTAGAGGATTATGCGCTTGGTGATTTGTGGCGCATGGGGGAGTTGGGCGCAAATCCGTGAACATCGCGATCTACATGGAAGGCGGAGGGCCAAAACCCAACTCCCAAGCTATGCTGCGCCAAGGGATGGGTATGTTTCTGGCGGAAATCAAAAACGCCTGCCGAAAGAAGAGATGGCGTTGGAATCTGGTTTGTTGCGGTACGCGCGATGAGGCGTACAAACGTTTTGAAAAAGAGCGCAGAAACAGAGACAACAGCATTGTAGTGCTTCTGGTGGACTCGGAAACTCAGGTAGATGTGCCAGCACCCACCGCTCACTTAGCCGCGCGTGATGGATGGAACTTCCATGGTGCCGACGGTGACATGGTCCATCTCATGGTTCAGATGATGGAAACGTGGATCGTCGCCGATCCGGACGCACTCAAGGCCTATTACGGGCAAGGTTTTCGGGCGAACACCCTTCCTCGCCACCAGAATCTTGAAGAAGTGAGCAAGCGCAACATCGAACAGGCCTTGGATCGCGCTACCCATGGGACGCAAAAGGAGGAATACCACAAAATAAAACATGCGAAAGACCTTCTTCAACGAATCGATCCGATGACGGTGCGCGAAAAGTGTCCGCATTGCGAGCGGCTGTTCGATACGCTTCTCCGACTTATAGACCCCGCCGGGTGAATCCGTATTCCTCGCTCAGGCCCCACTCGAAGAAGCCGGCGCAACGAAACCCCGGAAAAAACCGCCACGCTCCCAGGGAAGTGAAAGCATTTCTCCGAATCATTCCCAAAATGACGTTTCGGTGGAGAAGGAGCCGCAACTGTCGTTCGATTTTCAGTGATTGTAGATTGCTTTAGATAAATCCTAATAAGATATTGAAATACAAATAAAAATAAATCTGGAAAAATACCCTTCAAAAATGCCCTTTCGTTTCCCCGTTCGGGCGGTTGTGTTTCACTCTGCGATTGGGTAAACAAGGAACAGGGCATACGCCATCATACAATCAAGCGCATATCGCAGAGGAGTTTCCTTATATGAGGCCGGCTAACGATTCAGTCCCGAAACCCTGGGGACCGCTGGCGGGTTTTTGGTCCTGGCAGTACCTGAACCTGTGGAAGACCATCAAACTCGTCACGAGTAAACGAGTCAAGAGTTTTTATGCGAAATTTCCAAATGTTCTTCCCCCCGGCAGCCCTTTTCCCGACTTCGAACTCAAGGATATTCACGGGAACGCCCACCGCATGGCGGATTATCTGGGCAAGAAATACGTGGTGATGACCACGGGCGCCATCACGTGACCGCCCTACAGGCGGCAGGTGCCGTTTTACGAAGAATTGCAGGAGAAATATGCGGACCGCGAGGTGGTCGTCTTCAATCTCTACGTGAGGGAACCCCACGCGGGCGAACGAGGATTCCCCGAGATCAGAAACCATGAATCCTACGAGCACAAGCGGAGCTACGCCCAGAAGCTCACCGAGGTCAAGAACATGGAGACCAACATCCTCGTCGACGAGATGGACCAAAAGGTGCACGCCATGCTCGGAGACCTGCCGAACACCATCTGGCTCATCGGCAAGGACGGCAAAGTGGCCTACAAATGCACCTGGTCGAACGCCGAGCACGTGGATGAATATCTGGCAAGGATGGTGAACGAAGACCCCGCGTTCGAGGGGATGCCCAAAATGGAGCAAACCATCTTCACCGCTCGCGCCGGCACCGCGATTTAGCCGGACAAGTCGTCCACAAACGCCCCCTCGTGAGTGGGGGCGTTTTTTCTGCATCACGAACCTTGGAGGAATCCGGACATGGATGCGCCGACAATCATAGGAGAGCGCCTGGAAGCCTACGGGATGAGGCTTGGAGAGGTCATGGAAGACGTCACCGATGAGGATTTAATGATTCAACCCGGCCTGAACGACAACCCCATGGGCTGGCTCGTCTGGCACATGACGCGCTTTGAGGACAGGACTTTTTCGTTCCTCGGCGGAACCCGGGAACTTTGGATAGAGGGGAAATGGCACGAGCGCTTCGGCATGGAGCCCGACCCCGAATGCACCGGCGTGGGATTCACGCTCGAACAGGTTCTCGCGCTGAAAGTCAGTAAGGACGCCCTGATGGGTTATTTCGAAGCAGTGCGCGAAAAAACGCTCCCCTGCCTCGCAGAATTAAGCGCGGCGGACCTGGAGCGGGAAGAAATCGATTTCTACACCAAGAAACCCGTCAAGCTCGGCTTGGTACTGGGAAGGTATCTGGGCGATCACCTCTCGCACATCGGCCAAATCTGCTATCTGAGGGGCCATATCGCAGGCTGGGGGCGATACCCCGTTTAGCGCTCTAGTCGAGTTCTCCCAACGTCCTAAGCGCTTGTTTCGTGTCCTCTTCCGGCGTCTCGTCGGGCACGCGGAAAAGCGGCTGCGTGACGCCCATCTCCCTGAGAGAGGCCAGCATCTCGTTGCATCTCGATTTCGGACCGCAGATGGCGAGGTCATCCACCAGTTCATCCGAGAGCGCTTCTCCCACAGCTCTGCGGCCTCCCTTCCGCCAGGCCGCCCGGATGTTGTCGGCGTCTTCCCCGTAGCCCCAGCGCGTGAGCTGGGCGTGGTAGTAATCGCCCATCGCGCCGATGTAAAAGCCGAGTTCGGGCTTTACGAGTGCGCGCGCGCGCTCCAGATCGTCAAAAGGCGCCGCGTAGACGAAGGGCGCCACGTCGATTTCAGAAACCGCCCTGCCCGCCGATTCCGCGCCCTCTTCCAGGAATTTGAGCGCGTCTTTTGTTTTCGAAAACGGTATGCAGAAAGGAATCCAGCCATCGGCGATCTCACCGGTCAGCCTCGTGTAGTTCGGGCCGTTCGACCCCAGATAGATGGGCAGGCGCTCCTGCACCGGCCTTCGCCTGAGCTTGAAGCCGCTCATCCGGTAGATTTCGCCACCGAGTTCCACGCGATCGCCGCGAAACGCCTGGCGCAGGGCTTCGACCATCTCCCGGGAGCGCTTGAGTGGACTGCCGAAGGGAACCCCGTGCCAGTTCTCGATCACCGCCTGGCCGCTCGAGCCGAGCCCGAGATGGAAGCGGCCATCGCTCAACACGTCGAGTTCCGCCGCCGTTTGGGCCATCAGACCGGGGCTTCTGCCGTAGATGTTGAACACCGCCGAACCCAGCTTGATTTTATCCACCGCCTGCGCCGCCATGGCGATGTGGATGCTGCCGTCGCGCACCCAGGTTTCGGGAAACCAGAGCGAGTCGATGCCCGAATCCTCGCACCACCGGGCGAACAGCGGAACCTCGCGCGCGTCGATGGTCTCCTGATGCCACAAAACGACCCCTTTTTTCGTCATGAACCCACTCCCTTGCAATTACGAGTCCTCGAGTTTCGCGCTTGACAGACGCGAACATCTTCCCTATAAACACTCATCGTGAGAATTATCAAACATTTAGCGAGTATCATTCGCTCCAAAAACAAAGCAGACGCCCCCGAGAGTCAATCTCCCCCCAAGGTTCAGGAATCCGCTTCCGCGCCATCCGTAGACCATGCCGAGCGGAACGACGCATCTTCCGCCTCGAAACCCGCCGGTCTCGAATCTCCGCAGGGAAAAACCGACTCGAACGGGACGAACCCCGGGGACAAGCGCCGCCGGCGCAGACGCCCCCGGAGAAAACAAAATAATGGAGAAACTTTGCATAAGCAAAACGGAACGACCCTAGAATCGAAAAAGCTGGAAAACGAAGACAAACCTTCCAATAACAAAAAGACCAGAAAACGCCGCAACAAAAAACCCGCGGTGGCGGGAGCGCAGGCCGCGCCGCAAAAATCCCAGAAAGCCGCGAATCCCTCTTATAACGGCATCACCTACCAAAAAGACCCCGCCGAATTCGGCGTGGGCGATTTCGACGTCGAAGAGGCGCCCGAGGGCTTCAGGGAACTGGGCTTCGGGCCGGAACTGCTCCGAGGGATTCAGGGTCTGGAATTCGGCGCGCCCACTCCCATCCAGAAGGAGGCGATTCCCGTCGCGCGCGAGGGCCGGGACATCATCGGCTGCGCCCAGACGGGCACGGGGAAAACAGCTTCGTTCGCCCTTCCGACGCTCGAACGCTTACAAGGCGGCTCGGGCACGCGTTGTCTCGTCCTGACGCCCACCCGGGAGCTGGCCATACAGGTTTCAGAACATTTCCACCGGCTGGGGAAACACCTCGAAACCTCGTGCGCCGTCATTTACGGCGGAGTTGACTACGAGCCGCAATTCCAGGCTTTCCAGGACGACGTGGACATCGTCGTCGCGACGCCCGGCAGACTGCTCGATCACCTGAACCGGAAATCCGTTCATTTCAGGAAACTGGAGATACTCATCATCGACGAGGCCGACCGCATGCTGGACATGGGCTTCGCCGAAGAGATCACCGATATACTGAAACGCTTGCCCCAAAAGCGGCAAACCATGCTCTTCTCCGCCACCATGCCCCAAAAAATTCAGGATCTGGCGAACCGCGCGGTGAGCGAGCCGGTCCAGATCAACATCTCGACGCCCTCGACGCCGGCGGAGGGCATCCACCACGGCGTCTACCCCATCAGCATGGCGAACAAGCCGCGCGGCGTATTGGGCATCATCGACAAATACAACCCCACCAGCGTTCTCATCTTCACGCGAACCAAAACCGGGGCCGATGTGCTCTGCAATTTCCTGGAGAACGAGAAAATTTCCGTCGCCAAGATTCACTCGGACAGAAGCCAGCGCCAGAGAGAAAGCGCACTGGCTGGATTTCGCCAGGGCAAGCACCGCATTCTCGTGGCGACGGACATCGTTTCGCGCGGCATCGACGTGACGGGCATCTCGCACGTCATCAATTACGACGTACCCGAATACCCCGAAGACTACGTGCACCGGGCAGGCAGAACGGCGCGCGCAGGCCTCATCGGTTACGCCATGACGCTCATGTCGCCCGGCGAAATCACGCCCGTCAAGAATATCGAACGCTTCATCGGCAAGGCGCTGCCCCGGGTCGGCATGAAAGGTTTCGCGGACGACGTTCACCAGCAAAACCTCGAGAACGAGCCCAAACCCCTGCTCGACCAACCAAGGGTGGCGCGCTACGAGCGACTCCGCAAAATGCCGCGCCGCACGGGCCTCTCGCTCCGCTAGTTCAAAGCGCGCATACCCAATAAATATGCGAAAAATATAAGGTCGTTTTTATTAAGATTTTTGTAAAGATTTGATTTTAAATAAGTTGCCTTCAAATCCTTGCAATTGGGTGTGTTATGATTGTTTGCTTACCATGTTTCGTATTGACCTCTTTAAACGTCTGAGCTAGATTAGTGGGTAGATAATCCACAGGGTCAAAGAACCTGAGAATTTCTATAAAGCCCGTACGTTCTGGAGGACCACTGAATGCAGAAATCCGACCTCATAGAAAAAATCGCCGGGGACGCCAGCATATCGAAAGCAGCAGCGGACCGGGCCCTGAAGTCCTTGCTTGATTCCGTGACGCAAGCTCTGAAAAAAGGGGACCGCGTTTCCCTGGTCGGATTCGGGACGTTCTCCGTTTCTAAGCGATCCGCACGCACGGGGCGCAACCCGCAAACGGGCGAGACAATCTCCATCAAGGCGAGCAAGGCGCCCAAGTTCTCCGCAGGCAAAGGCCTCAAGGACGCGGTGAACAAATAAACGCGGACTTTTGAGGACGCCTCATTCGAGAATCACCCGATTCGGTATATTGGGATACCTTCAGGCAATCTCCATTTCAGCGCCGAGTAGTCCCGCTTTCGTATTCATCCGGTATCCGTAAGGTCTTCATCCTGGAGCAGAAATTTTAAGCCAAAACCGTTTTCAGATTCCGGCTGAGCACATCACGAAACAATCTTAGGCGAGATAATTCCCGAGCTTCGAGAGGAAGCGTTCGTTCTCCGTCTCGAGTCCGACGGTTACGCGAATCCATTCGGGATGTCCGAACGCGCTGCCGGGACGAACGATGACGCCCTCGCGCATCAGGGCGTTCATCGCCGCATCGCCATCGCCCACGCGCACGAAAATAAAATTGGCCTGGCTCTCCACGTAATCGAGTCCCATCTCCCCGAACGCCGCATAGAGCGCTTCCCTTCCCTCCCGAACCAGAGCGATGGCGCGCTCCTTGTAGTCGTCGTCCTCGAGCGCGGCCAGGGCCGCCGCCTGCGCGAGTTGGTTCACGTTGAAAGGCTCGCGAACGCGGTTCATGTACTCGACGACGCCCTCTCGGCTCAAGGCGAATCCCACCCGAAGGCCGGCCAGGCCGTAGATTTTCGAAAACGAGCGCAGGACGACCAGCGGGAAACGATCGATGAGGGAGGCGCTGTCGGGATACGAAGGATCGTCTGCGAAATCGCCATAGGCCTCATCCAGGAGCACCAGGAGGCCATCGGGTAATTTTTCGAGAAAGGAGACGAGTTCATCCTCCGCGAGAATCCCGCCCGTGGGGTTGTTCGGCGAACAGAGGAAGACGATTTTCGTGCGCCCGGAAACTTTATTGAGGACGTCGTCCAAATCTATTTTCATATCCCGCAGAGGCGAAAAAACGACTTGTGCGCCCATCACCCGGCTCACATGCTCATAAGGGCTGAAGGTCGGCTGGGGAATGACCACCTCATCCCCGTCGTTGAGAAAGGTTCTGCTCAATACGGAGAGAACGTCGTCACCGCCGTTGCCCATGAACACCTGCGATGGTGCGACGCCCAGTTTTTGCGCCAGTCTGCCCACCAGCGCCTTCGCCCCGCCGTCGGGATAGCGGTGCAGGCCGTCGAGCGCGCCGCGAATCGCATCCACCGCGCCGGGCGTGGGCCCGAGCGCATTCTCGTTGCTGGCGAGCTTGACGACCTCGCTCAGCCCGTACTCGGCGGCCACCTCCTCGATGGAGCGCCCCGGAACATAGGCGTGAAGCGATGAGACGCCCTTTCTCAGCAAGTCTTCCACGTTCAATGTCTTACACCTCTATTTGTGTAATGTCTGAATTCGAAATGTTTGGTGTGTTCACGCCAAGCGGTAAATACCACTTCCCTTTAGAACCATTCCAAATCGTTCATCACCTTTGAAGTTATGAGACTCTGGGCTATGTCTCTCAAGAGTACCTTGAATTGTTTGCTTAAACGCCTTCGGAATACTACGGCCCGCAGATGTCCGTATTTTCCGGACCTCATCATAAATTTCGTTCAAATGCGCCTCGCCACCCAAGTTTCGAATCGCTGTCTCTATGTCGTCAGCCCACGTAATCTTCAAATCCATGCTCACAACCATTCCCTCCTCGTATCCCATTGCCGTTTGCCGTCAGATTGCCCATGTGCAGCGGGACAAATTAAATTGAGACACTAACTCTTTTTTTAGGTCATCGTCATCGTCCTGAACTACTCGAACGGCGAAGATATAGACTATCCGAAACGATTTGACCACACCCGGTAATCAAGGCGCGGCCATGGTTTTTCCTTGCCAGGAACCGGATATCGTCATACGCCATGAAACCTCGAATGTCGATGCGTTGCTCTCGGTGAGCAGGACGGGATAGAATATATAGGACCAGCCGCTTACCGGAGATTCATCTTGAGCGATACGAAGCCGAACGTAAAACTCAAAAGACTCGAACAAACCCTGGAGGAGATGAGGAGCGTTCTGGTCGCGTTCTCGGCGGGCGTGGACAGCACATTTCTGGCCAAAGTCGCGCACGAGGTTCTGGGCGCGGGAGCGCTCGCCGTCACGGGCCGCTCCGTCACCTTGGCCTCCTCCGAACTCGAAGAATCGGGCATCCTTGCGGCGCAAATCGGGATTCGCCACATCATCGTGGACACCGACGAGATAGCGGATGAATCTTTTGGAAACAATCCGCCGAATCGTTGTTATTTCTGCAAAAACGAACTCTATACCGTCTTGAGCCGCGTGGCGGCCCAGGAGGAAATGGCCGTCATCGTCGACGGTTCGAACGCCGACGACGTGGGCGATCATCGTCCCGGCATGCAGGCGGCGCGGGAGTTGGGCGTGAGAAGCCCGCTCATGGAAGTGGGAATGACGAAAGAGGACATCCGCACCCTCTCCCAATCGTTCGGCCTCCCCACCTGGGACAAGCCGGCGCAGGCGTGTCTCTCTAGCCGATTCCCCTATGGAGACCGCATCACGCCCGAGAAAATCTCCCAGGTCGAAAAAGCGGAAAGCGGATTACGGGCATTGGGCTTCCGGCAGTTGCGGGTGCGCCACCACGGCGACGTCGCCAGAATCGAGGTGCCCAGGGCCGACATCGCGCGCCTGATAGACCAGGAGACCTCCGGGCAGGTGGTCGCCCGCATGAAAGAGGCCGGCTTCATCTACGTGACCATCGACCTGGAAGGATTCCGTTCGGGGAGTATGAACGAAGTGCTCAAATCCGAGCGCAAACCCGATCTTCTCATTCTCTCGTGAACCCAAACCTCATCCTCGAACTCCTCGAGCAGGTGAAACAAGGCCGTCTCGCTCCGGATGACGCCGCCGCGCGCCTTCGGGACCTGCCCTTCGAGGACCTGGGCCACACGAGGGTGGACCACCACCGCGCCCTGAGAAACGGCTTTCCCGAGGTCGTCTTCGGCGCGGGAAAAACCAGAGCCCAAGTCGTAGAAATCGCAATAAGCCTGATGTCGAAAGAACAATCCGTTCTGGTTACGCACGCCAGGGCGGAACAAGCCGAAGCCCTGCTGGAATTATCTCCCCGCGCGATTCACCACGAAACCGCCCGCATCGTCGAAATCCCGTCCAAGAATCCGCCCGCTCCCGTCGGCTCTGTCGCCGTCGTTTGCGCGGGCACCTCCGACTTGCCCGTCGCCGAGGAGGCGGCGGTGACCGCGCGCATCCTCGGCTCCAATGTGACGCGCGTCTACGACGTGGGCGTGGCGGGCCTGCATCGCCTCCTGGCGGAAGTGAAAACCCTGCGCGCAGCTAACGTCATCATCGCCGTGGCGGGGATGGAGGGCGCCCTGCCCTCGGTGGTCGCAGGCCTGGTGGCCTGCCCCGTCATCGCGGTGCCCACCTCGGTGGGCTACGGCGCGAACCTGGGCGGTCTGACGGCGCTGTTCGCCATGCTGACCTCATGCGCATCGGGCTTAAGCGTGGTGAACATCGACAACGGTTTCGGCGCTGCCTGCCAGGCGCACCTCATCAACAAGCAAACGGCCGCCTCGTGAAGACGATCTACTTCGACTGCTTTGCGGGCGCTGCGGGCGACATGCTCGTGGGCGCTTTGATAGACGTAGGCCTCGATTTCACGGACCTTGAGGGCGAGCTTGCGAAGCTGGGGATTGATGGCTATTCCCTATCTTCTGAAGAAGTTATTAAACAAGGAGTTACGTCCAGAAAGTTCAGAGTGAACATCAGACAGGAAACACACCATCATCACCACGAGGGAGAAGGCTCCCACGGCGCGCATCATCATGGCCGCTCCTACCGCCAAATTCGGGAAATTCTCGAAAAGGCGTCCATCCCCGAGGCTCCCAAAAACCGCGCCGTCTCCGCGTTTCACCGCCTGGGCGTCGTAGAGGCGGGCATCCACGGCGTAGACCTCGACGCCATCCATTTCCACGAAGTGGGCGCGATTGATTCCATCATCGACATCACGGGCTATTTTCTGGGCCTCCACATGCTGGGAATCGAGCGGGTCGCGGCCTCTCCCCTGCCGGTGGGACGCGGGTTCGTACAATGCGCGCACGGGCGGATGCCGGTTCCCGCGCCCGCGACCGCGAAACTGCTCGAAGGCGTGCCCGTGGCCGAGAGCGACCTGGAAGGCGAAGTTCTGACGCCCACGGGGGCCTTATTGCTCGGCGAGAGCGCGGAATTTTTCGGCCCCATGCCCGAGATGACGATAACGCGGGTGGGCTACGGCGCGGGCGATAAGGACCAACCGAACACGCCCAACGCCGTTCGCGCTTTTTTGGGCGAGAGCGAAGGGAGTTCAGAAATCGGGCAGCCGCCCACCACCATCGCCGTGCTCGAGGCCAACATCGACGACATGAGCCCCGAGCTTTTTCCCCACATCATCGAAGGGGCGCTTAAGGCGGGCGCGCTCGATGCGTTCTCCATACCGGTGACCGGCAAGAAAGGAAGGCCCGCGCAATTGATTACGATTTTAAGTCCCCTGGCGAAACAAGAAGCCCTCACCCGCTTCCTGTTCCGGGAAACATCGACCCTGGGCGTTCGCCGCCGCACGACGGGGCGGGCGGTCGCCGAGCGCGAATGGATGGAGGTCGACCTCCCCTGGGGCTGCGTGCGCGTCAAGAAAGGAACCTTCGAGGGCGCGCTCACGAATCTTGCGCCCGAATACGAGGACTGCAGGCGCCTGGCGGAAGAAAGCGGAGCGCCGCTCAAGCAGGTGATCGAGGCGGCCCTCGCGCGCGCCAGAGAAATGCTGGAGAGCGGGTCTTGATAATCCGTCGTCACGGCATGATTGATACGCCGGCGAAAGTCCGCCGGATGGGGCTGATGGAGCGGCCATGAAAATCCGCTTTCACGGGTGATGGACGAGGCGCGACGCAGACCGTGGAAGAAAGAGGCGAGAGGGTCGTCCATGAAGATACGCCTGAAATTGTTCGCCGATTTCGCGGAGAAAATGCCGTCCGAGCAGGATGCGGAGGGCGTGGCCGAAATCACGCTGCCCGAGGGCGCCAAGGTGTGCGACGTGCTCGATCGCTTCGAGATTCCTTATGAGGAGGCGTATATCGTCCTGCTCGACGGGCGGCACGCGAAGAAATCGGTCGTGATACCGGCGGGGTCGGAGCTTTGCGTGTTCCCGCCGATTGTGGGGGGGTGAGGCGCACAATCCCTCCCTCCTCGGTCGGTCAATCCCTCCCGCATTGGTCGGCAAACGCTCGCTCCTCACTCGCATTTCCCCGCATTTGCGACGGCGGGAGGAAGCGCATACCTGGGTATGGTGGCGAAGCGGCTCGGCCCCTTAGGGGGCTTTGGAATTTCTGAAAAATTCGATAAATATCGATAAATTAACGGGGTTATTCGATAAATTTCCGATAAAAAAATCGCGGGAAAACAGGGTGGAACCGGGGGTGGGCGTACTTCTATCGAAATATACGGATCATGGTGATATCTAGTTGATAATAGATGGGATAGGTAATCTAAACTTTGCCCTTGCGCTCCACCATGATGGTGACGTCGCCCTCGTGGATGAGTTCATCGCGTTGATTCAAGAGCCTGAGCGCGAGCGTCACCAACCCCCGGCCCTTGCTGGAGATGCGCCTGGATTTCACGACGACCTCGCCCGCAATCGTATCGCCGAAGCGAATCGGACCGCGAAAACGCCACTCCAGGCCCAAAAACGCCTCGACCGTCCCCTCGACGATCCCGAGCCTGGTCACCAAACCCATGAAAAAAGAAAGCCCGAGCAACCCGTGGCCCACCCTTTCACCGAAAGGGGTTTTGGCCGCCGCCTCCGCATCGGTGTGCAGATAGGTGTAATCACCCGTCAACGCAGAGAAGGCGTTGACATCGGACTCTCCTATCGTACGCGCGGCGGTCTTCCACGCCCTGCCCTCTTCGAGTTCCTCGTAAAACAAACCCGTAGCCTCGTATTCCAAAACACACTCCTCAGCGTAAGAGAAAACGGAAGGTGATTTCGCCCCATTGCTCCTTGTCCTCGGCGCCCGGGGGCAGCGGACTGAAGCGCCAGCGCTTCAGGTGATTCGAAGCCAAGCCTTCGAGATAAGCGCTCGCCTTTCTGGTCGGAATGACGCGGCCGACGGTGCCGTCGGGCAGCACCCAGAACTTCAGTACGATCTCCGTCGTGCTTTCAAGCCTCTCGAGCTTAGGGGGTTTGGGCTGAAACAGGATTCTTCGCCTTGCAGCCGGCCCTGCAATGGCGGTTCGTTTCTTTTTCTGGGATGGGCGGGAAAAGTTCAGGCGCGACAATTCATCCAACATTTTCCGGTCCGCTATGGAATCCGAAAATGCTACTTTTCTTCTGCCCTTCAAACCCCTTGATTTTCCTATTTTTTCTTCTATCGGCAAAACGATTTCCTCTAGCCCTCCGCCTGCTTCTGAAATCTCGGCCGGAAGTATTTTCCCGGGGGCAAGCACCGGTTCCGGCATATCCACAGCGGGGGGATCGGGTAGCGGCTTGCTCTCAGGCAACGATCCTGGATCAGGCGCTTCGAGCTTCGTTTTCATGGAGAGATTCAAGTCCCGCTTCGCCGCGCCTTCTTTTTGAAGCATGTGGCTCAAATCCAATGGTTTCGGCAAGGGAACTTCGGGCAACGGCTTCGGCAGTAGCGCTTCTGGTATGGGGATCTCACGTCGTACCAGGTCGACTTCCATTCTCTCGGGCTGTTTGGCATATATCGACGCCAGTTTGATGGCAGGGCCTAGCACAACGAGGCTCATATGGAGCACGATAGAAATCAACAACATCAGAATTAACGAAAAGCTCATGGTATTTGAGCTAGCCTCCTTCGGGCTATTTCGTCGTCTTTTTTTGCACCCGCTTCGTTGGCGCTGTCGCAATCGACATTCGCAGGGCTCCCGCCTGTTTGGCGATGTCCATCACTTGCACCACCAAACCATGAGGCACTGCCTTGTCCGCTCGAATGATGATCATGCCCTCTCGCTGCACTTTCAACTCTTCTATCAATCGACCCCAGAGAGATTTAAGGGGTACTTGATCGTTATTCAAGAACACTCTTTCATCACGCGCGATGATGAGGATTAAATCCTTGCGGACGGGATGTTCCTGTGTGACAGTTCGTGGCAACTCCACTTTGACACCTGGTTGCAGAACAAATGAAGAACTCAAGACAAAGAACAAGAGTAGCAAAAAAATGATATCGATCATGGCTGTCATGCCAGGTTCTGCTCGTACGCGCCTGAGTTCTCGAAACTTCATGATTTCCTCACCGTTTTAGCGTCTCGACAACCCGGTAAGAGTGTTTTTCGATATCCAGGATGAGACGGTCCGCCTTATTGGTGAAATAGTTGTAGAAAATGAGAGTGGGTATCGCGACGACGAGTCCGGTCGCCGTCGTGATAAGGGCCTCGCTGATGCCGCCGGCGAGTTGGCTGGGATGAGCGATTCCCTTCTCGCTGATGATGGCGAAGGTGCGAATCATGCCGAAAACCGTGCCAGTGAGGCCCAGAAGTGGCGATATGGCGGCGATCGTTCCCAAGGCGCCCAGATTCCTATCGAGCGTGGTTACCTCCTGCCTGCCCGCGTCCTCCACGACGGAGCGGAGTTCTTCTCGCTCTCTATCGTGATTCGCTATCGTAACGAGCAGTATCCTGCCCATGACCGAAGGATAGCGTCTACAAAGGGTCATGGCGTCAGACACCTGGTTCTCCGCAACCAGATCTCTGACTTGCTGCAAAATATCGAGTTGAATGATTTTCTTGGTGCGTAGATTCAGGGTCCGCTCCAGGATTATGGCCAAGGCCAAGATGGAGCAAACACCCAACGGAATCATCAACACCCCGCCTCTGGCCAAAAATTCGAACATCAATATGCACCTTTGAGTAAATGGGAGCTTTCAATTTTCATCGCCGTGAACGCTTCTTGATTTGTTTCGTAATTCGCCTGATGGCGATTCGAGCTTTTCGCTTAAATGCGGGATCTTCCACCACTTTTCTCATCTTCTGATAAATCCGGAGGGCAAGCGTGCGATTGCCCGCTTTTTCATACAGTTCACCGGCTCGCCCTAATGCCCGCGCTACCCATATTTTCTGATCCGGGTATCGATAGGTCAACTTCAAGTATTCAGCCGCTGCTTTTGGACCTTTACGCTCAGAGGATATCCGCGCGTGCGCGAAGAAAGCTTCCGCGGCCAGTTCAAGTGCTCCGAACTCGACCGCGATGCTCAGCGCGCGTTCCGCATCGGCATATTTTTTTCGCTTCCTATAAAGCTCGGCCACCAGGAGCGCGGATTGACTACGCAAATCCACGCCTGCGGCGAATTCATTGCTCATGATCGTCTTGAGGTGAGTGAGCGCCCCATCGTATTCTCGCAATCGAACCATGCAGCGGCCCAAGGCGAACCGGGCCAGCATTTCATAGTCATGGCCTGGATATACCTCCAAGAAATCCGTAAGTTTCTGCTTCGCCTCTGTACATCGGCCAATGCCGGCCAAGGTCTCCCCAACGCCAAAAAGCCCATCAGCGTGGAAACTGACCGCCGGATACCGGGTCAACAAAGTCTCATACGAATCAAGCGCCTTATCGATGTCTTTTTTGCTGCGATGTATGCCCGCCACTCGCAACAGGGCATGAGCGGCCAGTTCATTCTTCGGATATTGTGCCATGACATCCTTATATGCTTTCAGGGCTTCTACCCGGTTCCTCTGCGTGAGTAAAACTTCTCCGATTTGAAAAGCCAGGGAAATACTCAGGTTGCTCTCCGGATATCGGTCTATATATTCACGCGCGCCTGACAAGAAGTTGGCATACTCACCGAGTTGAAGGTGGCTGAGCAAACGACCATAGACGGCTTCTGAGAACTTCGGGTGAGAAGGATACCCATTCATCATCAAACGATATAGGCGGTTCGCTTCTCTGTAGCGACCTTCGTTGTACGATGAGTCGGCCTGGCGCAAATATGCATCGCCCGCCAAGGAGGAATCTCGATATGATTCGCGAAATTCAAGAAGTTTCTTGCGTGCTAAAGAGTATTGACCTTTTCGGAAAGGAATCAAAGCCAGATTATATTTTACTTCGGCCACCATTTTGCTTTTGGGGTAACGCTTCAAAAAAGCATGAAAATTCTTCTCCGCCGCATCGAAACGACTACGCCTGAACAACAATTTCGCCTTCTGGTACAACGCTTCTTTGGCGACATCGCTTCCTCTGTATTTCTTCTCTATTCTTTCGAAAGATTGTAAGGCGCCGTCGTAGTTTCTGAGGTTGAAGCGAGCCTCTCCCGCGCGGGCGAGAGCTTCCGCCGCCAAGACACCGCCCGGTTTATGCTCAAAAACATGATCGAAGGCGAGGGCTGCTTTTCTCCAGTTCTTCTTCCGGTACTGAATCCACGCAAGCCCTCCCAAGGCGCGGTAATACTCAGGCGTCTGCCTAGGAACCGCCCGAAAGGCACGAGCAGCCTCATCGAGATTACCTAATTCAAAGGCCGCCTCTCCATACCACAACATGGCCAGACCATCCGGGGAATTTGCGGATCCTATTTCCGGCAAGAAAGCCCAATGTTTCATTACATTCAAAGCGCCCTTGAAATCTCTGAGTCGAAAGGCGGCAAAAGCCGTCGCCATCGCCGCAGAACGAGCGGCATCCTGCTCCGCCAGCCGGTGCACGGAGACCGGCGGGTAATCAGCTCCCAAACGCAGGATTCCATACGCGCGCTTGACTTTGCCAAGATGGTATTGAGAAAGACCCTCTACAATTCTCGCTATGCGATAGATTCTGCCGAGAGGGAACTCATCGCTTACCTTTCCCGCCAGAATTGATGCTTCTTCATACACCCCGATTCGGAACAACTTCCAAGCCAATTGCAGACGCAAAGCGCCAGAGAGCATTTTTCGGCGATTAACCCGGGAGAATCCTAGAAGACGGGCTCTTAACTTTTTTAGTCTTTCGTGAGGCTTTTGGATTGACTCGATTTCAGTTGAAATCAAACCTGCCTGCACAAAAACTTTAAGGGGATGTTTCTGATGACGACGCATGAAACGAGAAAAAGCGCGCTTTGCTCCCTCCATTCGGCCCAAGAACAATCGCGTCCAGCCGATACCATAAAGCGCCTCTCCCAGAAGCACATTATTTAGCTTGCCTCTCTCTGAACCGAGGGCCTCGGCCGCTGCATAGCGTTTTTCCGCCTGAGCATAATTTCTTCTTTGAAGATAAAGATGTCCGAGCGCCACGAGTGCCTGAAAAGCGAGCCGCCCCTTCGCATTCGCAAGTATCGTCCATGTCTTGAGCGCTTCATCGACGGAACCTGCTTTCGCTTGGGCCCAGCCTTTCAGGAAAATCGCTTCCTCATAGGCAAGCTCGCCTTTTTCCCACGATTGCCCCTCCAATAGGCTGAGGCACCCCTCATAATCACGCGCCTCGCAACGCTCTTGCGCCAAGGCGTATCTTGCGGCCGACACGTAACGAAAACCATCGGTCAACAGCAATTTCAACAAATCTTCTCTTCTCTCCCTAGCATCTTGGGTTCTTCTCAAACTCAGGAGTGTCTCTCCTGCCCAGAAGAGAGACGCTGCACGCCAGAAATGAAGCTTCGTCTTTTTCGTCAATCCGTCAAAAAGAGAGAACGCCTCTACAGGCGAGCCTTTTTGCAAATAGGCAAGCGCCGTGTTGAATTGTTCACTCTCATCGATAAAGTCATCCGACAAACTTCCAAAGAATTGCGTCAAATCCAGGTCCGGCTTTTTTTCGGATGGCATCGGGCGAGCTGGCAAGCGAACAGACGGGATTTGAGGCGCTACAAAAACGGCGGGAAGACGAACGCCCAATCGCTTGGGGGGGATGGGACGCACGCGTGCAGCGATAAGGTGCTCGATACTGGGCGATTCCACGACGACTTCGGGCAAGGAAATGGTGAGTTGCTTCCCTTGAGTGGCGCTTCCATTCCTGGCCCACGCAGTACTTTCTGCTCCCCAATAGCCACAGCAGATGGCCACCAGGCCAAGAAAAAGCCTGCTCCGCAAATTAAACGCCGCGAATCGCATCATACATCCCTCATCTAAGCATCGGCTTTCGATTTTTCTTTTTCCACTCACGCTCTTTGAGCGAAGCCAAATAAGACTCAAGCCGGCGAATTCTCACTCTCGCTTGCTTGATTTCCTCTCCCATCCGCGCCGAAGCATGCCCATTTTCGAGCGCCGCAATGCTTCGATAATGGCGGATAGCCCTATTCCATTCTCGGCGTGATTCACGAATCGCCGCGGCACGCCAAATCGCCGAGCGCACCCATTCCATATGGTTCTCACCGGAGCGCGTCAACGACTCAAAGAGCTCAAGCGCCTTGATCTTTTCGCCTTCTCTCTCAAAGCCCACTGCGATCTGGAGTAACGCGGGGCCAGAAATGTTCGCATCATTCGATTTTGAAGCGATTCGAAAAGCCGCCGACGCTGCTTCCGGCTTCTTTCTCTGCAACTCAATCGCGCCAAGCCGCAAAGCCACCATACTCGCTTTAACATTTTTGGGAAATTTACTTAAAAAATAAGTGTAGGCTTGAGCAGCTTGGTCGACATCTCCCTTGTTCTCATACACTTCCCCCAGCCTTAAAGCCACTTCGGCATCATGAGGGTCAAGGATAAGAATATGGTGCAGCGCATCCGTGAATTTCTTCAAATTCTTTTCTTCGAGAAAACACGACGCCCGATGCCTGTGTAACGCCAACTTCTGCTCTTGCAATTTCTCATTTTGCAACGCCTGTCCCGAGATTTTCACCGCGCGAGCGCAGTCTTTTCTCTCAAATAGCACAAACGCCCACAGTCTGAGCCCCTCGCCGGGATTGGACGGCTTGAGCGCATACCAGGAGGCGAAGGCCTCATCCGCACCTTTCCAGTCTCGCGCGCCGAATGAATTACGCGCCAAGAAATACCAGATCGAAAGCCTTCTCGAAACGCTCACCTTCTCATCGCTCGCAAGCGGCAAGAGAAACGCGCGCGCCTTTTGAAAATCCCCTTGCTCACGATATAGGTTGCCAATTTTCAGGCGCGCCTCGCGCTTTAATTCTTCGGAAAGAAGTGGCAGCACACCCTCAAAACGCTTTATTGCTTCTTTTTTGTTCCCGCGCTTCTCCGACAACTCACCCAGACGATACCGCGCCCGAATAACAAGATCGGGGCGTTTTTGACCAAGAAGAACTCGATTGAAATAAACGCCCGCCTCATCGAGTTCGCCGGCACCCCATGCGCATTCGGCTCTCAGGAAGGCCGCCTCCGAGTGCGAGGTATTGGGTATATATTGTTCGGGAACTATTTTCATCAAGGCAACGGCCTGAGCGCAATCTTTTCGGGCATTGTGGATAAACGCCGCCCGCAAAACGCCTTGATAGACGGCTTGCATAACATCGGGCTCGATTTTGTCTTCTGATTTCCTGAGTTCGTTGAATGATTTCAGTATCTGATGGTACCGCCCGAGGAGTTCTTCCGCGTTTGGCTTGGCGTCTTTCTCCGATATGGCTGCCAGCCGCAGCCCGGACCATATCGCCTCACGCGTATTCGGCACGCGGCGGATAAGCTCGTGATATTGACTCATCGCCTCTTTTTTTAAACCCGCATCAAACAGGCAACCCGCCATCTGAAAGCGAGAAGAAGAAGGAAGCGGCGCTCCTTTGCCGATAACATCAAGCGCAAAAACGAGATATTTTCCGCCTCTCTCCACACAAAGCCCTGCTTTTTCCACGCTTTGCAAGAAATACAATAGGTAGGCGCCATCCTTGGCCGGATTGCGAATCAACCGCTGATAGGCCGGTGCGGCCTTCGCGTATTCACCGGCGCGCCACCAGGAGGACGCCAAGCCTCGCTCCGCCGATAAGCGTTGTGAGTTTGAAAGCCTCATTCCCAATACGGCTTCAAAGGCAGCGCCTGCCTTCAAGTATTTCTTTTGTGCGAATAAACTCGCGGCTTGCGCCAGTCTCAAGTCAGTGCGTTTTTTCTCTCCGGGATGTCCCTGAAATAAAGAGTCAAAGGTCTTCTCAGCCGAGGCAAACTTATTGAGTTCCAATTGTATTTTTGCGAGTCGCAACGAGAAGGCATGAACCCGAGGGTTTTTGGAAAACCGGCGCACGACCAGTTGATAAGCCGCCTCGGCTTCCCTGATTCGCGGTATCCGGTCCAGGGCGATGGCGCGCTCGAATAGGGCATCTTCCACACGTGGGTCCTTGGGCGCGGACTTGATGAATTCATCAAGCGCAACGACCGCGCCTCGCCACTCGCGCATCGACAGCCTAAGCGCGGCAACCCTGTAGAGCGCCTCTATTCGGTAGCGCCCGGGCCTTACGGAAGAATAAGCGCGTATCGCCTCTTTTCTATTCCCGATCCTCTCTGCGAGCACTCCGATGCGAAACTGAATTTCACCGGCCCTTGCGTGGCGGGGATATCGGCTCAAGAACCCATGATACGCCGCAATCGCCTCTTTGAGTCGATTTTCACGACGCAGCGCATCGGCGAGCAGATAACGCACGATCGGAACCTCTTTACCCTTCCCGACTCCTTTGAGATAGGCTCTGAAAGCATCAATCGCAGGCTCAAGAAATCCATCCTGGTAGGTATTCAATCCAAATTCGAGATGGGACTGCGGGCTTTCTTTGAATTGGCCCTCGACTGTGGCGAATGGCGAGAATACAAACCCCAAGAGAACGAACAATATAATGGAGTAGAATCTACGCCTCATCGTGAGGCTCCAATGAGATGTTGTCGATAAGCCTGGTTTCGCCGATATAGGCCGCCACGGCCATTCTCGCAACGCCGTTGATTTTTTCTACTTTTTCGAGCGTCGCCGGTTCCACGATTTGCACATAATCGACCCTTGCATCGACTTTCTCCAACTCATCCACGCAGGCTTCAACAAGAGTGGAGCAAAGTCTCTCCCCGGTCGCCACCATCTTTTTCGCATGAAACAATGCGCCGCTGATGGAACGCGCGCGCAATCGCTCATTATTCGATAAATAGGCGTTCCTGCTGCTCAAGGCCACCCCGTCGTCTTCTCGGACTATCGGGCAAGGAACAATCTCGACTCCGATATTCAAGTCATGGGCCATGCGCTCGATTAAAACAAGCTGCTGGTAATCTTTTTCTCCAAAATACGCCCGGTGCGGAAGGCACGCAGTGAACAACTTGAGAACGACCGTGGCGACACCCTGAAAATGTCCCGTTCGATGAGCCCCGCAAAGAGGCGCGCCCAAGCCCGGCACGTCTACCCAGGTGTCATATCCGTTGGAGTACATGGAGTCCGCTTTGGGCGCATAGACACAATAAACACCCATCTCCCGGCAAACTTGCAGATCCGCCTCGAAGGTTCGCGGATAGGTTTGATAATCCTCACCGGGAGAGAATTGGGCCGGATTCACAAAAATGCTCACGACCACGGCGCCACACTCATCCATTGCCCGAGCTATCAGGCTTCTGTGCCCCTCATGCAGCGCTCCCATCGTCGGAACCAAACCGAGCGGCGCGTCGTCTCGCCTGAGCGTTTCGGCCAATTCACGCATTTTTTGAGGCGTATCGACAACTTTCATCGAAAATCTCTGAGAAAACGGGCAACATGCACCGGAGCGGGCGGCGGTAGTGTATCTTCTCAAATATCCAGAGGGAAAAACAAGAGGAGAAAAACAAGGATTCGCCCTATTCATGATGGCAAAGGCCTTATTTTTCTTGTTGTTGCAATTTCTCGACCCAGGGGCCCTCTGCAGGAAGAGCGGCCAGTAAATCGAAGGCGGACTTTTTTAGGATAGGATGAATGATGTCGGGCGCTATTTCGACCAACGGAGTCAGCACAAAACGCCTCTCATGCAACCGGGGATGCGGTACTTCCAGGCCCTGCCCGCTGATGATCGACTCGCCGTAGAAGAGCAAATCCAGGTCGATCACCCGAGGCCCCCACCGCTCCCCTCTTACGCGTCCCATTTTTTGTTCGACGTCCAGAAGGAGCGCGAGCAACTCCTGGGGACCCATTCCGCATTCGAGCGAAAAAACGGCATTGATGAAAGGAGGCTGCGCTATAGGCCCTACGGGCTGTGTACGATAAAGAGACGATACGGCTCCGAGTCTCACCCCAGGGCTTTTTTGCAACGCATCTTTCGCCTGCCGAATCTGGCGAACCGGCTCGCCCAGGTTGGCGCCTGCGCCGATAAAGGCGCGCGCCTTACGGCTCAAAAGCCCGCCTTCTCGATTCTCTCGAGCGCTTCTTTGAGTCTCGCTTCAGGAACCGTCAGGGCGAAACGAATATATCCCTCACCGGAGGGGCCAAAACCATTACCCGGCGTCGTGACGACACCGCAATTTCTGAGAATATGCGCCGTGAATTCACTCGACGTGAAGCCATCGGGGCATTTTACCCAAACATAGAACGTGGCTTTCGGCGTTGCCGCCTCCAGCCCGAGTTTCTTCAAGCCGTCAATTATTACGTCCCGCCTGCCCTGATACATCTTGCGCATTTCGGCCACACAGCCCTGGTCCGCGCTCATCGCCTTGATGCCCGCTTCCTGCACCGCGCCGAATACGCCCGAGTCCACGTTCGTCTTGATGGCTCCGAGACCTGCGAGAACGTCCGCGTTCCCCACCGCGCTGGCGATGCGCCAGCCGGTCATGTTGTAGGTCTTCGAGCACGAGTGGAACTCGACGCCCACGTCCTTCGCGCCCTCCGCATTCAGGAAGCTGATGGGCTCGTAGCCGTCAAAGGCCATCTCGGAGTAGGCGTTGTCGCTGCACACGATGATGTCGTAGGAGCGGGCGAACTCGACGAGCTCGTTGTAGAAGTCCACTTCCGCGCAGGCGGCGGTGGGGTTGTTCGGATAGTTGATGAACATGAGTTTCGTGTTTTTCGCCACGTCGGAGGGAATCGCGCCCAAATCCGGCAGAAAGTCGTTTTCCGCGGTAAGCGGCATGAAATGCACCTTCCCGTCCGCGAAATACGTCCCGATCTCATAGACGGGATAGGCCGGATCCGGCACGAGCACGTAGTCGCCGGGGTCCACGAACGCCAGGGGGATATGGGCGATGCCCTCTTTCGAGCCGATCAGGGAGATCACCTCGGAGGCCGGATCGAGAGAAACACCGAATCTCGACTGATACCAGTCGGCGCACGCCTTGCGGTAGGAAGGCATGCCCTCGTAGGAGGGATACTGGTGATTCGAAATTTTTCGAGAAGCCGCGTCGAGCTCTTCGATAATGTGAGTGGGGGTCGGCAAATCCGGGTCGCCAATGCCTAAGCTGATGATGTCCATTCCCGAATCGGCGACTTGCGCCTTCATTCTGTCGATTTCCGCGAAGAGATAGGGAGGCAAGCGCTTCAGGCGATACGCGCGTTCGATATTGATAGACGCCATGAAATTCCTCAAGAGTGATGTTTGATAGAAATGGTCGTGTTCATTATCAGCTAAATATCAATAAGTTACAAAGCTATCCTAATCCAGCTTCTCACTAACTGTTCAGCTTTCCAGATTCCATGAGCCGGAAACCTAGCACGCCTTGGAAAACACGGCAAGGTTTGGGGGGATAGATGGGGGATGGGGGAAGCGGACATTTGCGAACTGCTTGTGTCGACCAAGAAACCAAACCCTCAAAACACCTGTCTTCGTTCGTCCCCGCCATTTTCAACTCAAACTCCGAAAACCTCACCTTATTCCTCGCGCAGATTGTGTTTCCCCGAAAAAAAGTGATAACATCCCCGCGTTAAAGAGCGCGCTGGTGAGGTGTGAAACCATATTGCCCGGACCTTAGCTTGAGGAGCGCATTCCGATGACCTACGTCATCGCGGAACCATGTATCGGCACCAAGGACACCGCATGCGTAGACGTATGCCCGGTCGACTGCATTCATGAAGCGGCGGACGGTTCGAGCCCCATGCTGTATATCGACCCCGTCGAATGCATCGACTGCGCGGCCTGCGTCCCGGCCTGTCCGGTGGAAGCCATTTTCGCAGAGAGCGACCTGCCCTCCCAGTGGAGCAAATATACCCAGATAAATGCGGATTTCTTCGCAGGCGATGGTGCTGCCGCGCCCGCGGCGGCTGGCGCTGGAGTAGCCGCCACACCAGTAAAGAAGAAAGCCGAGCCTGAACCTGAACCCTTGCCCGAGCCCTTGGAACTCACGTCCGAGGAAATGTATAAGCAACTCTCCGAGATCAGGGAGGACGTGGCCACCAACCGGGGCAAAGAGGAAGAAGGGAAAACAACGAGAAGGTCTCCCACCCTCATTTTCCTGGCCGCGGCTGTCATATTGCTCGTGGTTTACGGCATCTCGAACAATTTCTCGAAATCCGTCAACACCAGCCTCTACGGGAAACTGAGCGCTTTTGCGCTGGGGAACAAAAAACCGACGCTCTCCGGCAGCGTCTATACCGTCAACCGGACGATCGGAGATAAAAAATATACGCTCCTGGTATCCGATTCGATATTCGGAGGTCGGACTTTGCGGCTCCAGGCGCCGACCGGCCCGATTCAGAAGATATACCACAAGGATGAGAAATTCTTCTCGGACGTCTCGAATCAATACAGCCGTTACTACTATACGTTCATAGATGACAAGAGCGATGGAACCGTTGATTCCATTCTCCAGGTCCGGGAAATCTGGAGCAAGGAGAATCGTTTCCTGGGCCGGTACCACAACCCGATTACGCCAAATCCCGAATTACAAAAATCCTACCAGGAGGCGGCGAAAACTCTTGCGAAACAAATCGGGATCGCCGAATCGGGCGCCTAGGGCGGGAAGACCGTTACAGCGATACCAATTCCGAGCAGATGGTGCGAAGACGTTCCACCAGAAGGTCTTGGTGTTGAACAGCTTCCTCGTGCCTGATCGCCCACGCCTTGACGCCCTTGCTTGAAACGTCTTCGACGAAGCTGTCCGCCGAGAACTCATCCACCCACCGCTCGAGCATCGCCTGCGAATCTTCGGGGAGCGCATAATCGAAGACAGCCGCCCCGAACGAGAAGTCCCGGGTGCGCATCCATCCAGTACCCGTCCTCGAATACAGCCAAGCAACGCTGATCGGCCTCTGCCAAGCCGAGCATTTCGCTCGAATGCTCACGCCATAGGAAGCCCCATAGTAGATGTCGCCACCCGACTCCAACGCCGCATCCATAAGGCACTCCGCCACGCCTCGCACGTCTTCATCTGCAAACCCCTCCAGGAACGATTCACGCGTTAACTTCTGTCCGGGCCGGCCGCGCGCCGGAGCGGCCGACGTCCTGCCAATGACCCGCGGCACGAGCGTCTGGATGGACTTGCCATGGAACCTTTTGATCTCGACCGCCAGAACCTCGATGCCGGGCATCTGCGCGTTGAGGAACGCCACCACCCGCGCGAGAGGATCGGGTATGGCGTCCGCTACGAACAGGAGTCGCAGACGTTTCGCTGCAAGGTTCGTGGATACGGCCTCCCAGAAGCCTTCCTCATCGGGCTCTTCATCTGTTTGGAGCAGCGCCGCTAGTTCGTCTCTCGCATCGCGGCCTTGCACAGCGGCCTGGCGCTCGAACGTGTCCCGCAACTCCTCCGCCGTCCAACTCTCCGAAGCGTGCGCCGCATACTCCAGAAGCTGTCCCACGATCGTGCGCCGTATCTCCGTATTCGAACCGCGCTTCAACTCCGCCAGCGTCGGCACCGCGTCCTGGTCGATGATCAGATGATCGACGGCCCATCTGGCGGCTTCACCCGAAGACTCAGCAATACCCTTCTCGCGGGTGATGAGGATCCAGCGGCGTGCGTCTCCGGGACGGATCTGCTCGCCGTCTAGCAGTTCCGGATGTTCGGCGATCAGCGCCTGGAAGTCGTCCTCGCTGGAAAACGGCGTCTCTTCGAGAGCCTCCAGCGCGCCGTCATCGGCTGATGTGTAGATGCGTTCGGGCATACTGCATTCCTCAATTGGATTTAACGGCGGACTGGCGCGGGCCTCGGCGTCGCCATCACACGAGAACCGAACGCTTACGCCTCACAACGTCAAGCAATCAAAAATCGACCTTATCCGCCTCGTCGGTCTCGGGGAAAGGGCCTTCCTTGATCTCGATGGCCCTGGTTCCCGCTTCGAGAAATTCGATGCGGTGCCCCTCGTACATGAGGATCAAATCGCCGGGGTCTAAATCCACGTCGCTCGCATGGTCGCCTTCTTTGGCGTACACCCCGACTCGCATACGGCCTGAGCGGCATATCATGATCTGGTGGCGCGTCGTGTTGGTGGGACGCTCCGTCACCTCGTGGTAGTGCGGGTTCACCACGGACCCCGGGTTTCTGTTCAGCATGACGATTTGAAGCGGGTTTTCATCCGGCGTCATATGCGCCTTCGTTCTTCTCTCCGTTTCCGGGTCGGCGCCGGAGTAGGCTTCCGCCAGATGGGCGCGCTCCTCCTCTGAATCCAGGTAGGGGGGAAAAGCGGCGTATTCGTCAAAGTTGTTTTTGATGACCAGCGCCAGCGTCCTCCCGTCCGCAGCCTTCACGTATTCGACGCCGGCCGCCTCGATTTCTTGAGCCATCGCTCATCTCCTCACGAGTTTGTTGACACATAAGATACAGGTAATAAATTTTCCTCAAAGGCCCAGCACATCCGCCATGCCGTATACGCCAGGGGATTTCTTGGCCACCCACCGGACTGCGCGAATCGCGCCGGCCGCGAAATTATCCCGGCTGCCCGCCCTGTGCGTGATTTCCACCCGCTCGCCCATCCCGAAGAAATAGACCGTGTGCTCACCCGGCACGTCGCCGCCGCGCAGCGTCTGCATGCCGATGACGCCCTCGGGGCGTATTCCGGTTTGGCCTTCGCGGTGAAAAACCGCGTCCCGGGGATATTGCTTGCCCATCACATTGCTAAGAATCTCGCCCATGCGCACCGCCGTTCCCGAGGGAGCGTCCACTTTCTGGTTATGATGAACTTCCATCACCTCGACGTCGTAAGCCTCCCCAAGCAGCCGGGCCGCCTCTTCTATCAGACGAAAGGTGACGTTCACCCCCACGCTCATGTTCGGCGCAACGACGCAGGCGATATTCTCGCCGAAGCCCGCGATTTCCTCGCGCTGCGCATCGCTGAAACCGGTGGTGCCGACGACGGCCGCCATCCCCTTCTCGGCCGCCAGGCGCACGTGGGCGACGCTCGCCTCGGGAATCGCAAAGGAGACCAGCACGTCGCCGCTCAATGAGGATGAATCAGAAGTAAGTCCGACGCCCAACTCCCCGCAGCCTGCGCGCCCGCCCGCATCCCTCCCCAATCCCTCGAATCCATCGCGCTCGAGCGCGCCCGAGAGGGAAAGATCGTCCGATGAGACGATTTGGTGGATGATGCGGCCCCCCATTCTCCCGCCGGCTCCGGCCACAACGATTCGTATCGACACGGGATTCCCCTTCCCTGGTATAAGAAAAATCAACAAGTCATTGATTGTAAAGCACATCATACGTGTTTTGTCTCGAAGTGGGAACCTGTCTGCGTCATAACGGGTGTAGGAAGAGGAAACGTGAAAACACCTATTCCTGGGCAGCTTATTTGATACTATAAGGTGACGAAGATGTTCTCTCTCGCAATACCGGCATGGGGATTTGGACTCTTGGAAGCCCCGCACGAAGAACATGACGAGTCCGCCTGGATCAAACGCTGCCAAAACGGCGACAAGGACGCTTTCGAGCCCCTGGTTCGTCAAAACGCCGGAAAAATCCAGCGCCTCGTGTGGGGAATGTTGGGTGAGCGAAGAGAAGACACGGACGACATCGTTCAGGAGATATTTCTGAAAGCGTATATCGCCTTGCCCAGATTCAGAGGAGACGCCAGGTTTTCCACCTGGGTCTACCGCATCGCGGTCAACCATTGCCGTGATTACCTGAAGCGCGGCGCGCCGTTGCCGCTGGAGCTTATCGAAGAGCAAATCGCCGATGAACCCGCACCGGAAGACGCGGAACACCAGGACGAACTGCGGCGAATGCAGGAAAAACGAGCGAGCGATGAACTTCAAAAGCTCTTGTCGCAATTGCCGGAGAAACATCGCCGAATCCTGGTGATGCGCGAGCTCGAGGGAATGAGTTACGATGAGATAGGTGAAGTGCTACAGATCAGACCCGGCACGGTGCGCTCAAGGCTCAACCGGGCGCGCGCGGGAATTTTGCGCGTGGCCGAAAGCACTCGGGAGGCGATGTCATGAACTGGTGGAAAGACATGTTCGAAAAACATCAAGGCGCAGAGGGTTGGGACGCTCCCCGGACAGAAGACGAGACGGTCGCCGAAATGCAAGCCCTGTTCCAGGCCGCGCGCGATGACGCCCCGGCGCCTGATGACAAACTCTGGGAGAAGTTGCGCCCCCAGCTCAGCGCCCATGAAGGGCAAGCCCACAGCGCCTTTTCCTTCACTACGGCGCTGGCCGCTACAGGGCCGAGATTCGCCGTGGCGGCTCTGGGAGTCCTGCTTCTCGTTGCGGGCCTGTTCTGGAGCCAGGGCGCCGAGAGGCGGATGCGCACTCTGGAGACCCAGGCGAATCTGGCGGTCTATTTGGACAGAAATCCCCTGAACCCCATCCTGATGATTGGCGACGGACTCGAAGCGCAAACGGGCCAAGAGTTGCTTCAATACGTCGTCTACGGCTCGCCGGAGCGTTAGGCTTTTTGAGACCGAGAAAATGAAAACCTGGTTCACCAAAGAATTCATGAAGGCGTCGGCGGTGCTTTTGGTCGTGTTCGCAGCGGGAGCAGGCACCGGCTATGTCGGTGGACGCAAACACGCGGAATACAAGCTTCTCAAGCACGAGCAAAAACTCTCGGCGCGCGAAGCGTCCTCCCCTACCGCTAAATATACAGAAGGCTTGGCGCTCAAAGCGCGCTCGCCCCGCGCCAGATATGAATCTGAAAAAAGCTTAGCGCGCAGCCTCCGCTCCCCTCGCCCTAAAAGCCTAGAACGAGGCATCCGCTCCCGCCGCGCCAGAGGTGAAAGACGCTTCATGCGCCGGCTGGAGCGGGACTTGAATCTGAATCCCGCACAACGGGCAAACGTGGACGGCGCGCTCCAGCGCCATTATGAGCGGATACGCGACATCAGAAGCCGAATGAGCCCCCAGATCAATTCCATCATGCAGGAAATACGCAAGGACGTGCGCTCTTTCCTGGATAACGAGCAAAAAACATCTTTTGACAGAATGGTCGAAAAATTCGAGGAAAGACGCAAACGGAGATGGAGGAGATCCAAAAAGCACCACCCAGGCGACCCGGCCGGTCAGTCGAAGAAACAGTAAGCTCATGAAGGACGAAATGCCGCCACAAAATGAAACGCAAACGCCACACCGGAGGAAATCGAACATGAAACGTCAAAAACGCCGCACCCTCTCGACAGCCGTCATCGCCGCCGTACTCAGCCTCGGTCTCGTCGGCGCATCCTGGGCCGCCAACGATGAATCTTCCCAGGACCCCGTGCCGAATTTTCCGCAAATCATGCAAAACATGATGGAAGACGCGCATTTCTTCGGCCCCCGCCACCGAGGACGTCGCGGAATGCGCGGCCCGCGGCCCTTCTCGGCGCGCCCGCTGGTTTCCATCGCGCTGAGGAATCACGAAGAACTCAAGCTCACCGACGATCAAGTGAAACGCCTCAAGGACATCCGAGACGCGTTTTCCAAAAAGTCGGTCAAACAAGGCGCTGAAATGAAGACCCGCAGAATCGATCTCAAACGTGCGCTCGATACCGAGAAAATCGACCTCGCCGACGTGGAGAAGAAAATACGCGAGGTTTCGAACATGCGGGTGGATTTGAGGATTGCCCGTCTCAAGGCGATTCAGGAGGGGAAATCCGTCTTGAACGCCGAGCAGCAGAAACAGCTATCGAAAATCGCCCGTAAGCGCCAGGGCCGAGGCCACAGGTTCCATGAGCAGATGTTCAAAGGCCGAGGCTCCGGGAACCAGTCTCAGACTTATTAAGTATCTCTGCCTCACCTGCGGCATGGCCTGAAGAGCCGTGCCGCAGGTGTCCGGGGCGTCTTGTTTGGAGCGGACCATGTGGATTTTGATGTATGAGATATACGCCGGTTACGATTTACTCGATTTCGCCCTGATAAGCGCCATCATCACCGCTTCGGCGATGGTGTGCATTCTCCTGAGAGAACTCCGGCTGGATGATTACCCGAGCGCGCTCACATCCGAATGATACTGACGGTTCTGCTCAAATCCATTCACGCCAAAAGCCGGACAGGAATTCAAATTCTCCGGCTCATCGTTTTTGATTCATCAAAGGAAGGCTTCTTCCGTCATCTCTCCCTGGTAAACGAGCCTGGTCTCCCCTTCCATATAGACATCGCGAACTTCCGCGCCGTCGCCCTCAAAATAGATCTTGAGTATCTCCCCGCTGCGGACTTTTACGTCCACAGGAGCGGTTACGAGCCCGCGCGTGGCGGCGAGCACGGCCGTGGCCACGGCGCCCGTGCCGCAGGCGAGGGTTTCGTTCTCCACGCCTCTCTCATAGGTCCTTAAAACCAAAGAATTATTCCCGCTCACTTGGGCGAAATTCGCATTCGCACCCGCCGGAGCAAACTCGCTATGGGTCCGAATCGCCCGTCCATCGGCCACGACATCGACGTCCTCGACATCGTCCATGAATTCCACCGCATGGGGGACGCCGGTATTCATGTGATCCACGAGCACTCCTCTTCCGTTGATATCGAGCCGAATCCCTGCGCGATAATCAAAGGGCTGGGTCATCCTCAGCTTTACCCTCGAATCGTTCATCGTCGCATCGATGACGCCCGCGATGGTCTCGAACGACACCGAATCCGTGGCGATGCCCAACTCTTTCGCAAAACGCGCGGCGCAACGCCCGCCGTTCCCGCACATCTCGCCCTCCGAACCATCGGCGTTAAAAAACCGCCACTTGAAATCGGCCCGTTCGCTCGGCTCGATGAACATCAGCCCGTCGGCGCCCACGGACTGACCCCTGCGGCAAACTCTCTGGACGAAATCGATCATCTCATCGGCCCGGTGCTCCAGATTCCTGTTGTCGATGAATATAAAATCGTTGCCGCTTCCGCTGAACTTGGTGAATTCGATTTTATTCAAGGAATCCGCCTTTCTTCGATAAATGCCGGTATATGCTCGCCGCGAATGAGGTCGTCATACGTCTCGCGCTCCCTGATTATATGATACTCATCCCCGCGCACAAGAATCTCGGGGGGCCGGGGACGCGAATTGTAGTTCGACGCCATGGTGAAACCATACGCACCCGAACTCATGACGGCCACCAAATCATCCCTGTGAAGCTCCGGCAAATCCCGGTCTTTGGCCAGATAGTCCCCGCTTTCACATATGGGGCCCACCAGATCAGTGAGATGTTTGGTCTTCTCCCGCACCGCTTCCTCTACGGGCCACACGTCCTGGTAGGCTTGATAAAGGCTGGGGCGGATGAGGTCGTTCATGCCCGCGTCGATGATCACGAAGCGCTTGTCGGGATTTTTCTTCTCATACAGCACGCGCGTGACGAGAATACCCGCGTTACCCGTGATGACGCGACCAGGTTCGAAAATCAACGTGCACCCCAAATCTTTCAGCTTTGGCAATATGGCCGCTGCATAGTCTTTCGGCAGAGGCGGCGCCTCATCGTGATAGGTGATGCCGAGGCCGCCGCCCAAGTTGAGATACCGGATGTCGTGTCCGTCACCCCGCAACTCGCCCACCAGGCGCGCCACGATTCCGACCGCATCGGCGAACGGTGTGCTCGACGTTATCTGGCTACCGATATGGCAGTGCACGCCGGAGGGTTCGATGCCCTCGAGCGAAGCTGCCGTCTGGTACTGCTCCCTCGCCCGGTTGATGTCGATGCCGAACTTACTCTTTTTTAATCCGGTGGCTATATAGGGATGGGTCTGGGGATCGACGTCGGGATTCACCCGAATCGCGACTTGCGCTTGTTTGCCCACACGACTCGCCACCGCACCGATATTCACCAACTCCTCTTCGCTTTCCACATTGAACAACAACACGCCCTTTTCGAGCGCATAGGCGATTTCATCGTCCGACTTGCCGACACCCGCAAACACGATGCGATCAGCCGGCATCCCCGCCCTGACCGCACGGAACAACTCGCCTCCCGAAACGATATCCAGTCCCCCGCCCATCGCGCCGAAAAGCCGGAGTATCGCCAGGTTCGAATTGCTCTTCATGGCGAAGCAGATGAGGTGCGGAACGGATGAGAACGCCTCGTCGAACACGCGGAAATGACGCGAGAGCGTTTCATGGCTGTAAGCGTAAAAAGGCGTCCCCACCTCCTCCGCCAGCCGCGTCAGGGAAACGTTTTCCGCGTGCAATTCCCCATCTTTGTACTCAAAATGGTGCATTCCTCAAGCTCTCTTTCCGAGTCCTGTGAGACACAAGGTTTTTCACAAACTCTCGGCAACCGGACTCTTGGGAGGTTTTGGCGGTCCTTTGACCCCACAACCCACGGTCATGCAAGCTATCCCGACCATCAGGATGCTCACAAGTAATATTCTCTTCATCATCCTACATTCCCAAACGTTTTTTTTCAGCCCGAATCTGGGCCCTGACACTTCTCCTGGAAGCGCCGCCCAAACTATTTCTCGAGCGCAAGGATTTCTCCAAATCCGTTTCCGCCAAATCATCTAAATCGAGTTGGGAGTCGGCTTGCTTCAGGTCCTTGGCGCTCAAATCCTTGAGCGCCACTCCCTTGTCGATGGCGATTCTCACGGCGCGTCCCGCCGCCTCGTGCGCCTGCCTGAAGGGAACCCCC
Organism: bacterium; assembly: GCA_965218885.1. Taxonomy (GTDB): domain Bacteria; phylum UBA8248; class UBA8248; order UBA8248; family UBA8248; genus Bin107. The sequence goes on along the minus strand of OZ244713.1, from coordinate 3,289,612 downwards.
CGCCTTACCATGGCATCCGCCAAGTCCGTCGCCGTCATATACCCACCCTCGGCGGCTTGCGCCATCGCCTGCGGCTGAAACCGCATGGATTCGACCATGGGCGCCATGACTCCCAAACAGGCCAGCAAGCTATCGGCGGCATCGAACAAGGATTCCTTGTCCTCCTGCATATCCCGGTTATAGGTAAGCGGCAAGCCTTTCATCAAGGTGAGCAAGGCGAGAAAATCTCCGAAAACGCGCCCGCTTTTGCCTCGGACGATCTCGGCCACGTCGGGGTTTTTTTTCTGGGGCATCAAGGAACTGCCCGTGGCGAATGAATCCGCCAGCTCGACAAAGCCGAACTCCCCGCTCGCCCAAAGAATGACCTCCTCCCCAAAGCGGCTTAAGTGCATCATCGAAATGGCGGCCGCCGCCGTGAACTCCAGGGCGAAATCCCGATCGCTCACCGCGTCCATGCTGTTCTCCGCTATGGAGGCGAACCCGAGTTTTTTCGCTACTGCTTTTCTATCTATCGGGTGGCTCGCGCCCGCGAGCGCGCCCGCGCCCAGCGGCAAGACATTCACCCGGGCGCGCACTTCGCCAAAACGCTCTCCGTCGCGCCGCAGCATCTGGGAATATGCGAGCAAATGATGCGCCAAAGAAACAGGCTGCGCGCGCTGTAAGTGCGTGTAGCCGGGCATCACCGTGTCGACGTGCGCCTCCGCCTGCGCGAGAAGAGCGCGCCTCAGCTTCAGAAGCGCCTCTTGCACCTCGTCGACCCGGTTTCTGAGCCACAGCCTGAGCGACGTGGCCACCTGATCGTTTCGGCTCCGGGCCGTATGCAACCTGCCACCGGCGGCTCCGATTCGCTTTGTCAGAGCCGCCTCGACGTTCATGTGCACGTCTTCGAGCTCGGCCTGGAATTCGAACTCGTTCGCCTCCACTTCCCGGAGAATGGCCTTAAGGCCAGTGACGATTTTGCGGGCGTCCTTTTTCGTGATGATGCCTTGCGCCCCCAGCATCTCCGCATGCGCGATGGACGCGAGGATGTCGTACGGCGCCAGACGGTAGTCGAACGAAACGCTTTCGGTGAAAGCCTCCACGCGCGCATCGGTCCCTTCCTGGAACCTTCCGCCCCAGGGTTTTCGGGTTTTTGCACTTTTAGACTTCACTTCGCGCCTCGACATCTTTAGACGTTCCTTTTTCCTGCAAGCCCTGTCCCCTCCGAGAGTTTACACCCAAGGGGCACAAAGAGAACTGCTTACACGATAGGAGGGATGAAGGGCAACCAAGGGAGGTGGAAATCAGGGAGAATCGCCCGGCCCGCTTGCGGGCAAGCACCACATCTTCTAGGATGAATCTCTTAAAGCCATTTTATCAAACCTTTCGGCTTGTTTCTTGGGAAAACGCATTTGGAACAAAGAGAGCATTTATTCTCACCCAGACAATGGATTTTCATCGCCTCCGCTTTTGTTCTCATGGGGCTCTTCTCGGGCCTTAATTTTCTTTTCGGCGTATTTCTGAACCCCCTGATAGATGAATTCGCCTGGAACCGCTCGACGGCCTCGGCGGCGTATTCCCTCAACATGTTCATGATAGCGTTCTGCTCGATGATTGCGGGCAGCTTCTCCGACAAATTCGGCACGAGACCCGTGCTGATCATCGGGATTCTGATCGCCGGCGCTTCCTTGCTTCTTTCATTCTTCATCCAGAACCTGTGGCACTACTTCCTGTTCACCGGCGTGATGGCGGGCACGGGACGCGCGGCCATCGCAACGCCCGTGCAAGCCTTCATACAACGCAACATGAACAGACACCGGGGGCTGGCCACCGGGCTGGCCGGCTCGGGCACGGGTCTCGGCATATTGATCCTGGCGCCCCTCACCGGCTTTTTCATCAGCAATCACGGATGGAGAAACTCCTACCTGTACCTGGGAATCATCTTTTTCGTTCTCGCCATACCCGCGGCCATGTCCCTGAGGCCGCAAAAACAACCCTTGACGGGCGGCGACGGCCCCAATCAATCCCCGGCCAGACAGGAAGAACCCGCCCCGATTCTTCCCGAAGCCTCCCTGGGGATGCGGGAAATTCTCAAGCGCAGGCCGTTCTGGATGATCATTTCGAGTCACGCCACCGACTGCATGTGCCACTCGGTTCTCATCGTTCACCTGGTGCCCATTGCGATTGAGGCAGGCATACCGCACCTACAGGCGGCGGGCCTCGTGGGCGTCATGGGTTTGGGGACGCTCATCGGACGAATCGGCATGGGCGTACTCTCGGACCGCATCGGCGCAAAATGGGCATTGTTCACCACGCTCGTGACGCAAACATCAGCCGTTCCCTTCCTGTTTTGGGTAGATTCTCCCTACGCGTTCTATGGCGTCGCCCTGATGGTCGGGATCGGCATGGGAGGACACGGGACGATGTACCCCGTGGTCACGCGCGAATACTATGGTCCGAAAAAAATAGGCATCCTGTTCGGGGCCTTCATTACCGGCGCGAGCGCGGGAATGGCCACGGGCGGGTTCATGGGCGGATTGCTTCACGATCTGAGCGGTAATTACACGCTCTCCATCCTGTTCAGCTTCCTGACCGGCGTCGCCTCGCTGCTCTTCGTGCTCTCCTACCCCTCGAGAGAAAAACCAAGAATAAACGAGGAGGTGGCTTCCACCCTCGTTCAACCCGCCGGATAAGCCGCATTCGCGCTATGGCGGATGCGTGTTCTCGATCGTCATTCCGCCGCTGATCTTCACATTCTTTTCCGCGCGGCGGATCATCGCGGACATGACGGCCGGCGCGGTGAAAGGGTAATCGGAAGATCCGCCGGTCTCCGAGGGAGGAAAGGGCCGACACCCCTCAAAGGACTGACTTAAGGGGTTGTTGAAAAAAACCCCAAAGGTGGGAACTGCTGCGACACAATCCCTGAGGTGCAGGCCGAGTCGGGGTGTCGGCCCACTTTCATGAAGCGCGAACAGGGGCTGCCCGTTGTTCCCGTTCCCGGCTCGAGGACTCAAACTCATAGCAGGGAGCGGTACAGTTTGCTCTATCACGAGGGAAGCAACCAACGGGCAACCCCCATTTCGCTCTCCTTCATTCCGCCACTGCCCCGGGGCCGTGAAGCCCCGAGGCAAAAGGCGTCCTGCTCTAGCTTCTACTTCTTGTTCGCGCCGAACGCGCCCGCCGCGGTTCCGTCCGTGAAGTTGGCGTTGAACTCGCCAGTCACGGCTACCGGCTGGGGACTGGTGTCGGGCGTTTCATTGTCCATGTCATGGTCGCCGCTTGCCGAGTTGCCCCAGAAAACGCCGTTCCACGAACCTGCGGCGGCCGTGCTGTCACCCGTGGCCGTGCCGCTGAACTCATTGTCGTGGCTGTTGCTGGGACCCGACTCGCCGGGTGCATCTCCATCCGCCCTGCCGCTGAAGTCGGTGAGGCCCAGCTTCACGCCCCAGTCGTCGTTCTTATAACTTGGACCGTCAGTTTCGTGCAGGGTGAAGTCCGTGACCTCTCCGCTGATGGTGAACTGGTCGTTGGAGGCTACGCCGCCGCCGCCGAAGCTCGCGTTCAACTCAACTTTCGCCTCGAATTGGCCTGCTGTGGCCGTGAAGACAGCGCCTTCGTTGTCGGTCACGTTCTTCACATACACGCCGGCCGCGCCGCCTTCATACTTCGCGGTGCCGGTAACTTGAGCAAGATCGCTGTTGCCGGTCTCGGGATGTCCCATCGCGTCTGCGAAGGTCTCGACCGCGTTGTAGGTGGTCGCGCCATCTGCGTCCGTCGTCCGCTTCAGCCAGAAGCCGTAGCGCAGGTAGTTGGTATCCGCCACGTCGACCTTGGCGTCACCTGCGGGAGTGAATATCCATCCCTCGGAAGCTGTAGTTACCTCACCTTTCTCGTCGAGCGTAACCGTGCAGCCATCGCCAGTGGTAGCGGCGCACTTGAGTGTGCCCGACCCGCCGTCGAAGGAGGCCATGGTTTCATAAGCCTCAACAGCCGCAACATTGTTGTTCGCGTCGGCTTCCACTTCCCTCGCGAATGTGAGTAGAGTCTGCGTGCCAGGGCCTTTGACAAATGCGTCCGACGTCAACATCCCGGCATTGGCATTAGCACCATCGCCGCCGACGATTGTGAGAGCTTCATAAGTGACGTCAGGATCATCATTGTCCATGTTGGTGTTGACGCCGGTGGTGGCGTTGATCGGATACACCGTAGTGAACTTTGTCGCTTTCGGCGCGGTGATGTCCGTGCGGACCACCACGACTTCTTCCGCCACGTTGCCGTCATCATCCGCATCCATCGTGCGAACTTGCATGCTGCCGTTGGCAAAATTCACGGCCTCGGCGAATTTCTTATCATCGTCACCATTATTCGGGACGTCGACGACCTTGGCCGTTATGCCGTCGGCATCGCGGCTGACGGTGAGGGTATAGGGAGTAATCGCTGCGCCATTCTCATCTCTGCCGCCGATACCGGCGTCTGTCTCCTGACCGGCCTCATCGCTGATGGCTTTGGCTTTCGTGCCGGCCGATTTCGTAGTCGCGAGGTCATCGGCCGAGGTGCACGAACCGTCCGCATTGCTCCGACCGCCACCCGCGATGCACGTTTCGGTGGCGACGTCTTCGGACGAAGTGCACGAACCGTTCATCTCATACCGGCCGCCGTCACCCTCACACGTCTCCTGTGCTACGGCTGAGGCCGAGGTGCACATACCGTCCGCCTCAAACCGACCGCCCGCCGCCACACAAGAATTCCGAGCCGCTTCCGTAATGCGGTCTTCGGCCGAGGTGCACGAACCGTCCGTCTCATACCGACCGCCCGCACCCTCACACGTCTGCTGCGGGGTTCTTTCTGGTTCGCAGTTCGGAGGCGTCCCGGTATAACCCGGATCACAAGTTGCAGGCGGATCGGTCGTTCCCGGATCGGTCGTGGCCATTCCGCCGCCGCCACCGCCGCAACCGGCCAGCGTCAGCGCGAACACCGCCGCCAGCGTAAAAGCGTAGAACTTGCTTATTGATTTCTCTCTGAACATCATTTAGTGAGTCCTCCTGATTACAGTAGAAAAAGGGATTTTCAGTGAATTTCCGGCTTTCTCCGATTAACCTCCTTTCATTCTCGATATACGGGCCTCCACAAATTGATTATTTGTATTTTCGGCGGGCCGAAATACGGTAGACTTGTGGACTCATAGTCCGGGCTGGTAGTAACTCTTTCCGCGAGACACGAATTCCTGCGGTATGCGCGCACCTTTCTCGGCCTCCAAAGGCGAATATCTTCCGACCACATCGAACCCATGCTGCCCGCCGCTAATTGTTGTTAGGGGATGCCAGAAGCCCCGTTCTCCGCCGGGAGACCCGTTTCGGGGCGCATCCGGGCCGTAAACGAGCGAAAAAAGACGCCCGAAACCCCTCCGGGGACCCCGAAATCGCGCTTGACATGGTTTTGAGAGGTGTTATATTGTCTGATAACAACAATTAACGGAATCCAGAAAATCCAACGCCCCGCGTGGATATCCGCCTGCGAAACGGCTTTTTTTCTTGGAAATTCCCCGCTTTCGTCTATACTCCGCAATCGAGGAGGCGCTTGAGCGTAACGAGGCGCTCGAGCGGCCTCAGGCAACCGAAACGGCCGCCGACCCGGAAAGTTGGCTTCTCTCCATGACGACAGGGGCAACACCGCCCGACCCGACACAGGACGCCGCTTTGACGAGGGCGCCGGCCGTGGGGCCGGCCCCGGCCCGCGCGGCCGCGGACCTGGCAAAGGCTTCGATGGCGAAGAACACGCGGCGGGCGTACGAGGCGGCGCTCAGGGGATTCGAGCGTTCGGGCCGCCCGGAGACCGACGCCGGGGTGGCGGCGTATCTGGGGGATATCTACGAGAAAGGGCTTTCCGCGGCCTGCGCCGCCATGGCGGTCGCGGCGCTTCGTTTCCGGGCCAGGCTCAACGGCCGGCCCTCTCCGGTGGGGGCGGCCTCGGAGCGGGTGCTGGCCGGCTTCAGGCGCCTGGCCTCGGAGCGCGGCCGCGGCCAGGTGACGGGGGTGCGCTGGGAGCAGGCGGACCGGGCGGCGGCGATGGCCGAACGCTCGGGGGGTCCGGCCGGGCTGCGCGACGCCGCGATCATAGCGGTGGCGAGCGACGCCCTGCTCCGGGTATCGGAGATATCGGCTCTGGACGTGAGCGACGTGAACCCCGATGAGAAGACGGTGCTGATCCGGCGCTCCAAGACGGACCAGGAGGGCGTGGGCGTCATGCAATTCCTGGGCGAGCCGACCGTGGAGCGCGTCCGGGCCTGGCTTCTGGGCGCCTCCCTGACGGAGGGGCCGTTGTTCCGGGCCGTCCACAGGTCGGGCCGGGTGCAGGCGGAGCGCCTGACGAAAAGGAGCATCCGGCGCATCATCATCCGCCGCGCCCGGGACGCGGGCGTAGCGGGGCGCGTCAGCGGACACAGCCTGCGCGTGGGGGGCGCGCAGAGCCTGGCGAGCGCGGGGGCGTCCTTGGTCGAGATGCAGCTCGCCGGCCGCTGGCGCTCGCCGGCCATGCCGGGGCGCTACGCGCAGGGCCAACTCGCGCAACTGGGCGCGGTGGCGAGGTTGCGCTACGGCCTGTGAGGCCGCCCTCGGCTCGAAACCAACCCCCCTATCCCCCCTTGTCAGGGGGGCTTTTTCAACAACCTCTCCTCGGGAAAGTTCGACACCCCTACGAGAACCTGCAAATTCTAATGAAAGCTCCGGCAGGACAGGCACGGGGGCCTGTCCCTACGCCTCGTCTCGAACGCGAGATTCCGTAGGGGCGGCCCCCCGTGGCCGCCCGACGGCCATCGTTTTTCAGGTGGCGGAGCGGACGCGGAACGCAGGAGTCGGGGAAACGCTCCGGTGAGATGCAGAACATGAAAAATGCAAAAAATGATATCCGAAAAATTCGATAAATATCGATAAATTGACGGGGTTTTTCGATAAATTCACAACGTATTTCTATTCATTTTACGCCCCGCGCGGAGGCGCAACTCTCCCGCCGCCGGAAACATCGTGAGGATACACGGCCAAAGGCGGGTTTGCGCGACGGCAAATGCGCGGATTTGCGGGGAAAAAGACTATTTCTCGCCAAGACGCCCGAGTCTCTTGACACCCACCGGCTGTGTTGATACGTTCCCGCCCGTAAATTTCGTTGCCGCAACTTCTCGTCCGAGGAGAAAGAAGGGCATGGCTTCTGATCCTTCTCCAGAGCCGAGCCGCGGATCAGAAGCGAAGAAAACGACCAAGTCGCGTGATCGGAAAATTCGCAAAGGTGTTCGAAACGTGCATCTCGCGACGTTGGGATGGAATTTTGTGACCGCGCCGCTCGTAGGCGGCGGTATTGGATATGTCATTGATTCATATGTCGATTCGTATCCCTGGGCGATGGTGGTCGGATTGTTTTTGGGTTTTGTTTCCGCTTTTATCGATCTCATCAGAGGCGTTCGCTGAATGCAAAACCAACCATCACTCGCCCTCAGAGGCATCGAAAACTCCGGCTGGCTGATTCTGGCGCTCATGAGCATGGCGGGACTGATTCTCAAGGATGTTTCGACAGCCGGCGGCGTGGCGATTGGCGGAGCGTGCGCGCTTGGAAGTTTTCGAATGATGGATGTATACTTCGCCCGGATTTTCCGGAAAAACATGAACCGCCCCAAATGGTGGCACCACGTCTTATACATTTTGCGATTCTTAGCTCTCATGGGGATCGTGGCGCTTGCGATAGGTTGGATGCGACTTCCCGTCGTGAGCGTGGTGATTGGGCTGACCGTTCCACCATTGGCCATATTCGTCTACGGGGCTAAAAGCGCCCTCCGAATACAAGGATCGACAAGGGCATAACACATGGAAAAATTTCACCCGTTCTTATATTTCGACGTCTTCCCGGGGTTGTCCGCCTATCCAAATATCGTATACAGCTGGGTGGTGATGCTGTTCCTCATCGTGACTTCATTGCTCGTCACCAAAACGCTGCAAAAGATACCCGTTGGCGGGCAAAACGTGTTCGAGGCGATTTTCGATGCGTTTTCCGCCTTCATGGAAGGCCCCCTCGGCAAAGAGGGAAAACCCTTTTTCCCCCTTGTATTCACACTAGGCATCTATATTTTCCTGTGTAACGTCATTGGAATTTTACCCGGCTTCATGGCGCCAACGAGCAACCTGAACACCAATGTGGGTTGCGCTCTCACCGTATTTCTCGCTACACACTATATTGGACTCAAGAGAAACGGGATGGAGTATCTCAAGCATTTCACGGGTCCCATCATGTGGCTGGCTCCGCTCATGATTCCCATCGAAATCATTTCGCATCTCAGCCGTCCTCTATCGCTCACTCTGCGCCTTTTCGGAAACATTACGGGAGAGGAATTGGTGCTCGGCGTTCTGATGCTGTTGTGCCTGCAAATTTTCCTTCCCCTTCCCTGGGCGATGCAAATGTTCATTATTTTCGGAAGTTTCATACAAGCCTTTGTTTTCACCCTCTTGACCATGATATATATCGCCGGGTCTCTTGAAGGACACGAGCACGACGAAGAACATGTACATGAGGCCGCCCACGCTCATTAACAACAACGGTCCATATAGAAATCACTTCAACAAGGAGATGTAAGGCATGAAACGTTTGGGAATAATCGGATTCACCTTAGCCGGCTTTGTAGCCATGGCCACCAATGCGTTCGCCGCTGCCGCCGGTGATGCCGGAAGCAGTGAAGTTCTGAAATGGAGAATGATCTCCTCGTCATTCGCTTTGGCCATCGCCGCGGTCGGCGGTGCTTTCGCCCAGGGCAGGAGCATTGCCAGTGCGTTGGACGGTACGGCGCGCAACCCGGGTGCAGGCGGAGATATCCGCGTGTCGATGATCATCGGTCTCGCTTTAATCGAGTCCCTTGTCATTTATACGTTCGTTATCTGCCTCATCATCATCCTTGGCTAGATAAAACGCGTTTGCAACACTTAAAAAAGGGGGAGCTTTCAGGCTCCCCCCTTTTTGCGTTTTCGGATTCGAGTTGTTCGATGAGTACTTCCGGGAAATGCTCCTGGCGAAAGAGTTCAAGGGTTTTCTCTTTTCGATTTCACACAGACCCTACTTGCCCTGCTTACCAAAACCGATAAAATCTGAACTCGTTCGAGGCTACCCATGAACTTCGAGGGAGTTTTTTCTCCAACAAATTTCAGTCGGCCATAAAGTGAATGTGGGAAAACACGAAAACAAAAATTCCAGAGGCGACCGTCAACCGATTGTCCACTTACGCCCGAATCCTGGAGCAAGCAACAAACGAGGGAACTGAACTTATCGCGTCCGCCGACTTAGCGCAGCGGTGCGGATTCAAACCTGCGCAAATCAGAAAAGATCTCGCCTATTTCGGTGAATTCGGCGTCCGCGGAAAAGGCTATTACATCAAGGAGTTGAGGTACAATCTCAAGAAAATCCTGGGTGTTACCCAAACATGGAAAGTCGTGCTCGTCGGAGCGGGAAATCTCGGTTCAGCGCTATTGGCATATAAAGGTTTTCTGGCTCATGGCTTTGAGATTGACGCCGTCTTCGACAAATTCCCCCAAAAAATACCAGATCACCGTACCGGCTCCCTTCCGGTGTTGCCGATGTCGAATTTGCATGAAGTCGTGCAGGAAAAACAGATCAAGATCGGCATCATCGCAGTGCCGAGCGAAAGTGCTCAAAATGTAGGGACTGCACTCGTTAATGCCGGTATTACGGGCATATTAAATTTCGCTCCCACCCAAATTCAAACGCCCCGGCATGTAAAGGTCAAAAATGTGGATTTGGGCAGCGAACTGGAACACCTGTCATTTTATCTCTCTCAAAACACTTGAGGCGTTCGCAACTAGATGGATGAAACAAAAACCTCTTATATCTTGGCCTTTGATACTTCAATACCAAAAGGAAAATGCGCAGTGCTTTGTCCAAATGGGAACGAGGAAGAGGTGCTTCTATCAGAAGAAATCCGCATTTCAAAGACGCTCTTGCCGCAAGTAGAGCAACTCTTGAATTCAAGAAACATCGATACAAATATGATTCAGGCCATTGGAGTTAGCGTAGGGCCAGGCGCCTTTACCGGGCTAAGAGTAGGACTCTCTTGTGCAAAAGGGCTTTCATTGGGCTTGAGCTGTCCGCTATATGGTTTTTCATCTTTGGAAACCATGGCGATGGCCGCACTGTTGAATGAAATGCGCGCGGGCCGCAGCCTGCCCGATTACATTCTCCCCTATCGAGACGCCAGGCATGGAGAGTTGTTTACCGCGTTGTTTGAAGTATCCAGGAACCCGGAATTACCCCGGGGAAATGTCCTCTCCCGCATCCAGGAGGATGAAATCATCACGCAAGACGAGTTCCAACCTCCAGAGGATGGCCATACGCTACTGACGGGCCAAAAAGTGGGATTGCCAAAAATTTTTGCTATTGAAGTTCCTGGAGAATCGTTCTCACATTCTGAAATTGATTCCTCGGCTGTTGCGACCGCATGGCTGACCCACGGAGCCCTCCAAAACCAAACACCTGCGCATGGCGCCAATATATCGCTGAACTACTGCCGAAAATCTCAAGCGCAAACCAAATGGCCGGACCCTCAGGGTTGATTCCCGGTTCAATATTTCGTAGATTAAAATATTATTTGCTAACTATACGGCAAGCCCAAATCAAACTCTGCAATTGCCGCCATGGATACCTACGAGGAGAATTTCATTGGAAACAACCGAAAAAGTGGAAGAAGCATTGAATCTAGGGGATGAGCTCGCGCACCTGAAAAAAGAACATGCCGTTTTAGATGAAAAGATTCTCGCTCTTGAAAATATTCGATTCCCATCCCCGGAAGAGCAACAGCAGATAAAACTGCTTAAAAAAGAAAAGCTCGCTATCAAGACGCAATTGGAGACGATGGAGAAGAATTGAAAAATCGGGATTTCACCCGATGCAATATGCTAGCGCCTTGAAATGAAAGATTTTACGTTTTCATCCTTGACCAAAACGAAAAAGGTGCAGTAATATCAGGGCGATTATTTATTGAACATTCCCCGGGATTTATTCAGGGTTTTGGCATACGGATAATAGGGAAAACGGCCATATGGGTCCGAAAAAGATGTTGTGGAATAAGGAGTCTGGCGTAAGAAGGGGGCGGTGTGCCCTCGTGCGCCGTCCCCTGATTTCTTCTTAACGACCTGCCGGCATCTTCCGGCGTTTTTCGGATCGACTTTATTGCCAGAGTGAGAATAAGCTCAACTGGCTGAGAGGAAATGGCCGTGGTGACCAAGGCAAAAAGCCAAACCGCAAAACAACCCACTAAACTGAAACCGCAGAAAATCTCAGGCGCTGAGATTGTCTACCGCAGTCTTGAGCGCGAGGGTGTGAAGTACGTTTTCGGACACCCGGGCGCCATACTTCTAACGATCTTGGACCTATTCCTTAAAAGAAGTAAAATCAAGCACTTGCTCATCCGGCACGAGCAGTGCGCCGCGCACATGGCGGAGGGCTACGCACGCGCCAGCGGCGAGGTTGGCGTATGTCTCACCACCTCCGGGCCAGGCGCTACCAACCTCATCACGGGCATCACGGATGCCTACATGGATTCTATCCCCATCGTATGCTTCACAGGCCAAGTCGCCACTTCGATGGTGGGCAACGACGCCTTCCAGGAAGCCGACATCGTCGGCATGACCAGAACCATCACCAAGCACAACTATTTGGTGAAAAGCACAGATGATCTCGCCAAAACAATCCAGGAGGCCTTCTACATTGCGCGTACGGGAAGGCCGGGCCCGGTCCTGGTCGATCTGCCCAAAGACGTCCTCCTCGGCGATGGGAACTACCAGCTCCCGGACAAAGTGGAACTCCGCGGCTACAAGCCCACGACCAAAGGCCATCCCAGGCAAATTCAACGCGTGGCCGAAGCCATCGAGAAATCCAAACAGCCCTTGCTCTACGTGGGTGGTGGCGCCATTCACGCGGAAGCGCATTCGGAGATCGTAAAACTCGCGGAAACGGCTGAAATTCCGGTCACCTATACTCTTTTGGGAGCAGGAGCTTTCCCAAGCGCCCATGAACTCTCATTGGGTATGCTCGGCATGCACGGAACGGCATACGCCAACTATGCGACTATGGAGTGTGACCTGCTCATCGCTGTGGGCGCGAGGTTCGATGATCGCGTCACCGGAAAGGTCTCGGAATTCGCTACCCGGGCGAAAATCATCCATATCGACATAGACCCCACCGCCATCGGAAAAAACAAGACGGCGGATATACCGGTTGTCGGCGACGCCCGTCAGGTCCTCGTTGAAGTCAACAAACTCATCGAACCTCAGACGCGTCCTTTGTGGAAAAAGCGGATCCAAAACTTGAGAGCAGAATACCCGCTCACCTTCGACTCCCCCGAGGGTTCGCCGATCAAGCCGCAAGAGGCCATTCTCGCCTTGAGTGAGGAAGTGGGAGACAAGGCGATCATTACCACCGAAGTGGGACAGCACCAAATGTGGGCCGCTCAATTTTATAATTTCACTTTCCCGCGCCAGTTCATCTCATCGGGTGGCCTCGGAACGATGGGCTTCGGCTTTCCCGCAGCCATCGGCGCGGCGTTGGCGAGACCGGATAAGTTGGCCATCGACATTGCGGGAGACGGAAGTTTTCAGATGGTGATGCAAGAAATCGCCACAGCCGTTCAATACGACATTCCCGTAAAAGTATTTCTGCTCAACAACGCCACGCTGGGCATGGTTCGCCAATGGCAGGACCTGTTTATGGATCGGCGATTCAGTGAAGTGGATTTCGAATCCTCGCCCGATTACGTCAAGCTCGCGGAAGCATTCGGCGCCAGTGGCCGGCGTATTGTGGACAAAGAAGAAATCCGGCCCGCCATTCAGGAAATGATTAACACGCCGGGGCCCTATATTTTGGACGTGATCGTCGACCCCGACGAATTGGTGTTCCCGATGGTGCCCGCAGGCGGCGCGACAAAAGACATGATTGTGCGCGACAGCCGAAAAAAAGTTCTTCAAGGCAAACTCAGCGCCTTGCCTGATAACTAGGAGGTTTCATCCGTGGAGCTCAATGGCTCGCAAATCCTTATCGAAGAGTTGAAAGCGGCAGGCATAGAGATGGCTTTCGGCATCCCGGGTGGCGCCATCATGCCTTTTTACGATGAGCTGATGAAGTCGAATTTTCCCCACATCCTCACACGGCACGAACAGGGAGCCGCCCACATGGCGGACGGGTACGCACGCGTGAGCGGCAAAGTCGCCATCGTCGTCACGACGTCCGGCCCCGGAGCAACGAACCTCATCACTGGGCTCGCAAACGCACAGATGGATTCCGTGCCGCTCATCGCCGTTACGGGACAAGTCGCGACCAATATGATAGGGACCGACGCCTTTCAGGAAGCCGATATGTACGGCTGCTCCATTCCGGTTACCAAATTCAACTGGCTCATCAAGGATGTCAATGAAATTCAACACGTTACGCGGGAAGCGATTCGCGTAGCGACGACGGGTCGACCCGGCCCCGTCCTGATCGATTTTCCCAAAGACATCCAAATCACCAAAGCGGAATACACGCCGCGAGAATCCGCTGAATCCCCTCTTCCGGCTCTCAGGGAATATCCCGAACTCGATACCGAAGGAATCGACAAACTACTCGAAGCCATAGAGCGGGCCGAGCGACCTGTCATCATTGGCGGCGCCGGTATTATCAAGTCCGGGGCGTCCGCAGAACTCGCGAAATTCGCAAAAGCGGCAGGCATCCCGGTCATCAACACATTACTGGGGCTCGGGGGTTTCCCCGGGATGGACGAACTTTTCCTCGGCATGCCAGGGATGCACGGCACGGCCTATGCGAACTTTGCTCTTTGTGAGTGTGATTTGCTCATCAATCTCGGCGCCCGCTTCGACGACCGCGTGACGGGCAAGGTATCGAGCTTTTGCCCCAAGGCGACCATCGCGCACGTCGACATCGACGACGCCGAGATCGACAAGCGAGTGCACACCCATATCCCGATTCTCGGAAATGTACGGGATGTCCTGATTGCGCTAAATCAGCGTATGACGCCTGGCGATTACGATGAGTGGCGACAGACCTGGACGGATTGGAAGAAGAACTACCCCCTTCAATACGACTGGGACGGCTCCATCAAACCCCAGTATGTGATCGATCAGATTCAGGAAATTACCGGAGGCAACGGCATTTATGTGACTGGCGTGGGCCAGCATCAAATGTGGGCGGCGCAGTTCATCCGCTTCAACGAGCCGAAGACCTGGGTGACTTCCGGCGGTCTCGGTACGATGGGCTTCGGTCTTCCCGCCGCCATCGGCGCTAAATTCGCCCGCCCGGAGAAAGACGTTTGGCTCATCGACGGCGACGGCAGTTTCGCGATGACGCTCGTCGAACTCGCCACGGCGGCAACATATAACGTCCCCGTGAAGGTCGCCATCCTGAACAACGCGTATCTGGGAATGGTCCGCCAGTGGCAAGAGCTGTTCTTCGAGAAACGCTATTCGCACTCGCATTACCCGGAAAATCCCGATTTCGCCGCCATCGCAGAGGGCTATGGCGTAAAGGGCATCAACGTCACCGACGTGAATGAAGTGCGGAATTCTCTGGAAACAGCAACCGAACACGATGGGCCTGTGGTGTTGAATTTCATGGTCAATCAAGAGGAAAACGTCTGGCCCATGGTCCCCGCCGGCGCCGGAAACGATGAGATGCAACTCGCACCCCCCTCCAGGGAAGCCAAATCATGAGACAGGTTTACTCTATTCTCGTCAACAACCACGCAGGGGTGCTTTCGCATGTGGCGGGCCTTTTTACGCGCCGTGGATACAACATCGAAAGCATCGCCGCCGGACCAACGGAGGATGCCACGATAACGCGCATCGTCATCGTCGCCATCGGCGAGGAAAACGAACTCGACCAGATCGCCAAACAACTCCGCAAACTCTACGACGTGCGAGAAGTCGAGCAAATCTCTTATAACCAGTCCGTCACGCGCGAACTCGTTCTCGCGACAATCAAAGCGCCCATTAACAGAAGAAGTGAAATCATCCAACTCGCCAACGCCTTCGGCGCTCAGGTGATCAACATGACCGACGATACGGTGACGCTCGAAGCGAGCGGTAATGACCATAAGGTCAGAACTCTCCTTAAGGCATTCAAGGGCTACGGAATTTCGCAAATGGCGCGCACGGGAATGATTTCGCTACCCTATGACGGCATGCCCGACGACTGGGAGCCCATTGCATAATGCCCAGAAATTCCAAGAAGAACACCAAGGATGACACACATACGATAGCGGTTTTGGTGGAAAACAAATTCGGCGTCCTCGCCAAGGTGGCGAGCCTGTTCAGCGCCCGCGGCTACAACATCGACAGCCTTTGCGTGGGGGTGACGCAAGACCCGAGCGTATCCCGAATCACTCTCGTTACGCGCGGAGACGAAAAAATTCTCGAGCAGATCAGAAAACACCTCGGCAGGCTCATCGACACCTTCAAGGTGATGGATATGAGCGAGACGGACAGCGTCGAACGAGAGATGATTCTCATCAAGATTTCGGCGCCGAAAGCCGCGCGGCCGGAGATTTTTCAAATCATCGACGTTTTCCGAGGCCGTGTCGTCGACGTGTCCACGGATACCATAACCGTTGAAGTCACAGGCGATGAGGGTAAAATCCACGCCATTTTGAATTTGCTCCAACCATTCGGCATCAAAGAGATCGCCCGCACAGGCAAAGTCGCACTCACCCGCGGGGCTAAAACCCTTAAGGGCGCCAAAAATTAACCCATGAGTAAAAGAGCCCGCTCCAGCAAACCATTTGTTGCGAGAGAGGGCTGGGGCTATGTTTCGGGTTTATCGGCCATTGGCCTCATCTCGATCCTCTTCGGAGGATGGATGTGGGCGATTCTTTTTTTTCTGCTGGCCGCGGCAGTAGCCGGTTTTTTCAGAGACCCCCATCGCACCCCGCCTGACGAGCCGGGCGTCGTCATATCCCCGGCAGATGGGCGGGTCGTAGAGGTCGCTTCCACCGAGGATGGAGGAAGTGTGGTCCGGATTTTTCTTTCTCCCCTGGACGTTCATATCAACCGATCGCCCGTGGGAGGGAAAATTTCAAGCATCGATTATAAAAAAGGCCGCTTCCTGGCCGCCTATAAGGAAAACGCCTCAAACATCAATGAGCAAAACGCCCTGGAAATCGAGACGAACACAGGCGATAATTTCAGAGTCATACAAATCGCCGGCGTCCTGGCCCGACGGATTGTCTGCTGGTACAAGGAGGGCGATACCATAAGCGCGGGAGAACGCTTTGGGCTGATTCAGTTCGGATCGAGAACGGATCTATATTTTCCGGAAGGATATGATATATCCGTAGAATATGGACAACGTGTTCGCGGAGGAGAGACCATCGTTGGACGAGCAAACAACCAGACAGTCACGGAATAAATTTGGTCGTCGTTCACGCAGGAGAAGGCGCCGCTCCGGAAGGCGTTCTTTTCAGCGAGGGATATATCTGGTTCCCAATCTGCTGACGACAGGCAGTCTTTTTGCTGGTTTCTATGCGATCGTCGCTTCCATCCAGGGAAACTTCACCTGGGCCTCCTTGGCCATATTGTTGGCCATCATTTTAGATGGTCTCGACGGCACAGTCGCCCGGTTGACGAAAAGCACAAGCGCTTTTGGTCTTCAATATGACTCGTTGTGCGACCTGACGGCTTTCGGCATCGCGCCGGCCGTTCTGATATATACCTGGCTCCTCGCCCCATATGGAAGAATCGGCTGGCTAGCCACATTCATATTCGCCGCTTGCGGCGCCTTGAGGCTGGCGCGCTTCAATGTGCTGGCGCAAGCGGGTAGCGGTTCTCTGGATTTCCGAGGACTGCCGATACCCGGGGCAGCAGGTGTTTTGGCATCAATCGTATATTTGGTTGAAGATTTTTCGATCAAGGCCCATGTCCCCCTCATCCTCATTGTGGCCCTCAGCTATGTTCTGGCATTCCTGATGGTGAGCACCATTCGCTACAAGAGTTTCAAGGATGTAAGCGGCCCTCTCAGAAGGCCTTTCCGCGTCCTCGTGGGTGCCGTGCTGGCCCTGTTCGTGGCGGCAGCGATTCCTCAGGTAGTCGCCTGTCTGGCCTTTGTTGGTTACGCCGCATCCGGCCCCTATGGAATGATAACGAGATGGCGGAGAACCAAACGAGAGATAACCTCAGAAAATCTCGAAGAAACACACTCGGAATCTTCATGATCCTCCCCTGATTGCGCTCTCATAGAATAGCATTCATAATCCATTCGATTCAAAAAATCGTTTTCAAAAAGCTCGGCTCATCTGAAATTAGAGATATTTTTCACGAATCAATATGATGAGAGTTTCCGTGTCGAATACTCAGAGATTCGCTTTTTTGAAAACCCAGGCGTTATATTCATCATTCATCATTTTCTCCCTCGTACTGTTCTGGACACCACCTTCCCCGCAAGCACAGTCTAAGGGTGGCACGCAAGCCCAAGCCGCCATTGCCATCACAGCCGATGAGATACGAGATGATCGGGAACGACAGCGCATCATCGGTCGCGGGTCTGCGGACATTCGGTATTTAGGCAAAAAAATTCGAGCGGACCATATCGAGGTGCAAACATCGACGCGCGATGGCGTTGCCACCGGAAACATCGTCTTTCAAACCGGGAGCGACCGCATCGTAGCCAACCGCATCGAGTTCAATCTCGATACCGAGCGCATGGTCGTATTCAACGCACGCGGCTCCATCGGCGCCACTTATTATGTGACGGGACAAGTGATTCGACGCTTGTCCGAAGACCGGTATGAAATTCAGGGAGGCACTTTCACCACATGCGAAGGAGATCTTCCCGACTGGGCTTTCGGCTTCGAGCGGGCGACTTTCCAGATCGAAGGCTATGCTCAACTCGAAGCCCCGACCATGACGGTAAAAGGCGTGCCGGCGGCTTTTTTCCCCTGGGCCATGGTGCCGATAAAAACAAAAAGGGCGACCGGCTTCCTCCTGCCGGGCATCGGCTCGAGCAGTCGAAACGGCTTTCAATTCTCCCCTTCATTCTTTTGGGCCATCAAAGATTCGGAAGATGCCACCTTCGGGGTCGATTATTTCAGCAAGCGCGGCACCCGCTATAAGGGAGAATACCGCTACACACCGAGTCAAAACACATCAGGACGGATAGCAGGTCGTTATTTGAAAGACAAGCTCGAGCGGACAACCTTCTGGGACGTCAAAGGCTTTCATCGTTCGAAATTCAAGGACATAGGCGCCAACCTGCACGCCGTGGTCGATTTGCAAAAACGCCCGCCAAACGACCGCTCACTCGAAAGCGATTTGTTGACTCGCACGCGACAGGACACGGACACCCATGTCACTCTCACACAAAATTTACCCAAGATTGCCGGACAGCTTCAGGTGGGAATGAGACGACGCGAAGGATTAGGCGAAAACGATGGGCAGCTATTTCAGAAAGCCCCGGAAATCAGCCTGGACATCCAGAGCAAGCGGCTGGGAAAGAGTAATTTGTACTTTAACATGGATTCCTCCTGGATCAATTTCAGAAAAACCGAAGACGAAAATACGCTTCGATTGAGCCGGTTTCACCTGGAACCATCACTATCGCTTCGCTTGCAGACCGCTCCCTGGCTTGGCTTAACACCCGAAATCGGATTCCGTAGAACCCACTGGACACATCAAAAAACAGATCCAGGCGTGGCTTCAAACCCCGATTACACGCAACACGTCGAATCCGGCCTGTCACGTGAAATGTGGTTCGCGAAGCTTTACGCACTTGGCCCGCGATACAGCAAAATCTATCAAGGCGACCTCGGCCCTTTCCAAGATTTCAAGCACATCCTGTCGTTTGAAGCGACGTATAGCTACAGCCCGGACAACGACGCGCGAGACAGGCGCATGATCATACCCCTGGATCCTATGGATGCCCTTCAGGATGAACACGCCATTGAATACGCCCTCATTAACCGTGTGCTGACAAAAATGGCCGCAACGGAAGGGCTTCAGACGAAACAGTTATTTCGCTATCGAATCAGCCAGACGTATGATATCGCCGAAGCACAAAGGAATGAAGAACTAGATACGAAGCCGAAACGTCCTTTTGGCGACATTACTTTCAGGCTGGAATCACAGCCCTTTTCTAAACTTCGTCTGCTACAGCAATTCAAATACGACCCCTATGATTTGGAAATAAGCGAACACTCCACGGGTGTTTTTCTCGATGGCGGGAAGAATTGGTATCTCAATATCGATCGGGTCTGGGCGCGCAAAAGAGACTATTATCCAGAAAGCGCCGAAGGTAGTTATCTTAATTTTGCCGGAGGCTTCTCCATTAACCGCAATCTTTCTGTCGAATACATCACACGCTTGAATAAAACAGAACATACCACGCTCGAACAAAGCATCACGGCGCGCTATCTCGATTGCTGCTGGGGCGTTGAACTCACCTTCACCGACACCAAGGATAAAAGTGAAGTTTTTCTCGGATTCAGTCTTATAGGTCTGCTTGAAGGCGAGAAAAAACTGGGTTTCACAGGCAAACGAAATGTCTTAAAAAAAGGTGGATTTTGGCGAAGCGGCACATGGGCGCCTTTGCGTTTTGAGTAAAATAGCGCGGGTTTTCCATCCTGTTCATTTGCGCAACCTGCCCATTCAGGAAAGATGAGACGACTTTGTGAACATTTGCGTTATCGGTTGTGGATATGTCGGATTGGTCACAGGGGCCATATTCGCCGATTTGGGCAACGATGTCATCGGCGTGGATATTGACCAAAATCGCGTGGATACCTTGAACGCAGGCGGCTGCCCGATCCATGAACCCAGGCTGCCGGAATTGCTGGAGCGCAACCTCAAAGAAGGCAGACTCAAGTTCATAACTTCTATAGTTCAAGCCGTTTTGAAAAGTGAGATCGTTTTCATCTGTGTGGGCACCCCACCCGCTGAGGATGGTGGAACCGACCTCTCGCAAGTGGAGACAGCGGCGACGGACATCGGCCGCGCGGTACAGGATTACAAGATCATCGTGAACAAAAGCACCGTGCCCGTCGGTACGGGGGATTTCGTTCGAGACGTCATTGAAAAAAATGGCGTCGCTCCGACAGATTTCGACGTGGTCTGTAATCCGGAATTCCTGCGCGAAGGGCAAGCGGTGCGAGATACGCTCCAGCCGGATCGCATCGTCATCGGCTCATCATCGGAGAAAGCGGCGAAAAAGGTTCAGCTTCTATATCAGGCCCTGAACGCTCCTTGCATCATCACGGACACGCAAAGCGCCGAGTTGATCAAATACGCCTCGAACGCGTTTTTGGCGACGAAAATCACTTTCATCAATGCGGTGGCGAACCTTTGCGAGCAAACGCAGGCGGACATCCGCGAAGTCGTCAAGGGGGTTGGCGCGGACTCGCGGATTGGTCCTGCCTTTCTCGGGGCAGGGCTGGGCTATGGAGGTTCCTGCTTCCCAAAAGATGTGGATGCCCTGTTGCACGCTTCCAGAAGGCTTGGCGCTGAAATACAGATTTTAGAAGCCGTAAGAGCGGAAAACGAGAGTCGGGTTCCCCGGTTCATACAAATAATTATCGACAGACTCGGTACGAAGAATCGCTTGCCGCTCGAAGGAAAAACAATTGGCGTTTTAGGACTATCGTTCAAGCCGGATACGGATGACATGCGAGAAGCCAAAAGTATCGAGATTTGTCATGCGCTCCGTGAGGCGGGGGCCAGCCTGCGCGCATACGACCCAATCGCCACCGCAAACGCCAGACGAATCATTGGGGATGACGGTATCGAATACTGCCAAAGCCCTTACGAGGCCGCGAAAGATGCAAGCGGGATTGTTATTGTCACCGAGTGGCGTGAATTTATTCAGTTGAATCTGAATCGCTTGAAATCAGAGATGATGGAGCCGATTATATTCGACGGGCGAAACATCTATTCTTCTGAGCAAGTAACAGATGCTGGTTTTGAATACTACAGCATCGGGAAAACGCCGGCCAAACCTTGACGATGAAAAACTCTCGCATTGTGGTAACGGGTGGAGCGGGCTTTATCGGCTCCTATTTGTGCGACAAACTCATCGCTCTGGGCAACGATGTCATATGCGTTGACAATTTCCTTACCGGGAACCGGCCGAATATCGAACATCTGCTCAAAAACGAGCATCCGAATTTTACGCTCATCGAGCACAACGTGAGCGAGCACATTCACGTCGAAGGAAATGTGGACGCCGTTTTTCATCTCGCGAGTCCGGCCAGCCCGAATGATTATTTGAAATTTCCCATCCAAACATTAAAAGTCGGCTCCCTCGGCACGCATAATGCCTTGGGCCTTGCGAAGGAGAAAAAAGCGCGATTTCTCCTCGCCTCCACTTCGGAAGTATATGGAGATCCCCAAATTCACCCGCAGCACGAAGAATACTGGGGCCATGTGAACCCCATCGGGCCGCGCGGGGTATACGATGAAGCCAAAAGATTCTCCGAGGCGATGACCATGGCCTACCACCGGACCCATGGCCTCAACGTGCACATCGCCCGCATTTTCAATACCTATGGCCCGAGAATGCGCATCGCGGACGGACGAGCGATACCCGCTTTTATCTCGCAAGCCATTGAAAATGAACCCATCAGCGTCTTCGGCGACGGCATGCAGACGAGAAGTTTTTGTTTCATCACCGATCTCATCGATGGCCTTATCGAGTTGATGGATAGCGAAATTCATGAACCCGTCAACCTCGGGAATCCTTCCGAGATGACGATTCTAGACCTGGCGAGGAAAATCATCGAGCTCGCTGGCACAGACTCGAAAATTCAGCATGAGTCGCTACCCGTTGACGATCCGAAAATTCGCCAACCCGATATACAAAAAGCAAAAAAACACCTCGGCTGGGAGCCGGCGATTTCTCTGGAGGAGGGCCTCCTCTCCACAATTGATGACTTCAGGGAACGATTAAACATTAACCCTTGAAATCTTCTTCACTCCCTTCCACATCACCAGCACTCTTGCGAAACATCGTTCATTTTCCCCACCCAAGCGCAGCGCCTTGAAATACACCTCATGGATCGGCTAGATTGAGGGGCATTGAGTAGATTCACCTTTTCCATCGCCCGTACCGCCCCACGACTCAGAGGTATCCTTTGGAATCATCGGCAAAGGAATTTCTGGCCGAACGCGCCTTGAGATACGAATCTCTCGTGGCGAGCGATTACCCCCGACAAATAGACGATATCTGCATTGTCATCGTCGAATGTCTGGAATCTGAAAAGAAAATCATCGCGTTTGGCAACGGGGGGAGCGCCGCTCTCGCCATGCACTTCACAGGCGAACTCGTTGGTCGCTTCCTGGCCGATCGCGCTCCCCTGCCCGCCATTTGCCTCACGGGCGACGCGAGCGCCCTCACCGCCATCGGGAACGACTACGCGTATGAAGAAATCTTCGCGCGGCAAATTCAGGCGCACGGGCGAGAGGGAGACGTCGCCCTGGGTCTCAGCACGAGCGGCAATTCCGCAAACGTCGTCTCGGCCCTCGAACGAGCCGACGCCCTTGGTCTCTTGGGCGTTGCGATGACAGGTAGCGGCGGTGGACTTGCCTCTCAATCCGCAAAGTTTGCGGCGAAAGTGCCCTCGAACGATACCGGTTTCATACAGGAAGCCCATGAAGCCGCTCTTCACTATATTTGCCACCGTATTGACGAGGCTTTCACCAGGGACCCAAAGGAAGGAAATATCGCCTTCAACCGATGAATGAAAGAACAACGACGGGACGCGAGACGTGGAAATCGGAGTTCTAGGCAGCGGGAGCAGAGGAAACGCCGCTTTGGTTCGCTCAAACGGCGCGGCGTTTCTCGTCGATGCAGGCCTCAGCGCGCGGCAAATCACAAAGCGCCTCGAAACCTATGGCCTGCACCCGCAGGATCTGATGGCCATCGTGCTCACGCATGAACACATCGATCACATCAGGAGCGCGGGCACCCTGGCGCGAAGATGGAATCTTCCCCTTTGGACGAACAAAGCCACATACAAGGCGAGCCTGGAAATGATCGGCAAGACGCCTGCGTGGATGGAAATCGAAGTGGGACTCCCCTTTCACATCGGCGGCATACGGGTCGAACCCTTCAGTACGCCCCATGACGCGGCTGACCCGTTCGGGATGATATTAAACGCCGAGGATGGCCGCCGCGTCGGCTTCGCCACCGACATGGGGTTCGTCACAAACCTGGCGCGCCAGCGGCTCCAAGGGCTTCAGGGGCTTGTCCTGGAATTTAACCACGACGTGGCAATGCTCATCAACGGTCCCTACCCCTGGCCGATCAAACAAAGGATTCGAGGAAAACTCGGGCACCTCAGCAATGAGGATGCGGCGAAACTACTCGAGAATATCGTCACGGACGACTTCGAGTGGCTCGTCTGCGCTCATATCTCACAAGAGAACAACGAGAACGAGCTTCTTTTGGAGACGGCCCGAAAAGCAGTGAACGGCCACGGACGCAGTAACGTCTTGAACGCCACTCAGGATGAGCCCACACCACTCCTGGGCGGCGGGGGCAGAACGGAGGAACTCTCTTGATTCCGAGATACACGCGCCCTGAAATGGCGAAAATATGGGAAGAACGGGAAAAACTTCAGCGCATGCTCGACGTGGAGATAGCCGTTTGCGAGGAAATGACCGCGCGCGGCGAAATTCCGGAGGATGCACTCGAGGAGATCAAGTCGAAAGCGGCGTTCGACCCGGAGCGCATCAAGGAGATCGAGCGCGTCACCAAACACGACGTCATCGCGTTTCTCACCAACGTGGCGGAGCACGTAGGACCGTCATCGCGTTACATCCACCTCGGCATGACGAGCAGCGACGTCCTCGATACCGGCCTCGCGCTTCAACTCATGTCGGCAGCCGATATCATTCTCAATGACATTCAAGAACTCAAAAAGACTCTTAAAAAACGTGCTTTGGAGCAAAAACGCACTATCATATCGGGCAGAACGCACGGGATGCACGCCGAGCCAACTACTCTGGGCCTCAAAATAGCCACCTGGTACACCGAGTTCGAACGCGCGCACGAGCGAATGCAATGTGCGCGGGAAGCCGTTCGCGTCGGCCAGATATCAGGCGCCGTGGGCGCGTGTCCTCACATCCCGCCAGATGCCGAGGAGGCCATCTGCAAGCGCCTCGGTCTCAAGGTTGACCGCGTAAGCAGCCAGATCATCCAGCGCGACCGCCATGCGGAGTATCAACTTGCTCTCGCCCTCGTGGCGGCGAGCATCTCCCGCGTAGCGACGGAGGTTCGCCATCTCCAAAAGAATGAAGTGGGCGAAGCGGAAGAATTCTTCAGCAAAGGGCAGAAGGGCAGTTCCGCCATGCCCCACAAGAGAAACCCCGTGGTCTCGGAACAGCTCTGCGGTCTCGCCCGCGTGGTGCAGGGAAACGCCACCGCGGCCCTGCAAAATGTCCCCTTGTGGCATGAACGCGACATCTCCCACTCATCCGTGGAGCGCGTGATACTGCCGGACAGCACGATTCTCGTGGATTATATGCTCACGAAACTCAACGATTTAATGAAAAACTGGATGATCTATCCCGATAAAATGCAGGAAAACCTCGCGCGCTCGAAGGGATTGCTCCTCAGTGAGCACGTCATGCTCGCCCTGATCCGCAAAACGGGCATTACCCGTGAGGAAGCCTACGCGCGCGTGCAGGCCCCGGCCATGGAAATATGGGCCGACGGTGGTGATTTTCAGGTCAAACTGGCGGCGGATCCGCAAGTGGGCGGCGTGCTGGGCGAGGCCGAACTCGCCCACTGCTTCGACATGGCCGCCCACCTGAAAAATCTGGACCGGATTTTCGAACGAGTCTTCGGTCCTGATGACGAATGACACTTGGAATGCGGGGTGACAAACACAGGTTCGTTTATGTTAGGATAGCGTCAAGTCCTGAACGCCCGGAATGGTCATTTTTTAACCCGCTCAAATGATGGAATAACCCCTAAGACGAAGACTCGAATTTGGCGATCCTCGAATGGAGAATTGTTCATGGAACGCGGTAAACAGGTTTACGAAGGCAAGGCCAAGATCATCTACGAGACTAACGACCCCGACTACTATATCCAGTTCTTCAAAGATGATGCATCCGCTTTTAACGCAAAGAAACTGGGCACCATCGAATCCAAAGGCATTTTCAACAACTCTATCTCCTCTCATCTGCTGCAAGAGGTAGAGCGTCAGGGAGTGCCCACGCATTTCGTGGAAAAACTCTCCGAACGCGAGATGCTGGTGAAAAAACTCGACATTATTCTGGTCGAAGTAGTTCTCAGAAACATCATCGCGGGGAATCTGGCCAAAAGAATGGGTGTGGAGGAAGGCGCGCGCCTTCCCAACACGATTGTCGACCTGCACCTGAAAAACGATGGACTCGATGACCCGCTCATCAACGAGGACACCGCCGTGGCCTTTGACCTGGCGACACGCGAAGAACTCGCCCAGATGCGCGAATACGCCTTTCGGGTGAACGACATCCTCACCTCGTTTTTCTCCGAGCGCAACATAGACCTCGTGGACTTCAAGCTGGAATTCGGACGTTGCGAGGCCGAGGGCGGCAAGCTGTTGCTGGGCGATGAAATCACGCCGGACGGCTGCCGTTTCTGGGAGAAAGGAACGGGCCGCAAACTGGACAAGGATCGCTTCCGCAGAGACTTGGGCAACGTGGAAGACGCATACGCCGAAGTCGAAAAGCTCGTCATAGAATAACCCGCGCCCGGAGGTAGTGATGCCGAAAGCCCTGGTCTATGTGACATTCAAAACCGGCGTGCTCGACCCCCAGGGGGAAGCCGTTCGGGGAGCGCTCTCCTCTCTCGGATTCAAGGGAGTGAACGACGTGCGCGTGGGGAAATTCATCGAGATTGAACTCGAAGATGCGGACGACATCCACGCCGACCTCGAAAGAATGTGTCAGGACCTGCTCGCCAACCCCGTCATCGAAGATTACCGCATCGAAATGGCGGGTGAATCCATGAATGGTGAGAGCCGGTAATGCAATTCGCCGTCATCGTCTTCCCAGGCTCCAATTGTGATCATGACTGCTACCACGCCATCCAGGACGTTCTCCAACAGCCGGTGCGGTTCGTGTGGCATAAGGAAACCTCTTTGGGAAACGCGGAGGTGGTCATACTCCCCGGAGGCTTCAGCTATGGGGATTACCTGAGAGCCGGCGCCATATCCCGCTTCTCTCCCATCATGAAAGCTGTTTCCGCGCACGCCAAGGAGGGACGTCCCCTCATCGGTATCTGCAACGGCTTTCAGTGCCTGACCGAATCGGGTCTTCTCCCCGGGGCTTTGAGGCGAAATGAGTCGCTTCGCTTCGTTTGCGACGATGTCTGGCTGAAATGCGAAACGTCGAGAACACCCTTTACCTGCGAAGCTCAGCCGGACGAAATCCTCAAAATGACCATCGCGCATGGCGAGGGGAACTACTTCTGCGAGCCCGGGACGCTGGCCGAACTCGAAGATAACGATCAAATCGTTTTTCGCTACACCGACACCAAGGGTCGTGCGAACGCGGAGGCGAATCCCAACGGCTCTATCGAAAACATCGCAGGCATATGTAACCGGCAAGGAAACGTGGTGGGCCTCATGCCGCATCCCGAGCGCAGTTGCGATCCACTGTTGGGCGGAGAGGACGGATTGTCGGTGTTCAAATCCGTCATGCAAGTCACGGTCTCTTCATGATCACGGTAGACGTTCTCGCTACACCGGAGATGGCCCTTGACCACGGT
This sequence comes from bacterium, assembly GCA_965218885.1. GTDB lineage: Bacteria > UBA8248 > UBA8248 > UBA8248 > UBA8248 > Bin107. Next base: position 3,262,861 of record OZ244713.1, on the reverse strand, counting down.
CTCTCAAGAGCCGAATGGGAGAAAATTACAGAAGCCCTGGGACGTAAACCCAACGTCACGGAACTCGGCGTATTCTCCGCCATGTGGAATGAACACTGCTCATATAAAAGCAGCCGCATTCACCTGAAAAAATTTCCCACACAAGGCCCGCATGTCCTGCAAGGACCTGGAGAAAACGCCGGCGTCGTCGACTTGGGCCAAGGCATGGCCGTGGCGTTCAAGATGGAAAGCCACAATCATCCCTCTTACATTGAACCCTACCAGGGCGCGGCTACCGGCGTAGGCGGCATTTTGCGAGACATTTTTACGATGGGCGCGCGGCCCATCGCGCTACTCGACAGCCTGCGTTTCGGGGCGCCGGAGCACCCCCGCACACCCTACCTCGTCAGCGGCGTCGTAGGCGGCATCGCGGGTTATGGAAATTGCATCGGCGTTCCCACGGTGGGCGGGGAAACGAAATTTCATCCCTGCTACAACGGGAACATTCTGGTGAACGTCATGTGCGCGGGCATCATGCGCTCGGACGCCATATTCCGGGGCACGGCTTCGGGCGTCGGGAATCCGGTAATCTATGTCGGCGCGCCCACCGGGCGAGACGGTATTCATGGCGCGTCCATGGCGTCGGCAGGGTTCGATGATTCCACCCACGAAAAAAGACCCACCGTTCAGGTAGGGGATCCGTTCCGGGAAAAACTGCTGCTCGAGGCGTGCCTGGAGTTGATGAAGCGCGGCGCCGTAGTCGGCATTCAGGATATGGGCGCCGCCGGCCTCACATCCTCTTCGGTTGAAATGGCTGGCCGGGCCGGCACGGGTCTCCTCCTGCACCTAGATGCGGTTCCTTGCCGAGAAGAGGCGATGTCGCCCTATGAGATGATGCTCTCGGAAAGCCAGGAAAGGATGTTGTTGGTAGCGGAAAAAGGCAGAGAATCCGAGGTGCAAGAGATATTCGAGCGGTGGGATTTGTCCATGTCCGTCGTGGGGGAAGTGACCGGGGACGGCAGGCTTCGTGCAACCTTTGGAGGGGATGAAGTCGCCGACCTCCCCGTATCATCGCTGACGGATGATGCGCCGACCTATGATCGCCCCAGAAACCCCGAACGCAGACTCCCACTGGACGATCCGCTACACAAACTGCCAGAGCCTAAAGACCTGGGACCCGCCCTGCTCAAGATGCTCGCCCATCCCAACCACGGGGACAAAAAACCGATATGGCGTCAGTATGACTACAAGGTTCGCACGAATACGGTGACCTCTCCGGGCGGAGACGCCGCCATCATTCGTCTAAAGGGAATGAACAAGGCGCTGGCCCTCACTACGGATGGAAACGCACGATACGGCATGCTCGATCCCTACAAGGGGGGAATGCTCGCCGTAGCGGAAGCCGCGCGAAACATCTGCTGCGTAGGGGCTAGGCCCCTCGCGATCACAAACTGCCTTAACTTCGGCAATCCCGAGCGTCCCGCCGTCATGGCCCAATTCTCTCTGTCGATTGAGGGCATGGCGCAAGCGTGCCGTTCTCTGGGTTTGCCTGTGGTGAGCGGGAACGTGAGCTTTTACAACGAAACGCATCAGGTCGATATCTACCCCACCCCGATAATCGGCATGGTGGGCCTGCTCGATGACACCCACAAAAGAGCGGGCCATGGGTTCGCCACTGAGGGTGACGCCATCGCCCTGATTCACCCCATAGACGAAGCGCCATTGCCGCAAGCATGCGCCCATGAATACATCTGGCTGGAAACGGTCCAGGAGGGAGGCGACGCCCCGGCGATATCGCTGGATGCTGAGAAAGCCGTGCAAACAGCGTGCAGGCGGGGCATCGAAACGGGTCTGGTGCGCTCCGCCCACGACCTTTCCGAAGGCGGATTGGGACTCGCTTTGGCCGAATCCGCCATCGCATCGCCGAAAAGCAGCCTCGGGGCCGAAATATGGCTCCCCGAACAAGAGGGCAGGCTCGATGGCTTGGTATACGGCGAGGCTGCATCGCGCATCCTGGTGAGCGTCTCTCCCCAGGCGGAGAGTGTCCTGCGTGAGACCGTGCTAAGCTGCGGAGCGGAACTAACGCGCATCGGTCGCGTTCAGGAGGGTGCTTTCGTCGTCAAAACACCCGATAATGCTCCCCTTATCGATCTGGCCATGCAGAATCTCGTGGCGGCATGGTCGGGCGCTCTCTCCGAGGTGTTGTGAGATGTCTCACTGGATAGATGACCACCCGAAAGAAGAATGCGGCGTTTTTGGGATATACGGCCATCCCGAGGCGGCCAATATGGCCTATCTCGGTCTCTACTCCCTTCAGCACAGAGGACAGGAAAGCGCGGGCATCGTGGCCTCCGATGGGGACAGGGTGCACAGCGAGGTCGGCATGGGGCTCGTGGCCGATGTTTTTACGGAAGAGCGCATCGCCAAACTTCAGGGCAGCATCGCCATCGGGCACAACCGCTATTCCACCTCGGGACAATCCGACATCAAAAACGCCCAGCCGTTTCTGGTGAACTACGCCAAGGGAACGCTCGCCCTGGGCCACAACGGAAACCTCGTCAACGGCGGCGCCTTGCGTGCGGAACTCGAAGCCAACGGCTCCATATTCCGCAGCACGACGGACAGCGAGGTCATCCTGCACCTCATCGCCCGCTCCGCGGAAAAAACTACCGAGGGCGCCATTGTAGAAGCCATCCGGCGGTTAGAGGGCGCCTACACGCTCACGATGATGACCGAAGATATGCTGATTGGGATTCGGGACCCCCTTGGCTTTCGCCCTCTGGTTTTGGGCAAACTCCCCGCTGAACAAGCCGGGGGCGATTCCTGGGTTCTCACGAGCGAGACGTGCGCGCTCGACCTGATTGACGCCGAATATATCCGTGAAGTGGAACCCGGCGAGATGATCGTCATCGACAAGGATGGATTAAGAAGCATCACCTATTCTCCGCCTGCCGATCTCCATCAATGTATTTTTGAATTCATCTATTTCGCCCGTCCGGACAGCTTCATTTTCGGGAAAAACGCCTACGCCGTCAGAAAAAAACTGGGGGCCCGTCTCGCCGAGGAAGACAGCCTCGGCCTCGAAGCGGATATCGTCACCCCCGTTCCGGACTCGGGCCTCGCAGCCGCGCTCGGTTACGCCGACGCCTCGGGCCTGCCTCTGGAGTGGGGCCTGATACGCAACCACTACGTGGGCCGCACGTTCATCGAACCGGAACAGTCCATCCGGCATTTCGGCGTCAAACTGAAATTGAACCCCATGAAAGAGTTTCTGGCGGACAAACGAGTCGTCGTCGTCGATGACTCCCTCGTCAGGGGCACGACGAGCAAGAAGATCGTTGAGCTCATACGGCGGGCGGGCGCAAAAGAAGTGCACATGCGCATCAGTTCTCCTCCCATCACCCACCCGTGCTTTTTCGGCATCGATATGCCCACCCTCGCGGAACTCAAGGCGTCTTCGAACAGCGTCGAGGAAATCAGGCAATTCCTGGGCGCGGACAGTCTTCGGTATTTGTCCCTGGAGGGCCTGCTCAGTTGCACTCACCCGGATGAAGAGGCATTTTGCACTGCTTGTTTTTCCGGAAATTATCCAATTTCCGTCGAACAAAGCGACTATCAACTCTCTCTTTTTCGAGATTCCCGCACAACCGAGCACCGCGCATAATCAATTTGACCAAACTCATCAGTGATTGTTATCCTATTTGGTAGTGGTTGTTCCGTCCTGTTGAAATGTTCTGAGAGAACAATCTGAAAGTGGGGAGAAAATATCTTGCTTATGAATCAAAGATGTTTTCTCCTCGTCTGCTTGTTTGCGGCAGGCTGCAGCGCAGCGCCTGTCGCTGAAAATGAAATGCAGCCGAAGAAACTCCCGGGCGACGCCTCCATCGAGACGCGTACCCCCACCACCCCCCGAAAAACAATTTTCCTCCCTTCCCCGGCTTCAAAACGCACACTGCCCGAACAACCCGAAGCCGGCCGGAAAGAATCGCCTGGCGCCCCGGCGTCCATACAGCCAAGGGACAAGGGCGCGGATAAAGTCGCCAAGCGGACAGACCCCGCAGAAACAAAGAATGAGAAGGTGGACAAAGACTCTGAGCCCTCTCCTCACGACATCAGCCTGCCGGTGCCTGAGGTCGAAGAAACCTTCCCGGCTCCACCGACACCGGAAACCAAAAAGCCCAAAGCTTTTTTGTATGACGTGCCCGTCGTTCGCAACGCCATCGTGGACAGATGGATCGAGTATTTTACGGGCCCCGGACGCACCAATTTTTCCATCTGGCTGAGCAGAGGCGGGCGCTATATCACCTTGTTCCGCAAAATTCTCAAAGAACACGGCCTGCCACAGGACCTGGCGTATCTCTCCCTGATCGAGAGCGGCTTCAACCCCAAGGCGCGCTCGATAGCAGGCGCGGTTGGTCCCTGGCAGTTCATGCCGGGCACAGCGAGACTCATGGGCCTGAAAATCAACTTTTACCTCGATGAGCGCCGCCACCCGATGAAATCCACCCGTGCGGCTTCAGCGTATTTATCGAAACTCTACGAGGATTTCGGCGACTGGCATCTGGCGCTCGCCGCATACAACGCGGGTGAGCACCGCATCGCCAGGGCCATGCGCAGATCGAGGAAAAAAGATTACTGGTCACTCGCCAGAACGAGATACATCCCTAACGAGACTCGCAATTATGTGGCCAAATACCTCGCCGGTATGATAATCGCCAAGAACCCGGAAGTTTTCGGCTTCGTGGGCATCGATTATGAAACCCCCTGGAATTTTAAAGCCGTCAAACTTCCTCACGGAACCAGCCTGAGAGCGATTTCCAGACTATCGAGCGTCTCCTTGCGCTCGTTGAGGCAAATAAATGCGGAGTTGAGGACTTCCGTCACGCCCCCGGGCAATGGATATCTTCTTTTTCTGCCGAATAGACAGGCTGACAAGGTCGTCATGCAAATGGCGAAACTTACCAGAAATTATCTCTCATCCCCCGGCTATTACCATATACGGCCGGGCGACACTTTCGGCGAGATCGCGCAAAGATTCGGGATTCGACTGGAGAGAGTAATGGAGATGAACACCCATCTCCATCCCCGAAAACTTCGAGTGGGCGCCAAAATCCTTATGCCCAAATCGATAAACAGCCCGAATGCGGCTATACGAAATGCAGCACTGGCGAAAAGCAACGGCAAGATGCCTGAACTGCATATCGTGCGGCAAGGGGAAAACTTTTGGCTAATCGCACAAAAATACAACACCTCCACCCAGAAACTGATGCGTCTCAATACTGGACTCAACCCGAAGCGCTTACGCATCGGCATGCAAATTCGCCTCCCTTCTCCAAAGCGCCTCGCAAAAGTGGCAAAAGTGGAGAAGAACGAGAAAAAAAACCAAGATAGGCCGTTACACCACCTCGTCGGCCCGGGAGAGAACATCTGGCTCATCGCCAAGCGATACGGAGTTTCAACAAAATCTCTTCTGGCCTGGAACCGACTGAGCGCATCGGCCAAGATTTTTCCCGGAAACAAGCTCATCGTTCGCCGCTAGAATCAAAGGTTTCTTGACACCTGCTTTGATGCTCTCCTAAGATTCAGGGGGAGCCGAAGTTGCACGGTGATATTCCTTTTTCGATAGAGAATAATATGCTCAATCGCGCTACACACAACATCATGACTGTTTTTTTCTCCTTGGTTTGTGTGCTCCTCATCCTGAGTGGGTGCGTCTCGCGCCCGAAGCAGCAGGCATCACCCGGAGAATTGCTTGTCATCGGCGAGGAGGATTTACGGGCCGAGCGCTTCGAGACGGCGCGCCTCGCGTTCAAGCGCTTGCTGGAGGAATACCCCGACAGCAAACACCGCCGAAGTGCGCTGTTGCGCCTCGGAGATTCATACTACCACGCAGAAGAGTACATCGAATCGAAGTTGCAATACGCTGAATACGTGCGCCTCTATCCCGTGAGCGCCGGAACACCGAAAGCGTACTATTTCCTCGCCATGAGCGATTATCAGAGAAATCTCGATATCGACCAGGACGCATCCGTTGCGAGAGACGCGCTCGAAAACTTCCAAACCCTCGTGCGTCGTTTCCCCGGCTCGGAACACACAGCCGATGCGAAAGAGAAGGTATCGGAACTAAGGGAACATCTCGCCAAAAACGCTTTGTTTGTCGCGAATTTTTACTTCAGGACAAATCTGCGAGTCTCCGCGATTCCGCGCTACAAAGAAATTATTCGAGATTTTGAAGATGTTCCCCACGTTCGCGCTGAAGCCATGTACAAGCTGGGGGAAAGCTACAGAATAGAAGAGAGCTTCAAAAAAGCAGGAAAGGCCTATCGGTCACTGTTGGAGTCGTATCCTGATGACCAGTACGCTTCAACCGCATATAGCAGGCTCCTCGCGCTCACTGGGAAAAAATGATTTTCCGACTCATTTCTTTGCCAAACATCCTAGCCACATGCGAGTAATTCTCGATGACTGAGCCGAACGAAGACGAGTCCGAAGACAGAAATTCACCTGCCGGGCACGACGATGCTCCCGATACGAAAGAAACGGATTCCTACACTATAAATGAAACAAACAATGCGCCTACGTTTTCCGATTCACCGGGTGATTCTGATGAAGGCGTGCCGGCTTCCTCCTCTGTAGATACGCTGTCCCTCTATATGAGAGGCATCGGCGCCCATTCCATTCTCACGCGCGATGAAGAGCACGAGTTAGCCCTTGCGGCAAGAGAGGGGAATGAAGAAGCATTCAATAAACTCGTTCGTTCGAATTTGAGATACGTCGTCAGCGTGGCGAATCGCTACAAAAACTTCGGGCTTTCACTCGAAGATTTGATAAATGAAGGAAACATTGGGCTGATCAATGCGATCAAACGCTTCGATCCGGAACGGGGCGTAAAACTCATCACCTACGCCGTATGGTGGATTCGCCAAAGCATCATGCACGCTCTCGCGGATCAGAGGAGCACCGTCAGGTTGCCCGTCAAACAGGCCGGTCTTCTCCATAAAATCTCCATCATGTACGAGAAGCTCCGGCAGGAATTCAAGCGAGAACCAACGACATCTGAACTGTCCGAACGGTTGAACATAAAAGTGACGGACATCGAGAAACTCATACGCGCTAATCGGAATTATCTTTCTCTCGACGCTACCATCTCTCCCGACGACGACACCAGCTACCTCGATTTACTCGAAGAGCAAAGCGCCGTATCCGTGGAAGAAAACGTGGTGCAGCATTCTCTGGAAGAGGAGGTAGAGGACTTGCTCGCAGAACTCGACCCCAGAGAGCGTGACATTATTCGCATGCGCTATGGCTTCGACGGAGAGGCGATGACACTCGAAGAAATCGGAAACAAACTCGGGCTATCGCGCGAAAGAATCAGGCAAATTGAAAAAAAAGTGATCAGCCGTTTTCGCGCGCAAGGCAGCAACCAAATGCTTCATGATTTTTTGAGTTGACGATGTCCAAGGCAAAATCACAAAAATCTGACGCTTCTCCCGCTGGCTGGCGGGAGGCGATCTCGCGCCTCATCGCGAGCGGAACCGGAGAAAAATTCACGCTCGCCAACAGCCTCACCCTAGCCCGCATCCTGATGGTTCCATTGCTCGTCATGTTCTTGCTCCAGGGTTCGCCCCCTGCGCAATACTTCGCGGCAGGTCTGTTCGTCATGGCGGCCTTTACCGACTGGCTCGACGGTCACCTGGCCAGAACGCGCGACCAGGTTACCCCTCTGGGTGAGATTCTCGACCCCGTGGCCGACAAGCTGCTCATCGTCGCTGCTTTGATCCCCTTGGTGTCGCTTGGGAAAGTGGACGCCTGGGTTGTGGGCATACTGCTGGGCCGGGAGCTTCTGGTAACGGCCTTTCGCGCCGTGGCCATGCGCCGAGGGCTGGTGGTGCCGGCGGGCTTTCTCGGCAAAATCAAGATGGGCCTGGAGGTCTCGGCAATTTTTTTCCTCATCCTGAGTATTTTTCCGCCGCTGGGCACCATTTTGATTTGGGCCGCCATGATAGCGGCTGTGGTTTCTGCAGTTGATTATTTTCGGCAAATCATCCGAGCCATCTCTTGATGGGAGCTTTTTTTCTCGTCATCCTGGTCGGCGGATTCCTGGGAGCCGTTCCCTTCGGGGTGCTGATCACCCGATTGCTTGGCGCCGAAGACCCGCGAAAATCGGGAAGCGGCAACATCGGCGCGACGAACGTCTTGAGGACGAGTGGCTGGAAAAGCGGTGTTCTCACCCTTCTGCTCGACGTGCTCAAAGGCGTCGCAGCCATTCTTTTCGCCCGTTATGTGGCCTCGCGCGTCTCCGCCCCTACTCTGGAGCCCATCGCCGCTCTTGCGGCGGTGCTCGGGCACATGTATTCGCCGTTCACGGCCTTTCGCGGGGGCAAGGGGGTGGCCACCGGACTTGGCGTGTTCGCCCTTCTGACCCCGGGGCCAACGGCCCTCGCCGCGCTGGTATTCATTCTCGTGGTGGCTGTGACGCGATACGTCTCTCTTGGCTCCATGCTCGCCGCGGCGGCGGTGCCACTCGCGGGCTTTTGGATGAACTACCCTGTGGTGGTATACACCTCATCCGCCCTCATCTCCTTGTTGGTGATTTGGAAACATCAAGACAACATCGGACGATTGATGCGAGGGGAGGAGAATCGCATCGGGCGGAAAAAAGAGTAAGGCTTTTTTCAAGACGCAAGGATATCTGGTCACCGAAAATCATCATTCTTAAGCCATTGGAGAAAACATGCTCACCGGTTGTTCCCCGGTTTTTCTTCTCGTCATTCTAGGCGTGGGAATCGGGAGCTGGATGTTTGGAGATCATACGGCCGCTCGCATCACGGGGCTTTTGGCGATAACCGTTTTTCTCGCCTACTTCGCCCTTTTGAACTGGACGGCGCAAAACCGCCAAAAACAAGAATCGGACACCCTGCGGGAAAAGGATTTATATCAGGAAATCACCGGCCCGCACGATGACGGGGCGCGTAGGGAACTATTCACCGAAGACGACAGGGCGGAATGGCGGAACTACCTCAAAACAGAAGGAAAGATCCTCTGGTTCGGAGTAGCAGGACTTCTTCTGGCTCTTCTCTACCTGAGCCTGAAAAACTGAATCCTCGACCCGAATGAATACATTTTGGAATTCTATTCGAAAAACCGAATGACCGTATCCGCTACAATCTCAAGGCTGCCCTCCGGCAACTCTGGGTAGACGGGAAGCGACAAAACCCGGGCCGCCGCGGCCTCGCTCTCAGGAAAATCCCCCTGTTGATACCCATCGAAGCAGGGATGGAGATGCAAGGGAGAGGAATAATACACGGCGCAACCAACGCTGTTTTGCAATAAATGTTCTTGCAAAGCGTTCCGCTCGGGCGTCCGAACCGCGTATTGGTGAAACACATGTCCCTCACCCGGAATCGAGGGAGGTGCGAACCGCTCCCCGGTGATGCCGCCGGCCTCGAATCTTTCCTGATATTTTATGGCGTTTTGCCGCCTCTTTGCGTTCCACTCCTCCAGGCGCTTTAGTTTGATGGACAATACAGCCGCCTGCATCGTATCCATCCTGAAATTTCCGCCTACCTCGTCATACTCGGAATTGTCGGGCGATCCGTGAATTCTGAGCTTACGCATTCGATCGGCGCGCGCATCGTCATTGGCCAGGACCATACCGGCATCGCCAAGCGCGCTCAGGTTTTTGGTGGGATAAAACGACAGACAGCCCGCATCCCCCATGACGCCGGCCACACCCAGGCTCGTTCTGGAGCCGACGGCCTGGGCGGCGTCTTCCACCACGAAGAGCCGGTGGCGTTCGGCTATTTCGAGAATTTCCGCCATCGGCGCGCAGCGTCCGTACATGTGAACTGGCATGACCCCCTTCGTATTCGGCGTGATGGCCTCTTCAAGCCGCCCTGGCGCGAGATTGAACGTGTCGGGGTCGATATCCACGAACACCGGCTTCGCGCCCAGGCGATGGATGACGCCCGCGGTGGCGAAAAACGTGAACGCCGACGTGATGATTTCATCTCCCGGGCGGACGTCGTTCGCCATCAGCGCCAACAGGAGGGCATCCGTTCCCGATGAAACGGCGATGGCGTGTTCCGCGCCACAATACGCCGCCATCTCGGACTCGAAAGCGCCGATCTCCTCACCCATGACGAACCTTTGGTGGGTCATCACGTTTTCGACTGCCGCCAAAATCTGCGCTTTCAGCGACCCGTTTTGGGCTTTCAAATCATAAAGGGGTACGCGCATGGAGACTTTCTTGTCCTAATGGAAATCCTCTTGGACGAAACACTTGTTGGTGCCGAAGGCCGGACTCGAACCGGCAAGGGGTTGCCCCCGGTGGATTTTGAGTCCACTGCGTCTACCAATTCCGCCACTCCGGCAGAAAGAAGATGTAACTTAGCCTCTCCTCATACCTTCTGGCAAGATGCGTCTCGTATTTTCGCTCACATACGAGACTCATCCATCATATTCCGCCCAGTTCGACCCCGAAACCTCCTGCGCATCCACTCGCCAGGAGACGGAATCCTCGCAATCGGGGCACAAAACGATAAAGCGTCCCTCTGGTTCTTCTTCCACCTCGTCCCTGAATATTTTGAGACAATTGCGGCAATGCACACGGCTACAGGCGGTGCACGCATTGGGATGCGCATGCCGAAATCGCAACCCGCATGCGGGGCACTCATGAGTTTCCACATCTTCCCCTTCATCGTCATCACCGCGCAAAGCACGCTTTCATGGCGGCGTCGCGTGATATTTGCTACATTACGCTCCAATCCAAAGTCATCAAACTCATCGCTTCTTTCGTTGAGGGACGAATATACCATGATAATCGACACGGACCGCCTGGATGATTACGACATCATCGATTTGAGCCACCCCTGGGGGCATGGCGCCCCGCTTTGGCCATACTTTCCGGATGTCAAGATCGAAAGATTTCACTATCACGCCAAAAGCCAGGTGCTGAGTCAGCAAATCACCACGTTCATGCACTGCACCACCCACACCGACGCTCCGGCGCACGTCATCGAGGGTACGCCGTTCATGGATGAAGTGCCGCTACAAAGCTATTTCGGCAACGCCGTGTGCGTCGATATTCCAAAAGAGGAATGGGAAGTCATTACACCCGAAGACCTCGAAAACGCAAGGCCGGAGATTCAACCGGGCGACATCGTCATCGTGCATACCGGATGGCACCAATACTACGGCGACAACACCAAATACTTCATCTACTCCCCCGGTCTCTACAAAGAGGCGGGCGAATGGTTCGTAGAACGCGGCGTGAAGGGCGTGGGCGTGGACCAGCAGGCGCTCGACCATCCGCTGGGTACGAAAATAGCATGGGGTCCCCAGCCGATCTGTCCATTTACTCTCGAGGAATACGAACAACGCTTCGATCGCCCCACGAGCGAGGCTTTCCCCGATTGGGAGCCCTGCCACCGCGCGCTTCTGGGGAATGGAATCGTCGGTTTCGAGAACGTGGGTGGAGACATCGACAAGGTCGTGGGCAAACGATTCGCGCTGGCCGCATTTCCCTGGCGCTGGACGGGCGGCGACGGTTGTATCGTGAGGATGGTCGCGTTTCTACCGAAAAACTAACCCGCAGCTACCGGCTCGGGTTTTTTCTTGTTGTCCTGCTTCGATGCTGCGCCATTCGTGGCGGTCGTTTCTTTCTTTTCAGTGGATTTGCCCTCTGATTTCGCATCGGAAACGGTGCTTTGGGAATCCGCTTCCTTCTTTTTACCGTTCGAGGCGTAATCCGTCACATACCAGCCATCACCTTTGAGGTGGAAGGCGGAGCGGGAGATTTTACGCCTGAGTCTGAGCACGCCGCAGCTCGGGCATTTCCGCAGAGCGCCGGCCCCCATTTTCTGTATAATTTCGTACTCATCTCCACATGCGCTGCATTCATATTCGTAAATCGGCACCTCTCGTTTCTCCTCGTCGTTAAATGAAGGTAAGCCAATCGAACCTGCTCTCATCGCGCCCGTTCACGATCTCGAAAAATGCGGATTGAATTCTCTTCGTCACCGGGCCGGGCTCTCCCGAACCGATGCTCCTGTCGTCCACCTCCCGAATGGGGGTCACCTCGGCGGCCGTACCGGTGAAGAAAGCCTCATCCGCCACATAAACTTCATCGCGGGCGAAGGGAGCGACCTGCACTTCCACGCCCTGCTCATCGGCGAGTTGAACAATGGTGTCGCGCGTAATGCCCGCCAGCACGCCATGCAGCGGCGGCGTTTTGAGCACGCCGTCTCGAACGATGAAGATGTTCTCGCCCGATCCCTGGGTGATCAAACCCTCGGGGTCCAGCATGAGCGCCTCATCATATCCCGCGCCCACGGCTTCGAGCTTCGCCATCTGGCTGACGGCGTAGTTGCCCGTGGTTTTCGCCTTGGTCATATAGCTGTTCGGGTGATGAGACGTGAAGGATGAGACCTTGACCCGAATGCCTTTCGCCAATCCCTCTTCGCCCAGATACGCCCCCCAGCTCCACACGGCAACCATCGCATGGGTGGGCGCTCCTTTGGGGTTCACCCCCATGGACCCGTAGCCGAGCCAGATGAGCGGGCGGACGTAGCACGCCTTCATCTCGTTGGTTCGAATCGTCTCCAGCACCGCCTCGGTGAAGTCATCCTGCGTAACGGGCACATCGAGACCGACGATCCGGGCGGAATCATAAAGCCTCCGCATGTGCTCCTCCAAGCGGAAAACGGCGGAGCCACGCTCGGTCTGATAACAGCGAATCCCCTCGAATACCCCCAACCCATAGTGCAGCGAATGCGTGAGGACATGAATTTTGGCTTCATCCCAGGGAACGAATTTCCCGTCCATCCAAATTTTTTCTGTTGCGCCTTCCAAAAAAACATCCTCCAGCACTGTGGGGTTGTGGGGTCCGGAGTCTCGAACAACCGCGCAAGTATAGTGATTCGACGCGGATGGACGCAAGCCTCCGAGACAAATAAATCATGCGCACTTTCCGCCCGTCATCAGGCCTCGTATACCTCGGGGTTGAGCAATGTCGCGGGATTCACGCGCTCTCCCTTCAATGCGGCCAGTACGTTCTCGCCGGCCAGCCGGTTCACCCGCTCGCGGGCCTCGTGGCTCGCTCCGGCGAAGTGCGGCGTCACCACCGCATTCGAAAGACTGAAAAGCGGATTGTCCGGGTTCGGGGGTTCTTCCTCGAAGACATCAATACCGGCCGAGGCGATTTCCCCTTCCCTGAGCGCGTGAACCAGCGCCGCCTCATCGATAATCGCGCCACGCGCGCAGTTCACGAGCACCGCCGATTTTTTCATCATCCGAAACTTGTGGGCATCGAACATGTGGCGCGTCTCGGGCGTCAAGCTGCAATGAAGCGATATGAAATCAGACTCGCCAGTCAACCTATCCAAATCCACCGGCTCCACACCCGCTTCTCGTATCGCCTCATCACGCACGAACGCATCATACGCCAGGATGCGGCCCTGAAAGCCGGACAAAAGCCGGGTCAGTTCCCGCCCGATATTCCCAAAACCGACGATGCCGAACGTGGCCCCGCTCATCTCGTTGGCAATCCAGATGCCCTCGCGCCACCCCCCTTTTAATAGCGTATCCATCCCCTGGGGAATCCGGCGGCTCGCGGCCAGCATCAGGCCCAGAGCCGCTTCCGCCACGGCGACGGCATTCGCGCCCGGACAGTTCGTGACCGGAATTTTTCGCCTCGTCGCCGCGGGAATATCGATATTCTCCACCCCGACGCCAATCTTGGCGATGAGCTTCAGGCGAGTCGCGGCCTCGATCACCCGTTCGGTGATTTGCTCTCTCGAAGTCACCAACAAGGCGTCCCACTCGTGGGCATCGCACACCAATTCGTCTTCCGACCATTTTAGGCGGCCACCGTCGCGGAATTCGCCATGCGGCTCCAGCATGTTTCGCAACGATTCGATGGGCGCGCGCGTCTCCGGCACGAAAAAAACGACGTTCTGGTTCAAAAAACCACCCTCCATTCAAGCACCGCGCGTCAAGCGGCTAGGTGCCGACAATCAATGTGGATGTTCGATCTCTGAGGAAGGAAAAAGTCGAGAGATACGTCAATATGCCCGTTCGATGATTTTCAGACGGCACATTCTCAATACGGATAAAAGAGCGCCCGAATTCCCCCACCGCTTCGACCTCGTGGATGTTCCGATTGACCGTGGGGTCGCACACAATCCGTAGTTTCGTCCTGCGTGGCCCGATTCCCGCGAAGCTTACGGCGGCGGATACGTTCACGTTCGCTGGAAACGCTTTGCACGCTTCCAAGGGATTACCCTCAAAAATCACCGTCGGCTCATCAATGGCGTCGAGGTCAATCCTCTGGGCCTCGATATAGGGGGCGCCTTTGAGGCTCTCGGGCGGTTTTCGCGTCGTCATGGTCACGGATTCCATGCTCCCGGCCGAGGCCCCCTTGAGACCGTCCAAACCGATAATGGCGCCCGAGGGAACGAAAATGCGGGAACCGCCCCTCTTCGCCTCTTCGATTAAATCATCCCGATCGAGAAGCGCGCCCACGGAATTCACGATCACGTCTTTTCCTTTGGAGAAGCACTCATGGCAAATCGCCTCTACGGTATTTCCGCCCGAGGCTTCCATTACGACGTCTGCTTCTTGCGCCACGCCCGCCAGATCCGTCATGCGCGGCGGATTTTTAAGACTAGCCAGAAAATCTTCCACCTTTTCGACCGTCCGCGTCGCGACGACCGGTATATCGACGGGTATTTTTCCTTCATCTGCCGCCTTCACCACGGCCTTGCCTATGACCCCCAGCCCCACGACCCCGAGTTTCATGACGCGCTCCATGAAGAAACGAAATAATTCTAATGACCCTATTCGATATCCCTTTTCCTGCAAAGTTAAAGTTCTCAACGCACAGCATAGCTTCTTGAATCCAAATAACTAAAAATCCATGATTGTGCTTCCCAAGACGCTCAATCGGATTCGCCGATGCGACTCCCCAACCCGAGACGCCAATGATCCGCCAAAACGAGGGCCATCATCGCCTCGCCGATAGGCACCGCCCTCGTCGCCACGCAGGGGTCGTGCCGCCCCTCCACCTTCACGGTCGTTTTCTCACCCGACGTCGTCACCGTGTCCTGTTCGAGCAAAATGGAGGAGGTCGGCTTTACGGCGAATCGAACCACAACCGGAGCGCCCGTGGATATGCCGCCCAAAATTCCGCCCGCGTTGTTCGTCCTCATCCTCGGCTCTCCGTTTTTCATCTCGAACGGATCGTTGTTCTCTGAACCCCGCATTCCGGCGGCCCGGAAGCCGGAGCCGATTTCCACCCCCTTCACCGCGTTGATGCTCATCATCGCCGCCGCGAGATCGGAGTCTAGGCGCCCATACAGCGGCTCTCCCCAGCCGGCAGGAACGCCACCGGCCTGGATGGTGATGGCGCCGCCAACCGAATCGCCCGCCTTGCGGGCCTCGAGGATGGCCGCCTCCATCCGAGACGCCGTTTCCGCATCCGGGCAGCGAACAATGTTTCGCTCTATCTCGTCTGCATCGAAGCGCGCGCCGTCCCAGCGAATCTCTCCTACCTGATCGACGTAGCCCAAGATCGAGATGCCGAGGCGGGCGAGGAGTTTTTTGGCTATCGCTCCCGCCGCAACGCGCGCGGCCGTCTCTCGCGCGCTGGAACGCCCACCGCCTCGATGGTCCCGAATCCCCCATTTCTGGATGTAAGTGAAATCCGCGTGTCCGGGGCGAAACAAGTTGCGCAAGGGTTCATATTTACTCGAATCGGCGTCTTTGTTTCGAATGAGCACCGAGATGGGATGCCCGGTCGTCTCGCCTTCGAAGACGCCGGATAAGATCTCCGCCCGATCATCTTCTTTCCGTTGGGTCGTCACCCGGCTCTGGCCCGGGCGCCTGCGATCCAAATCCCGCTGAAGGTCGGCTTCATCAAGTGGCAGGCCCGCCGGACAACCGTCCACCACGACGCCCAAGGCGGGACCGTGCGACTCACCCCAGGTTGTAAAGCGAAACAAGCGACCAAACGTGTTCGACACGATTTCCCTCTCTACACTTCAGTCTTCGACAATACAGCACGTATTTCGGGGAGGGCTGTCTCAACCACTTCCTCCGGCTCGCACGTATTCTTCACGATCAGTTTTGCGAGTTCTTCATAGCGCGGAACGCGCTTTTTGAAAAGCATACGCAACGCTTCTTCGGGATTCGTCTCGTTTTCGAGATAAGCGGGCCAGCCATCGGCCCGCACCCTCTCGATGATATCATTCTCCGGCACCTGGAGATAAACCACGCAATGGGGAGCAAGCAGTGAATCGACACTCTGCGCCATCGGGGTTCCACCGCCCAGGGCGAGAACGAGGCGCTCCCGGCCCAATTGCTCGCGCAGCAAGTGATTCTCCATCGCGCGGAAGGATTCTTCGCCTCTCGTTCTGAAAACCTCGCGAAACCCCAGCCGTTCTCCTGTTTCCTCGAAATGTTTTTGCTCTATCAAATGGTCGAGATCGTGAAAGGAGACTCCCATTTTTTCGGCGAGTAAAGGCCCGATGGTCGATTTACCACATCCCTTAAAACCGATGAGCACTACGCTCAAGAGGAACCCTCCACACGAGAATCTAAATCCAGATATCGGGACACCTTATCATGGGCCTTTTCCAATATAACCCCGAAATCCTTTTCCGGGGGTTCATACCAGTTCACCCCCTCGATCTTTTGAAACCAGGTACGTTGTCGTTTCGCGTAGTTGCGGTGCAGCCTGGATATTTCCCGAACCGCCTCATCCTCGGCCAGTTCTCCCCTACGCAACGCGAGGGCCTCCTGAAACCCGAGACCCTCGAATACCCGGGCGTCGGTGAGATTCATCTCGGCCAACATCGCCACCTCGTCCAGCATCCCGTTCTCTAGCATCCGCCGCACCCTGCGCTCGATCAGCTCGGCGAGGATGGAGGCCGGATACCTGAGACCAATATACAACGGAGACGCGAACCTGGGCCCTTTTTGCTCGGCGCGTAAGCGTGAAACCGGCCGCCCCGTCGCTTCATAGACCTCTAGGGCGCGAACCACCCGCCGCAGGTCGTTGGGGTGTAGTTTCGCGGCTGTTTCGGGGTCGACCGCAGCGAGGTGCTCGTACATGGCCATATACCCCTGCTTTGAAGCCTCCGCCTCCAATCGGCTCCTTATTTCCGGCTGCGCTTCGGGCCCATCGAAAAATCCTTCCACCAAGGCGCGGATATATAAACCGCTCCCTCCCACAACGAGCGGGTATGCGCCTCTGCGATGAATATCCTCGATGCACAGAATCGCCTCATCCGCATAGCGCGCGGCGCTATAACTCTCCCCCAACTCCGCTACATCCATCATATGATGCGTCACGCCGCCACGCTCATCCAACCTGGGCTTAGCGGTGCCCACGCCGATACCTCGATAAATCTGCCTGGCGTCGGCGCCGACTATTTCGAGGGATACCCCCTCTTCCCGGAAACGCCTGGCCAGCGCCACGCCAAAAGCCGTTTTTCCCGAACACGTCGTCCCCACGACGAGGATGATGGGGTGTGGGTTTCTCGATTGCTTGCGGATCATGGGTTTGGCGCTTCAGGCGGAGGGGGGTCGTTTCGCCAAAAGATGAAAACGCCTCGGAAGCGTCTCATTTCCAGGCCGGGCATGAGGGAAAGCACAGGGATCGCTTCGCTTCAAAATCAAAGCGTTTCGAGCGCATCCTGAAACACGGCCAAGTCGGCTTCCGAGAACAGCACGAACTCGATGTGGGTAAGCATGCCCGTCGGGGCCTCCAAGTGCGTCGAGCAGGCTTTGAGCATACGGGATGCGACTGCCTGCGCCTCGAGGCCCCCGACACCCGTCCCGATGGCGGGAAACGCGATGCTGTTCAGCGAATTTTCCTCGGCCACCGCGAGACTCGCCCGAGTGCAGGCCTCCACGATTTCGGGCGATGTCCTAAGGTCCGTTCCCATCCCCGCCGCATGAATCACGTGCCGGGCGGGTAGTCTACCGCCATCCGTGATTACGGCATCCCCGACCCGAATCGGCCCTTTCGATACCGCCTCGGCCTCTATCGCCTCCCCGCCCTTTCTCTTGATGGCGCCCGCCACGCCCGCACCCATCCAGAGATGGTTGTTGGCCGCGTTCACTATGGCATCCATATCGGATTCGGTGATGTCACCTTGACGAAGAACCACGCATCCACGACCGACGCGCTTTTCATTCATGAGAAAAAGTTCCAATTGGGCGGGATTGTCCCGGGGGACGTACTGCCTGAAACCGCTTTATTAGAAGAGCGAATCATCCTCCGACGATTCCCTATGCACATCGGAATCGGCCGCCGCCGAAGCCCCTCTACCTGAGGGCTCGCTCGTTCCATCATCATCTTCGAAAGAAGCCGCTCCGAATTGATCGACCATCTGTCTCAATTCTTTCCCCGCCTTGAAGAACGGCACATTCTTGGGCGGAATCGCCACCGCCTCACCCGTTCTCGGGTTGCGGCCATCACGGCTGTTTCTCGAGCGCACGCGGAAACTCCCGAATCCACGCAACTCCACCTTATCGCCTTCCGACAATGAGCTCATGATGTTCCCAAACACGATGTTCACGATGCGCTCGGTGTCTTTTTTCGTGAGATTGATTTTCTCAGCTATCTGCTCAACCAACTCGGCCTTAGTCATGAGAATCATCATCCTCCCTGGGAGCGCGATGGATACGTTCGCGTTACGGAGAACCCACGCTTCGGTCTTTCAGATTCAGCTTTCCATCCAGTGTAGTAACAGAATCAAACAAGAGAAACATACCCATTATGTTTCATAGCTGTGATGACATCGCTCCGCCCCCACGGCGCGGGCGATCCTGAAAAATACATGCCTCGTATGCCAACCATTCATGGTATACCCGGCGAAAAGATGCAGTAGCAATAGATACAAACAAGAGTACATTCCGCCTCCTCTGTAAATGTTTACACGATGAGGCGTCTCGCAATCCTGCATTTCACAAAATTCAACGGATGGGCTTCATGCCATCCGCTCGATTACTCCGCTTGCTCATCCGCCTCGGACGCAGCCTCCGCTACGACTTCCACCTCGGGCGCAGCCTCCGCTACGACTTCCGCCTCGGGTTCATCTTCAATTTTTACTTCCTCTACTGCCTCTACTCCATCTACTGCTTCTACTACCTCGTCCGAGGGCGCGCTTTCCTCTTCGATCGGCTCTGGGGGCTGAGACGCCCGGCTGATGAGCGGGTCCTCACCGGTGGACTCCACATAGGCGCGGATGCTCAAACCCAGCCTTCTTTGCTCCCGATCGATTTTGATGACGCGCATTTTGAACACGTCGCCCACATGCACCACGTCCTGTGGTTCTTTCACCTTATCCGGGTCGAGTTCGGAGATGTGGACCAGCCCCTCCAAATCTTCCTCCGGAGCGGCGAAGACGCCGAAGTTCGTGATTTTCGTGATTTTCGCCTCGATATCGTCATCCAGCGCATAACGGTCGTTGATGTCGTCCCAGGGATCCGGGGTGATTTGCTTCATGCCGAGGGAGAGACGCTCCTTCTCAACGTCCACGCTCAGAACAACCGCCTCGATATCCTGGCCCTTGCGCAGGATTTCAGAGGGATGCTTGAAGCGTTGGGTCCAGGAAATGTCCGAAATGTGGATCAGGCCGTCGATGCCCTCATCCAGGGCGACGAAGGCGCCGAATTCCGTCAAATTCCGGATGCTGCCCGTCACGCGCATTCCCACGGGGTATTTCTCCTCCACCGTGGTCCACGGGTTGGCCTCCACCTGTTTCATACCCAGGGAGATTCTGCGGCCTTCTTTGTCCAGGTTCAAAACGACGGCTTCGACCACATCGCTCACCGCGACGAATTTCGATGGATGGCGAACGCGTCTCGTCCAGGACATCTCCGACACATGCACCAACCCTTCGACGCCCTGTTCGAGTTCGACGAAAGCGCCATAATCGGTGATGGAGACGACGCGCCCCCGAACCTTGCCGGTCATGGGATATTTGATTTCCACGTTCTCCCAAGGATCCGGGGTAATTTGCTTATGGCCCAAGGAGACGCGCTCGCGCTCCTTGTCATATTTGAGCACGGTGACCTTGACGCTGTCCCCGATGGAGAGAAGTTCGCTCGGGTGGCTCACCCGACCCCAGGACATATCCGTGATGTGAAGCAGGCCGTCTATTCCGCCGAGGTCGATGAACGCTCCATAGTCGGTAATGTTCTTGACGACGCCCACCTTCTCCATGCCTTCTGTGAGGTTCGCGAGCGTCTCGCGCTTGAGTTCCGCTCTTTCATCCTCGAGCAGCACGCGCCTGGAGAGAACAATGTTCCCGCGCTTCCTGTTGAGCTTGATGATCTTCATGTCAAAGGATTTGCCGATAAACTGATCGAGATTCCTCACCGGCCTCAGATCGACCTGGGAACCCGGCAAAAAGGCCTTGAGTCCGATGTCGACCGTAAGGCCTCCCTTGATGCGGGCGACGATCACGCCCTGGATAATCTCGTCGTTGTCATGGGCTTTGCTGATCTCGTCCCATATCTTGATTCGGTTGGCTTTCTCCTTCGAGAGCACGATGAGGCCATCATCATCCTCACGCTCTTCGACGAAAACCTCCACCCTGTCTCCAGGCTTGAGATCCCGCCCGCGGCTCGGGAATTCAAAACGAGGCACCAAACCTTCTGATTTATATCCTACGTCCACCAGCACATATTCGCCTTCCATCCCCACAACCGTTCCTTCGATGATTTCTCCATCCTTCACCTTCATCGTGGAAGCGTATAAATCATCCATTTGTTCAGGAGAAAGGGTGTCGGGGTCAACCTCGTCCGGGAGCAATTCGGCCACCTTCGATGAGAAGTCGGGAAGAGTCTCGGATTCGTTAGAGGAAGTTTCATTCATCTGTTTGAATTACCTCGTTCTGATAAAAGAGAATTGCCGCCACGGCTCAAGCGCCCATCGCTATCGCAGACATCGGCAAAAAATGGGTGGAAAAATCATATTACACCCGAGAAAGGAGAGAATCAACTCGCAACTCAAGCATCCTCAATGACTTCCCCGTAAACCAGGCGGATTTTCTCTAACATGACCTCAAGCACTTGGTCAACGCCCATATCGCTCGTTTGGATTTCTTCGGCGTCCTCGGCCTTGCGCAGGGGCGCGCTGGCTCTGTGGCGATCCCTCTCGTCCCTGCGCTTCAAGTCTTCACGCAGATGATCGGGATGAAAGGGGACTCCCCTCGCCTTGAGTTCGGCGAAGCGCCGCTGGATTCGCACCTCGATGTCCGCGTCGAGAAAAAACTTGAGCCTGGCCTCCGGGAAAACGACCGTGCCTATATCGCGCCCATCAATGACTGCCCCGCACTCTCGTCCAAAATTCCTTTGAAATTCGAGCAGCGCCGCCCGCACCCCGGGTATCGCCGACACTCGCGACGCCATATCGCTTATTTCTTCGTCCCGGAGCGCATCGGTAACGTCTTCTCCACCCAGAATGTTCTTCCAGACGTTCCCCTCCTTGCGGCACTCGAAACGCAAATCACACGCGGCGCCGATGGCGCGACTATCAAAATCACCTTCTCGATTTTTATTCAATACCTGATAGCCTACGGCACGGTAGAGCGCGCCGCTCTCGAGATAGTCGAAACCCAACCTCTCCGCGATCCCTTTGGCCGCCGTGCTCTTGCCCGAACCTGCGGGGCCATCGATGGGAATGACGATGCCGGCTGATTTTCGGCGCGATTTCTCTCTCAAGCCCAGCCCTTTTTCCGCGCCCATTCGTCCCGGCCGTCCTTGGCCCTCAAAAAAGCGCGCTCGAGCGCTTCGGAATCCGAATCTTCCAGCAAACGGCGAAGCCCCGCCAATTCCCCCTCGAACCTGTCAAGCGCGCCCAGCAGCGCCTCCTGGTTGTCCTCGCAGATTTCGCGCCACATTTCCGCTCCTGAGGATGCGATTCGCGAAAAGTCCCGAAACCCACTCGCCGCATGCCGGAGCGCCTCGCCCTCAAGGGCGGTGTTCATCATGGCGTAGGCCACCAGATGTGGGAGATGGCTGATGTCGGCCATCACGCGATCATGCGTTTCAGGGTCGAGAATCTCGACGTTTGCGCCCACTCCCTCCCAAAGCGCGCGCAGGCGTTCGATGGTTCCGGGGTCCGTTCTCTCAGTTGGCGTCAAGATGGTCTGCTGCGCATCGAAGAGAGAGGAAAAACTCGCCTCCACGCCGGATTTCTCGCCTCCGGCGACGGGATGGCTCGCCAGGAATTTCACATCCCTTAAATCCATCGCCTCCACCGCCCGCACGTAGGGCGCCTTTACGCTGCCCACGTCGGTAAGCACGGCCCCGGGAGCCATTTCGGGTAAAATCGCCTCCGTCACCCGCACCGCCGCACGCACCGGGGTGCACACCACTACCAGATCCGAATCACGCACCGCCTCCAGATGATCCGTCTCGAAGCGATCCACGACGCCAAGTTCACGCGCGCGCTCGAGGTTGCCCAGACTGCGGCCTGCGCCGACGAATCTCGAAACGAGACCTCTCTCCCGGGCGGCTCTGGCCAGAGACCCGCCGATGAGCCCCACGCCGATTATGGTCATCTGCTCGAAAAGCACTCTGACATCCTTCTCATTTTTCTATAAAATACATTAAATAAAATATGTATCTAGTTGTTATAATTATATTTTTAAAATTTTTGACAACGCAGATAGAACCTGCTCGTTCTCCTGCGGCGTGCCGATGGAAATTCGCAAATGGCGCGGAAAGCCGTATCCCGCCACGGGCCTGACGATGACGCCCTCCCTGAGCAATTCTTCGTATAACTGCATCGCTTCGCCCACCTCGACCATCATGAAATTCCCCTGCGTGGGCACGAAGGGGAGGCCCATGGCCGATAGTTCATACACGAAATACTCCCGGCCCTCGGCGTTCACCGCTACCGTCCGCTCGACGTGCTCGACGTCTCCGAGAGCGGCTTGAGCGGCCACGAGGGCCAGGGAATTCACATTAAACGGCTCGCGGACGCTCTCCATCGCCTGCGCGACTTCCTCATCCGCCACGGCGTAGCCGACGCGCAGGCCGGCCAGACCATATACCTTCGAGAAGGTGCGCATGGCGACGAGATTCGGGAATTCGGCCAGCATCCGCGCGGCGTCGGGATAATCCTCCAGATGCGCGTAGTGGCAATAGGCCTCGTCCATCACCACGAGTGTGGTCTGCGGAATTTTTCCCAGAAATTCGCGGAGTTTCCTCTCGCCAACCGCCGTTCCCGTGGGGTTGTTGGGATTCGCAAGGAAGACGATTTTCGTTTTCTCGCAAATCAGGTCCGCCATGGCGTCGAGGTCCTGGTGATAATCGCGCATCGGCGCGCGCCTGATCTCGCAAGAACTGAGTTGGGAGACGATGTGGTAGACGATAAAGGCGCCCTCGGAAAAAACGACAGGGTCGCCAGGGTCCAGGTACGCATGAGCCAGAATCTCCAAAACCTCATTCGTTCCGTTGCCGAGGACGAAATTTCCAGGCTGCAACCCATGATGTTCGGCCAGCGCGTTTTTGAGATAAAACCCGCCGCCGTCGGGATAGCGGTGCAATTCCTCGATGGCGTGGTTCACGGCTTCCACCGCCTTGGGCGATGGCCCCAGAGGATTCTCGTTCGAGGCCACCTTGATGGAATCGGCGATGCCGAGTTCGCGTTCGAGCTCTTCGACCGGCTTTCCCGGCTGGTAGACGATGATGTCCGAAACGGACTGCGCCCTTTGGTATTTCATTCTCTTTCCTCATGAGCAAAAGGCGCAAGATGCCCGTAGATCCTCAAAATCACCCAAGTCCAACAATATCAAATTCTTGCGCGCTATTGTTGCAGTACGGGATAAGAACCCAGCACGCGAATAAAGTCCACCCGATTTTTCAGTTCCGAAATCCCTTGCGCGATTGCGTCATCTTCCGAGTGACTATCGATTTCCATGTAGAAAACGTACTCCCACGCCTCTTTTCGCGATGGGCGGGATTCAATTTTCGTCATGTTCAGCTTTCGCTCGGCAATCGGCTCAAGCGCTTTATGGAGTGCGCCCGATTCGTTCGGCAGACCGAAGAGCAGGCTCGTCTTCAAATACACCCCGCGTTCGGGCTTCTCGGTTCCGATGACGAAAAAGCGCGTCACGTTGATGCTCTCTGAATCCAGCTTTTCTTCCAAAATCTTCAGGCCATAGTGGTCGGCCGCCAGCCGGCTGCCCAAGGCCGCGAGCCGCGAGTCCCCCGCCGCCATCTTCGCCGCCAGCGAGGTGCTCAACACCTCTTCGGTCTTGACGCCCGAGACATTTTCCCGAAGCCAGCGCCGGCACTGAGCCACTGCGTGGGGATGGCTGAGAATGCGCTCCACCTCCCGTACCGACCCTGCGTTCGTGAGCAGGTGGATGTCGATAGGCAGCCGGATTTCGCCCTCCACCAGCAAAGGGGATTCCAGCAGCCTGTCCAGAGTAATGTTGACCGTACCCTCGATCGCATTCTCTATCGGCACTACGCCCCACCGGGAGCGACGACCTTCCACCTCATCGAAAACGGCATCGATACTCGGCTCGGGCGTGAGGGCGGCTCCATCGCCAAAGCGCAAAATGGCGGCTTCGTGCGTGAAGGTGGCCTCCGGCCCCAGATAGCTGACTCTCGGCAGTTCGCTCATAACCAACACCCCGCTTTCCAGAATGTTCACTCCAAGAACCGGGCTATCCTACCCCAAGGTCCGGCGATTGTGAACGCCCAAAAGCTCTGGCAAACTAGCTCCGGTCTTCGGACGACAACCAATTTTCATACGAATTCGAGAGGAAAGACATGAAGATAACAGACGTGGAAGCATACATGCTCACCGGCCCGCCCGAGGAGCGCGGACACTGGGTCAGCCATTACCCCGTCCACCAGGCGAACGAGCTACTGATTCGCCTGAAAACCGACGATGGACTGGAGGGTTTCGGCCTGGGCAGCAGCCGCCTCCTCATCAAAGGCGCTGCCGAGATGTTCAACGAAGGGCTCAAGGAGATCATCATCGGCGAAGACGCCCTCGCACCCGAGAGGCTATATGAAAAGATTTTCTCCATCACGCATCAGAAGATCGCCTTTCTGAAGGAGTGGTCCCGAAACGGGCTGCTCATCACCAGCGCGGCCATCGACCTCGCCATGTGGGATATTTTGGGAAAAGCCTCCGGGCAGCCCCTGTTTCGCCTCTTCGGGGGATATCGGGAGGAAGTCCCCTGCTACGTCACCTGCGCCTATTACCGTGACGGAAAGGATTTGGGCGAACTGCGCGAGGAGATGGAAATGCTCAAGGTTCAAGGGCACAGGGCGTTCAAGGCGAAAATCGGCGGCGCGTCCCTCGATGAGGATATGGCGCGGCTGCGGGTCATCCGCGAGGTCATCGGCGATGACGCCCAGCTCATGCTCGACGTGAACGGCGCATGGGATCTGCCCACCGCCATAGAGGGCGCGCGCCTGCTCCAGGAGATTCGCCCCCGGTGGCTCGAGGAGCCCGTGCGCTGGTTCGACGACAGGCGGGAACTCAGGATTTTGGCGCGAAAAACGGACATCCCCCTCTCCGCCGGGGAGAGCGAACAAACGGGGCACGGGGTCCGCGCGCTGCTGGAAGAGCAGGCGATAGATATCGTGCAGTTCGACTGCACGCGCATGGGCGGATTCACCATGGGGAAAAAACTCGCCGCCTTGGCCGAACTCAACCACGTGGAAATCGCACCGCACCACGATTGCTTCATCCACGCCCACATCGTGGCGGCCTCGCCGGCGGGCTGCATCGTGGAATCCTTCACGGACCCCGAGCGCGATCCGCTCCAGGCCGAATTGTTCGAGAACCCGCCCCGCATCGAGAACGGGACGCTTCATTTGAACGACGCGCCGGGTCTCGGACTCACGCTCTCTGAAGAGGCGATTGAGAAGTTCGGAACGCGCATCGCGTGAGGGGGACAGTGATGGCGCGAGGCGATTCGTCAGGCAACCCTATTATTATTTTGAGCTACTAACCTTGTAGAAGACTTACCCTACAATGCTATTCGGCAAGCGATAGCTCGTACTCCGCCCACCACCTGGATTCTGGATAAAAATCCCGCGGGACTTCAAATCCTGAATATCCCTAAGGGCCGTATCTGTAGAGCACTTCGCAAGTTTGGCGTATTTCGAAGTATTCATATGTCCTTCAAAATCATCCTCGAGCATACGATTAACAACCAGGCGCTGGCGTTCGTTGAAAGGCTGCCAGTTCATTTTTTCCCAAAGCTGCGCCTTGAACAGAACGTTACGCAGTGTATCTTCAGCATTGCTGAATGCGCGGCCAAGACAAGCGAGAAACCATTCCAACCAGCCTGTTATTTCCGGTCTGCTACGTTGTTGCTTTTCCAATTGAGCGTAATAATCTTTGCGCTCGAATTCCATTTGTGTTGAAAGGCTGTAGAAACGATCCGCCATGCCGTCAGATCGCGCCAAAGCCATATCGGCGATGGCCCTGGCAATGCGGCCGTTGCCGTCTTCGAATGGATGGAGCGTGATGAACCACAGATGGGCAATGCCGGATTTCAAAACTGGATCGACGTTACCTTCAACTTCGAACCATTCCAGAAACGACCCCATCTCGTGTTCAAGAATATCCGCATCCGGCGCTTCGAAATGAACCTTTTCACGTCCAGCGGGGCCTGAAACTACTTGCATGGGCCCGGCTTCGGCAGTGCGCCAACCTCCGACTGTGATGCGGCGCATCCCGCTCCGGCCTGTTGGAAACAATGCAGCGTGCCAATCGAACAGACGCTCTCTCGTCAAGGGTTTGGAAAATTGCCGTGTTGCATCCAGCAACATGTCAACGATGCCCTCGACACCACGGCTTGCCGGAGCGAGCCCGGCAACATCGATGCCCAAGCGTCGGGCGATGGATGAGCGCACCTCTTGGGAATTCAGGTTTTCTCCCTCGATGGCTGATGATTTGACCACATCGTTCGTCAGCGTGATGAGGTTCGCCTCACGCTTGAGGGCAAAACCCAATCCTTCCATCCTGCCGAGTAGACGACCCTGACGATGCCGAACCTCGGTAAGCATCGAGGCGAGTTTTCCGGCGTCCCAAGTGAAGTCCGGCCATTCATGGTGTTCGTGTATCCACATATTAATCACCGCATTATTTGCAGTGATTATGCTCTTTATTCACCGCATAAGCAAGTAAAATAAGCGTGAAACGTGGTGAATAATACTCCCATTCACCGTATGACTTACGTACTTGGAGATATCCGAGCCGTTTTTTATCAGCCTGGAACCCGCTGATACATTGATATTATTGGGAACCATCTTTCATCTTGATCTTGGCAAAAAACTTGCTTTCTACGGTCCGTTATCTGGCCGAGAGCGGATTAATGTTGCCGAATAGTTCGAGAACCCGCCCCGCATCGAGATCAGGACGCTCTGTCTGAACGACGCGCCGGGCCTCGGGCTTACGCTTTCTGAAGATGCGATAGAGAAGGTCGGGACAAGGATTGCGTGAGAGGTGGCGAGCATACCGAGCAGCCGTCCGTGTTGGCCGGGTATGAAGGTCACGGGGCCAAGGGTGGTTACATACGCGGCTTCCATCAACCGTCCTGTTTGCTCGCTGACATGAAGTTCATCAAAATGGTGGACGAAAGAGAGACGGGCAGGATAGCCTCTTGATTTACGACGAACATACACCAGAATTGAGAGTAACTCTGTTGCCCCATTAATGTTCGCATTCCACAAATCTTTAACTAGTCTAAATATGATGGTGAAGGAACAGTATTTACTCCGACGTGTTTTGTTTCAGGTGGTTCCTTCGCCCCAAAAAATTGACAAACAAAATTTCTCCACTACCGGACCCCTAGGTCCCATCGAGTTTCAAAGCGTTTGTTTACCTGCCAATTTTTCAATGCGACGGAGTCCCTACATAAAGCAATAAGGGGTTCACGATGCCTGGAAAATTCAGCGTCTTTTAATCTACCAAAACCGCCCAGCGGGTCGATCGAGCCCATAGTGTTCTCGCAACGTCTTGCCTTTATATTCTGTCCGGAACAGCCCGCGACGCTGAAGAATCGGAACCACCTCTTCAACAAAAACATCCAGCATCGTGGGAAAAAGCGGCGGCATCACATTGAAACCATCGGCGGCGCCTTCGCGGAACCAGTCCTCAATCAAATCAGCGACCTGCTCGGGCGCGCCAGCAAAAGTAAAGTGGCCACGAGCACCGGCAAAACGAGCAAGAAGCCGGCGCAAAGTAAGGCCTTCGTTACGCACAAGATTGACGACCAACTCGGACCGACTACGCATGGTTTCGACACTGGAGGGTGGAGGGAAATCGTCCGGCGTCAGCGGCCGGTCTAGCGGCAAATGCGAGAAATCATGTCCGTCAAACCGTGAAGAGAGAGTACGGCGACCGCTCTCCGGATCAGTATTCTCATTGAGATCCTGCTCCATTCGTTTTGCTTCGGTCTCGGTCGACGCAATCATTGGGCTCAGACCAGGCAGAATCAGGACTTGGTTTGCATCACGACCTGCTGCGACCGCTCGCTTCTTGATATCCGTGTAAAACTTCTGCGCCGTCGCCTTTTCAAGGTGGGCTGTAAATACTGCCTCGGCGTGACGCGAAGCAAAATCACGTCCGGCATCCGACGATCCTGCCTGCACCAGCACCGGTCGCCCCTGCGGACTGCGCGGCAGGGTCAGCGGCCCCGCGACGCAATAATACTTACCGTTAAAGTCGATTGGACAAATTCGATCACTTTTGGCGTAGACGCCACCGTTACGATCATCAACCACGGCGTCATCGGCCCAGCTGTCCCACAAATCCTTGACGACCTGGACAAATTCCTCGGCCATTATGTAGCGGTCCGCATGACTATCCTGACCCGCATCACCGAAATTGCGCGCGACCTTCGCCATCCAAGTGGTGACGATATTCCAACCGGCACGGCCATTGCTAATGTGATCAATCGAGTTGAACTGCCGCGCAAGGTTAAAGGCCTCGGAATATGTGCTCGACCCCGTCGCGATCAGCCCGATCCGCTCGGTTGCGACGGCGAGCGCCGCTAATAAAGTTATTGGTTCAAGCCAGATTCGCCCGGACCGCGGAGCATCCGGTGTCAACATCAGTGAATCAGCGAAAAAGATCGAATCAAAAAGCGCCGTCTCCGCACGTTGAGCTAAATCCACATAGTAGTTTACATCGGTAAGCGAGGCCGTCGAAGAATCGGGATGGTTCCAGGCTGCTTCGTGGTGGCCCCGAGATTGGACGAACAAATTGAGGTGAAGTTGCCTAGTCATTGAAGATAACGGCTCTCATTAGGGGAAGGCAGGATCGTTGAACATCATACCCAATTTACGAACAGGAGCACAAACTGAGCAAAATCCCATCAAGCCGGCTCTGAAAAGTCCGATTGAAAAATTCATTTATGTGCCCTCGTTTTGCCAGATGATTTGTAATTCAAGATTCACCTAGTGCGTCTCGAAAGATATCTTCCATTTCCTTCTCCAACCAAGCTACAATTTTTTCTTTCCCAAAGCCCTCGTGCGCATAAATCTGTTCGACGATGTTGATCATCTTGGTTGCTTTATTGATGCTGACATAATAATCATTCATTCTTCCAAATCTCATCCGGTATTCGCCTTCCGCATCACGTGAGCGAGTTACTATCAGATATGATGTATGACCGTCTTGAATCAAGCGGCCAACCCGCTCCGCCTATCCAACTAGTCAAACCACCAATCCAGAAGTCATAAATACTTCTTGAACCAGTCGATGGCCTCAACCATGCCGATTTCGTGGTGCTCGGGGCTGCAGAAATAATACGACTCATAATGCTGGGCGCCCGGGAGCTTGACGATCTTCTTGGGCTCCCCGCAGGCCTCGTAGCAACTGATTTGCTCCTGCACGGGCACGAGAAAATCGTTTTCCGAGTAGATGAACATAACGGGACGCGGCGCGATTCTGTCCGCCACCCACTCGGGCTTGTAGCGCCAGCAGGCCTCGGCGCTTTGCAGGTCGTAGTCCTTCACGTAGTCAACGTGCTTTTGGTGATTCTCCTGGATGACTTTCAGCGTATGCGGGTCGCAGATCATGATCTCGGGCAGTGGCATCGTGGTCGGCTCGCCGGTGGTGACGCGCTTGCGGGCGGCCTCCATCACTTTCTTGTGAAACGAGTCCCACTCGTGCGGCCTTCTCACCGAACGCATCCAGCGCTCTCCCTCGTGCACCCCCACGGAGGAGACCAACACCTTCACGCGCTCATCGAAGGCCGCCACCCAGATGGCGTTCGCCCCGCCGAAGCTCGTGCCGAAAATCCCGATTCGCTCGGGGTCCACGCCCTCGACCGTCTCCATGTAGGAGATGGCGTCGTAGGTATCCTGCGCCTGCTCGAGGGGCCGCTGGCGGCCGCGCTCGCCCTCGCTCTTGCCGAAGCCGCGATGATCGGGCGCCAAGATGAAGTAGCCCTCCTCCCAGAGCCTCCTGGGCACGTCCATCCCGTAGACCTCCTTCATCCCGCTATAGCCGTGCAGGCAGATGATGGCCGGTCTGGGCGGGTCGCCCTCTCGCCAGCCTTTCGGCGTATAGAGGTGGGATGCGATTTTGAGACCATCACTGTAGTAAACAATTTCTTCGTACATGCAGGTTTCCCCTCCAGGCTATACCACGAAACTCAGCTTTATCTAAAATATTCAATATCTTACGGTGTATTCGCCGTCGGACATTAAACCTTTATTCGCGATGCAAACCCTTGAGTTCGCGCAGCAATTCTCCGGCGTCGGGCGCGCGCATGAGCGCCTCCCCGACCAAGATGGCGTCCACCCCCTCATCCACCAGGGGAGCCACTTCGCGCCATCCGAAAATTCCGCTCTCTGAAACCAGAACGAGTTCCGCTCTCTGCGCAGGCGTGAGCCGCGCGAACACCGAGGCGGTATGCTCCGTATCGACCTCGAAGGTCTTCAAGTTTCGGTTGTTCACGCCGAGCACCCGGGTTCCAGCATCTAAGGCGCGCCCGAGTTCTTCCTCGGCGTACACCTCCACGAGCGCGTCCATCTCCAGTTCCTCGGCGAGCGCGCGCAAATCCTCCATCTGCGCCGTCTCGAGGATGGCCGCTATCAGCAAGACGGCGTCCGCCCCGCCCGCCCGGGCCTCTAAAATCTGGTACTCGGTGAAAATGAACTCTTTTCTGAGAACGGGCAGGCCCACCGCTGCGCGCACCTGTTCGAGATGCGCCATCTCGCCCAGGAATCTTCTTCGCTCGGTCAACACCGAGACGGCGGCAGCACCTCCCGCTTCATAGCCCCTGGCGATTTCGGCCGGCTCGAAGCGCTCGGCTATCTGTCCCTGGGAGGGGGAGGCCTGTTTCACCTCGGCGATGACGCGCATCAGGCCCCCGTCCGCATCCTCGCCCGAATCGGATCGTCTGAGCGCGTCCGCGAAATCCACCGTCGGCGGCGCGTCACGCGCCTGCGATTTGAGATCGGCCTCCGAGCGCCTTCTCTTGTCCGAGTCCAAATCCTCGCGGACGCCTTCCACGAGCTGGTCGAGAACCGTGTGCGTCGCAATCGTCAAAATTTTCATACTCCTCTACCGGAAACGCCACCGGACAGAACCACATATGTATAGCCTGAAGGGGTCTCATTCCTCTTCATCGAGAACATCTATCGCGCGATGAAGCGATGCCGCTTGCGCTTCACTCAGGAATTGGACACTTCCACGAGATGCGCCAGAACCCCGGCCGCCTCGCCAGAATCTATCGCCGAGGCCGCCTGCCAGACGCCCTCTCCCAAATTCTCCGCCCTGTTCGCAGCAATGAGAGCGGCGGCGGCGTTCAAGAGTACGATGTCGCGTTTGGGGCCTGTTTCTCCCGCGAGGATGGCGCGCGTGATATCGGCGTTCTCCGCAGGCTCGCCCCCCTTGAGCGCATCCGCATCCGCGCGCTCCAGGCCCGCATCCTCGGGCGTGACGTCATACGTCCTGATTTCGCTCCCGTCCCACTCCGAGACGCGCGAGGGGCCGGTGAGCGTCAACTCGTCCATCCCGTCCGATCCGTGCACCACCAGCGCCTTCTGACAACCCACCTGGCGCAGCACGTCCGCCACCAACTCGGTGAGTTCGGGCGCGTATACGCCCACCAACTGGCTCTGGGCGCGCGCGGGGTTCGTGAGCGGCCCCATGACGTTGAAGATGCTCCGCATGGCGAGTTCGCGCCTGGGGCCGATGGCGTGCTTCATCGCGCCGTGCAGCATGGGCGCAAACAGAAAGCCCACGCCCGCCTCGTCGATGCACTCGCCCACCTTCTCGGGCGAAGCCTCGATGTTCACCCCCAACGCCTTCAGCACGTCGGCGGCGCCCGATTTGCTCGACACCGCGCGGTTGCCGTGCTTCGCCACAGGCTGGCCCGCCGCCGCCACGACGAGGGCGGCGCTCGTGCTGATGTTGAAGGTGTGCGTACCATCCCCGCCCGTGCCGACCACGTCGATGACGAAGGGGTGTTTCGTCTTCACCCACGTCGCCTTGGTCCGCATGGAGCGGACGCTGCCCGCGATTTCTGCCGGCGTCTCTCCCGCCATGCGAAGCGCCACCAGATAGGCGCCGATCTGGGCCTGTGTGGCCTCACCCGTCATGATGAGGTCCATCACCTTTTCCGCCTCATCCGAACTTAAGTGCCGGCCTTCCACGAGCTTTCCGATGGCTTCCTGAATCATGAACGCATATCCTCATCAAGTTGTTAGGGTATTCATTTGTTCCCTCTGCGTTACAGCCTAAGCGATGGACGGACACCCCTGGAAACATGAGCCTCAGAAAACGCCTGAACATCGCCGATTCCGGGCTACCATACCGCGTCCGCGCTCATTCCCTCAAGGTCGCTCGATGGCGCCTTCGAGCGCATTTTTGAGCAGCGCCTTGCCCTCGGGCGAGAGTATGGATTCAGGATGAAACTGAACGCCCGCGACCGCCATACCCCGGATGCGAAGCGCCATGATCTCACCTTCCTCCGTCTCCGCGCACACCTCGATTTCGGGAGGCATGTTCTCGCGCGCAAGCAGGAGGCTGTGGTATCGCGTCGCCGTCATCGGATTCGACAACCCGCGAAAGACGCCCCGCTCGTCGTGTCTAATCTCAGAAGTTTTCCCGTGCATAATCCGCTCGGCGCGAACGACGCTGCCTCCGAATACCGAGGCGATGGCCTGATGACCCAAACATACGCCAAGCATGGGGTATTCACCGGCATATCTCTCCACGAGCGGCATCGAGAGACCCGCGGATTCGGGCCGCCCCGGGCCCGGGGATATGACGATCAACTCGGGAGCGAGTTCGGCCACCTCATCGAGTTCGAACTGATCGTTTCGCCACACCGTCACATCCGCGCCCAGTTCGGCCAGATACTGAACGAGGTTGTAGGTGAACGAATCGTAATTATCGATCATCAATACGCGCGTCATG
Source organism: bacterium (assembly GCA_965218885.1). Lineage (GTDB taxonomy): Bacteria > UBA8248 > UBA8248 > UBA8248 > UBA8248 > Bin107. Next base: position 3,229,452 of record OZ244713.1, on the reverse strand, counting down.
TCGTATTCTCCGCCCTAGGGAAGCCCGCCCCGCGCCACGTCCAGGGCGCGGAGGGAGCCTCGGGCCTTGTTGATGGTTTCCTCGTATTCGAAATCGGGCTTTGAGTCCGCCACGACGCCCGCCCCCACCTGGAGGTAGAGCTTGCCTCCGCGCGCGTAGAGCGTGCGAATCGCGATGCAGGTATCCATGCTTCCGCCAAAACCGAAATACCCCACTGCCCCCGAATAAGGGCCCCGGCGCACCGGCTCCATTTCGTCGATGATCTCCATGGCGCGCACCTTGGGCGCGCCCGAAACGGTGCCCGCCGGAAACGAGGCCCGCAGCACGTCGAACGCATCCTTGCCCTCGGCCAGTTTTCCCACCACGTTGCTCACGATGTGCATGACGTGGGAATAGCGCTCCACCACCATCTGTTCGGTGACCCGCACCGTGCCGCGCTCGCATACCCGGCCGATATCGTTGCGGCCCAGGTCGACGAGCATGATGTGCTCGGCCCGCTCTTTCTCATCGGCGAGCAGTTCATCCGCCAGCGCCAGATCCTCCGCCTCGTCGCCCCCGCGCCGGCGCGTGCCGGCTATGGGGCGCACCTCGACCCTCTCCCCTTCGAGCCTAACGAGCACCTCGGGCGATGCGCCAACGAGGGTCACGTCGCCGAGTTCCAGATAAAACATATAGGGAGAGGGATTGACCGTCCGCAACGCCCGGTAGATGGCGAAAGGGTGCACGTCCAGAGCGCTTTCGAGGCGTTGTGAGAGCACGACCTGGATCGCCTCGCCCGCGTGGATGAGCTCCACCGTATCGGCGACGACCTTCTCGAACCCCTCGCGCGTAAAAGACGAGTAAAGGCCCGGCATGTTCTCGACGGGATGCCCGCTTCCGTCATCCTGGGGCGGTTCCTCAGGCTCGTAAGGCGGGGCGACGGAAGGGCCTCTCAGCTTTTCGATGAGCGCATCGACGCGCGCGCACGCATCCTCATAGGCGGCCTCGGGGCCGTCGTCGCGTATGTGCGCATGGGCGAGGACGTACATCTTCTGCGCCACGTTGTCGAAGATGATCAGTGACTTCGTGATCATGAAAAGCAGTTCGGGCAGTTCGAGATCGTCATGCGCATTCTCGGGCAGGCGTTCGATGAAGCGAACCGCGTCATAGCCCATATAGCCTATGGCGCCTCCCCAGAACCTCGGCAGACCGGGAAGATCGACGGGTATGTACGGCTGTATCAACTGCCTGAGAGCATCGATGGGATCATCGACGGTGAACTCTTCGTTCTCCCCGTCTTGTGTGATGCGCACCCGCTTCCCCTTGCTCTCGAAGATGAGGGAAGGCTCGCTGCCCAAAAAGGTGTATCTCGCCCACTTCTCCCCACCCTCGACGCTTTCGAACAAAAACGAGTAGGGGCCGTCGGCGATTTTCAGATAGGCCGACACCGGCGTATCGAGATCGGCGAGTATCTCCCGATATACCGGAATAATGTTGCCCCGCTCGCAGAGGCGGAGAAAGGTTTCCTTGTCCGGCGCATGATTTTCCGGGTTCATCGTTATTCGAGACATCGCCTTTCATGCGATGCCTCGCCTCCATACAAAAAAAGCCACGGGACCAAACAGGCCGCCATGGCTTGGGGATTCGCTTCCAAAAAACTCAGACAACAACCCTTATGGCGCACCTCCAGATTTGGCGGGGCATCGCCAGGGCCAAGCCTCCCTGCATGTTTCTCGCGTTCTCATTCGCCGCCATCCCCATATATGAAATTCCGCTACTTCGCCGAAGATACCCAAATTTGGGAGAAATGGTCAAGCGTCGATTTCCTCGGGCCCCGGAGCGGCCTCGGGCGGGAGCTTGTCGCCATAGTCCACGCAAACCAGGGAAAGCCCCTGGGGCGGCGCATTGACGCCCGCCAGAGCTCTGTTCCTGCCCGCGAGCACCTCCCGCACGGAATCGGCCTCGCGCTCCCCGCGACCCACCTCCACCAGGACGCCGACCAGGTTTCTCACCATGTGGCGCAGAAACCCCTCCGCCGTCGCTTCGATAACCACCTCATCGCCCGCGCGCTCCACGCTCAGGCGTTCGAGGCGGCGCACGGTGTCCTCGGGCCTCCCCTTCTCCCGGCAAAAGCTGGCGAAATCATGCTCTCCCTCTAGTATTTTCGCCGCCCGGCGCATCGCTTCGACGTCAAGGCGTTTTCGCACGCGCCAGGTGTATGGTTGACGGATGGCGCTCGGCGAGCGGCGATTGAGGATGCGGTAGCGATAGGTCTTGCGAACGGCGTCGAACTGGGCGTGAAAACCGCCGGGCGCCTCCCGGCAATCGAAAATCGAGACGTCACTGCCCATCATGGTGTTCAGGCCGATACGCACCTTGTAGGGTTCGATTCGAGAGCGCGTATGAAAGTGCGCCACCTGTCCCCAGGCGTGGACGCCGGCGTCGGTGCGGCCCGAGCCGATGATGCGTATCGGCTCGCCGCACATCTTCGTGAGCGCGCCCTCGATCTCGCTCTGGACGGTTCGCTGGCCGGGCTGGGTCTGCCAACCGTGAAAATTCGTGCCCTCGTATTCTATCCACAGGACGAGGCAGCGGGCGTTTTCGGCGTTCATCGGCGAAGACGGTCAGGTGAGCGGCGCGTTCGAAAGCGTACCGTTCAGCGCCACACGCAGGCAAATGCCCGTGGCGGAAGTCTCGATTCCGGCGATTCGCTCGGGCGGGCCTTCGGCGAGCAGATAACCGCCCTCCTCCCCTCCCTCGGGACCCAAATCGATGACGTGATCCGCCGATTTGATGACGTCGACGTTGTGCTCGATGACGATGACGGTGTTTCCCTGATCGACCAGGCGATGCAGCACGCCCAGCAGCTTTTCGATGTCGGCGAAGTGAAGCCCCGTTGTCGGCTCATCGAGAATGTACACCGTCCTGCCGGTGGCCCGTTTGGCGAGTTCCCTCGAGAGCTTGATGCGCTGCGCCTCTCCGCCGCTCAGCGTCGTGGCCGGCTGGCCCAGACGCAGATAGCCCAGACCCACGTCCTGGAGCGTCTTCATCTTCCAGCGTATGGCGTTGATGTTCTCGAAAAACGCCAGGGCCTCATCCACCGTCATCTCCAGAACCTCGGCGATGTTCCGCCCTTTGTAGCGGATGTCTAGCGTGTCGCGATTGAAGCGCCTGCTCCGGCAATCCGAACACTGCACGAACAAATCGGGCAAAAAGTGCATTTCCAGACGAATGTAGCCGTCTCCCCGGCAGGCCTCGCAGCGTCCCCCCTTGACGTTGAAGCTGAAGCGCCCGGCGAGATAGCCGCGCTTTCGCGCCTCGGGCACCTGGGAGAAAAGATTCCGAATCGGGGAGAACACGCCCGTGTAGGTGGCCGGGTTGCTCCTCGGCGTTCGCCCGATGGGCGATTGATCGATGGCGATGACCTTGTCGATGAGTTCCACGCCCTCGATGGAATCGTGCGCGCCGGGCGTGGCGAGCGAGCGGTATATGCGCCGTGAAAGCGCGCGATAGAGAATCTCGTCCACCAGGGTGCTCTTGCCGCTGCCGCTCACGCCCGTGACGCATATGAGCAAGCCGAGCGGAAAATCCACGTCCACGTTCTTGAGATTGTGCTGCCGCGCCCCCCGGATGGAGATGCAATCTTCGTTCGGCGCGCGGCGCTGCTCCGGGCGGGGAATATCGAGTGAGCCTGAGAGGTATCGCCCCGTCAGCGAATCGGCGTTCGAGCGAATATCGCCGGGCGCGCCGCAGGCCACGAGGTATCCCCCATGCTCACCCGCGCCGGGACCCAGATCCACCACGTAGTCGGCCGATTCGATGGTCTCCCTGTCGTGTTCGACGACGATGATCGTGTTGCCCATGTCGCGGAGGCGGCGCAGCGTATCCAGAAGGCGGCGGTTGTCGCGCTGGTGCAGGCCGATACTCGGCTCATCGAGCACGTACAAAACGCCCACCAGACTGGAGCCGATCTGGCTCGCCAGCCGGATTCTCTGGCCCTCGCCTCCCGCGAGCGTTCCCGAAGGCCTGTCAAGCGAGAGGTAGTTGAGCCCCACCTTTTCGAGAAATTCGAGCCGCTCGATGATTTCCTTCAAAATCCGCTCCGCCACGAGGTCGTTCCTATCCATGCGGTTTTGTTCTTCAAAAAAGACGCGCAGGCTCTTGATGCTCATGGCGGAGACCTCGGCGATGCTTTTTCCGCCATAGGTCACGGCGAGGCTCTCGGGCTTTAAGCGTCCACCCGCGCAGGCCTCGCACGGCATGACGCTCATGCATTTTTCCAAATCCGCTCTCATACCCTCGCTCGCCGTCTTCTCCAGCCGCGCGGCGAGGGCGGGCACGACGCCCGGGAAAACGCGCTCGCGCCTGAGCGTGCGCCTGCCCGTCTTGTGGCGGATTTTCAGCTTCCCGCCTCTGCTACCGTGGAGCAGGATGTTCTTGTGTCTTTTCGAGAGTTTCGCAAAAGGCCTGTCCGCCGGAATCTTTTCGGCCTCCATGACCGCGCGCATAGCCGAGGCCAGAAAGCTCTTGCTCCCGGCGAGCGGGGCGATGGCCCCCTCATCGAGCGTGAGCCCGGGATCGGGGACGATTTTCTCCTCATCCATCCGGTGCACCACCCCCAGGCCGCCGCACGCCGTACACGCCCCGTAGGGGCTGTTGAAGGAGAACATGCGCGGGGCCATCTCGGGGATGTTCACGCCGCACGCCGCGCAGGTGCACTCCTCGCTGAAGAGATATTCGGTGCCGTCATCCTCCAGGAAAATCACCAGCCCCTTGGCTAGCCCCAAGGCCGTCTCGATGGATTCGCCGAGGCGTTTTTCCGCGCCCGGGCGCAGCACCACGTGATCCACCACCACCTCGATGTTGTGCGTCATGTGGCGGTTGAGCGATATCTCATCGCCGAGGCGGAAAAAGCGTCCGTCCACACGCACCCGGAGATATCCCTTACGCTCCAGGTCCTCGAATTCCTTGCGGTATATCCCCTTGCGGCCCCGCACGATGGGGGCGAGGATTTCAAGCGATTTCCCGCTTCCCAGACCCATCGCCCGGCTCACCATCTGCTCCACGTTGAGCGCGTTCATGGATTGTCCGCACGAGGGGCAGTGCGGCAGGCCGAGGCGGGCGTAGAGAAGCCGCAGATGATCGTAGATCTCCGTCACCGTGCCGACCGTGGAGCGCGGGTTCTTGCTCACCGTCTTCTGTTCGATGGCGATGGTGGGCGAGAGACCCTCGATGGAATCGACGTCGGGCTTGCCGATCTGGTCGATGAACTGGCGCGCGTAGGCGGAGAGGGATTCGATGTAGCGGCGCTGCCCCTCGCCGTAGAGGGTATCGAAGGCGAGGGAACTCTTGCCCGATCCGCTCAGGCCCGTGATGACGATGAGCTTGTCGCGCGGCATGTCGAGGCTCAAATCCTTGAGGTTATGCTCGCGCGCACCCCGGACGCGGATTTTTCTCTCTCGCCGTATTCTTCCGTTCAGGGACGACATGTGCTCTCCCGGCGCGCGGGGCCTCGCCAAGGGGCGAGACGATGAGCGGGCTAGTACCAGATGAGCCCGCCCGTCACGTTGATGTCCTGGGCGGTCATGTGAGCAGCCTCCTCAGAGGCCAGGAAAACACACAAGGCGGCGTGATCCTCCGCGTCGACGAGCGTCTTCAGCGCAGCCGGCGCGGTGAAGGTCTGCTTCGCCTCCTCGAAGGTGGCGCCGAAACTCTGCGCCATGTTATCGATGACGCTGTCGATCCTGGGGCCCGAGGTGGCCCCGGGGCAAATCGCGTTCACCGTGACGCCGTACTCGCCGAGTTCGAAGGCGAGGGTGCGCGTCAAGCCGATGATCGCCATCTTCGAAGCCGTGTAGGGCGTGCGGTTCGGCAGGGGCCGCTTGCCGCTCATCGAACTGATGTTGAGGATGCGCCCGTATCGTTTCTCCTTCATCGTCGGGATGACGTGCTTGGTCATGAGAAACGTGCCCGTGACGTTGACGCCGAAGCACTCCTCCCACTCCTCGCGCGTCACGTCCTCGCACGCCTGCGTGGGGCCTGCGATGCCGGAGTTGTTCACGAGAATGTCGATGGTCCCGAACTCGGCGAGCGTCTTCTCGACGAGGACCTGAACCGCGGCCTCATCCGTGAGGTCGGTGGGCACGACGAGGGAGGCGCCGTCGGGCATCCCGGCGGCGGTGTCCTCCAGATTCGCGAGCGTGCGCGCGGCGAGCACGACCTTGGCCCCCTCGCGCGCAAACGTCAGGGCGATGACTTTTCCGATACCCTGCCCCGCCCCGGTGATGATGGCGACTTTATCCTTCAAACGCATTTTCAGGCTTCTCCCGTTGATTCGAGTCCGAGTGGATGAATGTATTATTGCGCCGCGGGCAGTTCCACTCCTGGGAACCAGAAACCAAGCTCGAAAGCGGCTGTATCGGGCGCGTCGGAGCCGTGCGTGGAGTTACGCTCGATGCTCTCGCCCAATTCCGCGCGAATCGTTCCCGGATCGGCCTCCGCGGGATTCGTCGCGCCCATCACGTCACGCCAGCGCCTGATGGCGTCCTCACGCTCGAGAGCCAGCACCACAGTGCGGCCCGAGGACATGAACGTCGTGAGATCGCCGAAGAAGGGGCGCTCCCTGTGAACGGCGTAAAAACCCTCGGCCTGCGCCTTCGACATGTGGACGAGCTTCATGCCCAGAACCTCGAAACCCTCCTCCTCGATGCGCGAGAGAATCCTGCCGCTGAGGCCGCGCGCGGTGGCGTCGGGTTTGATCATCGCGAACGTGCGTTCCATGTGCTGTTTCCCTTTCCGTGTGCGGCGTTACGCCCTGCCCAGCGCCTTGGCCATGGTCAGGCCCATCTCGGCCGGGCTTTCGGTGACGTGTATGCCGCATTCGTCCATGACCCGCATCTTCTCGGCCGCGGTGCCCTCCCCGCCGGAGATGATCGCGCCCGCGTGGCCCATCCGCCGGCCCGGAGGAGCCGTCTGGCCCGCGATGAAGCCCACGAGCGGCTTCGTGACGTTCTTCTTCGCCCAGCGCGCCGCGTCCTGCTCGGCGGAGCCGCCGATTTCGCCGATCATGATGATGGCCTCGGTCGCAGGATCCTCCTCGAACATGCGCAGAAGATCGATGTACATCGTGCCGATGACGGGGTCGCCCCCGATGCCCACGCAAGTCGTCTGGCCCAGGCCCTGTTCCGTGAGCTGGGCGACGACCTCATAGGTGAGCGTGCCGCTCTTCGAGATGACGCCGATGGCGCCTTCCTTGTGAATGTGGCCCGGCATGATGCCCATCTTGCAGCCGCCGGGCGTGATGACGCCCGGGCAGTTGGGGCCGATGAGGACGGCTTCGCCCTCTTCCATGTGGCGCTTGACGTACACCATGTCGCGCACCGGAATGCCCTCGGTGATGCACACCACGAGGGGGAGCCCTGCGTCCACGGCCTCCACGACGGCGTCCGCCGCGAAGGGGGGCGGCACGAAGATGAGAGAGGCGTTCGCGCCCGTCTCGCGGACCGCCTCGGCGACCGTATTGAACACGGGCGCGCCGTCCGCCTCCTGGCCGCCCTTGCCGGGCGTCACGCCGGCCACCACCGCGCCGCCGCCGCCCGCGAACTCGCGGCTGTATTTTTGACACTGCCCGGCGTGAAAGCCTCCCTCGCGCCCGGTGATGCCCTGCACGAGGATGCGCGTCTCCTTGTCGATCAGAATACTCAAAACCAGACCCCCTAGCGATTAAGGGCCGCGACCACCTTCTCGGCGGAATCGGCCATGGTATTGCCCACGGTGAAATCGAGACCCGAGCCTTCGAGTATCTCGCGGCCCTTCTCCACGTTCGTCCCCTCCATGCGGATGATGATGGGCACGTCCACGTTCACGGTCTTGACCGCCTCCACGACGCCTTCGGCGAGAACGTCGCAGCGCAGAATGCCGCCGAAGATGTTGATGAAAACGGCCTTCACGTCCGGATCGTCCATGAGGATGCGGAAGGCGTTCTCCACCATCTCCTTGCTCGCGCCGCCGCCCACGTCGAGGAAGTTCGCGGGGGACGCCCCGGCAAGCTTGATGATGTCCATCGTCGCCATGGCGAGGCCCGCGCCGTTCACCATGCAGGCGACCGAGCCGTCGAGCTTGATGTAGTTGAGGTTGAATTTCGAGGCCTCGACCTCGAGCGGGTCCTCCTCGTCCTCATCGCGCATCGCGGCCACCTCCTCGTGGCGGTAGAGCGCGTTGTCGTCGAAGTTCACCTTGGCGTCGAGCGCGAGGATGTGGCCGTCCTTCGTCTGCACCAGGGGGTTGATCTCGAGGAGGGAAGCGTCCATTTCGTCATAGAACCGATAGAGATTCGTGACGAATTTGACCCCCTCGCGAACGAGGTCGGCGGGTAAATCCAGCCCGTAGGCGACGCGCCGCGCGGTCGAGGGCCAAACGGATAATGCCGGGTCGACGGGAACCTTCAGGAGCTTTTCGGGCGTTTTCGCGGCCACCTCCTCGATATCCATACCGCCCTCGGTGCTCGCCATGATGGTGGGGCGGCCCGTGGCGCGGTCGAGCACGATGCCGAGATAGAGTTCGCGCTCGATGTCGCTCGCCTCCTCCACCCATACCTTCTTGACCAGACGACCTTCCGGCCCCGTCTGGTGCGTCACCAGCGTCATGCCGAGAATCTGCGAGGCCGCTTCTTTCGCCTCCGCAGGCGTCCCGGCCAGCTTGACGCCGCCGCCCTTGCCGCGCCCGCCGGCGTGAATCTGCGCCTTGACGACCACCGCGCCGCCCAGATCCGCAGCGATGCGCTCGGCCTCGTCCGCCGTCTCGGCGACCCCGCCCCTCGGGACGGCCACGCCGTATTTCGCGAGCAACTCCTTGCCTTGGTACTCGTGGATGTTCATCCAGCCCCTCCAGAATCAGTGCGATGAATACATTTTAACGCTGAAATTTTAAGCACAAAAGAGAATCATAATACTTCGGTTGACAAACCCTTTTTGCCGGTCAATTCACAAAGCTGCGACCAGTTAAATTCATAATTCCTTCTCCAAAACCACTCTCCCCTGCTCGGGTTTTTCTCACTCCCCCCTTGAGGGAGTTGTTGAAAAAGCCCTGATTTCGTGATTCGGTTCAACGGACGTGAAGTTGTAGGTGGCGGCCTCTCTTCGGGGCCGCCCCACGCATATATGCGACCCTGCCTTTTACGCCTGCCGACCATGGGCCGCATATATGTGTGGGACAACCCCAAGGAGGGGTTGTCACCTACACGACCGATCACACCCGCTCGCGCCAAGCCGGCTTCCTCTCCGCCGCCGCGTGAACCCACATACCTCCCACAATTGAAACCGGGTTCTTCAACAACTCCCTCAAGGGGGGAGTGATTACATTATTCCCTTTCGCATCCGGAATCCGAAAATCCCAATGTCAAGTCACATACATAATTCCCTAAGAATCGCGCCATGAACACCAAGACAGAAACGCACGAGCGGGCCTCACTTTGCAAACTTCTTGAAACCTTCGGCGAAAATATCTCGCCCCCGGCTGTCCACGGCGACCACGACCGGAAATTTTTCGACCACGAGTCTTCGAATCGCCTCGGTTCCCAAATCCTCATAGGCGATCAACTCGACTTCTTTGACCCGCTTCGCCAGCAGGGCGGCCGTTCCGCCGATGGCCGCGAAATAGACGGCCCGGTGCCGGGCGATGGCCTCCACCACCGCCGGGCTCCTGCCTCCCTTGCCTATCATTCCGGTGAGGCCGAGTTCCAGCATTCTGGGCGTGTAGGCGTCCATGCGGCCGCTCGTCGTGGGTCCCGCCGATCCGATAATGGCGCCCGGCTTGGGCGGCGTCGGCCCCACGTAGAAGAGCACCTGGCCCGCCACTTCGATGGGCAGGGCCTCCCCGCGCGCGGCCTCCTCGAGCATCCGCTTGTGGGCCGCGTCCCGCGCCGTATAGAGGACGCCGGTCAATTCGCACATATCGCCCATCGAGAGGGATTCCACCACCTCGGGGTCGAGCGGCAGGTCGATCGCCCGCATTTTAGAGAACCACCTCGGCGTGGCGATGCGCGTGACATTCCACGTTCACGCAAATCGGCAACGCTCCGATGTGGCAGGCGTAGGTTTCGACGTGCACGGCGATGCAGGTGGTATCCCCGCCCATGCCCATCGGCCCCACGCCGGTCTTGTTCACCGCCTCGAGTATATCTTGTTCGAGTTCGGCGACGAGGGGATCGGAGTTGGGCGCGCCCAGTTCGCGAAACAATGCCCATTTCGCCTGAAGCGCCGCCTTTTCAATAGAACCGCCCAGACCGATCCCCAACAAAATGGGGGGACATGGGTTTCCCCCCGAGTTGAAAACGTGGTCGACAATCGTCTGAATCACGCCCTCGCGGCCGTCCGAGGGCTTGAGCATGCACGCCATGCTCATGTTTTCGGCACCCGTTCCCTTCGCGGCGAAATAGAGTTTCAGGCGATCGCCTTCGACGACGCGGTAGTGGATGACCGCGGGCGTATTGTCCTTGGTGTTCACGCGCCGGAGCGGGTCGTTGACCACCGAGCCGCGCAGATAGCCGTCCCGATAGCCCCGGCGAATCCCCTCGTTGATGGCGTCCTCCAGAAGCCCGCCCTCTATGTGGACGTCCTGGCCCACCTCGGCGAAGACGATGGAAACGCCCGTGTCCTGGCAATAGGGCACGCGCTCGGCGGAGGCCAGGGCCGCATTCTCGGTAATCTGGTCGAGCACCATGAGGCCGAGGGATGAGGTTTCACCGGCCTTCGCCTCTTCGATCTTCCGAACGTAGGCGGGGTCGACATGGTAGTTCGACTCGATGGACATTTCACGAATCCTGGCCGTCACCTCGCCTGCGTCTATCGTTCGCATCGCTCGTCCATCCCTCAATTATTCTTCGGTGCAGCAGCGCGCTCAGTCCAGGGTTTTTATCAACTCGCGCACGTGACCGGCGGAGTTATCGAACGCCGCTTTCTCCTCGGGCGTCAGTTCGAGTTCCACCACTTGTTCCATCCCGCCCGCGCCGAGCTTGGCCGGAACACCCATGAAAATGCCCTCCTGGCCGTATTCGCCCTCCAGCAGAGCCGCACAGGGGAGAATCCGCTTCTTGTCCTTCAGAATGGATTCCACCATCTGCACGATGGCCGCGCCGGGCGCGTAGAACGCGCTGCCGGTTTTCAGGTAATTCACTATCTCCGCCCCGCCGTCGCGCGTTCTCTGCACCAGTTCCTCGATGCGCTCGGCATCCATGAGCGCCGTGATGGGAATTCCCGAAACCGTGCTGTATCTGGGCAACGGCACCATGCTGTCCCCGTGACCGCCGAGCACGGTGGCCGTGATGTCCTCGACGGAAACGCCCAACTCCATGGAGATGAACGTCCGAAAACGCGCGCTGTCGAGCACGCCGGCCATTCCCATGATGCGCTCTCGCGGGAAATCGCACTGCATGTGCGCCTTGGTGACCATCACGTCGAGCGGATTCGAGACGATGATCAGAATGCAATCGGGCGAATGCTTGACGACTTCGTCCGTCACGGAGCCGACGATGCCGGCGTTGATGCTGATGAGATCGTCGCGGCTCATGCCCGGCTTGCGGGCGATGCCCGCCGTGACGACGACGATGTCCGAATCCTTCGTGTCCGCATAGTCGTTGGTGCCCGTGATGCGGCAATCGAAACCCTCTACGGGAGCCGCTTCATACAAATCGAGCGCCTTGCCCTGGGGCACGCCCTCGATGATGTCGATGAGCACGATGTCGCCCAACTCCCTGGACGCCGCCCAATGGGCCGTCGTGGCGCCCACGTTTCCCGCGCCCACAATGGTGATTTTTGGCCTCGCCATGATTCTCTCCCGTCTCCTTGTGATTACATGTTCGCGATAATGGCTTTTCCGAAGCCAGAACAGGAGAGCTTTTTGGCGCCCTTCATCTGGCGGTGCAGGTCGTAGGTGACCGTCTTTTTCTGAATCGCGCCCTCGATGCCCTTGACGATGAGCTTCGCCGCCTTCTCCCAGCCCATGTCCTCGAGCATCATACCCGCCGAGAGGATGAGGCTGCTCGGATTCACCATGTCCTTGCCCGCGTATTTGGGCGCCGTGCCGTGAGTGGGCTCGTAGAAGTGAATCCTGTCGCCGATGTTCGCGCCCGGGGCCATGCCGAGGCCGCCGACCTGTCCGGCGATGGCGTCCGAGAGATAATCGCCGTTCAGGTTGGTGCAGGCGAGCACCTGGTATTCCCGCTGGCGGGTGAGCACCTGCTGGAAGATGTTGTCGGCGATGCGGTCGTTCACGAGTATCTTGTCCTTGGGCATCTTGCCGTTATACTTCTTGCTCCAAAGCTCCTCTTCCGTGACGATATGCTTTCTGTACTTCTTCTTGAGGAAGGCGTAGCCCCAGTCCTTGAAGGAACCCTCGGTGTATTTCTGCACGTTGCCCTTGTGGACGATCGTCAAGACCTTCTTGTTTTGCGCGATGGCGTAGTCGATGGCCTTCTTCACGATGCGCTCGCTGCCGAAAACGGATATCGGCTTGACGCCGATGCCGCTGTCCGCACGGACGTTGCAGCCCATCTCCTTGTTCAGGAAGTTAATCACCTTCTTCGCCTCCTTGGAGCCCAGCTCCCACTCGATGCCGGCGTAGACGTCCTCGGTATTCTCGCGGAAGATGCACATGTCCATCCATTCGGGATGCACCATGGGAGAGGGAACGCCCTTGAAGTAGCGCACCGGGCGCACGCAGGCGAAAAGGTCGTTTATCTGCCGGAACGCGACGTTGAGGCTCCTGAACCCGCCGCCGATGGGCGTGTAGAGGGGTCCCTTGATGGCGAAATAAAAGTGGCGAATCGCCTGCATGGTCTCATCGGGCATCAACTCGCCATACGTCTCCATGGCGTCCTCGCCCGCCATGACGCGGAACCATTCGATGCGCTTCTTGCCCCGGAACGCCTTTTCCACGGCGGCGTCGACCACATCCATCATCACGGGCGTGATGTCCACGCCGATGCCGTCGCCCCGCACGTAGCAGACTATTGGGTCGTCGGGTATCCGGGGTTTGCTGCCCCGGAAGGAAATGCGCGTTCCCTGTTTCGGTGCTTCGAGTTTGTCGAATTTGATGCTCATTCAATGCTCCCCTTAAGTTTCGTCATACGAAAAAATACGTCGCCGAAAATGCGGGCAAAACGGAATAACGGTTCTGTTCTCACATGAAATTCGCCGAACGGCCCCCGGAAATAATTATTGGGGTAAAATGTTCATGGCGCATTCAAACGAACTTTACCGACCTCTCCATATCACGTCCCCCGCTCCGACGCCAGCCGGGGGGAGAAGATTTTTCATCTCCCCAGGGTCTGGAAATTCGGCTGGAACTTAGGTGGCGATTCTGATAGGGTGGGGTTGATTTTCAGGTGGCGCGACGCCGGTCGGTAAACGTGAACAATTCGATAAATTTAGATAAATTCACGATGTTTATCGATAAATTTCCGAGGTATTACTGAGGCGCGCTACATCAAGGATACTCTCATACAACTCGTTCAAAGTCAAGCAGTTATCCTCCCCCGACACGCGGTTTCCCATGGCGCACCACACAAGACGAAAACTCGGCCAACACTTCCTGCACGAGAAGAGGTATCTTGCACAAATCATTGATTTAGCAGATATTACACCCGACGAAGATGTGCTTGAAATCGGCGTGGGGGAAGGCGCCCTCACGCGGCGCCTCCTCGATGCCGGCGCCATCGTCCACGGCATCGAGATAGACGAGGCGCTTATTCCCGCGCTCAAGAAGATGGAGGATGAGCACGAGAGATTTCATCTGATTCACGGCGACGCGCTCGAAATCGACTACGCCTCCCTCCCCCAAAAGATGAAACTGGTGGCGAATCTGCCCTACCAGGTCGCTTCGGCCATTATCTCGCAACTCACTGAAAATCTTGAACGATTTCCTCTCATGGTATTGATGGTGCAACGTGAAGTGGGCACGAGGCTTTGCGCTGCACCAGGCGGGAAGGACTATGGCTCACTCACTCTTTGGGTAGGGCATCGCTATAAGGCGAAGCTATGCCAAGTGGTGCCCCCAGGCGCTTTTCGGCCACCACCAAAAGTCGACTCCGCGATCATACGACTAGAGGCGAGAGAGAGGCCCCGGGTAGATGTGGGAGATGAGAATCTCTATTTCCGGATCATCCAGGCGGGTTTCGCGCACCGCAGGAAAACCCTGTTCAACAATCTCAAATCATTGAATCTATATGAGTTAAATGATACGAAAAAACTCTCCTCAAACCCGGAGACTTTGCGAAACCTTCTCGAAAGAGCAGACATCGACCCGAGGCGGCGAGCCGAGACCCTGGACGCTTACGAATTCGCGAAAATCTCCCGAGTCGTGGAATCACTCATGAGTGGTGTGTAGACATTGGCAACCAGAATCTTTATTTACCGAATGGGAGCATTCGGGGACACCCTGCTATTGGTTTTATTATTCAAACATTTACGTGCCCATTATGAAAACGCTCACATCACGCTGGCAGCAAACCCCCATTATGCAGCCCCACTACTCGACTCGGGGTTGATTCACGAAATTCTCGACGGGAGCTCACCCCCTTTCCACCTCCTGTATCACGACCAACCACAGGAAAATGACGCGTTATTTCAACTCATCGAGCCCTACGATACGTGCATGTTCTACACTTCTGATAATTCAGGCGAACTCGCAAAACGGCTGAATTCAAATGGGTTGGATAAGTATCAGATTCATCCGCCTTTTCCTCCTGTTTCAGAAGGAATTCACATCTGTGAATGGATGATGCGTCCTTGGCCATCTTTGGACGCTGCAGAGAGCGAGCAAGTCACACTGAAGCCTTCACAAAACAATTTAATTTTAGCTGATAACGTGTTGAATGAATGTGGTATTGGGGATGAGTTCTTCATCATCCATCCGGGTGGCGGGGGAAAAGGTAAATGGGTTCCCCCTCAGATTCTCGCCACTATAACGCGAAGGCATGCCGATGAAACAAGACAGTGGCCCGTCGTGGTAGAAGGGCCAGCAGATTCAGTGGCTAGCGAGAAATTTCAAAGGCTTTTGGGCGATTCCATCACCAATATCAACGATATTCCACCCAAAGTTCTAAGCGCTGTTTTATCAAAATCTTCCGCGTATTTTGGAGGGGATTCCGGCGTTTCTCATCTCGCGTCTCTTTATGCGCCGGACGCCACGATACTTTATGGCCCTTATTCCAACATGCGGGTTTGGCACCCCATAGGTTCTCACACGCGCTGTGTTCCATGGGAAACAATATGAGGGGTTAAGTCTTTTTATTCTTTGAGTCTATTTTTGCCAAGACAGACGAAACCACAACAAAAACAAACATCAACTAATAAAGTTGGCCAGCCTGCCCCAGCGCGGTGAACCCGAATCGCCGTTCCAAGACCAATAAATCATGAAAGCGGAGCCGCGGAGTTTATCGTCCCAACACGGCGCAGACCATAACGAACAAGGAAAAGGCAATCTAAAAGCATAACCCGCAAAACGGACAGGTATATGATTCACGCGCTCACCTATTTTCAAAAAACCCCAAAAACGGCTGTCTTGGCTATTGTTTCGGTTATCCCCCAGCATGAATAGATGTCCCGGCGGGACTTTCTGTGGCCCCCATTTACTCTCAAAGCCGACAGCGGCGCCAATTGGCTTAAAACGCACATATTCCTCATCCAACGCCACGCATTTTTCCGGTGTATTCGGCGTAGCGCAGTTGATAAACACTTTTTTCCCGCGAACCATCACCTCCTCACCCGGTAAAGCAATAACGCGCTTAATAAAATCTCGTCGTTCATCCTTAGGAAACCTGAATACAATAATATCCCCGCGCTCAGGCTTGCGGAACCAAAAGATGAATTTATTGACGAGTATATGGTCGCCAACAAGAAGAGTATTTTCCATCGAACCCGAGGGTATCTTAAAAGCTTGCACCACAAAGGTGCGCACAAACATAGCCAATAACAAAGCGATGATGATCGCTTCAGCATATTCGCGAAAAGTTGATTTGGATTTGCGCTTTCGCTTCGCGCTCTTGCGTGTAACCAGACTGGCATCCGACACGTTTTACTCCTTGCCCACATCCAAAACAGCCATAAATGCTTCTTGAGGCACTTCTACAGTTCCGATACTCTTCATGCGCTTCTTTCCTTCTCGCTGTTTTTCCAACAACTTTCGTTTTCGCGTGATATCACCACCATAGCATTTCGCAGTCACATCTTTTCTCAACGCCCGAATCGTCTCCCGCGCAATCACCCGGTTCCCAACTGCGGCCTGGATGATAACCTCAAACATTTGTCTTGGGATGATTTCTTTCATTTTTTGCACCAGCGCCCGGCCATGATAATAGGCTTTTTCTTTATGTATGATTGTCGAAAATGGGTCTATCGGCTGGCCGTTGAGCAGGACATCCAGCTTTACTACTTCCGCTGAGCGAAAATCCAGGTGCTCATAGTCGAAACTCGCATACCCACGAGAAACGGATTTTAATTTGTCGTAAAAATCAAAGAGAATCTCACTAAATGGTAGTTCGTAGACGATTTGCACTGTTGTCGTATCGATATATTCCATAGAGCGCTGAATGCCACGCTTCTCCTGTGCTAATTTGAGAACGGCGCCAACATATTCCGAGGGCACAAGAATAGTGCCCAAAATGAACGGTTCCTCGATCGTCTCAATCCTCGATAGTTCGGGCAATTTCGCTGGGCTATCGATTTCTTCCACTGTAGAATCACTGAGCAGAACCCGAAAAATCACTGTCGGGGCTGTGATGATGAGTGTCAGATCATATTCACGCTCCAGTCTCTCGCGAATGATTTCCATGTGAAGAAGACCCAAAAACCCACATCTAAAACCGAACCCTAAAGCAACCGACGTCTCGGGCTCATAGGTAAAGGCCGAATCGTTCAGCCTGAGTTTCTCTAGCGCCGTCCTCAAATCTTCATACTCGGCACTATCCACCGCATACAAACCGCTAAACACCATCGCTTTCGGCTCCTGGAAGCCTTGGATGGCCTCACGTGCAGGGTCTTTAGCAAGCGTAATAGTGTCACCCACTCGAGTATCGCTCACCTCTCGTATCGAAGCAGATAAAATTCCCACTTCGCCCGGCCCAAGTTCTTTTATTTTCACTTCATGAGGCGTAAAAGTGCTTAAACTCAGAACTTGATATTCCTGACCAGTCGACATAAAGCGGACGATATCGCCCTTGCGAATGGTTCCTTCAAACATGCGAAATAACGGAATGGCTCCCTGGTAGGAATCATACCAAGAATCTATCACGAGCCCTTGTGCAGAAACCTCGGGATCTCCGTTTGGAGGTGGAACTCGCTCAACGATTGCTTCAAGTAGCGAATCCACTCCTTCGCCTTGTTTCGCGCTTACCAGCAGGCATTCATCTCCATCAATTCCGATGATGTCCTCCACTTGCTTCATCACGCGCTCAGGATCCGCCGCTGGCAGATCGATTTTGTTGATCACTGGGATAATGGCTAAATCCTGCTCTAAAGCAAGGTATGCATTCGCCATCGTTTGGGCCTGGATACCTTGGGTCGCGTCGACCAGTAGCAAAGCACCCTCGCAAGCCTGGAGGCTTCTGGAAACTTCATAGCTGAAATCCACATGACCGGGCGTATCTATGAGGTTAAAGACATATTCTTCGCCCTGGAGTGATTTATACTGTATACGAACCGTCGCCGCCTTGATGGTGATGCCCCGCTCCTGCTCCAAGGCCATGGAATCCAAGACCTGGGAAGACATTTCACGCTTTGAAAGCGCCCCGGTCTTTTCCAAAATGCGATCTGCCAGGGTGGACTTCCCATGGTCTATATGCGCGATGATTGAAAAGTTTCTGATTCGACCGATGTCCACGGCTAGAAGAAATCTCTCTGGGAAAGCGAATGGCGCGACTGCCGGAACCACGTGAGTCTAGTTGAAAATCTCATAGGTGTTCTTCGATTCCCGAGCGTCTAAGAAAAAACCGCGATAGATAAGCCTGTTAATTCACAGGTGATCGAGCGAACACGCTATATCAAACTTGTCCAACCTTGGTCAAATTGATTGCTCCCGGAAATACACGATGCTAGCATATGCAAAGTTTGGTGATTCAGCCGTTTATGCGTAGTTCGGACCCAACGATTAGGGTACACTAAACCATGCGCTGTCGCAGTCTACATGTTTCTATCTACATCTGCTTATTGCCCTTCTGGTTATTAGGCGCTTCACCCATGTCGGCGGCGACATCTCATCCATTTGGTAGTCGCCTCATCATCAATGCAGCCAAAAAGTTACAACCTTCGGTTGTGCATATTCGTGTAAAACCAAAAGGCACCGAGGGCAATCCACTGCTTAACCTCTTCGGTAGAGGTCGCCAAAAAGACAATCCTCCAAAATTTGATCAGGGTAACGTGCCCTTTAGCGGCCACTACAACGTGGGCTCTGGAATCATTGTCTCACAAGAAGGTCATATCTTAACGAATCACCACGTTATCAAAAACGCACAAGAAATTATGGTCAAACTCCATGAAGGGGAGGAATTATCAGCCCGTTTGCTTGGCGTGGACGATAAAACAGATCTTGCATTACTAAAAATAAAACCGACTCAAAAACTCCAGGAAGCATCTCTAGGAGATTCCGATGAAGTAGATGTCGGGCAATGGGTTATAGCGATTGGCAGTCCATTTGGCTTGGCAAATTCCGTATCTGTGGGAATAATCAGCGCCAAGGCTCGGGATTTGAAAGAAGGTCCTTTTGATGAATATCTCCAAACCGACGCATCGATCAATCCTGGCAACTCCGGTGGGCCACTTGCAAATACGAAAGGCGTTGTAATCGGTGTCAACACAGCGATATTTTCCAGCGGGTCGCGCGCCTGGAGTTTAGGCATTGGTTTCGCCATTCCGATTAATCAAGCCAAAGCCGTTATCGATTCCCTTCGCCACAAAGGCTATCCGGTGCGAGGCCGCTTGGGTGCGGCTATATCGGCAGTCCCCCGGCAAGAGGGAAAGAGCCTGGGCCTTTCTCGGTTCGAGGGCGCCAAGCTCACACAAGTTACTCGCGGCGGCCCTGCCCATCGTGCCGGCTTGCGTCGTGGAGACGTCGTAGTTGAATTCGACGGCAAATCTGTCAGCACATGGCAGAGCCTTCCCCGCATAGTGGCCCGCACAAAGCCAAATTCCCTTGTGTTGGTAAAGTATTACCGAGAAAAGCGCCTTGAGAGTGTCTATTTACGCATAGGAAGACGGCCTGAAGCGCCCCATTCGCGAATGATGACGAACCAAACTTACATGGGAATGAAGGTAGAGGTGCTTACCCCGCATTTAGCCCAGCGCTTCGAGTTGCCTTATGAGGAGAAGACTTTGGTGGTCTCCTCGATTCTCAGAGGGGGCATTGCTGAGCTTAGTGGAATCAGGCCCGGCGATGAAATCGAGGAGGTTAACCACATACCTGTAAAAACAATAGAAGAATTTCAGGCGATCATAGATAAATCTCATCTTGATGGCTCCGTACTCCTCCTCTTGAAGAGAAAAGAAACCAACCTCTTTGCTGCTCTTCAAATCAAGTAGGATCTTCGCAACAGCCTTAAAGAGACGGCTCAAAATTACCATCACCCCAAGATTTTTTCTTCTGTTCCCTCTTTCCCGAACTAGAAGAAGAACTTAAACATCATACTTCCAACCATCGCTCATATTGCTGCAAAGCGTAGCGGTCCGTCATTCCAGCGACATAATCACAAACCATTCGATGTCGCCCATCCATATCCTCGAGTTTGCGAACATGTTCTGGAATTTTATGAGAATCGTTGATATACAAATGAAACAACCCACTTAATATTTTTCGAGCGCTTTTTTCTAATTTCATGACACGTTGGTTCTTATACATCCGCGCCATCAAGAAACGTTTTAGTTCGATGTTTTTCTCATTCATCTCTTCAGCAAAAACAACCACATCGTGTCCATTCTCTCTGACATCCGAAATATCTCGAAGCTTCCGAGTCTTAATACGCTCGCATGTGGATGTGATAATATCGTGAACCTGTGAGTTTATAATTCGGCGAATGGTGTCGTGCTTACTCTCTCGCCTGGAAGAGTTGGGAAAAGATTCTTTTGAGCTTTCATAGTGTTCACGCCAAAGGCGCGTATCCTGCAAATCTTCGAGATCAAATAACCGGGACGACAGCCCGTCGTCCAAATCATGGTTGTTGTATGCAATCTCATCCGCCACATCGACCACCTGCGCCTCGAGGCTGGGAGAGATTGTATTCGTCAGACCCGGAGGCATCGGGCCTTCGTAGCGATGAAGATATTTTATGATTCCCTCGCGTGTTTCCCATGTGAGGTTCAAGCCCGGAAACGAGGGGTAGCGCTTCTCTAAAAACTCGACGATTCGCAGAGCTTGCAAATTGTGCTCGAACCCCCCATGGCCTCCCATGAACTCATCCAGAACCTTCTCCCCGGCATGACCGAAAGGTGGATGGCCCAAATCATGCGCGAGCGCAACGGACTCGGCGAGTTCTTCGTTCAAGCCGAGGGCGCGGGCGATGGAACGGGCGATCTGGCTCACCTCTATGGTGTGCGTCAAGCGTGTCCGGTAATGATCCCCCTCATGATTCACAAAAACCTGGGTCTTGTATTCAAGCCTCCTGAACGCTTGCGTGTGGATGATCCGGTCGCGATCACGCTGAAAGGCCGTCCGCATGTCGTGCTCGGGCTCCGGATACTTCCGCCCTAGACTATCGGCGCTATGGGCGGCATAAGACGCCAGCAGATTCTTTTCCCGCTCCTCGATGGAAACCCGGGTGTTGTTCATATATTCACCTGACTCTCAAGAATCATGCTGTCTCATGAGCGGACGCGACGCCCGCGCGCCATGCGGCGAACAAGTAGGTCGTCGCCAGAGAGGCCCACGGATGCCACCCGTCTGCCCGTTTGCGCGCAGACTCCTCATCCACACGCTCTTTCCCGAAACAATAACGCGCCACGACCTTCTGCACTCCCAAATCACCACCGGGAAACACTTCCACGCGGCCGAGAGCCCGAAACAGCATTTGCTCGGCCGTCCAGCGACCCACGCCCCGTATTTCGGTCAGGCGAGCCACCGCCTCATCAATGGGGAGAACCCGCAGTTCGCTCTCATTCAATCGACCCTCCATAGCGGCGCGCGCCACACCAATCACATATTCCGCTTTTCGTTCCGAGAATTGCATCCCCCGCAAGGTGGATACGCGCGCCCTGGCCAAACGCTCCGAGTGCGGGAAAGCGTAATGCGTCTGCCCGTCGATGCGCAATTTTCTTCCCCATCGCTTCACCATCCGCCCCCGTATGGCGCCGGCGAACGTCAAATTCACCTGTTGCGCCGTAATGGCCGTAACAAGAGCCTCAAATACGCTCAAATACCGTACCGGCTTGAGGCCTCTGAATTTTTTCACCATAGGAGCCAGATCCGCGTCGCCCCTCGCCATCCTGTAAAATGGCTTCAAATCTAGGTCAAAAGCCAAAACGTGTTCGATGGCGTCCAGGCCCCTGCTCTGGGCCGATTTCGTCATCCGTCCTTCGGTGGCTATCCGGAGGCGAACCGCACCCCTGCCCTCACCTTCGACTTCAGCTTCCAGGAAAACCAGATTGCCATCGGAATCCTCCACGACCCTGCGGTACACCCCGCCCGCGTAGGAGTTGATGAACTCCTCGTTGGAGACGCGAAAACGCAACAAACTCTCATGAAACAAAAAAGGTTCAGGGGGATACAGGATTTTCGTTACAGACCCCATGATTACTCCACCATCCGCCTGCTCACCAGAAAACAGGCGATGACCAGGAATAGAAGCGTAAAGCCAAGCAGAAAAGAAAAATGCCAGATGAAATTCTCGACATGTCCATAAATAAACAAGCCGCGCGAGATTCTCACCGCATGGGTAAGCGGGAGAGCGTCGGATAAGCGTTCTACCCACACCGGAAGCCCTTTGATGGGAAACAAGGTGCCTGCGAAGAAAAACATGGGCATGACGATGGCGGAGAAATAAAAATTGAAAAACGAGAAGCTGTGGGCCAATGATGTCGCTATGAGCCCCAGGGCAGCAAACATCACAGCCTCGATAAACAGAACCGGAAGAATCGCCACCGCCCACCATGAGCCGACCAAACCGAACAAAGTCAAAACGATCAGCATCATCGTCGAGCCAATCAGCGCACGACTGGCGCACCAGAGAAGATCGCCCAGCACGATGTCTCCCACCGTGAGCGGGGCCATCAGCATGGACTCATAGATATTCTGAATTCGCATTCTTGAATAAGCCCCGTATGTGGACTCATAGGTGGCGTTCCACATCGCGACGGAAACCATCAACCCCGGCCCGATGAATTGCGCATAAGAGATGCCGTCCAGACTCGGCACCAACCGGCCTAGGCCGTAACCAAACGCCACCAGCCACAAAATGTGCTCACCCAGGTTGCCTGCCCATTCCGCCAGGTAAAAAGAGCGGTAGTACACCAGATGGCGGACCCAGACACGAAAGGCGCGATGACTCGGAGCCTGGGGTAGGAACATCAATCTCTAAGCTCCCGGCCCGTGAGCCTTAAAAATAAATCCTCCAGGGTGGCTGGCCGCCTCAGGAAATCCTTCCTCCCGTGAGAAATCAAATGCTCCATCACCCGCATCCCGTTGCGGCTGTACAGGTACAATATATCGGCAACGACTTCGGTGGTTACAGGGAGATTTTGTAGTGAATGGAGCAATTCTTCTGAAGCACCGCCCTTGAGCTCGTATACCTCATCGCCCACTTTTTCCTGCACCAGGGCTTGTGGCTCACCTTCCACCAGAAATTTTCCCGTATCCATGATGCCGATGCGATCGCACATCTGGGCCGCCTCCTCCATGTAATGCGTAGTGAGAAGGATGGTCAGGCCCTGCGCCTTGAGTTCCCGGAGCCTCTGCCAGACAAGATGCCTCGCCTGCGGATCCAGGCCGGTGGTGGGTTCATCCAGAATCAGGAATTTCGGCTCATGAATCAGGGCGCGCGCGATGTGGAGGCGCCGCTTCATTCCGCCGGACAGGGTCTTGATCTGTGAATTCCATTTTTCGCGAAGCTGCATGAAATCGAGCAGATGCTCGATGCGGGATAAAGACGCCTTCCTGGAGATGCTGAAAAACCCGGCATAGACCCAAAGATTTTCATATACCGTCAGATCGCGGTCCAGGGTATCTTCTTGCGATACGATGCCCATCTGCACGCGAATGAGCCGGCTCTGGGTGATTACGTCTCTCCCCAGCACCCTCAGGCTGCCCGCATCAGGATGAACGGCTCCATGCAGCATCTTGATTGTCGTGGTTTTGCCGGCTCCGTTCGGGCCCAGAATCCCGAAACACACCCCGGGCTTCACCTGAAGCGAGACGCCATCGACGGCTTTGAGGGTTCCGAAGGATTTTTCGATGCCTTGAGCGTCTATCACGAATTCAGACAACGAAAACTCCACCAATATGACTGGGCCTACAAACCGCGAAGGCGCTCCGCCTCCGCCACTCTTTGAACCGCAATGATAAAGGCCGCCGTGCGCAAAGACACGTTTTTCGCCCTTGCCAGTTCATACACCTCCGTAGTGGCGCGCGCCATGATTCTGCCCAACTCGCGGTTCACCCGCTCTTCATCCCAGCCAAATTGCTGGATGTTCTGCACCCACTCGAAATACGAGACCGTCACGCCGCCCGAACTCGCCAATACGTCGGGGATCAACATGACGTCACCGCCATCAGCCAGAATGTTCTCGCCCCCTTCGGTTATCGGAGCATTGGCCACTTCCAGAATAATCCGGGCTTTTACGTTCGCCGCATTACCGGCATGAATGGCGCCGCCCAGAGCCGCCGGAATCAAGACGTCCACATCTAGCGCCAAAAGCTCTTCATTGGTGATCGCCTCGACTCCGCCGAGACCTTCCAGCCCACCCGTCTCCTTCCGGTGCGCCGCCGCTGCTTCGACGTCGATTCCGTCGCCATTGAAATAGGCGCCCCTGCTGCCCGAAATCGCCACCACCTTCACTCCCAGTTCACCCATGAACCTGGCGGCGAAAGAGCCGACATTCCCGAAACCCTGTATCGCCGCCGTCATGGATGCGGGGTCCCAGCCTTCCCTTTTGGCTATCTCCTGATACACCATCACGGCGCCGCGCCCCGTGGCCGCCTCCCTCCCCGGGGAGCCGCCTATGGCCAGGGGTTTCCCGGTAACACAACCCGGCGCATACCCGTGCCGGCTACTGTATTCATCAAAAATCCACGCCATCACCTGCGCGTTCGTGTTCACGTCAGGGGCGGGAATATCGCGGTATGGTCCCAGAATGTGGTCGATACGCGCGATGAATTTTCTGGTCAGCCGCTCCAACTCATAAACGCTGAGTTCTTTCACGTTGACGCTGATGCCGCCTTTTCCGCCACCAAAGGGAATATCGACCAAAGCCGTCTTCCAGGCCATGAGAGCCGAGAGTCCGCGCACCTCGTCCATATCCACTTCGTGGTGGTAGCGGATTCCACCCTTGAAAGGGCCTCGGGAGCCATTGAACTGAATGCGGTAGCCTTGCCAAACGCCCAGGGAGCCATCGTCTCTGCGGATGGGAATTTCGACTTTCATTTCCCGGAAAGGAGTCTTGAGGAGAAACCGCGTTTCATCATCTAAATCGATGAGGTCCGCCGCTCGGTCGAACTGTGCGCCGGCGGTTTCGAATACACTGACTCGCTCGTATTGCGGCATATTGTCCCCCCCTCAAAAATTTTCCAAAGGATAGAGCGCAGGCAGTTTGGCGAGAGAATCTAAACGCAACCCCAAGGGGTTAGTGGCACGAACACATACCTCCACAGCCACCCCCGCCGGCCGGGAACCCACCGCCAAAAGCCGACGTCGACGCCGCCGCGCCGGAAGAGGATTTGGCGAACACGGAAAGTTTTTTGTGCACTTTCCGCGACCCGCATTCAGGGCATTCCACCAGATCGATGGCTTGCGCGGATGAAACAATCGTCTCGAAATCTTTTTCACAGCTTCCGCAAAGAAATTCATACATCGGCATAATCGTTCTACCCTCCCGGAGGATCAGCGCATTTCATTGGCGCGGCGCCAATCCGCCAAAAATTTCTCCAACCCGATATCGGTCAATGGATGCTTGAGCAGCTGCGCAATCACCTGAAAGGGCACCGTTGCGACGTCCGCTCCCATTTTCGCGGCTTCGAGCAAATGGATAGGCGTTCTTACGCTCGCCACCAATACCTCGGTGGCGTAATCATAGTTCTCGAAGATTTGCACGATGTCCCGCACCATCTCCATGCCCGGGTTCGAGATGTCGTCCAGCCGGCCCACGAAAGGACTCACGAACGAAGCCCCCGCCTTGGCGGCCAGCATGGCCTGGACGGGGCTGAAGATGAGGGTGACGTTCGTGTTGATGTTCTCCTCGCGCATGGCCTTGACGGCGCGCAGGCCCTCGACGCCCACCGGAACCTTCACGACGACGTTCTCGTGGATAGCGGCCAGTTCACGGCCCTCCTCGACCATCTCGTTCGCCTCCGTGGCGATGACCTCCGCACTCACCGGACCGTCGACCACCTCGCATATCTCCTTGATTCTCGTGTGGTGGTCCGCACCCTCTTTCGCAATGAGCGAGGGATTCGTCGTCACGCCGTCCAGAATGCCGGTGGATACCGCTTCCCTGATTTCTTCCACGTTCGCCGTATCGATGAATATCTTCATGTTGCCTCCCGCCGGATGTGTTGATTCCCCCTCTGCGGGTTCATGCCCCGCTGTTATGAAGATACGCCACTGCGCCCAAATGTCAATATGGGGGGGGTGAGAACCTGCGGGATAATACCGGGAAATGCGCCCATCTCATCGGATTTGCGGGCAAATGCGGAACGCTAAATTTTTTTCGGTCTTTTATTTGAGCGGCCTGCACTCAGATTTTAATTGAATATCATTATATTTCAACATCTTACAAGGCTTCTACCGGGCGATTTATTTTCAGGAATTTATCGAAATACCTCGTGAATTTATCTAATTTTATCGTATTTTTCAGGAATTCCGAATCCTCACCTCTCCTCCCCTTAGGGGCCGTTCCATCGCTCCGCCCCGTCCCCATGAGGGAGCCCGTGAGGCTCGCCGCCCGAGTCCGCATGAAAGGATAGCTTGAAGCACGCCTTGTCATCGAGTCTTCCTCATGAGAGGGCTGCGAGAGATTCGCCCGCCCCGTCTTCGTGAAGGGGTCGGCTCGCTTCGCCACCATAGCGAAACCCCGCCACGCGCGAGAAGCGCAAATGCGGGGAAATGCCGGGTCAATCCCGACTGAGCGAAGCTCGGGGCGAGCCGGTAACCTGCTCAACGAAAAAAAGATCGAAGCGCAAAGAGTTTGTTCGTTTCGCATATCATTCCCGTTTCTTTATGATGAAGCCCTGGCCTGGATGCGTTTGTTGAAGAAGCAGGGCGGATGCTGGAAAAAACGCGTGGTGAATGGTTTTGCCGGATGAGATGCTGCGGCATTTCATTTCCGGTACGAATGCTCGTGTAATTTTTCCTTCCTCCTTTTTTGGCGGGTGATATGACTGCGTATCTGCGTGCGGCGGCGAACGTTCTCGTTCATGTTCCCGATCTGGTTCGCTACGGCTCGAAACCCTGGCGCGAGACTTCAAGGAGGGATCAGGCGCCAGGCGACGTATTCGCTGATTTGCGGTCTTTTGACGAAGTGGTCGGTTATGCGCCGAACCAGGCTTTCATCGGCAACCTTCCGCCCGAGAATTTAGGCGAAATTCCAACTCCGTGGTACGGAAATTCCCTCGCAGGCGCTTCGCCTGAGGGCCAATTTGGGGAAATCCTCCCGCAGGATTCTTTCTACGCCCTTATTGAGGCGGCCGATCAATTCGGGTTGGTACTGCTTGATGCGGAGCGTCATGGGTCGCGCGCCTTGGGTTCTGATTCCGCGTCTGCGCTTCTCGAAAGAGAAAAACCCTCTAAGGAATATCATCAGGGAGATATTTTGGGGCGAATCGAGCGAGGAGAGGCCCTGCCGCTTTTTCAGAATAAGGGCCTCATCGGATGCATTCGCCGCGATCATGATTCCGACGAATCCCTTGATGCCCGTATTCTTCTGGAAAACCTGGCGGCCAAGGCCAGCGGCGCATACGCTCTCAGCCGGCTTCTCGTGCAGGAAAACATCGCACCGGATGCAATAGAGTACGTCATCAGTTGCTCGGAGGAGGCGGTCGGAGATCGCTACAATCGCGGTGGAGGCAATCTCGCAAAAGCCATCGCCGAGATGGCGGGCTGCGTGAATGCCGCCGGCGTCGACGTGAAGTCTTTCTGCGCGGCTCCGGTGTACGCACTCATACACGCGGCGGCCCTGATTCAGGCGGGCGTCGTCGCAAATGCCGTCGTCGTAGGAGGCGGTTCGATGGCGAAGCTCGGGATGAAGGCCTACTACCATCTGGAAAAGGAGATGCCCGTTCTCGAAGACGTATTGGGCGGGGTGGCTTTCTTTCTCACCAAAAATTCGGAAGGAGGCCCCCGGGTGAATCTTGAAATCGCGGGACGCCACGCGGCGGGAAAGCCCTCCACTCCCCAGGGACTGGCGGAGGCTCTGGTGCGGGATCCACTGGCTCGGGCCGGGCGCAAGCTGAGAAGCGTCGATAAGTATGCCGTCGAACTGCATAACCCCGAGGTCATGCTGCCTGCGGGTGCGGGAGACGTCGCGGCCACGAATTATAGAATGCTGGCCGCCATGGCGGTCATGGGCGGGGAAATCGCCCGCGAGGAGATTCCGGATTTTATCGAGGCGCACGGGATGCCCGGATTCGCGCCTACGCAGGGGCACATCCCCGCAGGCGTTCCCTTTCTCGGCCACGCTCTTAAGAGGATGCGGGCCGGCCGCCTTCAGAGTACAATGGTGGTGGCGAAAGGGAGCTTGTTTCTGGGCCGGATGTCCCAGCAGGCCGACGGGGCTTCGGTGCTGATAGAAGGGTGATTCGTTCGTTTTTTTGTAGCAAGCGGGAGGATATTCATGTTCAAGGGCAAGAAGGTGATTGCGCTGGGCGAGCGGGACGGCGTTCCCGGTCCGCTGATTGCCGAATGCCTCGAGGCGGCGGGAGCGGAGATCGTATTCCAGAAGACGGAGTGTTTCGTCTGAACCTCCGCAGGCGCCATGGACCTGGAAAACCAGGCCGCCATCAAATCGATTGCGGATGAGGTCGGGCCGGAGAATTTGATGGTGGTATTGGGAATGCCCGGTGAAGGCCTTCGGCTCGCGGCCGAAACGCTGACCACCGGGGACCCCAGTTGGGCCGGGCCCCTGGCGGGAGTCTCGTTGGGACTCCCCGTTTTTCACATCTTAGAAGAGAAGGTGCGAACCCAGGTTCCCGAGGACGTTTACGCCGATAAACTTCTCATGATGGAAATGGTGCTCGATCTGCCGCAGATCGAGAGTGATCTCGCCGATATGCGCACGGCTAGGTAGTGGGGGTGGTGATGTCCATGAAATTGGAGATGGGTATATTTCCCGTATCAAGAATCATCGTTGGAAAGCGCTTCGAATACAAAGACAATATGCTTACCGTGGATGCCGATGCCCTCCGTGAACTGGCGCTTGAAGACGGCGCTCTCAAGGATGTCGGCTTTCACGCTGCCATGCCGGGCGATTCGGTGCGGATCACCAACGTCTTAGACGCTGTGGAGCCTCTCCACAAGGTAAGCGGGCGCTCATGCGCTTTCCCCGGATTCCTCGGTCCGGCGAAGACCGTAGGCCAAGGCCGCACCCACAAGTTGGCCGGAATGTGCGTGGTCAGCTCCACCCATTTCCTCGGCCCCATGACGGGCATCATGAGCTTTCGCGAAGGGATTATCGATATGTCCGGTCCCGGCGCCCTGCACTGCACGAATTCCGAGACCGCGAATCTCGTCGCCTGCTACGAGCCGCTGGATGGCGCCTCGAACGAAGCGCATGACGACGCCGTGCGCCTGGCGACGCTGAAGATCGCATCCCGGCTGGCCGCGCACACGGCGGAACTCGAACCCGTTAGCTTAGAGACGTTCGAACTCGGGGACGTCGACCCCGGCCTTCCCCGGGTGATTTTCGTCGATCAGGTCATGCACCAGGCGTCCATGGTTCAGACCTTCATGTACGGGAAGAATCTGGGGGATTCGCTTCCCACGCTCATTCACCCGAACGAGATGCTCGACGGCGCGGTGGTGGGGGCGAATTACAAGACGCAGCAAAAGGCGCCGACCTACCTTCACTGCAACTTACCGCTGATTTACGAACTCTACCGCCGCCACGGTGTGGACCTCAATTTCTCAGGCATGATCATCACGCGCGGCCACCACGACAACCAGGCGCTCAAGGAGCGCTCGGCGCAATACGTGGCCAAGCTCGCCACCCTCCTAGAGGCCGACGGCGCGGTTCTCGCCTTCGAGGGCGGCGGCAACTCCACGGTGGACTACTGGCTCACCGTCCAGGCGCTCGAGCAGATGGGCGTAAGCGCCGTTCCGATCATCTACGAGGTGGGCCGGCCGGGGTCGGGCGAGTTCCCGCTCGTCTTTCATGTGCCCGAGGCCGACGCCGTCATTTCCAAGGGCATGCAGGGGGAGCGCATCGCCGCCCCCGCGGTGGAGCGGGTCATCGGCTCAGAGGTCGTCGAATTCTACAACGGCAAGAGATGCAACGTCCGCGAGGCCTTTACCCTGGTCGACAGCGACTACTACGCCAGCGAGTGGGCGAAGGACATCAACAACATGGTGGGCAAGGCTTATTGAGGCCGGGGGGCGTTGTTGAGAATTGCCGTGAAACGGCGGTCGCACTCCGGCCCAGTGGAAGCGGACGAGACCTACATGGGCGGCAAGCTAAAGAACATACCGAAGGCCAAGCGCGAGAAGATGGGAAGGCCGGGAATCGTTGACAAGGCAACCGCCAATAGTGTAAAAAATACGAAAGTAAATAGAGTCAAGGTCTGTACGCTAGAACCGACCGACAAGGATACTTTGCAGGGGTTCATCCAGCGGCGAGTGAAGGATGGGGCAGGGTGTATATGGGTGAGCATGCTTCCGGCCATAATATGCGCGGATATCATGGGATTTACAACAAGATCAGCATGAAACACTTGGCTCGATATGTGATAGAATATGCAGGTCGTCAAAATCTCCGTCCGTTGGACACCAAAAAACAAATGAGACAGATCGCGAACGACCTCTCCGGTCATAGGCTTCGATACAGGGATTTGGTGGCATGAGTCGCGCACCACGCAGATCGCCATCTGGTGTTACTACCAGCGATTTAATTCTGAGTGCGCACGTTGCCGGAAATGCAGATGTATTTCCCTTGATCTTACAGCTTCACGTCCCCCGGGGCTCTACCGTAGCGGACGTTACGTATGGAAAGGGAATATTTTGGCAAAATGTTGATCCGGATGATTACAAGGTCATAGCATCCGACATTGAAAGCACAAAGGTCGATTGCCGAACACTTCCCTATGATGACGAAACTATTGATTGTGTTGTACTTGATCCTCCGTACATGGAAGGATTCTATCGCTCTCAAGAATCCATGTTGGCAGGTTCTGGTTCTTATGCTGCTTTTCGTGACTCATATTCAAATGGGAGTCAATCTCCCGCAACGAGACCGAAATATCATGCAGCCGTGTTGGATATGTACGTGTCTGCTGGACGGGAAGCATCTCGCGTCTTGCGGAATAAAGGGATATTGATTGTGAAGTGCCAAGATGAAGTTAGTGCCAACAAACAATGGTTGACTCATGTAGAGATCATAAATGAGTATACGGCGAACGGTTTTTATGCTCGAGACCTCTTCGTGGTTATGCGTAGAAATCGGCCCGCGGCAAGCCGCATTCTAAAACAAATACATGCTCGCAAAAATCATTCCTATTTTCTTGTATTCGAGAAAAAGCAAGCATGGGGATAATTGAGGATTGGGGTCTCACCATTGAAGACTTGAACATCATCCTATCCGAAAGGCCCAGTGCGCGGGGGCCTTTGGTCGGCTTTATAGCTGAATACAAGTTGCAACGGTCTGTTTTTTCAGATGCGCGCATACACAAGCTGACCCGTTATGATGATCATGACCGGTCGCGCCCGGCTGATTTTAGCTTTGAATATCAGGGCCAGACCATAACTGTGGAGGTGAAGTCGTTGCAGACCAAGAGCGTTCGCCGCAGCAATGGAGGTTATGTGGGGCGGTGTCAGGTGGATGCAAGCGACAGGAGAACAGTTCGATTACCGAATGGAAGCACCATCGAAACCACATGTTTACTGCCGGGCAAATTCGATATCCTCGCTGTAAATCTTTTTGAATTTGGGCAGAAGTGGCGATTCGGATTCGTGCGTAACGAGAATTTACCGAGGTCTAAATATAAGAAATACTCTGATTATCAGCGACAGAATTTGCTGGCTACTAGTGTACCATTGACATGGCCTTTAAGTTTTCCATTCGTTGAAGACCCCTTCCCATTGCTTGAAGACATTGCACGAGAACGCCGTCAGGCTAGGCGTAAAAGTATAGGCTCATGAAAAAGCCCCGCAAAACCATCACTCTGCAGCCCACAGACTACCAACCGAGTAAGGCTGAACTTGAGGAGGCCAGGCCATGAGCGGTAAACTTCGGGTCGTTCACTACTTGAACCAGTTCTTCGCCGGCGTCGGGGGCGAGGAGATGAGCGATCATCCCGTATCCGCCCGGCCCGGTCCCGTCGGCCCCGGCGTATTGCTCGATAAAATCCTGGGCGACGAAGCCGAAGTCGTCGGCGCCGTCTTCGCGGGAGACGGTCTTTTCGCCGAAAACGAAAAAACCTGCGCCGCCGAGGCCATCGCGCTGATAATGGCGTTTTCGCCCGATCTCGTTCTCGCCGGACCCGCCTTCAACGCCGGGCGCTTCGGGCTCGCCTGCGCCGCCGTCTGCCGCGCAGCGCAGGAGGCGGGCATCCCTGTAGTCACCGCCATGCACCCTGAGAATCCGGGCTTTCCCGCCGCAGGCCTCAGCGTTCACACCGTCCCCGCCGCCGATTCCGCCGCCGGGATGGAAGCGGCCTTGGAAGCCGCCGCCCGCCTGGGACTCAAGCTCGCCCGGGGCGAGGAGGTCGGAAACGCCGCAGACGAGGGCTACCTCCCTCGGGGCATCCGCTACAACGAAATCGCGGAGCTTCCGACTTCGCGGCGCGCCGTCGATATGGTCTTGAATAAAATCAAGGGCGAGCCCTACCAGACCGAACTCGAAGTGCCCGTTCTGGAAGAGATAGCTCCGCCTAAGCCGATCCCCGATCTCAAAAAGGCCCGCATCGCCATCGTATCCGAAGGCGGCATGGTGCCCCCCGGCAACCCGGATCGCTTCGCCGGCTCAAGGAACGAGAACTGGGCCACCTACTCATTCGAGGGGAAAGACGCCCTTCCGGGCGGCGCCTTCATCTCGATCCACGGGGGCTTCAACACCGTGTTCGTGAACGAGGAGCCCGACCGCATGCTCGCCGTGGACGCCTTCCGGCGGCTCGAGGGCGAGGGTGAAATCGCTGCGCTCCACGATGATTTCCTGAGCACCTGCGGGAACGGCGGCGCCTTCGCCGAGATGGACGGCATCGGCCGCGCCTGGGCCGCGGAGCTCAAAAAGGCCGGGGTCGAGGGCGTCGTCCTCCCCGCCACGTGAGGAACCGGCACGCGCAGCGGGGCTGCGCTGGCGAGAGCCTTGGAGCGGGAGGCCATCCCCACCGTCATCGTCACCTGCTTGCCCGACGTGGCGCGTGACATCGGGGTCAACCGAATCGTCAACAACCGCGCCGGGCATTTTCACCATCCTTTCGGCGATCCCTCGCAGACGCCCGAGGCCGAGCGTGAATGGCGCTTAGGCGCCGCCCGCGCCGCCGCCTGGGCGCTGACCGAAAAGGTGGACGGCCCCACGGTGTTCGAGTATTAACAAGGAAAGAAATCGCAGGGGCGGACATACATGCCTGCCGCCTATGCGCCCGCCCCACCGTTCGCGAACGGCCCTGTGTATGTTTGCGGGCTACGGACTGCTCACTTTCGATGAGAGCTTTGCGCAGGGCGCCTTATCGACTTCGCCTCGCCCAAGAACGGTATTCGGCCCCTCTTTATCGATTGATTTGTATTTTTGAGAAGCCTGATGGATGCGCCCGTGTTTTGGTGCGCCCGGGATATATAGTATGCTCCGTCTTAATCGGTTGAAGTATCAAAGTTCGATTGCCGGGTCATTTCACAAAGGAGGAGCCGGCGTGAAACGGCTGTTTACTCCGGCGCCGGCGAGAGTCCGCAAGGGAGGTTTTCATGACAGATAGGTCCCGCCAGAAACCGCTCGACCTGCTCGTGAAAGGCGGCGCAATCGTATCCGGTCACGGCCAGCAGGAGGCTGCTCTCGGCGTTCGGGACGGGAGGGTCGCCTGTGTGGGCGCGCCGGAAAATATGCCCGCAGCCGAAGAGGTCCTTGACGTCTCGGGCAAGCTCGTTCTTCCGGGCGTCATCGACCCCCACGTCCACTTCAGGGCGTACTCCAACCATGTCGATTCCCTGTCCGACGTTGCGCGGAGCGCCGCGCACGGAGGCGTCACGACCATGGTCGCCTTCGCCACGGGCGAGGAGAACGAGGCCATGCTCTCCACGCTGCAGCGTTGCCGC
This sequence comes from bacterium, assembly GCA_965218885.1. Taxonomy (GTDB): domain Bacteria; phylum UBA8248; class UBA8248; order UBA8248; family UBA8248; genus Bin107. Next base: position 3,195,830 of record OZ244713.1, on the reverse strand, counting down.
GAGGAGGGTGAAGCGGGGAGCGTCGTCGACTTCTCGCTGCACGCCTGGATCTTCGAGGATTTTGAGTATCTCGCCGAGATCCCAAAAGCCATCGACAGCGGCGTCACGACCTTCAAGGTCATGATGGGCTACCGCAAGCGGGGCCGCGGCCGCTGCATCCCGGACGACTACTTCTACGCCGCGCTCGATATCGTGGGTCGTCATGGCGGCACCGTGCTCGTCCACGCCGAAAACGGCCTGGTCATCGACTACCTGGAGAACAAGGCCTTGGGCGCAGGAATGGACGGCGCCGATTTTCTGGACTACTCGCGCCCGCCGGAGCTTGAGGCCGAGTCGGTCGCGAAATCGATCCATCTGGCCGATCTGGCCGGCTGTCCGCTCTATATCGTTCACCTCACCTCGGCGCAGGCCCTCGATGAGGCGCGGCGCGGGCTGGCGGCCGGGAAGGACATCGTCGTGGAAACCTGCCCGCAGTATCTGACCCTCACGGGGGCGGCCGTGCGGGAGATGGGCGCCCCGGCCAAGGTGGCGCCTCCGCTGCGGGAGGAGGCGGACGTCTCCGCTCTCTGGAAGGGCATCCAGGACGGATGGATCCACCTCATCGGGAGCGATCACGCCCCCTACTCCCTGGCGCTGAAGAACGGCCCGCCCTTCACCGAGTCGCCCTACGGGGCGCCCGGCATCGAGACCCTCCTTCCGGTTCTCTATAGCGAGGGCGTTGCGCGCGGGAGGATTACGGCCGAGCGCCTCGTGCAGCTCACGAGCGAGAATCCGGCGCGCGTACTGGGTCTCTACCCGCAGAAAGGAGCGCTTCTCGTCGGCTCCGACGCCGACCTCGTCGTGGTCGACCCCGAAGGGAGTTCGACCGTGACGGCGGCGGGGCAGCACACGAATTCCGACTACTCGCTCTTCGAGGGATGGGAGCTCAGCGGCCGGCTGGAGCTCAGCCTCCTGCGCGGAAAGGTGGTCCTCAGAGAGGGGGAGCTCATGCAACAACCGGGCTACGGCCAGTTCGTCCCGCGCGGCAAGTCCGGGGGCGTCCTGTCCAGATCCACGATCGAATCTTGAATTCATGTTGAAGAGTTCTCTGAAAAACACGGCTCGGGCTATTTCCCGTCTCCATTTCCGAAACGAGTCATTTCAAGGGCCGGGATATTTCGGCTTATATGTGTTTTGTCTGGAGCGTAGATGTGAGTGGCCAACGAACCGGAACGTTTAGGAGGATGGAGCCATGAAGTTCGCCTTGCACTACAGCTATCAGTCTCGCACCGGGCACTGGGTGGATGCCTATCACAATTCCCTGGAGCAGATCGCCCTGGCGGAGAAGTACGGCTTCGACATGGTGACGACGAGCGAACACCACATGGTGGAGGATAACGGCTATTTTCCCTCCAACATGGTGACTGCCGCCGGCATCGCTACCCGGACGGAGAAGATGCGCATCGGCACCTGCGTCCTCCTCCTTCCCTTCCAACACCCGCTGGCGGTGGCCGAGGACGCCACGGTCCTGGACATCATGTCCCGGGGCCGCTTCGTGCTGGGGGTGGGGCTCGGCTACAGGCGGGAGGAATTCGCGGCTTTTAATGTTCCTTTCGAGGAACGGGCCGCCCGTTTCGAAGAAGCTCTCGGACTGGTTCGCCGGCTGATGACGGAGCGCGGCGTAACGCACCCGGGCCCCTACTTTCCCATGGAGGATGTCACCCTCATGCCTCGCCCGGTGCAGAAGCCATGCCCTCCCATTTGGGTGGCGGCCAAGCTGCCCGCCGCCATCCGCCGCGCCGCGCGCATGGGCGACGCATGGTTCGCCGATCCGGTCACGCCGCTCAAGGTGCTCAAGGAGAGAAAACAAGTCTATCTCGATGCCCTGGCCGAGACGGGGAAGGACGCATCCCAGGTGGAGTTCCCCCTGAGACGCGAAGCCTACGTGGCCGAAGAGAGCGAGCGAGCCTGGGAGGAGGCGCGAGAACCCATGCTCTATAACTACCAGGAATATCTTGATTGGGGCCATTTGGTGGACGACGAGGGGAGGCCGGTGAAGCGGGGCGCCGAAGCGATGGAAAATCTTCGCCGGCGCTTCATCCTGGGCTCGCCGTCTGATTGCATTCGCCAGATACAACGATATCAGGAGGAACTCGGAACGACCTCCATTCACTTCCGCATTCAGTTTCCCGGTTTGGATCACGGTAAGATACTCAACTCGATTCGGCTGCTCGGCGAAGAAGTCCTCCCCCATTTCCAGCGCCCCGCGGCCGAGCAGCGCGCCTGAGTCGGGCTGGCCGAACCGGCTTGAATTAGGGAGAACAACTTATGGCGCGCGTTTGGCGACGCTGCCGAAAGGCCATCGCCACCAACACCCCCGCGCCCAGAACGTTCAGCCAAGGCGTCGGCCAAGAGAGGGCCAGCGCCGCCACCCCAAGAGTCACACGCGCTCCGATTTTAAGCCGCTGCACAAGAAAACCCTGGAGGGTGGCCGAGAGGGCGACGATCCCCAGTGCGATTGCTCCAGCCGTCCAGGCGGTCCGAAGAAGCGTACCGGAGAACAGAAGGGGCGTGTAAACGAAGAGGATGGGGATATAGTAGAGACCCAAGCCCATCTTGAGGGAATATAAGGCTGTTTTCCACAAATCGGCTTCCGCCAAGGCCGCCGCCACATAGGAGGAAGGGCACACGGGAGGAGTGATGGTGGCGTTTTGGCTGTACCAGAAAACCAGAAGGTGAGCGGTTAACAGCGGCACCTGCAAGTCAATCAGCGCCGGCCCCGCAAGGGTGACCAGCACCAAATAGGAAGACACCACCGTCAAGCCCATGCCAAGGAAGTAGGAGGCGGCGGCGATCAGCACGATGGCGAGCGGGAGAAAACCATGTGAGAGCTGCATGACGAAATATGAGAACTTGAGACCCATGCCGGGAAGCACGATGGCCGCCACGATGATCCCTACCACCGCCGCGGTCGCGCCGATGAAAAGGCTGTCCTGGCCCCCCCGCACCAGAGCGTTACAGAACAGTCGCGGGGCCCGATTCCGCCCGTATGCCAAGGCCGGAAGGGCCATGGTCACAAGGGTATAGAACGCCGCCCGGGACGGTGAGGCGCCTCGCACCAAGGAAAATATGAGGACGCCGATAGGTGTCAAGAAGAGCCAGCCGTTGCGTAGCGTTTCCCCCAGGGCGGGCATCTCTTCGCGGGAGAGGGGTTCCAGACCTTCCTTGCAGGCCTCGAAGTGAACCAGGACAAATACGCTGAAGAAGAACAAGACGGCCGGGATGGCGGAGATTTTGATGACCTCCAGATAAGGGATGCCTGTGAGACCCACCATGAGAAACGCGCCGGCGCCCATCACCGGCGGCATGAACTGGCCGCCGATGGAGGCCGCCGCCTCGATGCCCCCGGCCGCGTGAGGGCGAAAGCCGGACCGCTTCATCAGGGGAATGGTAACCGTACCCGTGATGGCTGTGTTGGCCGTTGAGCTTCCTATCAAGGATCCCAGGATGAAGCTAGAAATCACGGCGGCCTTCGCCGGCCCTCCTCGGAGTGTGCCCACGGTGGCCTGGGAGAGGTCTAAAAAGAAGTCCACCGCCCCTGTCTCTCGCAAGAAGGCGCCGAAGATCATGAAGGGGAAGACATAGGTGGCGAAGACATAGGTGACCACCCCGAATACGCCCTCGGTGCTGGCGTACATGAGGCCGAGTACGCGGTCCAGGCTGTACCCCCGGTGAGCGATGACAGCCGGGAAGTAAGGGCCCCAGAAGAGATAGAGGAAAAAGAAGACCGCCAGGGCGGGAAGGATCCATCCCAGAGTCCTCCGGCACGCTTCCAGCGCCATGGCGAGAGCCACTAGGCCCAATGCCTTGTCCCACGGCCCGAGGTCGAGGCCGGCGTCCTCGGCGAAGCGGGGGTACTCGACAATGAAATACCCGATGGAGGCTATGGCGAGGATCACGAATAGGCTATCCGCCAGGAGTCCGAGCCGCCGGCGGGAACCTCGTGGCAAAGGGTAAAAGAGGAAGACGAGCAGCAGGGTAAAGAGGATGTACAAGCCCCGATGCACCTCGGGGTCGAAAGTGCCGAAACCCGCTTGGTAGATGTAGAGGAGGGAAAAGAGGGCCGCCACCCCCTCCCGGAGACGGGCCGAATAGCCCCGTCTTCCGGTTTTCATGCTTTCTTCTATGGGCCGATCCCCCCGTAGGCTGCCGCGACTTTCACGACATGGAAGACTTATTTAATTTGCCCCGCCTCCCGCCAGTATCGCTCAGCGCCCGGGTGCAAGCGCAAGCCTATGAGTTTTTTCATACGGTCCACCCCAGGAGCGAGTTGAGCCCAGCCCGGGTGAACGTTATTGAGGAATTTACGCGTCTTGGGCTTATAGGTCACTTTGAGCATCTCATACACCACCCGCGGTTTCACTTCCTCATGGGCCACCCAGAAGGCTTCGTAGGCGAGCATCGGGACCGGCTTGGCCACTCCCTGGTAGGTTTTGCCCGGAATGCTCATCTCAAAATAGGTGGGATTCACTTTCACGATGGACTTCATCAGCCCCTTGTCCACAGGCAGCAGGTTGATACGATGGGTGGCGGCGACGTTAACGACTACAGGAACGGGGATGGCCGACATGGCGGCGAACGCATGGATATTCCCGTCCTTTAGAGCGTTACCCGCATCCGCCCATCCCATCTTCCGGACCTTCACGTTGGGGCGGATCCCCATCAGCTTCAGCGCCCTTTCGGACGCGCGGGACACCCCGCTGCCCGGGGGGCCGACGGCGACTGTCTTGCCTTTCAGATCCCGCATCGTACGAATACCGCTGTTCGCGAGGGTTACCCAGTGGTGGAGACCCTTGTAAACGGCCGTGACGCCACGGACTTTCCTGTAGTCCGATTTCTTGAAGCGCCCCCTCTTGTGCATGGCGTCGTAGAGGATGAATCCAACGATGAAAGCCATGTCCGACTCACGTTTTTGGACCAGGCGCAAATTCTCCAACGAACCCCGCGTAGCCTCCGCCGTCACCTCCAGATCCTTAATGCGCTCACTCACATATGGAGCCAGTCCTCCTACCATGACGTGAAAGACGGCCCCTACTCCACTAGAGGCGAAAGAGATGCGCTCAACTGCCGCGACAGGGGTTACCGGCCCGAGGCTGAAGGCCCCAAGAAGGACAAATGCCGCCACCGACAAATACATGTTCTTCAAATTGTGCATGACGCTACCCTCCCTTTTAGAATAAAATGGATCAGTAGGTCTTTCCCTTCTGAGGAAACTCAGGAAACGGTCATCCTCATAGGGGATTCGCGTTCCACCCATCGAGGCAAGAAACATCTTTCCGACCGAAAACCCCTGGCGCCTTATGTTCTAAACAGAATTTACAATCTCTGGAATTATGCGCCAACAACCCCCATAGGTAAAGTTGGCGCAATTTTTCCTTTTTCGGACGATGCTTCTCGCAGGGAAGACCACCATAGCCGCTGAAAGACATCCCCGGGGCGCTCTTTCCGGCCAAAACCCGGGTCAATAGGCATTTCTCTTTTTCCCGGAATCAATGCCGCCCTGTTTTCTGGTTCGACACCAGGGCAACCTCGCGTCACTCATATCCGAAAGCCGCCCGGTAGTGGTGCGCCGGCCGGAAGGCTGACGCCGCGTGAACCTGCCACCTCCTGGCGTTACAGGAGACCCTGGCCCCGACTTTGATGAGCCTTTGATCAGCCACTCGATGGATCGCCTGACCACCTCGCCTTTGACATGGAAAGTGCGAAACATGTGAAGCAGATTCCAGGCCAAGATCCCCAATTTGAGGCGGGCATGGTTGGCCCCGAAGTGGTGGCGACTGGTCTTGTCCCGGAGGAATTGCCGCCCTCGGGCTTCGCATCACCTGGAGGGAACGCGGCCGATCCCGGCGATTCACGATCAACCGAGTCGTCATTGAGATTGAGCCGGAGCGCGTCCGGGACGTGACCGGATATCATAATGACTGGATTGATATGGTTGGCCGGCTAAGTATATGGTTCCCCTCGTTTGACCCGTATGACGCCGTCCCGTATTCTGCGGGTATGGCATAAATCGAAATGACGGCTCCCTTGCCTCTCAAAGAGGTCGACGGAATAGAGGCCCTTCGCCGGGCGCCCTTTCGCGGGAGAGCGTTAGGTCGATAGTTGCGCCGCTTTGCTCTGAGAGCGGGCCTTGAGGTCGTGAGCGCCCAGCTGGAGGCCGAGCACAGTGAAGCGATTCCAATGGGAGACGTGGGTAGGGCTTGCCGTTCTCGTCATCAGTCTGGCCGGACTGGCGCTGATACCCAGCCAGGTGCTGATCCGAAAGGTGGGGGAGCGGACCATCCCGTTCCCGCCCAGCGCCTTTCCCTTTCTTGCCCTCTCCGCTCTGGCGCTCATGGCCGCCCTGATGGCCGCGCGAAACTGGTTCTCCCCCTCCTCCGGAAGTGAGGGCCTTCCCGGCGGGCCGCTTCGGACCCGCGCCCTGGTGCCGGTCGCCACCTTCGCCCTCTACATCCTCCTCGTCGAGTGGTTCGGGATGCTCCCCGCCACCCTCGTCGCGGTCGCCCTGTTCGCCTTTCAGCTCGGGCTGCGGGAATGGCGGACCCTCGCGCTGATCGCTTTGCTCACCCCGCTCTTCATCTGGGTCTTTTTTGGCCGTTTCCTGGGCGTCGTGCTGCCGGAGGGCAGACTTTCGGGCGGGGTCTTCTAAAATGTGGGCCCAGCTGGCGCAAGGCCTGCTCCTGTGCCTGCGCTTCGACGTGCTCGCGGTCCTGGTGCTCGGAATGTCGCTGGGGATCGTGGTGGGCGGCCTCCCCGGCCTCACGGCCGCCATGGCGGTGGCGGTTCTGCTGCCGATCTCCTTCTTCGTCGAACCCGTTCTGGGGATTCCCTTCCTCCTGGCCATCACGAAGGGAGCGATATTCGGCGGTTCGATACCCGCGATCCTGATCAACACTCCGGGGACGGGCGCGGCCGCGGCCACCGTCCTGGACGGCTACCCCCTCGCCCAGCAGGGAAAGGCGAGAAAGGCCCTCGAGATGGCCCTGTATTCCTCCGTCATCGGGGACACTTTCAGCGATCTCGTCACCATCTTCATCGCGGGCGCCATCGCGGCGGTCGCCATCCTGGTGGGCCCCCCGGAATATTTCGCCATCTTCGTCTTCAGCTTCGCCATCATCAGCTGCGTCACGGGCCGCTCGGTGCTTCGGGGGCTGATGTCCGCCGCCCTCGGGCTGTTTCTGAGCTCGGTCGGCCTCGACCCCCTGATCGGGGTGCGGCGCTTCACCTTCGGTTCGGTGGACATGACCGGGGGAATCTCGTTCATCGCGATGCTTATCGGAATCTTCGCGCTCTCGGAGATCTTCCTCTACGCAGAGAGGTCCCGAGAGGAGCGAAACACCGAGGACGAGAAGCGCATGACCGCGTGGCGCGCCGAGGGCAACGAACCCCTGACCCTGGAGGAGTTCAAGAGCTGCGGCCGGACGATCTCTCGCTCGGCGGTGGTCGGCACGATCATCGGCGCGATACCGGGCCTGGGTCAGGTGGTATCCGCGTTCGTCTCCTACGGCCTGGCGTACCGCAGGTCCAAGGAGCCCGAGCGGTTCGGGAAAGGATCGCTGGAGGGGGTGGCTGCCGCCGAGACCGGCAACAACGCGGTCAACGGCTCGAGCCTCATCCCCCTGCTCAGCTTCGGCATTCCGGGCGACATCGTGACCGCGGTGCTCTTCGCCGCCTTCATGGTGCAGGGGCTCCGGCCGGGGCCGCGCCTCTTCGAGGATCACGGCGCGATCGTGTACAGCATCCTGATCGCCATGCTGCTCTGCAACGTCCTCATGCTGGTCCTCGGGTTCTTCAGCCTGCGCTACGTGGCCCAGATCGCGCGGTTTCCGAAGCGGGCGGTCTTCCCCGTGGTGGCGGCGTTCTGCGTGGTGGGGACATACGCCCTGAACAACAGCTTCTTCGACGTGAAGGTGATGCTGGTCTTCGGGGTGGTGGGCTATTTTCTTCGAAAATTCGATTTCCCGATCGCCCCCCTGATCATCACCTTCATTCTGGGGCGGGCGTTCGAGTCTTCCCTCGGACAATCGCTCATTATGGGAGACGGTGACCTCTCCCTGTTCGTCCGCCGGCCTATTTCGCTCGTCTTCATTTTGCTGGCCGCAGGTGTCGTCGTCTGGGGCGCCCGCCGCCGATCCCCGCTGGCCGGCGATGAATGAGGAGGGTTTCACCATATCGGGGCGCATGATTTCACAGATGGCAGGAACAACACACAGGAGGAACTTCCCATGAAACGACTCTCGGCAGTTTTGCTCATCGCGGCCATGGCTCTTTGGCTGGCGCCAACCCACGCGGGGGCCGCGAAGTTCCCGAACAAGCCCGTCCGGCTGGTCATCCCCTATTCGCCGGGCGGCTCGCACGACGCGCACGCGCGCGCCTTCGCGAGCGTCATGGAACCCTATCTGGGCCAACCCATGCTCGCGGTCATTCGAGCGGGCGGCGGCGGCTCCATCGGAGCGAGCTTCGTGGCCCGCGCGCGGGCGGACGGGCACACCCTGATCCTGGGCGACCAGCAGAGCATCCTGGTGAAGCCTCTCCTGGAGAGCCTTCCCTATTCCTCGGCGTCTTTCGTGCCGGTGGGGCGAATCAACTACAGCCCCCTTCTCATTACCGTGAAGAAAGACGCCCCCTGGAAGAACCTCCGCGATCTGATCGAGGACGCCAAGCGCAGGCCGGGCAAGATCTCCTTCGGGGGCGTCCCCGGCCTGGGGGTGGACCAGATTCCCATGGAGCTTCTCTCGCTGAAGGCCGGCATCAAGTTGAAGTTCGTTCCCTTCCAGGGCGGCGGCCCCACCTGGCAGGCCTTCCTCGGCGGGCACATCGACATCGCCCCCGCCTTCGCCTCCACGGTGATGCCCTCTCTTTCCAAGGGAGATGTCCGCGTTCTCGCCATAACTGCGCCCGACCGGCTGCCCCAGCTTCCCAACCTGCCCACGATGAAGGAGCAGGGCTACGACGTCCAGTTCGCCATGTTCCGGACGGTCTTCGCGTCCAAGAAGACGCCCGCGGACATCCTGGCGAAGCTACGGGCGGCCTTCGACAAGGGAGTGAAGGACAAATCCTTCCGCTCCATGGTGAAGCGCATGGGCGAGCGGGTGATCTACATGAGCGGAAAGGATTTCGAGTCCTTCATGATGGAAGAAAACGGCAATATGAAGGCGCTCGTGAACAAGCTCGTGAAGAAGAAGAAATAGCCGCTTGGCGGAAGTGGCGAGAAGCCGAACAAAGGCCCCCGGCCCCTCCCCGGCACCCGGGGCGGGGCGGGGACCCGGAGTGAAGCTCGCCCTGGACAGGCCAAAGAGAGGGTCACGCCCCCAGCAAGCGCCTCTGCAGCAGCGTCTGCATGTCGCGCCGCCCATCGGCGATCAGGAGCACATAGACGTCTCTTTCCATCACCCGGTAGATGACGCGGTAGGGCTTGAAGAAGACTTCCCGGTACTCCCGTATCCCGACCTCCAGCAATTCTTTCGGATAATTTCCCCGGTGAGGATGCGCGGACAGGCTGTCGAACACCTTTTCTATCCGCTCCGGCATGTGCTCCGCCCTGTCCTGCGCATCGTGTCTTTCGACGTAGTCGAAGAGTTCTTCCAGGTCGCGCGCCGCGTCATCGGTCAACTGAACCGGGAAGGGCATCAGGGAGTCTGTCGCCGCTCCCGCAGCCGCGCGATGGTGTCGGCGGCGGGTTGCATCCGGCCCGCTTCGACCTGGCGGCTGCCCAGCGCGAGGATCTTGAGCAGGGCCATGGTCTCCTGAGTCTGCTCGTAGGCGTCGATATCCTGCACGACCGCCTTGGCTTCGCCGTTCTGGGTGATGATCAAGGGTTCCGGTTCGTCCCGAAGCGTGCGCACGATCTCAGAGGCATGGGCCTTGAGATAACTGATTGGCTTGATCCGGCTGGACAGGCTCATAGATCTCCCCCCCCCCATTCGGTCCAAATATAGTCCATAAACAGGTTAGCATGCAAGAGCTGTTTTCTAGTCCATAGTTCTCCCGCGTCGGTTTCTCTGGAAGTGAGCTGTTGAAAAAGTCCGAGGAGAGAGGAACCACTCCCCCCTTGAGGGTCGGGCTTTCCGAGGGGAAAGTCCGTCGGCAAGACGAGGGCGAAGCCCGAAGTCGCGCCGGTGGGGGGAGCTTTTAATTTAGAACCGTCCCCCCACCGATTCAGCCTTCGCAAAAAACGCTCGGCTTAATCGACTCCCCCTCAAGGGGGGAGTGAATTCATAAACTTATGTCGATTTAGAAATCCATTCCCTGTATGTGGGAGGATTTTTTCAACAACCCGGGAAAGGGGGGTCTTGCCGCGTGCGCCGGTTCCGACGCGCGTCATATTCTCTCGGACGCCATGGCGGCGCCCCCCGCCAACGCTGCGAGCTTGACGTAAACGATGTCGGGATCGACCGATCCGAAACCGGCGAACGTCCCGAATCCGCAGTCGGTTCCGGCGATGACCCGCTCCGAACCCACGAGCTCCACGAAGCGCCCGATCCGCTGCGCGACGAGTTCGGGATGCTCCACGAAGTTGCTCGTCGAGTCGATGACTCCGGGCACGAGGATCATCTCGTCGGGGATCTCGGCCCGCCGGTTGCTGCGCGCGTCATATTCTCTCGGACGCCATGGCGGCCCCCTCCGCCAACGCTGCGAGCTTGACGAAGACGATGTCGGGGTCGACCGCCCCGAAACCGGCGAACGTCCCGAATCCGCAGTCGGTTCCGGCGATGACCCGCTCCGGACCCACGAGCTCCACGAAGCGCCCGATCCGCTGCGCGATGAGTTCGGGATGCTCCACGAAGTTGCTCGTCGAGTCGATGACTCCGGGCACGAGGATCATCTCGTCGGGGATCTCGGCCCGCCGGTCTCGAAATACGGTCCATTCGTGCTCGTGCCGCGGGTTGGCGTTCTCGAACAGGACGTAGCGGGCGCGGGCCGACATCAAGGCGGAGAACACGTGATTCAGCGCGACGTCGCAAACGTGAGGCCCCTCGTAGTTTCCCCAGCAGATGTGGACCCGCACCCGCGCCGGGTCGGCGTCGCGCAGCGCGTGGTTCAGTATCTCGACGTTGGCAGCCGCGATCTCACCGAACTCGGCGTCGGAACGATCCTCGTACAGCACGTGGCGCGCGAGGCCTAAGTCCGGGCAGTCGAGCTGCAGGTCGAAGCCCGCCGCGAGGATCGCGTCGTACTCCGGCTTCATCGCGTCGGCGAGGGCCTCGAGGTAGGCATCTCGAGAAGGATAGTAGGCGTTCGGCATGAATTGCGCGATGACGCCGGGCGACGCCGCGTTCAAGAATCCGCGCTGCGCGCCATGCGCCGCCATGGCGTTCTTCATATTGGCGATGTCGGCCCTAAGGTCGGCGTCGTCCTTCGGCGCTACCGGCCCGGTGCAGCGCGGGCGGGCGAGCTTGGGCGTTCCGCCTTCGCGCGCGAGGCGTTCGAGATAGCGCGGGAAGAGTTTCAGGTCCCCCGGCACGGCTCGCTCGCTGTTCCCGGAAAAACCGGTGTAGCGGTTCTTGACGTAGGTGGTGTAGGAAATCTTGGACGTCTCGCCGTCCGAGACGATGTCGATACCGGCTTCGACCTGCCGGCGAACCGTCTCCGCGCACTCCTGCGCCATGCAGGCGGCGAAGTCGGCCGGGTCGTAGGGCTCGTCCCGGTCGCGGGCGAAGAGAAAATCGAGCGCCCGCTGGCTTCGCGGGAGCGACCCGACGTGGGTGGTGGCGATGCGAGTCATGAGGGCCTCCTCCTCGTCCGAGCGGCCGGGAAAGCCCGCCGGCCGGGACTAGATGAACTTCCACGGGCTGTAGAGCGGCACCTTGCTCCTCTTCAAGACCTCTTTCGCCCGGCGCCCGATCCGCTCCACGATCTCCATCTCGTCTATCGATTTGACCTCGCGGTTCTCCATCACGAACTTCCCGTCGACCATGACGCTCTCGCAACTGCTCCCCTGGGCCGAATAGACGAAATTCTGGAGCTCGTTGTAGAGGGGGGCCCAGTCCGGCCGCTTCATGTCGAAGATGGCGATGTCGGCCTTCTTGCCCGGCTCGATGGAACCGATCTCCCTCTCCATGTTCATCGCCCTGGCGCCGTTGATGGTCGCCATCTCGATGGCCTTTTCGGCGCTTCCCGCGGCCGGGTCGTAGCGGTAGTCCTTCGGGGTCGCCGCCGCCAGATACATGAGGCGCACCATGTCGTTGAAGTTGGAGCAGTCCGAAGCGTCGGTTCCGATGGCGACGTTGACGCCCGCCTCCATCATCTCCGGGAACTTCCCGAAGGCGGAGAGGCCGTAGCTGATCTTCATGGCGGTGCTCGGACAATGCAGGACATTCGTCCCCGTCTCGGCGAGAAACCCGATTTCCTTGCCGCTCACGTGGACCATGTGGGTGAGGGCCACGTTCTTTCCGAGGGCGCCGATATTATACAGATGCTCGATGGGGCGGGCGCCGTTCAGGTTCAGGCTCTCCTGGACGTTCTCGATCATGTTGGCCTGGTGCATGTGGAGGATGGTCCTGTGCCTGTCCGCCATCTCCTTGGACTTTTGGTAGAGCCGGTCCGAGCAGCGCCCCATCCCGACGACGACGACGCAGGGCTTCACGAGCCCCACCCCGCCCCGGTAGTCCTTCATGAACTTCTCGTTCTCGTTCAGGCACTTTCGGGTGCTCTCGACCAGCATGTTGTGGCCCTGGCTCACCATGTCGAAGGACCTGCGGCCCATCAAGCCCCGCATTCCGATCCGGGAAACGCCCTCGATGACGGGGCCGGGGTTGTAGGAGCCCGCCTCGAGGAAGGTCGTCACCCCCGTCTTGAGGGTTTCGACCAGAATCCCGAGACCGCCCCATATCTCGTCCTCGGCGCTCACGATGGTGGCGACGCGGCGGTGGACGAAATCGGACCACGGCATCCCCGCCAGGGTCTCGGGCGAGAGGCCCCGGTGCATGTGGTGGTAGAAGTGGATGTGCGCGTTGATCAGGCCGGGGGTGACGAGCTTCATGGTGGCGTCGTAGGTCCGTTCGGCCTCGTATTTTCTCCTGAGGGCGGAAGCCTTCCCGACGTCCTTGATGCGGTTCTTCGCAATGGCGACGGCGCCGTTGCGGATGACCCTCCGCTCCGGGTCCACGGTGACGACGGTTCCGTTCTCAATCAGAACATCCACCTTGGTCTTTGCAACCATGGCATCCTCCCCCGTGCAGGATTTCTAAGATGTATATTTCGAACAACACTACACAAGGGGGTTTTTGATGGCAACTGAGGCGAAAGAGCAATCGATACGCATCCATGAAGCATACGCCGAGGCGGACGCACTGATCGGCGCCGGGGTCGAATGGGACGAGGCCTCGGCGGCAAGGATCAACAAACACACGTGCTAGTGAAGGGATGACGATGAGCGCGGGCCTTCCGGCAAGCAGCAAACCCCTCCCTGGCATGGTGGAGCGCGGCGGCGAAGCAGGGGGCCGCCTGCCGACGATTCACCTCCCGCCCTGCGCCGACGCGTCGCCTGTGTGATACTGAAGCGGTGGAACCATCACCCGACGGGAAGAGCGTATCGCCGCGGGCGCATCGACGAACGCCGCCATAGGAACAACGAGATGCTTGAAGCTGGCGCCACCCTCTCAATCGCCGGAACTTTCCTGCTGGCGGGCGCAGTCAAAGGGGTCATCGGTCTTGGCCTCCCGACGGTCAGCCTCGCCCTTCTGGCGGTGGCGATCAATCTGCCGAATGCGATGGCCCTGCTTCTCGTGCCATCCTTCGTGACCAACGTCTGGCAGGCGATGGTCGGCGGCCACGGCTGGGCCCTTCTGCGCCGGATCTGGCTGTTTCTGCTGGTGGCGGCGATCACCGTGCGGCTCGGAGCGTCCGCGCTGACGCGCGTCGATCTCTCATTGCTGTCCGCGCTTCTCGGGTTGCTGCTCGTGGCGTACGCCGCCGCGAATCTGCTCGGATTGCGATTCCAGGTCCAAGCCCGCCATGAAAGGTGGGTGGGCCCGTTGGTCGGGCTCGTGAACGGCGTGCTGACCGGCATGACGGGATCCTTCGTCGTGCCGGGGGTGATGTACCTTCAGGCGCTCGGCCTCTCGAGAGACGCGCTGATTCAGGCGATGGGAATGCTTTTCGCGGTATCTACGCTGGCCCTCGGCTTCGCGCTTCAGGCCAACAACCTGCTGCGGCTCGAGCACGGCGCCCTTTCCACCATGGCCCTGCTGCCGGCGATGGCGGGAATGGTCATCGGGCAACGAATTCGAAAAAAACTCTCCGAGCAGTTGTTCCGAAAGATATTCTTCCTCTCCCTTCTTGCGCTGGGCGCCTACCTCGCCTCCCGCGCGTTCGGCGGCTGAAAACCCCAGCCGGCTCGACCCGATTTTTCACTCGAAGGCTTCTGGTTGACGATACCTTTGTTGATGATTCCAAATCCATGAAGTAGATAAAGGGGGCTGTGTAACCTGCTTGAATGGGGATGGGGAGTGATTTAGGCTGTTGGCCCCGCCCGCGTGAGAATGAGAGCAAATGATGTACATTACGATCCTGAACAAACTGAAAAACTCGATAGTTCCTTTTCTCGTTACTTTACTGGCGGGCCTGCTGGCGGCTTTTGCAGGCGTCATGTTCAACGAAAAGCCGGAGTGGGCCTTCAGGCTCTTTGGGTTGTCCGATAAATTCAGGATCCTGAATTTTCTCGGTGTCGCCATGGGCGGCATACTGCTCGCCATCCAGGCTGTACTATCTTACAAACGCGCCAAGGCGATGGAGGACGCGGCGAACGCGCAGGCCGGTGCCACGGCGGAACAAGCCAAAGCCAACGAGAACGCCGAGAAGGGACTGCGGCAGGAGCGCCTGAAAAATGCCATCGAGCATCTGGGGCATGAGTCGGACTCCGTTCGCCTGGGCGGAGCCTACGAACTCTTCCATCTGGCGCAAGATACCGAGAGTCTTCGTCAAACTGTGTTGGATATTCTCTGCGCCCACATCCGCCGGACAACGGGC
The DNA here is from genome assembly GCA_965218885.1 of bacterium. GTDB lineage: Bacteria > UBA8248 > UBA8248 > UBA8248 > UBA8248 > Bin107. The sequence goes on along the minus strand of OZ244713.1, from coordinate 3,180,821 downwards.
GAGACCGAATATCGGTACCAGCACAAGTCGAAACCCTCGGAGGAAATCCAGAGTCTGTTGACGCTACTTTTCGTACAGGAGCATGAAATCTTTAAGGGCCTCGACATCAACTTGCAGGGGAGTTGGCTTAATGGGGCCGATCTCGAAAAAGCGCGTTTGCGAGGGGCCGTCCTAGACAAAACCTACCTGCAAAAGTCTGATCTTCGTGAGGCACAACTGCAAGGAGTTTTTCTTTGGCGGGCTCAGTTACAAGGGGCGCGTTTGAGGGTGGCGCGCCTACAAGAGGCTGTTCTACTCAATGCGTACTTGCAAGGGGCTGATCTTACAGGGGCGCAACTGCACAAAGCCAATCTCGGCGGGGCGCGACTACAAGGAGCCATTCTTTCCTGGGCGTGCCTGTACGGAGCCACTCTTTTTGCGAATGTAATTAACGGGCAACCGGAAAATGGGACGCAGTTTCAAGGGGCTATTCTAACCAAAGCGCGGTTGCACGAGGCAGATCTTCACAAGGCGCTATTTCAAGGAGTGGTCAGTAGTGGGCCGAAACCTTCCGGTGGGTTTTCAGAACGCATGAAGGGGTCAATCGGTCGGGATACTGATCTATCTGGTGTATTCTTTTCGGGTGGCTTAAGCCAGGCAGATATGGATTCCCTTGTCGTGGGCTTATCCGATGAAGGAGCAAGGAGGTTGCGAGAAAAATTGACGCCCCACATTGACCAGTCAGAAAGCAATGAATTACCTCAATACAGCGGAGCCATCATCGGAGCCTACACCGCAGAAGAAGCCGAAGTTTGGATCGCTGAGTACGAGAGGGCGATGTCGGAAGTCCCGAAGGAGGAAAGTTCCTAAAATCACTCCACCCTTGAGGGTCGGTCTTTCCTCCTCGGGAAGCCCGACCCTCAAGGGGTTGTTGAAAAAGACCTCCTCGGCCTGAATTGACCACCGCCGTCATTCCGGCGAAAGCCGGAATCCATTGTCGAGCAGAATGACACTACTCCGTCATTTCATCTCCCCGTCATTGGCGGGATTCATTCAGAAAATTAATAACAAAGGCAAAACAAATGGATTCCGGCTTTCGCCGGAATGACGAACAAAGCCGCACCGCTTCGTAAGGACAGGTCGCGACCTGTCCCTACGGCCCCCTCCCTGGTTGGTTCCATTCACCGAATCACGAAAACAGGGTTATTCAACAGCCCCCTCAAGGGGGGAGTGTTGATGCCGCATATGCCCGCTCCGCGCGGCGGCTACATCATGCCCTCGGCCTTGAGGGCTTTTCTCAGCGGAGCCAAATCGAAGCCGTCCCCGTCCCGGAAGGTGCGCGTGCGCGGCAGCTTCTTCTCCTTCTTCAGGACCTTCGCCACGCCGACCAGCCATTTGCGCTCGTTCTCATCGATCAGCGGCGCCGGGAACTCCAGGTCGTCCACGTTCTTGCGCACCAGTTCGAGAGAGAGCTTCGATCCCTTCGATTGGAGATGTTGCCAATAGGTGCGCGCGTAGAGCGCCGGATTTTCCTTTTGAAGCCGAACCGCCCTGAGCCACCCGCGCAGGAACTTGACGACCCGGTCGGACTGCTCCTCGACCGCCTTTTTCCGCGTCAAGATGAGCCAGTAGACTTTTGCGTAATTGCAATAATTCTCCAGGGTGCGCGCGTATCCCTTCTCCTGCGCGATCGAGGCGGAGGGATTCGCCACCATGATCATCTCCACGTTGCCGGATCGCAGCGCCGCTACCCGATCCGTGGCCAGGGTGTTGATCACCGTCCAATCGCCCTTCTTCAGCCCGTGGGCCGGGGCGATGAAGTTCCGGAAGATGAAGTTCGTTCCCGAGGCTTTGCCGATCCCCAGGCGCTTGCCTTTCAGATCCGCAACGGAGCGGATTTTGGAATCCGTCCGGACCATCAAGTGCGCGGAACGGCAGTAGTAGTTCGAGATTCCCAGCCCCGTGATCCTCTTCGACTTCGCCGTCGAGGTGACGAAGGGCCGCGAGGCCGCCCCGCCCACGTCCAGCGAGTTGGAGAGCAGAGCCTGCATCATCAGCTTGCCCATCTTGAAGGTCTTGACCACGTAGTTGCCCTTGCCCAGCGTCCGGTCGAAGTACCTCACCGGCGTCGCGGTAGCGGCCGGATGCGACCAGATTCTCGATCAATTCTTCCTGATTCTCCGTCAGGTCGACCTTGAGCGTCGGCATGGCGCGGCTCCCTTTGCGGAATAGGCGCAATCAGATAATGCGAATCGCCTCCCGTGAGCAACCTGCCGCTCCGCCTCACCCTGAGTAGCGGCGAAGCCGCGTATTGAAGGGCGAAGTTCGCGCCTGCTGGGTCAAACGCGACTGATGTGGGGCTGTTGAAAAAGTCCCGGGGAGCGATTTGGGTTGCGCGCATGCTTTTGAAGTTCACTCCCCCCTTGAGGGGGAGTCGACGAAGCCGAGCGTTTTGTGCGAAGGCTGAGGCGGTGGGGGGACGGTTCTAAATGAAAAGCACCCCCCACCGGTTCGCTTGCGGACTTACCCCCTTAGCTCACCGACTCCCCCTCAAGGGGGGAGTGAGCAAAAAACTTCTCTTTCTCAATACAGTCCCAGGAGATGCCTTAAAAATATCCTATCAGCCTTTACGAGCTCTTAAGATTGCACTATCCTCTTTGCGAAGTCACAATCCCAGAAGCCACAGGACACTATCACTTCTGTGAATATCTCTTGATCTTCATCATAGTGATCATTTAATTCTAAGTTTATATTCACGATATCTTTCATTCCGCATTTAGGACAACGAGCACAGTACCATTCTTGAGCAATCTTTCTAAACCACTTTGCATCGCTTTCCTTATTAAATCGCCAGCGAGAAGAGGAATCACCGCACTTTGCCTCAACAGCCCATACTGATGCTTCGCGGACATTCACATCTGTTTTAGCCATCGTCAATCTCCTTGGCAATTTTATTCGTTTATTTCTTCTGGGCGCGGATATTGTTGTTTCTTGATATGTGTCATTTCGTATCTCTATCCTAGAGTCATCATCATATCAAGGTTTACTCCTGAACAGTTCGTTCGGGCTTCGCTTTTCACTCGCACCAATTTGAACAACCAATACACGTCCTTTGCACTGGTAAATGATCCATACCCGAATAAAACTACCTGAATTAGAAGGAATCTTGGCAGAACTAGATCGACTTAACGAAATAGAGTAAAATTATTTTGACTATGAGTATTGAAACATTGTGACCACATGTTTATCATTTTCATTCTCGCTTTGTCAGGGATTACATACTAACCCACAATTGAAATTACCAATGTCTCCTATCCAGAGTGAAATTTGTTTATCGAATTATCAATTAACCTGCATGCACTCTTCAAGATATTTATGTTGTATTTATAACTAACCATTTGAACGCTGAGCCACGTTAAAACAATAAGGTGTATTAATGACCTGCTACATCATTTCGTATGACCTAAGAAAAAAGAGAGACTACGAGTCCCTGTACGACGCAATAAAATCGTATAACAAATGGGCACGCATTACCGACTCTACTTGGGCAGTTGTTACAACTAAGTCCGCGATTGATATACGTGACCATCTTAGCGGTGTCATGGATAGTGACGACCGTCTATTTGTTGTGAAGTCTGGCGTCGAAGCTGCGTGGCGTAATACCCAGTGTAGAAACGACTGGCTCAAGGACAATCTATAGTGAGCCAAGAGGGGAATCTTCCAGAACATAACGAAGTTACAGGGGACAACGAAGTTAGAATCGTGCGCGGTCGTGTAGATTCATTGTCATTGTATGAAATAACGGATAATGAATTAGACATATTAGAGAAAGGCTCGCCTAGCTCACTTCTATTGAATTTTGGGATTTTCCTATTATCAATAGGAATTTCATTCTTAGGCACGTTGTTCAGCGTTGATATTCCGTCGACTAAAATCTTCGTCGTATTTGTAGTCCTAAGCGTTGTAGGCATTGTTGGCGGATCTTTTTGCATGCTCATGTGGTATAAAATGAAGGGCGAAGTTACTGATGTTGTGAGGAAAATTAAAAAACGTATTGCAGAACAAGATAGAAGTTCTACTATTCCAGATGAGTCAGATGCGCAAGATTGACGTGTTTAGCGCTTTGTACTTCTTCTGTCGATCTTATCGATGTTCTCGAAGATGTTCGACATGACAGAAAACTGCCTGTAGCTTCAGAGAAAATCACCCAAGGGAAGGAAAACTCACCCGCTCATCGGTCAGATTCGCTCCCTACCCACCCAATCTCCGGTACGCCTCCGTTCCCAGAAACGAAGAGTCAGGCTTGACACCCTCAGCAGGCGTCCTACTCTCGGAATCTCGCGCGGCGGGGTCTGCGCCTGCGTCGAGGAGGGCTTCGACGACTTCGAGGAGGACTTCGTCTTTCGCCGCCGCGTAGTGAAGCGGGGTTCGCACACGCTTGTCGCGCACGTCGGGGTTGGCGCCCGCCGCGAGGAGGGCCTTCACGATCTCGGGGGCCTTGGTGCGCATCCCCGCCCAGTGAAGGGGCGCCAGGCCTCTTCTGTCCGGCGTGTCCACCCGGGCGCCCCCACGCACCAATATCTCCACGTTCGTCCCGGTTCTTCTAAAGGCCGCCGCCGCATGAAGAGGCGTCCATCCGTATATACCCTCCGCGTTGGGGTCGGCCCCGGCTTCGAGAAGCGCTTCCAGGATCGCAGGAGCCTCGCTGAGCGCCGGCCCGCGTCAAGACGCCGAGCACCGCCGGGTCTTCGGCGTGGCGCGCCGCCCAGTGGAGCGGCGTCCATCCGTTCTTGTCGCGCGCATCCACCTCGGCCCCGGCCGCGAGCAGGCTCTCGACGGCTCCCACGCCTTCACCCATCACCGCATGGTGTAAGGCCGTGGATCCGTCTTCACCGCGCGCGTTCGGGTCGGTCGATCCGCTCGACATCGCGTTCTCCTGTGTTTTCAGCGTCCGTTCCGATCCATCCGGCGCCCAGGTTTTCATGCGGCCGCTACCCCCGCCTCGCTCCTCTCTCAGGGCCCATGCGGACGAACCGGGTCAATACGTTTTCATCCATCCTCCGCCTCCGGCGGCCCGCCTCTTTCGGCGAATTTTTCGGCGCACGAGACGCTGCAGAACGAATGCCTGCCGCCGCCCGCGCGTTTCGTAATTCCCATGCGGGATGGGAAGAACGTCTCGCATTCGGGACAATTCAACATTTCATCGTCCACGCCGTCCTCGGCCTCGGTTTTTTTCTGCGTCACGCCGCTGATTAAGCTACGAATAAGATAGAATATCAGCCAGGACAAAACCAGATAAAAAATGAATCGAAACATGCGCCCGGGCCTCACGAGGTGCGGCGAGAATCTCAAAAAACGCTACTCTACACTCTGAATCGCTGGATGGGAATGGCTAGACACGCGCGAGGGTGGGCATGTTTGCGTGATAATCCTGTAAGGAGCGCACCGAGTAATCGTTTTCGCGCAGAATCCGGATGGCGCGGATGGCCGCCTGCCCGGCGGCCAGTGTGGTGCAATAGAAAATGTTGCGCAAAAGCGCCGTTCTGCGTATGGAATAGCTGTCCTTGATGGATTGCTTGCCCGCCGTGGTGTTGAGCACGAACTGCACCTCCCCCGCCTCCATCTGCTCCACGATGTGGCCCGGCTCGCCGTCCGTCACCTTATGGACGAAATCCGCCTCGATGCCGTTGGCCATGAGCGTCGCTCTCGTGCCCGCCGTCGCCACCAGGGAGAACCCGAGTTCGACGAGCAGTTGCGCCAGGGGGATGATGGCCGCCTTGTCCCCGTCCCGAACGGAGATGAACGCCCGGCCCGAAAGCGGCAGGACGGAGCCGGCCCCCTCCTGCGCCTTGAGATAGGCCGTGGGGAAATCCTCCCCCAAACCCATCACCTCGCCCGTGGATTTCATCTCGGGTCCCAGGATCACGTCCACGCCGGGGAATTTCTTGAACGGGAACACCGCCTCTTTCACGCCGAAATGCCTGGGCTCCACGTCGTGATCGAGACCCAGCGCGGGGAGCGTCTCGCCCGCCATCACGCGGGCGGCGACCTTGGCGAAGGGCACGCCGACGACCTTGCTCACGTAGGGCACCGTGCGGCTCGCGCGCGGGTTCACCTCCAGAATGAAGACCTGGCGCTTGTGGATGGCGAACTGCACGTTGTTGAGACCCACGACGTTCAGTGATTTCGCCAGAATCCTCGTCTGGCGCTTTAACTCCTCCACGATGTCGGGCCCCAGCGTGTAGGGGGGAATCGAGCAGGCGGAATCGCCGCTGTGGATTCCCGCTTCTTCGATATGCTCCATCACGCCCGCGATGATCACGTTCTCGCCGTCCGAGACCGCATCCACGTCGACCTCCACGGAGTCTTCCAGAAACCTGTCGATGAGCACGGGCCGCTCGGCGGAGGCGCGGACGGCGTCCCGCATATAAGCCGCGAGTTCGTCCGCATCGTGCACGAGCGCCATGGCGCGCCCGCCGAGCACGTAGCTCGGACGCATGAGAACGGGATAGCCGATGGCGCGCGCGATCTCGAGCGCATCCTCGGTGTTCGTGGCCGTGCCCGATGGCGGCTGGGTGAGATGGAGTTGTTTGAGCATGTTGCTGAAGCGGTCCCTGTCCTCGGTCAGATCGATGCTCTCGGGCGAGGTTCCCAGAATCGGCGCGCCCGCCTCTTTGAGCGCCAGGGCGAGCTTGAGCGGCGTCTGGCCGCCGAACTGCACGATGACGCCCACGGGGTTTTCGCGGTGAACGATTTCGAGCACGTCCTCGAGCGTGAGGGGTTCGAAATAGAGCCTGTCGCTCGTATCGTAGTCCGTGCTCACCGTCTCGGGGTTGCAGTTCACCATGATGGCCTCGAAGCCGGCTTCCGCCAGCGCCATCACGGCGTGCACGCAGCAATAGTCGAACTCGATGCCCTGCCCGATGCGGTTCGGCCCGCCGCCCAGGATGATGATCTTTTCGCGCGCAGTCGGCGGGGCCTCGTCTTCCTGCTCATAGGTCGAGTAGAGATACGGCGTATGGGCCTCGAATTCCGCGGCGCAGGTATCCACCTGCTTATAAACGGGCCGGACGCCCAGGCGGTGTCTCGCCGCACGCACCGCTCCCTCGTCCACGCCCTGTCTCCGGGCGATGTCCAGGTCGCTGAAGCCGTTTTGCTTCAAAAAGCGAAGGCTCGCCTCTTCGCCCAGCAGACCGGGCGCTGCGGCGTATTCTTCCATTTCCACGAGTTCGGCCAGATGCGCGAGAAACCAGGGGTCGACCCCCGACGCGCCGTAAATCTCCTCTTCCGTCCATCCTTCCCTGTACGCGCGGGCGACGCTCCATAGACGATCGGGGCCGGGTATCCTCAAACTCTCTGAAATCAGCTCCTTGCGCGCATCGGCGGATAACCCTTCGAGCTCTTCGGGCTTGGGGTCCGCCAAGCCGTAGCGGTCGATCTCGAGCGAGCGGACGGCTTTCATGAGCGATTCCCGGAACGTTCTGCCGATGGACATCACCTCCCCCACCGAGCGCATCTGGGTGTCGAGGACGGGTGGCGTTTCGGGGAATTTCTCAAAGGTGAAGCGCGGTATCTTCGTGACGCAATAGTCGATGGAGGGCTCGAAAGAAGCAGGTGTGCGCCGCGTGATGTCGTTGGGTATCTCATCGAGCGTTAGCCCCACGGCGAGCTTGGCGGCTATCTTGGCGATGGGAAACCCGGTGGCCTTGCTCGCAAGGGCGGAGCTTCTCGACACCCTGGGGTTCATCTCGATCACGACCATCCGGCCATCCGCGGGGTTTAGGCCGAATTGGATGTTCGAGCCGCCGCACTCGACCCCCACCTTGCGGATGCAGGCGATGGCGGCGTCGCGCATGGCCTGGTATTCGCGGTCGGAGAGCGTCTGCGCGGGCGCGACGGTGATGGAATCGCCCGTGTGGACGCCCATGGGGTCGAAATTCTCGATGGAGCAGATGATGGACACGTTGTCCTTGAGGTCCCTCATCACTTCCAACTCGAATTCCTTCCAGCCCAGGACGCTTTCTTCCAATAAAACCTGATCCACCGGGCTTTCGGAGAGGGCCCAGGCGAGTTTCGCCTCGAACTCCTCCTCGGTGAACGCCACGGCCCCGCCAGAGCCGCCCAGCGTGAAGGCGGGCCTCAAGATGACCGGAAAGCCGATGTCGCGCGCCGCCGTCCAGCCCTCATCCATCGTGGTGACGACCTCGCTTCGGGGCAGATCGAGGCCTATCTCGCGCATCGCCTTCTTGAACAGGTCCCTGTCTTCCGCACAGCGGATGGCGGGCAGCTTCGCGCCGATGAGCTCCACGCCCCAGGCGTCGAGCACGCCGGACTCGGCCAGCGCCACCGCCGTGTTCAGCCCCGTCTGTCCGCCCATGGTGGGCAGGAGAGCGTCTGGCCGCTCTATTTTGATGATCTCCTCCACCACCCTGGGCGTGATGGGTTCGACGTAGGTGGCGTCGGCCATCTCGGGGTCGGTCATGATGGTGGCGGGATTCGAGTTCACCAGCACCACCTCGTAGCCCTCCTCGCGCAGGGCCTTGCACGCCTGCGCGCCCGAATAGTCGAATTCGCACGCCTGCCCGATGACGATGGGGCCGGAGCCGATGATGAGTATTTTGGAAATGTCCGTTCTTTTCGGCATGAATCAAGCCACCCGCTGGAAAAAGGAAAATACAAGGGCCGTTTCAAATTCCTGTTGATTCAATGTCTTATCGTCCTTACACGAATCCGTCGCACGCACTCCCTACTCCCCCACGCAGAAGCTGAAGAACTCATCGAACAACGCGCCCGCGTCGTGCGGGCCGGGGCAGGCCTCGGGGTGGTACTGCACGCTGAACACCTTGGGGGAGTCCGACCTCAAGCCCTCGCAAGTGCCGTCGTTCAGGGAGGAATGCGTGACGGCCACGCCTGCGGGCAGGCTCTCGGGGTCGACGGCGAAGGAGTGGTTCTGCGAGGTGATGTCCACCTTTTTCGTGCTCAAGTCCTGGACGGGGTGGTTCGCCCCGTGGTGGCCGAATTTGAGCTTGTACGTCCTGCCGCCCAGAGCCTGCGCCAGAATCTGGTGTCCCAGGCAGATGCCCACGACGGGCACCCTTCCCATGATGTTTTTTACGTTTTCCACGACGTAGCCGAGCGCGGCCGGGTCGCCGGGTCCGTTTGATAAGAATACGGCGGCGGGCTTTCTCGCCAGCACGCTCTCGGCGGATTCTGAAGCCGGCACGATTTCGAGGTCGAACCTTCGGCCCAGTTCGCGAAAAATGTTGTCCTTCGCCCCCAGATCATAGGCCACGCAAAGCGGGCGGCCATTTCTCTCGCCCCAGGCGTGCGCGACCTCGCAGGTGACGTCGCGCACCATGTCGCGCCCATCGAGGCCGGGGCTCGCCTGGGCGCGGGCGATGAGGCTTCTTTCGTCCAGATCCTTTGAGGAAAGTATCGCTCGCAGAGCGCCCGCCTCCCTGATGTGGCGCGTGAGCGCGCGGGTGTCGACGCCCTCGATGCCGGGAACGCCCTCTTTTTTGAGATAGGTGTCCAGGTCTTCGCTCGCGCGGAAATTGCTGTGGCGCCTGCACACTTCTTTCACGATGAACGCCTCGACCCAGACGCGGCGGGATTCCTCATCGCCGGGGATGACGCCGTAATTCCCGATGTGGGGATACGTCATCACCACCATCTGGCCGCGGTAGGAGGGGTCGGTGAGCACCTCCTGATAGCCCGTCATCGCCGTGTTGAAGACGAGTTCGCCTTCTACGTCGGAATCCGCCCCGAAACTCATGCCCCGGAAGACTCTGCCGTCCTCCAGGGCCAGGAGCGCCGGTTTGATTTTCCGACCTTTCATGGAGTGAGCGCCTCCTGTGCGGAGATTTTCATTTCACCCGCAAGCCTGCTCATCCGCAGGTTTCCGGCAACGACCGTGGCCACGGCGCAACCCTTGAGCTTCCAGCCGGCGAAAGGAGTGTTCGAACCGTTGCTCTCGAAAGTGTCGGGGTCGACGACCACCTTGCGCTCGGGGTCTAAAATCGTCACGTCCCCCGGAGCGCCTTCTTTCAGCGTGCCGTAGGGCAGGCCCAGCACTTCGCACGGCCCCGCCGTGAATTTCGCGATCATCTCGGCCAACGTGAGCACGCCCCCGCCCACCAGCCTGTCCAGCGCGAGGGACACGGCCGTCTCCAAGCCCACGATGCCGAACGGCACGGCGTCGAACTCCCGCTGGGTTTCCGCCTCGTAGTGCGGCGCGTGGTCCGAGGCGATGGCGGATATCGTGCCGTCCTTAAGGCCCTCCAGGAGCGCCTGTCTGTTCGCCTCCTCACGCAGAGGAGGCGCCATCTTGGCGGATGAGTCGAAGTCCTGAATCACCTCGTCGGTCAGGGAGAAATGGTGCGGCGTCACCTCCGCCGTCACGCGAACGCCGCGCGCCCGCGCCTGACGCACCAGGTCCACCGCGCCTGCGGAGGATATATGCAGAATGTGGAGCCTGCCTCCTGTCAGTTCCGCGAGGCGGATATCCCGATAGACGCAGATGTCCTCGCTCGCCGCCGGGTTCCCCGCCAGGCCGAGCAGGGTGGACATCGCCCCCTCGTTCATCATCTTGCCGCCTGAGAGCGTCATATCCTCTGCATGGTCGAGCACGCTCACCCCCAGCATTCCGGCGTATTCGAGGGCTGCGCGCATCAAGGCGGCCGTCTTGACGGGTACGCCGTCGTCGCTGAAGGCCACCGCGCCCGCCTCTATCTGCTCGGCCATCTCGCTCAACTCCTCACCCTTGAGGCCCACCGAAACAGAGCCGATGGGGAACACGCGGCACGAACCCACCTCGCGCGTGCGCTTCAGAATGCGCTCGGTGATGGAACTCGTATCGTTGATCGGGTCGGTATTCGCCATGCACGCCACGCCGGTGAAGCCGCCCGCGGCGGCGGCGCGGGTGCCGCTCTCGATGTCTTCCTTGTATTCCTGCCCCGGTTCCCTGAAATGGACGTGCATGTCGATGAACCCGGGCGCGACGACGAGTCCCTCGGCGTCGATGATTTCATCCCCGCCGCGCGGCAATATGTTCTTTTTTCTGTGCGCGATTTTTCCCTCTTCAATCAGAATATCGCACTTCTCATCGACGCCGCCTGAAGGGTCGATGAGGCGTCCTCCCTTAATGAGCAACGACATCTCTCGCCTCCTTCCGCGATTTTTCAGAAGCCTCCGCCTCGCGCGCGGCGTCCGCCTCCTTAGGAGCCGCGTCCTTCGGCTCTTCGTCTTTCTTCACCGAGAGGAGATAAAGAATCGCCATCCGGCAAGCGACCCCGTATTCGACCTGTTCCAGAATGACGGAGAACGGGCCGTCGGCCACGTCGGGAGCCATCTCCACACCCCGGTTGATGGGCCCGGGGTGCATGATGAGCAGATCGCGCTTGGCCCCTTGCAGTTTTTTCTTGGTGATCCCGTAGGTGTTGGCGTACTCGCGCTCGCTGGGGAAAGCGTTCCCCGCACCCCTTTCCAGTTGAATCCTGAGGGCGATGAGCACGTCCGCCCCGTCGATCGCCTCATCGAGCCTCGTCGTCACGCGCGCGCCCAGGCACTCCACTTCGGCGGGCAGCATGGTGGAGGGGCCGCAAAAGGTGACGTTCGCGCCCAGCTTCAACAGGCCGGCCACGTTCGAGCGCGCCACGCGGCTGTGCGCGATATCCCCCACGATGGAGACGTTCAAGCCTTTGAACTTCTCCTTGTGCTCTCTGATGGTGTAGAGGTCGAGCAGCGCCTGCGTGGGGTGCTCGTGGCAGCCGTCGCCCGCGTTCACGACGGCGCAGCCAAGCTCCCTCCCCAGATAGGCCGGCGCGCCCGACGCCCAGTGCCGGACGACGAGCACGTCGGTGGCCATCGCCTCGATGTTCCTGGCCGTATCGCGCAGGGTTTCCCCCTTGTTCGTCGAACTCGTGGAGACCGAGAGGTTGATGACGTCCGCCGAAAGGCGCTTGCCCGCGATTTCGAACGAAGCGCGCGTCCTCGTGCTGTCCTCGAAGAAGAGGTTGACTATCGTCTTACCTCTCAGAGTGGGCACTTTCTTGATGTCTCGTTCGTTGATCTCACGAAAAGAATCGGTCTGATCGAGCAGAAACGATATTTCCTCAGACTCGAGTTCTCGAATCGAGAGCAAATCCTTTCTTCGGTAGGTCTCCATGTTCATAATCCTCCCCCCCGTAACGCCTTGATTTCTATGAGCGTTTGAAAACGGCGTCCTGGCCGTCGGTTTCCTCCAGATGCACCCGCACCTCCTCGGGATGGATCGCTTCGATGTTTTTCCCCACGAAATCGGCGCGAATGGGGAGTTCCCGCCCTCCCCTGTCCACCAGAATGGCGAGCCGCACCCTGCGGGGCCGGCCGAAGTTGACGAGCGCGGCCAGAGCGGCGCGCGCCGTCCGGCCCGTGTAGAGCACGTCGTCGACCAAAACGACGTCCTTGCCCTCGCACGAGAAGGGGAGATCCGTTTTCTTGAGGCTGGTTCTCACCCCGCCTCCCTGATTCAAATCGTCGCGGTAGAGCGTCACGTCGAGCGCGCCCACCAGCGGACGTACGCCCACCAGAGACTGAAGCTCCCCGGCCAGTCTTTCCGCGAGCGGCACGCCCCGCGTGCGAATACCGATGAACACCAGTTCCGACAGATCCGCCGTGCGCTCCAGTATTTCATGCGAGAGACGCCTCAAGGTGCGCCTTAACTGCTCGGCATCGAGTTGTTTCATCGTCAAGGCGAAATCCGATGTTCGGGCGGCCCGGTATCAAAAAAGAACAAAAAAAACTCCATGCCCAAAGGGCATGGAGTTCTAAGAACAGACGAGAGGACGGCAAGCATCCGGGTTTCCTCCTTCGCCGCCTCACGGGACGACATTAAAGGGGAATTTCTATGTCACCATGTCATTTCCACCCGGCGCAGCATCCAGCCGGGCCATTTCGATAAAACTAACAGTCTTTCCCTTAAAGAGCAAGAGGGAAATCAGGGGCGCTTCAAAAAATCCATCGGCGCGCCCGAGAGACTCTCTTTCTCATCGAGGGCGGAAGCGGATTCCTCAAGAACCTCGAAGAGGGCGGAGGCGTCTTTTTTCGACAAATTGCGCCTCGCCTCCCCCAGTACGCGGATGCGCAGGGTCTTGTTCTCGAGCCGCAGCCTCAGCACGTCTCCGATTTTCACCTGGGCGGAGGCTTTGGCCGTTTTCCCCTCGATATCCACGGCGCCCCCGTCCGCCAGGCTCTTGGCGAGGGGACGTCGCTTGACCAGGCGGCTATAGCGCAAAAACTGGTCGAGGCGCATTTTACGTGATCATTGGGTGATTTCTTTGGGATCCGCCACGATGCTGCGCGTCCTTTGAACCTCCACCTCGAACTCGAGCCGCGCGGCCTTGTTCTCCGTGTCGAAGGCCATCATCTTCGCTTTGGCTTTTTGCTCTTTGCTCTCGTCCTTCGACTGGGCCGAGAACGCCTTGATCATATCCGCAAAGCTGATTTTGCCGATATACGAGTCGGGCAGTATATACACGTAGCGGAACAAATAGAAGTTCGCCGATGGGTCGGGATTCACGAACAACCGGTGCCCCGCCTCCAGGGCTCCGATGGCGTCTTTCCCCACACTGGCCCCCTCACCCACTTTCACCCTGTCCGATTTCCAGCGAGGCTTCTCCCTCTTCGAACCATAGGCCCACAAAACCCTGTCCTGCCCGAACAACCCTCCGCCTTGTTTGAGCTTGATGCCGACCAGCCTGAAGGTAATCTGTTCGCGAACATCCTTGAACACGGAAGACAAGCCGCCCGGCGAAGCGACGGGGTCATAGTTGATTTCCAGAAAAGCGGCTCTTTTGAGATCCGTTATCCATTCGCGTCGTCTCTTGATGAATTTTTCATTAAAGAGTTTGTTGCGGATTTTGCCGGCCACCCTGTCGAGGGTGATCACTTTCCCCGGCTTCACCTCATCGACGTGGACGATGTGAAAGCCCACCCTCGTTCTCGTCGGCTTGCTCGTCTCGCCCTTCGCCGTCGAGAAAATGAGTTGTTCGAGTTCGGGAAAAACCTCGCCTTTCTTCATGGAACCCAACGATCCGCCCCGGCTTTGGGCGGGACCTTCGGAATACTTCTCGGCCAGCTTGGGGAAATCCGCACCGGGCTTGGCGACCTCTTCGTATGCGAGGTCCGCTTTTTTGCGCTGCGCTTCGATTTCCGCAGCGGAAGCGTCCTTGCTCACGGGAAAGAAAATCTGCCGCACCACCCGGCGCTCGGCCTCGCGATAGTCATCGGAGTGGGCGTCGTAATAATCCGCAATTTCCTGCTCCACCACCGAGACGCGCACGCCGACTTCCATGTTCTCTACTTTTCGCGCCAGCAGCTTCTCGCGAAGCTCTTCGCGATATTTCTCCATACTCATTCCCTGCGCCGACAAAAAAGAGCGCAATCCGGCCGTCGTCGTTTTGTTCTGGCGAAGTATGCCCGCGATTGCGTTTTCAATTTCTTTTTCGCTGACGTTCAACTCGAGAGCAGAGGAGCGCTTCGATATGAGTTTTCTCTGGACCATGGCATCGAGCGCCTCGAGTTCGAGTTCGCGAATTCGCCGATTCAGTTGTTCTCCCCTGAAATTCCTTCTCAACTTCTCGACGCTCGGTTTCACCAAATCCTGAAGCTCGGAGAGCATAATGATGTCATCGTCAATCTTCGCAATGATTCTCTCGATCGTCACGGCGGCGGACATCGCCGGGACGGGCGCGCCCACCAGGGCGTATAACGCAATCGCCAAAACACAGAAACGCCTAGCCCGATACGACATTTTCAAGATTTTCCCAATAGTATTTGATTTTCGCATTTCGCTTGAGTTCTCCGATCCACCCTGCGAGTCTCGCTCTGCCCTTATCCGCCAGCAACCGTTTTCTGATGCTATCCCTCGCGGAGGCCAACGTTTTCTGGATCGGCAATCTTCTCTCCGAGACCTCCAGAAGGTGGAAGCCCGCCGGACTCCTGACGACCCGGCTCACCTCGCCCAACTTCAGTGATTCCACTACGTTCTCGATGTTTTCGGGCAACTCCCCTTTCTGGAAATAACCCAAATCGCCGCCCTCGTCGCGCTCGGGGCCGATGGAATGTTTCTGCGCAAGAGACGCGAACGATTTCCCCTCGAGAACACGCTTTCTCAACTGAGAAGCCATTTTAGCCGAAGAGACGATGATTTGGCGAACCCGCCAACGTTTTCCGACCCGGAATTTCTCCTTGTTGCGGTCATAGTAATCTTCTATCTCGGAATCTGAGATCTTCAACTTCGAATACACTTCCCTTTCCAGCAGGTGTTCAATCTCGAGCGTCTCGCGCATCGTTTTGAGCCACGACTCCTCGTCGATCCCCTGCTCTTTCATGACGGCATTCCAATCCTGTCCGCCGTATTGGCGGCGAACGAATTCGACGAAACGCCTCACTCTCCCCTCACTCACATATTCTCCCGTCTCCCGGAAGCGCTGAAGCAGGAGCCGTCTTTCCACGAGTTGATCCAGCAAGACCCTGGGGACGGCTTTTTCGGCCTTGGCCGAAACCTCCTCATCCCCGCGCGCCATGAAATACGCGCGCACATCTTGCCGGGTAATCGGCTCGCCGTTCACCTGCACCAGCAGGGTACCCTTTTTTTTCTCGCTTCTCGTCTGAAGCGAAGAATCACAACCCGCCGCGATGAGCAGCGCCATCGAACAAATCCACGCCCACCGGGTTCGGCGGCCTCGAATCAGACGCCGCGCGCTCCTCCCGTTTTCCATGATGAAAACCTCATGCTTCTTCCGCCGCCAACTCGCCTTCGGAGACTTTGCACACTTCCAAAGCATCCAGCACTTGTACGAGAAAGTCAAAATCCTCCGGCCAGCGCCCGCTGATGCTTGCGCGAAAAGCATGGGTGTCGGTGAACACCATCCCCGGCATATCGAGAAATGCGGCCGTCAATTCGTAGTCTCCCGGGAAAATCTCCAGATGCGCCTCCTTGCCGCGAATTTGGAGAGCCTTGATTCCGCAAAGGCGGGCGCGCAACCGGATTTCCCCCAGTTCCAGAAGGTGGAGGGCGCGCGTCGGCATTTCTCCGTATTTATCCTTGAGTTCTACGCCCAACTCCCTCAATTCGGCCGGCGCTTGCGCCGATGCAATCCGGCGATATACATCCAGTCGCTCGGCCTGGGCCGGAATCCACGAAGGGGGCAGCGTGCCCGCCACCGGCGCGACGATCTCGGGTTCACGCCGATCGACCGTCTCGCCCTTGGCCTCCTGCACGACTTCTTCCAAAAGGCGGCAATACATGTCGAACCCCACGGCCGAAATTTGTCCCGATTGGCGATGTCCGAGCAAATGTCCGGCGCCGCGAATTTCCAGGTCGCGCATGGCCAGCTTGAAGCCGCCCCCCAGTTCGCTCAACTCCTCGAGCGCCTGGAGCCGCTCTCTGGCCGGCTTCGTCAGGGAACCTGCGCCCGAGACCAGAAGGTAGGCGTGCGCCTGGAACCTGTCGCGTCCCACCCGGCCGCGCAACTGGTAGAGCTGCGCCATGCCGAACATGTCCGCCCGGTTAATCACGATCGTGTTCACCGAGGGGATGTCGAGACCGCTTTCGATGATCGTGGTGCAGAGCAGCACGTCGGCCCGGCGGGTCACGAACTGCTCCATCACCTCTTCGAGATCCCTTTCTTTCATCTGGCCGTGGCCCACGAGAATTCGCGCGTCCGGCGCGAGTTTCGTGAGAAGCCGCCGCATGGCGGGGAGGCTCCTCACCCGGTTGTGCACGAAAAACACCTGCCCCCCACGGTCGATTTCCTTGGCGATGGCGTCTTTGATGAGTTTTTCGCTGAAGCGGGATATATACGTCCGCGGCGCGACCCGGTGACGCGGTGGCGTTTCGATGACGCTCAAATCGCGCGTGCCCGAGAGCGCCATCTGCAAGGTTCTGGGAATGGGCGTGGCGGTGAGCGTCAGAACGTCCACGTCGACACGAAGTTTCTTGAGCTTCTCCTTGTGGGAAACGCCGAAGCGATGTTCTTCGTCGATGACCAGAAGGCCCAAATCGCGAAACGACACGTCTTTTTGCAACAACCGATGGGTGCCGATGACGATGTCCACACGCCCGGCGGAGAGCCCTTCCACCACTTCGCCCTGCTCTTTTTTGCTTCTGAAGCGCGAGAGCATCTCCACGTGAACAGGCAGCGATTCGAATCGCTTGCGAAAGGTGTCCCAATGCTGATGCGCCAGCAGCGTCGTCGGCACGATGACGGCGACCTGCTTGCCCGCCGAAATCGCCCGGGCGGCGGCTCTGAGCGCCACCTCCGTCTTTCCGTAGCCGACGTCCCCGCAGATGAGACGATCCATCGGACGGGCGCGCTCCATATCCGCCAGCACGGCGCGAATGGCCTGTTCCTGATCCGGCGTTTCCTCAAACCCGAAGCCGGCGGATATTTCATGATCGAATGCGCCTTCCGCAGAAAAGGCGTGCCCCTCGGCGGCGCTTCGCTCCGAATACAGTCGCACCAGATCGCGAGCGATTCCCCGGAGCGATTTCTTGATGTTGTTCTTCGTCTTGCTCCACCGGTTCCCGCCCAATTTGTCCAGGGGCGGCTCGGCCCCGGCTCCACGGTATTTGTGGATGCGCTCGACGTCGTCCATCGGAACGTAGAGTTTGTCGCCCCCCGCATACTGAAGGGTGAGAAATTCGTTTTCCCCGTCTCGATGCTCGATGACGCGCGTGCCCATATAGCGGCTAACGCCGTGCTCCACGTGCACTACGAGGTCGTTCTCATTCAAATCCTTGAAGCCCTCGCCAGGCTTCGATTGGGGGCGGCGGCGCGAATCCCGGCCCAAAGCGCCGACCAGCAAGTCCTGGGCGCGAAAGAACACCCTCTTCTCTTCAGGAAGCCTGAAGCTGGC
Source organism: bacterium (assembly GCA_965218885.1). Taxonomy (GTDB): domain Bacteria; phylum UBA8248; class UBA8248; order UBA8248; family UBA8248; genus Bin107. The sequence continues at coordinate 3,162,941 of OZ244713.1, read as the reverse complement.
GCCGAGTTTCCCCTCCGCCAGAGCGACTTCGTGACGCTCCTCCATGAACGAAGCGCCTCCGGGCAAAATTTCCACGCCCACCTCATGCTCGCGCAACAATGCCTGTATCCTCAGCGCGAGGGTCTTCTCCTCCGCCACGATGACGACGCTTTCATCCTCCCTGCGCCATGAACGCAGCTGGTCGACGAACGCCTCCACCCTGCCTCTGAAGGGGTTGATGTTTTCCGCGCGCAAGGCCTCGCCCGCCTCGAAGCCCTTCTCGGAATTCGGGACGTCCAGCCCGAGTGAGTCGAACTCGAGACGCGGCCAGATGGACAACTCCTCGCGAATCTCCTCAGGGGCGAGCCACAAACGCTCAGGCGCGAATGAGACGAGGCCCCTCTCGGGCGCAAGACGCGCCTCCTCGTTCACTTCGCTCCACAGCTTATCCATCGCTTCGTCGAGGTTTTCCGCTTCGTTCAAAATCCAGAGCGCGCTTCCGGGCGCGACGTCGAACAAGGTCGTCATGTCGGACAAGAATATGGGCGCGAGACCCTCCATACCCGAAAAATGTCCGTCCGTATCCAGGTATTCGAGAAGGCGCTCTACTCGTTCACTCGTTTCCGGCGCGGTGACTTCCGAAAGGGCGAGGCGGCCCCTCTCCAGTTCTTCCGGCGAGAAAACAATCTCTTTCGATGGAAAAACGTCCACGCCTTGAAGCGTGCCTAGATTCCGCTGCGTCTGGGGATGGAAGTTTCGCAGGGAATCGAGTTCATCTCCTCGAAATTCCAGGCGCGTCGGATATGCATTCTGGGGAGAGAAAAAATCCAGAATGCCTCCTCTCACGGCATATTCTCCCGGAGATTCGACCAACGACCTCCTCTCGTACATCAACGATTCGAGCGAACCGATGAACGGATCACGCTCAATCGCCATGCCTTCGCGCAAGTGAATCATGGCGTCGTTCAGTCGTTCGGGCGGAGGTACTCTCGTCCCCATGGCGGATACGCTCGTCAGCACGACGCCTTGTTCCCCGCTGCGCAAAAATCGCAGCGCGGACATCCTTTCGCCGACAATTTCACTGGATGGAGACAAACGGGAGAAGGGATACACATCCCATGCCGGAAACCCCAGGATCGGCAAATCCCGCTTCCCCGAAGCGCCTATGAACAGCTTCATGTTCGCTTTGATCACTTCGAGGCGACGCTGTTCGCTCTCGACGATAATAACGGGTCCAGGGTGTTCACGCGCAATTCGGACCAACCACCAGGCGGTCGACGCATCGTTCGCGCCACGCAAGTGAACTCGCTTGGCCCCATCGAGATTCTGAAGCAATAACAAGGATTCATTCATGATGTGAAATTTCAGATTTCAAATCGAACATCAGGCGATGAAGTGTGTTGGAGCGTCACGTATCGCATGAGAAATTTCAGAAAAACCCTTAATTCAAATACTTTTTGGTGATAATGAAATCCCGGAGCACGTTGGAGTCATTCTTGGGCAACGCGACCTCCGCGCCGTTCAGGGATATCTGAGCTCCCGCCACGTTCCCCACGGTAAGGACGAATTTTTCCGACGCCTTCCAGTTTCTTTCCTTGCCCGCCAGCAAGAGGAATTCTTCCGTGTTTTTCGCATCGACCACGATTCGCAGCCACGTGTCTTCCGTCGCAAAAATCTTCAACGCCAGGGGGAGTTCCCCGGGAGCCGCCTGGGGGGCTGGCGCCGGCGGCGCCGGAGCCTGCCGCCCTTGCGCCGAGGCTTGAGTGTTCGATGCCGCATTGCGGGCGACTTTCTCCTCGGCTGGAGCACTCACTTGAGCCGAAGGGTTTTGCGAGGCCGGCGGACTCTCTGTAGGCGAGGGTTCCTCTTGAGCGCCGGGAGTCTCCTGGGTCTGGGCGTTCGCTTGAACAGGCGGACTTACTTCACCCTGGGCCGGTGGACTCTCCTGAACGGGAGGGGACTGATTCTCCTGAACGGGAACGCTCGCTTGATCCGGATGCTTCTCCTCGACCGGAGAAGGTTTTTCCTCCTTCTCTACAACCGGAGGCTCCTTCAAATTCACGGTCGAGGCGGGTGGAAGAGTCTGCCCGGAAGCCTTTTTCTCGACAACGGCGGTTTCTTTCTCCGCGCCGTCTTCATGTTTCGCCTTCTCATTCACCCCACTCACCCGTGGGAGTTTATCCGCTATGGGCGCAACAGCGGTCTTGACCCTGTCGACAATCGATCCAATTGGAACAAGCTGCTCCGTTCTTCCCTTCATGAACCATAAAATTCCGCCGCCGGCGAGAAGAAAAATCAATACGAAAACAAAAGTGGCGACGGATGAGAATCGATTCACCCGGGGAGCGGCGTTGAAAAGGATTCGAGTTTCGGGCTCCAGCCCATACTCCTCCAATGGAACACCGCCTGTAATTTCGCGTTTATAGCTCGCGGCGACGGCCTTGGCATCCACCCCGACCGCGTCCGCAAAAGCGCGGACGAAACCCAGACCCACCGGGCCGGTCGGCAATTTATCGAAATCACCGTTTTCGATACTTTCCAGATAGTATGTACGGATTCGCGTCTGCTCGGAGATCGAACGAAGCGGTACGTCTTTTCCCTCACGCGCACGTCGTAAGAAAGGCCCTACACCTTCTTTTTCGATTCGCGCCATCAGTGTCGGGTCGAGATTTTCCATCATGCGCCCCATTTCGCCAAAATCAATCAAAAACGACCCGAATTATGGGAAACGAGTCTATTTCATAATCGGTTGGAAAGTCAATGTTGGAAAGGTGAGAGCCGCCTTTCTCCCTCCGAATGAAGCCCGTCAATCACGCATCAAATGCTATTTACGGAATAATGGAGAGAATCAAGGGCGTTACGTGACAGATATTCGGATTCGTGGCATCAGCGAGCAAGGTGTCCGCACCCTTGCCGTAGAGCAGGATGGGAACGGGGTTCGTCGTGTGCGCGGACGTTTCCATATCCTCCACGTTGCCATGATCGCTGCTCAGAATGAACGTATCCACATCCGGGTCGATACGCCGGAGCGCGGCCTGTAAAAACCGGTTCAAATCCGCCAAAACCTCAAAGGCATCCTCAGCGGTTCCGCGATGTCCGACGTGATCGGTCTGGAAAAATTCATAGAGCAGCAAATCCTTCGCCCGCGCAAGCTTACCGAGGCGTTCACCCGCCTCCTCGGCATCGAGCTTCGCCGCATCATGGCCCTGCCCGGCGATGAGCCCGTTCGTGTAGTCGCGATAAACGGCCCTGCCCTCGAGGAGATCCTCCAGGAGATTCAGCCGAATCCCCGCGCTCTCGGCCATCACCGTGGTCACCGAGCGGATGCGGTTTCTGCGGCGCATGAAAAAACGAGGCGTATATGCGTTGGCGAATCCGATGTCGGCGCCCCTCTCGCGGGCGCGCCTCAAGAGTCCGTTTCGTGCGATGATGCGGCGCAACTGCGTATTCGGCAGGGCCTGAAGGTGCCTTCCCACCGCTTTGGGCGCATTCACGCCCGTGAACAAGGCCGTGCCGCCCGTCGCGCTCTGGGGGATGCCCTCGACGCCGAGGCGGGCGTCCGCCTCGATGAGCCGGAAACCGGGCGCCTCGCCTCCGCACAAAAGCCCCAGCGGAGGCTCCCCCACGCGAGACAGCGGGTTGCCCGGTCCCGGCGGGGCAACCCCCAGGCCGTCCACGAACACGAAAAGAACGGACATGCTATATCGTTCTTCCGCTAGCCTCTGCGAACACCTTCAACTCCTCGACCAGGGCGGCGAACTTCTTTGGTTTGAGCGATTGCGGGCCGTCGCTCATCGCCTTCTCTGGCTCAGGGTGCATTTCGAGCATCAGGCCGTCCGCCCCGACCGCCACGGCCGCCTTCGCCAGGGGCGCGACGAACCTCCAGGCGCCCGCCGCGTGGCTCGGGTCCACCACGATCGGCAAATGCGTCTGCTCCTTGAGCACGGGCACGGCGCTGATGTCCAGCGTGTTGCGCGTGGCCGTCTCGAAGGTGCGTATTCCCCTCTCGCACAGCACGACGTTCGGGTTCCCCTGGCTCATGATGTATTCGGCCGACATCAGGAGTTCTTCTATCGTCGTGGACATGCCGCGCTTCAGGAAAATGGTCTTGTTCGTCTTGCCGACTTTTTTCAGCAAGGAGAAGTTCTGCACGTTGCGAGCGCCGATTTGCAGCACGTCCGCATACTCGCAGCACACATCGATGTCTTCTGAGTCCATGACCTCCGTCTGGATGGGAAGCCCCGTCTTCTCGCGCGCCTCGGCAAGGAGCTTGAGGCCGTCTTCCGCCATGCCCTGGAAGCTGTATGGCGAGGTGCGCGGCTTATACGCGCCGCCCCGAAGGACGTGGCCGCCGCCCGCCCGTACCACTTCGGCGGATTCCATAATCTGCTCCCTGTTCTCCACGGAGCACGGCCCGCCGATGATAATGATCTGCTCACCGCCGATTTCCACTCCCTCGCCCATCGGCAACTGGCTGCGCTCTGGCCTGCCCTCCGAGCTCGCCAGTTTGAAGGGCTTGAGAATGGGCATCGCGCTTTCCACTCCGTTCAGCGATACAAGCGACTCCAGCATGTATTTCCCCCGTTCATCCCCGATGGCCCCGATCACCGTACGCTCCACCCCTTTGATGACGTGCTCCTGGTAACCGAGTTCATTGATCCTTGCGACGGCTTTCCCTATCTCATCATCCGTTGCGCCCTGCTTCATCACGATTATCAAAACAAATCTCCTTTTTCCCTCTCGGAATTTCAGTTGTTTCTCAAAAAAAATCGCCGTGAGGCTGTCCCACGGCGAATGTTTCTCTACTTGTCCGTGGCGATCGGGCTGTCCGCCCGCTCGCCATCGGTTGTTACATCACGGCGCGCGGACGGACGGTGATAAAGCCGAAAAAGCAATATCCCTCAAAAAATCTTCTCATCGTCCGCATCTTGCTCGCCTCTGGAATTTCAAAAAATGCATCTCTCTGTAAAAGCGCCTCAAGATAATCCCGCAAGCCTATAAGAGTCAACCCCTTGGACGCGGAAATTTTCAGGTTATTCCGGCTTCCTCGCCACTTCGGTGAGTCTGCGCCGTCCCGCCCCCGACGGCCTCAACAGCCGGCCGCCCAGAACCACGTGCGTCGCCTCGAGCATCTGGTTTCCCTTGCGCTGCGCCCCCAGGGAGTCCTCAAAAACGAACCTGCCCTCCCGCATCCGGAACACGGCCACGTCGCCCCTGGCGCCTTTTTTGAGCGTTCCCACCTTTCCTTTCAGGCCAATCCACTCCGCCGCCGTCTGCGTGCTGAGCCGGACTACTTCGGCGAGAGGAAAGCCCAAGGCCAGAAACTTGCTCATGAGGCTGGGGAAATCATACACCGGACCGTGGATGCAGTGCGTATGAAGGTCGGTGCTCAGGTTTCCCGGCATCAGGCCCTGCGCCATGGCCCGCTCCAGAATCTCGAAACTGAAGCTCGAGCGCCCATGCGCCACGTCGAGCAGAACGCCGGAATCCCTCGCCTCCCACACCGCGCGGCGCACCCGGCCCCTCTTGTCGAGTATGTTCTCCCGCCTGCCGTGAAACGCGTGCGTGAGCACGTCGCCCGGGCGGAGGCGCTTGAGAATGCTCGGCAAAGAGGAGGGCGTGTTGCCCACGTGCGCCATGAGCGGGACTTTCAGGAACTCCGCCGCCTCGAGAGCCGCGTCCAGGGGCCTCATGCCGCTGCGCTCCACCACGTCGTCGCTCAGGCGAACCTTCATGCCGATGAGGTGCTTCCGGTTCGCCTGGTAGCACTCCACCGCCCTGTCCACGCGCAGCGCGCGCATGTCGATGTTCTCGCCCAGGCCGTCGATCAGGAGCCCGCCCTCCGAGATATTGAGATACGCGCGCACCGTAGGACGGGCTTTATCGAGAAACCATTCCTGAAAACTCGGGTACGTCTGCGCGCCCGCGCTGCCCGTATCGACCGCCGTCGTCACGCCGCGCGAGAGCATGGTGGCCTCCAGGTTCACGCCGTAGTGCGTAAAACCCTCATAAAAATGGCAGTGGAGGTCGACCAGACCGGGGGTGACGATTTTTCCCTTGGCGTTCAGCGTCCGCCTGCCCCCCGGCTCGATGTGGGGAGCCATCCGCCTCACGCGGCCGCGCGCGATTTCGACGTCCATCGTCCCCTCCAGACTCTGTGAGGGATCGACCACGTACCCGCCGCGTATGACGAGGTCCATGCGCAAGACTCCTTCGACGAAACGGGGCGCACGCCGTAAATATGGACGAACGCCGGATAAGTCCAAAGACCGGGATCGGGGCATTATTCCGCCACGGGCGTTGACATGCAATCGCCGCGGGGTGGATCATGGAACCAGACAACCAAGCGTTTTCTCAAAATAACCAAACCGCTGGAGCCATGAAATGAGCCTGCAAACGGAATCCACGCTGCAATTCGACCTCGACGAAACGCAAAAGATGCTTCGCCAGACGGTCCGCGAACTCTCGGAGCGCTACATCGCCCCGCGAGCCGCCGACATCGACGAGAACGAGGAATACCCAGAAGACATCTACCAACTGCAAAAAGAATACGGACTGCTCGGCATCTTCTTCCCCGAGGAATACGGGGGCGGCGGAATGGGCTTTCTGGGCGGCTGCATCGCCATCGAGGAGATCGCGCGCGTCTGCTCGAACTCCCCTCTTTTCATCGTGCTCAACATGCTCTCGAGCCGCGTCATCGACTTGAGCGGCACGCAGGAGCAGAAAAACCACTACATGACGGGCCTCGCCAAAGGCGAGTTGAGAGGCTCCTACGCCCTCACCGAACCTCACGCGGGCTCAGACGCCGGCAACATCCGCACGCGCGCCGTCAAAGAGGGCGACGAATGGGTCATCAACGGCACCAAGTGCTTCTGCACGGGGCCCGACAAGGCGGACTTCATCACCGTCGCCGCCAAGACCGACCCCCACGCGGGAACGCGCGGAATCACCTACTACATCGTGCCCACCGACACGCCGGGCTTCAGCGTCGCCAAGCACGAGCGCAAGATGGGGATGCGGGGCATCTCGACCTGCATGCTGAATCTCGACAACGTGGCCGTCCCGCTCGAGTACCAGGTGGGTGAGTTGAACCAGGGCTTCAAGACCGCGATGATCGGCTTCAACCAGATGCGGCCCGCCATCGGCTCGCGCGCGGTGGGTCTGGCCCAGGGCTGTCTCGACTACGCGGCCAACTACGCCAAGGAGCGCGAGGCGTTTGGAAAGCCCATCGCCCAGCACCAGGCCGTGCAGTTCATGCTCGCCGACATGTTCATGGACATCGAGGCGGCGCGGCTGCTCGTCTACCGCGCGGCCGCCATGGTGGATGCGGGGCAAATCGGCAAGGAGAACGCCAGGTATTTCTCGACGGCCAAGACCTATGCGGCCGACATGGCGATGAAGTGCGCGATAGACAGCATTCAGGTCCTGGGCGGAGCGGGCTACATGAAGGACCACCCGCTCGAACGATTCATGCGCGACGCCAAGCAAATCCAGATCGTCGAGGGAACGAGCCAGATACAGCGGATGATCATCGCCCGGAACTTGCTCGACCTCTAGGAGCGCGCCGGAGGTGACAGGAAAGCCAAGCTCTCAAGGCGCGTTCGAACTTAGCGAAGCCCAGCTGATGCTGGGCGAGACGGTGTATGAGCTGAGCCGCCGCCATGAAGGCCGCCGTGGACGGCGTTCAGGTCTTGGGCGGCGCGGGCTACATGAAGGACCATCCGCTCGAGCGGTTCATGAGAGACGCCAAGCAACTGCAAATCATCGAGGGAACCAACCAGATTCAGCGAATGGTCATCGCCCAGAATTTATTGAGTTTATAGTTCAAGTTCCCCATTACGGAGATTCGAGATGAGCCAGATGATTGAAATCGTAACACCCACCTCCTTCGTTCGCTCGGGCGACCACCCCCTGGCGGAGCGCCCCGAAGACCTGGGGGGACTCCGAATCGGCTTTTTCCACAACAACAAGCCGAACGCCGACGTCCTGCTCGAGCGAATCGAAGAACTCCTTTCCCGGGAGGATGAGACACTGCGCTTCATCCGCTGGGGAAAGCCGAACCCGACCCTGCCGGAGGACCGCCTCGAAGAATTCCTCGAACAAATCGACGTGGCAGTCTGCGCGGTGGGCGACTGAGGGAGTTGCACGTCATGGAGTATCCATGACTCGGTGGAGATGGAAAAGGCAGGCGTTCCGACGGCCACGTTCTGCTCCAGTGAATTTTCGGCCCTGGGCGCGAACGAGAGAACGGCTTTGGGGATGCCCGGCCTCCCGATAGTCGTCGTGGCGCATCCGGTGGGAGGAATTCCGCCCGAAAAAGCGCGCTCTCTGGGAGACGGCGCGATGGACGAGGTGCGGCGCATACTCACGAGCGATGCCGAATCGCTCCGAAAAGAATACCGCGAGCGCGAATACGTCCCGCCCCGTAAGACGGTGCGCCACAAGGCGCTCTTCGCATAGGCGGGCCTTCGGTATGAACGACCACTCTCAGGAAAATCTTGCACTTGAAAGCGAGCGCGTGAAAGTTCGCGACACGCCCGAGGCGATGGCGCGCCTGCTCGAAGCCCGGGGATGGGGCGACGGCCTGCCCGTCGTTCCCCCGACGCCCGAGCGCGTCGCCCGGATGGTGGAGGGCGCGGGACTGGCCCCTGATGCGGAAATCGGCCTCATGCCGCCTCGACAAGGAATCATCACTGCCGAAGCACTCGCCGTGAACGCCGTGATGGCCGGGTGCCTCCCGGCGTACATGCCCGTTCTCGTGGCAGCGGTCCGGGCGGTGCTCGAGCCCGAGTTCTCGCTCCACGCGATTCAGGCGACGACCCACCCGGTGGCGCCTCTCATCATCGTGAACGGCCCCATCGTCGAGGAAATCGGTCTCAACGCCGAATATGGATGCTTCGCCCCCGGCAACCGGGCGAACGCGACGATAGGCCGCGCGATGCGACTCGCGCTTTTGAACGTAGGCGGCGCGAGCCCCGGCGTTCTGGATCGCGCCACGCAAGGATCGCCTGCGAAATACGCATTCTGCATCGCCGAGAACGAAGAAGCCTCCCCCTGGGAGCCGCTGCACGTAGAGCGCGGGTTTGCGCCTGAGGAGAGTGTGGTGACGCTCGTGGGCTGCGAGGGACCCCACAACATCAACGATCACGTGAGCCACACGGCGGAGGGGATTCTCGCCACCGCCGCCGATACCATGTCCATCATGGGGAGCAACAATTTCTATCTGCGCGGCGAACCCGTTCTCGCCCTCGGCCCCGAGCACGCGGCGACCATAGCGGGGGACGGCCTCACGAAAGCGGACGTGAAGCAGAGAATTTTCGAGCTCGCCCGAAAACCCGTGCGCCAGTTAAAGCGCGGCGCCATGTGGGGGATGCAGACCTGGGGCGAGGAGATAGCGAAAAACGAAGGCGACGACGATTTCGAGATCCCGCTTCTCGACGGGCCCCAAGACTTACTCCTCATCGTGACGGGCGGGGCCGGCAAGCACTCGTGCCACATGCCCACCTTCGGCCCCACGCGCTCTGTGACCCGGAAGATAGAGGCAGGCTGATAAGATAGGAATTTCAATGGTTTCGTAGAAGAGAACCCACGTTTTCTTCCTGGCGGCACACGATGCGGGCGGACAGGCGGGCTCGTCCCCAGGAAATCAATCCCGACCGAAAAGGAAGGAGCGCGGTCCCGCGGACCGGTCTTTTTTTACGAAACCTGAGAAACCGGGGTCGGCGGCGGCAAGAGGGCCTCGGCTTGGCTAACGATAGACCGCAGAAAGCTCTCATCGGGAGAAACGCGCGCCAGCACCCTGAGCCCGAGGAACAGACCGAGCAGAGACTTCGCCGTTTGGTCCGGAACGACTTCGGGAGAAATCTCCCCGCAGGCCTGGCCCCGCTCGATGCAAGCGCGAAGAAACTTCTGCATGCCGGCGAACGCGCCGGCCACGAACGAAGCCACTTCCGCATCGTGCGCACCAAGCTCCAGGGCGACGTTCACTTCGAGGCAGCCGTCGCTCGAACCGTTTTTCGTCACCTCCAAGGCGGCCTCGAACACGGACAACACCGCCTGTCGCGGCGAGGGATGCTTTTCGAGTTCCTTTATCGGGGTCTCCCGGTAGAGTTGGTCGTAACGGCGGAGCGCCCGGAAGAACATCTCGCGCTTGCCGCCGAAGGCGTGGTATAAGCTCCCTCGGAATAGGCCTGTTGCGTTCTCGAGATCGCGAATCGACGTTGCCGAATAGCCGTGACGCCAGAACTGGTCCATTGCTTTGGTCAAAACCTCGTCCATGTCGAACTTTGGCAATTTTCCCATGGGTCCTCTCTTCGTTTGCCCGGTGAAGCATGAACTTTCCCCGTATGCCTCATTCCGGTTTGGCGGATCCGATCATCATACCGGGCGAAGCATATCACACGAACAAGCCCATTTCACGAAATATCGCGCCTTTTCGGGCGATTGCCGGAGGCGCTTATACGCCTCTATTCGAAGTTCTTTTTTGCCCTATGCCGTGCAATAAATCCGCTCGTTTGCGTTGCCTCGGGTTCGGCCCCGTGCTAGATTTCCGTTTCCGGGAAAGATGTGGTTTCTTTTCTGATGAGATCCGAGAGGGAGAACCCATGGGAAAACAACAGATTAACTCAGAGAAGGTAAAGCCGGTCGGCGCGTATTCCACGGGCTGGAAAGTGTCGAACGGACATCTCATCATGCTGGCGGGCCAGGTGGCGACCGACGTGGACGGCAACACCGTCGGGGGCGACGACATCAAGGCCCAGACCCGGCAGGTGTACGAGAACATCAAGGCCGCGCTCGAGGCGGCGGGCGCAGGCATGGAGGACATCATCCGCCTGACCGTCTATCTCACCGATTACGCAAGCTTTCCGGGCAGCGTGGAGGTGCGGCAAGCCTATTTCAGCGAGCCCTACCCGGCGAGCACGCTCCTGATCGTGAGCGGACTGGCGAAATCCGAATGGCTCATCGAGATCGACGCGGTGGCCTTCGTGGAAGATGAGGCGTCATGAGCAACCGCAGGTCCATTGCCGAGACGCTCGTGCTCGTCAAGGGAGGCGGAGACCTCGCCACCGGCGTGTCGCATCGCTTACACCGCGCGGGTTTTCCGGTCATGATCACCGAAATCGAGAACCCCACCATGGTGAGGCGCACCGTTTCCTTCGCCGAGTGCCTGTATGCGGATGAGTGGAAAGTAGAGGGTGTAACCTCCGCCCGGGCGGACGGCGAAACGCCTGCGGAAAAAGCGACGAGCGCGCGCGCCATCCTGGAGGCGGGCATCGTTCCGGTGATGGTGGACCCGCGCGCCGAGGTGGTCGCGCAAGTTCGGCCCGCCGTCGTGGTCGATGCGATTCTGGCCAAGCGAAACCTCGGCACGCGCATCGACGATGCGGAGGTCGTCATCGGCCTGGGGCCGGGCTTCACCGCGGGCGTTGATTGCCACGCCGTCATCGAGACTTCTCGGGGACACGACCTGGGGCGGGTAATTCTGGAGGGCGCTGCTAAGCCCAACACGGGCGTTCCGGGCCCCATCGGCGGCTACACCACAGAGCGGCTGCTGCGCGCGCCCCAAGCCGGTATATTTACGTCCATCGCCAAGATCGGCGATGTGGTGAGCGCGGGAGAGGCCGTCGCCCGTGTGAATCGCGCGGAGGTGCGCTCCGCCATCGACGGTGTCTTGCGCGGACTGTTGAGAGACGGCATCGAGGTGAGCGCGGGCTTTAAGGTGGGCGACGTCGACCCGAGGGCCGAGCCCGTTCATTGCCACACGATATCCGATAAATCGCGCGCCATCGGCGGCGGGGCGCTCGAGGCCATCATGATGTTTCTGTTCGGCGTTTCAGCCATGGAGTATGCGAATTGAGTACCGAAATCTTGACCGAAACGGTGGAAAACGGCGCCTACAGCATCGGGCGCAGTGAAATTCCCATCAACGAAACCAACGGCAACTCCTTCGTTCCACCCGCGCAATTCTACCTGGCGGCGGGTGATGCGCTCGAGCGCATCGCGTGGGCGGTGAGCCAGAACCTGCCCGTCCTCCTCGTGGGGGAGACAGGCGTCGGCAAAACTCTCTCGGTGCGCCATCTCGCCCACATGACCAACAACGGCTTCCGGCGCGTGAACCTAAACGGCATGACCACGGTCGATGAGTTCGTGGGCAAGCTGATGATCAACGAACAGGGCACCTATTGGGTGAACGGCATTCTGGTCGACGCCATGCAATCGGGCGACTGGCTGCTCATCGACGAGATCAATGCGTGTCTGCCCGAAATCGCCTTTTGCCTGCATAGCCTGCTCGATGATGACCGCATGATCGTTTTATCGGAATACGACGGCCGCATCGTCAAGCCCCATCCGAACTTCAGGCTTTTCGCCAGCATGAACCCGCACGAGGACCGCAGATACGGCGGCACGAAGCCCCTGAACGAAGCGCTGCTGGATCGCTTTCCGGTCACCGTGAAGATGAACTACCTGCCCTTCGATGCGGAAGTCGAGGTTATCATGCAGCAAAGCGGGAACCGCGACGAGGAGCTGATTAAGCGCATGGTGCGCGTGGGCCACGACGTGCGCGAGGCCATGCAGAACGAAAAGGTATTCTGCACGTTCAGCACCAGGCGTCTCATCGACTGGGCGCGCATGGCGGCTCAGTTCAACCCGATGGAAGCCGCCGTTTCGACCATCTTCAGCAAGGTCAACTCTTTCGACGCCAAAGTGCTCGAGGACATCGTAGACAACCACTTTTAGCCGGGAGATGAGTCATGGAGCGCCGACGCGCCCGTCTCGAAGCGCTCGCGCAGGTGACCGCGCACGATTACGAGCTCGCCCTGAGCTTCGGCCCCAAGGCGAAGAACGGGGAAGACGCCATTCACGTCGAAGACCCCGAACAAACCCTGGCTCGTCTGGGCGGCGGGCTGAACGACGAGCACGTGCTCAGATACCAGAAGGGCATGACGCTCATCGAGGTGGCCCACAAAATACAGGGGACGTTCCGCTGGGCGGGGCGCGCCGCGCTCGCGAACCGCGAAAGACCGGGCCTGTTCCACATATGGCACACGCTCGAGGACGCGCGGTGCGAAAACCGCCTCGCGGAATCGCTTCCCGGCACCAAGAAAAACTTCCGCGCCTTCATTCTCCCGGCCATCGAAGCGGCCGAGCGCAACCAGATGAGCGGACAACTCCCCTTGTTTTTGCAGATCCAATGGGGGCTTTACCTCGCCGGGATCGGGCAGACGCCCGGCGTCCCCTCCTCGCGGCCCGGAGATTTGCCGGCGGCCTGGTTCGACTCCGCCGTCGTTCAGATTTTTCACAGACTCATTCCGCTGATAGATCGCGCCTGCGCCGCCGATGACCCCAAGACCGCCTTCGATTGCGCCAATGAAATCTATGACGCCATCCAGCGCTATTTCACCGAAGAACAACTCGCCCGGATGAGCGAGGATCAGGACCTCTCGGAGATTCCCGAAGAAATTCTCCAGAAAATCGAGAGCCAAAACCTCGAGGGCGAAGACGACGAACCACTCGAAATGCTGCACCCCGAAGCGGCCGAGGAAATCGACGAGGAGGACGTGGGGGAAGAGGTCGAACTGAGTCCAGAGGAACTCGCCGCGCTCGGGCACTGGGCCGCTCCCTGGTTCGAACTCGAGGGCAACAAAAAGGAAATTCACCCCACCGCAGATCATCCCGACGAGCGGACCATCGTATTGCCGCCCGAGGGGAAGGCCGAGGAATACGCGGCGGTCATCGACAATGCGGGCAGCCACATCAAGGTGCTGGTGTGGAAACTCATGCAGATCATCCAGGAGAGAACCTACACCCGCTACAGCGGCTCGCACCGCTCGGGCAAGCTGAACCTCCCGAAGCTGTGGAAACAGCGGCTGGGGAAATTCCATCTCTTCCACCGGAAAGAAGAACCCGACAAGCTCGACGTGTGCTTCACGCTGCTCGTAGACGAAAGCGGCAGCATGAACCGCGAGTCGAAATACATGGCCGCCAGGGAGGCGACCATATTCTTCGCCGAAGCGCTCGATCGTCTCGACGTGCCCTTCGAGGTCATCGGCTATTCCACCGAGAGTTCAGAAGCCGCCATGGCGGCGGCCCTGGGCCACATACCCGCGTTCAAGTTCCGACACATCCGGCACTCTCCCCTGCAACACCGCATCTACAAGGGTTTTGAGGATCACTTCGCCCAGGTGAAAAACAGGCTCGTCAACATCTATCCGCGCTTCAACAACTGGGACGAGGAACACCTGCTCTTCGCCTACCGGAGGCTCATCCAGCGGCCCGAGGAGGAGAAAATCATCATCATCACCTCGGACGGCCAGCCCAACGGGGATGCGTCCCACCTCGTGAACACGGTGAACCGGCTCCAGAAGCTCGGCGTCCGCGTCATCGGCGTCGGCGTGGTGGACCCCTTCGTCGAGCAAATCTACCCCAACCACATCGTGGTGAAGGACCTCTCCCAGCTTTCCACCGAACTCGTGAACATTCTAAGGCGCGAACTGCTCGGCGGCGTGGAGAGCCACACTTGGTAGCGGAAGACGACATCGTTCACTCTCTCGGCATCGGGCCGGGCCAATGCGTCGCGGCGGTCGGCGGGGGCGGAAAGACGAGCCTGCTGACGGCCCTCGCCAAATGCTTCCATGCGCAAAACGGGAAGCCTGCAATTCTCACGACGACCACCAATATTTTCGCGCCACTCCCCGAGGAAGGGCTTCAACTCGCACTGGGCGACGTAGAGACGCTCTCCAAAAACCTCAAGTCTTACATGAACGAATGCGGAATCTCCTGGTTCGCCCGCAGACGAGAGGGAAAAGTCCCGGTTCCGGGCCAGGAGAGTGAGCAGCGCATGAAGTTGAGCGGCTTCGCGCCTCAAGAAATCGCGCGCGTAAAGCTCAGCGGCGCCCTCACGCTCATCGAGGCGGACGGCGCGAGAAGATTGCCCATCAAGGCGCCGGGTCCCGATGAACCCGTACTCCCCGAAGGCCTTGACGCCGTGCTGGGCGTCGTGGGGCTGGACGCGGTGGGCGCGCCCCTGAGCGAGGCGCATGTTTTTCGTCCCGAGGCGTTTTCACGCATATGCTGCCTGGGAGAGGGCGAGGAGATAACGGCCGAGGCAGTCGGGCGATTGTGCGCGCATCCCTCCGGTCTTTTTCACAAGGTGGAGGCCGGCGCGCGCAAGTGGATCGTCATCAACAAGGCCGATCTGGAAACCTCGGTGGAAAAATTAAAGAAAACGGCCTATACTATATGGGAGTTGGCCGGAAAGCCTCATGGTCCGGCGGACGGCATCCTCTTCACGTCTTGTATGAACAACGAATGTGAAGTATTCATACGGATCATACCGGATGCGTAACAACTGCAATTCCACGCAAGCGGAGCGGAAAATGAGCAAGGACGTATTCAGGGAAATGGCGAGACTCAAGGAAGACGGCCAGAGCGGCGCGCTCGCCACCGTCGTGGCCCGCAAGGGGTCCGCGCCCATGAGCGGCGATGCGAAGATGCTCGTGCGCGAGGACGGCAGCACGGAAGGCACAGTAGGCGGCGGTTGCCTCGAGGCCGAGGTCTGGGAAACCGCCATGAGCGTCCTCGAGTCGGGCGAACCCGAAAAGCTCAAGTTCGACCTCACCCAGCAGGAAGCCGAAGACAGCGGGCATATCTGCGGCGGCGTCGTGGAAATACTCGTAGAACCCTTCCAGGCGTTTCAGGAAGAGCTGCTCGATGAGATCAACCAGATCAGAAACCAGGGCGGCAGCGCGGCGCTGGCGACCATCGTTCAGCCCGGCGAACTCGATGTACCGACGCCGGAAGCCAGAAAAATGCTCTTCAGGCGCGACGGCAGCGCGGTGGGCGAGATTCCCAACTATTCAACGGAAATCTGGGCGGAGAGCACGCAAATCATCCGCAACGGCAGTCCTACTCTCTTGCAGTTCAACCGGGACGCCGGGCGCGAGGGCGGAAAAAGGCCCACGCTCGAAGGGGCGACCGAAATTTTTGTCGAACCCATAACCGGCCAGCCGCTCGTCTATATGTTCGGCGGCGGTCACGTCTCATTCTGCGTGTCGCAGGCGGCCTACCTCGCAGGTTTCCGGGTCGCGATTGTCGAGGACAGACCCTCGTTCGCCAACAAGGAGCGCTTCCCGATGGCGGAGTCGTTCTACGTCGGAGAATTTCCTGAAATTTTCGAGAAAATTCCGGTCGACGAGTCGGACTATCTCGCCATCATCACCCGGGGACATTCGAACGACGAGGTCGTCCTCGAATGGGCGATGAAGACACCCGCGCGCTACATCGGGATGATTGGCTCCAAAAGCAAGGTGCTGCTCACCTATCGCCATCTTCAGGACAGGGGCTACGACCGAAGCGACCTCATCGATCGCGTCAATGCGCCCATAGGGCTCGACATCGGCGCCGATACGCCGGGAGAGATCGGGGTCGCCATCGTCGCCGAACTCATCCGCCACCGCCGCCGGGGCGAGGCGCAGAGCGAGGGCACGGGCAGCAAAAGGGTGCAACTCAGAAGAAAATCCTAGAACGTCCAGCCGCAAACGGCCCGCGCGAGGGGGCCGCATTCCACTATACCCAGGACCCGAAGCGAGTGCATCCCAGGGATCATGGGTTATCTCCGCAGGCTCATCGGCGCAGCGACGGATTTCCTCATCCCCCCGAAGTGCCTTTTGTGTTCGGCTTCCATGCAAATCGGCGACCCCCATGCGATATGCGCGCCCTGCACCGAAGCCTTCGAGCGCTTCGAGCCGCCCTGGTGTCCCAGGTGCGGGAATCCTTTTCACTCCCTAACCACCCTCGCCCATTCCCCGGCCCACGTCTGTTCGGATTGCCTGGAAAATGGGCATCATTACGACTTGGCCCGCGCCATCGGCGCGTATGAGGGCTCGCTGCGGGAATCGGTCCACCTCTTCAAGTTCCAGGGCTTCACGAAGCTGGCGCGCGAGTTCGCGCCCCATCTCGCCAAGCTCGCGGCGGATGAATTCGGGGCGGGTGAAGACGCCCGAAAGGTGCTTTTGACGCACGTGCCCATCGACCCCGTCCGCTGGAGAACCAGAGGTTTCGACCAGGCGATGCTGCTCGCCCTCAGGACGGCGGATTGTTTGGGCGTGCCCCACGCGGATTGTCTCGAGCGCGCGAAGGAAACCCGCTCGCAGACGGGACTATCCGGGAGGGAACGACGCCGCAACATGCGGGGCGTCTTCAGAGTCCGCGCAAACCGGGAGCGCCGGGAACTCGAGGCGGCCACGTGCATCCTCGTCGACGACGTCGTCACGACCGGCTCGACCGCCTCGGCCTGCGCCCGGGAACTCAAGAAAGCGGGCGCCGAAGCGGTGCACCTGCTCACCATCTGTAGATCGTGAGGGGTGTATTGAAGTAGCGTGATCAGTCTCTGCTGGTTTGGTCATCAAAATATCGTGATGCGGCATCTTAAGAATTCACACAGAAATAGACAATCCATATAAAAACTATTTTGTTGTCAACAAAATAGTTGACAACATTCTTGTTGCATGATTAAATTCAACAGATTTGTTGACTGGCAGGAGAATATTACATAAAGGAAAGAACATGAAATCATCAACTGGCCGTTGGGTGAGCGGCGACGATTTTTTCGATCGGGAATCCGAGTTGCGGATACTGGAAGCACAAGTGCGCGACCACAACCATATGTTGTTGACCGGGCAACGGCGTATGGGGAAGACCAGCATTCTTAGAGAACTCGGGCGACGGCTTGAGGCCGAGGGATGGGTTTTCCTCTTCACCGACGTCGAGGGCGCGACCTGCCCGGAGGACGTAATCGCCGAAATCGCACAGGCCGCGCATCCGGTTCGCGCGCTCTCTTCGCGTTTCACCGCTTGGGCGGGGCGCTGGTTTACTGACAACATCGAGGAGATCAACGCGCTTGAATTTGGTGTGAAGATCCGCGCCGGGCTGGATGCCGGTAGTTGGAGACGTCACGGTGAGCGACTGCTCCGCGATTGCGCCGAGTATGACAAGCCGGTTCTCCTCGTCATCGACGAGTTGCCGATCTTTCTTAAGCGTATGTTCCTCCAAGACGGCGACGCACGACGGGTGGACGAGTTCATGAGTTGGCTGCGTGGCGTGCTTCAGGCGCTGGGAGATGATTCCCCGGTTCTCATGTTATCGGGTAGCCTCGGGCTGGAACCTCTCATGCGCAGACTCGGCATTCCCGACCGCATCAACCATCTCTATCCCTTTCGCCTGGGTCCGTGGAGTCGCGACACTAGCGTTGAGTGCTTCGACCTTCTCGCAAAGAGCCATGGGTTGCGTGTGGAGGACAGCGTGGCGAACGCGGTGTACGAAGCACTCGGTGTCGGCATTCCGCATCACGTACAGTCCTTCTTTGCGCGCCTCCGGGATTTCGCCATGATGCAGGGGCAGGACCGAGTGACCGTGGAAGATGTCGACGATGTCTATCGCACCGCGCTATTAGGGCCCTCGGGGCAAAACGATCTCGTCCACTACGAGACACGCCTCAAAGAAGGACTCGAGGACGAGAGCTTCTCTATCGCCATGGAGATTCTCGCGGAGGCGGCGACACAGGAGGTGTTCACGCCAGCCGCGCAACGCTGTCTCGAACGCTTGTATTCCAAGGTGACTGACGACGCAGCCAGCCGCATTTCCGACGCTCTCGAAGTCCTGGTGCACGACGGCTATCTCGAAGCCGGTGATAATGACCATCGCTTCCCGTCACGCTTGCTCAAGGACTGGTGGTCGGCGCGTTTCCGCGACCACCACACCCCCCTTGAAAAGCGCCGTTCTGAGGCCAAATCACAGGAGCGGACGCCATGAACGAATTATCCACTCGGCAGATCCGCAAGTTCAATCCGGGGACATTCCAGTCCGACGAAGAGGTAATAGAGCAGTTCGTCGTCCGAAAACATGAATTCGGCATCGTGATCGAGGTGCTGCGCGGGAACATCGAGTCACCTTCGTGCCAGCACATCCTGGTCGTCGCCCCTCGCGGTCGGGGAAAAACCATGCTTCTGGCCCGAGCCGCCGCGGAAATATGCACCGATGACGAACTCGCTAGACGCCTATTGCCGGTCCGTTTCATGGAAGAGAGCCAGGAGATTTTCAACATCGCCGACTTCTGGCTCGAAACGCTGTTCCATCTCGCCAGAGAGAGCGCCGCCCACGATCCCGAACTTGCAAGCGAGTTACGAGAAACGCACGCCGACCTGTCCACCCGCTGGCGCGAGCAGTCACTGGAGGTTCATGCCCGCGCCGCCGTTCTCGCGGCGGCGGACCGATTGGACCGTAAACTCGTACTCATGGTCGAGAACTTACAAGCCCTTTGTGAGAGCGTGGATGCGGATTTCGGCTGGAAGCTTCGCGGGGTGTTGCAATCAGAACCTCAGATAATGCTGCTCGCCTCCGCCACCAGTCGTTTCGAGAGTCTGGATGACGTAAACCAACCATTCTTCGAGTTGTTCCGAATCATCGGCCTGGAACCGCTGACCACCGAAGAATGCCGCCGCCTTTGGGAAGTAGTCAGTGGCGATGTAGTGAGCGGGCGCGAGATCAGACCGCTTCAGATATTGACAGGCGGCAGCCCCCGCCTCCTCGTCATCGTCGCCGGGTTCGCGCAACACCACTCCCTGCGCCAACTGATGGAAGAGTTGGTGACGCTAATCGACGAACACACCGAGTATTTTCGTAGCCATCTGGAGGTCTTGGCCAAGACCGAACGCCGCGTCTATCTCGCCGCGATCGACCTCTGGCAACCATCGAGCACCGCTGAGATAGCAGCGCGCGCCCGTATGGACGTTCGAACCGTATCGACCATGCTCGGTCGGCTGGTCGAGCGGGGCGCGGTGATCGCCGAGGGGAGCGGCAGGAAGCGCCTGTACACCGCCGCCGAACGCCTCTACAGCATCTACTACAAACTGCGGCGGGAACGCGACGAGGCGGCTATTGTGGAAAATCTGATCCGCTTCATGGTGGTGTTCTACAACGAAAAGGAACAGGAAGAGATGTTCCATAAGCTGATGCAAGAGGCGGCGGAGTCACCGGTTCTTCGTGAGGGAATGGAGCGTGCTCTCCACCACCTTATAAAAACAAAAAAAGAAACTCATGCAGCACTTGAAAAAATCAACACAGCACTCAAAGAAATCAACTTTGCGCTTAAGGAAAAAGAATTCGAAAGAGTCATCGAGATAGCGGACCAGACACTCTCTTCTCTGTCTGCAAGTTCATCTGAATCGTCGAATGCGGGTTCGTCCGAATTATCGGAATCAGATGAGGCATTTCTGTGGCTTTCGAAGGTCCTCGCATATCTCGGACTCGGTGATTTCAAGACGGCCATTGCAGCCTGCGACGAGATACTTGATCGCTTTGGCGACAGTGACGAGTCTGAGATCCAGTCGTGGATCGCTGCCGCGTTAATCTACAAGGGGGATGTGCGAAGAGAACTTGGCGATTGCGAAGGGGCGATTGCGACTTACGATGAGTTGGTCGTTCGCTTTGGTGACAGCAACGTACCGGAAGTCCAGCAATGTGTCGTTATGACGTTGGTTCACAAGGGAAACGCCCTAGAAGAACTCGGGGATTTCGAAGCGGCGATTATCACCTACGAAGAAGTCGTCAGGCGTTTTGCAAACAACAATGCGCCGGATATCCAGTGGTGGGTTGCTACAGCGTTACTCAACAAAAGCATGAAACAAATCAAGATTTGTCGTCCTGATGAAGCTTTGCAAACTTGTGAAGCACTCGAACGAAGACTCGGGACATTTTTGACCGGAGAAGAAGAAATAAAGTTTAGATGGCGAGTGATGTACACGCGAGCCATGGCGTTTCTGGCAAAAGGAAAGCATCAAGTCGCCATGGACGCATTCACCTCAGCGTATGACGTATTTAGGCCCGATAACGATAAAATGATGCAAGAGATGCTGTGGGTTGCGCCGGATTTAGTCACATCAGGCGCATCGGCGAATGAACTTGTCGAAATTCTCACGAGCGACGAGGAAAAATCCAGCGCGCTGGCGCCACTTATAGTCGCTCTGCGTCAATATGCCGGTGAGGCGGTCCGCGCACCGGCGGAAGTGCTCGAAGTGGCTGCGGATATCCTTGAACGCATCGAGGAAAAAGCGGCGAAGGGTGTTAATGGGATTTCTTGATCACCAGGGGAAAAACTCACTGCCACATGCTGGTTCTGCATTTCGCCACTCCGAATAAGGTGTAGTGAATCCTCCCGCATTCCCCCGAATTTGCGATGTGCCCCGCTCCGGCCCATGCGCTATGTTCACGCCCTTGCGCTCCCGCGCGGGAGGGGGGCGCGTTTCTAAACAGCGGGAAAATTGAATTGATGAAAATTTCGATAAATATCGATAAAATTAGATAAATTCACGGGGTTTTTCGATAAAAAAATGAATGGAAAGTAAACTGATATCTCTTTTATTATCAGCTATTTGTGGACATCCGAGCCGCGAGGAGGAGGGCATCGACCATGCTGGATGGGTCGGCAATGCCGCGTCCGGCGATGGGGTAGCCCGTACCGTGCTCGACCGAGGTTCTGATGATGGGAAGGCCCAGCGTCACGTTGACGCCGCGAACGCTCGCCTGCCCCCGGGAGTCGAAGCGGAAGCACATCAACTTGCCCGGTATATGGCCCTGATCGTGATACATGGCCACCACGCCGCCGTAGTAGCCGCCGCGCAATTTGCCGAAAATCGTGTCCGGCGGCTCGGGCCCGTGCGCATCAATGCCCATCTCCCTCAAATCAGAGACCGCGGGCGCGATTTCCTCCACCTCCTCCCTGCCGAACAGCCCGGCCTCGCCCGCATGGGGATTGAGACCCGCGACGCCGATTCTGGGTTTTTTCCGGTCCAACAGGCGCAGGGCGTCGTTCAAAACCTGAGCCACGTAGACGATTCTCTTTCTCTTGACGCGCCTGAGCGCCACCCGGAGAGAACAATGGGTCGATAAGTGCGCGATGCGTATCTTGCGGTGCGCCAGCATCATGACGGGCCGCCCTTTTCCGCACAGAGCGGCGAGCATTTCGGTATGTCCCGGGTAATCATACCCTCCGGTTTGTAAGGATTCCTTGTTGATTGGCGCAGTCGCAACGGCGTCCGCCCAGCCTGCCTGCACCATCGAGACGGCTTTTTCGATGTACCGGCCCGCCGCTTTGCCCAATTCGGGGATGACTTTTCCGAATACGCGGTGTTCGGGAGCGACGTTTTTTAGATCGATTACTGGCGTTAGGGCCGATTCTTGATATTGCGCAAGAGCTCCTTCATCCTTCACCACTTCCAGTCGGGCCGGAATCTCCATCTTCCGGGCGTGCTTGCGAATAATGGCCATGTCGCCCACGATGAGGGGCAGGCATTTCTTCCGAACGCTCGCCTCCAGAGCGGCTTTCAGGCAAACCTCGGGCCCTACTCCCGCCGGATCCCCCATGGTCATGGCAATTACGGGTCGTCGTTTCAACGTGGACCCCTTTCTTTCACTGAGCATTCTAAGCGGAAAATCTCTTCCCACCTGAAAAAGTTCAAGCATATCACTTCCGGCAGGTTATCATATTCCCGGCATCTTCAATTCGAGAGATTGTTTGTCTGTAACTCTTGACTTCGGCGATGCGCGACACCGAAGATGGGTCTCTCAATATGAAAGAATATGAAATTCTCACCGAGAGGCAAATCCTTGAGCGAAAAAGGCACGAGCGCAAACAAAACGGTCCAGAAACTCCATGAACTCGGCTTCACGCACGTTCTCATGATTCCGGACAGCGAGAGTCGGCTTCTATACGAAGCCCTGGGAAACGACCCGAAAATCGACCTGATCACACCCTGCCGGGAGGGAGAGTCGATCGCCATCGCCGCCGGGCTCTGGACGGGTGGTCAGAAACCATTGCTCGTAATCCAGAACACAGGCCTCATGGAGGCGGGAGACTCCCTGAGAGGCTGCGGCGCAGGACCCAAGGTGCCATTGCGCATGATGGTCGGCTGGCGGGGATACGGCGGGGCGATGGCGGGCAAGCTGCCAATCGACTCGGCCTACACATTCACGGAGCCACTGCTTGGGGCGTGGAAAATCCCGACCTGGCGACTCATGTCGGACGATGACTTGGGAACGCTCGAACTGATGGACCAAACGGCGGCGGAAACCTCTTATCCGGCGGCCGTAATCACCGGCTATGCTTTCAAACCTTAAAAGGCGGACTACCTTGATAGAGCGCATGGAATTGTTCCGGACGGTGGCGGAGCGAAGAACGAATGAAATCGTGGTGATGACCATGACGGCCACCCTGCAATGGCCGCTGGTCTCAGAGAGTGATCTTGATTTCGATTTTCTCGCCTTCGGCATGGGGCACGCCGCCGATTTCGGCTTGGGTCTCGCCATCGCCCGGCCCGAGCGAAAAACCATCGTCTGGAAAGGCGATGGGGGAATACTGATGAGCCTGGGCTCGCTGGTGACGCTGGCCAAGTATGCGCCCGAAAACCTGACTGTCTTCCTGCTCGAAAACAGGAGTTACGAGATGGTGGGCGGGCAGGAACTCCCCCCCGGGGCTGATTTTGCCGAACTGGCGCGCGCCTCAGGATTCGAGGGCGGCGGTGCCACGCGAAAAGGCAAGGTGGAACGGATAGATTCTCTCGAAGCGTTTCAGGAGGCTCTGCCCCGGATACTCACCGAGGCGGGCCCTCATTTCATCGTCTTGCCGGTGACGAACAAGGAGAAACTTCCGCCCGTCAACCATTCCGATCATGCGGGTAGAATTCAAACCCTCAGAAAGGCGCTGAACGTATCATAAGCATCAAAAGGGCTTCACTTATAAATCAACACCCTTTCCAGTTCTTCGAGTGAGGAAATTTCCGCGTCTATTTCGTGTGGAACGCGCTCTTTTTTCTGACCGAACCGATTGACCCAGACGACGCGATAGCCAAAATACGATGCGCCCGCAACATCCCAGCCATTCGATGAGAAAAAACAGATTCTATCGGCCGGAACACGAAGCCGATCGACCGCCAGTTGATAGACCGATGGGTGTACCTTGAATATCCCTACGCTCTCTACGGATAAAATCTCTTCGAGATATTCCTCGATTCCGGCGTTTTTCACCGCGCTACCCAGCATTTCTGGAGAACCATTGGAGAGAATCGCGGCCCGCACCTGATTTCCCCTCAGCTTTTTCAGCACGCTTTTCACTTCAGGATATGCGCTCAATTGTTTGTAAAGCATCATCAGTTCTTCGCGAAGGCCCGGATTTCTCATTCCCAAGGTATCCAGCGCAAAATCAAGCGCATCGCCGGTTACCTGCCAAAAATCCGCATGGCTGCCCATGAGGCTTCGCAGCCACGTGTATTCAATCTGTTTGGTCCGCCAAAGCGAGGAGAGCGCCTGCCACTGATCGCCCAAGTCAGATTGCTTTTCCGCCGCAGCCGCGGACACATCGAACAACGTGCCGTAGGCATCGAACAAACACAGGTCAATTTCATGATCGTTCAACAGGAGCATCTCTGCGCTCACCTTATCAAAATACGACCATACCGTTCTAGGGAACCAGGTTCACTTTACCTAAAAATTTTCCGCTCAGAAGAAGGTCATGAGATTCATTCGCCTTCTCCACGGGAAGTTCTCGCCCAATATGGGGTTTGATGACTCCTTTTTCAAGCAAAGGATTCAGACGCCTTAAAATGCCCGGGACGAGAGGATTCAGATTGCCCGAGGAGAGCGCCAGAATCCTGGCATCCCGGCCCATGGCCGCAGGCAAGGCAATCGTCACCTCCGGCCCTTTGCCCGTTCCCGTGCCGACGATGACGATCCGGCCATTGACGGCGTTGAGCCTTAAATCAGCAGGCAGATTATCGCAACCCACGGTTTCGACAACGATGTCGGCGCCTCTCCCGGAAGTCAGCTCCATCACACGTTCGGGCACGTCTTCTTCTCTGTAGTTGATGGCCGCCTCGGCACCGGCTGCAAGACAAAAATCCGCCTTTTCCTTTGAACTCACCGTCGTAAACACCCGGCAACCTATCGTGCGGGCAAGCTGAATGGCCAGATAGCCCACACCACCCGCTCCGCCCTGCACGAGCACGCAATCGCCCGGAGCCACTTCTCCTTTCACGACCACGGCGTTCCAGGCCGTGAGAAGCGGGATGGGCAGCGCGGCCCCTGCCGCAAAGGACGTCGAATCCGGTAGTTTTCCCGTCGAGCCTGCGGGAAGCAAGCCTTTTTCGGCGTATGCGCCCGTGGAGGCGCGGCCCCAGACCCGATCACCCGGAGCAAAGGCCTCGACGCCCTCGCCCACCGCCTCCACCTCGCCTGCGACGTCCGTGCCGCACGTATAGGGGAGAGTCATCGCCTTGGCGCGCGGATGATTTCCCGAGCGAATCGCAATTTCAAGAGGATTCACCCCCGCGGCCGCTATGCGCACCAGCATCTCACCCGGCCCGGGCGTCGGCTCTCCCACATCTTCTACGACCATCGGATGCTCGAGCCCGAACCGCGTCACTCGTACAGCTTTCATCTCACTCTCCTTTTGCGCCCCAGCCTGTTTTTATGGAACCAAGACTACTTTGCCCAAGAATTGACCTTCCAGAACATAGTCATGCGCTTCGTTCGCATCCTCGAAACTCGACGTCTTATCAACGTTGACCCGGAACGCTCCCTCACGCAGCAAAGGCGTGAAGCGGCGCACCAGCTCCGGCATTTTCGGAAACAGATTCACCACGGCCAATCCCAGCACCACGGCGTCTTTCGTCATGACGGCCGGAACCCGGAATTCCGCACCCGGACCTTTTCCCGTGCCCGTACCGATGACGATGATTTTTCCGTCGACGCGGATGGCGTCCAAATCTTTATCAAAATTATCGCAGGCGCAAAGCTCGACCACGATGTCGACGCCACGTCCACCGGTGAGTTCCATACAACGCTCCGCGAAATCCTCCTCGCGGTAGTTGATCGTCTCATCCGCACCCATATCCTTGCAGAATTTCGCCTTTTTATCAGAACTCACTGTCGCGAAAACGCGGCATCCCAGCCGCTTGGCAAGTTGAATGGCCGCCATTCCAACGCCTCCCGCACCCCCTTGAATCAGCACCGTCTCGCCGGGGCCCGCCTGCGCTTTTATGACAAGCGCGTTCCAGGCCGTATAGAACGCCACCGTAATGCACGCGCCTTCTTCATAAGAATTGGCTTCGGGCAGTTCCGCCGTGGCATCGGCCACGAGCCGCACATTCTCGGCGTAGCTTCCGCCCATGGCGCGACCATACACGCGCTGCCCAATCCGCCAGCCCTCCACGCCATCGCCCAAGGCGATGATTTTTCCCGCCGCCTCGGCTCCCGGGATATAAGGCGGCGTAACCAGCTTGGCGTAAGGGTGGTTGGCCGCCCGAATAGCCAAGTCCACCGGGTTGACGCCGACTGCACCGGCTTTTATCAACACCTCGCCAGGCTGTGGTTTTGCGTCTTCTACCTCATCCACCCGCATCGGAACGTCCATATTGAATTGATGCACACGCACGGCTTTCATTAGAATTTTCACTCCTTAGTTTTAGGAACCAATCCGAATATCATTGAATAACATAAAGGATTCGTTTCGCATCTTATATGAACACACGAGAAAAACCTAAAAATCCTCCGACCAGCTTCTACGACGCCTCTCGCCGGCATCACATGGGGGCGCCACTCTGGAGATCAAAACAGGAGTTCGTTTTTCTTTTCGCACGTCAAGGGCCTGGCGCGATTTTTCCGTCATCGGCAAGCCGACAATCTCCAGAATCAGTTTTCTACGAATAGCGCGCCCGAAAGATTTGAAATCATTCGCGACCACCAAAAAAGAGCGCCTACCCCCTATGACGCATTTTCTGTAATATAAATCCAGATTCGGCATCGGCATCCTTCCCCAGGGACTCGGCCGGTTATTTATAATCGGCAATCCATTTATCGTCACTCCGGCCCGTATAGCCCTCTCCCGCGCATTGGTCACGTAGTCTCCGCTGTTGTTCGGGCCATCGCCGGAAATGTCGATAACGCGACGCTCGCTCGTGAATCCGTTGTTCTCGAACATCGGCAGCGCGAATTCAATCGCGCCGCTGATAGATGTGTAGGGACCCACCCCTATTGGTTCGCGGGAGAGCAGGGAGGCGAACTCCTCAGCACTCGCCTCATCGTGAATCTGTTTCCAGCCCACCACGACTCGCTGGGTATCGAAACCGGCCCACTCCATGTAAGTGACCGCAATGCTTTTGTGTCTTCCCGATTGGATGGCGCGCAAAACAGACGGGGAGCGAAAGGCTTTCACATATCCCATCCGCTGTAGCTTCCCCTCTACTTCATCCACACTGCCGGAAACATCGACGGCCAGTACAAGTTCCAAATCCACGCTGACCTGAGCAGACCATGCGAAACTCGAATGCAGGAAGATCGCGAAGATGATCATGAAAACCACCAGACCGCTTCGCAAGGTCAGATAAAACATCATTTCAGCCCTCGTCTTGGATTTTCGTGAATCACCGGAGAATCATTTCCCTGTCAAAACACCAGAAGCGGATTTTATTTCCAGACGAATCTGTTCAATCAGGGAGGCATACATGTGTTTTTCGGTGAGCAACTCCTCGGTTTCTTCACTCATCTCTTTACGATTGCCCAAAGCATAGTCACAACGAAGAATCCGCCATTTTGAAAACTGCCGATACAGTCTGAAAATATCATCTTTGGGTTGATTCAAACGAGACAGCAGTCTCCCATATTCCGCACGCGCCCGAGGGTAATCCTCCGCGATATAAAAACTTTCCGCATAGGCGATGTCGTACAAGGGGTTCTTCGGATAGCTCCCACGCAGAAACTCGACGTCTTTTCTCGCCTGTTGGAATCTTTTCACCCGGAATAGCGCCCATATGAGAGCCAAACGCGCCGAATTGGAAATCCAGCCGTTTCCATCTACGGCGCGGCGCAGATAGGTTCTGCCCTTCTCGCTCGTATCGCCGATGAAAAACCGGAACATTCTCACCCAGCTCTCCGTACTTCCCCTGATGTGGTAAATTCCCAGCCCGTAGTAGGCATCGTGAAGTTTCGGATCCAGTTCGATCGCTTTTTCCAGGTGTTTTTCCATCGCTCCCGCCCGCAAGAAAGCAGTGAGATAGCTACTATTATTAAGCGCATCGACAATCCGCATACCCTCCGTCAGACCGGCGATGAGGAGGGCGCTCGTGTCATCTGGGTTTTTCTCCAAAAATTGCTCGGAGAGGGAGCGCGCTTTCTCGGTATTTTTCCGCCATGTTTCATAATAGTCCTTGCGCTGGATATGCCCTTTCAGGATGTGGAAAACAGAAGCCTTGAAGAAATACCCCTCCGGGCGCTCGGGTGCCGATGAGACTACCCGATCAAATGTTTCCGAGGCGGCCAAATAATCACCCGAGGCGACCTGCTCGAGCCCTGTGTTGATGGATTTCTCATCCAAAGACGCGGCATAACTAATATTCGCTGGCATCAAGAAAAAGACGAAAAAAATCAACGCTCTCATATGATGGCCTACCATCGTTCCTCCAATAGACAGTCGGCGGCCGCGTCTGGAACAGGGCGAGCATCTCCACGAACAACCGTTTGCCCGCACTCAGGATTAGGCCTATCGTAGTATTGATGATTTGGATATTTCAACCACGGTGAGTAGACGATGCTGAACATAAAGCCTCCGGATGCGGCGATTCAAATTATCCAGACCCTCGAGGCCTCGGGTCATAGAGCGCTTCTCGCGGGCGGGTGCGTAAGGGACGCCCTGCTTGGGTCTCAACCGAAAGACTGGGATATCGCCACGGATGCAACGCCGCAAATCGTGCAAGGCCGTTTCGAGAAAACCGTCGCGGTGGGAGCGCAGTTCGGTGTGGTGCTCGTGCGCATGGATGGCCAAGAGTTTGAAGTGGCGCAATTTCGCGAAGACGGCGCCTACAGGGACGGAAGACATCCCGACTCGGTTCGGCCCTCCGATGAGGAAGGAGACGCGAAGCGGCGTGATTTCACGATCAACGGGTTGTTTTATGACGTATCGACGAGCCGGGTCCTCGATTACGTCGGCGGCCTGCGCGATCTCGAAGACGGAAACATTCGGGCCATCGGAGACGCGAATCTCAGGTTCTGCGAAGACCATTTGCGGATGCTGAGAGCGGTTCGCTTCTCGGCGAGGTTCGGTTTCGCGCTCGAGTCCAAGACAGCCGTCGCCATCGAAACCCATGCGAAGAACATCGGGAAAATAAGCCCGGAGAGGATTCGTGACGAGTTGACGATGATGCTGACCCACGAGAATGCCGATAGCGCCTTCGCCATGCTCGCCGCCTCGGGGCTCCTGGAATACGTCCTTCCCGAAGTCGCCGCCATGAAGGGCGTGGCGCAACCGCCGGAATTTCACCCGGAAGGGGACGTGTGGACGCACGTCCTCGCCATGTTGCGCATCAAGCGCGCCGCCTCGCCGACGCTCTCGTGGGGCGTATTGCTCCATGATGTCGGAAAACCGGTTACATACACCGAAACCGACAGAATCCGCTTCAACGGGCATGACAAGGCGGGCGCGGCGATGAGCTTGGGCATCTGCAAAAGGCTCCGCATGCCGGGAGCGCGCACGGCGAGAATCCACGAGTTGGTCGCCAATCACATGCGTTTCATGCACGTGGAGAAAATGAGGTCCAGCCGCCTGAAACGATTCCTGCGCGAGCCGTATTTCGAGGAATTGCTGGAACTCCACCGTATCGATTGCCTCGCCAGTCACGGGAATTTGAGAACGTATGAATTCTGCACGCAAAAACTCACGGAACTTCATGAGGAAACTTTGCGCCCGCAACGTTTGATCGATGGCCATGAACTCATGGAAATGGGCTATCCGGCGGGGCGCGGGCTGGGGGAAATCCTCTTTGCGCTCGAAGACGAACAGCTCGAAGGGCGCATATCCACAACCGAGGAGGCCAGGGATTTCGCCCGGCGGAATTTTCCGGTTCCGAAGAATGATTGATTGATCCGCGAACCCATAAGTTCTAGGATGGCCTGAATCCGTTTCCGACAACTCCGGGTACCCTGCATGGCTCCGATATCCATCATGACGGCGCAAGAGCTCGAGTTCTCGCTCAAGAGAATCGCCTCCGAGATGATGGAGGCGTGCGCGGCGGATAAGAACATCGCTCTCATCGGGGTGCTCACCCGGGGAGAACCGCTCGCGAGGCGGCTTGCGGGGCATATCGAGGAACTCGAAGGCATTTCGCCCCCCCTGGGCGCGCTCGACATCGGCGTCCACCGCGACGACGCGGGGCACCCCACCGAGGGGCGCGGTTTCGAGCCCACGCTCATCGATTTCGACCTGACGGATCGGGGTGTATTCCTGGTGGACGACGTCTTCTTCACGGGCAGGACGGCGCGCGCGGCCATCGACGCGATGATGGAGCTGGGCAGGCCCCGTAAAATCTGGCTCGCCGCCCTGATAGACCGCGGCCACAGGGAATTGCCGTTTCGGCCCGATTTTATCGGCAAGAACGTGCCCACATCGCTGCAGGAGCACATCCAGGTGCGGATGCGCGAGTTGGATGGCGAGGACGGCGTGTGGCTGCTGAAGAGATGACCCCCGGCCCGTGCGGGGAAATGCGGGCTGATGCGGGGTTTGAAAAAAGTTTTTAATTCGATAAATTTCGATAATTTCCTAATATGTTACTTTAATATATATCTACAATTATATGAATTATAATATATTACCATGATAGTTCGAGCCATAAACCTTTTCATGTATTTATCGATATTTATCGTATTTTTCATGTCAATCGCGACTGATGAAGAAGCGATTGCGGTTTGCGCGTCCTCGAAGGGGCCTGAGAGTTCCATCGCCCCGCCGGAGCCGTCGGCCTGCGGGTAGAGCGAGAGGTCCGCCAAATGCGATTGCGACCGCCGCGAGGGATTCGCCAGGTGCGTGCGGAAGAAATGATCCCCTGAAATTCCCTTTTTCATCGTGCCTTCCTCATGATGCTCAAGTGCAAGCGGGAAACTGCGTTTACGAACCGGATTCTCGCGCATCCCGTTGCGGACGCGGCGACGCCAAATGCGGGGAATTGCGCGCCAAACCCAACCAATGTGATGAATTCCGACCAATGCGGGAGCGTTTGACGATTTTGGTTCGTCATTCCGGCGGATGCCGGAATCCAGGGAATTTGCCTTTTGCTTTTTGATTTATCCTCTTTGAGGCCGTCCTTTTGAACGTCATGCGATGTCGCATTCCAGTCGGCTCTGGTCAACCTGTCGGTTGCCACCAACATTCGCCGGAATGACGGCAAGAGGATCAATTCCGACCAATGCGGGGTTGTTGAAAAAGCCCCGATGAACGAGGGTTTGACGCGGTCGATGAAAGAGCAAGAAACACTCCCCCCTTGAGGGTGAAACCCGACTGAGGAAGGAGGGTTTCCCGATTGAAGAATGAGGGATTGTCGGTGAGGTAAGGGCGCAAGCCCGCAAGCGAACCGGTGGGGGTGAATTCCGACCGGGGAGAGAGGAATTCTTCCGAGCGAGGAGCGAGGAATTGCGTATTGTTATTTTCCTCGTTCGCAGCAATCGCTCCTTCATCAGTCGCGATTGACCCCCCACCGACGCGACTTCAGACTTCGTCCTCGTCTTGCCGACAATCCCTCATTCTTCAATCGGGCTTGACCCTCAAGGGGGAGTGGTTCTCCTTCCTTCTATGTAGGCTATGACCCCCAAGGTCAAACACGATTGATGAATATCAAATCCGAGTGAGGAGCGAGGATTTGTTTGACGCGACCAATGCGAGAGCGTTTGCCGACTGATCAAGTCAGGCTTTCCCGAGTGTGGTGAATTCCGACCGAGGAGAGAGGAATTCTTCCGACCGAGGAGAGAGGAATTCTGTTTGCCGCTTTGGTTCGCTATCCGGTTCGCTCGATGAGTTGGCGCAGGGCCATGCGGCTTTCCGCCTGCCCGTCGATGAGTTCGCGCAGGGACGCCATGGCCTCATCATGCCTGCGCTCGGATGCGGTCATCACCTGCTCGTGCTTGCGCTCGGAGTCGGCCGCGCGCGTTTCGGCGCCCTTCGCCATGACGCGGATGCCGTAGTAGATGAGCGCAAGGCCGCCGTAGGAGGCGAGGAGGCTCAGGAAGGCGATGGTGAGATTCAGGTGTTCATACGTCGTCATGCGTTTCTCCTTGGCGATGGTAAAACGCGACCAATGCGGGAGCGTTTTCATACGCCTCGTGATGCTAATGACTATAAAGAAGGACCGCGCGCTTCGTCAATCCAGACCGATGCGCGGGAGCGTCAAACGCGATTGATGAATATCAATTCCGAGTGAGAAGCGAGAATTTGTTTGCCGCTTTGGTGCGCTATCCGGTTCGCTCGATGAGTTTGCGCAGGGCCATGCGGCTTTCCGCCTGCCCGTCGATGAGTTCGCGCAGCGACGCCATCGACTCCTCGTGCTTGCGCTCGGAGTCGGCCGCGCGCGTTTCGGCGCCCTTCGCCATGACGCGGATGCCGTAGTAGATGAGCGCAAGGCCGCCGTAGGAGGCGAGGAGGCTCAGGAAGGCGATGGTGAGATTCAGGTGTTCATACGTCGTCATGCGTTTCTCCTTGGCGATGGTAAAACGCGACCAATGCGGGAGCGTTTTCATACGCCTCGTGATGCTAATGACTATAAAGAAGGACCGCGCGCTTCGTCAATCCAGACCGATGCGCGGGAGTGTCAAACACGATTGATGAATATCAATTCCGAGTGTGGTGAATTCCGACCGAGGAGAGAGGAATTCTTCCGACTGATTAAGGAGGAATTCTGTTTGCCGCTTTGGTTCGCTATCCGGTTCGCTCGATGAGTTGGCGCAGGGCCATGCGGCTTTCCGCCTGCCCGTCGATGAGTTCGCGCAGCGACGCCATCGACTCCTCGTGCCTGCGCTCGGAGTCGGTCATGAACTCATCGTGCTTGCGCTCGGAGTCGGTCATGAACTCATTGTGCCTGCGATCGGAGTCGGTCATCACTTGCGCGTGCTTGCGCTCGGAGTCGGCCGCGCGCGTTTCGGCGCCCTTCGCCATGACGCGGATGCCGTAGTAGATGAGCGCAAGGCCGCCGTAGGAGGCGAGGAGGCTCAGGAAGGCGATGGTGAGATTCAGGTGTTCATACGTCGTCATGCGTTTCTCCTTGGCGACGGGTCCTCCGGCGCTTCGGGACGTCTATTACGATAACAACAGATCGCGCGCTTCGTCAATCCAGACCGATGCGCGGGAGCGTCAAACACGATTGATGAATATCAAATCCGAGTGAGAAAGGAGGAATTCTTCCGACCGAGGAGAGAGGAATTCTTCCGACTGATTAAGAAGGAATTCTGTTTGCCGCTTTGGTTCGCTATCCGGTTCGCTCGATGAGTTGGCGCAGGGCCATGCGGCTTTCCGCCTGCCCGTCGATGAGTTCGCGCAGCGACGCCATCGACTCCTCGTGCCTGCGCTCGGAGTCGGTCATGAACTCATTGTGCCTGCGCTCGGAGTCGGTCATCACTTGCGCGTGCTTGCGCTCGGAGTCGGCCGCGCGCGTTTCGGCGCCCTTCGCCATGACGCGGATGCCGTAGTAGATGAGCGCAAGGCCGCCGTAGGAGGCGAGGAGGCTCAGGAAGGCGATGGTGAGATTCAGGTGTTCATACGTCGTCATGCGTTTCTCCTTGGCGATGGTAAAACGCGACCAATGCGGGAGCGTTTTCATACGCCTCGTGATGCTAATGACTATAAAGAAGGACCGCGCGCTTCGTCAATCCAGACCGATGCGCGGGAGCGTCAAACGCGATTGATGAATGAGTGTTTGACGCGACCAATGCGGGAGCGTTTGCTGCTTTGGTGCGCTATCCGGTTCGCTCGATGAGTTTGCGCAGGGCCATGCGGCTTTCCGCCTGCCCGTCGATGAGTTCGCGCAGCGACGCCATCGACTCCTCGTGCTTGCGCTCGGAGTCGGCCGCGCGGGTTTCGGCGCCCTTCGCCATGACGCGGATGCCGTAGTAGATGAGCGCAAGGCCGCCGTAGGAGGCGAGGAGGCTCAGGAAGGCGATGGTGAGATTCAGGTGTTCATACGTCGTCATGCGTTTCTCCTTGGCGATGGTAAAACGCGACCAATGCGGGAGCGTTTTCATACGCCTCGTGATGCTAATGACTATAAAGAAGGACCGCGCGCTTCGTCAATCCAGACCGATGCGCGGGAGTGTCAAACGCGATTGATGAATATCAAATCCGAGTGAGAAAGGAGGAATTCTTCCGACCGACGAGGGAGGAAAATCACTCCCCCCTTGAGGGTCATTTTCGACCGATGAGGGAGGGAATGTCACAGAAGCCGAGCCTATGACGATGGCTGATGCGGTGGGGGGTGTGATTCTAAAGTAAAATCGCCCCCCACCGATTCACTTTCGGGCTTACGCCCTTAGTTCATCGACAATCCCTCATTCTTCAATCGGGATTGACCCTCAGGGGGGGAGTGGGCCGGACTGGCGCGGGGGCCTCGGACAGGCACAGGGGCCTGTCCCTACGGCGGCCCCCTTC
This sequence comes from bacterium, assembly GCA_965218885.1. Classification (GTDB taxonomy): domain Bacteria; phylum UBA8248; class UBA8248; order UBA8248; family UBA8248; genus Bin107. The sequence goes on along the minus strand of OZ244713.1, from coordinate 3,128,458 downwards.
TATCGGGGCCGCCCATGTCGAATCAATCGAGCCGGGGGGTTGCCATACTTTGGAAATGCGGGTATAGCAATGGCTGGGGGTTACTCATTATTCCCTTCCCACACCGAGAGGACTCAAACTCTGTAGCATGGGTCGGTACAATTTGCTCCCGACGATAGAGAGCAACCAATGAGTAACCCCCAAAGGGTCACGCGTCTTGCTTTGTAATCCCCTTTCTCTTTCTTGTCAGGCGCCCCGGCCCCGGGGCCGTTATCAAACCCCGAGGCCGGAGGCGTCTTGCTCAAAACCCTGTTACTTCTTCTTCGCGCCGAACGCGCCGGCCGCGGTTCCGTCCGTGAAGTTGGCGTTGAACTCGCCCAGCACGGCGCTCGGGGCCTGATTGACGGCGGCGGTGTCCCCATCGTCATCATGATCGATCATGCTACCCGCTTCGCCGTAGAATGTTCCGTTCCAATCGCCTTTGGCCGCTGTGGAATCACCGATGGTCTCGCCGCTGAACGTATTCCCATGGATGTTGCCTGCTTCCATTTCACCCGCAGCCCTGCCGCTGAAGTCGGCGGAATCCAGCTTGACGGCCCAGTCGTTCTCCTCGCCATGCTGGAGATGGAAGCCCGTCAGGGTTCCCTCGATGAGGAACTGACTATTCACGCCGATATCGCCTCCGCCGAAGTTCGCCGTCAGTTTGGCGGTCGCCGAGAAGAGGCCGGAGGTGGCCGTGACGACCGCGCCTTCGTTGTCGGTCACGTTCTTCACGTACACGCCCGTGGCGTTGCCCTCATAACTCGCGTCGCCCGTAACGCTCCCGATTTGATTGTCGCCGGCGCCAGTGGCCGTCACGTCAACGCCTACCGCCATCGTGAAGGTCTCGACCTCGTCATATTTGGTCGAGCCATCCTCTTGCGCCGTCCGCTTCAGCCAGAAGCCGTAGGCGAGGTAGGTGGTGTCGTCCACGTCGATCGTCTCGCCCATAGCGGGCGTGAATATCCAGCCGGTGCCGATATCGGTGACTTCGCCCTTCGCGTTGACGGTGGCCATACAGTTTGCGCCACCATTACCGGTATTACACGTGTAGGTACCCGACGCGCCATCGAAGGAGCCCATGACCTCGGCAGCGTCACGGGGCTGATCTCCATCCGTTTCGTCGTCAGCGTCGTCTGCAGCCGGCAGGAAAGTGTGAATAACGCTTGTGCTACCGCCTGTGGCGGCTGCAAACCCACCGGCCATGATCTTCGGCAGATTGACGTCATCCGCACCCGCTTCAACCGTCATGGAATCGTTGGGATCATCTTCGGTTGCGGCTTCGCCGTCTTTTCTTAGGTCCAGCGAGGTCTCCGTACCTTCTTTCCCGAAATCCGTGGGCGTGGGAGCGGAGATGTCGGTGCGGACGACCACGACTTCTTCCTCGCCCATGTCGTTGTTTTTCCGCACGTGCATGGTGCCGGCGAAACCGCCCGCATCGGGCAGACCCGCCATCTGGTCCTCGAACTGCGGATCGTCGTCAGCCATAAAACCATCCCTGGTATCTGTGAACGTGACCTTCGTGCCGTCACTATCACGGCTGATGGCCATCGTAAGCTCGGTAACGCCAGAGCCGCCGATACCGGCGTCGTCCGTCTGCATGCCTTCCGCATTGATGGCCATCGTTTTCGTATTGGCCGATTTAGTAGCATCCGCTTTCTTATCCGCTATTTCTGCCGCGACGTCTTCAGCCGAGGTGCACATACCGTCGTCTTCAAACCGACCGTTCTCCTCCGCGCACATCTCCTCCGGGGTAAGCGTCGGTTCCGGCGTCACCATTTCCATGTCGTCGTCCATGGCGGCACCGCCGCCACCACCGCCGCAACCCGCCAGCGTCAGCGCGAAGGCAGCCGCCAGCATGAATGAAAAGATTTTATTACTGGTGAGTTTCATCACTTTTGAGTCCTCCTAGTCTCGTGATATTAAAGAACTTTGGCTACTACAAAACCGAAGTGTCTGGATTTAACTAACCTCCTTTCTGTTTGTCTTTCCGACTTTCATCCGTTATCGGGCTTATATCGTTTCATCGAACCGGGGCCTGAGCGCGCGGCCGCCGGCCCGGACTTGCCCGTCCGGGCCGGTTGCCGGCTTATCCACGAGACTAGCGTGGGAGTCTTTTCAGGAATCATCATGGTTTGAGTCCTCCAGCCTCGTGATAAAAAAACTTCTCCGGCCCGAGCCGAAATTCCGAGTCTCCTCATCCGGGCGTTGCCCGGGTTTCAATCTTTCCCGGGGCCGGGCCGCCGCTTGCGCGTAACCGGGCCTCCGGGTCGATGGCCTGTGAATTCACGAGACTGGTAGGGGGATTCGTGGCGTGCTTCATCGCGGGTCGAGTCCTCTGGCCTAGCCTCGTGATTTACTGCTTCTCCGGCTCCCGCCGGGCTTACCGTCTTTCCCTGCGCCGGAGCGCCACCGACTTGGCGAGCCTGAAACTCCGGGCCTGTTCTTCTTTCGATTCACGAGACTGGAGAGGGTTTTGCGGCGTGCTTCATCGTGGGTCGAGTCCTCTGGCCTCGTGATATTTGCTGCTGAAGTCCGGAACCTTCCGGGTCGTCGTCTTCCGGGCTTCGCCAAGTCAACCGCGTGAGCAGGGTTCAGCCGTCGGGTTCCCGCTCTTTCCGGCCTTCACGGATGAAGTCCGCGCTGCATTCAGCGAGCGTCCCTTGGGCGGCTGCTCTCGTGTAATTACTCGGCATTTAGGATAATGCGGTAAATTTTCCTTTCTTGTCAACCCTTTATTTCAACTCGCGCGCAACTTACGCGTCGGCATCCACGCGAGGGGGCGCATGAACGGGGGGTGTGGGCCAAACGCGAGCGAGGCAGGAGGAGGAATCACTCCCCCCTTGATGGTCAAACGCGACCAATGCGGGAGCGTTTGCCGACCAATGCGGGAGCGTTTGACGCGAGGTGGTTACTCTTTTTATGATGAGCGCGCATGAGGCGTATAAAGGCCCTTCTCCAGGGAGAACAAGCATGACGATGTTCGAACATTTCAGCCTCATCGCCTCCTATCTCAACCTCATCGCCTCCTACGGCGGTCTCGCGCTTATCTACTACGGCATCCGCGTCATGACGAAGGGCGCCGAAATGCGCGCGGCCGACTCCGAGCGCAAGCACGTCGAAGCGATGGCCAATCACGAGGAATCGATGGCTGCCTTGCGCGAACTCATCGACGGGCAGTCGGTAAGCCGCCTGGCCCTGCGAGAACTCATCGAAAGAACCGGGTAATCCGGCCCGACGACGAGAATAGAATCACATTCCTCCTTGCAGAGTGCTTAACATACACTCCCCCCTTGAGGATCAAACCCGATTGATGAGGGGCTGTTAAAAAAGCCCCGGATTCGTGATTCGGTAAATGTCGCCGACCGGGAAGGGAGGAGACAACACTCCCCCCTTGAGGGAGTGGTTTCCAAATACGGCCCCCTCCTCCAAAAATTTTTCTCTACCCACCGCCGCCCCGCCTGTTGTAAGATGACCTCTCCCGGCGCGAGGACGGCGCGGGTCTCGGCCCGCACTTGTATGCCGCCGCTTCCCAGCGCCGGGATTTTAATTTTATGGGAGATACCGCCGATGGCCTCCCCGCCCGATCTTCCCGAACGCCTCCTCGTCGCCGTGGGCGGCAACGCGACCCATCCGCCCGAGATACGCGGCACCGCCGAGGAGCAGGCCGCCATCGCCGCGGCGACGGGCCGCGCGCTGCTGCCCCTCCTGCAACTCGAGAACGAACTCATCATCACGCACGGAAACGGCCCCGTCGTGGGCAAAATCCTCATGCGACAGGCGATTTCGAGCGAGCAGGTGACGCCGATGACGCTCGACATCTGCGTCGCTCACAGCCAGGGGGGAATCGCCTACCTGCTCATGCAGGCGTTCGAGAACGCGCTCAGGCGCGCGGGCGACCCGCGCCACGTGGTCTGCCTCCTGACCCAGGTCGAGGTCGACCCCGAGGATCCGGCCTTCGACGCGCCGACGAAGTTCGTGGGCTACACCTACACGGAAGAAGAAGCCGGGCGGTATGAGCGGGAGATGGGCTGGACGATGCGCGTGGACTCGGGCCGCGGCTGGCGGCACGTGGTCGCATCGCCGAATCCCAAGCACATCGTGGACATCTCGCTCATCCAGGCCATAGCGCAAAGCGGCGCCGTGGTGATCGCGGGCGGCGGCGGGGGCATTCCCGTCGTGCGCGAGGCCGACGGCGCGCGTCGGGGGCTCTCCGCCGTCATCGACAAGGATTTGACCTCCGCCTTGATGGCGAACGTATTGGGCATCGAGAACATGATGATCCTCACCGCCGTGCCAAGGGTGGCCGTCCACTTCGGCACGCCGCAGCAGCGCGAGCTCAAGCGCGTTTCACTCTCTGAAATGAAGGAGTATCACGCCCAGGGCCACTTCCCGCCCGGCAGCATGGGACCCAAGATAGAGGCGGCTATCCGCTTTCTCGAAGGGGGAGGCAAGCGCATCTGCATCGCCGCCCTGGAAGACGCCCTCCCGGCCCTGCGCGGAGAGGCGGGAACCTGTATCCACACCGATTAAGCCGACCTCACGGCGCCCTCACGAGCCCCGTCCCCCTTTTGGAATCACTCCCCCCTTGGGGGGTTGTTGAAAAAGCCCCAATGAACGAGAGTTTGACGCGGTCGATGAAAGAGCAAGAAACACTCCCCCCTTGAGGGGGAGTAGCAGAAGCCGAGCGGTTTGTGCGAAGGCTGATGCGTGGGGGGTATGGTTCCACAAAACAAAAGCTCCCCCCACCGGCGCGACTTCAGACTTCGTCCTCGTCTTGCCGACTCCCCCTCAAGGGGGGAGTGTTGTCTCCTCCCTCCCCGGTCGGCTACATACACCGAATTACGAAATCGGGACTTTTTCAACAACCCCTTGGGCGAAGGCTGATGCGGTGGGGGGTCAATTCTTGAATGAGGGCCGCAACTGCGCGAGCCCCCTCCCGTAGATGAAGCCCATGATCCCGCGAGGCGCGTAGAGAATGATCAGGACGATCAGGGTCCCCGACGCCAGCTTGTGGAAGTGGGGGAAATTCGCCCAGGTGAACTCCAGAATGAGATAGAGCGCCGTCGCCCCGATAACGGGACCCCACGCCGTCCCCCGCCCGCCCAGGATGCACATGAGCACCATCTGGACGCTGAAGAGGATGTTGAACACCGTCTCGGGGTCGATGTAGGTGATGTAGCGGGCGTAAATCCCCCCCACGACGCCCGGGAAGAACGCGCTCATGATGAAGGCGATCAGCTTGTAGAGGGTCGTGTTCGTCCCCAGCGTGTCCGCCGCCGTCTCGTCCTCGCGAATCGAGAGGAGCCTCAGGCCGAAGCGGCTCGATTCGAGCCACCGCATCACGAGGAAAACCGAGAGCGCCGTCAGCCCCATCGCGAAGTAGAGCGGTATGATCTGCCGGAGGATGGGGAGTGAGAGCCCCTCCGCCCCGCCCGTGATGTTGTCGTACACCGAGGCGAGGATGGCCATCAACTCGTTCAACCCGAGCATGAAGATGGCGAAAAAAGGCCCTCTTAAGCGCAGGCAGAGCGCCCCCACGGGCACGGCCAGCAGGGACGCCCCCACGCCGGCGAGCAGGGAGGCGGGCAGCCAGTGGGTTCCGAAGTTCGTTATCTGGAGCGCCGCCAGATACGCCCCGACCCCGAAGAACACCGCGTGGCCGAGCGAGACGTAGCCCGCGAAGCCCGAGATGATGTTCCAGCTACTGGCCAAGCTGATGTACATGAAGATCAAAAGCGCCATGGATATGAAATAAGGCCCCATGAATACGGGATAGAGACAAAGCGCAGCCAGGGCCAGGATGATGAGGGCGAATTTTTTCACTTGCGCTTCATTCCTCCCGCCGGCCCAGGAGGCCGGAAGGGCGAAAGATGAGGATGAGCAGTAAAATGGCGAACGAGATGGCTCCCCCGCCCTCTCCGCTGAGATAGAGGCTGCCGATGCCCTCCGCGAGTCCCAAAATCATCCCCCCCAGCACGGCGCCCACGACGTGGCCCATCCCCCCGAGCACGATGACGGTGAACGAGCGCATGAGGAACGATTCGCCCATCTCGGGGTAGATGGCGAACATGATGCTCGCCAGCACGCCCGCGGCCCCGCCCATCGCGCTCGCCAGCCCGAAGGTGACGAAGTAGATGCGCTTCACGTAAATGCCGCAGGTGGCCGCCAGATCGTGGTTGCCCGCCGTGGCGCGGATGGCCTTGCCGAGGCGGGAGAATTTGAGAAAAAAGTAGACGAGCGCCGTCAGCGCGAGGGCGAAGGCCGCGCCCACCAGGCGGGGTTTCGGGAACACCAGCGAGCCGTAGAACCAAGAGCCCGAGAGGTAGGGGATGGCCTTGAAGTCGGTGGTCCACAGCCAAATGCTGATGTTCACGATGCAGATGGAGACCCCGAAGGTGACGAGGAGGGAGTTCGTCTCGATGTCCTCGACGACTTTTTCGATGATCCCCTTTTCGATGAGCGCCCCGACGGCGAACATGAGCGGGGCGGCGGCCAGTATGGCCAGCAGGGGACTCAGGCCGAACTGGTGAAAGAGCCAGAAGCTCACGTAGGCGCCCAGCATGAGCATCTCGCCGTGTGAGATGTTGATGACGTGCATCACGCCGAAGACCATCGTGAGGCCGAGCGCGAGAAGGGCGTAGACCGCGCCCATGAGCGCGCCGCTGATGACGGCCTGCGTGAACATGAGCGGCATCATTTCCAGGCTCACGACTTACGTTCTCCTTCGGGTTCGGTTCTACATTCGGGGCGTCGGCGGTCGCAAACGCTCCCGCATTGCTCGCGTTTGACCCTCAAGGGGGGAGTGAAAAACCTCAAGGGGTCGCCCCTTCATTTTTGCGCCGGGGGTCGCGATGATTTTGTAGGGACAGGCCTCCGTGCCTGTCCGGCAAGGGACAACCACAGAGGGTTGTCCCTACAAATGCGTAATCCCTCCTTCCCCGGTCGGCAAACCATCGCGCCCTGGTCGGAAAGCGCAAACGCTCGCTCCTCTCTCGCGTTTGACTAGTTTCTTGCTCTCCACTTGGGTGTCGGGTAGATGAACTCGCCCGTGGCGGCGCTCTTCGGCCAAACGATGACCTTTTTTCCGTTTTGCCACTGGAAGGCCGCCCACTCGTGTCCGATCTGCATGCCGGTCTTGGGGTCCACCTGGAACTGTCCCGGCATCATGCTGTCGAACTTCATCGCGGCGATCGAGTCGCGAATTTTATCCCGGTCGAACGAGCCGACCTGATTCACCGCCTTTTCCATCACCTGGCCGACGATGTAGCCGTAGGTGACGTGGGCGTCCATGAAGCGGTCGTCCTTGTACTCATCGAAGTACCTCTTGACGAACGCCTTGTTGCCCGCCGTTTTCATGAAAGGCTCCCAGCCCGTGTAGCCGCTCACGTAATTCGAATCCAGCCCCACGCCCTTCTTGGAGCCGTACTCGTCATACGAGGCTCCCAGCATGACGTTCAAGTGGCGGGGATTGATGTCCAGTTCCTTGGCCTGTTTGGAGATGGCCAGCCCGTCGGGGTAGTAGCCGAACAGGAAGAGGATGTCGGGGTCCATGCCCTTCGCCTTTAAGAGGAGCGAGGTGAAGTCCGTCGTCTTTGGGGGGTATTTATCCACCGAGAGCACCTTGAAGCCGAGCTTCTCGCCCAGTTTACGGACCCCTCTGGCGAGAGAAGAGGGGTAGATGCTGGCCGAGTGGATGATGGCGATGGACTTCGCGCCCTTTCCCTTCAAGAGGGAGAGATTGCCGAGCAGGGCGTCGTTGTTCACCCGCATCACCTGGAAGAGATATTTGTAGCCCCGGGAGAACGGCTTGGAACTGCTGGAGCCGCCCGCGATCATGGGGTATTTGTATTTTTCGGTGACGGTGCTCGTCGCGTAGGTGACCGGACTGCTGAAGGGGCCAAAGATGATTTCCGCCTTATCGCGGTTGATGAGGCGTTCGATGAGCTTCGCCCCGGTGGTGGGGTTGCTCTCATCGTCATAGACCTTGAGCACGACCTTGCGGCCGAGCAGCCCGCCCCGCGCGTTGACCTCGCGCTGCCACATCTCGTATCCGCGCAGGGTGAGTTTCCCGGACTTGGAAACTTTTCCTGAGAGTGCGATGGCCACTCCGATGACGACCGGCTTCTTCGCCGCCTGGGCGGGCGCGGCGGAGAGAACGACGCCCAAGGCGAACGCCAGCCCGACAAATATGCAAAGCCCTCGTTTCATGCGCGTTCTCATCGTTTTTCCTCCATGATGAAGGGTCCGCGCCTGTGGTTCCGGCAGCTTCGGGGGTTGCGGCCCCTGGTGAGAAGAAGAAATGTTCCCGTCCGGGAACCTGGTGGCAAAGGAGAAGGCCGGTGAACCGGATGGGCCAGATTCAGAAGACGGTTTCTCGCCCGCCGCGGAAACCTTGCGGACCGATCCCGTTCGGATGGCCTTCGCAGGAGAAAGGGAGAATCCATCACCAGCGCCTCCTGGTTCATTGCAGGAAGGCTTTCTCGAATCCGGTTCTGTATTGTGAAGTTCGAGAAATCGTATGGCTCGGGTGGTTCCTTGTCAAGCTTGGCGATAGGGGGAGGGATTATCGGGAATATCCCCCCCCTTTGCTGATGGTGCTCCAAAATTACTCCCCCCTTGAGGGTCAATTTCGACTGGACAAGGAGGAATTGTCGGCGAGGTAAGGGTACAAGCCCGCAAGCGAGCCGGTGGGGGATCAATCGCGATTGAAGAATGAGCGATTGTTCCAACTGATGAAGGAGGAATTGAGTATTTCATAGTAGCAGCTCTTCCTCTAAAAACCGCAATTACTCCCTCTTCGGTCATGATTGACCCCCCACCGCATCAGCCTTCGCCCAAAGCGCTCGGCTTCTGCGACAATCCTTCCCTCCTCGGTCAGAATTGACCCTCAAGGGGGAGTCATTCCAAAAGTAAGTTCAAGCACGACCAAGGCGGGAGGGGTTGCGATGGTTTGTAGGGCAGCCCCTCCTTTCTCAGTCAGGGCTGTCTACGTGTTCGCCCGTATTCGCTACCCGCCCATCTTCTCGGCGAGGGCTTCGAAGGCCTTTTGAAACGGCGCTTCGGGCGCGCGGAGAACGCCCGCGCCTATCTGCCCGACCCCTGCGTCCTTGTGGGCGATTCCGGTGTTGATGTTGGGCAAGATGCCCGTCTCGATCACCTTGCGGACGTCGATTCCGGTCGGAACCCCTGAGAAATCGAATACGGGGAGGGTGTAGTCCCGGCTCCTCGTCCATGTGATGCCGTACATCTCGTTCGTCGCCTGAAAGGCCTCGGCCGTCGAGCCGCCCACGAAGGCGACGATGGCGGGCGCCGCGGCCATGGCGAATCCCCCGACGCCCAGCGTCTCCATGATGGCCGAATCGCCGATGTCGGGATTGGCGTCTTCCTGCCCATAGCCCGGGAAGAAGAGCCCCACCGGATGCTTCGCAGGCGCGGTGAACCACGCATCCCCCAGACCGCCCACTCTGATGCCGAAATCCGTGCCGTTGCGCGACATGGTGTAGACCAGAGAGCACCCCTCGATACCGGCCATGGTGTCCAGGCTCGCCTTGGCGGCGGGCATCGCCAAGTTCAGGAAGAAGTGATCGTTTCCGGCGAAAAATTCCGCCACGCGGGAAATGACCTTCGTATCGTTCACCGAATCCGCGAGATAGGGCATGAGGGCGCGGGCGACCGTCCCCGTCGCCGCGTGATTGCGGTTGTGCGCCTCATCGCCCATGTGCAGCGCGCGCGCGATGACGTTCTTGATGTCGAGGCCATCGGGCATCGCTTGTACCGCCGCGCCCAGGGCGGGAGCGAGCTCGTCCGCCATCCACTTAAGGCGCGTCAGCACGTCTTCTGAATACGCGCCGTAGCGCAGCACCTTGCCAAGGCCCTCGTTTAAGGTGCAGTAGGTCCTCCCGCCGCCTCCGAGTTCAGCGGGCGCGCGATTTTCGATGACGCTCACGGGCATCGAGGGCGACGCCACGCCCGCCATCGGCCCCACCGCCGAGTGGTGGTGACACGGCTCGAAAGTAATCTCCCCGCTCGCGCAGAGCTTTTCCGCTTCGCGGTCGTCTTGCGCCCAGCCTTCCAGCAGGGCCGCGCCTATCATCGCGCCCTTAAGAGGCCCCGACATGTGCTCCCAGACGATAGGCGGGCCTGAGTGTAGGAGGGTTCTCTCGCCCATGCCGGGTATCTCGTCGATGGCCACGCCGATGTCCACCCATACGGGCCTTGCGGCCTGAAGACGCTCGATGGCGACGTCGTTGGCCGCATCGCAAACCGCCAATCGGTCGAGGCGTTCGATCATGTCGGGATCTCCTCCGGCGGGGGGACGCCAGTCCACCTGCAATACGGGGGCGTTTTGTGAGGCCAAACTCTCCGCGAACAACTCCACGCCGACGTTGGCAACGCGAACGCCCTCCAGTAATTTTTTTCCGCTCATTCGTTCAATCCATCGAGTGCGGCAGCGGCGGCAAGGCACGCCTCTGCGTGCGTATCCGCCACCATAGCGCCGGCTTCCTTCAATCTGGCGCGCTGGGCGTTCAGACCCTGAGGGTCGCCCTCGGTGCCCGTGACGGAGCCGATGAACAAGATATCCGGATTCGATTCCCGCGCCCGCTCTATAGCTTTAGCGGCTTCTCCCGCCGGGTCTTCATGCGCGCCCAGACCCAGAACTAAGTCTAAGAGCACCACCGCCGTTTCGGGGTCTTGCGCCTCCTGAACGATACGGGCGTTCCTGGGCTCGGGCTCGATCATGGGGTGGGGTTTTCCCCGCGTGAAAAGATCATCGCCCAAGTCGACTACCGCGTGGCCCTGCGATTTCATGGGGTCGGCCATCTTGCCGCCGGCTTTATCGAGGGGCGCGTTGGAGCGAATCTCAGGTACGCTTTTACCGATGATCGCCTGCGCCTCGGCGCACAGCGTTCCGCCCGTATAGACGCCGCGCAGGAATCGTCGGTCCTTTGCGCGCGAGCGGCTCCATTGTGTGATCTTCTCTCTCGTTTCGGGACTGATTTCCGGCGGCCCTGCGGGGTCCGGCCCTCCCGTGAGTGAAACGGCGAGCCTCCCTGCCTCGGCCAGCGAATCAGCCGCGTGAAGACCGGGATGTTTGCGGACATCCTCGCTCCGGCCCCCGACGAAATGTATGACCACGGGCTTCGCACACCGCCCGGCCGCTTCGAGCACTTTTTTCATCGCCGCCGCCTCGGGCGGTTTTCCGAGAACGAGGAGAACCTCCGTCGCCGTATCTTCGCTAAGAGTCTCGACCGCCTGGATCATGGCGAGGCCGCCGACCGCGTCCGAGACATCGCGCCCTCCGGTCCCGAGCGCGCACGATATTCCGCCTCTTGCAGCGTCGATGGTGGCCATGGCTTCCTGAATCCCCGTTCCCGCCGCGCCCGCGATCCCGATTCCGCCGGGCCGCATGACGTTGCAAAACCCGAGGCCGACTCCTCCTATGTGCGCCGTTCCGCAGTCAGGACCCATGACGAGCAAACCCTTCTCGCGACCTATGCGCTTGAGCGCCACCTCGTCTTCTACGGATACGTTGTCGCTGAAGATGAGGCAGTGGAGGCCTTTATTGAGCGCGCGCTCCGCCTCGCGGCGCACGCTTGGACCGGGAATCGAGAAGAGGGCCAGATTGATCAAGGGGTCTTTGCCGAGCGCCGCGTCGAGAGTGGGCGCCGAGAGATTCATGAACGCTCCCGCTCTCCCGCCCGTTCGGGGCGCGGTGAGCGCCGCTTCCATGACGGCGAGTTCTTCTTGCGCCGCCTCCGGAGCGGTCGCCTCCACGGCGAAAACGAGGTCGTTCGGGCCTGCGCCTTGCGCTTCGGCTGAGAGCAGTCCGCTCGATGCGAGTTGCTCCAGATTCATCGGCGTGCCCATGAGGACCACCGCCTGGCGGACGCCCGGCCTCACGCCGGCGGCGGCGCTGATGCGCATGAGCTTCACCGAATCGTGGTACGCGCCGGTGAGGACGCGAACGGCCAGCGCCATTTCACTCGCTCCACTTCCCCCGGGGTCTACTCGATGATCGCCACCGCGCGAATGGGGGAGCCCGACATGCCCCGGAACTTGATGGGCAGCACCGAGAGCTTGAACCCGTGGGACTTGGGGATCAGGTTCAGGTTTATCATGTTCTCCATGTGGCAGTAATCCTTCTCCAGCATGACCCGGTGGGCTTCCCAGTAGCTGCGCGTTTCGTGCATCTTCCAGATCGGCACGTCCCAGCCGCTCGCGTCGATCCCCATCACGCGGATGCCGTTGTCGATGAGGTAGTGGGTCGCCTCGGCGCTCATGCCGGGCTGGTTCATCGTGTAGTCGGGGTTCGTCTGCCAGTCCACGCTCGCGTCGGTGCGGATGAGCACGATGTCGAGCGGCTTGAGCGTGTAGTCGATTTTTTTGAGCGCGCCTTCCACGTCCGCCGCCGTGATCGCGTAGCCCGACTCCTTGTCGGTGAAATCGAGAACCACGCCGTCGGACATGCACCATTCGATGGGGATGCGCTCGGTCGTGAAGCCGTCCGGGTTGTTGTGCCAGGGGGAGTCGATGTGCGTGCCCGTGTGGTCGCTCATGAAGATGACGCAGTGGTTCGTCACGATGGGGGCGCCGTAGTTGATGGAACCCGTCCGCCGGGCCACGGTGTCCCAGTCCTCATCGACGGTGAGGGAGGGGCCGGGCAGGTCGGGGTATATCGGCATGTCCCGGTATATTTCCATGCTCAAATCGATCAATTCCATTTCGGAGGTCTCCTTTTGGACGAAGAAAAGAAACGATCTCCATCTTGGCAGTCGGTTCATATGGGAAGCGTACGCAATGCGCGCATTATGTATGAACCGAACGCGGCGGGCAACGCATCCGCTATCATCCGAACGCAAGGCGACGGGCGGCGCGACGGGGCTGATTAGAGGGAACGGAATGAAAGATTGGAAAGGAAAAATCCACGTTACACGCCGGAAACATAAAGGCGGTATTTTGAATTTGAGAAATACATGAGGCATACTGACCGCCAAGCCACAAGGACAATATGCCCCGTCTCCCGGGAAGCGGCGCGCGGAGACGAGTGTTCACATTTTCATACCACACACGGGGAGTGCGCCTTCTTGTCCCTTTTTTTCGACATATCCCTTTTCCAGCTCACTATGCTCATGATGGCGCCGCTCATCATCGCGTGCCTGGGCGAGACCATCATCGAACGCTCGGGGATTCTGAACGTCGGCATCGAGGGCATCGTGACGCTCGGCTCGGTGACGGGCTTTCTGCTCACCTACTACTCGGGCAGCGCGATTATCGGCTGTATGGTCGCGGCGCTCTCGGGGAGTGTGCTGACGTTGCTTCTCGCGTATTTCTCCATCACCCTGCGGGCGAACCAGATCGTCATCGGGCTGGGTATATTCGTCCTGGGGCTTGGGGTATCGCCCACCATCTACCGGCTGGCGGTGGGCGTCGTGCAATCCATCCCCCAGGTGCCGACCTTGCAAGAGATACACATCCCGCTTCTGGGGAGCATTCCCTTCATCGGCGAGATTTTCTTCGCGCAGAACGGACTCGTTTATATGGCCTATTTCCTGGTCGCGGCGGTGAGTTTTTTCCTCTTCAAGACGCCGCTGGGCTTGAGGCTGCGCGCCTGCGGGGAGAACCCCCGCGCGGCGGACACGGTGGGGATCGACGTCGCCCGCATGCGCTATGGCGCGTGCGCCGTGGGCGGGCTGTTTCTGGGCGTCGCGGGCGCATACCTGCCCCTCGTGATCTCGGGCTCGTTCACGGACAACATCGTGAACGGAAGAGGGTGGCTCGCCCTGATGCTGGTGATATTCGGGCGGTGGGTTCCGGTATGGTCGTTCGTCGGCGCGCTGCTCTTCGCCTACGTGGACGCCTTTCAGTTCAAGGTGAACGCCCTGCCGCAGTTCGCCAAAATCATTCCGCCGCAGTTTTTGCTGATGCTGCCGTACGTGTTCGCCATGATAGTTCTGGTCCAGGTCGCGCGGGGCGCCGAAAGCCCCCGCGCGCTCACGAGGCCATACGACCGTGAAGCCCGGGATTGAACCCGCGCCCGGGATAATGTGCTTTCTCATCAAGGAGGAGTGTGAAATGAAAACCAAATGGACACGCCGATTGTTCTTCGCCGCCGCCGCGCTCGTGGCCCTCGCCCTGGCCGTACCCGGCCCGGCGCTCGCCGCGAAGGCCCACAAGTTCGCCGTCATCCTGCCCGGACCCATCGAGGATGCGGACTACAACTTCCGGGGCTATGAGGTCGCCCAGGACATCAAGAAGAGGTTCAAGATCGAAACCTCCTACTCCGAGCGCATCTCTCCTGCGGACGCCGAGCGGGTGGCGCGCGAGTACATCTCCTCGGGCTTCACCATCATCGGCTTCCACGGCGGGCAATACGTCCGGCTCGTGCAGAAACTGGCGCCGAAATTCCCCGAAGTGACTTTCGTCATGGAGAGTTCGGGCAAGTTCAAGGTTCCCGGAAACGTCTGGAACATTCACCGCCACTATTTCCAGGCCTTCTATCCCTTCGGCGTGCTGGCTGGCCTCTCCACGAAGACGAACAAGGTGAGCGTCATCGTGGGAATCCCGCTTCCGGATTTCAAGGCTTCCATCAACACCATCTCGGACGCCCTCAAGGCGACCAACCCAAAGGCGCAACTCACCTACGCCTTCACCGGAAACCAGAACGATCCGGTCAAGGCGCGCCAGACCGCCGACGCCATGATCGCAGGCGGCGTCGACTTCATCATCAACATGGTGAACCTGGGGGTGTACGGGGTCGTCGAGGCCGCCAAAAAGGCGAAAAACAAGGTGCTGGTCACCACGTTCTACACCGACAAGACGGACAAGGCGCCCAAGCACTTCGCCGGTACGCTGATCATCGACTTCCGGCCTCCCTACCGGAAAGTCATGGAAGGAATCATGAAAGGAGCCGCCGGGGGCTACGTGGCCATGAAACTCGGAACCGGATTCGAGCTCGGCTCTCTGGGCAACGTATCGGCCGAGGCCATAAAGAGAACCAAGGAGACGTATCAAAAAGTCCGCGACGGGTCGATCAAGCCCCGGCTGGTAATGAAGAAGGTCATGTTGGCGAAATAGAAGGTGTGAGCGCCCCCTCCCGGACCTGCAAGCGAGGATGGGGGCGCTCCGAACGGAAGGCGTTATGACGGAAAAAATGAGTTCCCGCGTCGAGATGTACGGCGTCAGCAAATCCTTCGGGGAGGTTGTCGCCCTCGACGCGGTTGACTTCGAGGCCGCCAAGGGGGAGATCCACGCCCTCCTGGGGGAGAACGGCGCGGGCAAGACCACGCTCATGAACATCCTGAGCGGTCTCTACCGCATGGACGAGGGCCAAATCGCGGTCGACGGGCGCGAGGTGGATATCCACTCACCGCAGGATGCGATTGCGGTCGGCGTCGGGATGGTGCACCAGCACGTGGAACTCATCGGCAATTTCACCGCGCTCGAGAACATTCTGCTCGGGCAGGAAGGCTCGCGCTGGAAGCTCGATGTGGACGCCCGGCGCAGTTCGGTGGAGGAACTCGCTTCGAACTACGGCCTCTCCATATCGCTCGATGAGCAGGTGAAAACCCTTCCCGCCGGGATTCAGCAGAAAGTCGAAATCCTGAAAGCGCTTTATCACGGCGCGGACATCCTGATTCTGGACGAGCCGACGACCATGCTGACTCCCCACGAGGTGGACGGTCTGTTCTCCATCTTGAAGTCCTTCGCCAAGGAGGGCCTGACGGTCGTCTTCATCACGCACAAAATCCAGGAAGTTCTGGACAACTGCGACCGGATTACCGTCTTCCGGGGCGGGCGGAAGATTGACACGATCCTCCGCGTGGACGCCACCCGCGAAATACTCGTCCAGATGATGATGGGCGAGCGCGGCATGCCTCCCGAGGGCGAGCGGCCAACCGGGCCTTCCGCAGCCCGGGAGGGACATCCCGCTCTTTCCGTTCTGGGGGTGCGCACCTCGGCGAAGTGGGGGGTTCCTCTCAAGGACGTCGCCTTCGACGTCCCCCGGGGTCTCATTGTCGGCATGGCGGGCATCTCGGGGAACGGCCAGAAAGAACTGGCCGAAGCCCTGGCCGGGCTCATCGAGATTGAAGAGGGCGAGGTCCGCTTGGGCGGCGAGGAGGTATCAAACCTTTCGGTGTCCGAACGCATCGCGCGGGGGATGAGCCTCCTGCCGCAGGACAGGATCGAGGAGGGGATTCTGCCAGGCTTGAGCTTGGCCGAGAATTTCGTGCTCGGCCTGCACCCGCACATCTTCAAGCGGCGCGGGATATTCGAGCGCGAGGCCGCCCACGAGATGGGCAGAAACGCCATCGCGGAATTCAACATTCTGGCCAGGAACGAGCACGTGCCCGCCGCGCATCTATCGGGCGGAAACATCCAGAAGACCATCGTGGCGCGCTCGGTGATGCTCGCCCACAAGACGGGTGGAAAAGTGATGATCGCCAACAACCCCACGCGAGGTCTCGACGTCATGGCCGCCTCGTTCGTGCATGGCCGCTTACAGGAGCTTCGCGCGCAAGGCGCGGGCGTGCTTTTGATATCGGAAGATTTAGATGAGCTTCGCCTGATGAGCGACCGCATCTTCGTGATCTATACGGGAGAGATTCTGGGCTCCTTCGACGGTCCCGAATACGACATCTACCAGATAGGCGCCCTCATGGCGGGCCAGAAACTAGAGGCGGGTTCTTAACATGGCGGCTCCAGGCGCGGCGAGTGTGAGCGATAAGAAAAAAGCGGCCATTGAAATCGCGATTACCTACGCCACGGCGGGCGCGCTGGCCCTGGCGTGCGGCGCAATCTTCATCGTCGCCTTCGGCGGAGACGTGCTCGTCGCGCTCGGGACCGTTCTTCGCTCCTCGCTCGGCACGTGGGGCGGATTCGCGCAGACCTTGAACAAATTCTGCCCGCTTCTGCTCGCCTCGCTTGCCGTCGCCTTCGGGATGAGGGGCGGGCACTTCAACATCGGCGTGGACGGGCAGATATACGCGGGCGCCATCGGCATGACGGGCACGGCCTTTGCTTTAGAAGGTTTGAACCTGCCCTGGCCGATTTTCGTCCCGCTCGGGATGCTGGGCGGAATTCTGGGCGGGTGGTTCTGGGGATTCATTCCCGGAATCCTGCGCGTGCGCTACCAGGTGAGCGAGATATTCGTGACGGTGATGCTGAACTTCGTAGCACTCTATCTGGTCGATTACCTCGCCAACGGCCCCTGGAACGACCCCCTGGCGGGAGAAGCCATCTCGCTTCCGATCCCCGACGCCTCCGTGCTGCCCCAGGTCATGCCGAAATCGGGCGCTCATTTCGGCTTCATCATCGCGCTGGCGGCGGCCGTGGGCATGTATTTCTTGATGACGCGCACCATCGTCGGGTATGAGATCCGCGCGGTGGGGGACAACCCCCGGGCCGCGCGCTTCGGCGGAATCAACGTCGCGCGCATTACGCTGATCATCATGCCGACCTGCGGCGCCCTCTCGGGCCTGGCCGGGGCCATCGAGGTCTCGGGGTTCCACCAGAGCCTTCTTCTGGGGATCAGCGGTGCGGAGGGCGCGCCCAACTACGGCGCAATGGCCATCTTGATCGCGGTCATCGGGCGGAACAACCCGCTCGGGGTGACGATAGCCGCCGCGGTGTTCGCCGTGCTGGTGTCGGGGTCTGATTCGCTGCAGCGCAGCATCGGTCTGCCGGGCGCTGCGGTGTTCGTCTTTCAGGCCATCATCGTGCTGACGGTGGTGTTCGTGCAGGCGCGGCGCAACATATCGGCGGGATAGGCGAGGTCAATCGCGACCGAAGAGGGAGCGATTGCTTACAGATGAGGAAATCAACGATTTGCATAACCTCCCGCCTCGGTCGGAATTCACCACCGCCGTCATTCCGGCGCATGCCGGAATCCAGAGCCGAGCCGAAAGACAATGCTTTGGATCTTCATCCCCCTGTTATTCGCGGGAATCAATGAGGAAATAAAAAACAAAGGCAAAACCAATGGATTCCGGCGTTCGCCGGAATGACGTCAAAACCGTCAAACCCGAGCGAGAAGAGGAGAGTGATTACAAAAGGGGGGAGTGATTTTTCTCCCGCCTCGGTCGGCAAACACTCATTCATCAATCGTGTTTGACCTTATAAATGCAGGCACCCGCATCGCCGCGCAGGATGGGGACGGCGACTTCGAGCGCAGTGATGTAGATGCGCTACTCTGCCCGGACGACGGCCGCGACGGGCCCGCCGCCGGGAGGACCCTGATGCTCGGCGCCGCCCGAGACGTACATCATCGGGTCGCCGACGACGGAGGAGACCACGGCGTTCACCACCGAGCGGGCGTGGCGCGTGTTGTTGATGTCCGAATCATCGAGCATCGTGTGCCTGCGGCCCCGCACCAGGCCGTCGGGGGAGGCCTCGCATTTCGCGAATACGTTGACGATGCGCCCGCGCTCCCCGGGCGAGAGCGCCCAGTCGAACGCGACGCCTGCGTTCACGATGGCTTCCCTTACCGCATCACGGTCGATGGCGTCTTGCATGACACTGTGGCCGACGACCAGTTCTCCGCCCCAGGCAGCGCTGTTGCCGATGACCATCGCCTCGTTGCACATGAGCTCGATTCCCGCCGAGGTGGAGGCGACACCCGATTGCAGCGACCAGTCCTTACAAACCACGTCGTCACTCAACTGATTTTCTTCCACCTCACCGGCCGCCAGGGCCACGCCCAGCGCCGATGCGCCGCGTGAGTATCCCATGGACTTATAGGTGTCCTCGGTGCAGAGCGTCTTACCGCGCCCCTGCGCGTCGGCCATGCGATCTCCCGTCAGGAGGGGGCACTTCACCTGAACGAAATGCAGATCCTCTACGCTTTCGATATGCGCCTCTTCCATCAGCCGCCGGACGAGGTCGGCCGTTGCGTGTATCTGCGCCATCCGGCCCATCTCCTCGGGAAGAAAATCCGCCGTGTGGCCCGAGGCGATGGCGAGGCGCTTCGCGCTCCCGTCACCTCCGCCGTTCTCCGATCGGGTGAACACCGAAAAGTGTGGGCACATGACCCCCTCGGTTCCCCCGGACATGATGAGGGCGATCTGCGCCTCCACCTCCTCGCGCGTCTTTCCCGTCGCGCGCGAGAAATAATCGAGCAGGACGAAATTGCTAAAGCCACGGGAGAAATCGTTCACGCAGCCGTTTCCTTCGGTCTTGCCCATGATGCCGACGATTTCTTCGGGCCGGCATTTACCGTCCTCGACGAGAGCCACCACGCCGGATATGTCGTCTGGTGAATCCATCGCCACGCGGAACAGATCTGCCTGCATGTCGAACCCCCTTTCGCCTCGAGGCGCGCCCTGGCGCGCGCATGGAAACCGGAATTGTTATAGGGAAAAACGTAGCACCCCTGCGACGCGCCTGTCCAAAGCCGCATCTATCCAAAGAGGGCGGGTATCGGGTAGCGACGAAACATTTACAACCACTCCCCCCTTAAGGGGGTATTCTTTGTTGAAGAGTATTACGGAATTACTCCCCCCTTGAGGGGGAGTCGGCAAGGCGAGGAGGGGGAGACCGTCGGCAAGGCGAGGACGGAGTCCGAAGCCGCACCGGTGGGGGGTATGATTTTAGAAGAAGCGCACTCAACAAAATAAAAGCGCCCCCCACCAGTTCGCTTGCGGGCTTGCGCCCTTGGCTCACTAACAATCCCTCATTCTTCAATCGGGATTGACCCTCAAGGGGGGAGTGATTTTCCTCCCTCGTTAATCGAGCCCGACCCTCAAGGGAGAATGATTCTGAATACCTCGTTTCTCGGCAGGAGTGCCCCTGCCATCACGCCGCCTGCCAGATGATCACCACCATGCCGATGAACAACAAGACGGCGCCGGCGGTTTTCTGCCAGGTAATCTCCTCCTCCCCCTTGAGCCAGACTCGCGCCAGCAGCAGGGAGAACAGCGGGGCCGTATACACGATGGGGGCGATGATCGAGACGTCCCCGTAGCGATACGACGTGAAGTGGCAGAAAAAGGAAAGCGTGAGAATCGAGCCCGCCAGCGCAAATCCCATCACGCCCGCCCGGTTGAAGGAGATACGCTCATCATCGGGCAGAAACGGATAGAACATGAACAATACGGGGATGGAAATCGCATAAGATAGGGTGGCCCCCAGCAGCGGTTCGGGCATGAGAGTGAGCGCCTGTTTTCTGATGGATGCGGCGAAGGCGAACGATATCGCGTGGACCAGCGGCATGAGGATGAAAATCCTCCGCCAGGGCTTTTCTCCTTCTCTTTTCAGGGCCAGCAGAACGCATCCCGCGACCACGAAGAGCGTCGCCCCCAGAACCACGACGCCCGGTCGCTCGCCCAGCCAGGCCATCGCCACGAGCGTGGAGAAAAAAGGCGTCACCGTGATGAGCGGCATGGCGCGGCCCACCCCGATATAGCCGATGCTCAGGAACATGAGCGCCTGCGCCATTCCGGGCGCGAGCGCACCGCCCGCCAGAAACCACAGGGCGACGGGCAAGGTGAGTTCGCTCCATGAAGAAAAAAAGGCGGAAACGACGACCAGAACCGCCGTCCCGATGCTCAGTGTAACCAGGCTGCCCGTGAAGGCGCTCGCGTGGCGCATGGTCCGTCGCGCCATGACGCTGAAGACGGCGAACAGCACCGACGAGGCGAGCGCAAAAAACGAGGCCAACAAGGGATTCAAGGCGTTCTCCAGATTGAGGCTTTTTCCATTTCGCCTACGCGCTCGCCCAGGCGATAATGACCGTGCCGCAAAAGAGCAGGGCCGCGCCGGCCCATTTTTGCCACGTCAGTTTCTCCTCCTCCTTCAGCCAGACCCGCGCGAGCAGCAAGGAGAACAAAGGAGCCGTATAGCTCAAGGGCATCACGATGAACACCTCTCCATACTGAAACGCGGCGAAAAACGCTATATACGCCACCGCGTTGATGACGCCCGCGACCGTGAACCACAAAAGTCCTTTCCTGTCCATCCGGAAACGCTCGGCCTTGGGCAGGGCGGGAGCGAGCAGTAAGAGCGTGGGCAGGGAGACGGCGTTCGCAATCAGCGCGCCGATGATGAAGTCTCCATAGAGGAGCAATCCATAGCGCCTTGATGTAGATACGAAGGCCATCATGAAGGCGTGCAGAAAAGGATAAATCATGTGAATCCGCCGCCAGTCGGAATCCCCCTCGGGCTTGGCCGTCAGGAACAGGCACCCCGCCGTGACGAAAAAAATGGCGAGCCAGACGGCCACGTCCGGTCTTTCCCCGAGCCAGGCGATCGCCACCAGCGTCGCGAGGAAAGGCGTTATCGTCACCAAAGGCATCGTGCGGCCCACGCCGATGCTCCTGTAGCCTAGAAACAGAAGTAACCGGCTGAAGCCCGGCGCGAAGATACCGCCCACAAAAAACCACAGCGCCGCCTTGTACGTGAGCCCGCCCCAGTCCGAGAAGACGAGGGAGAGGCCGCCCAGAATCGGAATCCCTATCGCCAGACCGATCACGGCGCCGACGTAGGGTGTGGTTGCTCCCAGAGCCTTGCGCGCGACGATGCTGAAGACGGCGAACGAAACCGACGCCGTGAGACTGAAAGCGATGGCGAGTTGGTGATCCAAGGAGAGGACTTACCGGATCGGGAATACGCTGAAGCAGAAAAACCGGAGGGAAGGATTCACGCCCGCGCTCCCCCGTCGATGGCGGCGGGCGGCGTCCACCGCATCCCGAGCGCCGCTGGTTTCAGTAAGGGCCATGCGCAAAGCCTCAACAGCCCGTTTTTTTGCACCTGATGCACTCGACGATGCTGTCCGGCTCGCTCGGTCTGGAGGAATTTCTGACATCGTAGCCTTCCATCTTTCCATTGCTGAACAGGCCGATGAGCATTCGCCCGTCCTCGAGGACGATATAGTCCCCGATGAGCACTCTTCCGGTGGTTGCATCCCGAGCGGCCCGCCGATAAATCTTGTAGACTCGGGGCTTGATTCTGTGGTTGCACGAGGAAGCGTATCGAAGACCATTCTTCAAGGTGTGAACCTTCCCGTCCACGATCTCCGTTTGCGCTTTGCGCTCCTCACCGAAAGCCCAGCCGTCCACGAAGGTCACGCTGGTGATCCCGTCTTCACCCACGGAGAAGGATATTTTCATATAGCGGATTTTGCCGCAAATCCACTCGCCGATCATCGCCGGGTTGCACCCGGAGACGGGCTCGGCGGCGGACGCGCCTCCGGCGGGAACGATGAAGACGAGCGAGAGAAGCAGGGCATTCAGGCCGAAAGAAAACATGCGCGCCTCCCCGTAAACGTCCGGTTTTGCGGAATTCTACACCAGGCAGGCGAAAAGCGCCGCTCGCATTCCGGGAAGCATCAGGATGTCTCTCGGGATGGCGGGAAGCAGGGATCGCTCGGATCGCGCGAAAATGACCAGGGGACCAAGCTTCGATATGATAGGTGTATATGCGCTTATGTGCATATACACAGGAGATTCGCCCATGACTCGATGGAACCTTTCCATTCCCGAAGAAACGGATCGTGTGGTCCGCACCTTTTTGGCGCGCAACGGCGGCAAGAAAGGGGACCTCTCCCGGTTCGTGGACGAGGCCGTGCGACGCCGCGTGATGGAGGCCACCGTCCGCCGGGTCAAGGACCGCAACGCTCGGTATGACCAAGAGGAACTCCTCGATCTGATCGATGATGAGGTGGACGCTGCACGTGCGGGTCGTTCTTGAATCCATCCGCCCCTCTCCCGGCAATTCATATTAGCGGTAGGGACAAGTCGCGACTTGTCCCTACGAGGCGGTGCGGTTTTGTTCGTCATTCCGGCGAAAGCCGGAATCCATTTGTTTTGCCTTTGTTTTTTATTTTCTGATTGATTCCCGCCAATGACGGGGAGATGAAAAGCCAGCGTATTGTCATTCTGCTTGAGAATGGATTCCGGCTTTCGCCGGAATGACGGCGGTGGTGAAATCCGACTGAGGAAGGAGGAATTCTTCCGACCGAGGAGGGGTTTTTCAACAACCCCTTGAGGGTAGGTTTATCCGAGAAGGAAAAACCGACCCTCAAAGGAGGAAGTTAACCTCAAAGGCTCTAAGCAGCGTCGGAGAATACTCGGTCGTTACGCCTCTGAACTCCCCCTAAAAATACACCTCTCCGGGCCTTACCGGCGGCGTCCACTCGCACTGGCCGAACGGGCCGTCGCTTTTCTCCTTGACGTAGGCGATGCGGTTGTCATTCACGTTCTCATCCATCAGGGCGCGGTGCAGCCAATCCAAAATGTACTGGTGGTTGTCCATGCCGCCCAGGTTCTTCAGGCTCACCAGGGGGTGGAACTGGTTCTCGAACACCCACATCTCTTTCTTACACGTCAAATCCTCATACACCTCGATGGCGTCCTCGAGCGGGCAGAGCGGGTCGAACTCGCCCGTCACCAGAAGCGTGGGGCACTGAATCTTGTCCATGTAGCCCTTGACGGTCATGTTGCGCGCCATCTCGTCGAACGCATCCTCATCGTCCATGCCCGCCATGTACATGAACACCTGCTTGAAGCGCGGCGAGGACTGCGTGAATATGGTGTTGTTCGGGTTGAAGCACGCCACCGCGCTCGCCACCGCCGCCGCACGGTGATCGTAGCTCGCCAGGCGTAGCGACCAGAAGCTGCCCATGCTGATGCCGTAGATGCCGATCTTGGTGGGATCGATCTCCTCACGCCCCAGGAGGTAGTCCATCACCGCTGCGCCCGCGCGCTCGTAGTTGTCGCCGACGGCGCGGATTTTCTGGATGTTGGAATTGCCCTGTCCGGGACCGTCCATCGCCAGGACGTGAAAGCCCCTGTCCGCCGCCACGTTGCGCCGCGCGTGGGGGAAGACTTCCTTCGTCTGGTCCATGCCCGGCACGTAGATGATGCAGGGCGCTTTCCTGCGGTCGGGCAGCAGGTGCAGGAGGCAGGATATGGTCTTGCCGTCGTCGAAGGGCGCCTCGACGCGCTCGATGGGGTAGGAGGCCGTTTCCGAGCGCCTGTCGACCATCTCCTTGAGCTTGTTGCACAGATAAATCTTAACCGGGTTGTCGTCATAGAAAATCGGGTGCTGCGCCATGCGGTAGGCTTCGATGGCGTGGTCGTAGTGCTCCGTGGCCGTGGCGTTAAAACCCTCTCTCTGCGCCTTCTTGGCGAGTTTCTCGTGTTCTTCTGCGGACTCGCGCCAGACCTTGGGCAGCATCTGGTAGTTGTGGGCGCGCTTGCCCTGGGGGACTTCGAGGTAATCGCGCTCGAAGTTCTGGACGCGGCCTCTCATGTTTAGGGCCAGATCGAGCATCCACTGCTGGTTGTCTCTTTCGGTGCGTAGTTTGCGAATCATTTTCCTCTCCACGTTTGATTATAATGGTAAAAAGAAGTTTCGCCGAGAAATTTCTAATCCTGCGAATTCCGGCGGAATGCTAAGCGCGGCGCGTCTTTCGGTCAATGCGCCCGACGCAAAATATCAAATCCGCTAGCGAACGACGTCCTCCGTTCTTAGAGCGGCTATCTCATCCGGCGAGAAGCCCAGCTCCCCCAGAACCTCATCGGTATGCTGGCCCAGCATGGGCGGCGGCCTCCGCACGGAGGATGGGGTTTTATTGAACTTCACGGGCACGCCCCCGATTTGTAAAACGCCGTATTCGGGATGCTCGGCCTGCGCCAGATAGCCCATCGCCTTCATCTGGGGATCTTCATATAGATCCGTGGGCTTTCGCACGCGCGCACAGGGAACGCCCTCGCCTTCGAACTTGCGCACCCACTCCTCTCCCGGCGCGGTGCGCAAGACCTCCTGCACGCGGGGGATGATGACCTCGCGCGCATCGTGCCTTCCCCGGAAGGTTCGCCAAGCCTCTTCTTCGAGCAATTCGGGAAGGCCTAAAATCTCGCAGGATTTCTCCCAGAAACCCTCCACGTCCATGTAGAGGTAGATGTGTCCGTCGGAAACCTCGTATACGCGGGCGATCCGGTCGTTCAGGGCGTCTTCCACCTCCGAGACGGGTTCTGAGTCACTCGCCCACATGAGGCGACCGAACTGCATGGCCGTGGCTCCGCCCAGGAGCGATGCGTCGATGCGCTGGCCCTCGCCGGTGCGCTCGCGCACGTAAAGCGCCATCATCACGGCTCCGAGCGCGAGCGCGCCCGTCATGTAATCCACAAAAGAGCCCTGGACGAGTTCAGGCACGCCGCCCCCGCCCTGCTCGGCTGGAATGCCCGCCGTGGTCTGGATGATGGGGTCGATGCCCCGGCGTTCGCGCAGGGGACCCCCCTGCCCGTAGGCCGAAACCGAGAGATAGATGAGCCGGGGGTTTTCGCGCATCAGGGCGTCCGCACCGAGCCCGAATTTCTCGATGGCTCCGGGGCGATAGCCCTCCACGAACACGTCCACCTGCGCGGCCAGTTTTTTGGCGATCTCCCTGCCCTGCTCCGTGCGCAGGTTGAGGGCGAGGCTGCGCTTGCTGCGGTTGAGCCCCAGAAAGAGCCTGCTCTCCCCGGCGAAGGAGGTGGGAAAATTCCGCACGCGGTCACCCTCCGGCGGCTCGAGCTTCACCACGTCCGCGCCCGCGTCGCCCATCATCAACGTGCAGAACGGACCCGCCACGTAATGCGTGAGGTCCAGCACCCGAATCCCTTCCAGCCCGTCCAAGTTATTCCTCGAAATTACATGAAATATATCTAATATCTATTTGAATTATTATTATTTATCTAAAAATTATATAATAGATCGCTTTCTTGATATTTCCGAGGACGCTCATTGTGGTCTTTTCTCCAGAATAGGCGAGAAGGAAACCGGCTAAAAAAATTAGCACAACGATTACTGCCCATCGGCGCCGCCTCCGAGGACGCGAGGCGCTCCGGCGCGGGGGAGCCGGGGCGGAGACCGGCTTCGGAGGCGCAACCGGTTTCGGAGCAGGAGACGTCTTGGAAGCGGGATGTGCCCAATCTTCGCTTCTGAGCGTTTTGATAAGTGCATCAGCTTCATGCTTAGTGAGATCGGAAACTCGACGCTTGCCCTCCGC
This sequence comes from bacterium, assembly GCA_965218885.1. Taxonomy (GTDB): domain Bacteria; phylum UBA8248; class UBA8248; order UBA8248; family UBA8248; genus Bin107. The sequence goes on along the minus strand of OZ244713.1, from coordinate 3,102,450 downwards.
CCTCCACGCGCCCAACAGAATCGAGTGATGTTGCTCTAACTGCTCGCCGGAGATGTAGCGGGTGAAAAGGGTCTCGGCAATCCTCACGAACCCCTCGTCGGGGAAGTGGTATCCCCCCTGCCGCAGTAAATCCCCGATGTAGGTTTTCTGTTTTTCGGTGAGTCTGTCGGCGTCTTCTCTCGCTTCGGAGCGTTTTTCCGACTCGGCGGCGCTGAGCGTCTTGCGGAGCGCGGTAACCATCCCGTGGCAAAGGTCGCAGAGACCCGTGAGATGGTCGGGCATGATTTCCGTGTCAGAGCTGTAGCGCCTTTGCCAGTGGTGGGCCGCCGTCGCCCGGAAGTGTCCACATGCCTGGCACACGCCACCCGAGCGCGCCAGCGCCGCCTCGCGCGCCTTCTGGAATCCGGGTCCGTAGTCGTTGTCAGTCATTTCCTCGCTCTCCCGGGGGCGACGAGACACCCCGCCCCTCGACTTCTTCAATCTTTTTCATGAGTTTTTCGTTCGTGCGCTCGCGGGGGACGATGAAGCGCTCGTTCCTCCCCTCGGCGTTCGCGCCCCGCAGGTGCAAGGGCACGTGCTCATCCGCCACGACGACGGAATACGTCCCCGCAATTCCCGGCCGGATCGCGTCGTCATTCATGTGGGTTCACCAGATGCTCCGATGCGGCGGCTAGCCGCCCATCGTAAGCACGATTTTTCCAAAGACCTTTCCCGTCATGAGCACGTCGTGGGAGCGCGCCGCCTCTGCGAGCGGCATGGTCTCCCCCACCGAGGCGCGCACCCTGCCATCGGCCAGCATAAGGTCCAACTGACGCACCATTTCCGGGAAAACGGGGTCCGAATTGAACAGGCTCATCCCGCGCACGTCGATGTCTTTTGAATAAAACGGCGGATAGTTCACCGAACCCACGGGGTTTTTGCCGGTGCCTGCGCCGAGCACGACGATGCAGCCGTATTTCTTCACCGCCCGGCAGTCGGCGTCGAAATTCTCCACAACCACCATCTCGATCACCGAATCCACCCCGACGCCGCCGGTCTCGGCCAGGCAGCGCTCGGCGAAATCCTCCTCGCGGTAGTTGATTATCACGTCGGCATTAAATTGACGGCAAAACGCGGCCTTTTCCTCGGAACTCACCGTGGTGATGACGCGCGCACCGGCGGCTTTCGCGATCTGAATCCCCATGCAGCCCACGCCGCCCGCGCCCGCGTGGATGAGCACCGTCTCGCCCGCCTTGATGCCCGCCTTGTAAATCAGCGCGTAATAGGCCGTGTACAAGACCACCGGCAAGGACGCGCCTTCTTCATAGGAGAGATTATCGGGGAGTTTCGCCGTGCGGAACGGGTTCAAGAGCGCCTTTTCCGCATACGCGCCGCTTGTGGCCGCGCCGAAGACCCTGTCACCTGGGGAGAAGGCGCTCACGCCGTCTCCGACGGCCATCACATCGCCCGCAGCGTCGATGCCGGGCGTCCAGGGCAGGGCCAGGCTCTTCGAGAGCGGATGCGCGCCCGAGCGAAAGGTGGTGTCCACGGGATTCACGCCCGCCGCCTTCACGTCGACCAGGATTTGTCCCGCCGAGGGCGCCGGGTCCGCCGCCTCCTCCAGAACCATCACCTCGGGATCGCCGAATTCATGCACGTGTATGGTTTTCATCATCTTCTCCCATCGGATTGAGACATCATGGAGTTTGAATTTCTCTCAAAAGTGAAGCAATGGATTCCGTCTGATTTCCTATTCCTTATCACACATGAAGAGAAAATGCTCTCGCTTCCGGGGCCTCCTGCGCGCGACGCCAAAGGCCTTGACACAGATTTTTCAGCGGAGATAATGAGTCAATCTCATCAGCGTAAACAAAGACGCGCGCCCCGCCGTGCGAATGATGGGGCGGAGATTGTTTGAAGATAGAGTGGCCTTGGGCTCACGGGGAACTCTCCAGGGCCCCAAGCGTTCATCCGGTGATGAGGCGTCATCACCATAAATCGTGCACGATTTCAACATGAAAAGGAGCCCGTAATGAAGAAATTCGCATTCTTGGCAACAGTGGCGGCAGCCGTGGCGTTCACGTTCTGCACGGCGGACGCCGCCGAGCGCTATCGTTTCGGCGGAGGCCCCTCCGGCGGCGGGTGGCATCCTTCCATCAGCGCGGGAACCCAGCTTCTCAACAGGAAGCTCGGACGAAAATTCTACTTCCAGTATTCCCCCTCGGCCGGTTCGGTGGCCAACGTCCGCCGCGTGAGTCTCGGCGAGTTCGCCACATCGTGGGGACACGTGGGCCAGGTCTATCAGTCCTGGACGGGAACCGGCCTGTTCAAGAAAGACGGCGCCAACAAGAACTTCCGCATCGTCGCCAACGTCCGCGCGCAGTCGCAGATCATCGCCGTGCTGGCGGACAGCACCATCAAGTCCTACAAGGACATGGCGGGCAAGCGGGTGAACCTGCTCAAGCAGGGAACGGGCAGCCACGTGAACTGCAAGAACATATTCACCTCCGTCGGGCTCATCGACAAGATCAAGCCACGCTACCTGGGCTTCGCCGCCTCGGGCCGCGCCCTGGGCGACCGCCAGGTCGACGTGTTTTGCTCCGCCGGCGCTCCCTTCACCATCCCGGCGCTCACCCGGCTCTCCATCCAGAAGCCGGTGCGCTACATCGGCCTGAGCGAGGCCGAACAGAAGACGGTGACGGGCGATAACAAGTTCTACGTGCCGATCACCATTCCCGTTCAAAAGGAAGTCCAGGGAATGAACGCTCCAGCACGCTCCATCGCCTATGACGTCTGGTGGATTGCGCACAAGCAGATGTCCAACGACGCCATTTACAACATGCTCAAGGTCATTGCCGATCCCAATAACCTCAAGCAGTTGACCAAGACGGCGCGCTACTGGCGCGACCTGAGCGGCAACTTCAACGCGCTGAAGGTTCACGGTATCTTCGTGCACCCCGCCGCCGCGCGTTACTGGAAAGAACGCGGCGTGAAGGTGCCCGCCGAGGTCGTGAAAGGCTTCTGATTCTCGCAACGATAATCCGGCGAGAAATCGCACCCGGGGAGGAGGAGAAACCGAGAAAATCTCCTTCTCCCCGGGATTCTTTCGCTTCACGGTTTTTCCGGGATTGACGACCCAATCGCTCCGGCCAAGGTAAGGACGCCATGTTTCGAAATCTCTTGCCCATATTGATGAAGCTCGGCCTTATATCGGACGAGATGGTCATGCCGCGCGACCTGCGGGGCTTCTCGCGCATCGTCGTTTCCATTATTTCCGTCGCGTTTTCCTACTTTTTCGTTCATATCTCCTATTTCGGTCCCCCGCGTTCGGAAATCTTCAAGGGCGTCTACATTCTTGCGACCGCCACCTTGTGCATCCTCGTCTACAAGGGCAGGCAAAGGCCCGTCCGCGAGGGTTTCGCCTATCTCGATGAAATCTTCTCGTTCTTGGCGCTCGTCACCATGTGCGCCTCGCTGGCCCTGTGGGCCTACTGGGGCGCTTTCTACCGAGACGGGCTGTGGAGCGAATTCCTGAGCGGCGGAATCTACCTGATCGCCCTGCTCGGCGGGCTCCTCGGCGCGTTCCTGTACCGGCATGAAGCCACCAAGGAGCGGATATCGGAGCTTCCCGCGCTTTCGGACTGGCTGTTCATCGTATCGGCCGTCGCCCCCATCATCTGGTGGAACATCTACAACATCGAACTCACCACGCGCATCGGCGGCCCCGTGCCCACATCGGTGGTGATATACACGCTGCTGCTCACGGCGGTGAGCTTCGACATCGCAAGGAGGGTCATCGGCCCCGTCATCCCGCTCATCGGCTTCTTGTTCCTGATCTACAGCTTCAAGCCCATCGCGCAGATGTCTCCGGGCCTCCTGTTTCACGACGGCTTCGGGCTCGACCGCGTGGCCGAGTTCCTCATGCTCGAGGCCGACGGCATCACCGGCCTCATCGTCGAGGTGTTCGCCACCTACATCGTCATCTTCGTCGTGCTGGGCGCATTTCTGGAGAAAACGGGTTTAGGGGAATTCCTTATCGACGCCACCTACCGGGTGACGGGCCAGAAGACGGGCGGCCCCGGTCTTACGGCCGTCATGTCGAGCGGTCTGTTCGGCATGATCTCGGGCAGCGGCGTGGCCAACGTGGTGACGACGGGCACGTTCACCATCCCCCTCATGAAGCGGGTGGGCTATCGCTCCGAGTTCGCGGGCGCGGTGGAGGCGGCCGCCTCCACGGGAGGGGCCTACATGCCGCCCATCATGGCGGGCGGGGCCTTTCTCATCGCGCAACTCACCGAAACCTCGTATTTCGAAATCGTCAAGATAGCGACGCTCCCGGCCATTCTCTACTATCTCTCGGTGGGCTACATGGTCTACATCCGCGCCGTGCGGCGAGGGCTCCACGGCGTCGACCCCTCGGAGTTGCCCCCCTGGAGCAGGATCATCCCGCGTCTCCACTTCCTGCTGCCCATCCCCGTGATGGTGTATTACCTCGTCATCGGCGATTCCGCGTTCCTGGCGGCCTTCAAGACCATCTGCCTCATCGTGATGCTCAAGGCCTGCGAACTGCTCTCGAACATGAACATACCCACCGCGAACCAGACGGCCCGCCCGTTCCTGTTCGTCTCGATTGCCTTCGGCGTCTTCTCCTATTTCTTCGGCCTTACAGTCGGCGCTCCGTTCTCGTGGTTCGCGGACACGCTGCGCGGCATGAACTGGGGAGACGCCCTGTTCTGGACCGTCGCGGCGTTCATCATCCTGAAACTCGGTGAAATCATCATGGCCGCGACAAAGGGCGAATCCACGGATCCCGAGCACGAAACGGGGCCGATTCTCTTCAGGCGGCTATGGGAACTCGTTGTGGATATCGTCAAGATCACCTGGATTTCCCTGGAAGCGGGCGCGAGGAACACGCTCGTCATCGGCTGCATCGCGTGCGTGCTGGGCATCCTGCTCTCCTGCGCGACGCAAAGCGACCTGTCGGGCCGCATCTCCATCCTGTTGACGGAATTCAGCTTCGGCCTCCTGCCGCTCACCATCATCTGGGTGATCATCGCCGGCTACATCGTCGGCATGGGCCTGCCCATCACGGCGAGCTACGTGGTGCTGGTCATCTTCGGCGTCATCGCGCTCACCAACCTGGGCGTGCCGACCGTTCACGCGCACCTCATCTGCTTCTGGGTGGCCGTCGTGAGCGCCGTGACCCCGCCGGTCGCCCTGGCCGCATACGCGGCGAGCGCCATCGCCGTCTCTGACCCGGTCAAGACCGGCTTCCAGGCCCTGAAACTCGCTTCGTGGCTCTTCATCATGCCGTTCCTTTTCGTCTACACCCCGCTTCTCTTGAGCGGCACGACGACGGAGGTGGCCATCACCTTCGTGGCGTGCGTCATCGGCATCGTCGGCTGGGCCGGATGGATGGAGAACTTCATGACGCGGTACGCGAACGGCCTGGAGCGGGCGTTGATGTTCATCGGCTCGATATGCCTCCTCCTGCCCGTGGGGAATTTCGTGGTATTCATTACCCCGCTGGAAGGAGATTTGAGGTATCTCTCCTACGCCGCAGGCGTCATCGCCTTGGCTGCGGTGTTCATCCTGCAAAGAACGCGCGGCGGCGAAGACCCTGTGCCCGCGTAATTCACGCAAATCCCGAGAAGGAGGCACCATGAGCACTTCTCCTCCCGCTCTCAGGCGCATCCAGCACGTGGGCCTCAAGGTCCATGACCTGGACGAAGCGGTGGCTTTCTACCGCGACGTCATGGGGCTCCGGGTTTCGGATCGCTACGAGCCGGGCGACAACCCCCACAGCCCGTGGGGGATATGCTTCATGCGCTGCGGCGAGGGGCACCACGAGGTATCCCTCATCGCATACCCCAAGGAAGCCGGCCTCGCGCCCAAGGAAGGCGACATGAGAGCGCCCGAGGTCGGCCTCCACCATGTGGCCTTCGAGGTGGGCTCGCGCGAGGAACTCGAAGTCTGGGCTGCGCACGTCCGCTCGAAGGGAATCAAGCTCGCGGCGGGGCCCCTCGTCCACAGCCCCACGCATCCGGAGGGCGACGGCACCCTCGGCGAGAACCGCGCCTTTTATTTTCACGATCCGTGCGGAAACGGCATCGAGATTTTCTGCGACATGGCCAGAATCGACGCGGACACCAACCGGGTGGACGAGGCGTGGTACCGCGACAGGCTCGAGCGCGACGGCTATGCGCGCGACGACGCCGACCCGCCCCCCGCATGGCGGCCCGGCGTCTTGAGCATGGCGGATGCGAAAGAGAAATTCGGCCAACCCTCTTCATGATGCGCCAGTAAAGCGGAGGAGAACACAAGAAATGCCACACCGCGTTTTAAGCGTCAGGGTGATAATAGTTACCGCCGCCGTGCTGGTGTTGACAATTATCTCCTCTACTGGAGCGTTGGACAATTGTGCACTGAAGCGCGTTGCTGAAACGACAGAAGAATCCATTGGCATATTTGCTCTATCGAGGGGCACTAATGCTGTAATTTCCGTAGCACAGAGCTCACAATTTGGTATAGGGATAGCGTCAATCCAAATTGGCGAATTGCTTGACCCGATAAATGATGCCGTCGAGCGACTCTCATCTGTGATGGTCTGGGCCATCGGATCGCTGTTTCTCCAACAGATTATTCTCGAAGTCGCTTCGAGTTCCGTTTTCAAATGGGGGTTTTTTGTAATTGGTCTTGCGGCGATATCAGCCCTATTGCTCGTAAATTGGGAACGCTTTCGCAATTTGTTTAGTGAAATATCCGGATTCTCCAAAGCGAACCTGGAACATTACCGCGACTTGCTTATTCGGATATTCATCGCCGCCGCCATCTTGCGTTTTATTGTTCCGGCATTTGTCACGCTTAGCTTCTTGGCTAGCCCGATGTTATTGGGAGCTAAGATTAAGGCGCATGAGGAGAATTTGTCGTCTTTATGCAAACAAGTTTTAATCTATCCCGGTGTAAGCTCCCTCGAAGCTCAACACCTTTGTGAGCAAAAAGCACTCAAAGACTCCGAATTGGGTGCCCCCAAAAAACCTAAGTCGACAGGCCTGCGAGAATCACAGAATCCAGATATTGAAATCAAGCAACTCAATGAAAAAACTCGTTCGCATCAGTGGCTACTAGGAATTCCAAACACTGTGTGGAACAAACTATCAAATGTTGGCAAAGCAAGCTATGCACGTCTGAAGGAAATCTTCGACAAATCCAGCAAAGCAAGTAAAGAGATTGTCGACAAATCTAAGCAGATGGTGAAAAATATCACTTACCTCTTGATCGCTATAGTTATTAAAAACATTCTGCTCCCGCTTGCTTTCTTGGCGATCACCATAAAATGCAGTCTGCCCATTGCTAGATACTCTATGCGACTAGTTTCCGGCTTGAAGCGGGATTCAAAGGAGTTGCAGGGTTACTTGGGACGAGGTGATTAAGAGGTTTCGCAACGCAAGTCAAGAAACGTAGTTGGTAGCACTAATCCAATGGGGAAATCATCAAAATGCCGCACCGCGTCTTGAGCGTGGATGAACGCAGCAGAACGCAGCCGGCGCGCCGGGCCTTCATGGAGGAATATCTCCACGAGGGGTATGAGTTCATCGTGCCCTATTCGTTCGATGAGGGCGCCCTGCGCGAGGAGGCCGCGAGCGCATGCGCACTGTTCACCGGGTTTGCGCCCATCACGAGGGAACTCTTGGAGGCGGGGCCGAACATCAAGGTGGTCGGCAAGGTGGGAACAGGCGTGGACAACATCGACGTGGCGGCGGCCACCGAACTCGGCATCCCCGTCGCCAACGCGCCGGGCTCGATGCGCCGCGTCCCCGTGGCGGAACACGCCATGACGCTCACCCTCATCATGGCGCGAAAACCCTGGCTCTGGCCGACCGGGGAGCGCAGGCTCCACTTACAGCTTCAAGGAGCGACGCTGGGCATCGTGGGTCTCGGGAACATCGGGCAAGCGCTCGCCAAGCGCGCCGCAGGTTTCGAGATGAAGATATGCGCCTACACGCGCACGCGCGGGAAATTCAAGCCGGTGGGCTTCGAGGTGGAAGAGGTGGAGACGCTGCACGAGTTGCTTCTGCGCGCCGATTTCGTCGTGCTCACCCTCCCCCTGACACCCGAGAGCACGGGCATCATCGGCGGACGGGAACTCGCGCTCATGAAGGATACGGCGTTTCTCATCAACGTCTCGCGCGGCCCCCACGTGGATTCCGACGCGCTCACCGACGCCATACGAAAGGGGAAAATCGCAGGCGCGGGCCTCGACGTGGTCGAGCCGGACCCCCTGCCCGAAGGCCATCCGCTGTACGAGTTTCCCAACGTGGTGATGTCGCCGCACAACGCGGCCCAGACCGAAAACGTACAGCGTGAGAGCTACCGGCTTTTGTGCGATAATATCAAGCGGGCGGTGGAGGGCGAAAAAGTCACCTCGCTCGCGAATCCCGAACTATACGACTGAGGCGCGCCACAGAGGAGAGTCGTCATGGAAGATGCACCCGTCCGAGGGCTTGAGGGCGTCATCGCGACCGACACGCGGATATGCGATCTCGACGGCGTGAACGGCGTTCTGGCGTATTGCGGCTACGACGTGCCCGAAATGGTGCGCAAGAAAGTCACTTTTGAGGAAATCATATATCTCCTGTGGCACGGCGAACTGCCCACCCGCGAACGCCTGAAGGGGTTCGACGAGGCGCTCAAGGCCGAACGCGCTCTCTCGCCCGATATGCTACGCGCCTTAAAGCAGATACCCCCCGGAGAGCAGAGGACGGCGGCGTTAAGAGGCGGTGTGGGAATCCTGGGGCTTTTCGACCCAGAAGCGGAGGATACCTCGACGGAGGCGAACCGCAGAAAGGCGCTCAGGCTCACCGCGAAGATTCCCACCATCGTCGCGGCCCAGCACCGCCTCGCGGCGGGTCTCAGACCCTTGAATCCCCGCAGGGGACTCGGGCATTCGGCGAATTTCCTCTACATGATCACAGGCCAGGCGCCCGATAAGATCGACGCCCGCGCGCTCGACGCCACCCTTGTTCTTTACGCCGAACACGAAATTAACGCCTCCACTTTCGCGACGCGCGTCGTCACCTCCACCATGTCGGACATCTACTCCGCCGTCACGGCGGGCATCGGCGCCCTGAAGGGCCCGCTGCACGGGGGCGCGGGTCTCGCGGTGATGGAGACCTTGAGGGAGATCGGCGATATCGATAACGTGGAGCCCTTCGTCGAGGCGGCGCTCGCCAGGAAAAGGCTGTTCATGGGCTTCGGCCACCGGGTATATACGAAGAGCGGAGACCCGCGCGCGAGCGTGCTCATCGAACTGGCCGAGGAGGTATGCCGCCAACCCGGCCGGGACGCCAAGTGGTTCGACATGGCGCGCGCGCTCGACCACGCGGTGCAGAGCAGAAAGGGCGTCATCCCGAACGTGGATTTCTACTCCGCACCCCTCTGGCAGGGTCTGGGAATTCCCATGGAGTTGTTCGTTCCCATCATCGCCATGTCGAGGGTGGCCGGCTGGACGGCCAACATACTGGAGCAACAGGCCGACAACCGACTCATCCGCCCCCGCGCGCGCTACACCGGCCCCGAAAAGCGGCGCTACAGGACACTCAGAAGCCGTGGCTGAGCAGGGCACGGGCAGCCTCACGCAAAAGCTCCTGGACGCGCACCTCGTCTCGGGCGCGTCGAGAACGCCGGGCGAAGAAATCGAGATACGAATCGACCAGGTGCTCTTACAAGACGCCTCGGGTCCCACGGCCCTGCTCCACTTCGAGGCCATGGGCTTTGCGCAGGTGAAACAGAAAACGGCCGTCATGTACGCCGACCACCAGACGATTCAGGTCAACAGCCTGCACACCGACGCCCACCGCTTCATGCTCGGGTTTTGCCGAAAACACGGCATCCATTTCTCGAAACCGGGAAACGGCATCTGCCACAACGTCCATCTGGAGGAATTCTCGGTTCCGGGCGAAAGCCTACTTGGCACCGATTCGCACACCCCGCAAGGCGGCGCGGTGGGAATGCTGGCGGTCGGCGCGGGCGGCATAGACGTGGCGACCGCCATGGCGACGGGGGCGACCATCATCCCCCGTCCCCTCATCGTGGAGGTGAGGCTCACCGGGAAACTTAAGGCCTGGGCCACGGCGAAAGACGCCGTCCTCGAACTCTTGCGCCGCCTGGGCGCGCGCGGCGGAATCGGCAAGTTTTTTGAATACACCGGCCCCGGCGTCCGCACCCTCTCGGTGCCGGAGCGTTTCACCATCGCGAGCATGGGCACGGAACTGGGCCTCACGGGAAGCATCTTCCCCAGCGACGCGCAGACCAGATTGTTCTACGAGCGCATGAGCCGCCCCGGCGACTGGTCCCCACAGGAGGCGGACCCCGGCGCGGCTTATGATGAAGAAATCGAGTTGAACCTGGGCGAGGTCGAACCCTTGATCGCCCTGCCCTCGAACCCCGAGAACGTGGTTCCCGTGTCCGAGACCATCGGCACGCCGATTCACCAGGTCATCATCGGAAGCTGCACGAACGGCACGTTCACCGACGTGGCTTCTTTCGCGCAGGTGCTCAGGGGCCGCAAGGTGGCCGACGGCGTCGACGCCATCGTCTTTCCGGGCAGCCGGCAGGCCTTTGAGGAACTCGCGAGAGCGGGCCATCTGGCCGACCTCCTCGCCGCGGGCGTCTGCGTCTCCGAAGCCACGTGCGGCTCTTGCCCCGGCTACGCCCACATCCCCGCTCCGGGCATGAACTCCCTGCGCGCGTTCAACCGCAACTTCAAGGGCCGCTCGGGGCTGACCGAGGACGCCGTATATCTGGCGAGCCCCGAACTGGCCGCCGTGGCCGCCTTACACGGCGAGATAAGAGACCCCAGAATCGAGGGGAAACCGCCCGACGTACTCCTCCCCTACCGCTTCATGTGCGACAGGACGGGAATCGTGGCGCCGGCGGAGGATCCGGCGGCGGTGGAAATCATCCGGGGACCGAACATCCAGCCCGTACAGGTGGGAGAGGCCATAGGCGATTCCTACACCGGCGAGATCCTCATCAAGCTTGGCGATAACGTCTCGACCGACCACATCAGCCCGGCGGGGGTCGAGGCCATCACCTACCGCACGAACATGCCAGCGCTGGCCGATTTCACCTTCAGGCGCGTGGACGAGACCTTCGCCTCCCGCGCGAGAGAAACGGGCGGGGGCATCATCGTCGGGGCGAAGACATACGGGCAGGGCTCCGCCCGCGAACAGGCGGCCATCTGCCCGATGATACTGGGCGTCCGCGCCGTCATCGCCAAGAGCTTTGCGAGAATCCACCGGGCGAACCTCATCAACTGGAGCATCCTGCCCCTCACGTTCGTAAGCGAAGACGACTACGAGAAGGTGGACCAGGGACAGAGCCTTTCCATCTCCAATATCCAGGATTCCCTCACCACGGGAGTTTTCCAGGTCGAAAACCAGGAAACGGGCCACACTTTCGGCGCGGCATGTGTGTTGACGGAACGCGAGAGGCGCATGCTCGCTGCGGGCGGGGCGCTCGCCCTGGCCCGCATCGAGGGCGCAGGCCCCGACCCGACAGACCCTGCCGATCCGGCCCAAAGGCAGGACGGCTCATAAGATGAAGCAAATCAAATATCCGGCGGTATTCATGCGCGGGGGCACGAGCCGCGCCATCGTCTTTCACGAGAAAGATTTGCCCAAAGATCAAGCCGAGCGCGACGCCATATTCCTGAAAGCCTTAGGCAGTCCCGACCCGAACGGACGCCAGCTCGACGGCCTGGGGGGCGGAATATCCTCTTTAAGCAAAATCGCGGTCGTAGCGCCCTCTGGGCGCGCGGACGCGGACGTGGATTTCACCTTCGCGCAGGTGGGCGTTACCGACGAAACCGTGGACTACGTCGGCACATGCGGAAACATCTCGAGCGCGGTGGGGCCGTTCGCCGTGGATGAGGGTCTGGTGCGGGTGGATGGGGGCGAGACCGCCACCGTGCGCGTCTACAATACGAACACGGGCAAAACATACCACGCGCGCTTTCCGGTGGAAGACGGCGCCGCCGGCGTGAACGGCTCGTTCGAGCTGCCCGGCGTTTCGGGCGCGGGAGCGCAAATCACCCTCGAATTCATGGACCCCGGAGGCGCGGCCACAGGAAAGCTCCTGCCGTCCGGAAATGCGGTGGACACCTTCGAGATCGAGGGGGTGGGGAAAATCGAGGTGAGCATGGTGGACGCCACGAACCCGATGGTCTTCGTGCGCGCGAAGGATTTGGGGCTATCGGGAGGGGAAGGCCCCGGCCTCATCGACAGCCGGGTCGAGGTGATGGTGAATTTGGAGCAAATCCGCGCCGAGGCCGCCGTGCGCATGGGGCTCGCGCGCGACAGGAGAGAGGCCTCTGAAAGCGTGCAGGCGGTGCCGAAAGTGGTGCTCGTAGCACCTCCTCTGGAATACATGGACTTAAAAGGCGAGATCGTCGCCGCGGACGCTTGCGACATCGCGGCCCGCATCATCTCGATGGGCAAGACCCACCGCGCCTTCGCGCTTACGGGCGCGATGTGCCTGGCCGTCGCCGCGCGAATCCCCGGCACCGTGGCGCACGAGACCGACCGGAGCAGCGAGGGCGACATCCGCCTCGGACACCCCTCGGGCGTGCAGACTGTAAACGCCGAAGTTTCGAGCACCCCCCAGGGAGTCAAGGCCGAAAAAGTGATCGTCTACCGCACGGCGCGAAGGCTCATGGAAGGAATGGTCTGCGTGCCCGCGACTTCCTGAAGCGCCTGACTTATCTCCTCTCCCCCGTCACGAGCCACACGCCCGCCGCCGTCAGGGCGGCGCCGAATAGCAGATGCCAGCCCAACTGCTCGCCCAGGTAGAGGGCGCTGCCCACCACGCCGACGATGGGCGTCATGAAGAAGAACACCGATATCTTGGCGGGCGAGTAGCGGAGCAGCAGATGGCCCCAGTAGGCCAGCAGAAGCGCGCTCGCTATCACGCCCATATAGAACACCGCGAAAATCTGCGCACCGCCGAGATGCCTAATCCCGAAAGAAGGGTCCGGCCAGGATAAAAGAAAATATGTCGGCGCTCCGATGAGCATGGCCCATCTGGCGATCGAGGTAACGTCGGAATTTCCCAGATACCGGCGGTAGTGGATCGTCTGCGTCGCCCATCCGGCGGCGGCTATCAGGATGTAGAAATCCGCCCGAAGTGAGCCTCCCGCTCCCAGGCTGTTCGAAAAAACCGTCACGGTGCCCGCCATCGCCGTGGCGAAGCCCAGCGCCCGCACCAGGGTGATGCGCTCGCCGGTGAGAAATGCGGCGCTCAGGAGCATCACCCAGACGGGTTGCGAGTAGAGCAGCACCGAGGCGCGCGCGGCGGCGGTTCCGAACATCCCCTGATACAGGAACCAGACATAGACGTTGTGCATGAGGGCGCTCAGGATGCGGTGGCCCTTCTCCTTCCAGGGGTCGTGGTGGGTCACGCTATCTGGGATGCGCATCAGCAGCCTGTAAAGCGTAAGAGTCAAGACCCCCGTGCAGCAGCGCATCCATATCATGGCGTAGGGGGTGATGCCCGCGTAGGCGCCCTTGATGACGGGCTGCGCCATGCCCCACACCATCGTGAGGAGCAACGAGCCCAACACAAGTTCGAGCGTCATTCCCCCGTCGGCGGATGATTTCGGGGAGGGCGGGCGGCTGGTCAATCGCTCTCCCCGGAAGTGCCGGGCCGCTCGCATATCTCGATCCGAATGTTCTCGGGCCCCTTGATGAAGGCGATCATGCGGCCTCCCACTCCCGCGGCCACGGGCGGCATGGCGACTTCCGCCCCGCGCTCTTCCAAACGGGCGACGCTCGCCGCCACGTCATCCACCGCGACGCCTAAGTGATCCAGGCCGTGCGTCAGTTCGGGGGCTACGGCGTCCGGTTCGTCACCCGGGCGGTAGCCCCGGATGCGCAGGTCCCCTTCCCCGAGTTTGTAGATGGCATAGGGCGCGCCCTTGAAATCCTCCTCGTAGGAGATGATCTCGAGTTCGAATATCTTTTCGAAAAAATCCGCCATCGCGCGGACGTCGCGCGTGAGAAAATGCACGTGATCGTATCGGAATTCCACTTAAAACCCCTTTTTGTGATTTTTCATTTTACCGCTCTCATATTACGCTGAACCGAGAATCCCACAGGAAGCGCGGTTTGCACAAACGATTTTCATTCTTGAGAGAAGGATACCCATGCTGAAAGCAAAAATCACGGGCGCCGAACATTGGGCGCATCACGACGGGGCCGATCTGTTTTTGTGGAGAAAGCGAAAGGAGGGGCCGGAAAAACCGCGAGGCGCCGTGCTCCTCGCGCACGGCTCATCCATGGCCTCCACGCCCACATTCGATCTCCAGGTGAAAAGCAGGCCCGAATACTCCTTGATGGACTATCTCGCCGAGCGCGGCTACGACGTCTGGTGCGTGGATTGCGAGGGTTACGGCAGATCCACCAAAACCAGGCGTGTCTCCTGCGGCATCGAACGCGGCGCAAGGGACCTCCTGGCGGCGGCGAACGAGATCCGGCGAATCAGCAAGGCGAGCGCGCTTCACCTTTACGGCATTTCATCCGGCGCACTGCGGGCAGCTCTGTTCGCGCAGAAAAACCCCAGGCGGGTGAAGCGGCTGATTTTGGACGCCTTCGTCTGGACGGGCGAAGGAAGCCCGACGCTCAAGGAGAGAAGCAAGCGATTCGAAGGCGTGGCCTCCACGTCGAGAAGACCCGTGAATCCGGCCTTCATCAAGAGCATCTTCACGCGCGATCATCCCGGCACGGCGTACCGCGACGTCATCGACGAGTACGCAAAGGCGATCTGCGCGCTCGACGATACGATTCCCAACGGCACGTATATCGACATGTGCAAGCGCCTGCCCCTGGTGAACCCGAAGAAGATCACCGCTTCGGTGATGATTACGCGCGGGCAGTTCGACGGAATCGCCCATCTCGACGATCTGCTGGAATTCTTCAAGTTGCTGCCGAACCCGGACAAGCAGTTCGTCATGATGCCCGGCATCGCGCACGCGAGCCTGCAGGAGAAGAACCACGGCATTGTCTATTATCTCATCGAGCGGTTTTTCAGCCAGCCTGCGCCCGTATTCAAGGGCTGAGGCCGCCGGGCGGCGGGAACCCCGGGGGTTCGCCCGACTCCGCCCTCGCTTGATTCGCGCGGGGCAATAGGGCTAGATTAGGGCCATCTATTCGTACCGATGGCAGGGGCGAGGACGCCCCCATCGAAAGGCGAACGAATTCTTATCCCTCAAGCAGAAAGGCGCTTCCATGGAAACCCAAGACTGGTATTCCGTCAACGAATTCGCACCGGGCAGCTATCAGATCACCGAGGGGGGCCGCTTCAACATGCTCCTCCTGGTGGGAGACGACAAGGCGGTCGCCATCGACGGCGGCATCGGCATCGCGAATTTGAGGAAACTCTACGAGAGCATCACGGACAAGCCCATCGACTTCATCCTCACCCACACGCACTGGGACCACGTGGGGGCGGCCTCGCAGTGGGACAGCGTGGGCGTTCACCCGGTCGGCGAAACCCTACTCGCCAACGATTTATCGAAACTGGAGCAGGGGTTTTTGAACATGTGGAAGAATAACGGAAACACCTTCCCCGAGTGGTTCGACGAGGCGGCCTACTCCATCAAGCCCGCCACGTTCGGCTGGACGCTCGAAGAGGGCGATACCTTCGACCTGGGGAACCGGAAGTTCCACGTGTATGAGACGCCCGGGCACTCCCCGTGCAGCATCTCGCTCTACGATGAGCGCGAGAAAATTCTCGTCTCGGGCGACCTGATTCGCTGTGAGGAATACCTCTTCCTCCAGGTGCCCACGGCGGTGCTCTCCGACTACGCGCCCTCACTGCGAAAGCTCGAGAAAGTCGCCGCGAAGAACGAGGTGCGCTGGATCACTTCGGGCCACACCGACCCCTACCCGGATCCCTCCATCATCGGCGAGTTGGCGCAGAACATGGAGGAGCTTGAAGCGGGCGTGCACGATCCGCCCGCCAAGGTGGACGGCGGCGTGTGGGGCGAGGTGGATGAATACGTGTTCCCCCGCGCCAAGGTGTGGATTCAGGATCACGCGAGAAAGTAACCCCGAATAGACGAGACGCCATGGACACGCAAGACTGGTATGAGGTCATCGAGTTCGCGCCGGACACCTATCAGATATCAGAAGCCGGGCGGTGGAACATGTTCCTCCTCGTCGGAGAGGAAAAGGCCCTCTCGCTCGACGGCGGCATCGGCGTGGGCAGCGTGCGCAGATTGTGTGAGTCGATTACAAATCTTCCGGTAGAACACGTGCTCACCCACACGCATTGGGATCACGTGGGCGCGGCACATGAATGGGAGTCGGTAGGCGTTCACCCGAACGGCAAGGAGGAGCTCGCGAACGACTACAGCGCAGGCTGCCGGGATTTCATGGAAACGTGGAGCGGAATACCCTTTCCCCAAGGGTTCGACCCCGACACCTTCACCATACCGCCCGGAAAGTTCGGCTGGGCCGTGCAGGAAGGCGACACAATCGATCTTGGCGGCAGGAAAATTCAGGTCTACGACACGCCGGGCCACTCGCCTTGCAGCATCTCCTTGTATGACGAGAAAGAGCGCGTCTTGATCTCGGGCGATCTGGTAAAGCCCGGCCAGCCGCTCTTCATCCAGGTGCCCACGGCCGTTTTATCGGAATACGGCCCTTCGATGCGAAGGCTCGAGAAAATCGCAGAAGAAAACGACGCGAAATTCGTCTGCTCGGGCCACACCGACCCGTGCGAGGATATCGCCGTCATCGGACGAATGGCGCAGTTTGTGGAAGAAGTGGCCGCTGGCGAACACGACCCGCCCGCCAAGGTGGAAGCCGGCAAGTGGGGCGTGGTCGATGAGTACGTCGCGGATGGCTTCAAGGTATGGACGAACGATAACGCCAGAAAATAGCGGAGGTTAAATTCAAGTGAACGCTTCGGACATCATTTGGCGGCCGGATGAGGATTTTTTGACGAACAGCCACGTCGCCAAGCTGATGAAAAAGCTCGGCATCTCGGATTACCGAGAGTTTCTGCGCTGGTCGGTCGAGGACATCCGGCGCTTCTGGGAGATCGTGTTAGAAGACATGGGGCTTGAATGGTACAGGCCTTATGATGAGCTTCTCGATTTGAGCGGCGGCTTCCCGTGGGCGAAGTGGTTCATCGGCGGGGAGACGAACATCGTCTTGAACTGCATCGACCGCCATCTGGAGAACGGGCGCAAAGACCAGACCGCGCTCGTCTGGGAGAGCGACGGGGGCGAAGCGCGCACGTTCACCTACGCCGAACTCTCCGCGGAAGTCTCGCGCCTCGCGAACGCCATGCGCGAGATGGGCTTGAAACCCGGCGACGTGGCGGGCGTGTTCCTCCCCATGGCGCCGGAAGCCGCCATCGTCATGTATGCGTGCTTCAAGACGGGGGTGGCCGTGCTGCCCGTGTTTTCGGGCTTCGGCCCCGAGGGTCTGGCCGAACGCCTCATACACGCCGAAGCGCGCATTCTCTTCACGGTGGACGGCGCCGTTCGCAGGGGCAAGAAGGTTCCCCTGAAAGGCACGGTGGACGCAGCGCTCGAGCGCGGCACGATGGTGGAAAAGGTAATCGTCCTCGAACGCTCGGGCGACGCCGTTCCCATGCAGGAGGGGCGCGACGTCACTTGGGACGCGTTCGTTGCGGGAAAATCGACCGAAGCCGAAACGGCGCGCCTTCCCGCCGATGCCGTCTCGATGATCATGTACACCTCGGGCACCACCGGAAAACCCAAGGGCACCGTCTACACCCACGCAGGGCTGATGAGCGGCCCGGGGCGCGAACTCAAGTATTGCCTCGACATGCGAGACGGCGACACGGTCTTCTGGGTCACGGATTTCGGGTGGGTCATGGCGCCTTATGAACTCGTGGGCTCTCACTTCAGCGGCCATTCGTGCCTGCTTTATGAGAGCGTGCCGAACCACCCCGCGCCCGATCGCCTGTGGCGAATCATCGCCAGGCACGGGGTCACCCATCTGGGGCTTTCGCCCACGGCGGTGCGCGTGCTGATAAGCGCGGGCGATGAGTGGGTGGAAGGCCACGATCTTTCTTCGCTCAGGGTGCTGGCCTCCACGGGAGAACCCTGGGACCCGGAATCCTACATGTGGTATTTCGAAAAAGTGGGCGGCGGGCGGTGCCCCATCATGAACATATCGGGCGGCACGGAAATAGGCGCCTGTCTCTTGCAGCCCCTGCCCGTCATGGAACTCACACCTTGCACGCTGGGCGCCCCCGCCATGGGCACGGACACCGACGTGTTCGGAGAAGACGCCAAGCCGATTCGCGGCGAGGTGGGCCACCTGGTGCTCAAACAGCCCATTCCCTCGCTCACCAACGGCTTCTGGAAAGAGCCCGAACGCTACATCGAGACCTATTTCTCGCGCTGGGAGGGTATCTGGTACCACGGCGACTGGGCCAAGGTGGATGAGAAGGGGCTCTGGTATCTCTACGGCCGCTCGGACGACACCATCAAGGTATCGGGCAAGCGCGTGGGGCCGAACGAGATCGAATCGGAACTCATCAAGCACCCCGGCGTCATCGAGGCCGCCGTGGTGGGGACGCCGCATCCGGTCAAGGGAGAAGGCCTCACCTGTTTCGTCGTCATGCACGACACCTATCAGCCGAGCGACGCCCTGCGCGAGGAGCTGAAAGATCAGGCGGTGGAATATCTGGGCAAGAGCCTGAGGCCCGATGAGGTCCACTTCGTCAAGGCCCTGCCCAAGACGCGTTCCGCCAAAATCGTGCGCAACGCCATCAAGAAAGTCTATCTGGGCGAGCCTGTGGATCACATGGACCTGAACTCGCTCGAAAACCCCGCGCACCTGGACGCCATCAGGGAGGCGGTGTAGCGATGCCCGAAGACATCATCTGGCGGCCGAATCAGGATTTTCTCGAAAACTCGAACGTCGCCCGCTTCATGAAAAAACACGATCTCGCGAGCTACGAGGAGTTGCTCGATTTCTTTAGAAGTGACATCGCCCGCTTCTGGGAGGCGATTGAGAAGGATATGGGCGTCTCCTGGTATAGGCCGTATGACCGGGTAATGGACCCATCGGGCGGCCTGCCCTGGACGAAGTGGTTCCTGGGCGGGGAACTCAACATCGTCCACAACTGCATCGACAGGCATCTTGAGACGTCTACGCGCGATAAGACGGCCCTCATCTGGGAGGGGGACGGCGGAGAAGTGCGCCGTTACACCTACGCGGAAATGAACGCGCAGGTCTGCCGCCTGGCGAACGCCATGCGCGAGATGGGGATGCGCCCCGGAGACAGCGCCGGCATCTTCATGCCCATGATCCCGGAGACCGTCTTCGCCATGTTCGCGTGTCTTAAGATCGGCGTCGTCGCGATCCCTATTTTCTCGGGCTTCGGCCCCGAGGCCGTCACCGAGCGTCTCGACCACGCCGAGGCGCGGCTCGTCTTCACGTCGAACGGCGGGATGCGCCGGGGCAAGGAAGTGGGCGTAAAGGCCCTGATGGATCAGGCGCTCGAAGCCGGGACCCAGGTCGAGAAAGTCGTCGTCTTCCAAAGAACCGAAACGAGCGTCCCCATGCAGGCCGGACGAGACGTTAATTGGGATGATTTTGTACGAGGCCAGCCGGACACGGCCGAAACCGAACGCCTGCCCGCCGAGGCCCTCTCCCTCATCATCTACACCTCGGGCACGACGGGAAAGCCGAAAGGCACGATGCACACCCACGCGGGCTGTATGCTCAACGTGTCCAAGGAGATCCGCTATTGCATGGACTTGCGCGATGAGGACGTCTTGTTCTGGGTGACGGACATCGGCTGGATGATGGGTCCGTGGGAGATGATAGGCGTTCAGTTCGGGGGCGGCGCCTATCTCATCTACGATGGCGCGCCCAACTGGCCCGAACCCGACAGGCTCTGGAAACTCCTGAGCGATCACGGGGTCACCATCTTCGGCGTCTCGCCCACCGCCGTGCGGCTGCTAATCAGCCTGGGCGATGAATGGGTGGAAAAACACGATCTCTCCTCGCTGCGCGTACTCGGCTCGACGGGCGAGCCCTGGGACCCGGAATCCTACATGTGGTACTTCGAAAAAATAGGCGGCGGAAGGTGCCCCGTCATGAACATATCGGGCGGAACCGAGCTTTGCGGCTGCATACTCCAGCCCTACCCCATCGTTCCGCTCACGCCGTGCTCCCTGGGCGGGCCGGCTCTGGGCTCGGACGCCGACGTGTTCAACGAAGAGGGCGAGCCCGTGCGCGGGGAAATCGGCCATCTCGTGCTCAAACAGCCCGTCCCCTCGATGACGAAAGGTTTCCTGAAAGACGATGCGCGCTTCATCGAGACCTATTTCTCCCGCTGGCCGGACGTCTGGTATCACGGCGACTGGGCGCGCCTGGATGAGGACGGGCAGTGGTATCTCTTCGGACGGTCTGACGACACCATCAACGTCGCGGGCAAGCGCGTGGGACCCGCCGAGGTGGAGGCCGCCCTCATCGGGCATCCCGCCGTTGTGGAGGCCGCCGTCATCGGCGCGCCGCACCCCATCAAGGGCGAGGGACTCTGCTGTTTCGTTGTGCCGGCGGCGGGCCATGAGCCGAGCGACGCGCTCCGTGAGGAACTCAAGGAAGAAACCGTGAAATATCTGGGAAAGAGCCTGCGTCCCGAAGAAGTAAAATTCGTCGAGGCGCTGCCCAAGACGCGCTCGGCGAAGATAGTGCGCGGCGCCATCAAGAAGATATATCTGGGCGAGGACCCCGCGAACATCGACACCTCTTCCATCGAGGCGCCGGAGTTTCTCCACGCCATCAAGGAGGCGCGATGAGATGTCGCTCCTCAACTGCCCCGAATGCGGGGGGCTCCTGAGCACAGAAGCCGCGTCATGCCCGCATTGCGGCTATCCGCTCAAAAAAGGCGGAATCGGGGGCGTCTTTCACGCCATCGCCCAAATCCCGTGTTTCATCGCCGGCCTGATTCTCATTTTCATCGCGCTCTTCTTCGCTCTGATCCTATTGGACGTCTACTACTTCCACGGCCTGCTCCCCAAATTGTTCGGCGTCGAGGGACACGTCTCCACCAGCCTCTAAGCCGGGCGCGCCCCGGCGCTTGTTCCAGTCCCTTTGAGCCGCTAAGCTGGCGCTTCGTTTCATCACAGGCAAGCAGAGGATATTTTGGACTACTCGACTCATGAGCTACTAGCGGTCGGGATCGCCGCTTTTTTCGTCGGCTTTCTGAAAACCACTTTCAGCTCCGGGATCGGCATCTTTCTCGTTCCGATCATGATCATCTTCTGGCCCACGCAATTCATCATCGGCATCGTGGCCGTCATCATGTGGGTGACGGACTTTTTCGCCATCCCCATGTTCTGGAAGCAGTGGGAGAGCCGCTTTCTGCGCTTCCTGGTGCCCGGCTTCTACATCGGCATCATCATCGGCGTCTACGCGCTGGTGAACCTGCCCGATTACTGGCTGAGAAAGGGAATCGGCCTCACCTGCGTCTTCTTCGCCGGGCTGCTCATCTGGCGCGAGGCGCGCGGAGATATCAAGCCGCCGCCCATCAGTCCACCGGCGGGGGTGGGAATCGGCATAGGCGGCGGAATCATCAGCGCCATGTTCCACTCGGGAGGCCTCGTATTGAGCCTTTTCTACATCAGCCAGGGGCTTTCGAAAACGGCTATAGTGGCAAGCATTATCGTCGTATGGCTCTGGGTGAACCCATTCAAGGTCGCCTCGCTGTGGTTCGGGGGCGTCGTGCAGACGCCCATGCTCGTGGCGGGCGCTCTCGCCTTTCCCCTGGCGTGGGTCGGAAGCTGGTGCGGCAAGCAGACGCTCCGTCAAATCCCCCAGAAAGGATTCATTTTCATCCTCCTGCTCTTGTCCCTCATCACCGCCCTGCGCCTTCTCCTGGAGTCGAGCTAGCGATGCCGGATTTCTCCCTGGTCGAGTGGGGCTTTGTTCTCGCGGCGGCATTTTGCAACGGTTTTCTCGTGCGCACGTTCGGGGCGGGCGTGGGCCTGGTTATCACGCCCTTTCTCATTTTCGCGTTCTCGCCCACTTTTTCCTTGGGCCTCATCGCGCTTTTCAGTTGCTGGTCGAGCCTGGGGGCGGCGCCCGATTTCTGGGGAAAGTGGAACCTGCGCTACGTGCTCCTCCTGGCGCCTGGAATCGTCATCGGGCTCGCCTGCGGCGTCTGGCTGCTCACCTGGCTGCCGGGCGAGGGACTGAAAATCCTGATCGGCGCCATCTGCTTCGCGCTCGCCTCCTACCAGGCGCTCGTGGAAATAAGGGGCAGGCCCTTTGAAATTCCCCCCATGCCCGCGTGGCAGGGCGGGGGCTTCGGCGTCATGAGCGGGCTTTGCTCCTCGCTCGCCAACAGCGGGGCGATCTTCTTGACCCCCGTTCTTATCAGCCAGAGACTGGAAAAATTCACCCTGGTGAGCACGATATGGGCTCTCTATGCGGTGTTCAACCCCATCAAGGTGGTCGCCTTCTGGCAGGTTTCCGTCGTCAATATGGATACCATCTGGGCGAGCGTGGTCGGCCTGCCCGTGCTGTGGCTGGGCATCAAGGCCGGCGCATGGGTGCAGGAGAGGCTGAGCGGGCGCACGTTCAACCTGTGCGTGCTGAGCATCGCCCTGGGCGGATCGATACGTCTTCTGTTTGTCTAAGGAAACCTTCGCTTCTCGTTTTCTCGTGCTAAAATATAAACAAATCGCATGGAGGAACGATAATGAACACGACCACGCAAGCCGCGAAAACGCCCCAGCCGGCCTCCGGGACGAGCCTCGGCATGGTGGACTCCGACATCCACCACGTACCCTCTTCCCTGGACGCTCTCAAGCCCTATCTGCCGATCGAGTGGCGAAACTACGTCGAAGAAACCGACTATACAAAACTGCCGAACGCCCCTTATCCCAAGACGGCGGGCGGCGGGGTGCGCAAAGACGCGATACCGCCGGACGGCCCGGCGGGTTCGAGCCTCTCGATGCTTCAGGAGCAGGTGCTCGACGCCTACGGGGTGAGCTACGGGGTGCTGAACGGGGCGTACTACAACGTCTCCTTCATGGGAATCCCCGAGTTCGGCGCGGCCCTGGCAAGCGCGCATAACGACTGGACCATCGAGCACTGGCTGGAAAAAGACGCCCGCCTGCGCGGGGCCATCACCGTTTCGCATCAGGACCCCCAACACGCCGTGGACGAGATAAAGCGCGTCGGCGAGCGCGCCGACATGGCGCATGTGCTCTTCCCGGCGGGTTCGCACGCCCCCTACGGCCAGAGGAAATATCACCCCATATACGCGGCGGCGGAAGAACGCGGACTCCCCATCGGTATCCATTTCGGCGGCTCGGGCGCAGGCAACGCGCCGCCCCCCACGGCGTCGGGCTGGCCCACCTACTACATCGAATGGCACACGGCCATGAGCCAGTGCTTCATGACCCACGCCGTAAGCTTCATCTGCGAGGGCGTGTTCGAACTCTTCCCAAAACTAAAAATCGTCCTGATAGAAGGCGGCCTCTCCTGGATTCCCGGGCTCCTCTGGCGGCTGGACAAGAACTACAGGGGCATGCGCGCCGAAGTCCCCTGGCTCAAGAAGCTGCCGAGCGAATACTTTTACGAACACTTCAGCGTGACGAGCCAGCCCATCGAAGAACCCGAAAAAGACGAGCATCTCGTCCAGATATTCGAAATGGCGCACGCCGAGAAAATTCTCCTGTTCGCCACCGACTACCCCCACTGGGATTTCGACTCGCCCGTCCACGCCCTGCCCCGCCAGTTGGACCCCGAACTGCGCGCGCGCATCATGCGCGACAACGCGATGGAGTTGTATGGATTGGGGGGTTAGGGGGGATTTTGACGGGGATTGGTGGGTGGAATATATTGCGGAGCGGTTTGATCAACACTGAGAGTGACTCTGCACGACTCCAAACCAAGTGTTTTCGTCAATTACTTTTTGTGGAACAGGTAGTCAGTGAGAGGATTTTATGCCTATTCAACGCTTCACTCTAAACCAATATGCTATCCAGATACTGCTGGCCAATATCAAGTTCGATCAAATCGCCATTCCGGATATCCAGCGTCCCTTTGTCTGGAACGCGGCGAAGGTGCGCGATTTTATAGATTCGCTCTATCACGGTTATCCGGTAGGATATCTCATCGCTTGGCAGAACCCGGACGTCCGTTTGAAAGACGGCAGTAAATCAACCGGCAAACGAATTCTCATAGACGGACAACAGCGCGTTACGGCGCTAATCGCAGCCCTGTTGGGGCAGCAAGTCGTTGATAAAAACTACCAGCATAGACGCATTGACATTGCTTTCCATCCAGTTCAGGAGAAATTTGAGGTTTCCAACCCTGCCATTCGCAAGGATCGTGCATGGCTTGAAGACATTGCCACCGTCTTCGCACCAGACTCCAAGCTAAATCGCGTTGTGGACTCCTACTGCGAGAAGAACCCGGAGGCGGACAAGGACGATATCTTCGAGCGCATAGGGCGGCTTCAAAGTATCCAAAATAACTCCCTCGGACTCATCGATTTGAACTCCGATCTGGACGTGGAGACCGTCGCGGAGATTTTCGTCCGCATCAATTCCCAAGGGGTTACATTGAATGCGGCGGATTTCGCCATGTCCAAGATGGCCGCGAGCGAGCAATATGATGGACACCAACTCCGCAAGTGCATCGACTATTTCTGTCATTTGGCAATTGCGCCGGAGTCATATACCGACTTGGCCAAGGACAAGGAGTTCGTCGGTACACACTATTTTCGCGCGATGGAGTGGCTGAAACGCGAGAAAGAAGACCTCTACGATCCCTCCTACACCGACATGCTTCGCGTAGCCTTCACCTCGGAATTCAAACGTGGGCGCCTGGACGATTTGGTCGCCCTGCTTTCCGGTCGCAACTTCGAGACGCGCACGTATGAGGAAGTCATCGCGGAGGAATCCTTTCAAAGGCTCGAAGAAGCGATTCTGCGTTTCATGAACGAGACGAATTTCAAACAATTCATCATGATTCTGCGTTCGGCCGGATTCGTGAGCGCCTCGATGATCCGCTCACAGAACACCGTCAATTTCGCTTATATTCTTTACTTGACATTGCGCGCCAAGAAGGTTAATCCCGCCGAAATTCATATGCTCGTGCGTCGATGGTTCGTGATGTCCGTCCTGACAAGAAGGTACACCGCCTCGCCGGAAACCGCTTTCGGCAGAGACATTCAACGGATTGATGCCCAAGGTGCGGCTCAATACCTCGACGAAATAGAGCGGGCGGAGCTTTCAGACGCCTTCTGGAATGTAGGGCTTCCGCAACAAATGGACACGTCGGTCGCCAGCAGTCCTTACTTCAACGTCTTTCTGGCAAGCCAGGTAAAAGCAAATGATAAAGGCTTTCTCTCAAGCGACATTACTGTCCAGAACCTCCTTGAAGGACTTTCACATATTCATCATGTCTTCCCACGGAACTATCTGAAAGAGAAGAAAGGTCTTCCGCCCAGTCGCTACAATCAGATTGCGAACTATGTCGTGATGCAGAGCGAGATCAACATAGCCATCGGCGACAAACCACCGGAAACCTACCTTCACATAGTAAGGAAACAGTGTGAAACCAAAGATACACGACTTGGCGGCATAACGGACGCTGACAAATTACGCACCAATCTCGCGGCGCATTGCATCCCCGATGGAATGGATGAGGCGAGAAGCGTCGAGGATTATAATGAGTTCCTGCAAAAGCGCAGAAGCCTCATGGCCGCTAAAATTAGAGACTACTACCAGAAATTGTAGCAAGACCTCTAATTGAATGTTTCTTTAGTTGGGGAATCAAAGCTACCCGCCATACCCAGCCCCAAAATCCCCCCTTGCCCATCACTCCGAAATGCCGCAGGGTAAAAAATACATTCTACCCTTGAAACCCGAGGATAAGACGATGGGCTTGAACATCAAGAACGAGGAAACCTGCCGGCTTGCGGGCGAACTCGCCCGCCTGACGGGAGAGAGTAAGACGGGCGCCATCACGCTCGTGCTGCGCGAGCGCCTCGCGCGCGAAAAACGCCGGCGCAATGCGGACGCCCTGGCCCGGGAGCTTCACGCCATCGGCCTGCGCTGCGCCGGGCTGGTGGGGCCGGGAACCTCGGCGGTGGAGCACGGTGATGCGCTCTATGACGAGCGTGGATTGCCCATTTCAGTCGGCAATCCCTCCCGCCTCGGTCGGGATTGACATCGGATCTTCTGGCCGTCCTGTTCGGCGAGCCGGATGCGGAGCGCTACGAGAAGGCGATAGCGGCGTCTGAGTGCCGCATGTCGGTCGTCGGGCTGCTCGAGGCGGCGATGTTCGTCGAGGGCAGAGGCGGTGCGGCGGCGGGCGAGGAACTCGATGCGTTTATCGAAACGGCGGGAATCGAACTCGCGACCGTAACGGCGGAGCAGGCGCCGCCCGCCCGGCGTGCGTGGCGGCGCTTCGGCAAGGGGGATGCGGACGGGGACTACCGAGGATTCAGCCTCGATTTGCCGGTGATTTATGGCGAGATGCCCCCTGGCCCGACAGTGAGGCGAGGCCGACAGCTTCAGGCCGCCGGCTGCGGTGCTCCTCCGCCTTCCGCGTATCGACTGCGATGACGGTTTTTACCGGGCCGGCCGGTCAACGCACGCTGTATCGGATCGGCCAAACCGAGTTCCGAGAATTTACGAATAGTCACGTAGGTATCCTTAATGCGCCATATGGCGCGCGCGGCAAACGTCATAGACGCTGCCGATGCCTGGCGTGTCGCCCTTACCGGGCGCGGCCAGTAGGAGAAGATTTTTTGATTGTTGTTCCCGGGACGTGGCGCCGCCCGAGGGCGGCGCTTCGCGCTATCGCGAGACAATCTGCGGCGAGAATATGAGCCCTGGGGCCGGAAAAGTCAAGCAAATCAATTTTTTAGGGTCCCGCATGCGGCTGGTCGCCGCACGCCGACGAATTCTTTCAGCTGCGTGATTGCCGCCCCCGTGCCTCGGATAGACGGGAGGAATTGGCGACCGTTTGCGATCTGACATTGTCTCGGACCCAACGGTACCCTGGCCGAGATAACCGCCGAGGAAACCGACGAGCCTGTCATTGCTATCGCGTCAACCGTGGGCATGACCGGCCCCTCCCTTGCTCTTTGCGCCCTTCCCTGCCAGGGCGGCATG
Organism: bacterium; assembly: GCA_965218885.1. GTDB lineage: Bacteria > UBA8248 > UBA8248 > UBA8248 > UBA8248 > Bin107. Next base: position 3,075,281 of record OZ244713.1, on the reverse strand, counting down.
GATGCGGTTCGACACCCGATCGGCGGCGTCCGATACCGACTGATCGGAGAGATGGGCGTAACGCTCGGTGGTCTCGACCAGGGCATGGCCGACCAGCTTGGCGATGGTGACCATATCGACGCCGTTCATGGCGGCAACCGAAGCCCAGTTATGGGAGAAGAAACGGTGCCAGGAACTGTTTCTTGATGGGGTGGTGGAGATTCGGTAGGTTATGGGGATGGGACGACCAAAACGAGCAGACGATGGCGGCTTGGTTCACCACGTGCTCAATCGTGCAAACGCACGGTTGAGGATCTTTGAGAAATAGGGCGACTACGAGACTTTTGTGCGGGTGCTGGAAGAGGCAGTGGAACGGACCGAGACGCGGCTGTTGGCTTTTTTTGTGTTGCCGAATCATTGGAATTTGGTGATGTGGCCGCGGGAAGACGGCGGACTGTATCGGTTTACGGGCTGGTTGACGCTGACACACACGCAACGTTGGCGTGCTCACCGTCACAGCAGCGGCAGCGGACACCTGTATCAAGGCCGGTTCCAGTCGTTTCCGGCGCAGGATGACGAGCACTTCCGCACCGTTTGCCGTTATGTGGAACGGAATGCCCTGTGCGCCAATTTGGTGGAACGAGCCGAGGATTGGCGTTGGGGCAGCCTTCATCGCTGGAAGTAGGGATTCCAAAGGAAAGGGAGCCGCGCGAAGCGCTTTTTCTCCGCGATGTCTAGTCCACCAGCCGCTTGAGTCGCGGGTCGAGCACATCGCGCAACCAATCCCCCAGGAGATTCACGCCCAGCACGGTCAGCATGAGGGTGAAGCCGGGGAAGAAGGCGACCCACCAGGCCCTCTCCAGGAACACCCGCCCGTCGGAGAGCATGCCGCCCCAGGTCGGCGTCGGCGGCGGAACGCCGAGCCCCAGGAATGACAGGGCTGATTCGATGATGATCATCCGGCCGAGGTAGAGGGTGGCGATCACGATGGAGGAGGACATAACGTTCGGCAGCAGGTACAGTGCGAGTATCCGCCACGTCGGGCAGGCGACCGCCTTGGCCGCCATCACGTAATCGTTCTCTTTGAGGGAGAGCACCTCCCCCCGGACCACCCGCGCGTAGACGATCCAGGTTCTGAGCGCGATGGCGAGGATGACGTTCTGGAGGCTCGGCCCCAGGATCGCGACGATGGTCATGGCCAGCAGGATGAAGGGGATGGCCAGGGCGGTGTCAACGAAGCGGTTGATCACGGTGTCTATGAACCCCCCGAAGTAGCCCGCGATGAGCCCCAGCGTGATCCCGATCGCCCCGCTCAGAACCACGGTGGTCAACCCCACGAAGAGGGAGATGCGCGAGCCCCAGATGACGCGGCTGAGGATGTCGCGCCCCTGCTGGTCGGTGCCGAACCAATAGACGTTTCCCGCGGCGTCCGTGAAGCCGGGCGGCTTCAAATAGCGCGCCAGGTTCTGGTCCACGGGGTCCAGCGGGGAGGAGAGTTGCGGAACGAGCGCCCAGAATATCACAATGACCACGCAGAAGAGACCGAAGATGGCGGGGGGCCTGCGGCCAAGCTCGCGCATGGCCAAGCGAAAATCCGACGGCCCCCTCTCATCAATATCCGACGTCCCCTCCGGGTTGGCCATCGCGGCCTCCTGATCCAGTGCCATGTCTTCCCTCCCGGTCCTCTTCGCCGGCGCTCCCCGCTAGGCGTTGGCGTAGGAGATGCGGGGATCGAGCCAGGCGTAGAGAATGTCCACCACAAGGTTCACGAGAACGAACAGGAAAGCCAGGAGCGTCACCGCGGCCTGCACCACCGGGTAGTCCAGGTGGTTGATTGCGTCCACCACCAGGAAACCCACACCGGGCCAGGCGAAGACCGTCTCGATGACGACGGTTCCGCCGAGCAGGATCCCCAATTCGAGGCCCACCAGCGTCACCGCCGGGATGGAGGCGTTCTTGAGGGAGTGGTATAGGACCACGCGGGTCTCATCCACCCCCTTGGACCGAGCCGTGCGGATGTAGTCCATCCGCAGGACCTCGAGCATACCCGAGCGCATCAGGCGCATGAACCGCGCCGTGGCGTAGGTGCCCGCAGTGATTGCTGGCAGAACGATGTACTCGGGCCCCTCGTAGCCCGAGGTGGGTAGCCACCGGAGGCGCGCCGCGAAGAGTATGATCAACATCAGGCCCAGCCAGAAGTCCGGCATCGACTGGCCGATCGTCCCACCCACGGTGCTCACGTGATCGATCCATGTCCCGCGGAACGTGGCTGAGAGCAACCCGGTCGGAATTCCGATGATCAGCGCGATGAAGAGCGAGGCGAAGGCAAGCTGGAGCGTCGCCGGGAAATGCTGCAGCACGAGGGCCATCGCGGGTAGCTCGTGGCGGAAGGAAAAGCCGAAGTCGCCCCGCAGCACCCCGTGGGTCCGGCCGTGCCCGAAGAGGAAGCGGTAGTACTGAACGTGGAAGGGCTGATCGAAGCCCATCATCTTGCGGAACTGGTCGAGGTCCTCCTGCGCGGCGTCGATCGGCATCAGCATCGCCGCCGGGTCCCCCGTCAGATACAGCATGAGGAAGACGATGAGGAGGACGATCTGCATGACGATGATGGCCTGCAGGCATCGCCGAATGATATAGACGCGCATCTACTCGCCTCTGGGGATCGCGGTTCGCTTGTCGTGGACTCGTGGAAGTGCTAAAAACTTCCGCAATTTCAAGAAATTTCCCAAATTCTCCCCCATCCAACCCCTCCCGTCAACGCGCCGCCTCCGGAGCCGCGCGAAGGCGCCACATCCCAGGTTTTCTGCGCTTATCGCTGGGTAGTGTCTCAGCTTGAAATTTTATGAGGGAATTTCAAACTGCCGCGTTGCGTTTCTTCCAGCGCACCTTCTCTCCGATTTGCGCAATTTCTTTTCGTCTTTCTGGTGAGAGTTTGTCTGACCGCGCCTTGCCGTCCTTGCGGGCGATTATCTGGCTGGGGGTTGAGACTCGGTGATTTCACCTGTTGCGATCCTCGCTACCTTAACGACGCAATCTACCGCGTCGCCAGGTCTTTTTTGTCCCTCCGATCCTGCAGCCATTTTTCGCTCCTCTACTTGAAGAGACATTGATTGTTTCATTTTATTTCATAAAGTGCCAACCCCCTTTTGCACATCACCAAAAGGGGGTTGGCACAGAGAATCCTATATGATATATTTAGATATGGAGCCCATTCTACGCAACGCTGCTAGATAGCGTGCCTTCCCGGGTGGATATGAACCAGGCCCGAGCCCCCGACGGGGGGGTGCTTCGGTTCAAAGGCCGAGGAGAGGGTTGCCACCACGAAAGTTCGCATGCAATTCCCCTAGATGAAAAGGACATTCTGCCAGCGGTTCTCATCTCAGGAGTTGCCTTCACGCCGTCGGAAGAGCCCTCCATTGGGAGGGCGAGTCCGCGAAGAAGAAAGGGACTAAGCCATGCGCAAATCCTTGCTCGCAATCGCTTTACTAGTGGCCGCCGTGCTCATCTCCCTCACTCCGGCCCATGCTGCTCGGGGCACCATCACCATCGCCATTAACGGCGAGCCGGAGACCATGGACCCCCACGTCTACTCCAGCTTCATCGGGGCCATGGTTTGGCCTTGGCACGCGGACAAGCTCGTCATCTCCGACACTAAAACGGGGAAAATCATCCCCTGGCTGGCCGAGAAATATGAACGGCTGGATTCGAAGCGGACAAAATTCACCCTCCGAAAAGGCATGAAGTTCCGGGACGGCACGCCGATCGACTCCGCATCCATCAAATACTCCTTCGAGCGGATCGTGGACCCCGCCAACAGGAGCTATCAACGGTCCTATTGGAAGGACTTCGACGGGATCGACGTTCTCAACGAGCGCGAGTTCGTCTTCCGCATGAAGGTGCCCGACAACGGCCTCATCCCGCGCCTCACGACCTGGGGCCACGCCATCTCCCTGAAGAACAAGGGCAGGAGCCTGCCCGAGATCTCCCGCGATCTCATCGCCGGTGGCCCCTACATCCTCAAACGCTGGACCAAAGGCCAGCGATTCGAGTTTGAGGCAAACGACACCTGGTGGGCGCACGACCGGTTCCCCAACCGGCCGCAGCGGGTCATCATGCGCCCCATCGTGGAGGCCACCACGCGCGTGAAGGCTCTTCAGGCGGGCGAGATAGACATTTCACATAAGGTGCTCCCCCACTTCATCCCAGAAATCGAGAAGGACCCCAAGCTGTACGTATCCTCCAAGTCCTCCGTGCGAATCGCCTACATCGGCTTCTTCACCACGCACGGGGGGGCCTTCGCGGACGTTCGGGTGCGCAAGGCCGCGAACTATGCCCTGAACGCCGAGTCGATGTACAAGACCTTCCTTGAGGGCTACGCCGAGCCGGCCCACCAAATTTTCCATCCCTGGACCCAGTTTGGCTACAACCCGAAGAAGCGGTGGTACGGCTTCAATCTCGCGAAGGCCCGGCAGCTCATGAAGGAAGCAGGCTACGAGAAGGGCTTTCAAGCTGACCTCATCAGCCCGCACGGAAACTCTCCCTTCGACAAGGAGAGTTGCGAAGCCGCGGCCTCGATGCTCACGAAGGTCAAGATCAATACCCGATGCCTCGCGCAGCCTTTCGCTCTCTACCGCAGAAGCTTCAACACATACGTCACGGGGAAGAACAAGACGCCCGCCATGTACTTCCTCTCCTTCGGGAACTCGAGCGGCGAGAACAGCACCATCCTCCGCGGCACCACCAGTTGCCGGGGGGCCTGGAGCGGCGCCTGCTTCAAGGAGCTCGACGAGGCAATCGACAAGGCGCTCGCGACCGAGGACCTGAAGAAGCAGCAAGCTGCCTTCGAGAAGGTTTCCGACATGATGAAGGAGCTGGCTACCCACAAGCCCCTTTACCGGCTCCACGACATCTTCGGCGTCAGCAAGCGGATCGAGTTCACCGCCCGTCACGACGAGCAACTCCACCCCTGGGAGATCGTCGTGAAGAAGTAGCGGCCAGCCGCTCGGCTAAGGACTGGGCTCTGCAGGGGGTCCTCTCCCGGGCCGAAGGGGGCCCGAGTTGTTGGCACCCCATCCGTGAAGCGGTACCCACTGGATGCGCTTCCCGGAAATTCGGCTAGGCAGGAGAGGATCCACGAGGGGCTACACCCCGGATGCGGAACGGAGGCATCATGCCGTATCCCTTCACCGAAGAACAATTCGCCCAGTACACCTGCGACTTCATGGAGAGCGAGGTCGCTCCCGTGGACACTCCTTTGAGGTAGAGCCGGGGCAGCATTCCGTGGTCTGTTTCGTGCGCCTCAGATAGGGCGGCAGCAATCTTGAGCTGAACTTGATCCCCGACCCGCTACGGTCCCGCGTCCTGGGAACCCGAACCGTGACCGGGCCGATTCCCGTCAACACCTCTCGCGCTGGCAGGTAACCGTCGCGAACGACGGCCCGGTGCCCCCGTGCGTCACGCTCGGCCTTATGCTCCTCCACAAAGACCTCCAACTCCACTTCCAAGGCCCGTCGAATGATCCGCTGGCTGCCGATACCGGACTAGGAGAACGTCGATGAAGGTTCTCGTAATCGAGGATTCCAAGCGATTGCTACAGAATGCTCCGACAGGTACCCGCCGGGATGCGCGGGAAATGGTATGGACGCTTACCCGGTAACCGAGTGCCGCGGTTCGAGAGGGTTGATATAGGTCCTTGAGGGTCTGTGGCACCCTGCGATGCTCAGGGGGAAGACATGGTGTCTTCCCGGGCCAACCGGAGGGTCCAGTGATGAAGAATGGCAAAACGGTCGTCGGGGTGGATACAGCGAAAAGCGTATTTCAATTGTACTGGGTCGAGTTGGAGACGGGAAAGAGTATGGCTCTGCAGCTGAGTCGGGCGAGGTTCCTCGAGCACTTCGCCAATCGCGCTCCGTGCCTGGTTGCGATGGAGGCGTGCGGCGGCTCGCAGCACTGGGCTCGCCGTCTGCGGGAGTTGGGCCACGAGGCGAGGCTGCTTCCGGCGAAGATGGTGAGGCCCTTCGTTGCCGGCAACAAGAACGATTCGCACGACGCACGCGCGATCTGGACGGCGGCGCAACAGCCTGACTTAAAGACGGTTGCGGTCAAGAGCGAGGAGCAACAGGCCGTCCTGGCGCTGCACCGGATGCGCGGGCAACTGGTAAAGTTCCGCACCGCGCAGATCAACGGCTTGCGCGGTCTTTTGGCCGAATACGGAGAGGTCATGCCGCGAGGCCGGGCGGGTATGCGGCGAGGCATGGCCGCTGCCCTCGGCCGGGTCTCGGAGCGGTTGCCGACGATGGTCGTGGACGCCCTGCGAGAGCAATGGGCGCGCGTGGCCCGTCTCGACGAGGAGGTTCGCGGTATCGAGCGCCGCCTGAAGCTGTGGCATCGGGACAACGCCGCGAGCCGCAGGGTGGCGGAGATCCCCGGTGTCGGTTTGCTGGGCGCGACCGCTTTGGTGGCCGCGATGGGCGATCCCGCCGCGTTCAGGTCCGGTCGGGAGTTCGCCGCCTGGCTGGGTCTGACGCCCCGGCACGTCGGGACCGGCGGCAGGGTGCGCATGCTCGGAATCTCCAAGCGGGGCGACAGGTATCTGCGCACCTTGTTGATACACGGCGCCCGCGCCGCAATCGTCCACGGCAAGGCGCCGCGCGAATGGATATTGCGCCTGGCCGGACGACGGCCCCCGAACGTGGTCGTCGTCGCTCTGGCGAACAAGATGGCGCGCACGATCTGGGCCCTGCTGGCCCATGACCGGGAATACCAACGAAACTTTGTCGGCCATCCTGCGTGAGTCCGGATGGCGAGAGAAAACACGAAACCGGAAAGGAGATGACACGCCGAAGGATTGCGCAAGGTAAGACGAAGTGAGATGGCGAACAGGTCAGACCGCGACCCGCCAAGCCTGAATTATAACAAAGGCGAAAAGCCTTAGCGGGAAATGAGGCGCGGGTCGGCTGATTCCATCAGGGCCGGCAGGCATGAAGCCCTGCACCGACAGGCCGAATATAAAACTGCAACCTGATCGTCAGACGCACTGAATCGATCCTTGTCACCGGGTAGGCGTCCATATAAATATAATGAATCCGCTTGTGTTTTGATTACATCTTGCAAAAGGCGGATTGTGGACAAGATGGGAAAGAATAGATATTCATAATAATATAAATAGAGTAAGGGGATATTATGGCCGATGGAAACGGACTAGATTCCGAATATCGATAAATATCGATAAAATACGATAAATTAACGGGGTTTTTCTGTAAATAAAAGAGGAGAAACGAACGGGTGAACAGATATGATAATATACTTTAGTAACAAAGATGTAATTTATTGATATATAAATAGTTATCTATTTTTTTTATTCCGACAGCAGCGCGGATCGTGGAGTTCGGGTATCTTCCCCACGCTCTCGAGATAGGCTTCCGCGATCTTGGGTCCCATGAAGGTGAATTCCTCGCGGAATATCTTTTGCAGCGATTCCAGATCATCCGGCAGGGAGGCGAGATAGCGGCTGAACGAGCCATGTTTTTTCTGGATGGCCAGGAATCTTTTGGCGTTCTCAATGGTTGCCTCGATTTTCTTTCGGTTCCGCACGACACCCGGGTTCCCGAGAATGCGCCTGATATCCTTCTCGGTGAAGAGGGCGACCTTCTCGGGTGAGAATCGCAAAAATTCCTTTCTGAACTCCGCGCGCTTATGGAGGATGGTTCGCCAGGAGAGGCCCGCCTGAAAGATTTCGAGCGTCAGTTGTTCAAAATGTTTCCGGGTCGTTCGGACGGGAAACCCCCATTCCTCGTCATGGTATTTCTCCATGAGCGGGTCGCCCTCGGCCCATGTGCACCGTTTGGGGTTGGGGATGTCTTTTCGCGTTCTGGGGGACATATCGGCTCTATCCGGCTTGGGCTATAGGGGCCACTCTTCCATGTTCCAGCTCATATCCCAGAAGAGGTATTCATATCGCGTGCCCATCAGAAAGTGCGCGCGCATGCGCTCGCTCTCGTCAGGGCCCGCCGCCGATGCGGCTTGGTCGAGCATTTCGCGCAGCCAACGCGCCAGTTGAGCGAATTCATCGGACGCGTAGGTCTCTATCCACTCGGCGTGAAGCGGCGCGTTTTCAGGGACCCCCTTGGAGGCGAGCAACTCGCCGATAATGGCGTAGTCCCATTGGCAGGGCAGCATGGCGGCGGCGATTTCCCCGAACGTGCCCGAATAGGCCGCCTCGAGCAGGAAATCGGTGTATCCCTTGCACGTGGGGGCGGGCTTTGTCGCCTCAATCTCTGCGGTTGATATGCCGAATTTCGCCGCAAAACTCCGGTGGAGTTCCATCTCCGTGTTCAGCGTGGCGTTCAGCAGGTCGGCGAAACGCCCCATATCCGCCAGTTCGGGGGCTTTCACGACGGCCAGGGCGATGACGCGGCTGTATTCCTTCAAGAATATGTAGTCCTGGCACATGTAGAAGCGAAATTTCGCAAGCGGCAGGGTGCCTTCACCGAGGCCCCGAACGAAGGGATGCGCGTGGATTTTTCGCCAAAGCGGTTCCGCCTCGGCGCGAAGCGCCTCGCTCATCTTGATTTCGGGGGTCAACATGACCTCATAGGTTATCGAGAATTTTCTTCGAGCGTCCCTTTTCCAGGGTTTCACCGAAAGAATCGCCAAGGTCGACGCCCAGCTGCTGGGCGCGTTTTTGGGCCCAGAGCCCGATGTTGCGATCGTCCTTGTAGAAAGAACCGTCCTGCGGCTTCGAGGGGTCGAACGATTGGAGCCGCTGGGCTTCGGTCTGGTGAGAAGAAAAGCGCGACATGATTTTTCTGAGTTTTTTGTTCCCGCAGGAGCGGCAGATGAGTTTTCTCCTGTCCGACGGTTTCATCACCAAATGGCCGGAAATGAAGCCGCATTCCTTGCACTCATACTCATAGATTGGCATCGAATGAATCCTTCGTTTTCATGTCGGCGCCCAGTGAACCCATGCGTTCGCAAAAATCAGGAAATGTTACCGCCATCACCTCCGCCGTGTCGACCGATACCCCCTCCGGGGCGGCGAGACCGGCAATGGCTGCGGACATGACGATGCGGTGATCGCCAAACCCGTGAACGGCCCCGCTTTTGAGGCCGCCCCCCTTGATGATGATGCCATCCGCCAGTTCCTTTGCTTCGCCGCCGAGCGCTTCGATAACCTCACGCATGGCGGAGATTCTGTCGGTCTCCTTGATGCGGGCCTGGGGCGCGTTCAGGAGTCTGGTCTCCCCGTCTGCGAATCCGCCGAGTACGGCCATGACGGGCAGGAGATCGGGCGTGGCGTTCAAGTCGAATTCACCTCCGCGCAGCGCTTTTCCGCGTATTCGGACGCTGGTCTCTGTGACGAGAACATCAGCGCCCATTTCCTCGACGAATCTGAGAATCTCCTTATCCCCTTGAGAGTCGTTGAGATCCAGCCCCTCGAGCGTTACGTCGCCGCCCGGCAGCGCGCCTGCGGCCACGAGAAAGGCGGCAGAACTCCAATCTGCGGGGACGGTAACTTCGAATCTAGAGAGCGTCTGTCCGCCCGGAACCATAAAGCAGCGGTATTCATCGCGCTCGTATCGTAAGCCCAGACGATCGAGCCACCACAGCGTCATCTCGACGTATGGGCGCTCGTTCAGCTCAATCGGCTCGATGATGGTTGTCTCCTCGCCGAAAGGTGCGTTCAACAACAAGGAGGACGTAAACTGACTGGTCGTCCCGTCCACTTTCGTCCGGCCGCCGCGCCACGGGCCGCCCACCGTGACGGGTAGGTAGCCGCCGCCGGATTGCGTCTTTGCACCCAGGTTTTGGAGGGCATCGAGCAATGGCCCCATCGGGCGTTTTCTGGTCTGGGAATCGCCATCGAAACAAGCTTCGCCCTCCCGTATGAGCGCGGCGGTGCCGAGCGCCATCCGGCAGGTGGTCCCTGAATTTCCCACGTCGAGAATTCCTTGAGGCGCATTGGGCCGGGCGCCGAAACCCTCCACGGACCAGACCTCATTTTCCTTGTGTATTTTAGCGCCAAAGCTCGCGTAGACGCTGGCCGCCGAGAGGCCGTCCTCTGAATCCAGGGGGTTTGATATCACGCTTTTCCCGGAAGCCAGGGATGCGAACGCGACGGCGCGGATGGAATGGGATTTCGAGCCGGGTACGATGGTGGTTCCTTTTGCGATGGTTGGCTTGACCGACAATATCATGATAGTGGGTGTTTTAGATTGTTAACTGTCATCGCTCAGGTAACGGCCAAGCATGTCGCGGGAGTGTTCATCCTCGTGGCATTCCACACACAGATTCTCCCAGTTGCTCCCGTCCAGCGGATTGTTTTTGTGGTCACCGTCCCGGTGGTGAACCGTCAAGATATGGAGGTTGTTCTCATCGAAATCCCGGCCGCATTTCGCACAGAACCAGCCGTGAATTTCAAGCGCCTTGCGCCTGTAGTCCTGCGCGTTCTTCCCGACGCTCGCCGAGGATTTCAGGCGCGCGGCGATCTGTTTCGCGCTTTCTCCGGTAAGGGCGGCCGGCTTGGGAGCGCTCCTGCGTCCCGGGCGGCGTTTGTTCGCGCTGAATCTTGTTCTCGCCATCGGATCAACCTCCTATCATCAAGAGCCATCCTAGCAAATCGCGCTATAATGAGGAAGATCTAACACGCAGAAAATGGGATGGCGGTTCTATATCCTGGTGAGTGGGGAGTGGCGGTGTTAGCATGTGCAGGCCAAGGAGAATCTGAATGCGAAGATTTTGGGGGCGATGGTGGAAATGGTTGATTCTGATCGTCGTCTTATCCCCCCTGGCCGGGGTCGGCGGGCTGTACGGGATTCGCGCCGTGGAGTCCTACGATCCCTTTTGCACGGCGTGTCACTTACAGGATCACCAGGATTATCTCGATGACGGGGCGCGCGCGAAGAACGCGGTGCAGACGCTGGGCGGATGGCATAGGAGCGTGGGCGACGTGCGGTGCATATCCTGCCACGGGGAAGAGGGCATCACGGGCATGATTCGCACGACGATTCTGGCGAACAAGGATCTGTATAAATTCATTATTGGCGATTATGAGCAGCCCTCTCGCGTTTTCCATCCCATTCTCGATAAGGACTGTGTGAAGTGTCATGAAGAGGAGCGTCTTCTGGAACTGGCCGATGACGCCTTTCACGCCATTTCAGACCACGCGGAGTTAAAGGCGAACTGCGTGCAGTGCCACAACGGCCACCGGCTGGACGGCGAGAGGGCGAAAGGGTTCATGGTGGCGGCCACGGCGCAGCCGCGCTGCGATGCCTGTCACGACGAGCTGGAGCAAAAAGTGGATTTGAAGGACCTGGAGCCGTTTCCGAAGAAAATAGAGTCCGACAGCTGAAGGCGGCGCTTTCCCCGAATTTCACCCGCTGTTCGATTCCCGGTGTAGAGCGGATTTGCTGAAGGAACAGGTAAGAATTGCGATTTTTCGTTTTGATTTTCACCGTCACTTTTCTGTGGGGCCTGAGCTTTCCGGCGGCCAAGATAGGCCTGCGCGGCGTGGAGCCTTTTACGTTCCTCTGGCTCCGGGGCCTCATCTCGTCGTCGAGCGTTTTTCTGATCATGTTTATCCGAAAAATGCCGGTTCTGCCTCCGCACCCGGGCGGGGCGAGGGAAAACCGCGATTTCTGGATCAACGCCTGCCTGCACAACGTCATGTTCATCACCTATTATCACGGGGTGGATCACACCACCGCGGGGCGCGCCTCGTTGTTCCTCTACGCCCAGCCTTTGTTGCTGACGGCGCTCGCGGCGTGGATTCTGCCCCATGAGAGGGTGGGCGTCCGCGCGGTTTTCGGCTTCGTGGCCGCGAGTCTGGGCATGGTGTTTCTCTTTGGCGACAAGCTCTCCTCGGCCGGCGGTTCCACCTGGTACGGGGACGCCATCGTCGTCCTGGCGGCTGTTGTGTGGGCGGTGCAGTCGATTTTCCTGAAAATGCGCTTAAGGAGTTTCGACGCCTTCAGAATCACCGCCTGGACCCAGCTTCTGGCCGTGCTCCCGTTCTTTCTGATCGCCTCGTTTCTGGGCGAACCCTGGCCCGATCTCACGGATCAGAACGTGCTCACCGGCGTGGGCTATAGCGGCCTCATCGGCACGGGCTTTGCCATGATTCCCTGGCTGTGGCTGCTGACGGACTACCCGGCGAGCCGCGTGGGCGTGTTCATGTTCCTGACGCCCGTATTCGGGGTTTTGATGGGCGCTATGCTGCTCGCGGAACCGCTGACGCTGCTCATGCTCGGAGGGGCCGTTCTTATCTCATCTGGCATATATCTGGTGAATTCCGAGTCGAAATAAAAAATCTATACTTAAGCTATATCAATAGTTTGCGTCGTATAATTCAAGTATTTTATCATCCAATCAATTTATCGAAAAACCTCGTGAATTTATCTAATTTTATCGATATTTTCAGGAAATTGGATTATTTTCATATTTTCTTGTCACGCCTGAGTCGATGAGTACGCCTCACCTCCTCACGGTGGTCAGTCTCGACCAATGCGGGAGGTCAGACCCGACCAATGCGGGAGGTCAGACCCGACCAATGCGGGAGGGTTTGCGCTTCCCCGAAGAGGGGAAGATCGCGCCGCCGAAGCCGAATCGCCCTTTCCATTTTCTCCCTCCTCTCACCGATGAGAACACTCTTTTTTCCCGCGCGGGTCAATCCCGCCCGATGAGGAAGGGATTGTCGCCCGCCCCGACGAAAACCCGGCGACGGCGAATGCGGGGAAATGCGGATCGGTTGGATGAAGCACATCTTGAACCGGGCATGACCTCCAATCGCACTGGATTACTCCTATGCATATGAGAGGGAAACGCGAATTCCTTTTCTCCTTGTATTTTTATATAAAGTAAGGTATTATTGTATATTGTAAGGAACAGGAGGGTTCCGCAGATGGTTGAATCCACGATTACGTCCAAGGGCCAGACGACGCTGCCAAAGTCCGTGCGCGAGGCGCTCGGCGTGCGGCCCGGTGATCGCGTGCGCTACGTCGTCTCGGGCGATGAGGTGCGCATCATGCCGGTGCGGCCCCTCGCCCGGCTGTTCGGCGCGCTCAAACACGACGGCCCGCCCAGAACACTGGAAGACATGGAGCGCGCCGTCGCCGAAGGGGCCGGTGAGGCGTGATAGCGCTCGATACGAACGTCCTCGTCCGGTACCTGGTGGCCGACGACGCGGCCCAGGCCGAAGCGGCCCGGGCGTTGTTGGCGGGGCTGACGGCGGAGCGGCCCGGCTTCGTCTGCCGCGAGGTGGCGGTCGAGCTCGTCTGGGTGCTGGAGCGGGCGTATCGGTTCTCCCGTGAGCGGATTGCGGCGGTGCTGGAAGAGTTGGTCGCCACCGAGGAATTAGAAATCGAAGCGGCCGACGACGTGGCCCGCGCCGCATTCAGCTACCGGAGGAGCGGCCCCGGTTTTTCCGACCTCATGATCGCGGCCGCCGCCAACCGGCGCGGAGCCGCCCCCCTCTACACCTTCGACCGAGGAGCGGCGCAGATGGAAGGGGCGGTATTGGTGGAGACATTGAATTCATGAGCGCAGGGCGTGGCGCTTAGGCGAGGCGACTTCGCTCATCAAGAAAATCACCCATCCCAAAACAAACGCTGTGGTTTTCATTTGACATATATGTTGATTTGTTAAAATATAAATCAACACTAACTATTTGGAATGCCTGAAATGTCCAAATACGAACCTCTGACGGCTCATCTCCGCGCATCCGGGCGAGCGTCGCTCCCCGTCACTTTCGATGGAATCGAGCGCATCGTGGGAGTGAAGCTGCCGCCCTCGGCCTTCAAGTATCGCGCGTGGTGGTCGAACAACCCCACGAACAGCGTCATCACCCACGCCTGGCTCGACGCGGGCTACAAGACGGCGAACGTGGACATGGCGGGCCGCAAACTGGTATTCCGAAAATCATCGACAAAGACCGGCCACGGGCGAGAAGCTCCAAACGGGGCCGACGCCTCTCAAGAAGCAGATGCCGGTTATTTCCCGACTATTTTCGGTGCGCTCAAGGGCACGGTGACGATCGCGCCGGGCGCAGACTTGACTTCCCCCGCCGATGAGGAATGGGACGCCGCGCGATAGCCCGCCATGCCTGCCTTTCTCCTCGATACCTGCGCTGTGATCTGGATTGCCGAAGGAGCGCGCCTGCTTGAGCCCGCCGCGAGCGAATTGCCCAAAGCGCGTGATGGAGAGCTCATCGTCTCCCCCATGAGCGCATGGGAAATCGCCACCCTCGCGGCGAAGGGGAAAATCGCGCTCGCCATGAGTACCGAGGTCTGGTTCGAGCGCTTCTGCGCGTTGCCTGGCGTCGCGCCGGCCGGGATGCCGCCCTCGGTGCTCATCGCCTCGGCCAATCTCCCCGGCGCGCCTCCCGCCGATCCGGCCGACCGCATTCTTCTCGCCACGGCGCGGGAGTTCGGCTACACGCTGGTGACGCGCGACGCCCGCCTGCTCGAATACGGCGAGCAGGGGCATGTGCGGGTGATGGGGTGTTGAGGGTCAAACGCGAGCGAGGAGGGAGGGTTGAAAAAGTCCCCCCCAAAACAGGGGATGAATTTCTCAATCGACATATGCTAATAAAATGACTCCCCCCTTGAGGGGCCTGTTGAAAAAGTCCCGAATTCGTGATTTGGTGTATGTAGCCGATCGAGGAGGGTGGAGTGTATGGTTGGCGTTCTGCAAGGGGGGGTCCGTAGCGGACAGGCCCCCGTGCCTGTCCGAGGTCGCGACCTGTGGGACAGCCCCGAGGAGGGGTAGTGGGACAACCCCGAGGAGGGGTTGTTACTACGAGGTGGTGCGGTTTTGTTCGTCATTCCGGCGCAAGCCGGAATCCATGTTTTTTGCCTTTGTTTTTTATTTTCTGATTGGTTCCCGCCAATGACGGGGAGATGAAAAGCCGGAGTATTGTCATTCCGCTTGGGAATGGATTCCGGCTTTCGCCGGAATGACGGCGGTGGTCAATTCCGAGCGAGGAGGGGGTTTTTCAACAACCCCTTGAGGGTCGGGCTTTCCGAGGGGAAAGTCCGTCGGCAAGACAAGGACGAAGTCCGAAGTCGCGCCGGTGGGGGGAGCTTATATTTTAGAAGCATGCCCCCCACCGCATCAGCCTTCGCGCAAAAAACGCTCGGCTTCTGCGACTCCCCCTCAAGGGGGGAGTGAAGTCTCCTCCCTCCCCGGTCGGCCCCATACGCCGAATCACGAAACCAGGACTTTTTCAACAGCCCCGAGGAGCGAGCGTTTGTCGCGACCGGGGAAGGAGCGAATGCGGATTGCCGAGCGAAGAGGGGAAGATCGCGCCGCCGAAGCCGAATCGCCCTTTCCATTTTCACACGTCCTCAACCCTCGTCTCGAAAAACAGGCCGTCATAAAGAAAGGCGCTGACACCCGCCGTCACGAACTGCGTCTCTCCGGGCAGGACGATATAGACGAAGCACTCACCCTCAGAAGTCATTGTCTAGTCTCCTGCGGCGCGGCGCCTGCGTGGGTCTTCTGGCGCTTTCGAGCGTCTTACCCTCCTCATCCCTGTCGGGATCGGCCACCTCGTTCATCCCTTCCAGCAGGCCGAGCGCCCACAGCGCGCCCGCGTAGGCGGCCATCGACGCGCCCGGCTTGCCCTTCTCGATGTCCGCGACCGTGAAGCGCGAAGCGCCGATGCGATTCGCCACGTCCTCGATGCGCAGCTTCCGGCGCAGGCGCGCCGTGCGGATGTCCCGGCCCAGACGCCTGATGGCGTCCTCGACGGCGGCCGGCGGCGCTTGGGTGATTCTGCTCTTGTTTGGCATGTCGTTTTTTTCCATCACAAAATGGTTATATGTTGATTCAAACCATCATAAAGATATACGAATTTCGTTCTTTTCGTCAACATGAAAAGATGCTGAATGTTGATTTCAGTAATCATATGGTGTTTATAAGATGGTTCAAATAAGCATAATGGTGCGGGAGAGAGGGTGAGAGGTACTGCGGGACGCATCGGTGGGGATCATCTCGTCAAAACCTGAAGCCACTACCGCAAGCGCGAATATCCAAGCGAAGGTCAGGCTTACCCATCAGCTTTTTTCGCGGCTTTTACAGCATCGGCGAGCTCGTGATAGGGAACGGGCGAAGCGAGTTTTTCCAGAGCACTCAGCGAGAGCGACTTGCGATCATCGAGCTTTTGGGTGGAGAGGGCGTAGAACTTCCACTGATCGAGGTCGAGCGGGTCAATCGGCATTTCCCGTTGCGCAAAGAGCGCGAACACGTATACGTCGGCTTGACGCCTGGGTTCGGAACGCAAGTTGCCGCCTTCGGAGTCCCATGCGCGTGTCTTGGGCGTGCCAAAGCTGACCCGCGAGAAGCGAGACTGCTTCCAACTCTGGACATACGCAGCGGATTTGACCTCTATCTTTATCCTATCCGGCGTTTCGAGGTCGAACGGCGCCCACTCATCACGAACTTCTTCATCCGTCGACACGCCAAGGGCGCGGGCCACGATGTATTCCGCCAAAACCCCTCGGGCGGTGTTACCGACCAAATCAGAGGTCGACCATCGCCAATAATCGAGCAGGCTGAGATCGAGGGTAGAGCCACCCGCACGGAAGCGTTCGGAGCCGTCTTTATTCACAATGTCGAGTTTTTCTAACGGATCCGACATGAATGCCCCGAAAAATACCCCCCTACCTCTTCAGCTCCCTTACCTCGCCCTCGCCGCCCTCTTCACTCGCGCCGGGCATTGCGCCCTCGAGTTTTTCCTTCATGGCGCCGACGCCTTCTCTGGCCGAGTCGAACTTCTCGTCGAGTTTTTCCTTGGCGGCGTTCAGGCCTTTTTCTATATCCACCATTTCGAGCTTTTCGATATAGGCGCTCACCCCCCGCATGTAGGGCGCGAGCGTATGTCCGCCGCCGCTGCCGGGCGAAAAGCCGGGCGCATGGACATCGAGAACCGTCAACCCCAGGCCGACGAAAAAGGCGCCCTTGGCGCACCCGATGAGGCCGCCGCCGAGCCGCGAGAACAATGCGGGCGTGGCTATCGACAAAACGCCGAACATGATGCGGAAGAACCAGGCGGCGAGCACCCATGAGCCGAAGAAGATCAGCGGCTTGACGAGCGAATCGAGCCAATTACTTTCACTTAAGAAGTAGGAAGCATAAGAGCGCGCGAGATCGCTGAACTGCATGGTGAGGAGAACCGCGATTCCGAGCGCGACCACGGAGAATGCTTCGCGGAAAAAACCGCGCACGCAACCGCGAATGAGGAACGCTCCGACGAAGACGGCGATGGCGATATCGGGCATGGTGAAGGAAATCATGAAAATCCTGCGTTCTATGGGGCGGGAATCCGGCTGGAATCAGGGCGAAACGCGCATAATATAACAAATTTCAATGTGTTTGTCATTTCGACGCCGCTTCAAATTCTTTCTTTCCACATCACCAGGGCGTCTTCCCTGTTGTCGGGATAATAGCGCGGACGCATGGCCGCCGCCGTGAACCCCCATTTCTCATACAAGGCGATGGCGGCGGCGTTGCCCAGGCGCACCTCGAGCGTCGCGCGGAGGAGGCCCTTGGCCCTCGCGTCTTCGAGAATTCTTTCGAGCAGGAAATCAGCCACCCCCCTTCGCCTGTAATCGGGCGCGACCGCGAAATTCGTGATGTGGCACTCGTCCACCACCTCCCACCAGCAGGCGTAGCCCATCACGCCGACGCCTGAGTCTTCGGGGGAGCCTGAGCGGTCTCCATCCTCCGTCACGACAAGGAGGTGGGAATTATCGATCTCGCAAATCTCTCTCACGAAACTCTCCCGCGACCACGGAAGCGGAAAGGAGCGCTGCTCGATGGCGTGCACCTGCTCTACGTCTTCGACTCTCATGGGCCTTGTCTTCACGGCTTTTCATCCTCACGCGCGCCCGAAAACCCGGAATGACGCGAAACCCCCGCAAACTCTTTCACCAAGAGATATTCGGGACTATAATGCGCCGAATTCGAACATTCGATTCTCTGAGCATTTGAACACAAACCGACGCCGCAAAAGAAGCCCGCTTGCGGTCGATGCCGAAACCCGAAAACCGATACGGAGGATTATCATGGGCGCAACTCTCACATATCTGGGACATTCCACTTTCATCGGGCAGTCAGACGGTGGCCAGACGTTCTACATCGACCCCTGGCTCGATGGAAATCCGCGCTGCCCCGAGGATCAGCAAAGCCCCAAAAAGGCGGACTTGATCGCCCTCACCCACGGCCATTTCGATCACATCGCCGCCGTCATGGACGTTTACGGCCAGGGCGGATGCCCGGTGGCGGGCCCCTATGAGCTGGTGAACCTGATCGCCCAGAACGAGGGTTTTGCGGAAGAACACGCCGGCGCGATGGGCAAGGGCGGCACGGTGGATTTCGGCGGCATCGGCGTCACGCTCACCCACGCGATGCACAGTTCGAGCTACAACGATCCGGGCGTCTACGCCGGAGAGCCTGCGGGCCTCATTTTGACCTTCGAGGACGGGAAGAGGGTCTACCACGCGGGGGATACCGCCGTTTTCGGCGACATGAAGATCATCGGCGACCTGTACGCGCCCGATCTGTGCCTCCTGCCCATCGGCAGCCGGTTCACGATGGACCCGCGCGAGGCGGCCCTGGCCGTCGAGCTTCTGGGCGCCGGCCGCGTCGTGCCCATCCACCATTCGACCTTCCCGCCGCTCACGGGCACGCCGGAGCAGTTTAGCGAGGAGGTCGCGGCGCGGGGACTTTCGCCCGAAATAACCGTACTCGATCCGGGCGAGTCCATCAGCGTGTAAGCGCAGGGGAATTATCTATTACTCGACAGTGGGTCCCGAGCTCCGGCTCGGAAAGAGAATGATGGAATCACTCCTTGAGGGGACTGTTGAAAAAGCCCCGATAAGGAGAGGTTGACCTGACCGATCAGGGAAGGCGTGCCGAACTCGCTTTTGCTCGTCATTCCGGCGAAAGCCGGAATCCACTGCGAATGGGTTTGGATGCACGCGGGGTTTCATGCTTTCCCAACGGCAGGAACGTCGTCAGGAAAAAGATAAAGGCGAAACCAATGGATTCCGGCTCAAGGCCGGAATGACGGCAATCCCGGCATTGCAGGGCTTTTTCAACAGCCCCTTCAAGCGGGAGTGAGAAAAACCCAAGCAGAAATAAGTAGTCGTCGATTGTAGTATATGATTTTCAAACGCAGGCGCCGAAGAAACGGAAAAATAAGAATTCGTTATCAACGCTTAATGAAAGGAACCACGCATGAGTGAGGACCCCCAAGTAAACGCACGCACCGAGGATCGCGACGGAATGCGCATCACCTGGCACCAGCCCATCGAGATGGACGACGGCCTCGTGCTTCGCGCCGACGTTTTCCGGCCCACCCAAGAGGGGAAATACCCCGTCATCCTGACGTACGGCATCTACGCCAAGGGGGTGGCCTACCAGGAGGGCTATCACCACCAGTGGAACAAGATGGTGGTGGATTATCCCGAAATTCTCGAGATGTCCACCAACAAATACCAGAACTGGGAGGTGACGGACCCCGAGTGCTGGATTCCGCACGGCTACGTCTGCGTTCGCGTGGATTCGCGCGGGGCGGGCTGGTCGCCCGGCTTCATGCAGCCCAACTCGCCTCGGGAAATAGACGACCTCTACGAGTGCATCGAATGGGCGGGCGGGCGGGAGTGGAGCAACGGCAAGGTGGGAATGCTGGGCATCTCCTACTACTCGCGCAACCAGTGGCGCATCGCGGGCCGAAAGCCCCCCCACCTCACCGCCATCATCCCCTGGGAGGGCGGAAACGACAATTATCGCGATTCTGGCTACCACGGGGGGATTTTAAGCCAGTTCGCCGAGCAGTGGTCCAAGGTTCAGGTGATGAACGTCCAGTACGGACGCGGCGAGAACGCGCGAAAACACCCCGTGACGGGAGAATCCGCCGCAGGCCCCGTCACGCTCACGGAAGAACAACTCGCGCAAAACCGCATCAACGCCTTTCAGGAGCTCAAAAAACATCCCTTCGACGACCAGTGGCACCGGGACCGCTCAGGCGACCTCTCGAAAGTCACCCTGCCGCTTCTGACCTGCGCCAACTGGGGCGGCCAGGGCATCCACCCGCGCGGGAATTTCAACGGCTACATCGAAACGCCCTCCGAGCAGAAATGGCTGGAAACCCACGGGGATTCGCACTGGTCGCTCTTCTCGAGCGCCTACGGCCTCGATCTTCAAAAACGCTTTTTCGATTATTTCCTGAAAGGAATCGACAACGGCTGGGAGGAGACCCCGCGCGTGGCGCTCAACGTCCGCCACCCGGGCCCTAAGTTCGTCCACCGCTACGAGAACGAATGGCCCCTGGCGCGCACGCAGTGGACGAAGTTCTATCTCGATCTGAAGAACAAGGCGCTCACGAGAGAACCCGTCGCGGGAGAAGCGACCCTCGAGTATGACGGCATGGATGAGGGCGTGACGTTCTGGATGCCCCCGATGGAGGAGGCGACCGAAATCACGGGCCCCATGGCGTCCAAACTCTTCGTCTCCTCATCGACGGAAGACGCCGATTTGTTCATCATCGTCCGCGTGTTCGACCCGGACGGGGTGGAGCTCACCTTCATGGGCTCCACCGATCCGCACACGCCGATTGCGAACGGCTGGCTGCGCGTCTCGCACCGCGCGCTCGATCCCGAGAAGAGCAGCTTCTACCGCCCCTACCATCCCCACGATAAGGCGGAAATGCTCACGCCCGGCGATGTCTATGACTGCGACGTGGAGATCGTCACCTCGTGCATCGTCGTTCCCGCCGGCTGGCGGGTGGCGTTCACCGTGCGCGGGAAGGATTATGAATACACGGGCGAGCTCAGCGAGTTCGGCAAGCAATTCCACTACTCCACCAAAGGCACGGGCGGCATGACGCACAACGATCCGGACGCCCGCCCGGCGGCGATTTTCGACAACAAGGTGACCTTGCACGCCGGCGGCGGACGCGACCCCTACCTGCTCCTGCCCATCATCCCGCCCAAAGAGGGGGAGTAGGCGAGGCGGAAGTGGTATCTGCTATTGGGTATAAAGTGAAACATTACTTTGCGGAGGAAGCGCCAGAATGCGAAAAGTCATCTTGAGGATGCTCGTAGCCTCAGTGCTCCTCGCATCGTATCCTAGCGAGGGAGCGAATCCGAGATTAGAAAAAGACTACCCCGGTCAAAATGCGTCATTCCCTATCGATAGGAGAGGCTCGAGCGGCGGTACCGAAAAAGACATCCCGCCGCCAGCGGGGAGTTTCGCGGGCGCTGAGCGAGCACTTGAACGCGGCGGCAATGAAGCGGCCCTGCACACCTTTTTACCTCTCGCCGAGGCGGGCGATGTTGAAGCGCAGTTCAAGCTCGGCGTTATATACGATCGCGGCGAAAACGTCCCTCAGCATTTCGCCGAAGCAGTGAAATGGTATCGCGCCGCCGCCGAGCAGGGCCACGCGGAAGCGCAACTCGCCTTAGGCAGATACATACTCGGCATCGACGAGAAAGCCTTTGGCCTTTGCGAGCTAATGTTCGTATTCTCCACCAAGGATGAATTCCGTTCGAATCTGAGGAAGAACCGCAACAAAGAAAATCTCATCGAGGCCCATAAGTGGTTCAATCTGGCCGCCTCGCGCCCAGGGGTCTTAAAGAAAACACGAGACAAGGCTGTGTGTATGCGTGACCTTATGACAAAAGGTATGGATTGGAACGAGGTTTCAATTGCCCAGAAGCGCGCCCGCGAATGGCGGCCCAGGAAATGAAACCCCTCCCGTAATACGACCTGTTGACCACTGCCGCCCGAATTGCGATATTGTTCTCGATTCGCACGAGGATGAGCGAACCCAAGGGCCCAGGGAGGATTCAGATGAAAGACACGTGGATCGGCTTTCTGGGTGTCGTGCTGACGGTTCTTGCGACCTCCGTATTCGCCCATGCCGAAATGGGCGGTATCCGCGAGAAACTCGGCAGAATCGACGGGATACTCGTGGGAATCGGTGATCGCATATCGAAAGCCGAGGATCGCATCAAGGGAGTGGGGGATCGCATGAAAGGCCTAGAGGGCCGCATGGCGGGAGTCGAGAATCGACTGGAGAGAATGGAAGTTCAGATGAAGGGACTCGACGGTCGCATGGGGAGAGTGGAGAAATGGGTGGGCCTCACGGCGCGCCGCCTCAATCTCCTTCCGCAGGAGGAGAAATCCACTCGGGCGCCGCTCCCTTAAGTCAAGGCCCGACTTCCCCGGCGAAGGGCGAAAACCGATATGGGGCCCGTCCTCCCCGAACGCCACGCCCGCGAATGGCGGCCCAGGAAATGAAATCGTCTCCAAAAGCCGAGCCGTATAAAATCACCCTGCCGCGCCGCGGCCGCCGTCCACGATGATGTGCTGTCCGGTGAGGTAATCGGAAGCACTGGAGCATAAAAACAGCGCGGCTCCCGTCAAATCCTCCGGCAAGCCCGCGCGTCCCGCAGGCGTTCGCGCAAAAACTTCCGCCATCTTATCGGGATTGGCGAACAGGCCCCCCGTCATCGGTGTTTTGGTGAGTTGCGGCCCCAGGGCGTTCACCTGAATCCCGTGCGGCGCCCACTCGAGCGCCAGCGCGCGCGTCAAGGAAACAACCGCGCCCTTGGTGGCGATGTAGGCGGACTGGTTCGGCACCGCGCGCTCGGCCACCATGGAGGTCAAGAAGACGATTTTTCCGCCGCCGCCTTGGGCGACCATCGCCCTGGCGGCCGCTTGCGCGCAGAGAAACGCCCCGCGCACGTTGGAGGTCAGGAGCGCGTCCAGGTCGTCCGGCGTGTGGTCGAGGGCGGGCTTCACGATGTTGATCGCGGCGCTGTTCACCAGAACGTGCAGCCCCCCGTGGACTGAGACCACCTCCCTCACCATCGCGGAAACCGAGCCGGCGTCCGCCACGTCGCAGGAGAGGAAATCAGCATCCAGATCATCCGCCCGAAAGGCTTCCAGCGCCTCATCGCCGCGCTCGGCAGAACGGCCCGAGAGCACGACGCGCGCGCCCGCCCCCGCGAGCGCCTTGGCTATCGCCAGGCCGATGCCCGACGTGCCGCCCGTCACGAGCGCGACGCGGCGGTCCATCCTGAATTGCTCTATCATCATCTCACCTCCAATACAGCCCGAATCACAGGCGCGCCCTGAGATATTCCATCGTTCTGGTCGCCGCCGTCTCGAAGTCGGGCTTCTGGGCGAGCTGGGCGGAAAGATAGCCCCCATAGCCCACCTCTTTTAGCGCGGCGATAATCTCACCAAAGGGAATATGGCCCGAACCCGGGTATGTGCGCGTATTGTCTGCGATGTGGAAGTAATCGATTCGCGCGCCCGCCTCGCGAATCGAGCCCGCGAAGGAGGCGTCCTCGATGTTCATGTGAAAGCTGTCGATCAGAAAACCCACCGCCTCGTGGTTCATTTCATCAAGAAACGCGAGTCCATCTTGGGTCGAGCGCACGAAGTTCGTGTTGAAGCGGTGGTGCGGCTCGAAGAGCATTTTGATGCCGCGCGCACCCGCCCTGTCCCCGCCCGCACGGAGCGAATCCCACATCCAGGCTTCGGACTCCGTCCTCCTCTCGTCTTCCAGCAGATTCCCCCGGAAACGGCCGATGTTCACCGGACAACCCAACTCACCCGCGAAATCGATGTGGCCGAACAGCCGCTCTAAAGCCTGTACGCGCGCATCCGCGTCGGGGTGGCAGAGTTCGATCTCGTCCTGATAGGAAATCGGCGCCGTGCCGATGAGAGAGACTTCCAGTCCCGATTCATCGAGCGTGCGGCGCAGTTCGTCCTTATCGAAAGCGCCGGTGTCGCGAATAGCGAGTTCCACGCCGTCAAAGCCCAAATCCGCCAAAAACGTGAGATTGTCTCTAAACGCGCCGCGCACCGCGGGCATGAGCGGCGTCGTCACGTCGGGCGTTGCAACCACATAACCGATTTTCATCCTGCACTGCTCCTCTTACGAGATCGTTTCATTAAAATTTTTATCGCCTTACCGTGCTCGTTCGCCCCAGCTTGGACGGCGGACACTATAGCCGCAACGCCGGGTGGGGTGAAAGAGGGAGTCGCGTTGCCCGAAGGGCGGCGATTCTGTAGCCTTGGCATGTCCGATACCACATAAACCCCGGAGAGCACGTACATGAGAGAAGACCAGAGGCTGCTGCACGGCGCAATCGACACCCACATCCACGCATCGCCCAGCCTGTTCCCGCGCGTCTGCGACCACATCGAGTGCGCGCGCGGCGCGGCTTCTGTGGGAATGCGCGGCGTGGTGTTCAAGATTCATCACGGCGATACGTCGGGCCGCATCCCCATCGTGCGCGAGGTGATGGGCGACGCCATCGAAATCTACGGGGGCATTACGCTCAACAGCCCGGTGGGCGGTTTCAACCCCTTCGCGGTGGACACCGCCATCAAAATGGGGGCGAAAATAGTGTGGATGCCCACCATCAACGCGCTGAACCACTTGGAAAAACTGGGAGCGCCGCACTTCCCGGGCATGAAGCAGGTGCAAGGCGTGAAGCTCGAAGAGAAGGGACTCACCATCTTCTCCGATGAGAAACGCACGAAAATACACGCGGAAGTCAGAACCATCTGCAAGCTCATCGGCGATGCGGGAATCTGCCTGAGCACGGGACACCTGAGCGTGGAGGAGGTGCGCGCCTTAATCCCCCTGGCGAAAGAAGAGGGGGTGAAACACATCATCGTGCAGCACCCTGAATACATCGTGGACGCATCCATTGAAGAGCAGGTGGAATTCGCAAAGATGGGGGCCTACATCGAGCATCTGGCGATCTTCTGCTTCACCCACTGGGGCGCGTACCCCACGGATAAGAACGCCCCGCCCATCTCCGTCAAGGAGCAGGCGAAGATGGTGAAGGCGGTAGGCCCCGCGCGCACGATTATGTCCACCGATCTCGGGCAACTGCACAACGCGCCCCCCTGGGAGGGCCTGCGCGTGTTCGTTCAGCTCATGCTGGAAAACGGCATCAAACCCCGCGAGATAGAGACGATGCTGCACAAAAACCCGGCCCGCGTGCTCGGCCTTCCGCTCAAGGCCCCGAAGCGTGAGGCGGAATCGGGTTGATGATAAAAGCGCGTAAGGTTCTGGCTCGTCATTCTAGTGCGGAGGATTGCCGATCGAGAAAGTGACTCACTCCCCCCTTGAGGGTCAACTTCGACTGATGAAGGAGGAGTTGTCGCAGAAACCGAGCCCTTGGGGGCGAAGGTTGATGCGGTGGGGGGTGATTTCAGCAATTCCTCCTTCTTCAGTCGGAATTAACCCCCCACCGGTTCGCTTGCGGGCTTCGCCCTTACCTCACCGACTCCCCCTCAAGGGGGGAGTGAAAAAATCTCATGCTTGCAGTGCGGACGGTATTATTATCCTGCCACGGCCTCTACAACGAATACCCCGAATCCCGCACAAACCGGCCCAAATACCGCTTCGTCTCGTCCCCGAAACTCTCGAACATCGCGAGCGTGGCCTGCTTGCTTCCCTCCACAGCGGGCTGATCGAAAGGGTTCACCCCGCGCAGCAGGCCGCCGTACACCGCCGCCCACTGCCAGAACGCGATGAGGCCGCACACCTCCGCCACGGCCAGGGAATCGAGGGTGAGCGCCATGTGGGGCGTTCCCCTGCTTTCGGCTTCCGCCACGACGCCCGCGTGCTCCATCTGTAAAAATTCCGTGCAACTCACCCCGCCCGCCAGGCGTGTATCCTCCCGAAAACTCCCGATGCAAAGCGATAAGCCCACGATGTTCTCACGGCCGCCGAAATATCTCTGGTTCGTATGGTGCTGGCTCTCGGGCGCGCCCGCCCAGAGAATCGTCTGCCCGCGCCCGCCCTTGCAGTAGCTCTCATGAACGAGCTGCACGATGAGTTCACCCACGCCGGAGAGCGCATGGGCGTAAATCGGCATGAAGACCTCCGTGTAACCGGCGTTCTCCGCCCGCCAGAGTTCGAGCGCCAGGTGTTTCGCCATGTTCTCGCTTAGGGGCGCGGCGGACCTGAGCTTTTGGTGAGCGGCGGCGAAGGCGGCATCTATCTCCCCCGCCAGCGCCGTATTCCCGTGTAGCATCGCCAGGGGCAGGAGCGCGTTGTTCTGCGCGGCGGTGAAGCGCCCGCCCACCTCATCGGGATGTGGAAACGTGTCGAGATTCGCTGCGGCGACCATCTCGGACAGTTTGCTCGGTCCCGAGGAGGTAATCGCCAAAACCGGATAGCCGCGCTCCATCAGGAGGGCGGTTTCCTGAATCACGTTTTCCGTGTTCCCGGATTTGCTCACCGGAACCACGAGCGTGTTCTCGGGGCTGAACGCGCCGTCTCCCCGAAGAAGTTCTCCCAACAAGCCACTCATGTCCGTACCGTCGAGCAAATGCAGTTTTCTGGAAAATCCCCGCTCGAAAAACGCCAGATAGAGCGCCCAGACGTTTCGTATCGACCCCCCGTTTCCGACCACGACGACGTGCTCCTTGCCCTCCGCCGCCCCGAGTTTCGCCGTCATGCCCGCAACGTCTGCGCGCTCGGTGGCGAACCAGGGCTCTCCCGGCCCCGCCTGATATTGCGCTATCAACTCGGCGCATTGCGCGGGGTTGTCCAAAAAATCTTTTTTCTCGCGCCAGAGGTCGTCTTTTCCCCTATCCCCGAGCGGCGCTTCAAAACTTTTAGCATACAGATGCAGGCTCAAACCGAAGCTCCTCGTATCGCAAATGGTCGGAAGAAATCTCTTCGTATCAAATCGGCCCCGCATCGAGATGGGCCTTCATACTGCGCAAGACGACGGGAATCAGGCCGGCGCGCGGGAGACCCAAACGCTCGAAAACGAACTCAGCCGCCTCTTGGGGTGAAACGTCGCCGCCTTTTTGAGATAAAACCTCCTGCACCAGCCCATCGATCTCTTTGAGATAATTCTGCCCACTATCGATGTGGGCCAAAACCGCCTCATCTCGCGAGACGGCCCGGCTCATGGCGGAGAGCAGGACGTTCACCCCCTGGAGGCCTTTCAGCTTCTTAAGGCTCCGCAACGTGTCCGCCACGCTCTCATAAATCGGCAGCGTGCCGGGTTCGGGCAGCACGTCTCCGCAGATGAGCGCGCCGTCCTCAGGGATGAAAAACGAGAGGCTTCCCGCAGAATGCCCGGGCGTATGAATCACCCGGACGGCGACGCCGCCCGGTGATATCTCATCGCCTTCTGCGAGAAAACCGGCGAGCTTCACGGGGCCCGATACCGCATTGCGCATTCTTCCCACCGAACGAACGCTGTGCTGGAAATCAAGGTCTTCTATCATCCGCCTCTCCGCTTCGGGTCCAAAGAACTTCGGCCCCGCCCGCGTCGCAATCAGGCCGTTGCCGCCGATGTGATCGAAATGAGAATGCGTGAGCAGGACGTGCGCAATTTCATCCGGCTTTCTGCCGATGGATTCGACGTAGGCGAATATGTCGGATGCAGTGGAGGCGACGCCCGTATCGATTATGGTGAGCGTATCGCCTGTGAGAATATAGGACGTGACGAATCTCGGAATCCGCTCGCCCGAGGGCGTTTTGATCTCGAATTCCAGCCAGAGGCAATGCACGTGCGGCGTGATCTGCATGGAATCACCTATAGTGCTTGGTGGAAAATTCATCGGTTCAGAGATCAGGCGGCGGATGCTCCCGCCTTCTTAACACATGAGGGAACACCCCTCACACTCGCAGTCGGAAATCTAGCAAAACAAAGGGGAAACGCGAAGCACCTACCTGCCCCGCCGTGCGAACCCGGGGCCGCACTGAGAGGCCGGTGCTTTCTTTCGCCGCATTTTTCACAAAATCAGGAAATCCTCATCTTTTCCTCGTCTCTATCTTGCTGTATAAAGCCGCTTTGCGGCGAGTTGGCCGGAGAACCGCCCTTCTTGGTGGATGCGGCCCGCCGCGAGCGGAAAACATTTCTTGGGAGCCGATGATGAATACGACCGCCTTGAGCCTCACCCTTCTCGCCGTCTTGTGTTTCGGCGTCTGGGGATTCTTCATGAAGCTGGGCCAGGAACGCCTGGGCGCCATGCCCCACCTGATGGGAATGGGCGTGACCACCGCGGTCGTCGTCGTCATCGCCGTGGCGAGCAGGCAGTTCCCCTTGCCGCCGATGCGCGCGGACATCATGTGGCTGCCCGTGGTCGCCACGCTGGCCACCCTGCTGGCCATGCTCTTTTTGGTGCTGGCCCTGTCGAAGGCCGAGGGCCAGACGGCGGGCGTGGTGGCGCTTTCCGCGCTTTATCCGGGCATTACGGCGGTGCTGGCGGCGCTTTTTCTGGGCGAGGGGTTCTCACCCGCCAAGGTGGGCGGACTTCTCTGCGCCGCTCTGGCCGCGTTCCTGTTCACCCGCTAGGTGGGAACCCTTAAGCCATGACAACCAAACGCGGGCTTCGCATCGGCATCGATACGGGCGGCACGTTCACCGACGTGGTCGGCGTGCGCTCCGACTCCGGCGAGGTCTTCACCACCAAGACGCCGACGACGCCCGCCGACTTCAGCGAGGGTTTGATCCAGGGCATCAAGAAAATTCTGTCTGAAACCAAGATTCGCCCCGCTATGGTGAACGGCGTGTTCCACGGCACGACGGTGGCGACGAACGCGATTCTCGAGCGCCGCTTCGAGGATCTGGGATTTATCGTCACGGGCGGGTTCCGCCATCTGCTCGAAATCGGAGGGGCGAACGGCAAGGCGAAAGCCCACTACGCCGCCTCACTGCTCGCAAAGCCCCGCGACGCGCTGGTTTCGCCCGAGCGGATCCGGGAGGCGAAAGAGAGAATCTCCGCATCGGGCGAAGTTCTCGAACCCATGGGTGAACAGGACGCCCTCAAGCTCGCCAAATGGTTCAAGACCCAAGCGATCGGCTCCGTGGGCGTCTGCCTGCTGCACGCTTACGCGAACCCGGCGCACGAGCAACTCATTTTAGGGGCCTTCGAGCGCGAATACCCGGAATGCTTCGTGAGCATATCGAGCGAGGTGATCCCCGAACCCGGCGAGTACGAGCGCGCCATCACCACCCTGCTCGATGCGTGCATCAAGCCGCGCATCAAGGATTATATCGAGAGCGCCTCAAAGAAAATCGAAGAAACGCTCGGCGGCGCGCCCTTTATGGTCATGAAGAGCAACGGCGGGGTCTCCACAGCGCGCGAAATCGCCAAAAGGCCGATAGGCACCGTGTTATCGGGACCTGCCGCAGGCGCGCTTTCCGCCGCCTATCTGGGAAAACTCTCGGGCCATGAGCAGCTCATCACCCTGGACGGGGGCGGCACTTCTACGGACATCGCCGTCATCGAGGGCGGTGAGGCCAAGCGCGCCACCCGGCACCAACTCGATGAGTTTCTCTTGAGGATGCCGATGATCGACGTCGTCACCATCGGCACGGGGGGCGGCTCCATCGCCTGGCGAAGCCCCGAGGGGAGGCTCCGCGTGGGCCCCAGGAGCGCGGGCGCGGACCCGGGCCCCATCTGCTACGGAAAGGGGGGGGAGGAGCCCACCCTCACCGACGCGAACCTGCTTCTCGCCCGCAGCCCGCTCCATCTGGCGGGCGGCGAGGTGAAACTCAACAAGGCGCTCGCCATGAAGGCCATGCGCCGGCTTGCGCGCGGGTTCGACATGAACCCCCACGAAATGGCCTCGGGCGTAGTCGAAATCGCCGCCTGGAACCAGACCCACGCCGTGCGGCGCGCGACGGTGCAAAGGGGCATTTCTCCCAAAAATTTCGCCCTGATGGCCTTCGGCGGCTCAGGCCCCCTGACGGCCGGCCTCGTGGCCGAACTGCTCGAAATCGACACCGTCATCGTGCCGCCCTTTGCGGGCATGACGAGCGCCTTCGGGCTGGAGGTCGTCGACCTGGTGAACGACCACGCGGCGGCGCATTATCAATCGGAAGAGAACGTCCACCTGGAAGCCCTGGGCGATGCGTATGAAAAACTCGAAGCCCAGGCGGCGGCGGGCCTCGTAAACGAGGGCATCCCTGCCCACCGGCGGATGATGCGAAGGGCCGCCGAGATGCGCTATCAGGGAGAGGCCACCGAGATCGAAGTCGACGTGCCCGGGGGCTACCTCACCCCGCCGGTTCTGGCGGAAGTTTTCGAGCGCTTCCACATGCTCTACCAGCGCCGCTACACCTATAACCATAAGGGAAGCCGCCCGGTTGAAATCGTGCATCTGCGCGTCACGGGCGTCGGCATGACGGAGCCGCCGAACCTGCCCCTGATTCCTGCAGGGGATGACAACCCCGAGGAGGCTTATAAGGGCGCGCGCCTCGTCTGGTTCAAGGAACTGGGCGGATTTCACGATACGCCGGTCTACTACCGGGAGAGATTGCTGGAGGGTAACTACATTCCCGGACCGGCGGTCGTGGAGAGCTTCGGCAGCACCACGGCGATCTTCCCCAGGCAGGAAGCACGGGTGGACAGATACGGGAATCTGGTGATGCGCTTTCGCCCGGACGTCTTCGAGCGCGACGAGCGCGCAGGCAGGCCGACGGGCGATCACGGCGTGGGAGCGGCGTGGAAATGAATGCGAACCCGATTGTGAGCGAAATTCTGGCAGGCGCCCTGCGCGCGGTCGAAGAAGAGGTCGAGGAACTTCTCGCGCGCATCTGGCGCAGCCCCTCGCTGCGCGACGCGGGTGATTTCTCGGTCTGCCTGTTCGACCGCTTCGGTCGCGCGCTCACCGGGCGGGTGCTGGCCACCGGCCCCGCGCCCATCATCCGCGCGTATCCCGAGATGAATGATGGCGACGTTTTTCTCCACAACGACCCCTACATGCCGCCGACGGGCCTGGGCGAGGCTTCCGAGTTGTGCCTTACCCGCCCCCTGTTCGCAGAGGGCGCGCTCATCGCCTTTTTACAAATCAGGGGACGCCATGACGACCTGGGCGGCGCGCTGCCCGGCGGGGCAAGCGTCGGCTCGCGCGAGAGCTATCACGAGGGAGTCCTCATTCCGCCGGTGCGCATCGCCTGTGGGGATGAGGTTGTTCAGGACATCAAGACCCTGCTCCTGCGGAACAGCCGCCAGGGCCATCTGTTGGGCGATGACATCGACGCGCAACTCGGCGCGCTCCGCATCGGCGCTGCGCGACTCCAGGATTTGACCAGAAGATACGGGGCGGAGAACCTCTCGGCGTGTTTCGCCGATTTGCTCAGAGAATGCGAACGCGCGTTTCGCGGCCAGCTCATCCCGCAGATTCCCGAAAAAAGCTGGACGGCCCGCACCGCCGTGGAATCGGACGGCATAAACGGCCCCCATGAACTCACGCTCACGCTCACGCGGCGCAAAGATTCTCTGCATATCGGACTAGACGCAGCCCCCCAGGCGCGCGGGCCCATCAACTGTCCATTAGAAGGTGAAGGAGCGCAGTTCCTGACCCGACTCCTCTCCCCCATGCTGCTCCATCTTCAGGACGGCATGAGTGAGACTCCCTTGAACGATGGGGCCTTGCGGGCGTTCCAGGTTCAGTTGCCCGAACCCGGCACCATACTCACCCCCCGCTTCCCGGCGCCGACGGGTCTCAGGGCGCTCACTCTCGGAAAGCTGCTCTCGGCGTTCGGCGAGGCGCTCTTCGAGGCATCGGGCGGGCGCACGCCCACCGGCTTCGACAACCTGAGGACGCTCAGCTTCTGGGGGCATGACGAAAAAGGCGGCTTCCACCTGCTGAGAGAAGCCCTGGGCGCAGGCGCGGGCGCGCACATGGAGGGGGACGGGGCATCCGCCGTTCCCCCGCTCGGCGCGACCGGCGGCATGCCCGTCGAGGTGATGGAGGCGCGTTATCCGGTGCGGGTCGAGTCGATGGGGCTGGCGCAGGATTCGGGCGGCGCGGGCGCGCGGCGCGGCGGCTTGGGCGTTTTTCGAGAATACCGCATGCTCATCGACGGCGTATCGGCGAGCGCGGCGGGAAGCGCGGAGGCGGGCCCTTCGGGCGGCGCGGGCGCATCCGCCGGAAAACCCTATGAGATTCGCCACCGCTCCGGCAAAAAGAGCGCGCAGGCGCCCGCGGTCGGCGCGTCCACGGCGTTTGCGAGCGGCGATGCGATTCGCGTCTCCACCCCCGGCGGCGGCGGATGGGGCGACCCCAGGGAGCGCGACCCCGAGGACGTGCGGGCCGACGTTTTGCGCGGCTTCGTCTCCCCTAAGGCGGCGGAATCCACCTACGGCGTGGTTCTGGGAAAAGCGCCGGGCTTTGAAATTGATGAGGATGCGACCCGAAAACGAAGAAGAAAAAAATAATTTTCGGCTTTTCTCGCCTCCAGGGCGCATTACAGGACACGAGGGAGGAAAAAACCTCCGGGCGCACTTGGAGCCGCCCATCGTATCGGGTAGAATCCGACCCCGCAGGAGTCGATGAACGCCCGTAAAGCCGGAACGAAACAATTTTTCATATCCCCTAAACTCTTCAAAGGAGAGAGGTTCAGAGAATGGCCATCAAAGTCGGCATCAACGGTTTTGGCAGGATTGGACGAAACCTGTTCCGCGCGGGGCTGGAAGACCCCGATATCGAATTCATCGCCGTCAACGACCTGACGGACCCGAAAACCCTGGCCCACCTGCTCAAGTTCGACTCGGTGCACGGCCGGTTCCAGGGCGCGGTGGAAGTGGGTGATGGGGAAATCAGGGTGAACGGCAAATCCATCCGGGTGCTTTCAGAGCGCGACCCGGCGAACCTCCCCTGGGGGGAGATGGGCGTGCAGGTGGCCATCGAGAGCACCGGCATCTTCACCAAGAGGCCGGATGCGGAGAAACACTTGAAAGCAGGCGCGAAGAAGGTCATCATCTCGGCCCCGGCGACCGATGAGGACATCACCATCGTCCTGGGCGTGAACGACGATAAATACGACGACGCATCCCACCACATCATCTCGAATGCGAGTTGCACCACGAACTGCCTGGCGCCCGTGGCCAAGGTGCTGCACGAGAAATTCAAGGTCAAACACGGGCTGATGACCACGACGCACGCCTACACGAACGATCAGAAAATACTCGACCTGCCCCATTCTGACTTAAGGCGCGCGCGGGCCGCGGCGGTGAGCATGATTCCCACCTCCACGGGCGCTGCGAAAGCCGTGGGCCTGGTCCTCCCCGAACTCAACGGCAAGCTCGACGGCATGGCGATTCGCGTTCCCACGCAGGATGTTTCGGTCGTCGACCTCGTGGCCGAGGTGGAAGTGGACGTGACGGCGGAGGAGGTGAACGACGCGCTCAGAGAGGCGGCGAACGGACCGCTCAAGGGAATACTCGACTACACGGATGAGCCGCTGGTGTCGGTCGATTACCTAGGGAACCCGGCGTCATCCACCGTGGACGGCCTCTCGACGAAAGTGCTGGACAACAAGATGGTCAAGGTCATCTCCTGGTACGACAACGAATGGGGATTTTCGTGCCGGATGGTGGACCTCATCAAAAAAGTGGGCGCGGCGCTCTAAGAGGCTTGGAAGCAATGGGGACAATCACGAGCAACATTGAAAACGGCGACCCGAAACTCGGCGTGGAGGACATCGACGTCGCGGGCAAACGGGTTTTCCTGCGCGTCGATTTCAACGTGCCACTCGATGACCAGGGACACATTACCGACGACGCCCGCATCCGGGCGGCCCTGCCCACCATCAACTATCTCCTGGATGAGGGAGCGCAGGTCGTCATCGGCTCCCATCTCGGTCAGCCCAAGGGAAGGTTCGAAGCGAAAAGCTCCCTCGCCCCGGTCGGCAAACGCCTCTCCCGGCTTCTGGAAAAGGATTGCCCCCTGACGCCCGATTGCACGGGAGCAGAGACCAGGAGCATGGCGGAGGAGATGAAACCGGGGCAGGTTCTCCTGCTGGAGAATCTCAGGTTTCATCCGGGAGAGGAGAAAAACGACGATAAATTCGCCCAAAAGCTCGCCTCCCTGGCCGACATCTACATCGGCGATGCGTTCGGCAACGCCCACCGCGACCATGCCTCGATGTCGGCGATCACGAAGTTCCTGAATCCCGCCGGCGCCGGTTTTCTGATGATCAAGGAAGTGAGCTACCTGAGCGGCGCGGTGAACAACCCGATGCGCCCCGTGGTGGCGATTCTCGGCGGCGCGAAGGCGAGCGCGAAAATCGGCATCGTCGAGCGCATACTCCCGAAAATGGACAAGATCATCATCGGAGGCGGCATGGCGGGCACCTTCCACCGCGCGCTGGGCTACGAGATGGGAAACAGCCTGGTCGAAGAGCACATGGTGGACACGGCGCGCTCGATCATGAACAAGGCGCAGGAGTTGGAGGTGAAGTTCTACCTTCCCAGCGACTACGTGATCGCGGACAAGTTCGAGGCCTCGGCCGAAACCAAGGTGGTGCCCGCGCAGGAAGTGCCCGAGGACTGGTATGCGCTCGACATCGGACCCGCGAGCACCACTTTGTTCGGCGAGGTGCTCCAGGACGCGAAAACCATCATCTGGAACGGTCCGATGGGCGTGTTCGAGGTGGATGCCTTCTCGCGCGGCACCTACGCCATGGTGAACCACGTGGCGAATTCCTACGCGCTGACGATAGTGGGCGGCGGCGATACGGACGTGGCCGTTCACGCGGCGGGGGAATCGCGCCGCATCTCATACATCAGCACGGGCGGCGGCGCCTTCCTGGAACTGCTCGAGGGGAAAGAACTCCCCGGCCTGGCCTGTCTCACGGACAAGCACTAAAACACCCCCAAAAAGAAAAAGAGGAATTCACGATGCGGCGCGCCCTGGTGGCCGGCAACTGGAAGATGAACAAGACGATGGAAGAAGCGCACGCGCTCGCGCGCGAGGTGGCCGGGGGCGTCGCAGCAGAGAGCCTCTCAGAAGTGGACGTCCTCCTGGGACCCCCGTATCTCGCCCTTTCGGCGGTGGCGGATGCGGTCTCGGGGAGCGCCGTCGGCGTCGCCGGGCAAAACTGCTCCCATCACCCCGATGGCGCATACACGGGCGAGGTGAGCGTCTCGATGCTCAAGGATGCGGGCGCGACCCACGTTATTCTCGGGCACAGCGAAAGGCGCGAGATAATGGGAGAAGGCGACTCCCTCATCGCGCGCAAGGCGGCGGCGGCGAGCGCAGGCGGTCTCGTGCCGATCATCTGCCTCGGGGAGCCGTTTCCCACGAGACGGGCCGGGACCACGCTCGCGCGCATCGCCCATCAGGTGGAACTCTCGATACAGGGCGCTTTTTCTTCTCCTCCCGCCGGCGGCCTCATCATCGCGTATGAACCCGTGTGGGCCATCGGCACGGGCCTCACGGCCACACCCGCGCAGGCCCAGGAGGCGCACGCCTTCATCCGCGAGCGGCTCGAGGGAGTTTTCGGCTTGGAATGCGCGCAAGAAACGCGTATCTTATACGGTGGCAGCGTGAAACCGGATAATGCCGCGGAGTTGTTCACGCAACCCGACATCGATGGGGGTCTCATCGGCGGCGCGAGTCTGAAGGGCGAAGATTTTCTGGAAATCATCCGCGCGGCCCGGATAAGTTCGGGACAAACATGAAAAGAGTGAGAAAATGACGATAGTATTGACCGTTTTGCATGTGGCCGTGGCGCTTTGCCTGATCCTCTCCGTACTTCTCCAGGCGGGAAAAGGCGGCGGTATGGGCGCCGCTTTCGGCGGGTCGAGCGATACGATGTTCGGCGCGCGGGGACCCGTGAACTTTCTGAGCAAGATCACGACCGGCGCCGCCGTTCTCTTCATGGTGACCTCGCTTATGCTCACCTACATCGGCTCGCATAACGCCAACCTGGGCGCCTCGATAGTGCCCGCCGCGCCGGTGAAGGCCGCGCCTGCGAAACCCGCCGCCCGGTGAAAAAATAGGGCGGGCGAGACTGGTTCCGCTGTTCGCGCGCGCTGAGGGCCGACGATGCTGATCAAGCGCCTCCTGCTGTTGCTCCCCATTCTCATCGCGGTCGTCTTGTTTCAATCCTACTTCTGGGTCCCGACGTTCTCCGATCAGACCAAAGGGGGGGACGAGCGCCTCCGCCAGTTCATCACCGGCTCCATCGGCGACGCCCAAATCCTGAACCCCATTCTTCACGCCGACACGGCGAGCGGCGCCATCGTCGATCAGATATTCGAGGGCCTCATCGACAGGGACCGCGACCTCTCCTACCGGGGCCGGCTGGCCACCTCTTGGAAAATCTACGAAGAAGCGTTCTTCGTACCCCACCCCGAGGGACCGGGGGCGAAAGTCCTGGCCGCGCGCATCGCGCAGGCGCGCGACGCAGGCGAGGCCGCGTGGCTAAAAAACATCGAAAAAATCGAAACCATCGATCCCGCCGAGCAGAAAACCGCCATTCGCACCCCGCCGCCCAAGGGGAAGAAAAAACCGGGCCGCAAAGAGGTCGTCATCGCCTATCCCGAGCGCGTGAAGATGACGCTCAAGAACGTGGATCAGGACTTGTTCAAACACCTTGAAAAATGGCTCGGGAAAAACGGCATCGCCAAAGACCCCGCTCGCTACGTCAAGACGAAGCTGCCCGAGAAGCTGCTCCCACTCGCCAAGCGGCGCGTCATCCTCACCGAGCACAACCCCGTCATCATCTTCCAGCTCAGACGCGGCGTGCGCTTCCACGACGGCCACGAATTCGACTCGGGCGACGTGCGCTTCACATATAATGCGATCATCAATCCCAAAAACCTTTCCCCGAGGGTGCCCGATTACGAACCCGTCAAGCGCGTGGAGACGCCCGATAAGTTCACCGTAAAAGTCACCTACAAGCGACTCTACTCCCCCGCTTTCGGCTCCTGGGCTATGGGAATGCTGCCCGAGCATCTGCTGAACGCCCAAAAGCTCGCCCAAGAAGCCGAGAGCAAGGGCAAGGACCCCAAGGAGTTCAGCGTACGCGACAGCGCGTTCAACAGAAAACCCGTCGGCACGGGAGCGTTCATCTTCAAGGAATGGCGTTCGGACGAACTCATCCGGCTCGCGCGGAACGAGAACTACTGGGAGGGGCCGCCCGAATACCACGAATACGTCTACAGAATCCTGCCCGACCCCCTCACGCAGGAGATCACGTTCTACGCGGGCACCGTGGACCGCTACGGGGCGGGCGCTCACCAGGTCGAGCGGCTCAAGAAAGACCCGAGGTTCCAGGTGTTCTCGGGCCTCGGCTTCGGGTTCACCTACGTCGGCTACAACATGCGGCGCTGGCCGTTTCAGGACGCGCGCGTGCGCAAGGCCTTGGGGATGGCGGTGAACACCAAGCAGATTCACCGCTACGTGCTGAACGGCGAGGCCGAGGACATCACCGGTCCCTTCGTGAAGCAGAGCCCGCATTACAACAAAAAAATCAAACCCCTCTCCTACGACCCCAAGAGGGCGGTGCGCCTGCTGCACGAGGCGGGGTTCAGGAAAAAAGACGGAATCCTGATGAAGGACGGCAAGCCCCTGGCCTTCAACCTGATGACGAACCACGGCAACGAGATCAGGCGCGCCGTCGGCACCGTGGTGCAGGACGCCTGGAAGAAGATCGGCGTGAAAATCACCTTCTCGCAAGTCGAGTGGGCCGTGTTCATCCGAAAACACGTCAACCAGCTCAATTTCGACGCGGTCGTCCTCGGCTGGAGCATGGGTTTGGACCCCGACCTCTACCAGATCTGGCATTCGAGCCAGACGGGCAAGGGCCGGCTCAATTTCGTTGGTTATAAAAACCCAAAAGCCGACGACCTCATCATCAAAATCCGCCAGGAATACGACTTGGCGACACAGGTTCGCCAGGCGCATGCGCTCCACCGAATCATCGCTGCGGATCAGCCCTACACGTTCCTGTACGTCGGCAAGTGGACGGCGCTGCTCGACAGAAAAATCGCCATCGCCAGACGCTTGAGAGGCGGCGAAATAAGGCCTAAAAAAATCCGCCCCACCATCACGGGGAGCTACTCCTTCGACTTCAACGAGTGGCTCAAGTTCCCCCGAAATCCCAAATTCGAGAATTAAACGTGGGCGCCTACATCATCCGCACGACGCTGTTCAAGCTGGTGACGCTCTTCATCATCTCGATCGTGAGTTTTCTGATCATTCACCTGGCGCCCGGTGAGCCGAGCCAGATCGACCCCTTGAACCCGCGCTTCACGCAGGAAGACCTCGCGCGCTACCGGGCCGCCTTCGACCTCGACAAGCCGCTTCCGGTGCAATACTGGCTTTTCTACAAGAAATTCTTCACCGGCGAACTCACGAGTCTCAAGGACAACCAGCCGGTTTTCGGAAAAATATGGCGGCGCTTCCTGATCAGCCTTCCCCTGTTCATCGTGGGCACCATCATCACCTGGTGCCTCTCGTTTCCGCTGGGAATCGCGGGCGCGCTCAGGCGCTACACTTTTTTCGACCGCTCCACCACCTTCATGAGCTATCTCATGATCTCGATGCCGAGCTTTTTTCTCGCCTACATCCTCATCATCGCCGTCGTTCAGGGGTTCACGCTGCCCTTCGTCGACTACCGCGTGCCGGGCCTGGAAGTTTCCGTCCTGGGAATCGAGACCTTCGGCCGGGGCGACTCCTCTCCCCTGTTCAGAATCAACGATCGCATCTGGCATCTGGTGCTGCCCAGCCTCGTGGGCGCGGTCGGCGGCATCGCCGTGCTTTCACGTTACGTGCGCGGACAGATGATAGAGGTGGTGGATTCGGACTTCATCCGCACGGCCCACTCCAAGGGTCTGGATGAGGACACCGTGAACTACGTGCACGTCTTGAGAAACGCTGCCCTTCCCTTCGTCACCATGTTCGGCCTCATCCTTCCGGGGCTTATCGGCGGCTCGGTCATCATCGAAAACATTTTTGCGTGGCCCGGCATGGGCCGCCTGGGCTTCGAGGCCGTGCTGGCGCGGGATTATCCGGTGATATTAAGCCTGAACTTCATCTCCGCCATCCTGGTCGTCATCGGCACCTTTATATCCGACATCCTGCTCGTCATCGTCGACCCGAGGATCCGCCTGTGAACGAAACACTCGATATGCGCGAGATGATTGAGGAGATGGGGGAGGAACTCACCCCCGGCCAGCGCGTATGGCGGCATCTCCAGCGAAACCGGATGGCGATGGTCGGCGGCGTGGTGCTGGTGTTCTTCTTCGCGCTGGCGGCGCTCGGCTTCGTCAATTCCGCCCTCATGAGCGAGCCGATGTTCGACGCCAACGTCGTCCGCCTGCCGGACAAGCTGAAAGCCCCCCTCTCCGCCCCGACGGTGGGGCAAATCCCCAGGGAAAACCTCCCGCGTCTTGGGATATACGTGTTCGGCACGGATGATCTGGGCCGCGACGTGTTCGCCAGGATGCTCGAGGGCACCTTCATCTCGATGTCGGTGGGCTTCGTGGCCATCGGCATCGCCACGTTTCTGGGAGTCGCGATAGGCGGAATCGCCGGTTTTTACGGAGAGATCAAGCCGAGCGGCGCGCCCCTGTTCGGCTTCATCGGCGCCGGTCTCGCGGGCTACGCCGTCTGGAACGAGTTGGGATTCCTGACGCTCCTGTTTTCCGTGGCGGGCGTAGGCCTGGGGCTATCGGTGCGCCGCGATGGCCGCTCGCTGTTCCTGGAGGGCATGATCTTCGGCGCGCTGTTGGGCTTGGCGCTG
This sequence comes from bacterium, assembly GCA_965218885.1. Lineage (GTDB taxonomy): Bacteria > UBA8248 > UBA8248 > UBA8248 > UBA8248 > Bin107. Next base: position 3,035,760 of record OZ244713.1, on the reverse strand, counting down.
AGCGCGTTCGAGCCGTTTGGGTTCAGCGGCTTCGCATCTGATTTCGGTCTTCAGGTGCGCACGCCCTATTGGCGCGAGGGATTCTTAGGCTTGGCTTGTCTCGTAACACTCGCCGCCTTTGGTGGGGCGCAGGGCAGAAACGCGGAGGAAAGCGCGGCGGACGGCGTTTCCTTAAGCGCAGTCACGGGCGGGGGGCTTATATATTTCCTGCTTCTGCTCTCGGGCCTCTACCTCGCCTATCCGGGCCATGCGGCGCATCTGTGGCTGAGTCTCTCAGGCGCCGTGGTTTGCGTTTATTTCTACCAGAGATTCGACGTGGCCGAGCGTCTCAGACGCTTCCGCCTGCCCAAGGTGGACATCATCTACACCACGGTCGTGGACGTGCAGCTTTCGTTCCCCTCGTTTTTCGTGCTGCTCACCATCCTGGCCCTCGTGACGCCCAACATCTGGATCATCATGGTGGTCATCGGCGTGCTCGGCTGGGTGGGGCCGGCGCGTTTCGTGCGCGCGGAGATTCTCTCGCTGAGGGAGCAGCCCTTCGTGGAGTCCGCGCGCGCCTCGGGCGGCTCGGACAGGCTCATCATCTTCCGCTACTTGATCCCCAATTCCCTGGCGCCCGTGCTGGTCTCGGCCACCATCGGCATCGCGGGCGCGATTCTCACCGAGGCGAGCCTGAGTTTTCTCGGTTTCGGCGTTCCGCCGCCCCAGGCGAGTTGGGGGAACATCTTCGCCGACGGGAAGAAATACATCTTCGACGCCCCCTGGCTCACCTTCATTCCGGGTTTTGCGATTCTCGTCGTCATGCTCGCCTTCAACCTCTTCGGCGAGGGCCTGCGCGACGCCATGAACCCGAGGGCGAACTCCAGATAGCATCATCGGCGGGAGGACGGCCACCCCCATGCGCAACGCCTGATACGCGCTTTGGCTCACGGATGCGAAGCGCCGCTTAAGTCCATCTATTAAAGTGCGTTGACAGCCCGGCGCGCGCAACGCTATATAGCCTCTTGGCCTGAGCGTTGCTCCAGATAGAAATGCTCGGACATCATGCCCAAGTGGTGGAATTGGTAGACACGCTAGCTTGAGGGGCTAGTGGGGGCAACCCCGTGTCGGTTCGAGTCCGGCCTTGGGCACCAATAAACTTTAACGCCACCCTCTTATGCCCTGTCTCATCCAACATCTGGATTATTCTGCATAATCCAAACTCGCAACGAGGTAATGTCAATATGTCCACCAGCGTCGATGATCGACTCCACTTCATGACTACGTTAATTCATTCTAATTGGTCATCAAATCAGGGTAGCGCGTCGGGATTTTTTTATGCGCGCCGTCAATTTCATTACATGGCCGGGCGGGCATGATATGATCTCGCCCGGATGATAACGTCGCATGGTTCGACCACTGATAAAGGAGGGAGACGGATGAGCGAGGCGATGAAGTGGACACTCAAAATCACGAAATATGAAGATTATCACCTTAACAACTTAGGTGTCGACGAACTGAAATATCTCAACGTCAAGGAATGTTTTGCTGAAACGGAAGCGAGAAGAATAGCCTATGAAACCATCGAGAAGCTCATTGATGAATACCCGAATCATGATGATAGATGGCTTGAAGGGTTTGAGATCACAATTACTTCCCCATCTGGGCAGGAACAGATCATCACCGCGAATGAGATACCAGAAGCTAGGCGTGAAAACCTGCGAAGAAAACGGGAAAATGCCTAAGAACCGGGGGGGGGGAGGGCCTGCCTTTTCCGCGCACGGCGGCGCATGGGCCGCTGATGGCACCGCCGCCGCTTGCCGATAGGGCACACTTCGGAGGGGTGAGTGACGAACTACGCAGACAAATTGGAGGCACAAAAAATGTCGCAATATCTAATAGTTGATGTGGATAGTTGGCTAACCCATAAAGGAAACGAGAAACCGTATCTGGATGTTGCAATTCCTTCTGTCTTGGAGTCTGTCTTCTGCGCGCTGGTAGGTGCTTTCGGTAAGTTACCTGACGAACGAATTGAAGTCTCTTGGTGGAAAGATTTACCCAGAGTCCTTTTAGATTCCTGTCCTTATCAAATCCGTATTAATGCTCAAAATAGGAATTGGTGCCAATACGTCTATCAGTTCTCGCACAAACTGTGCCATGTAATGACGAACTACAATCGCAACAAAGTACATCGCCATTGTTGGTTTGAGGAAAGTCTTTGCGAAATGGCGTCGTTATTTGTTTTGCATGAGCTGTCAGAATCTTGGAAAACCAACCCACCTGAGAATGTAAAGGGCGCAGCAGAATTTGCACCAAACCACGCAATATATTGTGAGAGTGCTGTACTGCAATACATGACCCCAGAAGAATACAACAATATTTTAAGTATACATTTACCAGAATGGTTCGCATTAAAACTTAAGGATATGGAAGCCGATTCTTATCTTCGCGACCGCAATGTGGTTGTAGCCCTTGCCCTCTTGGAGCATTTCCAGAGTGCTCCTTCTCTTTGGGCGGACTGTGGATATCTAAATTATTGGAATGTTCATGAAAACGAAACTTTTGAAGACTATTTGAATTCATGGGAAAAGTGTTTGAAATGCAATGACTCTGATTCGGTTCGAGTACCTGCCCTCGTTAGAAAAATGTTTTACGAGTAGCAAGTCGTGAAGATAAACCAGTTGATCGCAAGTCTTGAATCCGCGCCCGTGGGCGACGGCGATCTTATGGACGAGCCGTTCCTGTGATAGCCATATTAGCGTCGCCCCCTTCATGCTGCTCTTGCACCCTAGTATTGTGTACGGGCCTTTCCCTTGATGTGATGGCGTGAAGTCCGGGTTTGGACAAGCCCTGTGCCTAGACATCGTGTGAGCCCGAGCGTGGACCGGGTGCTCTACTCGGCCTCTTCTTTGGGCCGCGGGGCGTGGTATCTGCGGTATTCCTCCCCGAAACAAAGAGAAGAAAAATCCCCCATCCTGTCTATGAAGATAAACCCGTCGAGATGGTCGTATTCATTCCGGCGGGTCGAGCCGGACGTTCGCGCGGAGCCAGTCCCTCAACGGCTCGAAGGAGAACGCATCGGTTTCATGGAGACCGATGATGAAGGCGTAAATACTTTCGGCGTCCGCCGTGATCCGCACCCCGTTGATTGCGAGAAACGTATAGGTGACGGCGAAAGCCGTGCGCTTGTTTCCGTCGATGAACGGGTGGTTCCGCCCCATACTCTCCCAGATCGTGGCCGCCTCTTCGATCAGATCGGCGTAATAGCCCGTCTGGGGACGGAACAGGGCGGCTTCGAGCAGACCCGGATCGCGCACGCCTTCGGCTCCGCCGTATCGCTCTATCTGGTCCCGGTGGATTGCAAGAACTTCAACGACGGTCGGATAGTCCGTCATTCAGCGAGTTTTTTGTAGAGCGGCGCGAATCTCTCATGGCTCGCCTGATAGATCGCCATGACGTGGGCGCGCGGCCTGCTCCCCCTGCGCTTGTCGAGCAGGTCGGTCAGCGCCTCATCGACCAGGGCCTGAAGCTGCCGTCCTTCGCTCTGCGCAAGGTTGCGGACGGCGGCCAGAACCTCCGAATTCACCTGGGTTGCAAACTTCTCTCTTGGCCGGGTCGCCATGGGACGCCTCCAATCTTGGGCCACAACTTATCATGATATATCATGAAACGTCAAGAAATCAGGCGGAAGCCCTCTCCCAATAAAGCGTTCGCCGTACCGACCATGTCAAGGCGGGTGAAACCGAGCAGTTGCGCCGCGCAGTACTCCTTACTCCGCCTCTTCCTTCGGCCTCGGGGCGTGATACCTGCGGTATTCCTCGCCGAAGCATAGAGAAGTGAAATCCCCCATCCTGTCGATGAAGATACACCCGTCGAGATGATCGTATTCATGCTGGCACACGCGCGCGGCGAAGCCTTCCAACTCCTCGGCATAGGCGCGTCCCTCCGCGTCCAGAGCCTCTAAACGCACGTGGTCGTTGCGCGGCACGCGGCCATGAATGTCGGGGATGCTGAGACACCCCTCCCAGTCCTCCCAACCCTCCTCGCCTAATGGCGTGAGCCTGGGGTTCACCGCCACGCGCAGCGTCGCCTCATCATCCGGGTCGGTCTGCATGACGAACAGCCGAAGCCCGTGGTGCACCTGCGGGGCGGCCAAGCCTACCCCCGCATATTCCGCCATTGTCTCGAGCATGTCCTCGACGAGGGCCGCAAGGCCGGGACTCTTGAGCTCCTCGGGCGCGACCTCGCGCGCCTTCTCCCGCAAGACGGGGTGGCCCATGCGAGCGACTTTCAGGATGGCCATCTATCCCTCCCCTTCGCCTTGAGGCGGGACGGGCGGAAGAGCGGCGAACCAGGCGGCCAGACCGCCCGGGTCCACGGTTTCTTCCAAAGAATCCACCACGCGGTCGGCCTCGGTGAGCTTTTCGGCGGGGTAGCTCGTCGTCACCGCGAGCGTTCTCATGCCTGCGGCATTGCCCGAGCGCACCCCTGCGACGGAATCCTCCACCACCAGACACGAAGCTGCCGGAATCGGCTCTGTGAGATTTTCATTTATCCGCGCAAGGGCGGTCAGAAAACTCTCCGGATCGGGCTTTCCCCGGCCCACCATCTCCGCCGTCACGATGATCGGGAAACAATCGATCAGACCCACCCGTTCGAGCACGGGCCGCACCTCGTGGCCCAGGGCGCCGCTCGCGATGGCGAGGGGCCAGTGGCCGGCGGCTGCGCGTATCATCTCCGCGGCGCCGGGCAGAATCTGGGGCGCAAGAGCGATTTCCTGATAGCGCGCTTCTTTTTGCTCCAAAAGCTGCTCGAAACGATCGGGGTCGACCGCCACGCCGCGATCGTTCAGCACGTGGGTGAACAGGAGCCTGTCGTCGAACGCGAGATAGCGCTCGGCGTATTCCTCCTCGGTCAAATCCAGGTCCAGTTCTTCCGATAGCACCGCCTGAAACGCCGCCAGGTGGAGCGGCTCGCTGTCCGCGATGGTGCCGTCGAAATCAAAAATTATCGCCCTGAGATCCGTCATCGTTTTTCGTGGGATTTAGACCCACCCTCCTCCATCTTCAAAGATGCTCTCGCCCGTAATGTACGCAGAAGCGTCGGACGCCAGAAAAACCGCCAGCCCCACGATGTCTTCCGGCTCGCCCATGCGCCCGAGTATCGTCTTTTCCTTGAGCCACTCCTCGACGCTCGGGTCTTCGAGCGCAGGCGCCAGCAACGGCGTGCGGTGCACGCCCGGGCAGATGCAGTTCACGCGAACGCCCTGCGCGCCCCACTCGGCCGCGAGCGCTTTCGTGAGTCCCAGGACACCGTATTTGCTCGCGTTATACGCCGCGCGCGCGGGCCTGTGCCCCCGCTCGCCGAGAAAGGTGCCGATATTCACGATGCTGCCCGCACCGCGCGCAAGCATTCCCCGCCCCACGGCCTGTGCGCACAGAAAAGCTCCCGTCAGGTTCACGTCGATGACGAAGCGAAAATCCTCAGGCCTCACATCCACGCTCGGGTCGGCGTTTATAACGCCCGCCCCGTTTATCAAAACGTCCACGCCTCCGAGCCACTCTTCCGTCCGCTCCACGGCGCGGGCGACATCCTCCGCACTCGTGACGTCCGCCCCGATGGCGAGCGCGCGGCGTCCCAAGTCTTCAATACAGCGCGCCGTCTGCTCCACCAGACCCTCACGCCTGCCCAAAACGGCCACGTCGGCGCCCGCTTCCGCCAGACCCAGCGCCATCGCAGCGCCCAGGCCCGTGCCCGCGCCCGTCACCAGGGCCACTTTTCCGTCGAGACGAAATTTATCGAGTATCAAGGCCTAAGTTCCTTTAGCGATATTGAAACGGCGATTTGCGCCTCTCCCATGAAAGCGCCCCAAGCTAGGGGATGGCGCATGGAGGTGTCAATACGAGGGGCGATGTTTTAACCCGACGCGGGGAACGCGCCGGATCCCTCTCATTGTCCAGAGAGATGAGCGGGGTTAGAATCCTCCCGATGCGCCCGCGTCCCTCACGCCCTCGCTTTCATCCCCCGAGGTAGGCCCTCGAATGTCCGACACAAAACGCCATATACCGAAGGACGAGTCGAATGAAACCTGTCCCCTGTGCGGGGCGAGTGAGGCGAAACTCTATCTTCACGCCGATATGCGGGATTATGCGCACTGTCCGGTCTGCCGCCTCATCTTCGTGCCGCCTGAATTCTGGCCCGCGCCCGATCAAGAAAAAGCGAGATACGAGCAGCACCAGAACTCGGGCTCCGATGAGGGCTACGTCGCCTTTCTCAAGCAATTGAGCGACCCTCTGGCGGGAATGCTGCGCGAAGGAGCGCGGGGTCTTGATTTCGGGGCAGGCCCGGCGTCCGACGGACGCCCCGTCTTGTGTGAACTCCTCGCCGAAGCAGGAATGAAGTGCCTGCCATACGACCCCTATTTCTTCCCGGAAACCCCCGAAGGTCCCTTTGATTTCATCGCCGCAAGCGAGACGTTCGAGCACTTGAGACATCCGAGAAAAGAAATCCGGCGGATTTATGAAAACCTCAAAACGGGCGGCCTCCTGGGCGTCATGACGGCGTTCTGGAATGAGGCGCTATTCGCGAACAACTGGCACTACAGGCGCGACTTCACCCATCTTTGCTTCTACAGGCTGGAGAGTTTCGCGTGGGTTGAGGCGCACTTCGGCTTCGCGCGCCGCTGGACGGAGGATCACCGCGTCATCATCCTGGAAAAACTTTAATACGGCTAGGCCGCCGTAGTTTCACCGGAATGTGAGGCGGGACTGCGCCACCGCCATCCTAAAAATTGAAATATGGCTCGGCCGGCATGATGGCCTCGGTTGTGGGGCGGGACTGCGTTGCCGCCACCCTGGAGAATTTTCATGCGCCTCGCCCCTCTTATTGCCCCCTTGTCTTGGGGGCGCGATGAGGCGCTCCCATAGGGGAGAATTTTTGATATTGCTTGTTCGCACCCATCCGGTGTGGCATTCTGATTTCGTGGAAATAACCTTTTGATTCACTTGAGGAACCATCCCTTTGCGCACGATGAAAACGGACATCCTCATCCTGGGCTCGGGCGGCGCGGGCCTCCTCGCCGCACTCGCCGCGCACACCCAAAACCCCGCCTTAGACATCACCGTGGCGGTCAAGGGTTTGTTTGGGAAAAGCGGCTGCACGCGCATGGTGCAAGGCGGCTACAACGTCGCGCTCGCCGAAACCGATTCGGTCGAAAACCACTTTCTCGACACCTTGAAGGGCGGGGCGTGGATTAACGATCAGGAACTCGCCTGGACGCTCGTGAGCCGCGCGCCCGGCTGCGTGGAACGGCTCGAAACCGTCTGCGGCTGTTTCTTCGACCGCAACGAGGACGGCACGATCCACCAGAAAGCCTTCGCGGGCCAGAGTTTCGACCGCACGGTGCACAAGGGCGACCTCACGGGCATCGAGCTCACCAACCGCGTGGCCGAACAACTCGTCAGGCGCGATGTGGACGTTTTAGAGGAAACGCGCGCAGTGGCGCTTTTGCCCGCCAGACGTGAGCCGGAACGCGTCGCGGGCGCGCTGCTGCTCGATATCAGGAGCGGCGAGTTCATCGCCGTGAACGCGAAGTGCACGCTCCTCGCGACGGGCGGCGGCCCCACGCTGTATAAAATCTCCGCCTGCGCGCAGGAACTCGCCACGGACGGCATGGCCATCGCCTGGGAGGCGGGCGCTTCTTTCTGCGACATGGAGATGGTGCAGTTCCACCCCACGGGCATCTTGACGGGAGACGGTCTCCAGATAACCGGCACGCTGCTCGAAGAAGGCCTGCGCGGCGCGGGCGGACACCTCAAGAACGCGGCGGGCGAGCGCTACATGGAGCGCTACGACCCCGAGCGCATGGAGCGCGCTACGCGCGACGTCGTCTCGCGCGCGGGCTACACCGAAATCATCGAGGGCCGGGGCACGGAGCGCGGCGGCGTGTTCATCGACGTGAGCCATTTGGGAAAATCCTTCGTGCGCAAGAATTTCAAGGGCATGGTCGAGCGCTGCGCCGATCTGGGCTACGACCTCCTCAGCGGTCCCGTAGAGGTGACGCCCACCGCGCACTACATGATGGGCGGGGTGAAGATAGACACCAGTTGCCGCGCGAATTTAGTGGGGCTTTACGCCGCGGGCGAGGACGCAGGCGGAACGCACGGCGCGAACCGTCTGGGCGGAAACGGGGTGGCGAACGCCACGGTGTTCGGCGAGATAGCGGGCGAGGCGATGGCCGAAGAAGCGGCGGATTCTCCCCTCCTCCCCTATGACGCGGAGGCGCTCGTAAGTGCGGAAGCGAAAACGCTGGATGCGCTGGGCGAAGGCGAATCGCCCTACCCCGTTCGGGCGGAACTCAAGGAGACCATGTGGAATAAAGTGGGCTTGAGAAGAAACGGAACCGACATCCAGAGCGGCATCCGGAAACTACTGGACTTGAAAAAGCGCGCAGCCGACGCCCGCGCGGAGGGTGCGCGCGCCTACAACCTCGCCTGGCAGCACACGCTCGACGTGAGAAACCAGGTCTGCGTCGCGGAACTCATCGCCTATTCGGCGCTTGAGCGCGACGAGAGCCGGGGGAGCCACTACCGCGACGATTGCCCCGAAACGGGGGATGAGGACCTCTACAACGTCTATATCAGACGAGAGGGTGCGGCGGCGGTCATCGAGCGGAAACCCGTCACGTTCCCCCGCCTGAACCCGGCAGTGGAACCGGCCGCCCTCGGGGAGCCCGATCCCAACTTCATCGACTGACGACAATGCGGAGCAAAGGCAAAAGATGACGAGCGTAAAAGACCCCACCAACAAACCATCCGTCTGGAAGATCAGCGCATGGCGCTCGATGTATCCGGGCATGTGGTCCTGGGTACTGCAGAGAATCTCGGCCTTGGCGCTCATCGTCCTCTTCCCGATCCATGTGATGAACCCCTACATCGATTCGGTGCGAATCACCATGCTCGCGCTCGTCGTCTGGCACGCCATGCACGGCATCAAGGTGATCCTGACCGACTTCGGCTTTCCGGATCGCCACCAGCGAAAACTCTTGTGGTTGCTGTGCGTGGTGGGCGTAGCCGCCTTCTTCTGGCTGGCGTACATGCACAAGGAATACTGGAGATTCACCTCGTGAGCGAAGACGCGCAAGTGAGCGAAGAAACGCAGGAAATAGGAGCGCAAGAGGAGCCGGCTCCAGAAAAAGAAGCGCAAGAAGAAAAGGTGGAAAAGCGCCCGAGCGTGCGGGTCAAAATCCGCCGGGGAGGCGCGGCGGACGATCCCGATGAACGAGTGGACGTATTCGAAGTCGAGACCGGTCCACGCATGACGGTCTTAGACGCCCTGGTCGCCGTCCAGAGCGGGCAGGACGCCACGCTTTCGTTTCGCTACTCCTGCCGGGTGGGCATGTGCGGCACCTGCGCCATAAAAGTCAACGGACGCCCCGCCTGGGCCTGTAGGACGCGCCTCGAGGGCCTGGGCGATGAAGTGACGCTGGAGCCGCTCACCAATTTCCCGACTTTAAGCGATCTGGCGATTGACATGTCTGCGTTTTTCGAAAAAATGAAAAAAGCGCGCGGCTGGCTCGAACCCACGAAGGCGGCGGAGAAAGCGCCCGCGCTCATCGCGCCCAACTCGCGGGAGCGAAAGCGCATCGAGCCGCACATCGAGTGCATCACCTGTGGCATCTGCTATGCTTCTTGCTCTATTGTAGGGCATGATAGTGATTACCTGGGGCCTGCGGCGTTAAACCGCGCCTACACGCTCGTGAACGACAGCAGAGACGCCCTGGGCGTGGAAAGGCTTCTGGAGGTTTGCACCGAGGACGGCGCCTGGCGCTGTCATTCGCAATACAACTGCACGGAAAGCTGTCCCAAGGGCATCAGCCCCACGGGCGCCATCAAGGGGCTCAAGCGCCGCGCCGTATCGGGCGGCGTCAAACGATTCGCCGCATCCATCTTCCGGGGCCGCGCGCCCGGCGCATGAGAGCGGGGAGGATACCAAAATGCCGACTCTGGAAACACAAGCCATCAGCAGCGAACTGATTAGAGAGGTTGCCTTCGAACTCAACCGCCGCGCCGCCATCGGGATCCCCAAGGACGTGGGTGATTCCATCGCCGACATGGCCGAGCGCGAGACCGAGAAGCTCTCGAAGTTCGTGCTCTTAGAGATCGTCAACAACTACAAGGTGGCCGTGGACGAGCAGCGCCCCATGTGCGCCGACACGGGTCTTCCGCGCTTCTACGCCAAGGTGGGCAACGACGCCGCCGTCGAGGGCGGCTTCGTGGCGCTCGAGCGATCGGTCCGCCAGGGAACGGCCGACGCCACCGAGCGCGTGCCCCTGCGTCCGAACAGGGTGCACCCCATCACCCGGCACGATTACAACAACAACGTGGGCATCCACGCCCCCACGGTGGATTATTCGTGGGAGCCGGACGCCGACTGGATAGAGCTCACGAGCTTCCACAAGGGGGGGCTTTTCGGCGGGGACTACCGGATGCTCTTCCCCACGGACGGGATCGACGGCATCAAGCGCTTTTTCCTGGACGTCATCAGCGAGTTCTTCAAGCGCGGCCTCTCCTGTCAGCCCGCCATCGTGGGAATCGGCATCGGCGGCACCAAGGACACCTGCGTGCGCCTCGCCAAGGAGGCGGCGTGCCTGCGCGTGGTGGGGGATAGAAACCCCGATCTCGAGATCGGGAAACTGGAAGAAGAGCTGAACAACCTCGGAAAGAGAACGAGCCTCGGCCCCATGGGCTTCAAGGGCGAGGGCGCGGTGATGGACACCCACATCGAGGTGGCCTACACCCACACGGGCGGGATGCCCATCTCGATCCACCACCAGTGCTTCGCGCTCAGGCGCGCCACCGCGCGAATCCACCCCGACGGCCAGGTGGAATACCGCGAAAATCCCCACTGGTTCACCGACTACTACCGCCGCGACAGCATCGCCTGAGCGGCCCGGGAGATTTTTGAATATGAGCGGCACAGCCGACCTGGAAATGAAGGAGCATCGCCTCACGGCGCCGACCTCGCCCGAGGATCTGGCGAAACTGGAACTCGGCGACGTCGTCTATTTCGACGGCGTGATCTTCACGGGCAGAATCGGCCTCTACAAGAAACTCTTTGACGAAAAGGCACCGCCGCCCGTGGACATCGCCTCGCTCACGAACGTGACGTTCCACTGCTCGCCCGCCGTGAGGCGGAACGATGCGGGCGAATGGGAGGTGGCCGCCGTCACGGCCACGGCGAGTTTTCGTTTTGAGAAACACCTGCCGCTCCTGCTGGACGAGTACGAGATACGCTGCGTCATCGGCAAGGGCGGCATGGCTCAGAAGTTTTATGAAGAACATTTCAAGCGGCTGGGCGCGGTGTTCCTGAACACGGTGGGCTACGGCATCGGCGCGCAATACGGACGCGGCATCACAGGCGTGAAAGACGTCTACTGGCTCGATGAACTCGGCATCGCCCAGGCGATGTGGGTGTTCGAGGTGAAGAACTTCGGGCCCTTCCTCGTGGAGTGCGACGCCCGGGGCAACAGCCTCTACCAGATGGCGCTCGCCGAGACGAACGAGGAGTTGGTCAAGCTCTACGAAGGACTCCCCCTCCCCGCACTCAAGCGCATGGGCGAGGTGCACAATCCTGAAGATGAGGTTTTCTAGCAAATTCCCCGGAAATTCGAACGGAAACACCAACGAGAGGATAGGAAATTGCCAAAAGGAATCGCCTGGGTCACCACGAGTTGGCTGAGCGGCTTAGAAGACCCGATGCGCCACTTCAAGCGGCTCGAAACCGAGGCGGATCTCGAAGTCAGAATCGAATCGAACGGCGTGGACAGAACCGAAGATGAACTCATCGCCTCCCTTCCCGGCGTGGTCGTCACCTTCCCGAGCAACGACCCCTACAACGAGCGCACCCTGGCGGCGGGAGTGGACCTGAAACACATCGCCAGAACGGGGGTGGGCTTCAACTCCGTTGATCTGGACGCCGCCACGCGCCACGGGGTGGTGGTCACCAACACGCCGGGCCAGAATTCGGATTCCGTGGCCGAACACGCGCTCGGACTCATGCTGTGCATCGCGCGAAAAATCGCTTTATCCGACAAGAAAATGCGCGCGGGCGAATGGGCGGATTTAAGAGTTCCCCTATCGCCGCTCAGGGGCAAGACGCTGGGCATCATCGGGCTGGGCAACATCGGCAAGCGCGTGGCGAGGCGCGCCGTCGCCTTCGGCATGGAGGTTATCGCCCATGACATCGTGCGCGACGAGCGCTTCGCCGCCGAGGTGGGCGTTTTCTTTGAGGCGCGCGAGGAGGTGACGCGCAGGGCCGATTTCATCACCTGCCACGTCCCCCTGAACGATGGAACGCGCGGCATGGTGGACGAGAAATTCCTCTCCTCGATGAAACCGGGCGCTTATCTCATCAACACCTCGCGCGGCCCCGTGGTGGATCTGGACGCCGCGGCCACGGCGCTCGAGCGCAGCATCATTCAGGGCGCTGCGCTGGACGTTTTCCCGAACGAGCCGGCCGATCACCGCCACCGCATCTTCTCGCTCGACAACGTCATCCTCACCCCGCACATCGCGGGCCTGGGCGAGGACGCGTGTGAGCAATCGCTCGAATTCGCCGTCGCCGCCGCGCTCGACGTCATTGCCGGAAGACGCCCGGCGGGCCTTCTGAACCCGGAGGTGCTGGACAAAGCAGGCATTAGAGACTAGAAGAATTCGTCATCTTTCCCCGGTCCTCACTCCCGGGGCGCACGAAACTCGCCGCCACCACGAGGATGAATTCATGCGGAAAACAAACAAGCTGCGCGCACTCCTTGCCGCCGCCTGCCTCCTCCTTCTCTTCGCCGCGCCCTCCATCAAGGCCGACGCCAAAGGCAAAACCGCCGCGCTGCGCGTTCCCTGGAACGTGGCCGAACACAGGATGAAGAACGGGATGCGCGCCCTGCTGCTGCCGGACCACAGCGCGCCCATGGTGGTCATGAAGGTCTGGTACGCCGTCGGCAGCCGCGACGAGCAGCCGGGCCTCACGGGCATCGCGCACTTTCTCGAACACATGATGTTTCGCGGCACGAAGAAGTACGGCCCAAAGGTATTCAGCGAGATCATCAAGAAAAACGGCGGCTCCCACAACGCGTTCACCAGCTTCGACTACACCGCGTACTACGAGCGCATCGCCTCGGACAGGCTCGAACTCATCATCGAACTGGAAGCCGACCGCATGGTGAACATGGTGATCGAAAAGGCGGCGTTCGACGCGGAGAAAAACGTGGTCCACGAGGAGAGACGATCCCGAAGCGACAGGCCGACGGGCAAGTTCTGGGAGCAGCTTCGCGCCGTCGCCTACACGAACCACTCCTACAAGAACCCGATCATCGGCTGGCCCGAGGACATGGAGGCCATCACCATCGAGGACATGGAGGCGTTCTACAAGCGCTACTACAGCCCCGAAAACGCCGTGGCCGTCCTGGTGGGCGACTTCAAGGTCGAAGAGGCCATTGCGCAGCTAGAAAAACATTTCGGGAAAATTCCCAAGTCCCCGACCTTCAAGAAGAGACCCAAACTCCTGGAGTTCCCGCAAAGGTCCGAGCGCCGGGTGTACGTGCGCGCCGACGCGCAGCTTCCCTACGTGGCGGTCGGCTACCACGCGCCCAACTGGAAGAGCGAGGACGCGCCCGCCCTCGTGATGCTCGAATCCATACTCGGCGGGGGAGAAACCTCGCGCCTCCACCAGAGGCTCGTGCGCAAAGACACTACCGCGCTGGGCGCGGGAGCGGATTACACCTACATATCGGTGGACCCGATGGTATTCTATCTCTACGCGAGGGTGGCGCCGGGCAAGAAGGCCGCCGACGCGGAAAAGGCCCTGCTCGAAGAAGTGGAAAAACTTATTGAAAAAGGCGTTTCGGACGAGGAATTCCGCCGCGCGCTCAGGAACATCGAGGCGAACACGATTTTCGCCATGGACTCGCACTACTACCGCGCGAGGCTCTTGGGCCAGGCGGTGGTGGCGGGCGACTGGCGTCTGCTCGAAGGCTACCTGCCCGCCCTCAGGAAGGTGACGCCCGCCGACGTGGTGCGCGTCGCCAAGAAATACCTGAGCCACCGGAACAAGACCACCGCCGAACTCATACCGACCAAGAAGAGCCGCCGCGCAAGCACCGCCAATAGCCGGGGAGGACGCTAGCATGAGGCCGCAACGAATTTTCTGGACGCCGGCCGCCGCACTCCTCCTCCTGCCCGCCCTGGCGGGCGCCGCCGTCATCACCTACGAGCGCGAAGAATTGCCGGGCGGCGGCGTATTGCTCGTCAAGGAAAGCAGACAACTGCCCATGGTGCGGAGCACCGTCTCGATTCCGTCGGGCGCGCGCCATGAGTCACCCGAACAAGCAGGGCTTGCCAATCTCGCCTCCGCCCTCCTCACCCGTGGGACGAAAACGAGAAGCGCATCCGACATCGAGAAACTGAACGACGCATTGGGCGGCGGCGTGGGCGTCGAGGCAGGACGCGCGCGCGCTGAGGTATCCATGCGCGTGCTCACGAGGGACCTGGACGAGGGCATCTCCCTGTTGAGCGACGTGCTCAAAAACCCCACCTTCCCGGCGGAGGAGATGGAGAAGACGAAGCGGCGCATCGTGGGCGGTTTGCGCAGACAGCGCGAGCGCCCCGGCCATCTGGCGAACAAGGCGCTCAGGAAGAGCCTTTTCGGAAAAACGCCCTATGGCCGCATGGTCGAGGGAACGGAGGCGTCGATCAAAAAACTACGCCGGGAGGACCTCGTCCGCTTCCACAGAAAATGGTACGGCATGAAGGGGGCGATCTTCGTCTTCGTGGGTGACATTTCTCTCAAGCGCGCGCGAGAACTCGTTCTGGCCCGCTTCAAGGGCTGGCGAGCGGAGGGAGGGAAAATCCCCGAGGCGACGCCGCCCGAGGCGCCCAAGAAGATGCAGGTGGTCAAAATCGACCGTCCCCTCTCCCAGACCACGGTGATGCTGGGCAACCGCTCGCTCAAGAGGACGAACCCCGATTTCTACGCCGCGCGCGTGATGAACTACATTCTGGGCGGGGGCGGGTTTTCCAGCAGGATCATGGACAACCTGAGAGAAGAAAAAGGCCTCGTCTACAGCGCCTACAGCTATTTCGCCGCGGGCCGTCATGCGGGCCACTGGCGGCTCATGCTCCAGACGAAGAACAAGAGCGTGAACGAGGCCATCAAAGAGGCGATCGCGGAGGTAAAGCGCATCCAGGAAAAAGGGGTGAGCGAGGAGGAGCTTCAAGACGCCAAGGACTTCATCACCGGGAACTTCGCCACGCGCTTCGGCTCATCGGGCCGCATCGCGAACTACATCCTCGCGGTGGAGATTCTGGGCTTCTCCCCCGGCTACGCGGATGAATACCTGAAAAAGATTCGCGCCGTCACGAAGGAGCAAATCCTCGCGGCGGCGAGAAAATACATCAAACTCGACGAATCCACCCTCGCGGTGGTGGGCAACCTGGGCGAGGCGAAGCTGGCCTATTGAGGCGCGCCGACAAATCAGGAGGAATGAAGATGAAGCGCGAAACGCTGGCTCCCGATACGCTGGCGGAACCTGCCGGGCATTTCTCGCACGGGGTCATCACCGAGGGCGGACGCACGCTCTACGTGGCGGGCCAGACGCCTCTGGATGAGGACGGCAATCTCGTCTGCCCGGGCGATCCCGAGGGACAGGCGCGCCAGTGCTACCGAAACATCCAGAAGGTGGTGGAAGCGGCGGGCGGGCGCATAGCGGATACCGCCAAGATTCAGGTCTTCGTGACGAGCCTCGATTACAGGAGCGCCGTCGGCAAGGTGCGGGCCGAGTTCTTTCCCGACGACCCGCCGGTGAGCACGTTTCTGGTGATCTCGAGCCTGGCCGATCCCGATTTTCTGGTCGAAGTCGAGGCCATCGTCCCCCTGCCCGAATAAGAGAACAAGGCGGTGAGCGTCAAAACCACCCTGCGCTGGGCGCTTGCGCTCGGGCTTATGGCGGCGATTCACCTCTGGACGGCGACGGGCGGGCGCAATCCCTCTTCCACCCTTCCGGTCGGGGTGGACAAAATCGTTCACCTCTGCGAGTTTGGGCTTCTCGCCGGGCTGCTCTGGCGGCCCTGGCGGGACACATTCACCCGCTGGACCGAGGGGAAAACCGCCGCCTTCATCTTCATCCTCACGGCGCTCAACGGCTTGGGCGATGAATTGCACCAGCTTTTTCTGCCCCACAGGGCCGCGACGTGGGGAGACTTGGCGGCGGACATCGCGGGCGGCGGCATCGCCGTCATGTGGTGTCTGCACCGCGAAAAGGCAAGGCCCCGCGCAACGACGCAGGGATAGGAGAATTCACGTTGTCCAGCATTCGAGAGGCGCTCACCGAAGACATGAAGACCGCCATGCGCGCGAAGGAGACGCTCAGGCTCTCCACCATCCGGATGGCGCGCGCCGAGATTTTGAACAAGGACAAGGAAAGCGGCGAAGAAACATCGCAAAAAGATATTCTCAAGCTGATGCAAAGTATGGTAAAAAAGCGAGAAGAAGCCGCCGAGCAGTACGCAGCCGCCGGCCGCGAGGATATAGCCCGAAAAGAACGCGATGAAATTCGGATCATCCAGGGCTATCTCCCCGCGCAGATGGAGGATGCGGAAATCGAAGCCGCCGCCCAGGCGGTCATCGAGGAAACCGGGGCCTCCTCGATGAAAGACATGGGAAAGGTAATGGGAATGTTGACCCGCAAACTTGCCGGACGCGCCACGGGAGCCCGTATTTCCCAGGCGGTCCGGAAACTCCTGGGCACATGAAATGGAGGTCTCCAAATGAGCAAGCCGACCTATCGCCTGGAAGACGTCGCCACAGCGTACCAATGCGAACCCGAGCAGGAGGAGATCATCTCCGCTCTGGCCGAACGCGACTACCGCGTATTCGAGGTCGAACAACCCGCCGGAGCTTTTGTGCCCTACCACACGCACCATGAAGAAGAGGCCATCATCGTCATCGAGGGCCAGATGCAGTTCAACGTGGAGGAAGAACTCGTCCTCGTCCAGCAGGGCGAGGTGATCACCATCCGCGAGGAGGCGATCCACAGCGCCGCCCAGGTGGGAGAGGAGAAGACCAGGCTCCTGCTCGCCTTCCCGAACGACGGGAGCGATCCGCCGGTCATCGACCTCGACTGGGAGGGCGATGAAGAGGATGACAACCTCGGCTACGCCTGAGTCGAACTACTTCGCCTACGGGGCGAACCTGCACATCTCGCAAATGAAATCTCTCTGCCCGAGGAGCGCGCCCGTATGTCCCGCGCGCCTGATGGACTATCGCCTCACCATCGCCATGCCCGCCGCCGCGGCCGGGAACCAGCCCGGCTGGGCCACCGTGACGCCCCATAAGGGCGCCGAGACGCCCGGCGCGCTGTTTCGCCTTCACGGCGACGACCTGCCCGCGCTGGATCATTTCGAGGACTACCCTGCACTCTATGACCGGAAAGAAGTGGAAATCCTGACGGCTAAAAGCCCTCTTCAGTCGATGCTCTACATCATGCGGCATCCTATAAAGGCCGCGCGCCCGGCGGCGCACTACGCCGAAACGCTCAGACAGGGATACAGGGATTTCGATCTGCCGATGGAGGCGCTGGAGAGTGTTCTCGGGGAGATTTATCCTTGATCGTCGTATGGAGAAGCCGCCGGATGGCCTGAAGTCAGGAAGCAGTCCTTTCGAGTAGCCGGCGCAAGGCGAGCATCGCCGTCTCACTTTGCTTCATCGTGATTTCGCTTTGTTTCATCGTGATTTCACTTTGTTTCATCGTGATTTCACTCTGCTTGAGCAGCGCGTCCGTTCGCTTCGAGGTGTCTTCCTGTAACTTGATCAACGCGTCCGTTTGTTTCGAGGACTCCTCCTGCTGCTTTATCAGCGCGTCCGTTCGTTTCATGGACTCTTCGTGCTGCTTGTCCATGTTGTCCGCCATGACATCGATCTGCTTCATCATGGCGTCGATTTGCCTGTCCGTCTGAAGGGCGCGCCTCTCGGAGGCGTCGCTCATTCTCTTGATGCCGTAAAAAAACAGGGCCGATTGCACCATGCCCACGAACAGGGCCACGCCGGCCTGCAGCCATCCGACGAACAAGGTCGCCTGCTGAAACTCGGTCATTTCTCTCTCTCCCACGCCTAAGAATAAATCAATACGCGAGACGCCAGCAACTCGTCTCATCCCGGGTGGGTCCTCTTATGTCGGGTAGGTCGCTCAGGAGTATAACATAAACGAAATAAAAACGAAAATAAGAGTCAAAAAAATATACACCTGCAGCCGGGAGAATCAGCCCGCCCTAAAAATCGCCTTTTTCCTGCAGATAGGGCACGAGGCCGCCAGCTTCGATCATCGCCCAAAGGCCGTCGGGAAACGGGGGGAAGGTAATCGTCTCATCCCCTACGCGGGCCTCTCCCGCCATGGGGTCCACTTCTATCTCATCGCCCGCGCGGATGGCGTCGGTATCGCACGCGATGACGGGAAGGCCCGAGTTGATGGCGTTTCGGTAGAACATGTGCCCGAAACTCCTGGCCAGCACGCAGCTCACGCCAAGCTCTCTGAGGACGACGGCGGAATCCTGCCGGCTGCTGATGAGCCCGAAGTTCTCCCCGGCCACCACCACGTCACCGGGCTGCACTTGCCCCGAAAAATCGGGGTCGAGTTCCTTGAAGGCATCGCGCTTTAATTCTTCCAGCGAGGTGCCGGGCGAGCGGTATTTGACGGACAGATGCACGTCGGTGCTGATGTCGTCCCCGAAGCGGTGGACGCGTCCCCTCATCGCCACGATTTCATTCTCCTCGCTATGTGGCCATATTCGTTATGCTCACTATGGCCCTACAGAAATTCCCTGGGATCCGTGATGCGGCCCGTCACCGCGCTCGCCGCCACCGTGGCCGGCGAACCCAGATAGATTTCGGCCTCCTTGCTGCCGAGCCTCCCCGGAAAATTGCGGTTCGCGGACGATATCGCCCGTTCGCCATCGGCCAGACAGCCGTTTCCCGTCATCGAGGCGCAAGGCCCGCACGCGGCGGTGAGCACGGCGGCCCCCGCTTCGACCAATGCCCCGATGGCCCCGCTCGCGGCGGCCGCCTCGTAGATTCTCTTGCTCGTGGGCGCAACGTAAAAACGAACGCCGGGGGCGATTTTCCTGCCCCGCACGATCTTTGCGGCGATTTCGATGTCTTCCAGCCTTCCGTTCGTACACGTGCCCACGAACGCCTGCTGGACGGGGAGGCCCGCGTAGTCCTCTACGGGATGCGCGTTACCCGTGGCGGGCGGGGCGGCCACGACGGGCGTGAGTTCCGAGATATCGAGATGGATTCTCCTCGCGTAGACGGCGTCCGGGTCGGGCGACACCGCGCCATCCACAGGCGCGCCGTGCGCCCGCGCCCAGGAGAGCGCCTTCTCGTCCACCTCCATGACGCCCGTCTTCGCCCCCATGTCGACCGACATGTTCGCGACCGTGAAGCGCGCGTCCATCGAGAGATCGGCGAGGGCTGCGCCGCCGTATTCCACCGACATGTAGTTCGCCCCGTTCTCGCCCATCTCGCGCGCGAGGACGAGTTCCATGTCTTTTGAGAACACGCCGTGGGCGAGCGCGCCGGTGAACTCCACGCGAACGCTTTCGGGCGTCTTGAACCACAGCTTCCCGGTGGCGTAGGCGGAAGCGATCTCCACGCTCTCCACGGCCACGCCCATCGCGCCCAGCGCCCCGTAGGTGCACACGTGGCTGTCGCCCCCCACGGTGAGCGCGCCCGGCCCCACGCGGCCCTCTTCGGTCACCACGGTGTGGCACACGCCCGCGCCCGGCTCGAACACTTCCACGCCGAACTCCTCGCCGAAGATTCTCAGCTTCTTGTGATGGTTCGCCCAGAGCACGTCCTGGGCGGGCACGAAATGATCGATGATGAAATCCGTTTTCTTCGGGTCCATTCGGAACTCGAAACCCGCCTCGCGGAAGATGTCGACCGCCTTGGGTCCTTTGGCGTCGCCCGCCATGACGTAGTCGAGTTCCGCGATGACCAAATCGCCCGCCCTGGCCTCGCGTCCAGCGTGTGCGGAGAGGATTTTCTCCGCCATCGTCTGCCCCACGATTTTCTCCTCGCTGAAATCCTGACCCCGAAAAACCGGAGCCATCTATATACACCAAAAATCAGGCGCGCGTCAGCCTCACACCTTCTTTGTCGTCCTGGTTTTTGGACAATATCCTCTGGAAGACGCCGGCGAATCGCTTTGACTTTTCATTCAACCTGGAAGACACTATTCAGGCTATCTCCACGAGACTGACCGGAGAGAACCGAATGACGGAATACGAAGCCGCAAGCCTCACGTTACAACTAGCAGCCGTATGGGTCGCCGCTATCGTCGGGGCCGCGCAATGCAGCCTGATCGGGTATGGACTCTACATCATGCGTCAAGCCTCGAAGCAGCGCGACGCCCTGCACCAGGAAACCATGAAGGCGCTCGACAGCCAACACCGGGAAACCATGGCGGCGCTCGAAAGCCGACACCAAGAAACCATGAAGGCTATGGACAGTCGGCATCAGGAAAACATGGAGGCGCTGGAAGGCCAACAATCAGCGCTCATGGAACTCATCCGCCGCACCTCCGCGCCACCCGCGCGGCAGGACGGTTGAACGCGCGGGACGGGAACGTCGGCATCACCCCCTTTTTCGTCTTGGCTTTTTCTTCACCATCGCCTCTCATGGCGCGCGCATTTTTTCTTACAGGCGATGAGGCGCTCCAAACATCCGATTGCGTCGTCGGGGATGGCGGGATCGGTGACGGAAATCTTTTCCGGGTCCGGGCCAGGCTCATTTCCTTCCGGCGCGGCTCCTCCGGGGTTTCGGCGCCGGGCGTTCTTTTAAGAACCAGTCGAGTATCTGCTCGCCGTCCCAGCACACCACCCCCGGTTTGGACAGAATATGCTCGAAGGCTTCGCGCACGTATTTTATCCGGTGCGGCGAACCCGACAGATAAGGATGCATGGCGATTGACATCACTTTGGTGGATTCGTGGCTTTCGGCATAAACGGTCTCGAAGTAATCGAGCGCCCGGTCGCGGAAGACCCGGGACTCATGGTGCTGGATCGCCATGCTCACGATGTCATGTAACTCGTAGTTGTAGGGCAGCGCCACGACCGATTTGCCGACCGTCGTCTTCAAATGCACCGGTTGGTCGTCGAGCACCCAGTCGCCGATATATTCGATGCCGGCCTCGGCGAGAAAATCCAGCGTCTGGTACGTCTGGGTCAGCCCCGGACCGAACCAGCCGCGCGGCTTCTTGCCGGCGAAATCCGTGATCACGGTCATGCATTGGTCGATCACGGCGCGTTCGTCGTCGAGCTTGTGCATCGGCACCTGCTCGAAGGAGTGGGCATTGAATTCCCAACCCGCTTCCAGACACGCCTCGGCGACGCGCGGATATTCCAGGCAGGTGCGGGCGTTCAGGGTAACCGTCGGGCGTACGCCCAGCTCGTCGAGCATGCGTTTGATGCGCCACACGCCGACCCGCATGCCGTATTCGTGCCAGCTCCAGTTCGGATGATCGGGGAGCATGGGCACCCCCTGGGGCGGGGGTATCACCATACGCGCCATGGGCCGGACGATGTCCCACACCTCCAGCGCCAGGACAGGCCAGAGCACCAGGCGCGCGCCGCCCGGCAGTTTGAGCGGCTTGCGATCGATGATGGCCGAATAGGGCAGGCGGTCACCGGGCCTCATGCCTTGTTTCATGTCTTATCTCCGAATAGGTTGCGCCGACCGGATGGAGCGGCGCGCGGTTTTTGTATACCGAGACTATACCATAGGCAAGAAGGCGCGGCGGAGAGCCCTGCGCGTCAGTCGCCGGGGCGGTGGCGCGCCAGGGCGCGGGACAGGATGTCGCGCGCAGGCGCCGAGCCGTCGAGCGGGCGCAGCTTCCGGCTCTTGATCTTCCAGCCCCCGGGCGTGCGCGTCAGTTCCCAGCGGTTGGCGAGGACGCGGTGGATGCGGTAGCCGGTCGAGACGCCGTGATTGGGCAACTCGCGCTCGGCGCCCTCGGCGTCGGGGTGGATGAGCTGCAAGTAGGAGGTGACGCAGGCCGCATCGCCGTCGAGCTCGACGTGCGGCAGCCCGGCGAAGTGGGCGAGGCCGCCGTGAATCGCCTGTCGATGCTCGGATCTCCGGGTGATGGCGCCGATGGCCTCGCTGCCGACCGTGCAGTCGAGACTCTCCCCGCGGTCGAAGACGCCGTCTTCGGTGAAGACGGCGCGGGTGTAATAATCCGCGCCCGTGTCCGCACTCGGCGGGTGCGAAGCAATGAGGTTGTAGATTTCGAGCCTGTCCTCGATATCGCGCAGCCGCGCTTCGAGCGACGAAGCGCCCGGCGTGTTTTCGGTGGCTGTCATATCGTTTCTCCCCGGTGAGACGTTTTCGCTTAAAAGGCTTTCGGAGGACCCGCCTGCTTGAGCACTTCGTTGGCCGTATGGCGGGATTTGATTTCATTATCGACGGGAAACCGCTTCAACGTAACGGGGCTGTACCAGATTTCGTGATCTCCCTTGCCCTGCCGCTCGAAACGGCAGCCCTCTTCGCGCAGGAGCTTTTTCAATTCCCGGGTATAATTCCCCACGGATCAGGCGAACTGAACTTCCCGCTCGAACGCGCTGAAATGCGTTTTCGCCTGACGCGGCGGAGCGCCGCCATCCAGAAGGTGGGCATTCAACTCCAACAGTTCGGGAATGAGAGTTTTCAGTTTCTCTTCCAGTTCCTCGGGCGTGGACGCTTCGGCGACGAGTCCGGGCACGTCCTCGCTTTCGGCCACCCATACCCGCGCTTCAGAATCCCACTCGGCGAAAACTTGAATGATGTCTCGCGCCATAGCCCGCCTCCATATAAGTATCCGCCAAACGGCAGCAAGTGTTTCTATGTTATCCCTTTTGAGTCTCGTGTCAATGTTTTGGGAATGTCGTCTTTCGATGATCCATCTAAAATACGCCCACGTTGGCTTCACCGCCTTCGTCTCCGCCTCCCCCGACCCGCGCCTCCAGCGGCGCGCGCATTTTCTCGTACAGGGCGAAGAGGCGCTCCACGCGCTCGCGCTCGGAGGCGAAGCCGGTGCGGCGGTTAAGAATGTCCATGTCCTAGGCGTGAGGGGGCGTTTGATGGGGCGATGCTTTCCTCGTGATTTTCATGGGATGAGAATATCGCATATTTTGGGGCGCGATTCCTAGCCGGGCGGGTTTGGGCCTGCTGGAAATCACTCCCCCCTTGAGGGGGAGTCGCGGAAGCCGAGCCCTCGGGGCGAAGGCTGACACGGTGGGGGGAATTTCTTATATTACCTGCAAAACAAAACTACCCCCCACCAGCGCGACTGTGGGCTTCGCCCTTGCCTTGCCGACTCCCCCTCAAGGGGTTGTTGAAAAAGACCTCCTCGGCCTGAATTGACCACCGCCGTCATTCCGGCGAAAACCGGAATCCATTGTCGAGCAGAATGACACTACTCCGTCATTTCATCTCCCCGTCATTGGCGGGATTCATTCAGAAAATTAAAAACAAAGGCAAAACAAATGGATTCCGGCTTTCGCCGGAATGACGAACAAAGCCGCACCGCTTCGTAAGGACAGGTCGCGACCTGTCCCTACGGCCCCCTCCCTGGTTGGTTCCATTCACCGAATCACGAAAACAGGGTTATTCAACAACCCCCTCAAGGGGGGAGTGATTGCGAAGCGCGAAGGATTGTGAGTTAAAAAGAACTCTTAGTCTATAGGCGAACCCGAGGGCCATGTCACTCCAATATTCCGATAACTTTGTTCAACATCGAGGGTTTCGATTTCCAACTTCTTGTCAAAAACCGGCAAATCGTTGTCGCCTGGAATCTCCGCAAAAAGAAACACCCCTTGCCCCTTACCCTTGGAAAGATATAGATCGAAGCGCCCGCGATAGTCCGGCCCCCACAGAATTTCCAGCCTATCACCAAGATCATCCCATCCCTCAGAGTTCATTCTGACAATCAACCAATTGTCATATTTCTTACGCCGCTTACTATGCAACCGCCAGCTATGAGTGCATCGAGAAGGGTCGAATGTAACGCTCTCCGCAGATTCAATAATTCGGATACACCCGAACACGATCTCATGCAAATAATCCACGCTGACCGATGGCATCTTTTGGCTTCGCTTTTTCTCAATAAGGAAATACCGCCAGGCGAAGGAGCCGATATGATCTCCTCGTTCGTTCTTGTCGCCGTCGAGATTTACAAGAAAGTCGTCGAGCGATTTGAACGGAAACATTCCTATTCTTCCGCCGATTGTTGCTCGGTAGTCGTTGTAGTATTCACGAAGGATCGCCTTGTCGTCTTCCTCGAACGAGTCGAACAGCATAGACAGTGAATGTGTTTTGGGGACCGTCTTCCCACGAACGTACAGAAGCGCCTTAAACGACTCTTCCACCAAGAAATAACCAGCAATAACGTAACCCCATGCTTGCGCATCTACGTACTCGGGAATCATGTCCGACATAACCGGACATTGTTCGTATTTTTCCTTTTCCTTCTCCAAGGCTGCATCCAACCATGCCGTGATCTCCAACGGGTCTTTGAAGTCGATGGTGTTGTTCCCCGCCACGATTACGCTCCTTTGTGTCATTCCCAGCGCACCAAAATCCTAGATAGATGTATGATTCCCAGTAATGGTGTACTAAATCCGTCAGTTCCGCCTCCTTCGTCTCGGTTTTTTCCTCACACGCGCCTCCAAGGGCGCGCGCATTTTCTCGTACAGGGCGAAGAGGTGCTCCACGCGCTCGCGCTCGGAGGCGAAGCCGGTGCGGCGATAGAGCGCGTCCACGGCGCGGTCCAAGGCCTGATGGGCGCGGCGCAGGTCGGGCGGCATGAGGTCGGGGTCGTAGAGGTCGGCCAGCGTAGCCTCGGGGTGAGCCGCGCGCGCGTCGAGAACGGCTTGGGCGAGGGGTTCCAGCTTCGATAGGTCGGCGTCCCCCGGCGGCGTCGGGA
This sequence comes from bacterium, assembly GCA_965218885.1. Lineage (GTDB taxonomy): Bacteria > UBA8248 > UBA8248 > UBA8248 > UBA8248 > Bin107. The sequence goes on along the minus strand of OZ244713.1, from coordinate 3,010,772 downwards.
AGGTATTGTAAATAACGCCGATTCCATACTGAAAATCGCTCTTTAATCGCCCTCCAATGTGCCTAATCCACGCCATGTGCATAGCGGATGTTAGGAGTGCGAACTGCCTCAAGCTGGCATTTGCCAATACTCTTACCTTGTTGCTTGGGATCACGGGCGGTTCAAGCCAAGCAATAGGAACATAGTCCCGCCGCTCCGAGCTTACTTCGGGGATGACCAGAAACGGTGTCGTAGGGATGACTTCCACGTTGTATTGCGCCGGGTAATCGGCGATCTTTAGCGTGCTCTTCCGTTTGCTCTTCGCCCTAAACATCCTGACGGCGCGCATCCGCTCGATGACTTTGGGCATATCCTTGAGTTCGGCGGGACCGGCATCTTGAAGAGCCAGAATCCAGCGCTCACCGCCTCGCAGATATTCTCGCGCGCCGACATAGGGATGGATGAACTTCTCCGCAACCGGTTCTTTCGTCAGAAAAGCGGCGCGTTGGTCGGCGTTGAAAATGTAATTCCCATCGTCGATGGGTTGCGAGCCACTTAATAGCTGAGGTAGGCCGTTAATCGGCCTGCTCTCCTCTCGCACCGTCAGATGTGGGTCGGCAAGGCCGCCCGCGTCGAATAGATAGGGCGAGAGGGCGGCGTGGCGGCTTTCTTCCGGTTCGCCGTTAATGTCGGGATAGCTGAACAGGCGCTTTTCCGCCCGCGCCGCCTCACGGGCGTCCAGTCCGATGATGACGACGTGCACGTGCGCCACCCCGCGCGCGTCCGACCCCCAGGCGAAGGTGCGGTGGGCGAAGGCGATCTCAAGCCTGCAACGCTCGAAGAGGAGAGGCCAAAGCTGCGCCGCCTGCTCGCCCTGCGTTACCGAGTTAGTGGCGACGAAGCCGATGCGCGTCGCGCTCTTTCGCAGATACTCCCCCGCCCGGATGAACCACGCGGTCACGTAGTCGAGCGTTCCGCCGCTCCTGCCGAGATCGGCGACCCGGCGTACCTGCAAACGCTGTTCGCCAGTCTGAAACTTGGCGCCCACGAACGGCGGATTGCCGAAAACATAGGAGCAATCCTCGGGCGGGAGAAGCGCCGCCCAATCGGTTTCCAGCGCGTCGGCGCACAGGACGTGCGGGGAGGTTTTGAGGGGAATGCGGGTGTAGGTCTGGCCGAACTCCAGGCTCAGTCGGTTGTTCATGATGTGGTCCATCATCCAGAGCGCCGTCTCGGCGATGCGCGCCGGGAACTCGCCGAGTTCGATCCCGTAGAACTGATCCACGGTGATGCGGGAAAGCCCGGCCACGTCGAGTTCACGCTGCGCCTCGGCGGCGCGGAGTTCGCGGATCACCTCCATCTCCAGTTCCCGCAATTCACGGTAGGCGATGATCAAGAAGTTGCCGCACCCGCAAGCCGGGTCGAAGAATTTCATACCGCCCAGCTTCTCCTGAAAGCGCCCGAGTTCGGCCGAGCGGCGGCTGTCCTTTCTGGCTTTCAGCCGCTCGAATTCCGCGCGCAGGTCGTCTAAAAACAAGGGCTCGATTACCTTCAGGATGTTCTTCTCGGTCGTGTAGTGCGCCCCCTGCGCGCGGCGTTCCTCCGGATTCATCACCGATTGAAAGAGCGCGCCGAAGATGGCCGGTGAGATGTTCGACCAGTCGAAGCGGCAGGTTTCGAGCAGGGCGTTTCGCATGGCGGCAGTGAATGAGGGAATGCGCAGGGAATCCTTGAACAAATCGCCGTTCACGTAGGGAAAGCGCGCCAGATCCTCATCCAGCGTCTGCGGACGCGCATCTTCGGGCGTGTCCAGCACCTGAAAAAGTTGCGCCAGCCAGGGGCCGAGGTCGGCCCCGTCTTCGCTCGTGCGTTCTTCGATGAAATTGAAAAAGATGTCGCGCGGCTCGAAGATGCCCGTGTCGTCCGCGAACAAACAGAAGACCACGCGCACAAGAAAGCGTTCGAGATCGTGCCCCGTATAGCCCGCCTCCGCGAGGGCGTCGTGCAGGTTTCCCGCGAGTTCCGCCGCCTTGACGTTGGCGGGGTCCTGATCCCGAAAGGCGCGGCGGCGAAGCCCAAGGATGAAGCCGAATTTCTCGACGTGGGCGGGCAGGTCGGCGAGCGAGAAGGCCGTGCGCGTCCGCTCATCCAGATCGTGAAGCTCAAACGTCTGGAAATCGCTCACCAGAATGTGGCCGGGTCTTTCTCTTTCGGGCAGGGCGTCGAAATACTCTCCTGCCTGTCCGTAAGCTCGTTCGAGGTCGCGGCCCTCGCTTTTCTGCTCGACGATCAAAACACGCGGCCAGAACAAGTCGATGTAGCCGTGGGTATTATCCAGCCGTCTTACGTGCTCTTCGTAGCGCGCGACGGAGCGGCGCTCGACGCCGAAGATACGGAAGAAATCGTTATAGAAACTCTGCGTCTCGCCCTTTTCATAAGACGCATCCTTCCATCTCCGGGCGAAGCGCGCCGCGCGGACGCGCATCTCGTTCCAGGAGAGGCGCACGTCCAGCCTCAGGCGATGCCGCGCCGGGCGGCGGCTGGGGGCGTATTACGGGGCGATGCGTTCCTCGTGATATTCATGGGACGTAAATATCGCACATTTTCCGGCGCAATTCCTAGCGCATCGGTCGACCCCGAACCACAACGCCGTCATTCCGGCGCATGTTGGTGGCAACCGCAAGGTTGACCAGAACCGATGGGGGTGAATGCGCGGCGGCGTACCGATCCTCCCCGTCCGGGAGCGAGGACGTCTGAACGAAAGGCGAAGAGAAAAAGGCGAAAATGGATTCCGCATTCAAGCATTGCGGAATGACGATCAAAAACAAAAGGCGGGCGGACACGATCAATGAGAGAGGACGTGGTTCGGCGTAGGGGCCGCATGCGAGGTTTTTCAACAGCCCCTCATCAGTCGGGTTTGACCTCCTTGATCGGTCTCACAACTTCCTGGTGGCGCGACGGTATTCCTTTGGTACTTTCATCTCTTCTCTCGTCCATTCTGCCCTGCACTTACCCGTGGTAAAATTTGTCGTTATCTTGACCGAATTGCGCTCGGTCTTGTCTGGAATCCAAAACGAAATGATGGCGTAGGTGGAAATTCTGTAGACCACCTCGAACCAGCGAAACATCCGTTCGAGATCGGGGTTATCGTCAGGGCCGTCGGAAATTCCGTACAGCATCTCATACATCCCGCCGATGGAATGCTCGAATTCCTGAATGAACTCTCTCAGCGCCGTTGCCAAATTCTGCTTTTCTATGTGGCGTCTCCTTCCCAATTCGGCGTTGATAAACTGCCATAATTCGGTGCAGGCGCGCCTCCAACGGGTTAGTTCACTGGAACCTTCTTTCCAAAAAATGGCTCCGTCGTCTTTCAAACGTCCTATAGCTGAAAGAGCATTATATGCGTGTGTCGAAGACGGATCGGCCTCGAAACGACCTATGAGATCGATTAGTTTGAGATTTCGTTCATCGAAACGCTTATTCTTTCCGCCCGCTCTGCCGGGATGCCGGGGCTCGACCCGTTCGGCGATCCGGAGGCCTTCCTCGATTTCCTCTCGACGAAGTTCCCAGGCCTTTTGCAGGTTGAGCCAGAACTCTGGTGTCGTGTCGAAATACCGCGCCAGCCGTAAAGCCGTGTTCGCGCTAACGCCTCGCTTGCCGCTCAGAATCGCTCTGATCCGGCCCGCAGACACATCTAATGCCTTCGCCAGCGCACTGGCGGACAACTCCAGTGCGTCTAGTTTCTCACGCAATATCTCACCCGGATGCAAAAGCCTCAATTTGTTCCTCCTTTCCTCGTGATGTTCATGGGATGGGACTATCGCATATTTTGGGACGTGGTTCCTAGCCGGGCGGGTTTGAGCCTGCCTGCGGACCCAAAGGTTCTCCCTCGCCAGGACAGGCACGGAGGCTTCGGACAGGCACGGAGGCCTGTCCCTACTACGGGTCTCTCCATCTACCCGGTCGGGTCGCATGTATGCGACCCCTACGGTGGATATTCATGGGATGGGACTATCGCATATTTCGGGGCGGGGTTCCTAGCGGGTGGGGTTTGAGCCAGCCGGCGGACCCAAGGGTTCGTCCTCGTCAGGACAGGTCTCGACCTGTCCCTACAAAGGCGTAATGCCTCTTCGGTCGGGGTTGACGCCGAATCACGAAATCAGGACTTTTTCAACAGCCCCTTATACGAAACCACATCCGCCCTCTCGGTCAGCAATCCCTCCTTCCTCATTCGGGACTGCATAGCCTCGCTCGGCAAGCCGATCACGCATTTCCCCGCATTTGCGCGGATGGCGCACGGGGCGAAATTCGCTACCCTGCCGCGCAAGACCCGCCGTCCGGGTCGGATTCGGCGACTTGCGGGCGGGGGCGTTTTCGAGAGAGCATCAAGAGCGGATGAGGCGGATGGGCGATGAAGCGAAGCGGTGATAACGCGCGGACATCAAATCAAGAATTCAGGACGAAGCCTGCGCGCGGAAACACCCTTGGGAATACCTGAAAAATTAGATAAATATAGATAAATTCACGACGTTTTTCGATAAATTTCCGACAAATAAATCGCCGGATAACGAGACGGATCCGTAGGTGGCCGTACTTATAGTGGAACATGCGATAACCGGAATAACCATTTGATAATAAAAGGTTATTTATAAAAGGAGATCGTTTTGGACTGGATAGGAGTGGGACTATTGGTTTTGGGCGCCGTCGTGGGCACGCTCAACGCGGCCACCGGCGTGGGCTGGGGCATCATCTTGGTGCCCACGCTGTTCCTCATCCCCTCGCTCACGCCCCAGCAGGCGGTGGCGGTCTCGATTCTCGCCTATCTGTTCAACTCGCTGGTGGCCTCGTTCGAGAACGTGAGAAGCGGCCTCATCGTCTGGAACTACGCGGTTTACCTGAGCATCGGCGCCGTCATCGGCGGCCCCATCGGGGCGTATCTGCTCAAGAACGTCTCCGCCCTCACGCTCAAAAGAATCGTGGGCGTCCTGGTGATCGCAGCGGGCGCGAACCTCATCATCAACCGCTAAAAGCAAAACCCCCCGCTTTCGCGAGGGGTTTGATATTGCGCGCGTTTCATCACTTCTACGCGATATTCCTCATGAGATTTATAGGGCCGGTTACCCCAGTATCTTCCTCTTCATCCAGCCGAAAACCCACGCCACGGCGCGGAACAAGCCGCCCACTCACGTGGGGCAGGCTTTTTGCTCGGGCCCAGTTTGATATTTCTCATCCTTGGCTTCCGGTGTACGGGTCGGCACGATTTACGCCTCCCCTTCACCTGCGCTCTTCGCGCGCTCAGGAGCGATCTCGTAGAGATAGTCAAACGAATAGATGCCCGCGCCGCAACCGCCCCGCCAGATGAAATTGAGGGCGTAGCGCCCCACCATCTCCACGTTTTCAAGTTCCGTCGGCCCGCTCGGCCCCGAGAGGACGGCGAGGGGGTTTTTCTCGCGCGCCTTGCGCTCCTCCCTGCAATTCGCGCACGGACAAAGGGCGGCGAGGTAATCGAAGCCGTAGGCGCTCTTCTCTCCGCTCGCCCACTCGACGCGAAACTCGCGCGCGGTCTTATCCACCGTGAGATCGACGGGATGGGCCTTATCCCCTGCTTCGCTCATGGCCTGGAGGCTCCTCGAGGGCGTTTATGGCGCATTATCTCGCCTTCACCCCGTATTTCTCATACTTCTTCGCCGAGGAAGAGCTGCGCTTGGCGGATTCGGGCGTCTTGAGCTCCAACAAATAGGGCCGCTCGGCCGAGGTGGCCTTTACGGCGTCGAGCAGACCCTGCTCATCGCCCTCGTTTTCCCAATCGCCTTCCTCTAGTTTCACGAAAACGGGCTTGCCTTCGCCGAAATCGAGCGTGGGAACGCCGAAAATACCCTGCTCCGCCGCGTCCTCATGCTCTTGCGCGATGAGGGGGATGGTGGCGGCGCTCTTCATGTCCTCCTCCCAGCGATCGACGTCGAGGCCCACTTCCACGGCGATATCGCGCAGCACCAGTTCACTGGTGATATCCTTGCCGTCGCGGTGTTTCGCCCGGTGGAGCGCCACGTGGTACTTGTCGAACTGCGTCTCGCCCTGCAGCGCCGCGCACTTGGCCGCCTGATGCGGAGGCAGATCCCTGCTCGGGAAAGTCTTGTCCTCCCAGGCCTTCCAGTCCTCGCCCCGCGCCGGGCCGAAATTCGCCTGCTCCAGCACGAAGGCCTTGTAATCCACTTTCAGATCGCTTCTTTTCTCCTGAAGGCGAACGAGCCATTCCATGGCCCTGTAGGCGTAAGGTCAGACGTAGCAGTTCCACATGGTGACGTTCATGATTTTCTCCTTAAGATGAGCCATAAAGAAACATTGCGCCCGAATCATACACCACAAGAACGCGGATGAGAAAGCGGGGCTAAAGCTTTTGAAAATAGCCGTTTTCCACTAATTTTCAGGCGCGAGCGCCTTGCGCAACAACGCTCCCGCACCTGCATTCAAGGAAAGCTCCCTGGCGACCTCCTGTCCGCGCGAGGACATTTTCCGCCACGTTTTCCGCAAGATGTCGATGATTTTCTCCTCATCATGCAGCCGGGAGAAATCCCACAAATAACTCTCCAAAAACACCAGACAGGCGACATCCTCGAGTGTCTGGGTTTCCGTGTTGGTCTTCAAGCCCTGCTTTTTCAACAGCATTCGCACACGGGCTATTGTTTCCTCATCGTAATCCACCTTTTTGAGAATTTCGGCCGCTTTCTCCCCATGATAGTCGTAAAGACGGGTCCGCCATTGGTGATATCCTATCCGACCGGGAGGATAATCCGATCGAGGAATGTCCCACCGGCGTATATGTTGACTGCGAACCGCCAGACGCAGGGCTTCGGAAGCGTGCGGCTCCATGGTTTCGAGCCATTTTGTCATTCTCATCGAATACAAAAGCTCTTTGGGGTAATCTTTGCCCTCGAATTTCTCGGTATTCGGATCCTGCGAATTCGCTTCATCGATGAGACGCAAAGCAACTTCAAAACACTTGGGTTTTTCACTCATTATTCGCACCTTCTCTTTAGCGATGGACATCTACAACATCATCCCAGACAAAACAACCTAAGAATAAACGCTTGATTGGGTTGACAAAAGTACAAAAGCGGAATATTTTCCGAAAAAGTTAAGTAAACTACTTAACAATAAAAAGAAAAAATTAGACTTTAGATAGGAATCTCTCATGTATCAAGGAAAGGTGCATATTGCGGGAGCAGGTCCTGGGGACCCGGACTTGCTTACACTCAAGGCGGCGAAAGCCTTATCAAATGCGGACGTGGTGATTTATGACCGCCTCGTGAACCCTGAGATTCTACAACTTTGCCCGGAAAGCTGCGAACTCATCAATGCCGGAAAATCCAGCTGCCGTCATATCATGAGTCAAGACGACATCAACAAATCTCTCATCCATTTCGCTCATCGCGGTTATCAGGTGGTGCGCCTGAAAGGCGGAGACCCTTTCGTGTTCGGGCGTGGCGGCGAGGAGGCGCAAGCCCTGGCAGAAGCCGGTGTTCATTTTGAAATCATACCAGGAATCAGTTCCGCCTTGGCTGTGCCCACCTATGCGGGAATACCCGTCACACACCGAAACATCGCCTCATCGTTCACGGTCGTGACAGCCCATGAAGACCCCCAAAAACCTGAGACACAGGTGGATTATGCGCATCTGGCGAAGGATAGGGGGACACTCGTTTTCCTCATGGGCGCACGCTCCATCGGACGCATATCAGCCGCTCTGATCGAAAACGGAATGTCGAAAGACACGCCCACCGCCATTATTGAAAATGGAACCACCAACAGGCAGTCAGCCTACCGCTGTCCTTTGGGAAAAGCATCGAGTCTCGCGCAACGCGAAGAAATATCCCCACCTGCTGTTTTTCTCGTCGGCCCAGTCGCCGGCCTTGAAGACCTCGTTTGGTTCGAGGCCGATGAAAGTCAAGAAATCTCCTGGCGCTGTCTCCCGGAAGAATTCTTAAACAAAGCCATTTCGTAAAAGCCGGGCTTCGGCCTGACTCCCATTCATCATCCGATATTTACTTAGCTGTTCACGTGAGGAGCATGTGATGCACGAAGAATCACGAAAACCACTATCTCGGGAAACATTGGGCGTCATTCCGGTGATTCCCGAAGAATTAGATGATTTTGAAACGCAAGCCACTAGGTTCCGAAAGGGTGAACTCGACAACGGCGTGTTTCTTCCTTATCGCCTAAGACGCGGCGTATATGGCCAGCGGCAGGCGGATGCGCAGATGGTGCGCGTGAAAATACCTTTCGGCGGCCTGAGTGCTTCGCAACTCGAAGCCCTGGGGCGCGTATCCCGTGATTACGCACCATTAGGAAAAGGTCACGTCACGACACGGGAAAACGTGCAGTTTCATTTCGTCCCTCTCGACGAGACCACTGATGTTTTGAGGCTTCTGGGCGAAGTGGGATTGTCCACGCGGGAAGCATGTGGAAATTGCGTGAGAAACGTCACCGGCTGTCCTTATGCGGGCGTTTGTAAGGATCAGGTTTTCGATACCACGCCTTATGCAGGTGCCTTCGCCCGTTACTTCGTTCGTAAGGATTTCACACAGGACCTACCGCGCAAATTCAAAGTGGCGTTCTCCAGTTGTTCTTCGGACTGCGTAGTCGGCGGAATTCATGACATAGGATTCATTCCCCTCATTAAAGAAGTGGAAGGAATCCCCGTGCATGGCTTCAAGATGCTCGTTGGCGGCGGCCTCGCCACTTTCGCGCGTACCGCTGAAGTGCTGTACGAGTTCGTTCCGGTGTCCGATTTCCTGAGGGTGAGCGAAGCCCTTATCCGGGTTTTTGACCAGGCTGCTGAACTCCGCAAATCCCGCTTCAAGGCGCGCATTAAGTTTTTGGTGAGTTGGATCGGTATAGACGGACTGCGCGAGCGTGTCGAGGAGGAGATCAAAAAGGATTGGGCGAAAGAGCCCATCAATCCCGAGCCCTATCTTTGGAAAGATGATGAAGAAGCCGACGCTCCACCCGTCTTGAACACCTTGAACTGCGTGGTGGTAAACCCGAATGGCGATGCGGCGGATTATTACGCCTGGAGAAATACAAACGTCACCGCGCAGAGGCAAGAAGGCTATTTCGCCGTCGAGATCAAGCTACCATTGGGAAATATTCTTACAGATCAGTTCTTCGCCTTAGCCGACCTCACCCGGCGTTTTGCGAGAGGCCGCGCAAGAACGAGTTTCGAGCAAAACCTTGTCCTCAGATGGGTGCGCGAAGGAGAGCTTTATCCCCTATGGAAAGAGCTTCATCGCATCGGACTCGCCGAAAAAGGCGCCCGCGAGATATCTGATGTGGTTTCCTGCCCGGGAACGGATTCATGCAAGCTCGGCATTACCTCCTCAATGGGCTTGGCGAACGCCATGCGCGAAACACTCCAAGAAGTCGATCAGGACCCGCTCACACGGGAGATGCACATTAAGATGAGCGGTTGTCCGAATTCATGCGGCCAGCACCATATCGCCAACATCGGCTTTCATGGAGGAACGCTTAGAGCGAACGGCGCGATGCTGCCTGCTTATGAAATTTTCCTCGGTGGCCAATACGATAGCACTGATGGAGAAATCCGCATCGGCAAACGTATACAGGTTCGAATTCCTGCGAAGCGTGTTCCCGATGCGCTGAAGAAGATGTTGTCTCACTACCAGGAATACAGGAGCGAAGGCGAGCGTTTCAACGAGTTTTTGGATCGTCAGGGTAGTGCGTCTTTCGAAGACCTGTTGCAAGAGTTTCACCTTGTTGGTCAATTCAACGATGAGCCTGATTCTGATTTGTTCATCGATTGGAGTCAGGACAAACAATACGTATTGGAAAGAGGAGAAGGCGAATGCCTAGCCTAGAAAAGCAATTAGAATTTTTGGACGAGACGTCCGAGGACCAAGTGAAAACGGCAGTGTTGCTCGTCAGTCACGGCAGCCGCGCCCGAAACGCCAACGATGCGCTTTTCCTCGTCGTGGATCATTTTCGGAAAGCCTGGCCGCATCGCATACTAGAGGCCGCATTTCTGGAGATCAGCCACCCTTCCATATCCGAAGGAATCGACTTGTGTGTAGAGAATGGGGCTGAGAGAATCATTGTCATCCCTTACTTTCTTTTCAGGGGCAATCACGTGAAGGTGGATTTGCCCGTCTTCATTAAAGAAGGCCGGAGGAAATACCCTGATATCGACGTCATTTTAGGTCCGCACCTCGGATTTCATCCCAAGATGATCGAGATAGTCGATGAACGAATTCAACAAGTACTCGATACGCTAAAATTTGAGGAGAATGTGCTCCGGTGAGTGACCTAAACGGTTCTGCCCATCCCATCGCTGTTTATTATGAACACCCCGAGTGGTTCAATAAGCTTTTCGATGAACTCGACAGGCGAGGTGTGGAATATGAAAAAATAGAAGCCCACAACCATCGCTTCGACCCGACGGAAACAGATTCGCCTTATTCGTTGATTGTAAACCGTATGAGCCCATCTGCATGGGCGCGCGGGCATACACATGCGATTCCCTACACGCTCGAATATTGCGCGCATCTCCAAGCGATTGGCGCCAACGTGATCAACGGCTATGAGGCCTATCTCCATGAATTCTCAAAAGTGCGGCAAACCCGTCTACTCAAGAACCTGGGCGTCAATCACCCGAAGTCACGGGTGATAAACCATCCCTCGCAGGCCCCTACGGCGGCCGAGGGATTCAGCTTCCCCGTCATCACGAAGGCGAACATTGGCGGAAGCGGCGCCGGGATACAAAAATATGATACGCCCCAAGAACTCCAAAAGGCGGCGGATGAAGCGAGCATCGATTTTGGCATCGACAATGTGGCTCTCGTTCAGGAATACATTCCGCCGCGTGGAGAGCAAATCGTTCGCGTTGAAGTTTTGAACGGCAAGTTCCTTTATGCGATTCAACTGGCATTGGTGGACCCGAATTCTTTTAATCTCTGCCCGGGCAGTTATTGCCGCCGGAACGAGGAAATTGCGTGTGGCGTGAACGGCAGGAATGCTTTAATCGAAAAGATTACGCCACCGCGAGAGGAAATAGATACGGTCGAGAAAATCATGCGGAAAGCCGGCATAGAAGTCGGCGGCGTCGAGTATTTGGTCAATGATAAAGACGGGGAAATATATTATTACGACATCAACGCACTCTCCAATTTCGTGGACGATGCGCAAAATGTCATCGGCTTCGATCCCTGGCCGCTGATGGCCGACTTCGTCCTCGAACGCGCGCAACACCCCGCTTCCGCACTGAGAGTTTAACGAACAAACCAAAAGCGCTTTGATGCGCACGCACACTTTTCTATAATGCGGGGGTGTTTGAGACAGCCGCCGTATACGCCCTCATATCAGCAATTCTACTTGCGCTAAGGGATATCTTCGGACGCTTCGCGGTTCGTGGCATAAATCCCATCACGGGGACAGCCTTCACCGCTGTCATCGGTCTTCCCATTCTCTGGGCTGTCTCCGTTTTGAGAGGAGATTTTTCAGACCCTTGGCCGGGTTTCGGCTGGCCCCTTCTTTTCATCGCCATCGCGGGGATTTTCAGAGTCTGCGTTGCGCGTACTATGCTCTTCGCCGCCACGCAGCATATCGGGTCCGCACGTACGAGCACCATCGTAGCGACGAATCTGATTTTCGCCGTATTCTTCGGCGTCACCTTGCTGGGAGAAGCGCTTACATCAACCATCGGGCTGGGCGCCCTCCTGGTGTTTGGTGGATACATTTTCATTGCCAGGAGTCATGCCAATCATCAAGGGGGGGAATCCCCGAGAAACCCGTACATCGGAATGGGATTGGCTCTCGGTTGCGCACTGGCCTTTGGAGCGGCCGCGGTGCTTGTGCGGCCATCGGTGAGGTTCTTCACCTCCGCCAACGAGGCGAACTTTTATTCCAACATTTTTGCGGTAGCAGCTTTTTTGCCTTTCCTCTTCCGCAAAGGAAAAATAAGCGAAATCAAAAGTTGGACCCCAAGCAACTGGAAATTTCTCGTTTTGGCCGGTCTGTCGGCAAGCCTCGGCGTCACGTTTTTATATCTCGCGCTGGCACATGCGCCCGTTGTCTATGCTTTCCCCATCTCGCAATCAAGGCCTTTGTTCGTTATCGCGATATCGTGGGTTTTTCTCCAGTCAGAAGAGAAAATGAACTGGCGCGTCTTTGCAGGTGCGCTTACCATCTTTCTGGGTACGATTATTCTGATTTTCAACGAGTAAAACATTTTGACATTTTGTGAGGGAAAATTGACAAAATAGTCGGCCCTTCATTCTGGAATCAATGATTGTGAGAGTGTCCTCGCGGGAAAAAAAATGAGTTGCAAGCAACTGGACGTTGGACTACATTTGAAATGAACACTAAATTGCACCAGCCATTCAGGAGAACATCACGCCATGATGAATATCGGGGAAGAAAAAGCGGATTCTGTGATCGTCCTTACGATTGAAGGGCGTGCTGACGGCCTCACCGTACCGGAACTGGAAAACCGGATCTCGGAAATCGTCGATCGTGGTGATGTCAATGTCCTGCTTGATTGCGGAGAAATGACATACGTCAGCAGCGCCGGGCTGCGCATATTTCTCACTGGCGCCAGAAAATGCCAGCAAAACGGCGGCAAATTGATGATCTGCTCGCTACAACCCGATTGCAAGTCAGTGATAGAAACCAGCGGTTTCCATACCGTAATCGATTGCCACGACACCCGTGAGGCAGCACTCGCGGCGGTTTCATAAAGGAGCACTCCATGCTGACATTTGTCGATGAAATCCTGTTGCTGATGCTGGATGACGAGAAAGGTTCGTTCCTCCCCATTCGCGAAAGCACGATGGGATATGTGCTCGCGGGCGCGGTGCTAATGGATCTGGCATTTGCAAACCGCATCGACACCGACCCCAACCAGTTGATGGTTCTGGATAAAAACCCGATCGGCCACCCGGTGCATGACCGGATTCTCGACAGCATTGCGGGTTCCACCGAAACCAGGGATACAAAGGCCTGGATTGAAACAATTTCCCGGGAGGCTACAGAAATCCGCAATCAGTCATTGTCCAGCCTGATCGACAACGGCATTCTGGAATCCCAGGAGGAAAAGTTCCTTTGGGTCTTCCGGGCGCGGAGATATCCGACGATCGATGGCCGCGCCGAGCGTGAAGTGAAGCTGCGCATCACCGGCGTATTACTATCGGATGAAACTCCGGATCCAAAAGATGTCGCTATCATCTGCCTTGCTGATGGATGCAACATTCTGCGTGACGTGTTTTCCGACAAGGAGATCAACCGGATCCGTCCCCGTATCGATCAGATTCGCAAGCTGGACCTCATCGGCCGTGTAGTCAGTGGTGCGATCATGGAAATAGAACAAGCGATCATGGCGGCGATGACGCATGCCCACCACTAAAAATCGGGGATTTTGAACATCCCCTGAAACGACGGGCGACAGCATCTTCGATTCAGGGGCAGCCGAGGAGGAGTCTACCCTCTCTGGCTGAAACCAAAAGAGTCATGCACAAACGTATCACATACGCCTTGCCTATATATTTCCACCATCTCGTCTGCGGACCAAATGTACACCCCGCATAGCGAGAACCAGTTCGTTTTCCCGGTTGAATGTCCTGAAATCCATGAGGATAATCCCGCGGCCAGGAGTCGAACGGGACGCTCTCGCCTCGAGGACTTCCGCCTCGACACGCAAGGTGTCTCCAGGGCGAACGGGCTTTATCCAGCGGATGGAATCCATGCCGGGTGAACCCATCCCCGTGGTTCCGATAACGCCCGTATCGATAAACAGACGAAACGACGTGCCTATCGTATGAAACCCACTGGCGATGATGCCGCCATATGGAGACGCGGCCGCTGCTTCCTCATCGATATGGAATGGCTGCGGATCATATAACTTGGCAAACTCTATGATTTCTTCCGTGGAGAGTGTTTTTTCTTTCGTATGAAACTTCTCGCCGACCTTAAAATCCTCAAAATACTTTTCTTTCATCGGAAATAACCATGCAATCTCATGTTATACCGAGGTTCCGGGATATTTCTTTTCTGCTTCCTCGGCTCCTTGCGCCATGTTGTAATCCTCATCGAGTTCCCCCGTTCCGGCAGGGAACTTGACGGTGAAAAAGGTGGCTTCACCATCAACGGCCCGGCTTCTGTGATTCGTGTACCTGGGAATGTGAATCAAATCCCCATGCTCTACAATCTTGTCTTCCTCTCCCAGTATATAGTGCAGCTTGCCATCCAGAATAAGTGTGAACTGCTCTTCATTCGGGTGCATGTGCAGCGGAGGACCTTCACCCTCCGGCTTCGTCACGATACCCACTTTCATGAATTCGCCCACAACGCTTTTCGCCCTGACTTTGGGATTCGTTTTGCTGTTGTTTTCCTTCATTCCCTCGATTTCATAAAAAGGCATCCATTTTCCTCTCTATCATTTGAAGTACCTACAATTCCGCATACTCGTTGATGGGCATGGGAAGTTGAACAGGTGCTTTTCGGTTTGCGGAAACATCCATCGCCATGGTGAGCAGCAGATTTCTGTGTCCGTCTTGTACGGTGGCATGTGGTGTTTCCAGGCCTGTATGCACACGCCCGAACCACGCGTTGGTTTCTTCTCGCATCGGACCCCAGAGTTGATCGAATGCGATGTCTCCAGGTGGATAACTCGTCAGAAAATCGACGTTTCGCTTCACATCGGGCGTATAACCCGCCGGTTGCGCATTTTCGCTTGCGAGCACCAAATCCCTATGCGTGTCGTCGATGGTGAGAACACCCTCGGTGCCTACGATGCCGATTTCCAGGCTATAGACGGAGCCGGGCCAAACCGTCGGCAACGCCCATGAGATATTCATGCTCCATATCGTGCCATCATCAAAGGTGAAGATGCCTAAAGTCGCGTCCTTGGTGCCATAAGAAGCGCCGAGCGCCTTATCCATCGAACGCGCATAGACTTCGACAGGCGTTTTCCCGTCCATCAGCCACATACAGATATCGAGGCTGTGCGTCCCCGAGACGACCATCGGCGTGAGGATGCCCCGGAATTCAGTTTTCGTTACCGTGGCGATGGGCACCAGGCGGTTCATGAACGCTCTCGTGACCACCGTGGTGACGTCTCCCAATTGACCGGTGCGAATCTTTTCCTTGGCGACTAAAAATCGTCTTCTGAAACGCTGGGTATAGCCGACAACCGCATCCAGGCCTGCGTCTTCGATGGCTTTGAGAACCCGGGCGGAATCCGCCGCATTCGTGGCCAGGGGTTTCTCGATGAACAAGGCATGGCCCCCATCCACCGAAGCCAATATGGGATCTACGTGCTCGTTTTCCTCCGTGGCGATGATGGAAGCCGTCACCTCCGGTCGGGCCAAAAGCTCCTTGTAGTCCGTGGTGAAAAAATCGGCTTTCGTTTCCTCGGCGAGTTTTCTCCCTACTTTCTCGTTGATGTCGCAAAGGCCCAGCCACTCGACGCCCGGATAGTCTCGGGCGAATTCAGCACGGACTCTACCGATTGTCCCGCAACCGACGATGGCCAAGCCGATGGGCGCTCTTTTTCCATTTTCAGTGTTCATTCACTACTCCCTGATATGTACGAAAAATTCCATGAAACACGCTCCGGACGACCTCTCCACTCAATGAGAAATCATGCGAAAGCGCGCAGAATTCCAACACCTTAGAAATTAGTCTTTGATTTCGATGCGAATCGCTTCAAGAGGTTTATCTCCATGATTCTCTACAGCGTGCAAACCCTCTCTACCCAGCCAGAAAGGAATGCCTTCTTTGCGATCTTCGCTGATGGCGCAAACCTCGCCCTTTTCATTGTAATAGCTGATTTTCGGAAAATTCACGATCGTAAAAACACTCTCCCATTTATGCGTATGCTCGTTTTCCAGTTCGCCGGGTTGGATCGTCACTCGTAAAACACGGACCCGCTCGTTCTCGAAAATAATTTCGTGATTATCAGGAGCCGCGATTACGGCATCCAGTTCGCCGGGCGTTCCGGGAATATACTCTGGCCGCTTCGGCGCAACATTTTGGCTCAATTTTTATCCCTCCTATGAAAATCTAAGCACGCCGATTATGTGAATAATGATTTCGGCAGCATGGCGTGAACCCCTTTCACGCCATTCACGATTTGCGTGATCCGCAAGTCTACGGCGAGGCTGCAAAGCGTATAGGCGTCATCCCTGCTCATGCCGCGCAACTCTCCAAGAAACCTTATCGTCTCGCGGAGCGCCATTTTGGCCGCGTTATCGAGAATGGGGTCAAACCCCATCAGGATATAATGCGTATCGGTCTCTGCCCGAGGATTTTCCAAGTGCAAATCCTTTCTGACGATAATTTCCATCGTCCCCGAGAGGCCCGTTTCAATGGCCGTCAAGCAAGCCTCCCCATCTCCCTGGCAGCCATGCCCATCGCCTACGGAAAACAACGCGCCCTGATTGAAAATAGGGAAATAGGCGATAGAACCCGAGATAAGCTCTTTATTATCCAAATTCCCGCCCCAGGCGCCCGGGGGATAGCTCCCCACCCGGCCTACGGAGGGCGGGGGCGCTACGCCAAAGTTCCCGAAATACGGCCGCAGATGCACCTTGACGCCCGCGCCCCAGTCTCCTGTTTGCGCTTCCAAATCGAGGTCCACTATGACGGTGCGCGTATACGGAAAATCTTCCGGTAATCCTCCCATCATCGGCCGGATGGAGTTATACCCCCAGTCATAGCGCGTCTTGACCTCGTGGATACGAACTTCCAGCACGTCTCCGGGCCGAGCATCTTCCACAGCGACTGGGCCCGTCATGATATGGGGGCCAAGCTCTTGGGGGACTTGCGAAACAATATCCCGCAAATTCCGGGATGCCCGTTCTCCGAGTTCCGCCAGATATTCTTCTCTGCCGGATTCCGTATGAACCTCCAGCGTATCGCCTGAGCGAATCCGCATCACAGGCTCCAGTGAGGCGTCATAATGACCCCAATGAACAGTACCCGGATTCGCAATCAATTCATGAGTCGCCATCAAAATGCTCCTTCATCAAGGATATCCTTCGGCAGCATCGCGTGAACGCCTTTGACCCCGTTCACAATCTGCGTAATGCGCAGATCCACGGCCAGACTGCACAACGTATACGCATCATCTTTGCTCATGCCACACAATTTCCCCAAAAACTTGATTGTCTCCCTGAGAGCCATTTTCGCTGCGTTATCGAGAATAGGGTCGAATCCCATGAGAACATGATGCGTAGCAGTCTCCGCGCGGGGCATTCCCAAGCTCAAATCTTTTCGGACAATGAGTTCGACTCTTGCGGACATACCACATTCCAAGGCCGACAGACAGCTCTCTCCATCCCCTTGGCAGCCGTGTCCATCGCCTATGGCGAACAAAGCGCCGTCGTGTAATACGGGAAGATAGGCGCGAGAACCCGCGATGAGTTCCTTGTTGTCCATATTTCCTCCCCAGATTCCCGGCGGAGTCGATGGGACACGACCATAGCTGCTGGGTGGAGCTACACCGAAATTACCGAAATAAGGCCTAAGCGGCACTTTCACGCCCGCCCCCCAATCACCCGTATTCGCCTCTTCGTCGATTTCCACGATCACTGTCCTCGAATACGGAAAATCCTCGGGCAAACCACCCGCCAGAGGCCGAATCACGTTAAAGCCCCAATCATAGCGCGGCCAGATATCCAGAAACCTCACCTCCAGGACATCTCCCGCCACGGCCCCTTCCACCGCGATTGGTCCCGTGAGGATATGGCCGCCCAGATCCCTCTTTCCGCGCTCGGCGATATGACGCAGGTTTTCAGACGCTCTTTCTCGAATCGGAGACTCAAGGGTCCTGATCCCCGGTTCGGTGTGAATTTCGATCATATCGCCCGAAGCCACGGTGAGAACCGGAGAAAGTACGGCGTCATAATAACCCCACTGAATGTTGTCGGGGTTTTGCGTAATCACATGCTCGGGCAACGATGGCCCCTTCTAAAAATGAAACTCATTCAAATAAAGATTTGGGCAACATGGCGTGAACGCCCTTGGTGCCATTCACAATTTGGGTGACGCGCAGATCGACCGCCAAGCTGCACAATCTGTAGGCATCATCGGGGTTCATGTCGCGAAGCTCACCCAGGAATTGAATCGTCTCCCGTAAAGCCATCTTCGCCGCATTATCCAGAATCGGATCAAAACCCATCAAAATGTAGTGAGATTCCGTTTCCGCGCGCGGCGTTTTGATGTTCATGTCCTTGCGAACGTTCATCACGAAAGTACCGATGAGGCCCATCTCTATCCCGTTGATATTCGCCTCTCCGTCCCCCTGGCAGCCATGCCCGTCTCCCGCGGAGAATAAAGCGCCTTCGTTGAAAATCGGCAAATAAATCGTCGAACCGGCCGTAAATTCCTTACAATCCGTGTTTCCTCCCCACTCCCCGGGCGGAATCGTGGGCACACGCCCAAGCGCTGAAGACGGCGCCACCCCGAAATTCCCGAAAAAAGGCCCGAGCGGCACCTTGACCCCTGCTCCCCAGTCCCCCGTGCCGCTTTCCTCGTCGACCTCGACAACCACCATTCTCGTATAAGGAAAATCCTCCGGCAGACCGCCCACCAAGGGTCTGAAACCGTTATAGCCCCAGTCATACCGGGGCCTGATATCACGAATCTTGATTTCCAGCACATCACCGGGTTCGGCACCCTCGATGGCCACGGGACCCGTCATGATATGCGCCCCCGGGTTCGGCTCCATGGTCTCCAGAATTTTTCTGAGATTTTCTGAAAGTCTCTCTGGATATTTTTTCAAAAAATCTTTCCGCCCCGATTCGGTTTTCACGACGAGCGTATCGCCAGAAGCGATTGTCATGACGGGAGCGAGGTCGGAATCATAAAACCCCCAATGGCAGGTATCGACGGTGGTATCCAGTTCATGCGTGGCCACAAGCGCTCCTCCTTCTTAGAATTGTAGCGCAAAGAACATCCCAGAGGATGTCATCGGACATCTCTTGAATCCCCGGGCGATACAAATCTGGGGATATCCCCAGGATTCGCCACCGACTCTATCATCCAGGGAATTGAAGATCAAAAATCCATCGTCTGAACCTGTTCAGGCAAGAACCGCATCTACGAGCGCAGGTAGAACATCACCCGTTTTTCCCTGAATCCGTATGTCCGCTTTGGTGTCAAAACGAGTGGGGCCTTCGTTTATGATGATGAGGCGCGCTCCAGCTTTGCGGGCGCGCTCGGGCAAGCCGCCCGCCGGCCTCACCGATAATGAGGAACCGGCGACCAGGAAAACCTCGGCCTCTTTAGAAGCATCAACGGCCCGGGACAACTTTTCCGGGGACAACCCCTCTCCAAAGAAAACAGCGTCCGGCTTCAGCAGGCATCCACAATCCTTACACTTTGGAATTGTTTCACCGCCCTGAACCCGCACGTGCACCTCGGGGCGAGGCAATTTAGCCCCACACCCCACACAAAAACACAGATGACTTGTCCCGTGCAACTCCACAATCTTCTCCGGGTCATGGCCCGCTTTTTGATGAAGGCCATCCGTATTTTGCGTCACCAGTAATTTCAAGCGATCGTGCCGGGACAATCTCGCCAAGGCGATATGTCCATCAGAGGGTAGTGCGTTTCGGACCAGGTTGTACCCATCTTGAGCGACTTCCCAGTAGCGTTTTTGTATGTCGCCAGAAGCCAGCCATCGGCGAATATCGAAATCTTTGGGGTCAAATCGATCCCATATCCCTCCTTTGGACCTGAAATCGGGAATGCCGCTCTCGGTGCTTATGCCGGCCCCGGTAAGACACACCGTTGAGTTAGATTCCAAAACCCATGCCGCTGCTTTCTCGATGAGTTTTTTTTGGGAATCGTTCAATGCTTCTTCCCCGGGTTGAAATAAATAATGGCAATAACAACAATGAGATGTGAAATGCCGCCGCCAATTGATGTATGGTACGCAAGAATAGAGCGCGTGCAAATCAGAAGTGATGAATCGTGGGGATACTGAAAATTGTATGACGCGAAAAAGCACTTGTTCAGATTGATACCGCTCTTCACCATATTCGCCATCGGGATAAGCCTGTCCGGCTGTAGCGACGCTTTCCTCCCCAAGGTGAAAACGGGTTCCGTCAAAATTCTGAAAAACGCCATTGAAGTGGAATTCACCCAATTGACCCGTGAGTTCGACCAACTCGACCAGAAAGGCGACTTCGGACTTTGCGCTCCCTTGCTATTCGGAGTAGCGCGGTTCGCCGTCTATCAAACGGTGGAAGAAAAAAGAACCGCCACCATGGCGCAACTGACCCGCTTCATCATGCGTGCGCGCACAGCCATAAGGCGTGCGAAAGAAAAGATGCAAAAAAACCAATGTGTCGATACGGATGGCGATGGACTCACCGATATCACGGAATATCGTAAATACAAAACGAAACCTGATAATGCAGATACAGATGGGGATAAAGTTTCCGATGCCCTGGAAGTACGCCGGTACCGAACCGACCCGCTCAAAGCGGATACGGATGGCGATCTGCTCGACGATGGAGACGAAATATCACGCGGCTTGAACCCATTACTCGCCGATAGCGATGGGGATGGATTCATTGATGGGATAGAAATCGCGCATAACTCGAATGCGCGAGATGCCTGTTCTCAACCCCTGGATGCCCAACGTCTGGACCGTCTCCGCGAATGCAGAGGGAAAAAGATTCACATCAAAAGAAATCGGGTTCAAACACCCCAAAAACAAACTCCCAAGCCCACACCTAAAGCAAAACAAAACCCAAAGAAAAAAAGAAGATTCAAGGCCCAGGAACCAAAAATGATACCCTCTTCCAAGTCTGCCGAAAGATGGGCCCCAAACATCAAAAAAGCGAATTTCAACGAGAAAAAACCGAAACAGACGCCTAATCACAATGGTTCGCATCCTGAGCAAAAAACCAAAACGACTCAAACCCACCAGGCGAGCGTGGCTGTTTCTTCAGACCAAAAGCCCCAAAAGGAAACCGTCCCGAACCAAAAAAATCCTCTCATCACCAAACGGGAGGAAACGAATCAACAGATGGTGAGGAAAGCAAATCCTGTGGGAAAACAAACAAAGACGAGCCCCGAAGAATCACCAATACACACACCCATGGCCGCTTCGTTATTGGAAAACCCCGAAAAAATAGAAAGCCCCCCCGTAGTGCCTCCCGAAACCAAGTCATCACAACCTTCAAAGAAAAAGTCTTCTCCCCATGCTACTCAGGACTTCCCATCCACGATTTTCCTGAGGTTATGGTAGAGTCATTCATGATGTCGTCGGATTGTTCAGATATGCCGGAGACTACGCGACCATTTGATGAAAATATGTTCGTCTCAAACACGAAAAATCATCGTAGCGCGATTTGAATCGTTGTATCGGCAAGGCAACGAGTAAAAAAGGAGAAAAGAAGATGACGGAGCAGAAAACAGCGTTGAACCGATTTAGCCGGCGCATCACCCAGCCTCCATCACAAGCCGCTTCTCAGGCAATGCTCTATGGTGCGGGGCTGGATGAAATAGACATGAACAATCCCCAGATTGGAATCGCCAGCATGTGGTGGGAGGGAAATTCTTGCAATTTTCATCTCAACAGGCTCGCCGAATACATCAAGCAAAGCGTGAATGCCGACAAAAAAATGGTCGGTCTTATTTTCAACACGATCGGGGTAAGCGACGGCATATCCATGGGCACGGAGGGCATGAAATACTCCTTGCAATCCCGAGACCTCATCGCCGATTCGATTGAAACCGTCGTTGGCGCGCAATGGTACGACGCCCTGGTCACGCTTCCCGGATGCGACAAGAATATGCCCGGCTCCATCATCGCTATGGCGCGGCTCGACCGGCCCAGCCTGATGGTCTATGGCGGCACCATCAGCCCTGGGTTTCTCAATGGGGACAAGTTGGATGTGGTTTCCGCCTTCCAGGCCTACGGGGAATATTTCTCCGATAAAATTGACGAAGAGCGTTTTCAGTCGGTTATCCGGCATGCCTGCCCGAGCGGCGGCGCTTGCGGGGGCATGTACACGGCGAACACGATGTCTTCATCCATCGAAACGCTGGGCATGAGCCTGCCATACAGCGCATCGAATCCCGCTATGAGCGAGGCCAAGAAAAACGAGTGTCTCGATGTGGGAAAAGCCATTTATCATTTGCTCGAGAACGACATCAAGCCCAGTGACATCATGACGAGAGAAGCATTGGAGAATGCGATTACCATCATCATGGCGCTCGGTGGCTCAACCAACGCCGTCATGCACTACATCGCCATCGCCAAGGCCGTCGGGGTCGAACTCACCATTGACGATTTTCAGGAAATCAGCGACAGAACACCCTACATCGCGGATTTGAAGCCCAGCGGAAAATTCGTCATGGAAGACTTACACGACGTGGGAGGTGTGCCAGCCGTCCAAAAACTACTCTTAAAAGAAGGCCTGCTCCACGGTGATTGCCTTACCGTCACGGGTAAAACACTCGGAGAGAACATCGAGGCCTTGTCGGACCTTCATGCAGGGCAAAAAATCATCGTGCCGCTTTCCTCTCCCATCAAGAAAACGGGGCACCTCCAAATCCTCTACGGCAATCTCGCGAGCGATGGCGCCGTCGCCAAGATCACGGGAAAAGAAGGAGAGCGTTTCGAGGGTCCCGCACGTTGTTTCGACTCCGAAGAGGATGCCCTCAAAGGATTGGAAGAAAAGAAAATTCAAAAAGGGGATGTCGTCATTATTCGTTACGAAGGCCCCAAGGGCGGCCCCGGTATGCGGGAGATGCTGACAGTCACGTCCGCTATCATGGGGGCCGGCCTCGGGAACGACCTGGCCCTCATCACGGATGGCAGATTCTCGGGCGGCACCCATGGTTTTGTCGTCGGACACGTCACGCCCGAAGCCCAAACCGGCGGCCTGCTCGCTCTCATCGAAGACGACGACATCGTTTTGATCGATGTCCAAAAACGCGTCATGGAACTTAAAGTGCCCGAGGCAGAGATAGAGAGGCGTCGACAGAATTGGAGCGCCCCCCCACTTAAATTCACCAAGGGGACGCTCTACAAATATGCCAAATGTGTATCTTCCGCATCCGAGGGGTGCGTGACGGACGAATAGCCACCCATCATAAAAAAAGAGGGGAGTTATTTCCTCCCCTCTTTTTTTATGAATACCAATACCTACGGTGTATTACTGCTTATTTCTCTGGTTGGCGAATTCTTCAAAATACCCTCCGATGGAGGAAGCCTCCCAGTCAAAACCAATCTCTTGGGCTTTTTGCAGCACTTCGTCTCCGCCCATGTCATTTTCTTCCGCCACATGAATCAGCGAGCAAATCCCGGCTCGCCCCAAACCTTTTCAGTGGACGAATACGGGGCCATCTTTTCTGGCCTCATGGAGTGCTTCATGGATTTCTCCCGATAATGCATCGTCCATATTCGCGGCGCTTACGGGAATATGGACGAAGTTCATCCCCAACTCTTGCGCCGCTTTTCTCTCCGCCTCGGGTGGTAGCTCAGGCTCTTCCTCATCGGCAAAACGCAAATTCACCAAGGTTATTATCCCCTTGTTGGCCAGGGATTCCATATCCTTCCGACCCGGTTGGCTCCCGAAAGCCAGATTATCAGCCAACTCGAAGTAGTGCATACCGTTTTTCCTCTTATGAAGGTGCTATACCCGCTGCACCAGTTCTCGACAGCGAAGCAGGCAGGTCACCATTTCATCTTCTCCATCACGCTTATAAATTCCAAGCAAATTGTTGAGCATTCTCTCCACGATACGGCGAGGAGGGGTTTCCTGTAAAAACCGTATGTCGAAATGATACCCGAGTCCTCGTACGATCGCCGCGCAATCTCCAACACTCAAGCGATTTCCCCTATCGAAGGGATCCAAAAATATGGGGTCCTCATCAGCTTGGTATTTTACGATAAAATGCCCCGGCATCCCGACTCCGTGAAAAGGAAGCCCCAATCGCGCGGCGAGAATCAAATACAACGCGGAAAGTGATATGGGAATGCCGCGTCTGCGCTCCAGCACGCGACTCATGAAACTATTCTGCGCATCATAATAATTCTCCCGAGCGCCATCGAAGCGAAGCTCCCCGTGTAGATATTCCACGACTTCGCCGACAATAGCTTCGGCTTTACTTATACCCTCCAAACGTTTACGTAAATGATTTTCCATGCTCAGCAATTCGTCTTTTTTCGTTTCCATGTTTTCGAGCGGATGGCCAAGAGACGCCAACAAGAAGCACGCATCTTCCAGAGCCACATCTTCAACCGAAGAAAGAGACCAGTCCGAAAAAGCAATTTCGATTTGCCTATAATGGAATCCCCTCAGCGACGGCGGCAGTATCACATCGCTCACCTCACGCTTTTTCAATATGCTCAGGAGTCTTTGCTGCTCCTCGGTTGAGAATACGGAAACCTGGCGGTCCAAAACCGCCGTCACCCTCGGTGAACCATCATTCAACAAATGACACACAGCCTCTAATTGCGAGTCACTTAACGACAAAATGCCACTCCCCTGTTCGTAGTCGTCTCTTCCCTATCACTGCCTTTGAAATATGGTATTATCATTCGGACTTATACACAATTTACGTTCGACGGGAGGGATCGCATGTCCACGTATGCCGATGTGGTTGCGGACGTACTTCAAAATGCGGGCATCGAATTTATTTTCGGCGTTCCGGGAAGCTTGAGTTCCGTCGAACTCATCGAAGCCGCCAGAAAGCGCGACATTCGCTATATCCTTTGCAGCAACGAGAGCAGCGCGGCCGTGAAGGCGGGGACGTATGGCATCTTGACGGGACGACCAGGGGTCGTGAGCACGGGCGTCGGTCCGGGGGTAGCGGCTGTCCTCCATGGCGTGGCAAACAATTATCTAGAGCGTGCACCATGCCTCATCTTGACCGACCGCTTTTCCGATGAGCAGTTTCGCCGTCAGGGCCGGCAAAGACTCGATCAGGATCGTTTGCTGCGCCCCATCACGAAAGGGACTTTCAAGCTCGCGAAAGACAACGCTGCGGTGGCCATCAGGCGGGCACTGGCTCTGGCCACGGAAGGAAGGCCGGGTCCCGTGCATGTGGACCTCCCGTACGACGTCATGCTGGCGAATGCCGGAGCAAACGATTTCCCACCCAAGGAGAACCCCAAAAAATATATTGGCCGCATCGGGTCGGCCCATCCAGGTATTGGCGCCACTCTCGCCGCTATCTCAGAGTCAAAAAACCCGATAGTAATAGCAGGACTTCAGGTAAACCGCTCGGGACGAGAAGCGGAAAAGGAGTTCGTCTCTTTCGCCGAGAAACTCGGAGCGCCCGTTCTTGCCGCACCCTCAGCGAAGGGCGTCTTACCGGAGCACCACCCCCTCGCCATGGGAACCTTCAGAGGCGCGCCTTCCGAGCGGGAATTGATAGACAAGTCGGACTTATTCATCCTGGTGGGTTTCGATACCGTGGAAGTATTCGCCCCCGGGTATTGGGACTATCCCCAAAAGGTGATCAATTTGGATGAAGTGCCACATCTCGATGATTTGATTCGGCCGGAAATAGAAGTCGTCGCTCATCTCGCCGATATCCTCACAGAGTTGAGCGCCTTGGTCTCCGCCAACCATGCTTGGAACACCGAGGAGATGGATTTCTATAGGAAAATGAGGCAATCCGCGTTATTTCCCACCGGAGAAGGCTTGATGCCCGGTGCCGTCATCCGGATAGCCCGGGAATGTCTCCCCGACAACGGCATCATGACCGCCGATGCAGGAAGCCATAAAGTCTTAGCCAACGACATTTGGGAGACGAGACGTCCTCTGGGTTACCTGACCTCCAGCGGGCTGGGTTCGATGGCCGTCGCCACGCCGGCTGCCATGGCCGCCAAATTAACCGAACCGGATACGCCTGTTGTTTGCCTTACCGGGGATGGTGGGTTTCTCATGCGAATCGGCGACATGGAAGTCGCCGTGCGCGAAAACATCCCCTTCGTCACTGTCGTATTTAACGATCGCTATCTGAACCTGATCAAAATCAAGCAGGATAACCGCTCTTTTCCGCGTCTCGGGACCGACTTCCGAGACTCCGACTATGCGTCTGTGGGGAGAGGCTTGGGCTGTGAGGGGGAAAGAGTTTCTTCCGAGGAAGAGTTGAAAGATGCACTCCACCATGCGTTTTCATCCGATAAACCCTGGATCATCGACGCCGTCATCAATCCCGATGGTTACGTAGGCTCAAAAGATGTTCGCGCGGAATAATGAAAATTTTTTGCTTGACACAAACCTTTCAACAACGCATCTTATACGGTATCTCTTTTGCTTAGATGGGGAAAATTTACATTTCCCTGTGAATCTGATGTCCAGGTTGGGGCTGGGCATAATGTCCTCGACCTCATGAGGGGTCTCGCGCGGGAGGATTGTAGGTGCCAGAAGGAACCGTAAAGTGGTTCAGTGACAAAAAGGGGTATGGTTTCATTTCTCGGGAAGATGGCGACGACATCTTCGTTCACTTTTCCGCCATCGTTGCGGATGGATTCAAATCACTGAAAGAAGGTGAAAGGGTCACATTCGAGATCACACAAGGTCCCAAAGGACTTCAGGCGGCGAATGTAGCGAAACAAGAAGAATAACTTTCCTCCCTATCATCGTACCACTCCTCGGGGAAGAGTTACGCGCTGGCCTCGATATACCGTAGAACCGTCTGTGCGGCCTTATCCCCGCTTCGCACTGCGCCTTCCACGGTGGCTGGCAGACCTGTACGAGTCCAATCTCCAGCCAGAAAAAAACCCTCTATAGGTGTTTTCGTATCCATCCGGTAATTTTGCTCCGCTACCCCGTTTGCCCAGGTAGCGGCACGCTCTCGCACCACCAAAATACTTCGAGTACGGTTACGGGGCATCAAGCGATTAAGGCAATCTCTCGCAGACGACTCAATGGTCGACCGTTCCTCAGATGCGATGGAATCCTCCGCACCGGCCAACAGGCACGCCAGATTTCCCGCATTTCCTCCACTTCCCTCAGGACGAAACAGCCAATCCCAGTCCTCATTCAAAATAGCTTCAAAGGGAGGACCTTCATCCGGTTTTTCAAGCCAGCAATATGCACTGGCGATAGGCCCCGGACATAGTTTTCCCAGATTCGAAAAAGGTGTTTGCTCCCTGAGTTCGTTACCCAACAATCTCCCAAGGACGTCCGGCGGCACGGCGGAAATGACTGCGGCTGCATACAAGATCTCGCGCTCTTTCAGGATCACACCGCTCATTTTTGAATTTTTGACGTCAAAACCGAGTGCGGGTTGCTGAAGCCTAACATCTCCTCCCAGGCGCCGGATGCTTTGCGCGGCTCTGTTAGCCCATAAAGCACTCAGGGCCTTCATCGGCACTCCCAAGGCGGCCCCTTTCGGGCCATGGGCGAAGGCCTCGCGGATCACCGCCTTGAACAATTCCGCACTTCCCTGCT
Source organism: bacterium (assembly GCA_965218885.1). Taxonomy (GTDB): domain Bacteria; phylum UBA8248; class UBA8248; order UBA8248; family UBA8248; genus Bin107. The sequence continues at coordinate 2,983,353 of OZ244713.1, read as the reverse complement.
CTAAGGGCAAATTCAATACCGCGCGCGCAAACGGCTCCCAAAACCAGCGCACCGCTTCATCTTTCTGGCCAAAACGCTCGAGCATTTCACCCATGGATTCATTCGGAATCTCATCACTCGATTTCGAAATAATCTTCGAAAGTCCTTTCAGAAGATTCACTTTCTCCCAAAAACGAGGGCCACGCCATTTGAGCAAGCCTCGGAGTTGCGCAAAAACCCCTCCGCCCTCTGGAAATGACAATTGCGTCCGTCTGACCAACTCCGATTCCCAAATACGGTAGCTCACCTCCAAAGAGGGAGAGTAAAAAACATCATCGGCAGCACCCACCCTTTCCAACAAAGAGCGCAATGCCGGGTTCGCCGCCATAAACAAATGCGGACCCCAGTCCAACTCCAAACCCGTGGACGAATGCATGAAACTACGCGCCCGGCCGCCGAGAAGCTTCCCCGCCTCAAGCACCAGAACTTTGATACCCGACTCGGCAAGGCGCAAAGCAGCGGACAATCCCGCTGCGCCGGCTCCGATGATGACAACCGGTCGTTCGAATCCGACAGGCTCAGACATTTATGATTCCAGAAAACAGCGAAGCGCTTCTTGTAGTTTTTCCCTGGACTTCAATGAGGGGCGATAATCCATGTGCCGAAAATGATTCTCCTCCATTTCACTTAGAAGTCTCCGATAAATTCGGCCCATGATTCTCGCAGGAAGAAGGTTCTCTTTTTTCTCGTGGCGCAAGGCCTCGTTCGCCCGTTCGTAATATCCACGCGCCTCATGCGCCAGAAACTGGAGAAGACTCAAGACCTGAGAAGTATCTTTTTTGTCTCTCAAATCGGAGACCGTTACACCATAATTCTGCATTTCGCTTCTCGGAATATAAAAGCGCTCTTGCTGCGCATCCTCCCAAACGTCTCTTAAAATGTTCGTCATCTGAAGCGCTCTTCCCAAACAAACGGCATATTCTTTCGCAAACTCCGATTTTGCGCCGAAAATACCCAGACACGCCAGCCCTACTGCAGAAGCCACCTTGTCGCAATAATTTTCAAGGTCTGAGAAATTTTCAAATCGACTTTCCTCTAAATCCATCGCCACCCCATCACAAATCGCCCGGAAATGCTGCGGCGGCAAGTCGTATTTTAGCGCCGCCCATGAGAGTTCTCCGATTATCGGGTGGGATGGACTCTCCACGCACAACTGAGCCAACGCCTCTTTCCACTCACGCAACAAGGTCCTTTTGCCAAATATCTCCCCCGGCTCATCAGCGATGTCATCTGCCATGCGGCAATACGCATACACCGCTGTGATGGCGCGCCTTTTCTCCGCGGGCAGGCTGAAAAAAGACAGATAGAAATTCGACTTGCTCGCGCGAATAAACCAGCTGCAATAGGCACGGTTCAACTCTTCTTCCGCATGCCGATCCACATTGGATTCGAGTCGATAGACCGGGCGAAACGCCGCAAGCAACGATCTGGCCTTATCCCAACGATTCAAAATCAGAGAGCCTGAGCAAACGTTCCACTTCTCGCGGGAAACCGAGTCCAGCGCCGCGACTCCGCCGCGCCATATCGAACGTAGCTCACGACCCAATGCGCTGCGGGTCCGGTACAGGAGCGGTAAACCTTGTCTGAAGAGGCGCTTCGTCCTTTGTATCTGAAAAACCAGGAATGCGCGCAGTTGAGGCGTCGCCACGTCTGCGAGCAAATCATCCTCGGAGACGGCGAATTTTTTCATCTCGTCCTGAGGCATGTAGATGATGCCTCGCTCGGCATCTTCTTTTACATCCTGCAAATGATTCGCAATCTGCAAGGCCGTGCATATGGCATCCGACGCACGAAGAGCTTCCTCATCTCGTATCCCGTGCAGCATGAGAACGATTCGCCCGACGGGATCCGCCGATCGGCGACAATAATCAAGCAAGGCTTCATAGTTCGGGTACCGGAGAACCGTGACGTCTTGTTTGAACGCCGAGAGCAAATCCCGAAAAGATTGTAAGGGCAATTCGAATTGCTGAAGCGTATGAGAAAGCGCTATGAAAACGTCCGTTTCCGCAACTCCCTTCTGGGCCAAAACAAGTTTTTCTTCCCATTCATCGAGACGAGCGAGACGCTCGTGGGCGGGCCTGGCCGTATCCGCGATATCATCAGCACCTCTGGCGAATGCATATACAGCAGCGATATGCGGTCTTATCTTCGCCGACAGCAACTTCGATGCCACGGGAAAATTCTCGTAATGGCTGACTACGATTTTCATACACGTATCATAAGCGGCGCTTAAATCAGCCTTTGAAACGGGTTTTGCGCTATTGCCCGAATCTCGTATTTTCTCGCCATTCATGAGAGATTCTATCAACTGCACATCCGCCGGCAGGAAATCAAAATCCCCCAATAAGGAAGGATCCGCCCATTCGTGCTTGGACACCTCTACATTCTTCACTACCCCGCTCTCCCATTCACAATCATAAAAGCGTAGGTGTACATCTCTATCTGGGTATCGATGTCGGGTCTCCCAGTGAAGACGTCCAACGCGTACTTCGATGCCGAGTTCCTCACAAATCTCGCGGCGCAAGGCTTCCTGGGGGTTCTCTCCACCCTCTATTTTACCACCGGGAAACTCCCAGTAGCCCGGCATGTGGCCGCCCGCAGGGCGCTGACAAATAAGAATGCGCCCCTCGTGCCAGACAATTCCGGCGACGACACTTAGCTCTAAAGCGGCAACTTCGTCCTTCATTCCGTCTCCATAATTTCAATCCCGCGCACCTTCAGGTTCCGCATACTCCGATAACCGCCTAAGAATACTTAAAAATACGATCGGCTCCGCCTGGGGCAAGGCCTCGGCCAGTTCCTTTTCATCTGCAAAATACTCACCCGGCAGGACCAATCCCGGCATCCGCAGCTTGAGCGAATCCTTTGAGAACGGCCACGGGGATATTTCCAAATCATCCATGTTTGCCGTTTTCACTTTCAATCCACTTTGCGTTAAGGGGTGGACGGCTCTATCGGGCGGGGTGATTTCGGGCGCTCGGCATGCCAATAGGGATAACGTATCGCAAACCCTGAGCAGCGACACGGAATTTACAATCGCATCTTTGTGCCTCGGCTCAATGAGGACGTCCAATTTTTTCTGCCGCTTCGATTCAGAATGAATGAACCCGTTCAACACCTTGGAAACTTCTAGTGGAGCGCCTCTCCTCCCTCCCTCGGCGAGCGAAGAGAAGTGGATGCTGACCACATAACCGGAAAACGGATGGTAAGAAGCACAAGAATCAATTCCTTCCGCCCATATTTCTATCGCCTTGTCCGCCGTAATCCCAAAAAAACTGTAAGGCAATTTCGTCATTTCATCCCATTTCGGCGTGGCATCCGAGCGGCACCACCCAACGTCATGGTTATCGACGGCGAACAAAACTTTCTCCCTGAGTTCATCCGGCGGTGAGGGAAGCGACTCAATACCTATCCAATTTCGCGCAATCGTACCCGCGGCCCGGGCGTGGTCGTGCTGACAAATGAGACGAACATGGTTATCCCGCGGACTAACTATCATTTGAGACACCAAAAAACGGCGGAAAATACATTCTCAATCCGTTGACTTTCTGAGTCCGTGACCCAAAAAACATTTTGTTTCGCTGATGAAAAATGTAACAACCGCCATTGCGGCAAACAAGAAAAAACAAGCAAAAGCAACATCCACTTGAACAAGCGTGTGCAAAACACATAATTTTGCTACAAATCAGTATATCGCTTTGTCTTAGAAATAAGGAAATCACGCTAAATCATGAATCGAAAAAATTTCCCGCAGGCCCCCGGTTCAGTCGGCCTTACGAAAACACAGACCATCATCCTTCCCGAGCCGTTCCAGACTGATTCCGGCGAAACATTGCCCGAAATCCAGGTTGCATATGAGACATATGGCAAACTCTCTCCCAGCGCCGATAATGCCGTTCTGGTAATCCATGCTCTAACGGGCGATGCGCACGCAGCCGGCTTCCACAACTCCGATGATCCGCGCCCTGGCTGGTGGGACCCGATGATCGGTCCCGGCAAGGCAATCGATACCCGAAAATTCTTCGTCGTCTCCTCGAACAACCTGGGGGGATGCTCGGGCACAACGGGGCCCACTTCGATCAATCCCGCTACGGGCAGAGCTTACAACACCGGCTTTCCCGTCACCACGGTGGAGGACACAGTTCGCGTCCACAAGCTGCTTCTCGACCATCTGGGCGTGAAACGCCTCAAAACGGTCATCGGCGGCTCGCTCGCCGGAATGCAAACCCTGGAATGGGGCCTGCGCTACAGTGATTTCTGCGATTCTGTCATCCCGGTCGCGGGAGCCGCGCGCCTGGACCCGATGGGAATCGCATGGGACAAGATCGCCCGCAGGGCCATCACGGCGGACGGCGATTGGCAAAACGGCGACTACGACGTCGGCCAAGGACCTCGCAAGGGCCTCAGCGCGGCGCGCATGCTGGCTCACATCACTTATCTGAGCCGAGGAATCATGTGGGAGAAATTCGGCCGTGAGATAAGAGACAAAGACAAAATGCTGGACGACATCGCCTCGCGGTTCGAAGTGGAAAGCTACCTCGATCACCAGGGAGACAAATTCGTCGATCGTTTCGACGCGAATTCCTATCTGTATATATCCCGCATGATGGATCTATACGACGCTTCCCTGGGTTTCGAGAGCCTCGAAGCGTCCTTATCCCGGCTCAAGACCAAATGTATGCTCGTATGCTTCATATCTGATTGGCTCTTCCCGCCGGAGAGAAGCATGGAGATCACTCAGATTCTCCAAAAGCTCGACTACGAAGTAGAACTGCATACGGTGGAATCCACCTATGGGCACGATGCTTTTCTGGTTCAATACGACAAGCTCACCGAAATCGTCGGTGGTTTTCTCAAAAGACTCGAAAATGGCGGCCCAATCGGCATCAACGCGACTCCCATACCCCGGGGATGCAACCGGCTCGTCCTCTCCATACCGGGTCATTGCGCAGATAAACCCATTCTGTGGGAACTCGGCAAAAAATACTCGTTTTCCATCAACATCAAGCGGAGCGAGTTGGATGCCCAATCCGGGTGGCAGGTATGTGAATTCGATGGAAACGAGCAGGAAATCGCACAAGCGTTGACGGAACTCCGGAATATGGGGATTTGGGTCGACCCAGGCGGGCATGACGCCATCGACCACGACCGCGCCGAAGTGGTATAAATCGAAAATTGCGGCTATACATTCACCGGCATTCAAGAAGTCCATTAAAATCAAGACGGAGGCAACGCCATGGGTGAGTTGAAAGAACCGATTGTTGTGGTGAAATACTCGGATTACACTTGACCATTTTGCTACGTCGCCACCGTTGGTGGCACGCCTGTGATTGAAGAAGACCCCGATGTGGTCGTCGAGTGGGTCAGCTGGGAGGGAAGGCCCCCGGGGCGGGAGTTCGCCGGCTACTCTCCCGAACAGAAAAAAGAAAGTTACGAGACGAACCACAAACCTCTCGCCGATAAGTACGATGTGCCCATCCGGGTCGCCGGAGCCGACTACCGCACCACCAACCTCCACATGGCCACCTATTACGCGCGGGACAAGGGGAAATTCAAGGAATTCCGGGACCGCTGCTACAAGGGCCGCTGGGTGGACGACCTAAATCTCGAGGATTTGGACGTCATCGCCCGACTCGGCGAGGAAGTGGGTCTGGATGGCGAGGAAATCAAAGCCGTCATCGCCGAGGGACGCTACATCGGCGCACTGCACAGCCAGCGCGCCCAAGGAAAAGGTTTGGGTATTTTCGGAATCCCCACGTTCGTGGTGGAGGGAAAACTCTTCTGGGGCAAAGACGTTATCGACGATGTCAAAACCGAGGTCGCCCGCGTGAAACTGGAACGGCTCGAAAAGGAAAAAGAAGAGAGTTAAACCGCACTCCCGGGGCTCCGCTCCGCCCATACGAATGAATGAAACACCCTGCTCACCGTGGCAGGGTGTTTTTTCTTCCGCCTTTTTGCCCTTTCACTCCCGATTCGATAAGGTGGAAGTTCTTTATCCACCATATGAGGAGAAAATCCGATGGCGCAATTCGATGGGGTTGTGATCGGGGCGGGACATAATGGCTTGGTATGCGCGGCATACCTCGCCCGGGCGGGGCTCAAAATCGCCGTTTTGGACAGTGAACCCGAAATCGGCGGCGGATCGAGCACCAAGGATTTCCTGCTGCCCGGCTATCGTTCTAACATGCACGCGAATTTCTTCATCGGTCTCGATGATTTTCCCATCGTCAAAGACCTGGAGTTGACCAAATACGGGTTCAAGTGGCTTACGCCCGACGTGCAGCACGCCACGCTGTATCGTGACGGCACGGCTATCCTGCTGCATCGGGACCCGGAAAAAAGCGCGGCGTCCATCTCGAAATTCTCTCAAAAAGACGCTGAATCATACGCCTATCTTCACCGGCGATTCGCCGTGGAACTCGCCCCTCTCCTGCGCAGTTTTTTGTTCCATCCGCCGCTGCCTCCGGCCGAAATAGCCTCTCGCATGGAAAGCGAAGCGGGACAGGAGATTCTGAGCTTTGCGAAGATGTCGATTTTCGAGGCCATCGAAACACATTTCGAGCATCCCAAAATGCGGGCCTTGTTCTTCCTGTTCGCTCACGCCATCACGGTGGAGAACGCGCCGGGCACGGGTATTTTTCTCCCGAGTCTGTTTTCCACCCACACGACGCTCGGTCTTCCGGTGGGAGGCGCGATGCAACTGCCTTTGGCGCTCGAGCGCATCGTCATCCAAAACGGAGGCGTTGTCTTAAGAAACAGCCATGTGCGGGAAGTGATACGGGAAAACGGCCGAGCGACGGGCGTCATGCTCGATAACGGGGAAAAGATGATGGCGACGCACTTTGTCGCCTCGAGTCTCAATGCGCCGGCATCTATCAAGATGGCGGGAGAAGACGCGTTTCCCGATGAAGTCAACGATAAGGTGCGAAACTGGGACTGGGGTTTTCATTCCCTGAGCACATTGCATCTCGCTCTGGCCGAACCCCCGCGATATACCGCAGAGGATTTCGACTCCGACGTGGGCGAGGCGTACAACATCATATTCGGTGCGGACTCCGGCGATGAGATGGCCGAAAACACGGAAGAACGCAGAAACGGTCTCCTGCCGTCGCGCCCGATGGGCAACGGCTCATGCAACAGCCAGCACGACCCCTCCTATGCGCCCGCCGACGGGCACGTCGCCTTCTGGTGGCCCGGCGCGCCCTATGAACTGAAAGACGGCGGCCCCCAAAAGTGGGATGAAATCAAAGAGGAATATACCGAGCGCCTGGTGGACGTATGGCGAGGCTATGCTCCGAATCTCACGCCCGAGAACGTTCGCGCGGCGGATATCTACACCCCGCTCGACGTGGAACGCGGAAACAAGAACATGGTCCGGGGCGGGGTGCGCATGGGGGCGTACATTCCCGAACAATTGGGGATCAACAGACCCCATCCCCTGCTCTCCGGCATGCGAACTCCTCTGGAAGGGTTTTATTTGTGCAGTTCGAGTTGCCAGGGAGGCGGTTTGAACGGAGCGCCCGGCTATAACGCGGCCGGCGCAATTGCGGATGATTTGGGCGTCGAGAAATGGTGGGAGCCGCTTCCTGCGCCTGCGGCGCCCGCAGGCTAAGTCCGCGCCTCGGGAATCATCACCACCGCCTCGATTTCTACGATGTCGTCCTGATTCAACCTACTCACTTCTACAATGGTGCGCGTGGGCAGGTTCGGCCCGAAGTATTCCTCATACAACCGGTTGATGGCCGGGCGATGGGCATCCATATCCCTCACGTAGACAACGGTGGAAACAAAGGTCGCAAGCGACCCACCTGCAGCCTCCGCAATGGCCTTGAGGTTTTCGAAAGTCCTTCTGGCGCGCGCCTCTATGGTTCTTTCAACGAGTTCCCCAGAATCGGGGTCGATGCCGCGCTGACCGGCGATGAACAGCAGATTCCCCACGCGGCGCGCTTGAACGAAAGGGCCGGTGGGTGAAGGCGCCAAGTTTGTTTGAATGGTTTGAGGCGACTCCAAGGCGTTCCCCCGATTTGAACGCTGGAAAAACTGCCCGATGGGACTCTCTAGCGCATCGCTATTTTTTCTTGCCTTTTGGCAACTCCGCCGGAAACGCGATCTTGAGCCATTGCTGCGTGAGTATCGTCGCGGCATTTTCATCTTTTCCCGGAATGAACGCGATGGGCTCCCTGGGCTGGTCCCCATCCTGCTCGAGCATAAAGATATCCACGCCAAACCCGTACAGGTCATGCTCACGGGCTTCGAGGTTGTATTTCACCCCATTGTTCGTCAGTTGGTTCATCTCGGATTATCCTTTCAAAGTCGCTGGCGAAAACTCGACGATGACGATTTCGAACCTATCTATCATAACGGATGGCTTGAACCCCCGTAAAGTTTGGAGGGCGAATCAAACCCATTTTCCGCAACGCCTGTCGGTTCACACCCCGAGGCTGAGATAGTCGGGTTCGAGCATCCCGCCTCCAAAAACCCGCCTGTTCTTGACCCCTTGATGGGCCTATGATAAACGCAAAAACCATGGGCCGTTAGCTCAGTGGCAGAGCGCTGCCTTCACACGGCAGAAGTCACTGGTTCAAATCCAGTACGGCCCACCATTTTAATTTCGTACAGCACTCAACGGAAAACGACAGTTCCTAGATGTCGATACCGGCCAGCAGTGCTTTCATCTCTATTTTTCTTCCCTCTTCCGCCGAGCGGCACGAACCTTCCACCAATGCGAGGGCATGAACGGCCTCCCGCGGACCGGTTTCGGGAGGGGTCCTCGTTCGCGCGCAATCAGCGAATTCCTCCACCTCATCGATTATCATGTCCGCCATTTCGGGAACGGGCACGCCCGTCCAGCCAACTTCGCCCGCTTTTTGAATCGCCAGCGTCGTCTCGTCGTTGGTCCGGTGCGCCAGGGTGATGTTTTCGCGAACCATCTCGAGAGAAACCACCGCCTGGGTGCCGTGCAGCTTGAGCGTGAATACGCCAGGCGTCACGAAACTCGTCATCAGGGTCGAGACGGGGCCTCCTTCGTGCTCGGTAATCGTCATCGTCACGTCATCGATCTCGGCGGGCGTGGCCAGTTTTTTGTGAATCCCCGTTACGCTCACGGGTTCTCCCAGCAGGTAGTTCAGCGTATCACAGTGGTGAATGCCCATCTGCATGAGAGGCCCACCCGGGCACTCATCCCGGAAGTAACGCCACCTATCGGGGGTGAAAAACTGACCCATATGGTTTGAAAACACCGCCTCCGCCCAAAGCGGCTTACCAATAGTTCCATCTTCTATTAACGCACGGATTTTCCGGTGTCCCGCCGCGCGCCGGTAGCAATGCCCTACTGCCAGCGTCTTTCCGGACGCTCTCCAGGCTTTGAGCACTTCAGGCGCTTCGGCGAGCACGTTCGTTATCGGTTTTTCCACCCAGACATGCTTGCCTGCCTCGAGTGCGGAGACTATTTGATCCGCATGTACTTTGTTGGGCGTGGTGAGCAGAACACCCTCTACATCGGGATTCTCGAGTATCGCCTCATAGCTCGGCGCCGCCTCGCATCCATGCTCCCTCGCGAACGAAGCGCGTTTTTCCTCATTGCGCGTGTAGCAGGTGATTAAATCTATCTTCTCGCTTCTACGCAGGGCGTCGCCTATCGGCGTCGCCCACCATCCAAGGCCCACGAGAGCCGTTCTGAAATTTTCCTGAGACATGAAAAGCTCCTCGTTTTCAGCATCTGATTCCTGAAAAAGACTTCCCCTTGAAGTGAAGATCGTCTACATCAAACTTATGGGGTCCACGTCCACCGCCAGGCGAACGGAAGAAAAGGCCGGTTGTCCGTCAAATTCCGCCGTCAGCGATTTGAGCGCCTCGCCCAAGCGCCTCGACGTCCTGGCCTTCAGGATTATGTGATACCGCCATACGCCGCGAATCCTCACAAGAGGCGCCGGCGCGGGACCCAGGTATTCGACCACGCTTGTATCGGCAGCGCGTCCGGCTGCCGCAGCACCACGTTTCCTCAAATAAGAGGCCGTCCATTCACCGGCTTTCGCCGCAAGGTGCTTGTTTTTCGACTCGAAACGGAGTCTGGCCAGGCGTCGATACGGCGGGTAGCCCATCCGCTCTCTCGCGAGGGCTTCTCTCTTGTAAAACCCGGCGTAATCATGCGTACGAGCGCACTGAACCGCAAAATGATCCGGCCTGAACGTCTGGATGAGGACCTCTCCCGGCAAATCGGCGCGGCCCGCCCGGCCGGCCACCTGCGTCAATAGCTGAAAAGTCCGCTCGCTCGCCCTGAAATCCGGCAGATGAAGCCCGACGTCGGCCACCACGACGCCCACGAGCGTCAATTTCGGGAAATCATGGCCCTTCGCCACCATTTGCGTCCCGATCAATATGTCGATTTCTCCGTTTCGCATGGCGCCGAATATCCGCTCGTACGCGCCTGCCCGGCGGGTGGTATCGCGATCCAGGCGTTGCACGCGCGCTTCGGGGAATCGCGCCCTTACGGCCTCCTCCACACGCTCTGTCCCTACGCCGAAATAACCCACGCGCTCACTGCGGCAGGAAGAGCATCTGTTGGGCGGATGCGCGCTGTAATCACACCAATGGCACTGCACCCTGCCCCCGCCTTCGCGGTGAAATGTAAGCGCAATGGAGCAATGAGGACACTGAAGCGCCTCCCCACATTCGCGGCACAAAATAACCGAGGAAAACCCGCGCCGGTTCAAGAACAACAGCGTTTGCTCGCCTCGCTCTAGACACTCGCCAATGGCCGTCGCCAAATCGCGCGTCAGAAGTTCGGGCGTCTTGGGATCGGAGCCTGCCTCTTTTCTTAAATCCACCAACCGCACCTCCGGTAAGGTTCCTCCCGTGGGTCGATGCGACAACGTGCGAAGGCGGTAGCGGCCGCTTCTGGCGCTCGTATAGCTCTCAATTGAGGGCGTCGCCGAGCCGAGCACGACCGGAACGCTCAGATTCCTGGCGCGCACGATTCCGGTATCCCGAGCGTGGTAGCGAGGAGCTTCCTCCTGCTTGTAGGAGCCGTCATGCTCCTCGTCCACGGCAATCATCCCTAAGTTCGGAATCGGGGCGAAAACGGCGGACCTCGTGCCCACGACGATGGGCGCATCCCCATTCTTGATGCGCCGCCATTCGGATATGCGTTTTTTCTCCGAATAGGCGCTATGAAGACAAGCCACCTGATGACCGAAACGCTCTTGAAACCGCCCCAACAGCTGGGGGGTCAAGCCGATCTCCGGCACCAGAACCAACGCGCCCAATTCGTTTTCGAGGGCTTTTTGCGCCAGTCGGATATAGACTTCCGTCTTCCCGCTTCCCGTGACGCCGTGAAGAAGCGTCACCGAAAAATTCTTTTCTTCGATATCCGCTTTCACCAATTCAAACGATTCTTTCTGCTCATCCGTAAGGTCCATAAAAGGCGCGCCGGGGATCGGACTCAGGTCGCTAACATCCGCTTCATCGGGGAGGAGGCATTCCTCCACCTTGATCCATCCTTTTTTCTCCAAAGCCGCGCATGCAGCGCGCGCCCCTTTCGAGAAGGCTTCCAGCTTTTGTATTTGCATCCGCCCATTTTCGGCCTGATCTAAAAGACGCAAGATTTCCGCCTGCCGCCTCGCGCGTTTTTCCAAATCCTTCAGATCATCCCCTCCGGGCTTCTTGCAAAGGCGCGCGTACTTGGCCTTTCTAGGTTCCGAACCACCCACGGCATCGACGATTATCTCCACGAAACCCGCATCGACAAGACGCATGAGTTCCGGGCGCGTGCCGCGCCCGAACGACGCCGTAAGGGAGTTGATGGTTCTAGGACTTTTGCGAAGCGCCACCAAAATGCGCGCCTTGTGGCTTTCCTTCCCCTCTGAGGGCTTGAGTCCGGGCAAGCCAAGGCCCCCTTCCTCGAACGCGGCCTCCCGCCTACCCGATTCACTCAGGCGATAACGCTCTACGGTTTTTTTCTCCTGGTGGGACGGCAACGCGAATTTGAGCGCCTCCCCCCAGCCACAGCAATAGTATTCCGCTACCCATCTGGTGAGCTCGAGAAGCTCCGGCGTAAGCAACGGCTCATCGTCTATCATCTCCAGAACAGGCTTTATGGAAGTGGGCTCGACGCCTGGAGGCGGGCTCTCGCTCGGCGGGTGGACGATGTATCCCGTCACCTTCCTCTTTCCGAGCGGCACGAGCACGCGCAGTCCAGGCGCGAGGCGTCCCACGAATTCAGCTTCCACCCGGTAGGTGAGCGGCTTGAGTTGCGGGACGCTGAGCACAACCTCGACATACAGGCTCCCCGGTTCATGCACTCTCACGGCCTCTTTTTTGATGACGTATTTCACGGACGAGGCGTCCCGCCGTTCAAGATGGTATGGAGGTGCTCGCTGGTTAGATTCCGGCCACTCAGGATTCCGGCGACTCGCTTGCCCTTTAAGTCCATTTTCATGGCGGCCGCCGTCGCTGCGGCGCCTGCGCCCTCGGCGATGAGGTGCGCTTCTGAGACGAGCAGACGAATCGCCTCACACATCTCCTCCTCGCTCACCATCACGATTTCATCCACGTATCGTCTGATCATCGAGAAAGTCAGCTCAAAAGGCACCCTGGTGGCGAGTCCGTCCGCAAAGGTGTCCGCCGACGGCTGGGGCAGCAATTCCCCTGCGTAAAAGCTCTTGAAAAAGGCCGGAGCGTTTTCGGCCTGCACCCCCACCACGTGGACCTTGGGGTTAACGTGCTTGGCGACGAGGCCGGCTCCGCACACACCGCTCCCCCCGCCGAGGGGCACGATGATCACCTCGATTTCCGGTTCGCGCTCCATGATTTCAAGCGTCTGGGTCGCCACGCCCGCGATGAGGTGCGGCTCGTTGGCCGAATGAACATAGCGCATTCCTCTCGATTCGCACTGCTCCTCACACCACACCCTGGCGTCATCGAAATCCTTTCCCGCAAATGCGACCTCAGCCCCCAGTCTCTCGATAGCCGAGATTTTATCGGGATTGGCCCCATTCGGCGCCGCCACCAACGCCTTGACCCCGAAAATCCGCGCGGCGTAGGCGATGGACTGCCCGTGATTGCCGGTAGACGCCGTGATGAGGCCCGCTTTCCTCTCATCCGGCCCTAGCTGGGCGACGAGATTCGCGCCACCGCGCACCTTGAACGCGCCGATGGGCTGCATGGACTCGAATTTCAGAAAATATCGGCACCCCATTCGTTCCGAAAGCACCGGCACCTCATGAAAGGGTGTGGGCTGTAAGTATTCGGCAATGCGTTTTTGCGCCTCCAGAACATCATCGAAAGTGGGTTCGCGCATGGTTCCTCCAACGGTGGGCGTATCACATCCTCTTATAGCAAAATTTCCGCCTCAGAGAGCCACCACAAAGCCAGTAAATGGTGGTTTTCGCTATCCACCTGAAAACCTGAGCATTACACCCTCGTTGCACTTGCGCGGTCGGGGGTCAGTGCCACCGCGGCATTCGTCCAAAAGCGTAGATGTTGACCCTCTTTGTCGCGCAACCTACAATGCCTGCGCATACAAAAACGATTACTTTGCCGTGGAGGTTTCTTATGAAAAGCGCCCTGGAAATAGCGATGGAGAAAACTTCCGCCATCGGGGAGCAAGCGCGCCAGGAACTGGAAAAACTTACCCCTGAGCAAAGGGACAAGATTGAGGAAATCAAAAAGGTATACGAGGGAAAAATTGCCGAAAAAGACGTTCTCCACCAGCAGGAATTGATGAAAATGACGGGCGGCGCTCCCATCGAAGCGGTCGAGGCGCAACTGGAACCCGAGGCCAGAGAAGCACTGGGCGCATTCCGCCAAAAATTCAGGGGCGAGCGTGAAGCGCTCGAAGCCGAGCGCGACGAAAAGATAGAAGCCATCAAAAAAGAAAGTTGACCCATCCATGAGCCGTGTTGCGATTGTCCGTTGTCAAGACTACGACCGAGAACGCGTAAGCGACGCCGTTGCCGAGGCCTTTGAAGCGCTGGGCGGCGCTGCGCGATTCACTTCGGAAACCGATGAAATTCTCCTGAAACCCAATATCCTCAAAGGCGCGCCGCCAGAGAGTGCGCTGACGACTCATCCTGAAATACTCCGGGCGGTGGCGGAACAGTTCCAAAACTCAACCACGACGCCACGAAAAATATCCATGGGCGACAGTCCCGCCTGGGGAAGCCTCGCCTCATGCGCCGAGCAGACCGGTTTATCGAGGGTATGTGAGGAACTTAAGCTTCCACTCACCCAATTCCGGAAAGGGGTGAAAGTCCCCAATCCGGAGGGGGTCGTTTATGCGCATCTCACCATGGCGAAAGAGGCCATGGATGCGGACGGAATCATCAACCTGCCGAAGCTCAAGACCCATTGCCAGCTTTACATGACGGGCGCGGTCAAGAATCTGTTCGGCTGCGTGGCGGGAAAAAGAAAGGCGTGGTGGCACTTCAAGGCGGGAACTTTCGAGGATTATTTCCCGCTCATGCTCGTTGAAACTGCAAGACTGTTGAAAACGAGGCTTTCCGTTCTGGACGCCGTCTACGCGATGGAAGGCCAGGGACCCGCGCAGGGCACTCCGCGCAGAGTGGGCCTCATCATCGCGAGCGCCGACCCGGTGACGCTCGACCGCGTCGCCTGCGAGGTTTCAGGGCTCTCGCCTGAGAAACTGAGAACCTTGGAAGCCGCCCGCGTAACGGGTTTCGGCGAAACGGATTTGGACAAAATCGAAGTGGTGGGACTGCCCCTTCAGGAGGCGAGACTGTCCAAACCCCTGGTCGAGCCGAGGATGATACCGATAGGCTTCAGCATCCCGCGCGTCGTCAAAAGCACGCTGAAACAGCAGTGGCTCACGCGCGTGCAGGAACCTCTCCGGAAAATTTCGTAGATTTTTTTGTAGATTAAATGTTCGAGCGGCTTTGCGAGCCGTCCACGTTCCAGCAGGCCCCGTGAACCAGGCTCGCTCTCGGGCTCACCATGAAGACGGCCACGGCGGAGAGTTCTTCGGGGCGACCGAACCGGCCCAGCGGCATTTCCGCGTCGATGAAGCCCTTCAAGCCATCCGCCGCCTCGCCTATCCGCCGCTCCCAGACCCCTCCCGGGAAAAGGATGCTGCCGGGCGCAATCGAGTTCACGCGAATGTTGTCTTTCGACGTCTGCTGGGCGAGACCCTTGGAGAAACTGATGAGCGCCGCCTTGGAGGCGTTGTAGGTCATCGCGCCCTTTGATTCGCGCCCGTAGATGGAAGCGACGTTCAGGATGGAGCCTCCGCCTCTTTTTTTCATCTCCGGTATCACGAGACGCGAGAGCGTCACCGCATGATAGAGGTTGAAACCGAATCCCTCGCGCCATTCCGCGTCCGTGATGTCGAGAAACGCCTTGGGGTTGCTGCCCCCTACGTTGTTCACGAGAATGTCGACGCCGCCGAACGCATCGAGCGCCTTGCGCAAAAAAGCATCGGGTACTCCTTCTTGCGTCACGTCACCCACAAAACCCGCCGCACGGCCGCCTCCCAGCGCGTTCAGTTCATCGACGGACTGGTTCAGGCGCTCCTCTCCCCGTGCGCTAATCGCCACGTGACAGCCCTCGCCCACCAGATCCTTTGCGATATGAAAGCCGAGGCCCCGGCTGGCGCCCGAGACCATCGCCACTTTATCGGTGAGCATCAAATCCATCGTTTTTCCTCCCGAGCAGGAGAGTCCAGGGGCGCGCGGCGAGCGGCCCCGAGAAGCACCATATGGTGTCCTTCAACTTAAGCGGGTTCATCCAGCGTCTGCGCGGCGCGCAGCAGCGTCATCGAGTCCGTTCCGTCGCCGTGCAGGAAGGTGAGCAGGTCACGCATCATCTTCTCCGTCGGCGTTTCCTTCATGATGCCGATGCCGCCGAGAATATCCGTGGCGAAAGCGATCGTCTTGAGCGCCACCTGATCGCTGAACACCTTTCCGTAGCGCGTGAAGCGCGTGTTGTAACTCTCGTCGTTCTCCACACCCCAGCAGATGCGCCACATGAACTGCTCGGCCACCTCTATGTTCATGAGCATCTCGGCGAGTTGGTGCTGTATCGTCTGATGTTCGATGATGGGCTTGCCGCCCTGTATGCGCTCTTTCGCGTGCTGGAGACAGAAATTGTAAATACCGCGCGTAATGCCCGTATTACACGCCGGAAGCTCGGCGCTGCCCCGGAACACCGTGCCGAAGGTGTGAAAACCCTTGTTCACCCCGCCGAGGATGTCGTCCTTATGAACGCGCACGTTGTCGTAGTAGCTCTCGGCATTGGGATACAGCCTGTAGCCGAGCTTGTCGTGCACGTTGCCGTAGGTAACGCCCTCCTGATCCCCGTGTACGAGAAAGCACGTAGTCCCCTGGTGAAGCGGAACGGTGGGGTCCGTTCTCGCAAAAACCAGCAGAATCTTCGCCCAACTCGTGAGGGAGGTGAACCGTTTCGCACCGTTGATGACGTAGTAATCACCATCCTCGACCGCAGAGGTTTTAAGACCCAGACTAGGGTCGGACTGGCGGTAGATGTTGTCCGAGCCGTAATCCGGCTCCGTTATCACGAACGAGCCCACGCAGTCGTGATCCTCCACGAACATCTTGCCCCACTTTCCGATCTGCGCATCCGTGCCGCATTTGAAGAGCGCGTTCGATATCTTCCAGCACTGGCTCAGACACTTGATGACGCCGATCTCGATTTGCGCGCCCGTCCAGAGACAGAGAGCCTTCGTCGTCGTATCGGCACCAATGCCGCCATGTTCTTCTGGAACCGCCATGGTGCGCAGGCCGAGCTGCGACGCCTTGTTGAGAAGCTCGCCCGGATAGCAATCCTTCGGGTCGGGCCGCTTGTCCATTTCCGCGGCGACGGGCGAGACATCGCGCTCCATGAATTCCCGGGTCAGATCCGCCAGCGCCAACTGCTCTTCAGTAAATGGATATTGCATAATTCCTCCAAATCATTGAGAAGAATTCTCATCGAAAGTAAGTGCGTATTCCTTGGTTATCCTCTCGCGCCCATGGTGTCAACATGAATCCGGCATATCGCTCAGCGCCTCAAGCGCCCGCATGGCGTGACGCCGCCTCACGCAACTCATCCCCTATCGGCACCCTCTGGTGCGCCGGGGCGTCATCAGGCCCCAACGATACATGGATGTTGGCCAGCCAGTTCTCATCATCACGCTCGGGATAATCCGAGCGGGTATGCGCCCCCCGGCTTTCGGCACGCATGGCCATCGAGCCCAGCATCGCCTCTGCGGTAAGGCACATGAACCTCGACTGTGCATGGCGCGAGAGGAGCGAAGCGGCGGGCGTTACCCCCATGATTTTCTCTTTATGAGCGGTTATTTCCCCGATGCCCTCTTGCAAGGCCGCCAAATCACGCTCGATGCCGCCGGAGGAAAACATGATTTCGCGTATATTTTCTTCTATTTCATCCAGTTGATTCTCATCCGCCACGTCCGCGCCCGCCGAGCACATTTCACTTTTTTCGGGCGGCCCGCCTTCTCCCGCCACGTGGGCGGCGGCCCGGCCCGCCCGGTCACCCATCACGGCGCACACGGTGAGGCCCCCGCTCGCCAGGCGATTCGCCCCGTGGAGACCCCCGCCGTTCTCACCGGCGACGAAAAGGCCATCCACGTCCGTTCGCCCATTCGTGTCGATGAGGACGCCGCCCATGCACGAATGCGCGGCGGGAGCGATTTCTATCGGCTCTTTCCGCACGTCGAGACCCGCCGCCTCGAAATCATCGATGATTTCACCCATCACATCCCTTAACCCCTCGTAGGGCACCTGTGTCAAATCGAGGTAAACGGCGCCGTTTTCGCTACCCCGCCCCTCGACGATCTCCCGGTGCATCGCGCGGGAAAGAACGTCGCGTTTGGCGTGCTCCAGATCATCGGGCGCATACCGGGTCATGAACCTCTCATTCAGATTGTTCCTGATTCGCGCTTCAGGAAACGAAAGCGCCATGCCCCCTGAATTCCTGCCTCGCAACTGCGGCGGATGGGCCAGCGCCGTGGGCGTGAACTGCACGAACTCCATGTCCCGCAATCGCGCCCCGGCGTCGAGCGCAGCCCCGTAGCCGACTCCCGCGACGCCCGGCGCATTCGTCGTTACGGGATACATTCCCCCCAAACCGCCCATCGCCAGAATCGTGGCGCGCGCATGCGCCCGAAGCAGATTCCCGTTTTCTTCCACCTGAAAATCGGCTCCCACTACCTTCCCGCCGCCGTCGCGCAGCAACCCGACGAAGGATAGCCCCTCCAGAACGCGCGCCCCGCTCTGTGCGAGCCGCGCGCCCAGCACCATCATCATCCGGGGACCGCCGCCCGGCACGCGCGCTCCCCGGGGGTAGGTATGTCCGGGGAGTTTCGTGGGCGTCATCCGTCCGTTTTTCTCCAGGAAGGGAACCACGTGAGCGCGCAGGCGTTCTATCGCGGCCCCTGATTCGGATGCGACTACGCGAACCAGGGCGGGGTTGGACATGAACCATCCGCTGCGGAAATTATCCGCCACCATGGTTTCCACGGAATCATCCGGCAGGGAAAAACCCTCAAATATCGCTGCGAACACACCGCCTGCGCGCGCGGAATTACCCGTCAGGCCGGCCTCGCCCTTCATGGCGATGCAGACGTCCGCCCCCTCTTCGCGCGCGGCCAGAGCGGCCAGCGTTCCGGCAAGGCCGCCGCCGACGACCAACACATCCGTGCGTATTTCTTCCACGATTTCTCCAACCATCACATATCGGGATAAGGGAGCGGGTCCCGTTCACCGATTTCCTCGAACCCCTTACGCCTCAGGATGCAGGCGTCACACGAACCGCAGGGTCGCCCGTCGTCCACCGGATCATAACAAGTATGAGTGAGAGAAAAATCCACTCCCAGTTCCAGGCCCTTACGCGCGATGTCGGACTTTCGCATCGCACTTAAAGGCGTATGAATCTCGAGAAGCGCACCCCCCACGCCCGACTTCGTAGCCAGACGCGCCATGCGCTCATAGGCTTCGATGTATTCGGGGCGGCAATCCGGATATCCCGAATAATCGAGCGCGTTCACCCCGATGAAGATGTCGCTCGCACCCTTTACCTCGGCAAGGGCGAGCGCATAGCTCAGAAAAATCGTGTTCCGCGCGGGCACATAGGTAACGGGTATGCCCTCTCCGATGTCGGCGCTCTCCTTGGGCACTGCGATGTCGTCGGTGAGCGCGCTCCCGCCGATGGGGCGCATGTCGATGGATAATATGGCATGGCCCGATGCGCCGATCTGTTTCGCCACCCTTTGGGCGGCGAGAAGCTCACACCGGTGCCTTTGCCCGTAGTCGAAACTGAGCGCCTCGCAGGCGAATCCTTGCCCGTTCGCTATCGCCAGAACGACGGCGGAATCCATGCCGCCGCTCAGGAGAACGACCGCCACTCTTTTCCCGTCCACGTACGAACTCCCGCCTCTGCCGGTTAGATGAGCCGCTCTGCGAAAAAACGCATAATAGGGTATTCTAGCGCTTCGGCAAAGGTGAAAAGCGTATTTCCCTCACCTGGAGGAGAGGACGATGCCCGTTGCGACGGTGAATGGAGTGAACCTCGCGTACGTCGTGAAAGGCAGGGGAGCGCCCCTCGTCGCGATGCACGGATTTTCCAACTCCATTTACACGTGGGAGCCGGTGATGGATGCCTTTTCCCGGCGTTTTCAGGCCTTCGTATACGATCACAGAGGACACGGGGGGTCGAGTAAAAAACAAAGCTCTTATGAGATTCAGACCCTCGTCGACGATCTGCTGGGTCTCCTAAACTTCTGGGGACTCGACAGGGTCCACCTCATGGGACACAGCATGGGCGGACGTGTCGCCCTCTTGTTCGCCTTACAACACTCCGAGAGACTCGAGAGCCTGATGCTCGTCGCTTCATCCGCCGCAGCGCCTGAAGGAGAAATGAGGAAACGATTCGAATTATTAAGGAAATTGGCGCTCGATGAGGGGATGGAAGCGGTTCTCGCGAGCGAGGAGATGCGGGCGACCCTGCCCCGGGAGTACATCGAAGGCGCAAGTGCGGAGGTATTTCGACGACGATTTCTCAAGAACACCCCCGCTGATTACGCCGCGGCGGCAGACGCCATCCTCCAGACGCCGGACATGACGGGGCGCCTGGGCGAAATCCAGGCCCCCACCTGGGTTTGCGTGGGCGAGAAGGATGCGGGGTCGATGGCTTTCGGCGAGATGTTCGAGGAGCGCATCCCGAATTGCGTGAGAACGATCATTCCCGCCTGCGGGCATTTTCCGATGCAGGACGCGCCCGAGGCTTTTTGCGCCGCGTTCGATGACTTCGTCGATACCGCGATTGATGCCGATTCATAAGGAGAAACACCATGAAACATGACGAGGCGCTGGCCTTCCTGAACGAACAGCACCACGGCGTTCTGAGCACGCTGCTCAAAGACGGGAGAGCACACCCCACGCCTATCGTGTTCGATTACGCAGACGGCGTCGCGGAAATTTCCATGACGTGGAACCGCGTGAAGGCCAAAACCTGATGCGAGACCCGAGAGCCACGCTTTGCGTGATGCCCCAGGACAGCTTCTATCCCTACCTCTGCGCCGAAGGGGAAGCCGAACTCATCGAAGACCCCGACGGCGCGAAAAACCTCGATCTTTACAGGCGCATCACCGGAAAAGACCCCGACGATCTAGACGAATACCTGCAAGCGATGAAGAACGAGAAACGACTCGTCGCCAGACTGAACGTCAAGCGGATGTATCCGGTTGGGTGAGTCTAACCTTGTTCATGCTATACTTTGAGCGAACCCATCACTCAAGGAGGATACTTCATGGCCGTTACCGCAGTTGTTCGTTTCCCGTTTCCCGAAGTTAAAACCGAGGAGGAGTTGATCGCGTCTTTCGAGAGTTCGTCGGCTCTCTACCGCGACGTACCCGGACTGTTGCGCAAATACTATCTGATGTCCGAAGACAGACGGAGCGGGGGCGGGGTCTATATCTTCGAGTCGCGCGAAGACGCCGAGCGGGTCCACGACGAAGTGTGGCACGCCAGGCTGCGCGAGCGCATGGGTGTGGAGCCCGATGTCCAATACTTCGACTCGCCCGTCATCGTCGACAACGAAGCCAAGGCCGCTTCCACCGCATAAGGAGAATGCTCTATGGCCGTCACTGCAATCGTTCGCTTCACGCTTCCCGAGGGAAAGACCTATGAGGAGATGGCCGCGGCTTTCGAGAGGTCCGCACCCCTCTACCGCGATGTTCCGGGGCTGGTGCGAAAATACTATCTGGTGTCCGATGACGTGCGCACCGGAGGCGGGGTCTATCTCTTCGAGTCGCGCGCCGACGCCGAGCGGCTCTACGACGACGCCTGGCGCGCCGGGCTGCGCGAGCGTCTGGGAGTCGAGCCCACGATCGAATACTTCGAATCGCCCGTCATCGTCGACAACGAGGTCGGGGCGATTTCCACCGCGTCCTGACCGCCCGGCGATTCGCGCTCTAACCCTGGCTCGGTTAAGGGACGGGCCCCGCCCGCCCGTTCGCGTTCCGCCCAAGGAATAATCGCAAAAAGCCGGGAGGTCATATGTTCGGCGCCAACGCGCTGACGCTCTACATTGTCTTCCTGGTATTGGGCGTAGGCGGAAGAATCGCGCTTCAATACAGGCTCACCGGAGACCACGGCTTACGCTGGGTGCGGCGGAGCGCTTCTAAAACAGCCAAATGCGCATGCGTCCTTCTCATTACTTCATTCATCGCCATATTCATTATTTCTTTCATCGAGGCTACCGGAACGATTCGGCCGCAAATCCATCTCGGCGCGTCCGGGAACATCATCGGCGCAGCAACCTCTCTGGCCGGCATCACCATCATGGTAATCGCCCAATGGCAAATGGGGGCCGCGTGGAGATTCGGCGTCGATGAAACCGAGCGAACCGATCTGGTGACGAGCGGCTTGTATTCTCTCGTCAGAAACCCGATCTACAGCGGCGTGTTCCTGTTCGGCATCGGCTTGCTGGTATTGCTTCCCCACATCTGTATGCTGTTTTTTCTTATCCTGGCCTATTCGAGCATCGAATTGCAGGTCCGCTTCGTCGAGGAGCTGCATCTTCATCGCTTACACGGCGCGGCTTATGAGAAATACGTCCATCACGCCGGTCGCTATTTTCCAAGGTTTATTCCGGGCTCCGGACCATCGGGAAAATGACTTTCGATTTCGATTGATGGTGCCATAGGGAGCGACAAACCCTTCAGCTTACGAGCGCCTCCAGACGCGCGCGGATTTCGGGAGTGAGCACGTCGCCGCCCGATGACGCCGCGTTCTCGCTCATGCGGCCCACTCTACCGGTGGCGGGAATGATGGAGGAGACGCTCTCATCCGCGAGAAGGTATTTCAAGAGCGCCTGCCCCGGCGTTCCGTCATGGTGGGCTTTCAGTTCCGGCATGCGGGCGATGGAGCCTCCCGGGCCGAGCAGGCCGCTCTTCAAGTGACTGAAGGGCCGCATGACGATCACGCCCAGATCCATCTCCCGCGCCAGGGGCAGAACCTCTTCGCGGCACCTCACCTCGCCGAGATAGTAGGGTATCTGAATCGCGTCGTATGCGCCCGTCTTCATGGCCTCGATGAGTTCGGAAAAATTCTCCGGCCTCCTGTCGGTGATCCCCAGATAGCGGATTCTGCCCTCTCGTTGAAAGGCCTGCATGGCGGGCGTCACCTCGCGCCAGCCGGCCATGTTGTGAATCTGCAAGAGGTCGATGACGTCCGTGCGGAGGCGCTTGAAGGAGCGCTCGATGCTCGCGCGGGCTGCGGAAGCGCTCGACTCCCACACCTTGGTCGCCAGGATGATTCTGTCCCTGCTCCCGGCCAGCGCCTCGCCGAGCACCCGCTCTGATTCCCCATAAATGGGCGCGGTATCGAAGAAATTGATTCCGCACGCCAGGCATTCACGAACGATCTCGACGCACCGTGCGGGGTCGCTGCTCGCCATGTGCATGAAATTATGCGAAGTGCCCAGGCCGATTTCGCTTACTTGCAATCCGGTTCTGCCGAGACGGCGATGGTTCATGGTCTTACTCCCATCACCCCGCCGCTCTCGCCAGAATCTCGCGAAAACCCTGGTACACCGCCTCCCCGTAGGCGGGCGGGGCGTGCACTTCGGTTAGCTTTCCGCCTTCTATCGTCTTATCGGATGCGTATGGATTGAACACGGCCTCCCCGCTCGGGAAGATGAGGGTGGGACTCGTCATCGGCAGACCCTCCTCGTCCCTTAGGCGCATGGCTTCTCTATAATCATCCATCACGCCCTCCTCAAATACGCCCGATTCCAGATCAGCGCGCACCTTCGAGGCATCGAGGCCCGCCTCTTCGGCGATCTCGCAAAGAACCGAAACCTCATCCACCCTTCTCCCTTCGTAGAAAAAACCGCGCCTGATCTTGAGATCGAAGACGCGCGCCTTTTCCGGGTCTTGCGCGTAGGCGCTCGCGTAGGCCTGAAAGGCAAGCATCGTGGTCCTCAGGTATTCCTCGTGCGGCCAGCTTCGACACGGGGAGAGCGGCTCCTGAACCGCCACCAGGGGCCATTCCTGATCCACGATATAACGCGGCGCCGGGCGGTCGTTGATGACTTCCAGGGGAAACGCGCGCCACTTGAGATGCAGTTTGTTCTCGAATTCGGGCATCACTCTGTCCAGCCGCGCCGCGGCCAGGTATGCCCAGGGTCAATGGTATTCGTGGAAAATCTCGACAACCGCTATGTTCGCCATCACATGCCCTCACTCGAAAGAAGTCTTATGATGAAATCAGGACGGGGAGCGTCCTCTCCCCGTTGATTTACACCCCGTCTTCATCAAGGGCAAGCCGTTTCCCACCCACCTCCGCCTCATGCACTCGGTAAAAGCTGTGGTATCATGGCGAAAAACCGAGGAGACCGCTGGAATGAACCCCGAAAACGAAACCATCGCCTCCATACTCTCGGCCGCCGAAACCATCGCCGTGGTCGGTCTCTCGGATGATCCCTCGCGCGCGAGCCACCGAATCGCCGCCTATCTCAAGGAGGCGGGCTACCGGGTCATTCCAATAAACCCGAGAATCGAATCCGCCTTGGGAGAAGAGGCCTATCCAAGTCTGGGCGAGGTCAAAGAGCGCGTCGACATCGTCAACGCCTTCAGGCGTTCCGAGGAAATCCCCTCCCTGGTGGACGACGCCCTTAAAAAACGCCCGCGCGTGTTCTGGATGCAAAAGGACATCGCCCATCCCGCCTCCGCGCGCCGCCTGGAGGATGCGGGCATCACGACGATTCAGGACCTTTGCATCAAGACCGCCCACGGGAACTTCGCCCAAACCCCTCAATGAGAATGAGCCGCTGCAATTTTCTCAAAAATTCCATCGCTACCTGCTTCTCGGCGCAGGCGTGTTGATAGTGATGGGGATCTTCGGCCTCCTTGAGAACTTTCTGCTCTATCACCCCTACCGGGAAATCGAGGTGACGCCCAAAGCCTATGGCGTCGCGTATGAGAACGTCCACTTCACCACTGAGGACGGCGTGCGCCTACACGGCTGGTACGTCACGCCGAAGGACCCGGACGGCCCGGTTCTCCTGTGGGCGCACGGCAACGCGGGCAACCTCTCTCACCGCGCGGAGAACGTCGCGCTCATTCAAAAAGAACTGGGGGCGGGCGTCTTCATCTTCGACTACCGGGGATACGGGAAAAGCGAGGGCAGACCGAGCGAGGAGGGTCTCTACGCCGACGGCAGGGCCACGTACGCCTGGCTTGTGGAGCGCGTACCGCCCGAGCGCGTCTTTCTCTTCGGTCGCTCGCTGGGAGCCGCCGTGGTGGTGAAAATCGCCATTGAAGGCAACAAGGCGCGCGGTCTTATTCTCGAGAGCCCCTTCGAGAGCACCCTCGCCATGGGGAAGCAGATGTTCCCCTTCCTGCCGGTCAGTTGGCTCATCTCCACAAAATTCGACACCGCGGCCATGCTCCCGAAAGTGGAGATGCCCTTGTTCATCTTACACGGCGACAAGGACGGCATCGTGCCCCACGCGCAGGGGATGCGACTCTACGAGGCGGCGCACTCGCCGCATAAGCGTTTTTTCACCATCAAGGGAGCGGGCCACAACGACACGTACATCGCGGGGGGCGCCGCCTACTGGGCGGCATGGCGGGATTTTCTCGAAAACCCCGAGTCAAGGTGAATCGGGGGTCGTCTCCGTTTATCTGGCCCGGCGTCTCGCGCGAAACTCCCGCAGCAGCCTCTCATGGTGCACGCTCGTGAAGAAACTCTCGACGAATGCGTTCACCGGGCGGTTGATGAGGTTCTCCGGCGTATCGACCTGGACTATCGCGCCATCGCGCATCACGGCGATTCTGTCTGCGATTTGAAACGCATCCGTTAAATCATGCGTCACCAGCAGGCTGATCGCCCCTATCTCGTCGTGCACACGCCTCAACTCTTTTCTGACCTCGAGCCTGGCGACCGGATCGATGTTGGCCAGGGGTTCATCGAGAAGAAAAACGCGCGGGGGAATGGCGATGGCGCGGCCTATCGCCACTTTTTGCTGCTGGCCCGCACTCAGGCTGTCCGGGCGGCGTCGGGACCATTTTTCGCTGATCCCCAGACGCCGCATCACGTCCTGGGCGCGCTCGTTCAGGATGCCCGGCAGCCAGCGCCTGATTTTGAGCGCGAAGCTCAGGTTCGAGTATTTTTTCTCATCGAAAACCTTCATGTGGGGCCAAAGGGCGTAGCTCTGGAACACGAGTTGCACCCCACGCCGCCCCGGCGGGATGCCGTTCAAACGCACGCCGTCCAAGTAGATATGGCCCGCATCCTCATCCTCCACGCCGGCGATGAGGCGCAAGAGCGTCGACTTGCCGCAGCCCGTCGGCCCGACGAGCACCATGAACTCCCCCTCTTCGAGCGCGAGGGAAAGATTATCGACCGCGCACACGTCTTCGAAATCTTTCTTGAGTCCCGTAATCGTCAGACGGCTCATGCCTCTCTCCGACCCGTTTAATCCCCAGGCGCGAGTTTGTTCAGCGCCTCCATGCCCGGCGTGAAGATTTCCTCCAGAACGAGCGGCCCATCGCCCGCGTTGCGTGTGGAGTGCTCCTGGTTGGGCGGAAAAACCACGGCGCCGCCCGGCCCGAGCACGACCTCGCGACCGCCGCACGCGAACCTCGCGCGTCCTTCGAGCACGATTGTCATCTGCTCGTTCGGATGCGAATGGGGGTTGTACATGTCCACGCCTGCGCGAATCGTCTGACGCAGCACAGTCAGTTGCTCGCCCGCCACCACACGCTGGATTCTCTCGCCGGTATCGTGCGCTGCCATCTCCTCGAAATGGTAGTATTTCACTCTCTTCTCCATATGAATGGATGAAACTTTACAGAAAATTTAAGCTCTGCTCCAAGTATCGTCCGGTACATCGTATAAAAGTATTTGCATCCGCTCAATCGTTCTCCTAAAGTGTTTTGAGGCCGTCTTACCGCTAGGAGATCGTGATGAAGAAAACCCGCATATACATCATCGTTATCGCTCTGCTCGCCGTGTTCTGGACGTTCTACCAGGCAGGCGCATCGGGACTCGGACCCGGCGCGCCGGCGCCCGAACTCAAGGGTGGGCCCTGGCTGGGCGGCGAGCCACTGAAACTCTCGGAATTACGCGGCAAGGTCGTTCTTCTCGACATGTGGACGTTCGCCTGAATTAATTGCGTGCGGGAGATTCCCACGCTGCGTTCGTGGCACGAGCGCTATGAGGACAAGGGGCTGGTCGTCATCGGAAACCACGCGCCCGAGTTCAATTTTGACAGGAAAAAAGCGAACGTGGAAGAAGCCATGGCCAAGCTCGGCATCAAATACCGCGTCGTGATGGATAATGAATTCAGCAACTGGGACGCCTTTCAGAATCGCTTCTGGCCGACAAAATACCTGATCGACAAAAAGGGTATTGTGCGCTTCAAGACGATTGGCGAGGGTAACCACCAGCGCACCGAGGCGATGATCATGAAACTACTCGCCGAATAATGATGGAAACCGAGGAGACGACGCAAAGCGACCCGGTCGTCCCCGCCTATCCCTACTCGTCTCTCCTGCGGATCACCCACTGGCTGAACGTCCCCCTTCTGCTTCTGATGATGGCGAGCGGGTTTCAGATATGGTGGGCATACCCCGCGTTCGGGCCGGACAGGCCCAACCCCGAAGCCATCTACGAATCGTTGCGGGGAACGAAGACACAGGCCGACCCGCGCGCCATCAACCTGGGCGCCGACTACAGAGTTTTCGTCCAAAGCCTCACGAAAACTTTCGGCATCGGGGGATGGCTCGCGGGCGCGCTGCGCTGGCACTTCGCCCTCATGTGGCCCTACACCATCAACGGCCTGATTTTCCTGCTCCTGCTCCTCTTGACGGAAGAAGGAAGGCACTACCGGATCAGGAGGGCTGATTTCTCCGGCGTCAAAGAGATGCTGCTGCATCCCATCAAGACCTTTCACCATCCTCCCGGAGAGGGGAAATTCAACCCGATTCAAAAACTCGCCTACAACACAGTCATATTGGCCGGGGTGATGTCCGTCCTCACGGGTCTCGCCATCCTCAAACCCGTCCAGTTCAAGTGGCTGACCTGGCTTTTCGGGGGTTACCAGCCCAGCCGGTTCCTCCATTTTCTGGTCATGCTGTTTCTCGTCATTTTCATGATCGGCCATTTCCTCATGGTGATATCCCATGGATGGCGGCGAGGGCTCGCGCCCATGATCGTCGGGCTCAAGGCGGAACGGGAAGCCTTTCAGGCCAAACAAAGGCAATTCTCCTCACGTCTCGGACGCGTCGCCGCGGAGGGGGCGATTCTGCTGGTTTCCTTCTGGCTCGGAAGCCTCATCGCGGATATCATGAACGCAGCTTTGGGCGGCGAAGCGCCGGGGGCTTGGTTCGGCGTCTTTGGTTACCTCTTCGTCCGAGTGGGCCTCATGCGCGGAGGGCGCATCGAAGGTTTTTTGCCAAAATGGAGCGTCAGGAGTTGAACGGATGAACACGGAAGATGAAACAGAGTTCGTATTGCCGACCAAACTGGCGAAGCGCAGGCTTTTCGTGGGCAGGCTGGTGTTGAGCGTCGTCTGCATCAACGCCATTCTAGCCCTGGTCGCCGCTTATCTCCTGAGCGGGCCGATGGACTGGCTGACGCGCTTAGAATTCGGCTTTCTGGCCTGGGCCTGTATTCTGTTTCCCACCTCTCTCGTTCTGGCGGTTCCGATAATCGCGCCCGTCGTCGTCAAACTCCTAAAACCGCCGCCTGGGTCCTCTGGAGAGAGAAGATGAAAAAAGGCGAGAAGCGAAACCCGGGTGTTGGCGGGGACAAGTCATCACCCTCCCGGCGCGGATTCATGAAAATGCTCCTTGGCCTCGCCTCCGTATTCATGGCCGGGTGTTCCCGCCTGAACGAAGAACCCGGCGTGCAGGCCGTTCTGAGCTGGTTCGACCGCTTAAACCACAAGGTGGGCCTCCTGACGGACAACAACCACCGGCTCGCGCGCACCTACCCCAGGAGCGCCGTTCAGCCCGAACAAATGCGGCCCAACGGCTCGGTCGTCTCGCCGAACTCCCAGCTCATCCAGACGCCCCCCGAGGAGTGGCGGCTCGTCGTGGGGGAAGCGCATCTGCAAAAAGGGCAGATGATGAAAAGGCACTGGGTCAGGGAATACACGCTGGCGCAGCTTCGCGGGATGCCCGTCCTCGAGCAGACGGTGGAGCACGTTTGCGTCGAGGGGTGGAGCGCTATCTGCCACTGGCGGGGGGTACACCTTGCGCGCTTCATCGAGATGCACAAGCTCAGGCCCGAGAGCCGTTATGTGTTCTTCCTGTGCGACGACCTGCTCGCCACCCGGAACGGGATGGAGCGCTATAGCGTGACGTTCGACTTAAAGCAGGCGATGCACCCGCAAAACGTTCTCGCCTATGAATACAACGGCGAGACGCTGCCCTTGAACCACGGCGCTCCCATCCGCCTCGCCTCGCCCACGAACGTGGGCTGGAAAAGCGCCAAATTCATCCGCTACGTCTTTTTCACGAACGAGGACATGGGCGGATTCTGGGAAAAGCAGGGGTATCCGCGCTATTACGGCTTCTGAACTGCCTGCAAAGATCGGAAATTCGCCTGCGGTTAGTCCACGTCTCCAGCCCGCACCAAGGGTACCTCCCCTACTTGTACTGCCCATAGACAGCCTGTCAGAGCTTCGGAAAAAATAATGGATACCCGGATTTCTACCCCCTTGACAGCGGCCGAATGAGAGATAGAATATATTTAAGTAAATGGAATATATTTGTTGGCGCAGCGCATGGCGTGGGAGCTTTATTGGGCGGCTTATCCGTAGTTGAGATGAGTCGCCCCTTTTTGAAACGCGTCTAACTCGAAGGGAGGGAACTGCAGATGGCGATCAGGAAACTTACGACGATCGGATTTATGATCTGTGCGTTGAGCGTCGCGCTGATGGCGTCGGGTGTCGGCGATGCGGATGCCGCGAAGCGCATACGCTGGAAAATGGCGAGTTGGTTCCCGAGCAATCTGACCCAGCTCGGCTCGATGGGCAAGAGCATGGTCGACCGTCTGGAACGGGTTTCCGGCGGCAACATCAGAATAAAATTCTTCGAGCCCAACGCGCTGATTCCGGCCAAGGAGTGCTTCGACGCCGTTGCGGCGGGATCGGTGGATGCGTGCTGGTCGACGCCCGGTTACTGGTACGGTAAGGAGCCGGCGCTCGCAATGTTCGCAGCCGTTCCCTTCGGACCCAGAGCCGGAGAGTATATGGGCTGGATTTTCTACGGCGGCGGCTACAAGCTCTGGGACGAGATTTACAAGAAGCACGGGTTGAAATCGATACCCTGCGGCGTTATCGCGCCCGAAGCGTCGGGCTGGTTCCGCAAGGAGATAAAGTCCATCGACGACTTGAAGGGTCTCAAGATGCGCTTCTTCGGGCTGGGCGCCAAGGTTATGGAAAAAGTGGGCGTCTCGACCCAGCTCATCGCCGGCGGCGACATCTTCCCGGCGCTCGAGCGCGGTTCTATCGACGCGACGGAATACTCGATGCCGGCCATCGACCTGAATCTCGGCTTCTACCAGGTGGCGAAGCACTACTACTTCCCCGGCTGGCACCAGCAGTCGACGGTGTTCGAGTTGCTGCTGAACAGAAAGAAATGGGATGCGCTCAACGACACCCAGCGGGCGCAGATTGAGGTGTCATGCGGCGACGCGTTCCGCGACGGGCTCGCCGAGGGTGAGGCCATTCAGGGCAAGGCTTTGGCCGAACTCAAGAAGAAGGGCGTGACAATCCATCGCTGGCCCCAGTCCATTCTGGACACGCTCGAGAAGAAATGGGCCGAAGTTGCGGCCGCGGACGTCGCGCGTGACGCTACCTTCAAGAAGGTCTGGGAATCCTACAGCGCCTTCCGTAAGGAATACGCAGTCTGGAAGGACCTCGGCTACCTCAAGTAAGACCGATGTGACGGCGCTCCGCCGTTCCGCTTGACCACAGCACAGGCGCCGGAACCGTAACGGTCACGGTTCCGGCGCCTTTTTCGCGTATGTTGCGCCAGGAAGCCCATTGATGCGGCATCTATTCCGATTGCAAGAGTTTCTGGCCCGGATCGTGATCGGCGTCGGTAAAATTAGTGCGTGGTTCTCGATTCCGCTGATGGTCGTCATCATCTTCGACGTCGTGACCCGGCGTTTTCTGGTGCTGGGATCGACCAAGCTGCAGGAAGGCGAGTGGCACCTGCACGCGCTATTGTTCCTGCTGTGTATAGGCTTCGCATATCTCAACGACGCCCACGTGCGAATCGACCTGATCCGTGAGCGGCTGAGTTCGCGCGCCAGGACTTGGATCGAGTTCGTGGGCTGCATCATGTTCGTGATCCCCTACTGCCTGATCGTCGTCTATTTCGCCGAAGACTTCGTCGAGAGATCATGGGCCGTCGGCGAGGCCTCCGATTCGGCGACCGGCCTTCCCTATCGCTGGGCGATCAAGGCGTGCCTGCCTATCGGGCTGTTCGTCCTGCTCCTGTCGGGAATCACCGTCCTGCTACGCAAGATCATCGAGTTGTTCGGCCCACCGGACCTTCGCCAACTCCTCCCCAAAAAGGAAGAGCGCGAGCCCGAAAGCCTCGACACCGAACGCCTCGACCAGCTCGGTCCGAGCTAGGGGCGCCTCCGCATGTTCTACATCGAGGACTACCTGCCGGCCTTCATGTTCCTCACCCTGGCGACTCTCCTGTTCTCGGGCTTCCCGGTCGGATTCGTACTGGGCGGCGTGGGACTCGCCTTCGGCTTCATCGGCATGTATTTCGATGTCTTCTCGCAGATCGAGTTCTTCAACCTCGTGCTCCGGATCTGGGGTTTCGCCGATAACCTTGTTCTGGTGGCGATTCCGATGTTTATCTTCATGGGGACAATGCTGGAGCGCTCCGGCGTCGCCGCCAACCTCCTGTACTGCCTCCAGGTGGTGCTGCGCCGCACCCCGGGCGGGCTGGCGCTCGCGGTCACGGTCATGGGGACGATCCTCGCGGCGACGACCGGCATCATCGGCGCTTCGGTGGTGATGATCAGCCTGATGGCGCTGCCGGTCATGGTCGAGCGCAAATACAACATGGAGCTCGCCACCGGCACCATCGCCGCCTCGGGAACGCTCGGGATACTGATACCGCCCAGCATCATGCTGGTCATCATGGCCGATCTTCTTGGGCGCTCGGTGGGAACCCTGTTCGTCGCGGCCATCTTCCCCGGCCTTATCCTCTCCGGGCTCTATTTCGTCTACATCTTCACGCGGTGCGCCGTGAATCCCTCCCTGGCGCCGCGCCTGCCCAAGGAAATAGGGCCGCAGACGCCAAACGAACTGATCCTGATGTTGCTCAAGGGCCTGGTGCCGGCGGTGTTTCTGATCGTCCTGGTCCTGGGGTCGATCATCCTCGGCTGGGCGACGCCCACCGAAGCGGCCGGGGTCGGCGCGTTCGGAGCGACTCTGCTCGCCATCTTCAACCGCAAGCTGAACTTCTCGGTCCTGAAGGACGTGGTCGAGCGCACCGCGCTCACCAACGCGATGCTGTTCTTCATTTTCGTCGGGGCGACCGCCTTCTCCTACGTCTTCCGCTCGCTCGGCGGCGACGACTTCATCAAGGACGTGATCTACTCCGTAGGGGTCAACCCCTGGGGAATCCTGGGGATCCTGATGGCGGTGACGTTCTTCCTCGGGTTCTTCTTCGACTGGATCGAGAT
Source organism: bacterium (assembly GCA_965218885.1). GTDB lineage: Bacteria > UBA8248 > UBA8248 > UBA8248 > UBA8248 > Bin107. Next base: position 2,951,116 of record OZ244713.1, on the reverse strand, counting down.
CACGCTCATCGTGCTCCCGGTGTTCGCGCCCATCCTCGCCGGGCTGGATTTCGGCGACCACCTGCCCAAGAGCGAGGTCATCTACTGGTTCTCGATTCTGATGGCGGTCAACCTGCAGACATCGTTCCTGACCCCGCCTTTCGGCTTCGCGCTGTTCTATATGAAGGGAGTGGCGCCGCCCCAGGTGCGCCTCTCGCAGATATATCGCGGGATCGTCCCCTTCGTGTTTCTGCAGCTCATCGGGCTGGGGCTGGTCATGGCCTTTCCCGGCATCGCCATGTGGCTGCCGAGGGTGCTGCTCAACTAGCGCGCGCGGCAGCCTTGACAAGCCCGCGCCCGCTTCCATATAAACCCCTTACGCTTGGGAGCCGGCGCCGAATTCCGGTACAATGCCGACTCAAGCGGAACGCCTCTCGATCCGGCGTAGCTCAACGGCAGAGCAATCGGCTGTTAACCGATGGGTTGTAGGTTCGAATCCTACCGCCGGAGCCAAGGTTTTCCTGGCATATCCCACTCTCACGCTACATCCTCTTCCGAGACGAAAGCCGAGAGGGCCTCTTTCACCAGGGCGTTCATGCTCCGGCCACGATACCGGCCCTTCCAACCCCTCAGTCTCCGTTTTTCGCTTTTTCGAGAATCTCGACGTTTATCGGGTGCGCATTGCGGCGGCGCTTGTCGCTTCGGATATGCAGACGCGCGGCATTGGAAAGGCTCAAGCCCGCTTCTCGCAATTCGCTCCTGCTGAACCCCTTGCCGGGCCGCCAGTTTCCACGCGCATCTCTTACGAGAGGGTAAAATCCGTTTTCCGTGAGGGGGGTTTCCGAGGGTTCCTCCGGTTGCTCCAGAGGCAGGTCCGGGGCAACCGGGACGGACGAGGAGGCCTCATCTTCTTGAAACGACTCGGCCTCATCCGGCGACTCACTTGAATCCGGCGCAGCCAATATCTCAAAGTCCGCGCCATATCCTTCAAACGGCTCTGAATCGTGAGACGGCTCAGATTCATCCGGCGACTCACTTGAATCCGGCTCAGCCAAGGATTCCTCATGCGCAGGTGCGGAGTCGCCGATAGCTTCCGGCTCGGATGCCGACGCCTCCACGGCGCTTTCAGCCATGACCGATGCAGCTTCCTCATGATCTCGGAGCGGCTCTGGCGCATCCGGCAAATCGTCTGATTCCGGCTCCGTCAATACTTCCAGTTCCAAGCCATATTCTTGATGCACTTCGAGCGCACGAGGCGGTTTCGGCGCATCCGGGGACTCATCCGAGATCGGTGCAGGCGATGATTCCAGAGCGGGAACATGGCCGCTTTCTTGGGCGTTCATTCCGTTCGCCGAATCGGGGCGCGGCGGCTCATCGGAAGCCAGCAGCTCCAGATCGAGGCCGTAGCCGCTTTCCATCGACTCCGCCCTTCGCGATGAATCCGAGGGCATTCGACCGATGGCGGAAGGTGGTGGATTCTCATACGCTCCCTCTTCCGGCTCGGCTGGTGTGGAACTCTTGCGACGCGTCATACGACTCAAAAAATTTTTCTTGATGTTCATGCCGCCCTCTTTGAGATCAGAACCTCATTACGTGAATAAACGAACGTCGAAAAATTTCTGGGGGCGGTAAACAAGGTGAGAAAACTTACGGATTAAGACTAACGATTCCAAAGACTTACTGTCAAGTCGCGCGCACAGATGGGTATGTCCGATGACCGAAAATGCGGGAAATCCAGGAAAGCCGCGTGGATATCTTCTATTCCTCGCCTATCCCCCCCGCCAGTTCCTCGGCGGTCTGGATGATGAGTTCGATGTCCCGATCCCGCGAGAGCCGGTGGCCGCCGTCTTTTATGAGCGTCAGGCGCACATCGTCGCTTTTGAGGGCGCGCGCCAAGCGTAAGCTCGTCTCCCACGGCACGCTCTCATCGCGCATCCCGTGCATGAGGCGCACGGGGCACGTGAGCGGGATATCATTGCGCAGGAGCAGATGGTTCGCGCCCTCATCGAGCAGCTTCTTTGTGATGGGGTATGGCGCCTCGTATTCTGATTCGCGCATGAAGTATCCCCGCGCATCGAGTTCATCCCTCGTGGCTTCGGCGAGGACGTTGCGCACCAAATCCTCGGTGAAATCAGGCGCCGACGCCACGCCCACCAGGCCCGCTACGCGCTCGGGCCGGGCCAGGGCGGCGAGCAGCATCATCCATCCGCCCATGCTCGATCCGATGAGCACCTGGGGGCCCTGTGCGACGCCATCCAGTATGGCAAGAGCGTCCCCCGCCCATTCGCCGATGGTTCCTTCCTCGAATTTTCCCGAAGATTCCCCGTGGCCGCCGTAATCGAAGCGAACGTAGGCGCGCCCCACCTTCCGGCAATGGGCTTCGAGCGCGCTCGCCTTCGTCCCGCTCATGTCCGAACGGAAACCGCCCAGGAACATCAGGCCGGGTGATTTCCCCTCCAAACGAAAATAGGCGAGCGAAGCCCCGTCCGCTCGGGAGAGAAAACGAGAAGCCGAATCGGGCATTTTTCGTTTCAGGATGAATTTTTGAGATGTTCGAGCAACCGCGCGGCGACGCCCCGGACGGCGGCCTCCGCCGCCTCGTCGGCGCAGCGCCCGTCTTCATCGAAGACGTTGTGGACACTCCCGATGGAAGCCTGACCGGGGAGAACTTCCCCGCCGATGTGGGTGAGAATGTGTCTTAGGTGCGCGAGCGCGTTGTCCGCGCTCGGCCCCATCGCCACGCCCAGTATGGCGATGGTCTTCCCCTCGAACGTGGAGGGATAGCCCAGGTTGTCTATCGCCAGCTTGAGGGTGCTGCTGATGCTGCCGTGATACTCGGGCGTCGCGATGAGGATGCCCGCCGCCCCCGTCACCAGACCTTTGAGCATATCGGGGTCTTTCGAGTCGCTCGGCTGCCCGGGCAGGGGCAAGTCCAGATCGCCCAGATGCACGCGGTTTATCTCGAAATCCCCTTTCTCCAACTCATCGAGTGCGAGCGCAAGGGCTTTATCGGTATTGTTTTGCGGCCTGCGGCTGCCGCCGAAGACGAGAATAAAGGGGGTCATTCCGTGCTTTTTCGCTTACGCGGCGACGCCGGCGGGCTCTGGCAGTACGATGGGATTCGTATCCTTGAGAAGCGGCAGAACCTCCCTGCCGAAAATTTCCGCTTCTTCCTTGTGCGGCCATCCGTTCATGATGAAATGCCGCACGCCCGCGTCGTAATACTCACGAATCACGCCCGCGACCATCTCCGGCGTGCCGACGAACATCGTCCCCGCACCGCCGCGCACCTTGTTCACGCCCATCCAGATCGTATCGGTGAGCCAGAGATTTCCCCGTGAGCCCATCTCGTTGATGCGCATCTGGCCGGTGGATTCGGTGTTGTTCTTCATGTCGGCCCACGTACCCGTGTTCGAGATGTCGCTCTTGTCAATCAGCGCCTCGGCGGCGCGAACCGCCTCTTTTCTCGTCTCGCGCACGCAGACCAGATGGCGTATGCCGTAGCTGAGCGGGCGGGCGCGTTCATAGGCCTGGGACTCGCGCCTGCCCTCCTCGATGTCCTTCCCGACGATTTCGGGCTCTGCGGCGTACATGACGTGCACGTCGCCGTACTCCCATGCCACCCGCTTGCCCGGCTCGGAGCTTCCCGCCAGGAAAATCGGGGGGTTGGGCTTCGTCACCCGCTCGGGAAAGATGCCCGCGTTTTCAATTTCAAAGAATTTTCCCTTGTAGTCCAGCGGCCCGTCCGCGTTCCAGAGTTTGCGCACCACGTCGAGAAACTCGCCCGTGCGCGCATAGCGATCGTCATGCGGCATGAAATCTCCGTATCTTTTCTGATCCACGGGCGTGCTGCCCGTCACCACGTTCAGCGTGCAGCGCCCGCCGGTGAGATAATCGAGGCTGTTCGCCTGCTGCGCCGCGTAGACCGGGCCGGTGATGCCGGGCCGGAAAGCCACCAGGAACCTGATTTTTTTGGTCCGGCTCGAAATCGCGCCTGCGGCCGTCCAGGCATCGATGCAGTGCGTGCCGCACGGCACGAGGATGTTGGCGAAACCCGCCTCTTCGGCCGCCGTCGTCACCTCGGCGAGATAATCCAGGGTGGCGGGACGATCGGGCGTTTTCTGGTTCACCTGCGTCCCGTCTCCCGCCCGGTGGGAGCAAAGCGCCCATATGTATTCGGTGGACATCTCTCGTCTCCTTGGCACCTCCCACACCTACGGGGCGCGCCTATCGGAAGAAGTCCTAAAGTTTCATCGGAACACGTCCATCAAGATAAAGCCATCGCCATCATGAATCAAGCCCAAGGATCGAGACACCCAACGATTCGCACGAAACGGACTTGAGCCAAACCGAGCCGAATGCGCCACCGGTCATCTGTCGGTTAGCGATTGGATGAATTCAGGGCGCTTTGTCCAGGACGACCATGTAGCGGCGCTCCCGCCTGCGCTCGACGATGACCTTGCGGCGCTCCATTCCGTGCCCCGGCAGGCGCAGCCACATCGAATACTCGCCCGGGGCGAGATTCGTCACTTCGAGCGCCGGATCGGTTTTGCCGTAATACCGGCTCCCGATGAAGACTTCCGCACCCGGCGGGTTCGAGCGGACGACCAGACGCCCGGCTCCGTCTTTCGTCAGTCGTATCTCGATGGGCATCTTCTTCGCGCGCACGTCGACCTCCAAAACCTGGCCGACGTAGCCCGGAAACTCCGCCCGTATCAAATGACGCCCGTAGTCCACGCCCTTGATTTCGACGGGTCTCAGGGAATACGCCTCCCCGCGCGGATTCCCGTTAAAGATGACGACGGCGCCCTCAGGCTTGCTCGTCACGACGATCTCGCCCTTGCCGCTGCGCGGGACTTCGGCGGGTTTCCCTCCCCGCAGGCATCCCGCGCCCGAGGCCAGGGCGAAAAGCGCGAACAATACGAGAATCGAATGGATAGAGCGCTTCGGCGGCCAGATTGAAGCAAAGAGTCCCTTCTTCATGCTCATCCCTCCTGTCGCGCGAGTCTTGAGCCATCGTTCAATTTACCCTGTTTGGCGCATGAGGGAAAGCCGCCGAAAAAGATGACCCAGAGCGCGCTTGCCCATTCCCCACCCATGAGGAATGATGGGATAAATTCCAGAAAACCTACACCGACGGGAGAACATTTCAAGATGCGAGGCCACCTGAGAGGACTGACGAGCTATGGCGATCCGGGCTTCAGCGCATTCGCAAGAGGCGCTTACGCGCGGGGCTTCGGCCTGACGAAAGAGGATCTGGAAAAACCCATCGTCGGCATCGCCCAGACATGGAGCGAACTCAACCCGTGCCACCGCCACCTGAGGGAGATCGCCGAGGCCGTCAAGCGCGGCGTCTGGCAAACGGGCGGCCTCCCGCTGGAGTTTCCCACCATCTCTCTGGGCGAGATGTACCTGAACCCCACGGCCATGTTCTTCAGAAACCTCCTCTCGATGGATACCGAGGAGATGATCAAGGGCCAGCCCATGGACGGCGTGGTGCTGCTCGGCGGCTGCGACAAGACCCTGCCCGCGCAACTCATGGGCGGGGCCAGCGCAGGAATTCCCGCCATCTGCGTGACGGCGGGGCCGATGATCGGCGGACGCTTCGAGGACAAGGTGCTGGGCGCATGCTCGGATTGCCGAGGGACGTGGGCCGAATACAGGGCGGGCAATTACGACGATGAACGGCTCGAAGAAGTCCAGGGCTCGCTCTTTCCTTCTACGGGCACCTGCATGGTGATGGGCACGGCGAGCACCATGGCGTCGCTCACCGAGGCGATGGGCATGATGCTCCCCGGCCTCGCGGCGGTTCCGGCGGTGAACTCGCAACGCATTCGTCTGGCGGAGCAAAGCGGGCGGCGCATCGTCGACCTGATTGAGAAGGACATCACGCCTGATAAGATCATCACGCGCGAGGCGTTCGAGAACGCCATCCGCGTGCTCATGGCCGTGGGCGGCTCGACGAACGCCGTCGTTCACCTGCCGGCCATCGCCGGACGCCTGGGGATCGACCTCCCTCTCTCTTTATTCGACGAAATCTCGCGCACAACGCCCATGCTCGGCAACATCCGCCCATCGGGCAAGAAATACCTGATGGAGGACCTCGCGGCGGCGGGCGGAATCCCGGTGGTGATGAAAGAACTCGAACCCCTGCTCCACGGGGACTGCCTGACGGTGACGGGCGAGACCGTGACGGAAAACCTCAGACAAGTCCAAGGGGCGCAGCCGTGGCAGGACGTCATCTACACACGGGAGAAACCTATTTCGGAAGAAGGCGGCCTCGTCATCGTCAAGGGCTCGCTTGCGCCCGACGGCGCGGTCATCAAGATTTCGGCGGCCAGTTCCGATTTGCTGACGCACACGGGTCCGGCGGTCGTCTTCTCATCCCAGCAGGACATGATCGATCGAATCGACGACCCCGACCTTCCCGCGACGGCGGAGAGCGTCTTCGTGCTCCAGAACACGGGCCCCATCGGCGCGCCCGGCTTCCCGGAAGCGGGCTCCCTCCCCATCCCCAAAAAGCTGCTCGAAGCGGGCGTGCGCGACGTGGTGCGCGTCTCGGACGCGCGCATGAGCGGGACGGCGTCGGGGACCATTGTGCTCCACGCCGCGCCCGAGGCGGCGGCGGGAGGCCCCCTCGCCCTGGTTCGGGATGGGGACATGATCACCCTGGACGTCCCGAACCGAAGGATCGATCTGAACGTCTCTGAAGAAGAACTCGAACGCCGCCGCGCCGCCTGGGAGCCGGGGCCGCCCCATTATGAGAGGGGCTACGGGAAGCTCTTCATCGAAAACGTGCTCCAGGCGCCCCAAGGCTGTGATTTCGGTTTCCTGAGAAAGACGGAATAACCCATGCGCCGGGTCCGGGTCGTCACCCGTCTGCTGCCCTGCATCCGCGCCCTGCGCGGCAGGCCCGTCTCGCCCGAGATAGAGGAGCGCATGGCCCGCACGCTGGATGAGGAGAAGATAGAACTCATCATCGAGCCCGACGCCGAGAAGCGGATGGAGGCGCTTGAGGAAGCGGATTTCTTCTTTTGCGAAAACGATCCGCTTCCCGGTGATTTTTATGCGCGCGCGAAAAAGCTGAAACTCATCCAGGCGGGCGGCTATTTTTTTGAAAAACTGCAAATCGAACGCGCCACGGAGGCGGGAATCCCCGTGATGACCTTCCCGATGCCGATCACCGATTCGGTGGCTGATCACGTCATGACGATGCTGCTCGCGCTGGCGAGAAATTTCGAGGTTGCGGTGCGCGCCGCCCGCGAGGGTTCCGAGAACCCCGCATCTCCCAGGCGGGCCGACGGCAGCGCGTACAACTGGACGCAAACCCAGGGAATCGCCCCCCTTCGCGGGATGCGCCTGGGCGTCCTTGGGATGGGCGACATCGGCCGGGGCGTGGCGCTTCGCGCCCGCGCGTTCGGGATGGAGATTCAGTATTGGAACAGGACGCCGCTGCCCGAATCCGTGGACGAGGCGCTGGACGCGCGGCCCGTGGGGCGAGAGGAGTTGTTCCAAAACGCGGACGCTCTCCTGGTCGGCGTGGGCTTAAATGAGGAGACGCGCGGCATCATCGGCGAAAAGGAAATTCGCGCGCTTCCCAAGGGTGCGTACCTGCTGAACATCGGGCGCGGGGCCTTGATCGATCAGGAAGCCATGTACCGCGCGTTATCGGATGGCCACCTCGGCGGAGCCGGTCTCGACGTTTTCGACCCGGAACCGTTTCCCCCCGAACACCCCCTGCTGCGCCTGCCCAACGTCACGCCTACGCCGCACTGCGCGGGCGGAGACGATGAAAACATCATCAAGGAAATCGAGCTTTTCTTCGCGAACATCCACCGCGCCCTGGTGGGCCAAGCGCCCTTGGGCGTCGTGAACGGCGTCGCCTGGCGGGGTTTGTAGGCGATGTGCGGACGCTTCACCCTCACCAAACCCATCCCCTGGCTCGCGGAAATTCTGGACGTAAAAACCCCCGAAAAAGTGGGCGAGGCTCCGCCGAGATACAACGTCTCGCCGGGGACGGACGTCCTCATCGTCCGCTCCCGGGAGAGGGGGACGCGTGAGTTGGGCATCACCCGCTGGGGCCTGGTGCCCTTCTGGGCGAAGGACCCTGATTTCGGGGCCAGGACGATCAACGCGCGCTCCGAGACCGCCGCCCAAAAGCCCGCCTTTCGCGCCGCCTTCCGCTACAGACGATGCCTCATCCCCGCGGATGGCTTTTACGAATGGGCCGGGAGCGGGAGAAAAAAGCAACCCTTCTTCATTCATCTTGAAGAGAGAAAACCCTTCGCCTTCGCGGGTCTTTGGGAGAGCTGGACCGGGGCGGACGGCAGCGTTCTCGAAACTTGCACGATACTCACGACGGAAGCGAACGAGAAACTGGCCGAACTGCACCACAGAATGCCCGTCATCCTACCCGAGGCGTCTTATGCGGACTGGCTGAACCCGAACGAGAACCGCGCGAAGGCCGTCCAGGGGCTTCTTAAGCCTTATCCCTCGGACGCCTTTTCGTATTACCCCGTGAGCGAGCGCGTCAACAGCCCGAGAAACGACGACGCAGCTTGTATTGAAAGACATGCGAAACAAGAGAAACCGCTGGAGATTCAGGGATCGCTCTTCGGGGATTGAGGCAACCAGAACCCGTAGTGACACGGTTCCTCCCTCTTCGGTCGGAATCGACTCCTCGGGGCTGTCCCACAGGCCGCGACCTGTCCTTAAGAGGCGGTGCAGTATTGTTCGTCATTCCGGTGAAAGCCGGAATCCATTTTTTTGCCTTTATTATCTTTTCTGATTGGTTCCCGCCAATGACGAGGAGATAAAAAGCCGGCGAATTGTCATTCTGCTTTAGAATGGATTCCGGCTTTCGCCGGAATGACGGCGGAGGTCAATTCCGACCGAGGAGGGAAGAGACAACACTCCCCCCTTGAGTGGGAGTCGCGGAAACCAAGCCCTTGGGCGAAGGTTGACGCGGTGGGGGGAATGGTTCTAAAAAAAAATGCTCCCCCCACCGAATCGCTTGCGGGCTTTCGCCCTTAGCTCTTCGACTTCCCCCTCAAGGAGGGAGTGAAATTTAGCACGCTCCTTCCGTGGACTTTTTCAACAGTCCCCCACCAGTTCGCTTGCGGGCTTACGCCCCAGCCTCACCGACACACCTTCAAGGGGGAATTATTAGAACCTTAAATTACAGACAGGCACGGGGGCCTGTCCCTACGAAATCTTGTTATCTAGACGAATGAAGGATCTTAGGGATAACCCTTCCGGGTTATCCTGCCCCCTGTGGTTGTACGTAGTCATTTTTCCTTCATAATGTCCTTCTTTATCAATTTCTTACAAGGTGAATCTCAGGAAATAGATGAACCTTCGGGCTGCTCTTCCACCGGCGCATCCGTGGTCAGGCGCTTTTTCGCCGTGGGCGCGTAGCCGCCGCCCGCCATGGTGGAGGCGATATCCAGAATCTCGCCCATCGCTTCGGGCATCCCCGAGGGATACGCATCGTCGGGACACTTGCTGTTCGTCATGTAGTCGCACGGCTTGCACTCGATGCAGCGGATGACCTCCCCATCCCGCGCGGAGAGCGCCTTGTTCGCATAATCCGGATCCGTGAGCATGGCGCGCCCCACGCCGACGAAATCAGCCCCTGCGTCGAGATACGCCTGAATTCGCTTGGGCTCGAAGGCGGCCCCGTTCGCGACGAGGGGCACGTCCACCGCCGCGCGCAGCCTGTCGAAAGCGGGGTTGTACAAATCGGGCATCACGGGCAGCCCCACGCGCGCGTTTCTCGAACAATGGAGAATGTCGACCCCCGCCTCCACGAGCGCCGGCGCCAAAGCGAGCATATCCTCCACCGTGAAGCCGTTCTCGAAAGGCTCCAGAAGACCCAGGCGATAGCTCACCACCATCTCGTCGCCCCCGCCCTCGCGCACCGCCTGCGCCACCTCGAGCGGAAAGCGCATGCGGTTTTCGAGCGAGCCGCCGTAGCCGTCCGTCCGCTGGTTCGAAGCAGGCGAGAAGAACTGCTGGCACAGATACCAGGTGGCACCGTGAATCTCGAGGATTTTGCCGCCCGCCTCGCGCACCCGCCGCGCGGCGTCGCCGTAAGCCTTAACGGCTGTTTCGATGTCCGCCTCGCTCATCTCGTGCGGCACTTCATCCTCCGTGGGGTGCGGGACGGGAGAAGGCCCCACGGGCTCCATGCCCGTGATGGCGCTGAGCGCCGTTCTGCCCGCGTGGTAAATCTGGACCGCGAGCGGCGCGCCCGCCTCCTCGACCGCCTGTATCAACTCGCGCAGAGCCGGAACATGCGCGTCATCGTGCGTGCCGAGCTGGTTGGGAAATCCCTTCCCCTCCTGGTTGACGTAGGTCGCCTCGGTGAAGCACACGGCGGCGCCCCCTCGGGCGCGGGCCTTGTAGTGCGCGTGCGACCAGGCGGAGGGCGCGCCGTCTTCTTCGGCGCGCGAGGTCGTCATCGCGGACATGAGCACCCGGTGTTTGATGCGCCGGCCGCGAACTTCGATGGGATCGGTAAATTTAGCCATGTAGAGAATGCTCCCGAAAATCGAACATCAAATGACCATCGCGGCGAGCACAGCCGCGCCCGCCGCGATGCGTTTTCCAATGAGAGAGCGGGAACTGCGCCCGCACTGCGCTTGATTCTAATTTCTCGCCAGGAAATCCTCGATATCCTTCAAGGATTCCTCAAAGCACTGGATGAGGAAGAAGTGGCTCGCTTCCTCGTAAATCTTGATCTCACAACCCGGCACGCGGTCGGCGATTTCGCGCGAGGCGCTCGCCGCGCACAGCACGTCCTGCCCGCCCGCGAGCACCAGCGTCGGGCACTTCACCTCGTGGAGACGGTCGAGCGCGTCGTGCGTGAGACAGGCGTGGGTGGAATTCACATAGCCGGGTATCGGGCGAGCCGGGTCCGCGAGTACCGTCTCGAACGCATCGAGTTGCTCCTGGTTCTCGTTGAAATACTTAGGGGGAAAGAAGAAGAGCGATTGATGCATGGCGGCCGGCCCATAGCCCTGGGCCTTCACCACCTCGTTGATGTTGTAGAGGATTTGATAGCCGTAGCGGTCGAGCTTGCCGAAAGAGGCGGTGATGAGGAGGCTCCGCACGCGGTCGGGATAGTCGAGCGCCATCATCTGGGCGATGGCTCCTCCCATCGAGCGGCCGATGACGTGCGCGGGCTCGGTGATGCCCACCGCGTCCATCAAGCCGATTGTGTCGGCAGCGAAATGGCTGGACGTGTAGGGATAATCGGGCGCGGAACTCCTGCCCGCTCCCCGGTTATCGAAGGCCAGCACGCGGTAGTTCTTCTCCATACTCGCGATTTGCGCCTTCCACGCGCTGCAATCGCCCGCGAGACCATGGATGAGAACGACCGGCACGCCTTCTCCATAATCCTCGTAGTAAAGTTCTACATCACCCACCTGAACTATCGGCATCTTGAAAATCCTCTTCTGTTATAAGTCGAAAAGCCGCTCCTCAACCGCTTGCGGCCGTAAAGCCCGCCTGCGAAACTTAAAGTCGCTCTCAATCGAGCGTGTGGAAATCAGCTCTTCTTGCCCTCGACGCCCTCGGCCACCTTCTCCATGAACTCCTCGTTGTCGAACACCCAGCCGAGGCAGCGCATGACGTTCTGCATCCCGAAGACGTGCAGATCCGGCCCGTACATGCTCGCCACGCAGTCTGAGAGCATCACCACCCGGTAGTCGTGGTTGAAGGCGGTGAAGGCCGTGTTCAGAACGCAGGTGTTCGTGTTGATGCCCATCAAGCACACGTTCTTCGTGCCCAGAGAGTCGAGGAGCATCTGGAGGTCCGTTCCCATGAAGCAGTCGAGGCGCTTTTTGTTGTCGATGACGTAATCGCCCTCTTCCACCAGGGAGGGAATCATCTCCGTCGTCACCTCGCCCATGATGTTGTGGTCGTTCACCGTGCTCTTGCGCCCGAGAGTCAAGCGGTTCTTATCATCCTGAATGTCGTGGAGCGCCTTCCAGAAGTGGACCCTCATGCCCTCGCTTCCGAGGCCTGGGATTTTCCGGAAGATGAGCTTCACGTGGACGACGGGAATCTGGTGGCTTCTGGCGAAACCGAGGAGTTCCTCCGCGTGGCCGATGACGCTCTCGCAATCCTCGTCACTCGCCGGCATGGTGGCGACTTCCGGGTCCAGGTGGCCCCGGTGCATGTCGATGGTGACGATGGTGGTTTCCTTCGGGTCGAGCGACACCATTTCCTTCAGTTGATCCGTCATTTCCGAGCGATCCAGAATCTCTACTTGCGTGGCCATGGCTTCACCCCTCTTCTATAATGTAGATGTTCAGGTTCCCACAGGATGCCCAAAAGCATATTACATATCGCGCGGGATTGAAAACAGGGGGGATTGGGCGAACCGGAGTGGAGACACGATGGCTTTCAGCTTGGTATCTCTTCTATTCGGTAGTATTATCGCTTATCGAATATGGAGCATCGCGTAATCCAAATCGACCAGCGATATAAAAACGACAACACGGGGGGAAGGAACAGGTTTAACAGTGCGGAGGAGTAACCAAGAAGACCCTCGCGACATTCGATATATGTCCGAAGCAGAAATTATTATCCAAGCGGCGAGAACCGGTTTCGGCGGAAAGGGTACGCCGCTAAGTGATCGGGAAATTATTCGGCATCTTACGAGCAGTTGCTTTTCAGATGATGATTTGTTGGAACAGGCAAGGAAATTTGCGCCCGCCATGGGGTGGGACATTGAAGAATTCGTCGAACAAGCGCGAAGAATCGGAAGGTACGGCCAGCTATCGAAGCGGGGGCAAGTCGGGAAAAAGCTTATTGGCGGTATCGAGAGAACATCCTTGAGCAAGATATTCTTTTCGTTTCTCGAACTTATCTTGCTCGGACATTCCCTCCTGAGCCGCACGCATCAGAACCTCTACGCCCTTGTCGGCGCCGTCACTCTGAGTTTTTCGAACAAGTTCTCTCATAACAACCACCAAAAACGAGCCCCGATAGTCAACAACATCTTATGGTAAATTCTAGCAACAACCGGTTGATTGTCAAACTATCAAATGTTTCGGTCATTTACTCTCCACCCCTCCCAGGCTGCTACGCCAATGCGCTCAATCCGATGTTTTCTGCTGACCTCCAGGCTTTCGCCATCCACAAAAAAGGCTCCCCGATCAGGGGAGCCTCATCGTAACCAGTTGAAAAATAAGACCTATTCGCCTCTCACGGTCGCGCGGATGAACTCGCGGTTCATCTTGGCGATGTGGCTGATGCTGATCTCCTTGGGGCACATGGCCTCGCACTCGGCGTGGTTGGTGCAGTTGCCAAAGCCCTCTTCATCCATCCGGGCGACCATGTCGAGCACTCTCTGCCCGCGCTCGGGCACCCCTTGGGGCAGATGCGCCAAGTGAGAGACCTTCGCCGCCACGAATAGCATGGCCGAGCCGTTCGGGCACGACGCCGCGCAGGCGCCGCAGCCGATGCAGGCGGCCGCGTCCATGGCCGCATCCGCGTCGGGCTTCGGGATGGGGACCGCGTTCCCGTCCGGCGCGCCTCCCGTATTCGCGGAGATGAACCCGCCCGCCTGGATGATGCGGTCGAACGAGGTGCGGTCGACCACCAGATCCCTGATGACCGGAAAGGCGCTCGCCCGCCAGGGCTCGATGGTGATGGTGTCGCCGTCCTTGAACTTTCTCATGTGAAGCTGGCAGGTGGTCGTTCCGTTGAAACCCCCGTGCGCCTTGCCGTTGATGACCAGCGAGCACGTGCCGCAGATTCCCTCGCGGCAATCGTGATCGAAGGCGATGGGTTCTTTGCCCTCCATAATCAGGCGCTCGTTCGTCACGTCCAGCATTTCCAAGAAAGACATGTCCGGAATGATGCCGCTCACCTGATAGGTCTCGATCCTTCCCGCCGACTGCCCGTCCTTTTGCCGCCAAACCCTGAGGGTGAGGTCCATTACTTGTAACTCCTCACGCTGAATTCAACCTCTTCGAATTCGAGATTTTCCATATGCAGTATCGGACGCCCGCCGTTGCTCGGCGCCTCCCATGCGCTCACGTGGCTGAAATTCTCATCGTCGCGAAGGGCTTCGCCCTCTTCGGTCTGATATTCTTCTCTGAAATGCCCGCCGCAGGATTCTTCTCTTACCAAGGCGTCGTAACACATCAGTTCCGCGAATTCGAGGAAATCGGCCACGCGCAACGCTTTTTCGAGCTCCGGATTGAGTTCGTCCCCTCCTCCGGGCACATTTACGGTTTCCCAGAACTCCTCTCTGAGCGCGGGAATCAAGTCGAGCGCCTTCGTCAGGCTCTCCTTGGTTCGGGCCATTCCGCAATAATCCCAGCAAATGAGGCCCAATTCGCGGTGGAACGAGGACACCGTGCGCTTGCCGTCGAGGGAAAGCACTCTATGGATTCTGTCCTTCACGTCGTCGGCGGCTTGCGTGAATTCTGAAGAATCGGCGGAATAATCGCCGGGCGTCTGGCTCGCCAGATAGTTCCCCACCGTATAGGGAGCGACGAAATAGCCGTCGGCCAGCCCCTGCATGAGGGCGCTCGCGCCGAGGCGGTTTGCGCCGTGGTCGGAGAAATTCGACTCTCCGAGTACGAACAGGCCGGGGATGTTGCTCATCAGGTTGTAATCGACCCACAGGCCGCCCATCGTGTAGTGGATGGCCGGGTAGATCCGCATGGGCACCTGATAGGCGTTCTCGCCCGTGATCTTCTCATACATGTCGAAAAGGTTGCCGTAGCGCTGCTTCACCAGGTCGAGACCCAAACGCTTAATGGCGTCCGTGAAATCGAGATAGACGCCAAGGCCCGTATCCCCGACGCCGCGCCCCTCGTCGCACGCTCGTTTCGCCGCGCGCGAGGCGATGTCTCGCGGCGCGAGGTTCCCGAAACTCGGGTACATGCGCTCGAGGTAATAATCCCGCTCATTCTCGGGTATCTCGGCGGACCCCCGCGGGTCCCCTTCCTTCAGCGACACCCAGATGCGGCCGTCGTTTCTCAAGGATTCGGACATGAGCGTGAGTTTCGACTGATGATCCCCAGAAACGGGTATGCACGTGGGGTGAATCTGCGTGTAGCAGGGGTTAGCGAAATAAGCGCCCTTCATGTACGCGCGTATCGAGGCGGTGACGTTGTTCCCCATGGCGTTCGTGGAAAGGTAGAACACCGGGCCGTATCCGCCAGTCGCCATGACGACCACGTCGGCCGCGTGTTTTTCAATTTCGCCCGTCACGAGGTTTCTGGTGATGACGCCCTTCGCCTGCCCGTCGACCAGGACGATCTCGAGCATCTCGGTTCGCGAGTGCATCTTCACCGTTCCGGCCGCTACCTGTCGGCTCAGGGCCGCATACACGCCCAGGAGGAGCTGCTGGCCCGTCTGGCCCCTGGCGTAGAAGGTTCTCGACACCTGCGCCCCGCCGAAGGAGCGGTTCGCGAGCTGCCCGCCGTATTCGCGCGCGAAGGGCACGCCCATGGCGACGCACTGGTCGATGATGTTCGCGCTCACCTGCGCCAGGCGATATACGTTCGACTCGCGGGAGCGGAAATCCCCGCCCTTGATGGTGTCGTAGAACAGCCTGTAGGTGCTGTCGCCGTCGTTCTGGTAGTTCTTGGCGGCGTTGATTCCGCCCTGCGCCGCGATGGAGTGCGCCCGGCGGGGGCTGTCCTGATAACAGAAACAATCCACGTTGTAGCCCAACTCGCCCAGCGTGGCCGCAGCACCGCCGCCGGCCAGCCCCGAACCCACCACGATCACCTTGTAGCGGCGTCTGTTGGCCGGATTCACGAGCTTCATGTTGAAGCGGTGGTTGTCCCACTTCTCCGCCAGAGGACCTGCGGGGACGTTTCCGTTCAGGCTGCCGTTCGTATCCATACCCTTCTCCTCACCAAGGGAGAACTATTTCAATACACCCGTCAAGACGGCCAGCGGAATCGACATGAAGCCGACGGCGACGAGGACGCCGCTCCACGGACCCAGCCGTTTGATGAAAGGGTTGTAAGACGGATTGTTTATCCCGAGGGACTGGAACAGACTCGTCACGCCGTGGCTCAGATGCAGCCCCAGAAGAATCATCGAAACGAGATACACGCCCGACACCGCGGTGTTCCTGAATCCCAGAATCACCATCCTGTAGACATCATGGCGGCCCTGCGCGTCGTGCAACTGGGCGAAGTCCGGGTTCGTGGCGAACAGCGTGAAATGAAGCAGATGGTAGGCGGCGAAGGCCAGAACCAGGGCGCCCGTCAGTACGATCGAGCGGCCCGCATAGGTGACCACGCTGGAATCGACCACGGCGTAGGCTTGCGGCCGGGCGGCCTGATTCAGACGCCAAAGGCGCAGGGCCGAGCCGATGTGGATCAAAAACACGACCAGCAGGCCGACCCGCGCCACCCACAGCAAAGCGCCCAGATCCTTCAAGCCCTTGGCGTAGGCGTTCGTCGCCTCGGGGCCCGCGAACATCAGCAGATTGCCGAGCAGGTGGCCGATGATGAACAAGACCAACAAAATCCCGGTGACGGCCATGGCGACCTTGGCGCCGATGGATGATTGCAGGACTTTCGCAAACCGGCCCATCAATTGCTCCCCAAAAAGCAAAAAATTTCGAAACCGAGAGGGTTGATTCGTCCAATCGGGTGGCAATGTATAGTTTCAGGGGCGCATGGTCAACCACATTTTGGAAAATCCTCTTTTTTCACCAGACCCCGTTTCACCCCGTGGCCTATTCGCGGTTTTTGCGATATTTTAGGCTTGGAATCAGCCCAAATATCCAGCAAACCCACCCCAAGAGGGGACGCTCAGATGCTAAACGGCGACGTCTTCGTTTTCGACAACGTGGTGCACATGTACGACCTATCGGATGAGAACCTCGCGCGGCCGGACAGCGGGCTCGATCGCCTCTGGCACCTGCGAATCGCCAAAGGGAGACGCCCCCGGGGCCAGGAAGACATATACGCGGGCGGAGACCCCATCGGCGGGTTCGCCAAGAAATGGACTTGTGGGGAGTTGGGCAAGCTGGTCTTTGAAGATTCCGAGACCGACATGGCCATGGCGCAGGCCGTCGTGCTCTACGACGTCTACAAGGAGGGCTTCTCCCCCGTTCAGGCGCAATACGAATTCGCCAGGGCGCATCCGGAGCGCGTTTTGTTCTGCGGCGGGGTGGACCCCAAGTACCCGAGCGTACAGGGCGCGCTCGAGGAACTGGAACGTCAGATCAGCGAGATGGGCGCGCGCTCGATGAAATTCTACAACGCACACATCGACGGAAACTCCTGGCGATGCGACGACCCCGAACTCGCGTATCCGATATACGAAAAAGGCCGTGAACTGGGGATCAACGTGTTTCAGTACCACAAGGGCTTTCCCATCACCCGCGCGCGACTGGAAGACCTGACGCCGCTCGACATCCAGCAGGCGGCGATGGATTTTCCCGACCTCACCTTCGCCATCCACCACCTCGCGCTGCCCTACTTCGAGGAATGCGTCTACATCGCGGCGCGCTTCGAGAACGTGGCGCTCGTTCTCTCGGGCACGATGCACCTGCCCCTCGTCGCGCCCTGGCAGTTCAAGGAGTACATGGGCAGGCTCCTGCGCGACGTGGGTTCGGAGCGAATCCTCTGGGGCTCGGAAGCGCCCTTGTTGGGGAACCCCCAGCCCATGATCGAGTGGTTCTGGGAGATGGAGATCGACGAGGAACTCCAGGAGCGATACGGCTATCCCCCCATCACGGAACAAGACAAGCGAAACATACTGGGCGAGAACCAGGCCAGGCTCTTTGGAATCGACGTGGAAGCCAAGAAAAAAGAACTCGCTCTCCTCGCCTGAGGGCAGCCGATTTGTCGATGCCCCCTTCATTTTCGCGGGGCTTCGGTTTGACCCCCGCCGTATTCTGCGCGAGGATGAAATGAACAACAGACAATCATTTCAGCTATCTCTGGGTGAATAAGAAACGGAGGATTCTTCCATGCAACAACCCTATGATGGTGAAAAACTCGACCGCCTCATGCAAGAAGCGGGCGTCGACCTCGTTCTGGCCAACTCGCGGGAGAACGTGCGGTATCTGTGCGGGGGCTATTACTTTCACTTTCACGAGAGGTTCACGGCCATCGGACACGGCCAGTACATGGCGCTGGCCGGAATCCCGCGCGGCGACGCCGGAAAATCGTTCCTGATCGGCGGGGGCGGCGAACTCGGCCAGGCGCAGGACCAGAACCTCTGGATACCAGAGCTCATTCCCTCGGGCAGAGTCCCGGCGGAAGCCGCGGCGGACGCCGCGCACGCCATCTCCGAGCGCGGGCTGGGGAGCGGGACCATAGCGGTTGAGGAGAATTTCCTCCCCTCAGCGGCCAAGAAGGCGCTCTCGAGGGCGCTTCCGAACGCGACCTTCGTGGAAGCGCTGCCGATACTCGAGGAGCTTCGCGCCATCAAGACGCCCGAGGAGATCGAACTGTATCGCCGCATCTCCCAGGCGGACGCAGAGGCCATTCGCGATGCGTTCGAGACGGCCAAGCCCGGAGCCACGACGCGCGATGTCGCCCACGCCGTGGAGCGGGGCATGACGGACAGGGGCCTCCACTTCCTGTGGGTCTTCGCCGCGGCGGGGCCGGGCATGCTGCGCGCCCCTTCCGAGAAGGTGTGGGAAAAAGGAGAAGTGCTCCACTTGGACGCGGGCGGTTCCCAATCCGACTACCTGACCGACATCTGCCGCATGGGCGTGCGGGGCGAGCCCACGCCACTGGCGGACGAACTCTACAAGGCGTGCCTGGGGACGCAGGATCACGTGCGCGCGAAGATTCGCCCGGGCGCGGTGTGCGGCGACATCTACGAGAAGGGCCAGAGGCATCTCCAAAACACCGAGCACGGCGAATACGGCAACTTCATCATCCACGGCATCGGCATGGTCTCGCACGAGCAGCCCTATTTCGGCTCCGGGGTGGAGCGAGCGCTCGAAGAGGGAATGGTGGTGTCGATAGAGACCGACATCCGCCACCCCGAGGTGGGCTTCGTGAAGGTGGAAGACGCCGTGGCGGTGACGGCGGACGGCTACGAGCCCCTGGGCGATCTGGGACGTGAGGACTGGGTGGTGATCGACTGATGAAGCCGCTTTACGATCAAGAAAAACTCGATCGCCTGATGGAAGAGGCGGGCGTCGACCTCGTGCTCGCGCACACGCCCCACAACCTCCGCTACCTGACGGGAGGCTATTACTTTCATTTCCGCGAAAGAGTGGCCGCCATCGGGCCCAGCCAGTACCTCCCCTTCGTGGGGATTCCGCGGAAAAACCCCGAAAACGCCTTTCAGGTGGCCTGGCGCGTCGAGGCGGCCCCGCGAAACGAGGTGGACACCTGGATACCCGACGTCATCTACACGAAGGCGCGGGGAACCGTCGGCGCGGCGGAAACGGCGGCCGAGGCCATCAGGAAGCGCGGTCTCGGTGAGGGAACCATCGCGGTCGAGCGCGCCTTCTTGCCCGTGGACGCGATGGAAACCCTCGAAAGCGAGTTGCACGGCGCGCGGTTCGTCGATTCCCTGGCCATTCTGGAAGAGTTGCGGGCCGTGAAAAGAGAGGATGAACTGGAGATATTCCGGCGCGCGGCGCTTGCGGATTCAGAAGCCATACAGGCCGGCTTTCAGGAGGGAATGCGCGACGTGACGACCCGCCAGGTGGAGCAAAGGGTGGAGGAGGAAATGGTGCGGCGCGGCCTTCATTTCCACTACGCCTTCACCGCCGCGGGACCCGGTATGCGGCGCGAGCCCTCCGGTAAAATCTGGGAGAAAGGAGAAATCCTCCACATCGACGCAGGCGGATCGGAGGCGGGCTACATGTCCGACATCTGCCGGATGGGGGTGCGGGGCGAACCGTCCGCTTTAGCCGAGGAGCTCAGAAAAGCGTGTCTCCACTCGGTCGACGCCTGCCGGGACGCCATACGGGCCGGGGCGAGTTGCGCTTCGGTTCAGGCGCGGGGACACCTGGCGTTCGAGGACACCGGGTTTTCCGATCTGGGAATTTTCGAGGTGCACGGAATCGGCATGGTGCAGCAGGAGTTGCCGCGTTTCGGTCCCGAGGTGGAGCGAACCCTCGAGGCGGGCATGGTGGTATCCGTCGAGTGCGACATTCGCCACGCGGAAGTCGGCCACGTGAAGATTGAAGACGCCGTAGCCGTTACCGAAAGCGGCTGTGAGGGCTTGGGAGATTTGGGCAGGGATTCCTGGGCGTGCATTGATTCATAAAAACTGAGGAGAATGTTTCATGCCGAGACCACCCGAGGGCCTGATGCGGCTTCAGCACGCCGCCATAAAAGTACACGACATCGACGCGGCGAAGGATTTCTACGCGAACACGCTGGGCTTCACCATCTCGGAAATATATGAGCCGGGCACGGTGGGCGATTTTCCCTTCGGGCTTTGCTTCATGAGGTGCACGGAGCTTCACCACGACATGAACCTCATCTTCTGGCCCGACGGCGAAGGCCCCGCCCCGCCCGAGGGGCGTTCTTTCGACACCCTGCAAACGGGCCTGCACCACATCGCGTTTCAGGTGGAGGGCCGCACGCAGTTGGAAAACTGGGCCTCTTATCTCGAAGAAAAGGGCATCGAAATTTTCTGGGGGCCATCCATCCACAGCCCCACGCACCCCGAGGGAGACGGGTTCTGGGGCGAGAATCACGCGCTTTATATTGCGGACCCATCGGGCAACTGCATCGAGATTTTCTGCGATCTGGCCGTCATGGACCCCTACACGAACCGGGTGAACGAGGAGTGGTTCCGGGATCGGCTCTCCCGGGACGGCCACGCCCGCGACGCGGCGGATCCGCCGGAAGCCTGGAAGCCCTGAATTTCGGCGTAACCGGGAAAACCCAAAGAAAAAAAGATAGCGGCGAAGCTCCGCAAGTCTTATCATAAGGTAATGTGGACGCTTCGTTTCCAAGACTCATAGGAACCCGATTTTCCATCAGGCCGAGGGCGATGGGGAACAAATCATGGATTTTTCAACACGACCGCTCATAAAGACCCGTTTCGCTCCGGTCTCCGGTTTCAGAAACAAAGGGTCTATGAGAATGCCGTTCAAGATGGCCGCCATCGCCGTGGCGCTGACCGCCGTCTTGGCCCTGCTCGCCGGGGAGGCGCCGGCCCAGCAAGGCGTGTGCAAAGACACGCCGGAACCCGGCGGTTGGATCGATTGCAGAGAGCCCGCCGATTCCAGCGCCGACATCGACATCGACGCCCGAGACCTCACCATCAACACGACGGACGACGATGCGCAGGCCATCGGCGGCCTTCATGAAGGCGCGGGCGACATCGACATCATCGCCCGGGACCTCATCATCAACACGAACGGATCGGTCGCCGACGCCATCTCCGCCTCTCATGCCGGCGAGGGAGATATTGATGTCGACACCAGAGATGTCACCATCATGACGGAAGGCAGGAACGCCGACGGCGTCTATGGATTTCACGGAGGCGCCCAAGGCGGAGTCCACATCGACGTGCAAAACACCGACATCACGACGAGCGGCGAGGAAGCCGAGGCCATCCTCATCATCCATGAAGGGGCGGGTGAGATCGAAATCCTCGTGCGTAAGGCCCTCTTCGAGACGGAGGGCGGGGGCGCGGAAGGAGTCCACGGGCTTCATCGGGGCACCGGCGACGTCCATATCGGCGTACAAAACACCGAGGTCATCACGAAGGGCGTGGGTGCTTCCGGCATCCGTGGCTCCCACGGCGGTACGGGCGCTATCGAGTTGGATCTGAAAGACGTCACCACCACGACGCAGGGCAGAAACGCCGACGGCGTCTATGGATTTCATGTCGGTTCCGAGGGAGACATCCGTATCGACGTTCAGGGCGGCGCCATCACGACAAAGGGAGATGAAGCCGAAGCCATTCTCGCCATTCGTGATGGCGCGGGCGAAATTGATATCCTTGTGCGAAACGGCGCCATCGAGACGGAGGGCCAAAGCGCCGAGGGCATTCATGGTCTTCACCGAAGCGAGGGGAATATCGAGCTCGATGCGCAGAACACCAACATTACGACGCAGGGCGCAGAAGCCTCCGGCATACGCGGCTCCCATGGCGGCGCGGGCGCTATCGAGATGGACTTGGCGCGCGTCAACATTACGACGCATGAGAGAAACGCCGACGGAGTCTATGGATTTCATGTCGGTTCCGAGGGCGATATCCGCATCGACGCGCAGGGAGGCGATGTCACGACAAAGGGAGATGAAGCCGAAGCCATCCTCGCCATTCGTGATGGCGCGGGCGAAATTGATATCCTCGTGCGCAACGCTCTCATCCGGACGGGGGGCCAAAGCGCCGAGGGTATCCATGGACTTCACCGAAGCGCGGGGAATATCGAGCTCGATGCGCAGAACACCAACATTACGACACAGGGCGCAGAAGCCTCCGGCATACGCGGCTCCCATGGCGGCGCGGGCGCGATCGAGATGGACTTGGCGCGCGTCAACATTACGACGCATGAGAGAAACGCCGACGGAGTCTATGGATTTCATGTCGGTTCCGAGGGCGATATCCGTATCGACGCGCAGGGAGGCGATGTCACGACAAAGGGAGATGAAGCCGAAGCCATCCTCGCCATTCGTGATGGCGCGGGCGAAATCGAAATCCTCGTGCGCAACGCTCTCATCCGTACGGAGGGCGAGGGCGCCGAGGGGATCCATGGTCTTCACCGGGAGGATGGGGAGGTCCGCATCAACGCCGGGGGCGTGGAGATCACGACGACGGGCGCGGCGGCCTCAGGGGTCCGCGGTTCGCACGGCGGTATGGGCGAGATTGATATCCATGTGCGTGACACCACCATCTCGACCACGAACGCGAACGCCCACGGCATTCTGGGCCATCACGGGGGTTCGGGTTCGGTCCGCATCGCCGTTGACGGGGGAAGAGTCCACGCCGCCGGGCCGGACGCCAGCGGCGTTCGGGTGGGCGAGGTCGACTCCCGGGGACGAGCGACGCTCGCCGCCGAGATGGGCGAGGAGGGCTACCGCAAGCAGAGCGCCACGGTGAACGCCCCGGTGACGGGCGGCTCGGGCAGGGACGCGGCGGGCGTCTTTCTCGCGGGCGGAGGCAGGGTCGTCATCGGGCCGAGGGGAAGCCTCGGGGCTGAATCGCGAATAGCGATTCGCGCGGCGGGCGATGCGCCCAGACTCCACGTCGACATGAATCTCGACGGCCGCCGGGTGACGCAGGTCATCGGCGAGAGCTTCATCCACAACCACGAAGGCGAAACCACCCTGCTGATCAACGGCATTTTGCTCCACGACGGCGCATCGGGCGCCACCGGCCTCGAAGCCCCGAACGGGGCGTGGGAAGTCACCCTGCTCGAAAAGCCGATCGTCACGGGTCGGATTTTCTCGCATAACGACTTCACCGAGGACTATGCGCCGCGCGCCGCCGTCTACGAGGCCCTGCCCGGCTTCCTGCTTCGCCTGAACGGCCGGGGAGCAGCGGGAAAACGCATCGCATCGACCGGCGCACCCGTCTGGGTCAGGCTCTCGAGCGGGGGGGGTTCGTATGAATCCGAGCGCTCGAGCGTGGGCGCGAAATACGACTTCAACCACTTCGGGGCGGAAGCCGGCGTGAGTTTCTCTTTCGGCGAGAATCTGGGCGGATCGGCCTCCGTGCGCTATATAAACGGCTCGGCGGAGGTCGAATCGCCCGTCGGGAACGGCGATATCAAAGCCCAGGGAATCGGCGCCGCGCTCGGCGCTTCGTGGAGCAATACGAGCGGCTATTACGCGGCCGGCCGCGCCGCATTGATCGACTACGACGTAGACGCCTCCTCTGAGAAGCGAGGTCGATTGACCAGGAACGCCGGGGCGCTCGGTTATTCCGTGGGAATCGAGGCGGGCATGCGGGTCGCACTGGGCGAGAAGATAAAGCTGACGCCCCGCGCGTGGATGATGGGCGCAGGGTTTTTGAACGCCGAATTCACCGACGCGGTGAACTCTCGCATCTCGCTGGACGACTCACGGCGATACAAGGGCGGCCTCGGACTGAGCGCGGAGACCGCGCGCACCTGGGAGGGCGGAGCGCTCTCCCTGCGCGTCTCGCTGGATATGGAACAGGCGCTCGGCGATGCCGAGACGACCGCCAAAGTCTCGGGAGCGAAACTCTCCTCCGAATCGGCCAAAACCCGCGTTCTCCTGGGCCTGGGCGGCGCCTATCGCCAGGGCCCTTTCTCCCTGGGCGCCGAGCTCTCGGCGGGCGGCCCGGGCTCGGACGATGATGAATACTCCGGGCGCGTCGATTTCGGAATGAAATTCTAGGAGGGGGGAGGAACCGCAATCGGGAATGATACTCCCCCTCGGGGAGGGGTCAAATTCGAGCGAGGCGGGAGGCGTCGTCGCAGAAGCCGAGCCTTGGGATGGTTGATGTGGTGGGGGCAATCCCGACAGAATGAGGGGGTATTCAGAGAAGGATACGGGAAATTTATACCGGGCGGACTTCATGACAAAACCTCCCCCCACCGGCGGGACTGCGGGCTTGCGCCCTTGTCTTGCCGACGACCTCCTCCCTCTTCGGGGAAGCCCGACCCTCCAGGGGGAGAATTTCGAGCGCGCCTAAGGGGATCGAAACCTGACAGGAGTGGGCAGGTTTGCGAGGACGAGGAAAAGCATCGGTTCACAATTCCTCGCTCTCACGCGGTACGGCCTACCTCTCCTCGGGCGAATCCTCCCTCCTCGGTAGGCAGCCCCTCCCTCCTCGGTCGGCGAACTCTCCCTCCTCGGTCGAGTTCGACCCCGCATTTGCCGTCATGGATCAGACTTGAGCATGTGGCATAATTTTCCCGCGAATCGGTGAATCGAGAACAAGCGGAATTCCTGAAAATATCGATAAAATTAGATAAATTAACGGGGTTTTTCGATAAAAAACTAAAGATATAACATATTGATATATATGGAGTTAAGCGTGAAATCGCCTCTTCTCGGGGCGGAATCAGGCGTTGATGGAACTCAGCAGCGCATGCGCCGCGGCGTTCAGAGGGGTGGGAATTCCGTGCCTGGCGCCGATTCGAACGACCGCCCCCGTCATGACGTCCGTC
Source organism: bacterium (assembly GCA_965218885.1). Classification (GTDB taxonomy): domain Bacteria; phylum UBA8248; class UBA8248; order UBA8248; family UBA8248; genus Bin107. The sequence continues at coordinate 2,926,074 of OZ244713.1, read as the reverse complement.
TCTATCCGGCGCCCGGCGCGCGCGTCCACGCCACGGAGCTCACCGTGGCCGGACTGGCCGAGCGCTTCATGCGCGTACACGTGGAGGCGCACTTGAAGCCTGGCAGCGTCGCGGCGTACCGCTCCGTGCTGGAGAAGCACGTCCTGCCGGCTTTGGGAGCGATGACGGTAGGCCAGGTCGGAAGGGCCGATATCTCGGCGCTGCACCACCGGCTCCGCGATACGCCGAGCCGGGCCAACATGGCGGTCCATCCCCTCTCCCGGATGTACACCCTGGCGGAGGCGTGGGACCTGGCGCCGGCCGGGGGCAACCCGTGCCGGGGGTTAAGGCGCTACCGGACGCGCCCGCGTGAGCGGTTTTTGACGGCGGTGGAGTACCGGCGCCTGTGCCGGGAGGTTCTCAATCAGCCAGATCGGCGCGCTGCGCTACGTTTTCTTGGGCAAGCGCTGCCATCATTGGAAACGGACGTACCTGGGCTTAATAACGAAGGACTTGCCGCCCTGCATGAATTGCTCCACTGTGGAGAGACAAAAATAATTGCGAATGGCCTGGGAAAACCGCCTGTTTGTAGTCAAACAAAAATAATTCAGAATGGCCTGTAAAATTCCCTGATTTTCTAGCCCTTTTGTAATTTTTTTTCACCGGCTACGGTGGTGAGGCGCGCATACCAGCCGATAGCTGAAAGGAGTCCGAGATGAACGCTTCTGCGAAGGATGGTTGGAAATGCCTGGCGTGGGCGGATTTTCCGGAGGGGTTCACCCCCTTCTTCCTCGACCCGACGGGGGCGCGGCTGGACGCGAAGGAGCTCTCCCCGGGGGTGTACGCGCTTCTTTCCTCCGTACCCAACGTGGACAACGTCGGCTTCGTCGTGGGTGATAGAGACGTGCTGGTGGTCGACGCCCACATCAACCCGGCCATGGCGCGCCAGATTCAGGAGCGGGTGCGCGAGGTGACCGACAAGCCCATCCGCTACCTCGTCAACTCCAACTACCACGGGGACCACACCTTCGGGAACTGCGCGTTTCCGGCCGAGACGGTGATCATCCAGCACCGCCGGACGGCGGACCTCGTTCCCTATCACGAGGAGGAGAGGCGCTTCATGCTGCCCTGCGTGGGGAACGACCCGAAGATTTTAGAGGAGGTGGAGCTGCGCCGCCCCGACGTCGTCTTCGACGACTACCTGCGGATCGACCTGGGGGGAAAGGTGGTGGAGCTGCACTATTTCGGCCCGGCGAACACCCCCGGCGACACCATCACCTACGTTCCCGAGGCGAAGGCCGCCTGGACGGGCAACATGACGGGTGGAAACCTCATCATTCCCCTGGAGAGCGACGCGCCGACCTATATGAACTCGATCGCGCGGTTCGCCCAGACGCTCGAGGTCGAAACCCTCATACCCGCCCACAACCCCATTTCGGGGCCGGAGTTCTTGGGCGGGTACATGCAATACCTGAACGACGTGACCCAGGCCGTGCGGGGAGCCGTCAGCGCCGGATGGACGCTCGCCGAGACGATGGAGCGGATCCCGTTCGCTCTCGACAGGCCCTACTCCCCGCCCGAAGATCACCCGCGGATTGGCTTCTTCCGGGACCTTCACAGCTTCACCGTGATGAAGACCCACCAGTCCCTTTCGGGGTGACGAAGGCGGAGCGTTATCGGGGCGGCAGCCCCGCTCGTAACAAGTGACGCCTTGAGCCGGTGAGGCGATCTCGCCAGCGGCGCCAGTGTGGGGAAACAAAAATAATTGCGAATCGAGATAAAATAATTCAGAATGCCCCGGAAAATCTCTCAATTTTCCAGCCGTTTTTGCCCGGAAAAATAACTTTTTTGCAGGTCGTTTTCGGCCTGGAATAACCCACGGCCCGGTCTGGAAGCGATACCGCGCCGCACGCGGTTTCTGGCGGGCCTAGGCGAGATCTTTCGGCAGGACGAAGTCTAGAAGGAACGGAGAATACGAGCCGAACAGAGAATGAAAGGCCGCTGAACGAGGCGAATTCGACCGGTAGCAAGAAACGGTGTCAGGAACCGTTTCTTCATCAACGTCAACAAGGGTCTCTCGATGGACCGAAAAAAAGAAGTGTCGCTTCTTTTTCCCATTCGACCTCAGACCTTCTTTCTCCCCGGCCAGGGCTGGGTCGCCGAGAGCCTGCCCCAGACGGGTGGGTCCCCCTTCCGGAGAACCTCGCACTCCAGGAGCGAAACGCAGCCGGGACAATAATAGAGCCGAAAGACGAACCGCCCCCGGTCATAGAGCTGCCCCATGACCGGCCCTCCGACCGCGAGGGGAGCGTCCTCGCAGAGGGCACTCTCTTTGGGATCCGCGTCCATGGGGCCGAAGCCGAAGCCGCATTTGCGGCAGGCGAGCTCACCATTCGCATCGTCCCAGACAACATACTCGTTCGCCCGAAGCCCTCTTCCCGCAAGGGCCGGGGGATCGCCCGGGCGGACGGAGCCGCCTCCCGCCCGCGCGCGCCGCGCCTCCCGATGGCGCTCCCGAAGGGCGGAAGTGGCCGGATGGTCCACCCGCCCGTCTGGATCCAGGGCCACGCCGTAGATCTCTTCGGCGCAGGCGCGGGTGACGAGCACCGCCGACAGGTCGGCATGCACCGCCTCGGGGTCGCGGTCCAGGGGGTCACCGTATCCGCCCGCCCCCTGCCAGTTCGAGTACCAGATCTCGCCCGGGTAGAAGGGCGTCCGGGGCGCCTTAGGCGGAAAGACCACCTGCTCGCCCCCCATTTCCTCCAAGGTGGCGGGAAGGGGCGCTTTCTTCGCGATTCGGTCCAGAACGTCCGAGCCGCGTATGAGAATGTGGCGTCCGGTACCGCCGGGAAATCCACCCCACAGCCCGATCGAGTTGGGCATCTCGTGACCGGTTCCGATGAGAACGGTTTCGTGGAACTCCTTCTGCATGTCGTGCGGGATGAAGGCGATCTCGCCCGCGCACCCGCCCCGGTACATGCCCGCCCCCCCGGTATCCGGGAGATTCCGTCGGAAGAGGTAGAGGACGGGGTAGAACTGCTCGGTGGTCTCGATGTTGGAGATGAGGGGGGTGGTGGTGAAGTACATCCCGGCGCTGTCCTGTCCGTCCTTGTGGGTCAGGGCACCGCCCCCCGCGGCGAAGTGGCTCATCTCGACTAGGCTGAACGGATGGCCGTGCTGGCTGGTACCGCTCACCATGGGGGCCACCGAGGCGGCGGTCCAGATCGCCATGGCCTCCTCGTGGTAGTCCGGCGAGGCCGCGCACATCTGGTTGATGGCGGCCGCGGCGAGGTCCAGCGTCAGGTAACAGGCCGATACCGTGGCCATGGAGCAGGGCGTCGGATAGGTGCAGTTGTTGATCACCCCTTCGGGGGCGCGGATGTCCACCCGGTTCAGGATGCCGCGGTTCCAGGGGATGTCGTGGGCGAGCATGATATAGACGGGGGTGAGGGTCCCGGCGATGAGGCCGGTGTAGGTGCAGTTCACTTGGCTGCGCACCTGGGGGTCGGTTCCCTCGTAGTCGAACGAGAGGCTGTCGCCCCGCTTCGTCATGGTGCATTCCATCTTGTAGAGGTTGGGCGCGTGGCCGTCGTGGTCGATGTGCTGGCGGGTGCGCCAGGTGCCGTCGGGCAAAGAGCGCAGGCGCCTGCGGAGACGCCTCTCGGTGTAGCGGATGGACTCCTCCATGGAAGCCTTGACCGCCTTCGCCCCGAAGCGCCCGATGAGCTCGATCAGCCTCTCCTGGCCCACGTGGTTGGCCGCGATCTGGCCCTTGACGTCGAGGCCCACCAGAGGATCCCGCACCGAGTTCACGATCCAGTCGAAAAGGTCCTGGCGGAGTTCTCCCTCTTCCACCAGCTTGACCGGGGGCATCCGGAGGCCCTCCTGGTGGACGTCCACCACCCCGATGGAGAACCCGCCCGGGTCCTTCCCCCCTACGTCCGATTGGTGCCCCGAGGCGCCCGTCCAGCAGAAGATCTCGCCCTCGTAGAAGAGCGGGGCCACCGTGGTGATGTCGGGCTGGTGGATGGGGCCCACCCAGGGGTCGCTGCAGATGAACATGTCCTTCTCGCCGATCCCCGGATTCTCCCGGCACCGCTTCATGATATGGGAGACGGTGAGGGGAAGGACGTTGGCCTGGATGATGACGTAGGGCCCCACCACCACCATGGAGCCGTCCGGCAGCGTGATCCCCGCGTTGGCGTCGTTGGCCTGGACAAGCGGCTCCGAACCCGAACAATTCACGTAGCTGATGCACATCTCCTCGGCGATCTGGTTCAGCTTGTGCAGGATAACCTCGAAGGTTACGGGGTCCAGGCACTTCCCGCTCATCGCCTCCGTCCTCCCCCTAGGTGGAGCGTCACGTTTTGGTATGGATCCACCTCGGCCCGCTGGCGCGGCCCCACCACCACCGTGGTGGAGGCGTACTCGATGATGGCGGGCCCCGGGACGAGGTTGCCGGACGCCAGCCGCTCACCCTCGTAGATCGGCGTGCGCCGGTGGCCCTTGACGGCGTCAAAGCAAACCAGGCGCCGGCCCTTGAGCGCGCCGCTTGGGCTCTTCCCCTTCGGGCGCCGACGCTCGAGCCGGGGCTTCGCCTCCCTTCCGACGGCCTCGACCTTGAAGCCGATGAACTCCACCCCCGCCTCCCGGTAGGCCGCCCCCCGACCGTAGCGCGCCTCGTAGAGGCGCTCGAACTCGTCCACCGTCCCCGCGAGCGCCTTTCCGTCGAGCCTTCCAGCGGGAACGGGAACGCTCACTTCATGCATCTGCCGGCGGTAGCGGAGCGAGGCCGATCGGCTAAGCTCGATCTCCCCCCGACGCTTGCCCTCGGCCTTGAGCCGCTCCAGGGCTTCATTCTCAAGAGCCCGATACAGACTCCGCACCCGGCCCAGTTCGGGCGGCGCGGCCAGGGGGTCCGACCGCTCCAGGGTGATGCGCATGTCCGAGGTCACCGCGCCGAAGGCGGAGTGCACCGGCGCGGTGAAAGGGACGACCGCCCGGCCGACGCCCGCCTCCGGGCCGAAAAGGGTGCAATGCGTAGGCCCCGCCCCACCGTACACCATGAGGACGAAGTCGCGGGGGTCGTGCCCCCGCTCGACCGTCACCTTACGCAGCAAGTCCGCCATCTGCGCGTTCACCACCTGGCGGATTCCCAGCGCCGCCCGCACCACGTCGCCCCCGAAGAGCGGCTCCGCGATCCGCTCTCGGATGGACTTTTCCGCCAGCGCGCCTTCGAGGGGCATCCGCCCACCCAGGAAATAATCAGGATCGATGTAGCCCAGCACCACGTCCGCATCCGTCACGGTGGGCTCCGCGCCCCCCCGGCCATAGCAGGCGGGCCCCGGCTCCGCCGCCGCGCTTTGGGGGCCGATTCGGAGCCTCCCCTCGTCCACCCACGCGATGGAGCCGCCCCCCGCACCGATGGAGGTCACGTCCACCATGGGAGCGCGGTAGGTGAACTTCTCGACCACCGTATCCCGGGCGTAAGCCCACTCGCCCTCCACGATGAGACCCACCTTGAAGGTGGTCCCGCCCACGTCGGTGGCGATCACGTTCCGGTGGCCCAGTTTTTCGGCGAGGAACTGGCTCGCCAGAATACCCGCCGCCGGGCCCGACTCGATGGTCTGAACCGGCACCACCTGCTCAGCTCGGCTGACGCCCCCTCCCGCCTGGAGGATGAGGAGGGCGCTTCGAAGTCCGGCGTCACGGAGGCGTTCCGCCAGGAGGCGGATGTAATCCACGGTGGAGGGACCCACGTAGGCGTCGATGACCGCGGTGGCGGTTCGCTCGTACTCCCCGATGACGGGCGCCAGTTCCGAGGAGACGCTCACGTAGGTGCCGGGAGAAAGCGCGGCAACGATATCGCGCAAGGCGCGCTCGTGCGCCGGATTGCGGAGGGACCAGAGGAGGGCAATCGAGACGGCCTCCACCCCCTTTTTCAGAAGCGCTTCGACCGCCCGGCGCGCCTCCTCGGGGTCGAGGGGGGTGATGACGACCCCTTTGTAGTCCACCCGCTCGGACACCTCGACGATGAGGGGCTTGGGGACGATGGGATCGGGTTTGTACGTCGGAGCGAAGTGGCGCCGCTCGGGCAGGCTCATCCCCGCCACGCGCCCCCCGCCGCGCATGATGAGAATCTGATCCCCGAACCCACGGGTGGCGATGAGGCCCACCTTGGCCCCGTTCCGGGTGAAGAGGGCGTTGGTGGACTGGGTGGTTCCGTGGGCGAATTTGCTCGTCCGGGGGAGGAGGGTTTCGGCCGAGAAACCCTCGCTGAGGTTCAGCGCGTCGAAAACGCCCTGCGATAGGTCTTGGGGAGTGGTCGGGGCTTTGGACTGATAGATACTGCCCCGCTCCGTGTCCACGATCACCGCATCGGTGAACGTACCCCCCACGTCCACGCCCACGGCAAAGCGGGATTTCGCCTGGCTGCGCCCGCGCCCGCCCGTTTTTGCCGCTCTGGCCGATTTCGCCATTCCATCCGCCCCCCCCTCACTTTATCAGCCATCCGCCGTTCACCGTCAACGTCCGGCTCGTCAGGTAGTCCGCCTCGGGCGAGCAGAGGAAGAGCGCCAAATCGGCGGAGTCGCTCTGCGAGACGGATGATCCGGGTCCGGATTCGATATCGACTCCAGGCGTGTTACATTGCGCACTTTGTGCATGCGTGGCAGAGACAGTTAGACGGCCGCGCCGTGCTTCGACCATTGCTTGAGATGGAGACCGAATCCCCATGAGCCGCGTTATCGCCACCGATATCCATCCCGGCCGTGGCACCGCGCTCGCGGTGATCGTGGCCGGTTGTCTGATCTCGCTCATCGGATTTGGGGTCCGGGGGAGCTTCGGGCTCTATCTCGAGCCGATGACGGTTTCGAACGGGTGGTCGCGCCAGACCTTCGCGTTCGCGATGGCGATCCAGAATCTATTGTGGGGAGTCGGCGTCCCGGTCGCTGGGGCCATTGCGGACCGGTACGGACCGGCGCTGGTGATCGCCTTGGGCGCAATCGTCTACGCCATGGGCGTTGCAGGCATGGCGGTGTCGGACAGCGGGCTCGCACTCCATCTGAGCGGCGGCCTCCTCGTCGGCCTCGGGGTCGCGTTCACCTCGTTCTCGCTCGTGCTCGCCGCCATCGCGCGGGTCGTGGGGCCGGAACGCCGCTCGCTCGCCCTCGGCTTCGGAACCGCGGCCGGCTCGCTCGGCCAAGTGATCTTCTCACCGCTCAGCCAGGCCCTGATATCGAGCTACGGCTGGCACGACTCGCTCTTGCTGATCTCTCTCATCACGCTGGTCATGATTCCGCTCGCGTTCACCCTACGGGGCGTGGGCAAGACAGTCGGCGAACTGGAATCGGGCCAGACTCTCGGGGAAGCTCTCAGCGAGGCGATGAGCCATCGCGGCTACGTGCTCCTCACTGTCGGGTTCTTCGTGTGCGGGTTCCACGTCGCGTTCATCGTCGTGCACTTCCCCTCCTACGTCACCGATCTCGGCCTCTCGCCGCATGTAGGCGCCTATGCGCTCTCGATCGTCGGGCTGCTCAACATCTTCGGCGCGTTCATGTCGGGCGCTATCGGCCAACGGTTCAGCAAGAAGATGAGTCTTTCCGTCATCTACTTGGCCCGGGCGCTGGTCATCGTCGCGCTCCTGATGGCCCCGGCGAGGGACCTGACGATCTATCTGTTCGCTGCATTGATGGGGCTGCTGTGGCTCTCAACGGTCCCGCTGACCACCGGCATCGTCGTGCAGCTCTTCGGGTTGAAATTCATGGCGACCCTCTTCGGCATCGTGTTCCTAGGCCATCAGCTCGGAAGCTTCATCGGCGTATGGATGGGTGGGGTGCTCTACGATCGCACCGGCTCGTACGACCTGATGTGGTGGGCTGCCGTGTTCTTCGCGGTGTTCGCGGCCATCGTCCATCTGGCCATTGACGAGAAGCCGGTCCCCCGTCTCGCGCTGGGTGAGGGCTGAATAAGGCGGGACGCAATCAGCCGGAAACCGCTCGGTCGCTGCTGGGGTCGGGCGCAGACCCCAAGGCGCGGGACAAGAAGGAGAGAACTCCCTGGGACTACGCACAGAAGAACAAGGCGCTTAAGGGCACCGACGCCTACCGGCGGTTGAACAAGGGGAGGTTTTGACGAGTCGGGCCCGGTAGGCACTACCCTCACAGACGATGAGAGCGTCACGGCTGCTTATTCTCCAAAAAACTTTTAAATTCCAAAAATAGTTCATTCGAATTCCTCCTCTCAAATACCCAAGAAGAGGAACAAGGGAACAGCGCTCGATATCGATGTAGAAGACCCGCTTGAGCCGGTGTATTCAGCGATTCAAGAGGCCCTGTTCAGCCCTAAGCCTGATGATCGTCTGTGTAGCCGAACAAAAATAATTGCAAAAGTTCGGAAAAACGGCTCTTAAACGGGGTGAAACACCTCCTTATGTTCCATTCGCATGCCGAGTTCGCCATATGGTTTGGCCTCGATTATTTTTTATTATCGGGTCGATAGCGAGCGTAAACGGATCAAAACCGGGTAAAATTTTCCAGGCAAAAAGCGACCAGAAAACCAGGGGATTTTCCTGGCCATTCGTAATTATTTTTCTCTCGATTTGCAATTATTTTTGTCCGGATTCGCAATTATTTTTGTCTCTCCACAGCGGCGCCTTCGTTCGCGCTTGGCTGCCACTCCAACAGGCGCTCGTTTGTATGCACGGCCGCGCCGCTGCGCCAGTTCCGTAAACAAGGCGACGCATCACTCCGCGTGGAGGAAACCGCCGTCACGCTGAAAGACGGCCATGGTTTCCGCCGGCAGACGGTAGCCTCGATAGCGCCGGGTGACCTCCGTGCTGGTCAGCACTTCGTGGGGCAGGTCGTGTTCCGCACACGAACGCAGGGCGCCCGTGAAGCCTGTGTTGGCCGGCGCGGCTGCGTCCAGCGTGCCCGTGACGTGGAGCATCTGCTCTCCACTCGCCCTCTCAAGGTCCCGCCAAAGTTCAAGAGCTCGCCGCACCAGAGGCACGTACGACGGGTGTTCATGATATGCGAGGCGTATGATTCGCGTGACGCCGTGGGAGGATCCCATGTCGTGGACAATGCCGAACTGTTCGATGCCGAGCACCCGCTTGCCACGCTGCGCCAGTTGATAGAGCGTGGCGCTCCCCATGCCGCCAAGTCCTATAACGAAGGGGTATCGTACTTCCGTGTTTTGGCCATCGTGGCGTTTCCCGCGCCCTGAGCGCGATGCGGTGGAGATGTACGCCGTACTTCAGGAGGCGGTCGTCCCGTACCCCTCGGGTCCACCGGAGCCGGGGTTACGTTTGAGGACGCCGCTGGCGTCGAAACCGCCGTCCACCGGCAGCGTCACGCCGTTGATGTAGCCGGATTGCGGCAGCGCCAGATAGACGGCCGCGGCCGCCACCTCCTCCGGGACCCCGTAGCGGTTCACCGGAACGCCCTGGAGATAGGCCCGGCGGGTCTCCTGGTCGTGCATTTTCTTCACCAACGGGGTTTCGATGGGTCCCGGCGCCAGGGTGTTGACCGTCACTCCGAACTCAGCCCACTCCAACGCCATCACCCGTGTCAATGCCGCGACTCCGCCTTTGGACGCACCGTAGGCCGCGCGTCCCGTCCCGCCCCGCAACCCCGCAACCGAAGACATCGACACGATCCGGCCATATCCTGCCTTGACCATAGCGGCGCCGGCGGCCCGCATCATCAGGAAACTTCCCGTAAGGTTGACGGCGATGATGCGCTCCCAATCCTGAAGGGTGGTATCCAGGGCGTGTATCTCCATACCGATCCCCGCGAAATGCATCAGGATTTCCAGCGAGCCGAACCGCTCCGTAACCGCCTTGATGAGCGCTTCGACGTCTCGGGCCTCGGCCACGTCGGTCTTGACGAACAGCGCCGCGGCGCCTCGCGCCTTCAACTCTTCCGCCGTCTGCGCGCCCGCCGCCTCGTTCAGGTCGGCGATGACGACGTTGGCGCCCACATCCGCCAGCATTTGCGCAGTGGCGAGTCCGATGCCGCTGGCGCCGCCGGTGACAATGGCCGTGTGTCCTTCAAGCTTGAACATGCTTATTTCCCATGCGCTACGTGATGACTCCAAGTCGGCGGCCCACCTCGGCGAAGGCGCTGATGGCGCAGTCGAGATCCTCCATATCGTGGGCCGCCGACATCTGCGTGCGGATACGATCCTGCCCGTGCGGGACAACGGGAAACGAAAACGCAGTGACCAATACGCCCTTGTCGCGAAGTCCGTCGGCGAAGTTCTGCGCCAGCTTCGGATCGCGCAGCATCAGGGGAATGATGGGATGCTCGCCCGGCAGCAGTTCGAATCCCAGGGCGGTGATTTCGGTGCGGAAGTGCTTCACATTGCGCCAAAGCCGCTCTCGCAGTTCCGTGGAGCCGGCGAGAAAATCCAGCGCCGTCAGGCTGGTCTGGGCGATGACGGGGGCCAGTGTGTTGGAGAAGAGGTAGGGGCGCGCGCGCTGACGCAGCCATTCCACGATAACTCGGCGGGCCGAGACGTAACCGCCGGCCGCGCCTCCCAGCGCCTTGCCGAGGGTCCCCGTCAGGATGTCGACCCGCCCCGTGACATTGCAGCGCTCCGGGGTGCCTCGTCCGGTGGCGCCGACAAAGCCGACGGCATGGCTGTCGTCGACCATCACAATGGCATCGTGTCTTTCCGCCAGGTCACAGATGGCCGGCAAATCGGCCATATGGCCGTCCATCGAAAAAACCCCGTCCGTGGCGATCAAGCGATAGCGCGCGCCGGCCGCTTCCTTCAGCCTGGCCTCGAGGTCCTTCATGTCGTTGTTGGCGTAACGGAACCGCTTCGCGCGGCAAAGACGCACACCGTCGATAATCGACGCGTGGTTCAACGCATCCGATATGATCGCGTCTTCCGGACCCAGAAGGCTCTCGAACAGCCCTGCGTTGGCGTCGAAACAACTGGGGAACAGGATTGTGTCCTCCATTCCCAGAAACTCGCTCAGACGCTCCTCCAACAGCTTGTGGGGAACCTGGGTCCCGCAGATGAACCGGACCGACGACATTCCGAAACCGTACTGGGACAACGCGGCCCTTGCGGCCTCGACCAGCCGGGGGTGATTGGACAGGCCCAGGTAGTTGTTTGCGCAGAGATTGATGCAGGCCGTACCCGTCTGCAGGGTGACCTCGCCTTGCTGCGGCGATGAGATGACCTGCTCTTGCTTGAACAGGCCGTCGGCCTTCAGGGTTTCGATCCGGCCGGCAAGATCGGCGAGGAACGCATGGGTCATACGGAGGCCCTCAAGGTCCGAACACCAGCCGGGGCAGCGCGAGCGCCGCCTCCGGGACGTAGGTGGCCGACAGAAGCGTAGGAATCCACGCGAACAGGCTCATCATCAGCGTAGGCTTCAGCATGGAGTTCACGGGGGTGTTGCCGAGGCGCGCTCCCAAGTACAGCAGCGGAGCGGTAGGCGGCGTGATATTGCCCATACCGAGATTCACTCCGATGATCGCCGCGAACTGTATCGGATCGACCCCCAGTTCGCGCACGATGGGTAACATCAGCGGGGCCGACAGCAGGACTCCGGCGTTTCCTCGATCATGATGCCCTTATTATGCCGCATCATGACGAAGTTCACCAGGCGCAGCAGGAAGACCAGGACGATGCCCGGTACGACTGTCGCCAGAAAGCATTTCAGCACGGATTGGCGCGTGATCCAGGCATGGATGATCTGTATCGAGCTCGGCGGGATCAGCAGTCCCTGCGGCGCGGCGTTGGAGATCGGCGCGGCCGAGAATCCCTACGGATAGTTGGCCCGTTCAAGCCGAGGCAGCATCACGCCGCCTATGCAGGTCAGCGTAGCTGCCGCGCTGCCGGAGATGGAGCCGAATACGGCGCTGGCCAGAACCGACGCGGATGAACGTTTACCGAAAGGGGCCGGCCGAGATGCGCAGGGGTTTTAATGAATCCGCTTTCGTTTTGATTACATGCTGCGGAAGGCGGATTCCGAGCGATATTGGAAACAATGAATGTCCCCGAATATTATCAACAGGATAGAAGAATTTCACGGCCGGGGAGAACGGCTCGGCGCATCTATGCGGGCGAAATAGGGCATTATGTAAGATCCATAAGGAGGAAAACTCCTGGGTGTTCACACCGTCATGGCGCCGGACCAGATGGGCGGGCGGGAACCACGGAGCACCATCCGGGAGGAGGAGGCCGGAATCGCCGGGGGTGTTCGTTTCGATGTGCCCTGGATACGGGAGGCGCTCGCCGGGCCGACTGAGGCTTAAGGACCTGCTCTGGCGCAACGACCTCACCCTCGCCCCCGCGTCGCTGGCCATCGTCCACAACAAGACTTATCTGCAGCAGTATGTGGACCGCGGCGTGACCGCGGTGCTCGGTTATTGCGACGGAGAGGCCTTGGCCTGGCCGATCTGCTCTCGAGTGCGAGCCCGGGGAACTACGCCACGAGAGCGTGCCGAAACGCAGGCCTATGAAGCACAGGCTGCCGCTGGCGGCGAGCGCCCACGCGGCCAACCACCATGAAGTCACCCTGGTGCAGCTGAAGTTCGACTTCTACATGATCGAAGCGAAGCCGGAGAACCTGATCGGCGAGGAGGTGTACGACAGCGACAAGCTGGACGAGGAGCTTCGCCAGCGGGGAATCGAGATGATCGCGCCGCATCGTACAAACCGTCGCAGGTTGCGCCGCTCTCAGCGCCGGTGGTTGGTGGAACGCTTTTTCCCCTGGATTTAGTGGCGCCGCCGGATCCTGGTTCGCCGGGAGTACTACGCGCAAAACTTCCTCTTGTTCGTTCAACTCGCTTGTACGCTCATCCTGCCGAAAAAATTTTGAGATGGGTTCTAGAGCTTGTAGAGTTTCCTCGCGTTGCCTGAGAGGATCTTTTCCTGATCGGCGGCGGGGAGCCGCGCGAGGCCGGGGATCTCCCGGGCCGGGCCCCGGTTCCCCATGTCGAAGGGATAATCCGTCCCGTAGAGGACGATGTCGGCGCCCAGGGTTTCGACGCCGAACTCGAGGCAGTCGGGGTGGTGGGTGATGGTGTCGTAATAGAACCGCTTGAAATACTCCTCGGGCGCCTTCGCGCCGCGCACCTTGGGCTCCTGGCGCTCACCGTAGCCGTGCTGCCACCGGCCGCGGATCCAGGGGGTGAAGCCGCCAAAGTGGGCCAGCAGGAACTTCAGGTCGGGGAAGCGATCCAGCACCCCTCCGAAGATGAGGCAGGCGACGGCGATGGCGGTGTCGAGGGGGAGCCCGATGAAGTTTTGGAGGTAATAGTCCTTCAGGCGATCGTCCACGCCCATTGCGTCCACCGGGTGGATGAAGACGGGAACGTCGAGGGCGGAGACCTTCTCCCAAAAGACGTCGAGGGCCGGATCGTCCAGATTCTTCCCCGCCACATTCGAGCCGATCTCGACGCCGATATGGCCATGGTTCACGGCACGGCCAAGTTCATTCGCCGCTGCTTGGGGATCCTGTAGGGGGACGGTGGCCATGCAGTGGAAATTTTCGGGAACTTCCCGGGCAAGATCGGCAAGGGCGTCGTTGAGAGAAGCCGCCAGCTCCTTGTTCAGCTCCGCGTCCAGGCCGTAATTGGAAAGCGGCGGAACGACCGAGAGGATCTGCTTGTCCACCCCCATGTTCTTCATGTCCTGGAGGCGCGTCTCCGCGTCCCAGGTCTCCCGGGGAAGCGGGTCACGGTGGACGCGCTCCACCCCGAGGACAGTGGTTCTCGAGACGAGCAGTTCCCATTTTTCACCCTGCTCGATCGAAATGGACGAGCCGAACTTCCTGGCGCGCACTTCGTCGATGAAGCTCTGCGGAGTGATGTGGGCGTGGGGGTCGATGACCAAGGTATTTTCCTCCGAGGGCCGAAGACGGATTCCCTCCTAGCGGAACAGGAGGGTCGAATTCATAAGTGTGCGCATTCTCCATCTTACGCTGCCGGCCCGCCACCTGCCGGCGCTGGGGAAAGGGGTATTCATTTCCGCATGACGGCGGTGTACTTCAAGGGAGAGCAGACCAATTGGCGGCAAGCAGGAGCGCGTCCGACCCGGATGAGATTCGAGCGATCAGGAGGGACGCCCCGGACCGGCCGGCGGATGGCGGGTATTTACAAGAACCGCCACGCCGGCGCGCGGGCGATCCAACGGAAACCGATATCGCTGAAGTAAAAGATCGAACCCGGCTACAATACGATGCGCTCTTCGGTGTCGCCGTCGAAGAGAAGCACCCCTCCGCGCTTGAAGTCGATGTTTACCCTGTCGTCCGGCCGTGCGCCGTGGGACGCCTCGACCTTCGTGATGAGCGTCTCATCGCCTCCGTAGTCGATGAAAACGAGAGTCTCATCGCCCAGAGGCTCGATGAGGTTCACGGTCCCCACCGAGACGCCGCCACTCCCCACCAGTTGGACATTCTCGGGACGCACGCCGACGCTCACGGCGCGCCCGTCGAGCGCGGACCCCATGTCTCTCCCTTCGAGCGTGCACATGAGATTATTCGCCTTAAATCGGACCGTGCCGCCTTGGGCCTCCAGGTGGCCGTGAATGAAGTTCATGGACGGGACCCCAAAGAACCCCGCGACGAACATATTTCGGGGATTGTTATAGATGGACAGCGGGTCGCCGACCTGCTGAATGCGACCGTCCTTCATGACCATAATCCGATTGGCCATCGTCATGGCCTCCGCCTGGTCGTGTGTGACGTAGATGAAGGTAGTTCCCAAGGTGGAGTGGAGGCGTTTGAGTTCGGTGCGCATCTCCACGCGAAGCTTGGCGTCTAGGCTGGAAAGCGGCTCGTCCATCAAGAATGCCGAAGGGTTGTTCACCACGGTCCGGGCGAGGGCGACGCGCTGGGCCTCTCCGCCTGAGAGCTGGCCCGGTCGCTTCAAGAGGAGGGAGGAAATCTTCATGGTCTCGGCGACGCCGCGAACACGCTCCCTCACCTCCGATTCCCTCACCTTCTTTATTCGAAGACCGAAGGCGATATTGTCAAACACGCTCATATGGGGGAACAGAGCGAGGCTCTGGAAGACCATCCCGAGGTCCCGCTCCCCGGGCTCCATGTCGTTCACCACGGTCCCGTCGATCTTGACGGAGCCTGCGGTAGGCTGCTCGAAGCCCGAGATCATGTTCAGGGTCGTGGTCTTCCCGCAGCCTGAGGGGCCGACGAATACGATGAACTCGCCGTCGACGATTTCGAGGTCAAGGTCGTCGACCGCCCGGAAGCTGCCGAAGTCTTTGGTTAGCTTCTCCAGGTCGATCTTTGCCATGGGCGCCAACCTCAGATTCTCACCTTCGGATGTTTACGAAGCAAAATTTTGTAACAGGTATTATTGAGAATACCAAATCCGCTTGTATCGCCGCAACCTCAACTTCGTGTTGTATCCCTCTTATGCAGCGAACTTATGCAGCGAAATCCTGAAACGCGGCCCGAGAAATATCTCCGCAATCCGGTTATAGATACCGATTTCCGCTGGATGGATATTCGGAAAACTATCGGATAGAATAATATCCGAATCCCGGCTAAATTGCTGGTGGGCATCACGCTGGAAAAGCCCGGATCGGGCCGACCATGCGTCCAAGCGGGGGCCCCAAACTACGGGCGCCCGGCGGAGAGGCCGGCAAGCCCCGGCCCTCGCCTCACCGCCCTTCATCCCGCGCAGGGGTCTCATCTCCCGCCGCGGGCAGGGGTTGGCGGCAAACTCAGCAGGAGGAAGTGGAGAATGGCTGCGACGGGCCCCCGATACGCCTCGATGAACGGCGTTGTGGTTCCCTACGAGGAGGCCAGGATCCACATTCAATCGCCGGCCGTCCGCTACGGATCTTCCTTGTTCGAGGTGATCAAGGGGTACTGGAGCGCTCGCGGGGAAATCGTTCACCTCTTCCGGCTGGAGGCGCATCTGCGGCGCTTGGCCCAGTCCGCCCTTCTGGCCGCCTATGACTTCTCCCCGGATCCGCGTGCGCTGGAGAATCAGATCCGAGAGCTCCTCCGGGCCAACGAAGTTCGGGAGGACGTCGACGTTCGGCTCAATCTCCTGATCGGAGGCCTGGGACCCATCGAGGCCACCGGCCCGGTGAAGGTGGGCATCGTGATGATCCCGTCCCGCAACCTTTTCGGCGTGTCCGGAGGGCTTCACTGTTCCGTGAGTTCCTGGCGACGCATCAGCGATGACGTACTCCCTCCCCGCATCAAAGCTTCTGCAAACTACCAAAACAGCCGCCTGCCCTTGATCCAGGCCAAACGGGATGGGTACGACAGCGTCATTATGTTAAACTCCTCGGGGCAATTGTCCGAAGGGCCGGGGGCCACGCTGTTTCTGGTGCGCGAAGGTACGGTTCTCACTCCCCCCGTTACGGCCGGGATCCTAGAGGGGATCACGCGGGCCACCCTTATCCAGCTCTTCCGGGAATATTTCGGACGCGATGTCATGGAACGGCCGATTGATCGGACGGAGATCTATCTGGCGGAGGAAGCTTTTTTTTGCGGCTCGGGCGCCGAGATCCGGTCTATCCTCTCCGTGGATCGGCGCCCCGTGGGGGACGGGAAGGAAGGTCCTTTGACGAACCAGATTCGGGAACTTTATTTGTCTATCGCCCGGGGAGAATCCACCCTCTACCCGGGGTGGCGGACAACCGTCCATCTCGATCCGTCTTCCTGAACCTCCGCATTCGATTCGGGAAACGAAAACCTGAAACGCGCCCGCTTGGCGGGTCCGGAAATTCGAAAGCCCGATACGCTCGAATTCATAGGGGGACCGCACTCATGGCCGCAGATTGCGTCGTTCGAAATGGAAAGCTCGTGATCCCCAAATTCGGGATCCTCGAAGCCGACATCGCCATCGAAGGAGAAAAGATCGCCCAGATAGGCCGAGGACTGCCGGAGGCCGGGAAGGTCATTGACGCGAAGGGGAAACACGTGTTCCCCGGCTGTGTCGACACGCATATGCACTATGGACATTTCAATGAGTTCTACAACGAGATGGAGTCGGAGTCCAAGTGTATGGCCTTTCTCGGGACGACGACAACGGTTGTCCTATTGGACCGGTGCATCAAAAACATGGAGGGATGGAAGGAGAGAACCGGAGACGGCGAGCTTTTCTACGCGAAAGGCCCGGGGATGGTGCATCACATGTGGAAGGCTTCGTACAAGAAAATCTTCCCCGAGGTCATTGAGAAATCCGAAGAAAATTCGACGACCGACTTCGCCTTCCACCTCTTGATGGAGAACGAGGAACAGATAAATGAGATGCCCTACTACCACAAGGAACTCGGGATATCTTCCTTCAAGTTCTGGACGGGCCTCGAGGGGCCGGCGGCCTTGACGCCGGCGGAAATGTGGATGCTGTTCAAGAAGTGCAAGGAGCTGGGGGTCCTGGCGTATGCGAACACGGTGAACTTCGGGTTGCAGGAGCAAATCACCCGGGAGGTCGAGGGGCGCGCCAAGACCGACAAACGTCTCGCGGGGCCCATCGGGCTCAAGGAGTCGCGCCCGGGCATCGTCGAGTCCCTCGACCTGCAAACGGTCCTATGGCTGGCCAAGGAGGTCGGCCTCCCGGAGCTCCTGATCTGTCATGTGACCTACCGCGATTCGGTCGATCTCATCCGCCACTACAGGAGGGACTACGGCCTGAACGTCGAGGGCGAGACTTGCGGCGCGTGGGTTTCACTATGGTGGCCCGAGGTCGGGGAGAGGCTCGGATTCATGGCCACCTGCATCATTCCCGCGCTCGGATATAAGGAGGATGTCGATTCCATGTGGGACGGGATCAGAACGGGGGACATCACGTGCCTCGGGACCGACGGGGTGGTGTCCCCCCGGGAGAGGTATCCGGATGGAAAGCCGAACCCGTATTACCAGCCCCCGCCGACCAAGGAGCGCACCGGGCTGGGGTTCCCGAGCCACAACTGTTATTTCCCAGTCATCCTGCACACGGGAATGGAGCGTGGCTTCTCACCCACCGAGATCGCCGAGGTCTGCGCCTACAACCCGGCCAGGCTTATGCGCCTGTATCCGAAGAAGGGCACGATCGCCGTCGGCTCGGACGCCGACCTCGTCATCATGGACATCGGAACGCCGCACGTCGTGAGGAAAGAAGAACTCCACACGGTCTCGCCTTTCTGTCCCTGGGAGGGTTGGGAGCTCCGCTGCTGGCCTGTGCTGACGATGCTGCGCGGACGGGTGATTTTCGAGGACGGCATCCTGATCAACGAAAAGACCGGGAAATACATTCCGAGATATCCGGATTGAAGTGACCCTTCGCCCGAATCTCGACGATCCAAGGATTCGCCCCGACCCCTTTCTGTCTTGTTCGTGGAAAGGAAACGAGGCCCCTCCCCTCGGGCGGGAATACGCCGTCAGAGGGAGCCGGGGGGCTACTTTCTCACCATTCCGAAGCTGAACCCCTTGACGAGATGCTTCTGGATAAAAACCGCCAGGATGATTACGGGGATGGTGGTTATGGCCCCGAAGGCGGCCTGGGGACCGAAAAGCTTCCCTTCCGCCGCCGATTGATACCTGCTGAGGGCCACCGGAAGCGTAACGACCTCCGACTGTGTGAGCGTCAGGGCCAACAGAAACTCACTCCAGTTGAGGATGAAAATGAACATGAAAGTGACGACAAGCCCCGAGGCTGCAAGGGGGAGGACGATCTTCCTCAAGGTGAAGAACCGGTTGGCTCCCATGATGTGAGCGGCGTGCTCCAACTCCACTGGCACCTCATCGATGAAGCTCACCATCATCCACACGACGTAGGGGAGGGAGGTCGGGACGTACACCAGGATCAACCCCAAATGGGTATCCGTCAGCCTGAGCGTGGCGTAGTAAATGATGAAAGGCACCGCGATGACGATGGGCGGAACCATCCGTATTCCCAAAAGCATGTACCGGAATCTCTCGCCGCCTACCTTGAACCGCGATATGCTGTATGCGAGGGCAGAACCAATGAGAAGCGCAATGAACGCGCTGATCGTCGCAACAATAAGGCTGTTCTTGAGGGCGTTGACCGCGGTGAAGAACTGCGCCGTGCCGCCCGGCCGGGTGCTGGATTTCCTCTCGCCGTGCTGATCCAGATAGAAAAACTCGACCTGTTCCATCCCAAGGAGCGCGCGGTAGTTCACGAGCGTCGGGTTTTCGGGGACCCACCGAGGCGGCCACGTCACCCACTCCTCCGCCGCCTTGAAGGAAGTCGAAAGCATCCAGACGAGCGGAATGAGGGCGAACGCCGTCCACGCGGCGAGGAGGAAGTACCGCACGACGGTGCCGACTTTGTATTTTCGCATCAGCCTTCTGAGCATCAGTTTCCCTCCGAGACGACCATGTTGAACGACGCTCAACGGCCTCCAGCCTGCTGTATCACCTGCAGTCTCTGGTTTTTCAGAATCTTGATGCAGATGAAAATGAAAATAATCGTGAAACCAAAGAGTACAAACGACATTGCAGCCCCACTCGAGACGCGCGCGTGCTCCCAAGTAACCCTGAAAAGATAGATCGCGATTGTTTCGGTGGCATTGCCGGGGCCCCCTTGGGTAAGCAGCATTGGTATGTCGAAGATCTTCAACGCCTCCATTGACCGCAATACGATCGCCATGACGATGATGGGACGCATGAGGGGGAGCTGGATATGC
Source organism: bacterium (assembly GCA_965218885.1). Taxonomy (GTDB): domain Bacteria; phylum UBA8248; class UBA8248; order UBA8248; family UBA8248; genus Bin107. The sequence goes on along the minus strand of OZ244713.1, from coordinate 2,906,466 downwards.
CAAAAGATTTGCAGCGCGGACGCTCCGAAGATCTTCGATGCATTCACCAGCTCTCGGGGAATTGCGCTGAAGCCCGACATGAAGATCAGGAACATCAGGGGGGTCCACTGCCAGACGTCGGAAAAGATGACCGCAGCCTGTGCAGTGAACGGCTCGGAGAGCCAACCAAACTGAACTTCGCTCAAGGTAATCAGACTTAGGACTTGGTTGATGGGACCTTCCCGGATGAACAGCATGTTCGAGTTGTAGCCGATGACCACCGGAACCGTCATTAGGGGAAGAAGAAAGATGGTTGTGAGGATCTTTTGGCCTTTAAAAGGCCTGTCGCATAAGTACGCGAGACCCAGCCCGAGCGCGGTCTCGATGGGGACTGCAACCGCCGCGAAATAAAGCGTCCTCAGAAGGGCGTCGATGAACCTCGGATCTCCAAAGGCGACCTCGAAATTGTGAAAACCCGCAAAACGGCCCATCCACCAAGGGCCAAAGGTAATCCGCCAGCGCGTGAACGCCAAGTAAATCAGCAGGACCATCGGGATGCTAAGGAAGAGGATGAAGGACTCCGCCACGAAGAACGGCGACCACTTGGCCACACGCTCGCTCCGCAGCCATTTTCTCAGGCGAGTTTTCCGACTTCCGACTGTCCCCTTCACCGAGCGTCCTTTCTCGAGTTCCCAGATGCCGTCCATGCGTGGAGTCGACTCCCGGTCCGTCCGCCCGCCTTTTCGGCCACTCCGAGATGGCTCATTGCCTGCCCAACGATATCGTGACCGATCGCCTCGCTCCATGCTTCCATGATCCGCTTAAACATTGGGCCGGGCGGCTCGCCGCCTATTCTAAGGCCGTTCACCTCCCGGACCGGAAGAAGGAAGAAACTGGTCCCGAGAATCATCGCCTCCTCGGCGTTGTACACGTCGTAGAGGGTGATGGTGCGCTCCTCCGAAGGAATCCGCAATTCCGCCGCCAGCTTGAACAGGCCCTCCCGCGTGATGCCGCCGAGGATGTTCGTGGGATCGGAGGTGATGAGCTTTCCGTCTTTCACGATGAAAAAGCTACTCGAAGCCCCCTCGGTCACGTGCCCCTGGTTATCCTGAAGCAGAACCATATGGTCGGGCCCTGCCCGCAGCGCCTCGATCTCCGCTAGCGTGTGGCTCATCTTGCTCGTGCACTTGAGCTTGGCCTCAAGATCTTGCGGGGAGCGCTGCCGAATGGAAGCGGTGGCGAGCCGAACGCCCGTTCGGTATTGGCGGGCCATCTCCTTGAAATCAATGGAGGCGCAAAACACCGCGACGGTGGGATCTGCGCCATCGAACCCTCTGAGACCAAAGCCATCGGTTCCGCCGCGCGTGACGACCTGGACGAGTCTAAAATCGTCGTTCTCGGCGAGAAGGGGAAGGTTTCTTTCGAGTACGCCCAGGGTCACGGCCTCCATCTCGTCCTTCGCCAGACCGGGATCGATCCGCACCATTCGAAGGGACCTGTAGAGCCGGTCCAGGTGCTCCCGGAGCAGGAAGGGTTTATGGCGAATGGTGCGGGCGACATCGTATACCCCATCACCCCACAGCATTCCGCGGTCGAAGACCGAGACTCGAGCCTCACTCTCCGGCAGGTATTCTCCTCTCAGGTACATGATTCTTTCGTTCATTTTCCCGCTTCCCTCAGGGCTCGCGTTTTTTCCCAATCGATGGTGCGGGAGTTTGCGTCGATCGCCACTTTGTAATCAGCCAGTGCGCGCTGGAGCGAGACGTAACCATACTCTACGTCTTTGAGCACGAGTTCGGGTTCCCTCTGCTCCGGAGGAAGGTATCCGCCTCCTCCGCCCTGAACAAACTCCACCTCGCTTCCCGCTTCGAGCCGGCAACTCCTTTTTGGATGGGGGTGAAGGTCGCTGTTCACGATCAAATCCGACCTCTTTCCCGGCATTCCGCCCTTGAGCCCCCTCGCCGGATACTTGAACCGCTCGTAGAGGGGGGACAAATTCGTGGGACTATTGCTCGTCAGCTTCACCCGGGTGAATTGGCCGAGTCCGCCTCGGAATTTCCCCGAACCGCCCGAGTCTTGGAGAAGCTCTCGGCAGGTGATGAAAAGAGGCGACTCGTTTTCGATGACCTCCACGGGCGTGTTCGAGATGATGACGGGAAAACCCGAGGTCGAGATCCCGTCCTTGATGGGCCTTGCTCCCATTCCCGCGGTCGCGAAAAAGACCTCGACGAACTTCTTTCCCTCGTCGGTGTGGCCGTCGAACTGAATCATCATGTGGATGCCACTCTCGGCAAGTAGCCTGTCCGGAATGATATCCGCCAGCGCCTGATATACGGCCGAAGGCATGTGTTGGCTTATCATGTGGCGGGCGCACACGGGGGCAGGGCGCATCGCGTTGAGGATGCATCCCTCCGGCGCCACCATCTTGATGGCCCGGAAGCATCCCTCGTTGTCCGGAATGTCGGGCCCGATGACGCACTTGATCGCGTAGATCGTGTATGTGTAGGAGAAGTTGTAAACCGAATTCACGCCGCGATCGATTTGGGGGTCGGTCCCCGTATAGTCAACCGTAAGATTCGAGCCATCGACGATAACCGCGCAAACGATTCGGACGGGTTCGTCAAATCCGTCGGCCATGACCTCGGAGCGATACACCCCGTCCGGGAGCTCTCGGATTCGGTCTTTGAGGGCCTGCTCGGTCTTTGCGATGATGGTGTGCGAAAGGGCGGCGAAATCCTTCACCTCGTACGCGTCCATAAACTGATTTATCTTCTCCACGCCGACCTTGCATCCCGCCGCCATGGCATGGATGTCGCCCACCACCTCATCCGGCACTCGGACGTTGAAGGCCAAGATGTCAAAAAGGTCTTCGTTGGGGACACCCTCCTTATAAATCTTCATCACGGGAATCCCGATACCCTCCTCGTACACCTCGCGAGAATCGGCGGCCAGACCCCTTCCTCCCACGTCGGTTACATGGGAGATGCAAACCGCAAAAGCCACGCACTCTCCCCGATGGAAAACCGGCATCACGATGGTGAGGTCGTGATAGTGTCCGGTGAGCAGCCACGGGTCGTTGCTGATGAGGGCATCGCCGGGTTTGAGAGTGTGCGGAGGATATTTTTTCAGGAAGTGCTTCACCCCCTGGGCCATCGTCATGGCGAGCCCGGGGGGACCCGTGAAAGAGCGAACCGTCATGTTTCCTTCTATGTCAAAAATGCCGCTCGTAAGGTCCTGCGCTTCACGGCACACGGTCGAGAAAGATGACCGAATCAGCGTCTGGGCCTGCTCTTCCGCGAGGTAGCCGAGCCGGTTTCGAAGCACTTCCAGGCGAATGGGATCGAACTCTTCCATTTTTATCCTATCTCGACATCTCGATGACCACGTTGAAGTACTCATCGATTGTGGCGTATGCGTCCGGGCCCACGACGACCGTCGATTCTTTCTCCTCGATGATGGCCGGGCCCCGAATGGCGCAATTTGGTTTCAGAGCGTACCGATCGAAAACGTCGCTCTCGCGATATTCCCGGTATTCCGGAAGATAGACCATCCTCTTCCCTTTGTGTTCTTCGCCGGCCTTCTCTCGCAACCCCGCGAAGATGCGGCGAAGGTCAATGGGACTTCCCGCCCGGGCCGCGTGGAGTCGCCAGTTGAGCGCCTCGATCGGCATATCGGGATTCGTTTTGAAATAGAGCTTTTCGTATTCTTTCTCGAATTCCTTGTATATTCGCTCTCGTTCACCATCGGCAAGGGTTCCCGGCGGAATGGGCACAACGATTTCAAAGCCCTGGCGGACGTAGCGCATGTCGCAGGTCCGCGTAACTTGAATCTCCTCCCTCTCGGCTCCCGCGCTCATTAGAAGCCTCACGCCTTCTTCCTCGAGATCCTTGTAGAGCGCATTGATTTCATCGAGATCCAAAGTATCGAGACGGCGGAGATAGGACCTCACGAAATCGAAGGAAAGCGGCGCCAGCGTCAGGCCCAGGGCCGATAAGACGCCGGCGGCGTATGGACAAACGATCTTCTTGTTCCCCAATCGCTTCGCCACCCAGTAGGCGTGCACCGGCCCCGCGCCCCCGAACGCCATCAAGGAGTAGGATGCGAGGTCTTCCCCCTTTTCCACGGCCAGGATGCGCGCGCTGTTCGCCATGTTCTCGTCGACGATCTCGTGGATTCCCCATGCGGCCGTCGCCAGGTCGAGTCCGAGCGGTTCGGCCACCTTCTTTCGTATCGCCTCCTGGGCCCGCTTCACGTCTAGTTTCATCTCACCGCCGAGAAAGTATTCGGGGTTCAGGTATCCCAGCACGAGATCGGCGTCGGTCACGGTGGGCTCCTCCCCGCCCCTGCCGTAGCAGGCGGGGCCGGGGTCGGCCCCTGCGCTCTCGGGACCCACCTTTAAAAATCCCATCTCGTCCACAGAAGCGATGCTCCCGCCACCCGCACCGATTTCCGTCATCTCTATGACCGGCAGCTTGATGGGAAGACCGCTTCCTTTCTTGAAGCGATATACCCTGGCGACTTCGAAATCGGTCGTCCTCTTCGGCACCCCATCTTTGATGAGGGTGACTTTGGCCGTGGTTCCTCCCATGTCGAAGGAGAGCACTCGATCGTGTCCCAACGCCAGACTCATCGAGGCGGCCGCGATAGCGCCGGCGGCGGGGCCGGACTCGACGGCGCGAATCGGAAATTCCTCCGCGACCTCGCAGGCGGCCGTCCCCCCGCTCGAGAGCATGACGAACACCTTCGCCCCATATCCCAGCCTATCGAGTTCATCGCGGAGTTTCCGCAGGTAGCGCTTCATGATGGGCTTGGTATAGGCGTTGGCCACGGTCGTCGAAGTTCGTTCGTACTCCCGGATCTCGGGGACCACCTCGGACGATATCGAAGTGGCGATGTCCGGGTGAAGCCTTTCGATGATGGCCTTTATCTCACGCTCGTGCGCCGGATTCATGAAGGAGTGAAGAAGCGAGACGGCAATGCTCTTGATGCCCGCGCCGCTTAGACGCCCGAGAACCTCTTCGACCTCCTGAGGGTCCAGCGGGACGATCGCCGTCCCGTCGTTGGAGAGCCTCTCGGACACTTCCGTCCTCAAGGGTCGCGGGACCAGTGGCTCCGGCAATTCCAAGAGGATATCGTAATGGTCGTACCTCTTCTCACGGGCTATCTCGAGAACATCCCGGAAACCTTTTGTCGAAATGAGACCGGTGGGCGCACCCTTTCGCTCGATAATGGCGTTCACGGCGAGCGTGGTTCCATGGATGATGTTCTGCAGCGGGCGATCGGGCTCGACGAGCGCCCGAAGGCCTTGAACGATGCCGTGGGAAGGCTCCTCGGGCGTTGTGGGAACCTTCCCTATCGCAAACTCGTTCTTTTCACTGTCGAAGAGGACAAAATCCGTGAACGTACCACCAGTATCAATTCCGATCGTCAGCAAAACCTCACCTCCGACGTGGATTCCACCCCCTCGGCTAAGCTCCCGAAATACAACAGGCGATATTCTGCCGGTTTCTCGCCGGTCCGCGCCGCAGACAATAGCTTCCAACCCGCGGAGGCCCGGGCGTTACGGCGCCTCACGCAGGGGGGAGACGCGCCCTCTCGAAATAAGCTTCGGCGATCCTCCCCCGCGCGAGGTAACCTGCGCCGCCAATTCCTACTTGGGCGCGTCTATCTTCGGATAGAGCGGTATCTGCGTCTTCCAGGCCTCGATCTGATTGCTCTTCCCGACGTCGTTCGTAATCCGGTTCCAGTCCGCCTTGGCGCGCTTCACCGCCTCCTCGGCGGTGGTCTTGCCCAGGATTACGTCCAAGACGCGCGTGTCCAGGGCGTCCATATACTCCTGGAAGGCAACGAGATGAATCGTGGGCGTGAGGGTTTGGAGATGCTTTTCGTTCACCTCGAGGAAGCTCTTCCCGTACGTATTCTGGATACCCGGATCCGCCCCGTGGGTCTTTCGATAGGGTTTGGAGACCCCGCGCGGGAATGCGACGAATTTGGCGCTCGACTTCGGCGAGGAGATCCACTGGGAGAGGGTGTAGGCCAACTCCGGATGGGGAGCATACCGGCTCACCATCCACAGGGGGCCGTTCACGTGAACCGACCAGCGGATGAGCCGCCCGCTGAACCTGGAGCCCGGGATTATGCACGCCATGACCTTGTCTCTCATCGGCGGCTTTCGCGCCGGGTTGCGCGCGTAGGACATCGCCGAACCCCATGCGAGGAATGTGGCCACCTTGCCTGACCCCCAGAAGGGATAATGCTGGGCCGTGCCCCACCCCAAGACGTCCGGGTGCATGAACTTGTGCACCGCGACGAACTGTTTGGTGGCTTGCACTCCCTCCGGCCCGTCGATCAGGGGGTTCATGTTCTCATCGAAGGGAAGCTTCCCCATCGAAAGAAAACGCTGGAGCCACCATTTGGAGGCGAAATTGCGCGCCCGGTAGCCATGGTACCCATAAAGGTCTATCTTGCCGTCGCCATTCGTGTCTCTCGTGAAAAACTCGGCGATGTCCCGGAGCCTCTCCCAGGTTTCGGGGCAGCCCAGCTCGTAGCCATACTTCGCCTTGTAGTTCGCCTTCTCTTTCGGGTTCTCGAAGAGGTCCTTCCGCGCCCAGAGGCCGAACGCCGATCCATCCCCCGGGAAGGCGTAGGTCTTGCCCTTGTATTTCGCCATGTCGATGAACTTCAGGAATCCCTCAACGTCCGGCTTGTATCTCTCGATAAACGGGTCAAACGGAATCAGCACGCCCGACTCCACACCGTCGGGGATCGAGTCGGCAAAGTGCATGATCACGTGGTAGGCCCCCGATTTGGCGACGGCCTCCGCCAGCACCTTTTGCGTCATATCCGTATAGCCCATCTCGATCAATTTAAGCTTGATCCCCGTCGCCTTCTCGAACTCGGGCCCTACGTGACGCAGGGCCCGCGCCTGGAGCGTGTTGATCAACACGTTCATCGTGAGGTTCTTGAGGCCTTTCTCCTTCATGTAGGCTTTTGCCCCATTGATCGCCCTCTCCTCCGGGGTGCTCCCGGGAATCATGGCTGCGTATCCCGGAGCGACTGACCAAACTACGCCCATTGCAGCAAACAGGCCCAGCATGATGACTTTCTTCCGCCACATGACCTTACCTCCTCAATTGATGAAAACGAGACGGGGGAAATCCTCCCCAGCGCAGCCTTATAAAGTCTCCGGAAGCGCCACACCCACCGCAACTACGAAGAGCAAATCCACATCTACTCAGTCAGGCGCCTCTGCTTTCGAGGCGAGGCTATTGGATCTGATTTGTTTTGTGAGTTTATTGTCTACTTTCTTGCCATTCGAGTCAAGGGCGACACCGTATATTATTCGCGCCGCCTCGGACGAAATGTACCCATTGAGCACGTCCGAAAGGACGAGCTCGGGGTCACGCTCGAGGGGAGAGTAGAAACCTCCACCGCCCGCCAACTGGATGGTCAGGACATCATCTTTCTCGAGGTTGAATTTGGTTTTCGGATGGGGCCGACGCCCATCGTTCACCACAACGTCCGCGGGAGAGCCACTAAGCCCGCCGAAGAAGCCTTTCGCCGGTACACGGACGCGGTCGATCATGGGGGCAAACTCCCAGCTTCCCTCGCCCGCCAGCTTGATCCGCTGACGCTGGCCGACACCGCCTCTGAACTTCCCGGCTCCACCGGAGTCACAAACCAAGGACCTCTCCAGGAAAAACAGCGGAGAGTCGGCCTCGATGATCTCCAATGGGGTATTGGATATGTTCACCGGATAGCCCACGGTCGAAAAGCCATCCTTCGTCGGCCTCGCTCCCATGCCCGCCGTGGAGAAGAAAACGGAGCTCCAGGAATCGCCGTTTCCTCTGGTCCCTCGGAACTGTAGCGCCGAGTGCACCCCACTGTCGGCGATCACCTTGTCGGGTATCACATTGGAAAGTGCTTGAAGCAATGCGGGTGAGATGAACATTCCCGTGATCTGCCGGGCGCCCACGGGAGCAGGGCGGCGCGCGTTGAGGATACAGCCTTCCGGAGCAGTGATCCTGATCGGCCGGAGCGTGCCCTCGTTGTTCGGGACGTCGGGGCAAATCATGCACTTGAGGGGATACACCGTGTAGCCGCTGGTCCACTGGTAGGTGGAGTTCAGGGCCCGCCCTATCTGAGGGGAGGTCCCCGAGAAGTCGACAAGGATTCCGTCATCCTCGATCGTCACCTGCAGGGCGATCTTCAAGATTTCCTCGAACCCATCGAAAGAAGCTTCCCCCGAGTAGCTTCCATTCGGAATGGCCTTAATCGCCTGACGCATCCGCTCCTCGGATTTTCCCCGCATGGCCTTGGACAGCGGCATCAAGCTTTCCAGCCCGTAGACCCTCATGAATTCCCGTATCATCTCACCGGCAATCTCGTTCGCGGAAACTTGAGCCCTGATGTCCCCAATTACCGAGTCCGGCTCCCGCACGTTGTCAGCGATGATTTCGAACAGCTCTTGGTTCGGTTCTCCCCTCTTGTAGATTTTCATCAGAGGAATTTCCAAGCCTTCCTCGAAAAGGTCGGTCGAATCGGCCGACCATCCCCGCCCTCCCATGTCCATCACGTGGCAGGTGCTCGCGAAAAAGCTCGCCAGCTTTCCGTCGGAAAAGATCGGGGTGGCGACCGTCAGATCGATTTTGTGTCCGGAGAAGAGCCAGGGGTCGTTGCCGATGAGGGAATCGCCAGGCTCAAGCGCGTGCGCGGGGAATTTCTTCAAGAATTGCTTCACCCCCGTGGCGATGGAATAGATGTGGCCAGGGGTTCCGATCTCCGCCTGCGCCATCATGTTGCCTTCCGGATCGAATATCCCGAAGGATATATCCCCCGCCTCGCTCAAAACGGAAGAGAACGAAGCGCGCATGAGGGCGACAGCGGCCTCATGCGCGATGGAGGTCAACCTGTTCCAAAACACTTCCAGAAGAATCGGGTCCATCATGTTCAGGCGTCTCCTCGCCCGCCCAGGGTCAGCACGAGATTCAGGTGATCGTCGATCTTAACGAGAGAGTTTGGCCCGGCGACTACCGTGGATTCGCGCTCCTCCACGATCGCCGGCCCCCCCATCTCCGCCCCCGGAAAAAGCGAGTAGCGATCGTAAACCTTCGTGGCCGCAAATCCACCGAGCTCGGGAAAATACACCTTCCGCTCTCCTTTAACGGCGCTCTCCGATCGCCCGGCCTTTGGCTCGATCCGTTTGAACGGCGCCGCGGATTCCCGTGCGATGGCCTCCAACCTCCAGTTCAACACCTCCACTTCGATATCCGGATTGTGGCGTTGGTAGAGGCGCCGATATTCTCGCTCAAAGCACCCTCGCAGGAGCTCGGCCGTCCAATCTCGCAGACCAGCTCCCTCAAGTGGCACATTGATGTCGTAGTTCTGACCCTGATATCTCATGTCGGCGGACCTGTTGAACTTTATCTGCTCCCCATCGAGTCGAGCCTGAGCCATGAGACTTCGGGCCTCCTCCTCCATCTCAAGGTAGTTCTCCTCAATCGCCCTTGTGTTCAAAGAATTCAGCCTTACTCGGTACGTTCGCACGAGGTGGAACGCGAAGGGAGCGACCAGAAGGCCTAGAGCGGACATCACGCCCGCAGAGAAAGGGCAGATCACGGTCTTCAGGGCAAGACTCTCGGCAACCCGATTCGCGTGTATGGGACCGGCGCCGCCGAAGGCGATGAAATCGTGCCGCCGGGAGTCTATCCCCTTCTCCGCCGCGTGAACCCGGACAGCGTTCACCATGTTTTCGTTGACGATCTGGTGGATTCCCCATGCGGCCGTCGCCAGGTCGAGTCCGAGCGGCTCGGCCACCTTCTTTCGTATCGCCTCCTCGGCCCGCTTCACGTCTAGTTTCATCTCACCGCCGAGAAAGTAGTCGGGGTTCAGGTATCCCAGCACGAGATCGGCGTCGGTCACGGTGGGCTCCTCCCCGCCCCTGCCGTAGCAGGCGGGGCCGGGGTCGGCCCCTGCGCTCTCGGGACCCACCTTCAAAAGGCCCATCTTGTCCACCGAAGCGATGCTCCCGCCCCCCGCACCGATTTCGATTAGATCGATTCCAGGAACCCGCAGCGCTATTCCACTACCCTTCTTGAACCGGTAGATTCTCGCCACCTCAGCGGCGTTCGTGGTGAGCGGTTTGGAGTCGTGAATAAAGCAAGCCTTCGCCGTTGTACCTCCCATATCAAAGGAGATGAGGTTTTCTTTCGAAAGAAGCTTACCCCACCATGCCGCCGCGATGGCCCCTGCGGCGGGGCCAGATTCTATGACACGAATCGGATATTCCTCGGCGACGCGGCAGGTCGCCACCCCGCCGCTCGAGAGCACCACGAACAGGAGATCCTCCAACCCCAAGCGAGCGAGCTCCTCCTGAAACCTCAAGAGGTATTGCTTCATGAGCGGCTTGACGAAAACATTCGCCACGGTCGTTGAAGTGCGCTCGAATTCTCTGATCTCGGGGTTCACGTCAGAGGAGATCGAAACGAAAAGGTCAGGGGCAACCTCCTCGATCAAAGCCTTCAAACTTCGTTCATGGGAAGGGTTGGAGAATGAATGGAGAAGCGAAACGGCGATGGCCTCGACGCTTTCCGCCTTGAGCTGCGTGACAAGGGATGCGACCTCATCAAGGTCTATGGGGGTGACCACCGAGCCGTCCGCTGCGATTCTCTCGTTCACCCCTTTTCGATGGGAGCCGGATACCAGCGGAGCCGGCATTTCGGAAAACAAGTCGTAGAGGTCGTACCTGAGTTCGCGCCTCATTTCCAGGATACCTTCAAATCCTTTTGTCGTGAGAAGCGCCGTCTTGGCGCCCTTGCGCTCGATAATGGCGTTGGCCACGAGAGTCGTCCCGTGCACAAGATGCCGTACACCTTTTTCGGCTATCTTTCCGGTCGAGAATTCCTTTTTCAAACTCTCCATCGCCCCTATTGAAGGATCCGCGGGCGTCGTGAGAACCTTGCCGACGTAAGCTTCACCCGTATCCTCATCGAAAAAGGCCAGATCGGTAAAAGTCCCGCCGATGTCGATCCCGATTCGCAACAACCTGGAACCCTCCCCTCACGATGAATCGGCAGACCAAATGCCTAGCGTATAGCGGCCTCAAGAGAGCCGCGGATCTCTACATGGGGAATCAGAAAATTCCATCGGCGTTCCGATGGCTCTCGCCGTCAGAGATGCTTCTTGATATTAGAGAACTCGAAATAGGAGATGGACGCCACCCTTTTGGCGATAATAAACTCGTCAGGCACCCGTACGAAAGCACTCGCATTTCATCGCGCTATCCAGATTTTGTGTTTATTACACCTTTTTATCAGGTTGGTTTAGATATGTAAAGCTCACGTTTTTTTTGCCGTGGAAACCTCACCGCAAGAGGTGAATCAATTTATGGCGGGGTTTCGAGAAGTTCCGACAAATACGTCCCGGGATGCGCGGGCGTTTTAGTGAATCCGCTTTCGGTTTGATTTCATCTTGAAGAAGGCGGATTTCGAACGGGATTGGGGAAAATCAATATTCATAATAATATCAATAGAGTAAGGAGATTTTACGGCCGATGGAAACGGACTAGATTCCGAAAATATCGATAAATATCGATAAAATACGATAAATTAACGGGGTTTTTCGATAAAAAACTGAAATCATATCTTATTGATATATATGGAGTTAAGCTCGAAATCGCCTCTAATCGGGGCGGAATCAGGCGTTGATGGAACTCAGCAGCGCATGCACCGCGGCGTTCAGAGGGGTGGGAATTCCGTGCCTGGCGCCGATTCGAACGACCGCCCCCGTAATGACGTCCGCCTCTATCCGGCGCCCGGCGCGCGCGTCGACGAGCATGGAGGTCGTTGCTTCGGGGTGCGCATCCTCTAGGCGTTCGATGGATCGCTCGGCGACGTCATCCGCCAGTTTCGCGCCCTCCGCCCTGCCCACTGCGGCGCATTCACGCACGAGCCCGCGGCAAAGCTCGGCGACATCGGGCTCGTGCAGCACGCCCCTGCCCTTATTCGTCAGCGCTGTTGCGGGGCCTGCGCCGATGTTGTTACACAATTTGGCCCAGGAGGCGGTCGTGAAATCGGAAGTCGGCTTCACCTGAATGTCCGTGCCCTCATACAGGGAAGCGAGGAGCCGCGCGCCCCGGCCCTCTTCGGGAACGAGCCCGGCCCCTCCCTGCTGCGCCACATGGCCGGGAGCCAGCCTGTCCGCCGGACAATTCACCACGACCGGAACCACTTCCGCCCCTTTGGCGTACGGCTCCACCCGCTGTTTGTGCTCCACGCCATTTTGCAAAACGGCGATGATGGTGCCCTCACCCACGAGAGCATCCAGCCAATGTGCGACATCTTGTATCTGGTGCCCCTTCACCGCCAGGAGAACACAATCGACGGGTCCTGCTTCGGAGGGAGCGGTAACGCATTTCACCTGTGATTCGATAACGGAATCGCGTGTTTCCACCACGAGTTTGTCGATGGGCTTTCGCACACACAGCGTAACATCGTGCCTGCTCGATCGACATAACCGAACCCCGAACACGCCCCCGATAGCGCCGACTCCCAGTACGGCTATTTTATCCATGAATCACTCCAGGAAATTCATATTAAAATCCGGTGGCCCTTCCATGACGCTACGACTCCAAAAACGCACACAACACCGGCCAGAGAATCCCAGCCCGAGGTATGTCCTATCTTATTCAGTGCGCGCAAAGCAGAATCCAAATGCGTCTCATCCGCCATCCCTATCGCCGAGATCGTTTCATGCAATGCTTGCGCTCCTTGCCCTCTGGCTGCGCACTCTAAATGCGCACAACTGATTTTATTCGTTCGCCCTTTAGCTTGTGTCAAGATAACGCCGGATATCTTCCCTAAAACCTCCAAACATCCCAACGAGTGCAACGCTATCATCACACCGCACCAAAAATCATCCCCGGAAGGCGTGAGCCCCGGACCAAAGCCGATGAGTTGTTGAGTGATGGCAGAAAATTCCAGGTTTCCCCCTTTATTCAGAGAGTGCGACAACCAATACCCGAAGTCCGAGACTCCCTGACAGGAGACTGTTAGAAAGGCACCCGCATTTGAGATTTCCTCGCCGCTCGCAATGTACGAAATGAGTGGGGCAAAACCCTCACGAGGGCCAGTTTCGGCTATCCACTCAACAAGAAACGGGAGATTTTGCAGAAAAGACCCCAAATCCCAGCCAACCGGGAGTGGCTCCGGTTCCCATACTTTGGGTAAGGAAGTATCAATTTTCATGTTGGAACTTAGATGAATAGAACCATTTTGAATTCTGGCAAAACTTTCAGCACTCACGATTTCGGTGAAATCCACATCGTTCGAGAATTTACAAAGCGCATTCAGGGGTCCTGGCCCAATACCCCATTCCCCGATGCACGTGAGTTGCCCAGATGTATTTTCCACATAAAAACTTCTGTGAAACACACCGATGATTTTCGCTTCGCCCGGTGAGCCTAGAAATTCTTTAGCAAATTTACCTGCAAGAACCACCCGGAATGTATTCGACATAAAACAGACCTGTATCATGAAACGATGGTTTCATCCTATAAAGAAAACCCCCCACCCACACAAGGGCGAGGGGATTCTCTTCTCAAAAATGTCTATCCACAACCAGGTCCTCTAATCTCGCTCGCCGCAACACCAAATGGAACGAGTGTTTCGGCAAAATTCGGGTCCACCTGTTGTTTTTCGACCAATTCGGCAATCTGCGACAGCAGCATTTCGCGTTTCATCAATCCCAAACGATATATACCCATCGGGTTGATAAGTTTCATATAATAGTGGTTTCCAGCGTCATGCTCTGTAGAGCACGCAGAGGGTTTTTGGGCGATGGAGAGAGGGCCGCTAAAAACATCTGCAAATTGAGCCAGAACTTCCTCACCATGCAAATCCGCAGGTATTTCGGGAAATCTGACTACGAGCTCTTGGATGGTCATCGTTACAACTCCTTAACGGGGTAGATCGTTTCGAACGGAACAACACACTGAGTTTAGCAGATGTTAAACCACTTGGCTCCCCATTTCCTCTACCTGCGACACTAAAACGAGCGAATCTCAAGAAAAGCGTAAGGATTACATTTCTCTGATAAACCGCGCAGCGTAGCTTCTAATATCTTTTCCGTTTAGAACATGAAAACGACGGATACGAGCGATGGTTTCTCCAGAAAATCGACCAATCGGAATGTGAATCAAATGTTTTTTGTACAACCGCGCTATCTGGCGCCAGCGTATATTGGGTGGCTGGGAACTCACTAGGGCGATGAATCGCTCTTTCGAGTGAAAACATGCCCCTGCGATCAACCGCTCTTCTAGCGTCTGCGTGTAGTGAAAGTGCGAATCCCGCCAGACATTCTCGATATATCGGGGAGGAAAAACAAAAAATGCTCCCCCATACTGAGATTCCGCGACCCCCGGCCCCACCAAATTACTCTCAAATGGGGTCGCATACATGCAAAGAGTTGATTCTTCATCATGTTCCGCATACCACATCGTGCGCCAGGAATATTTTTCGGCATCTGCGGGCGTATCGAACAAAAAGACGACGACCTCCAGGTTTCCTCGCGCAGGGGGAATTTCTTTCACGTACAGGTCACCGGTGTGCCAGTTGCGGAGCGTTTCCCGGATATCGAGACCATCTTTTATCGATGTCGTGAACTTTTCCGTGCGGGCCAAATCCTCTCCCAACAGCGCCTTAGCCTGTTCACGCACATGGGTATGAAAACTCTCTATGGCTTCATCTTCCGGTGGCCAGGAACACATGCCGAAGGGATTCCATCTCTGCGCCCATTCCTGCTTTTCAATCGGAGTGGGATTCGGTTTGAGGGAAATACTCTTCCAAGTGACGGCCGAACCACCCAAGCGACTCTTAATCACCCCGACATCTCCATCAGGGAATAGCGCACGATTCACACCTACGTGGACAAAATCTTTTTCACTGGATGCAGGGTCTTCCCGTTGATACGGGTATTTTCGTGCAGTTTCCAGTAGTGACAAGGCGAAAGCATCGCCGGCGGTCTGCTTGGCGGCAAGGGTAAGGGTAAACAAATCCGGTGTTAATCTTCTTCCCTGAAGCGTCAAATTCCGGGCGTATTGCAAGAATATCTGAAGTCTTTGAGGCGTCACCCAGTTTTGCGCTGGTTTATGTTCCTTCAACCATGCCGTTCTCGCCTCCAAGAGGAGTTCCTTTACGCCATCAATAGACAGGTTGGAATCGCCCACAAATTCTTCGCGTTTTTTTTCGTATAAATACGTCAGATAGGGAAACTCCCCCAGGAGGAAAGCCAAGGTATCTTCCGATACCCCATATCTTCGGGGCGGGTTGAGTGGCGCGCCTGAGTGGGATTCTAATAATTTTTTGTCATTAGATGGCCCCTCTCGACAAGCCGAGCGAATCCAGGGCCAATCCATCGCAGAGCACACGAAAACGATGCGCTTGTACCTCTCTTCGAGCTCCAGTAAGGCATCCGCCATCCAGCGAATTCTCGCATTACGCTGTGACGAAGGAGAAGGTTTAGGAGCTATTGTCAAAAGAGATGCGGCAAAGGCCTCCAACGGTACTTTTTTGAGTGCATATGGATCCGGCAGCGTATGAACATCCTGATGAAAACACTCCACTTCCAAATCAATAAAAGCTCTGGAAATACGCTCTCCCATGGCCACTCTGAGAGCGGAAATCACGGGTTGGCAAGGGTCAATGGGCACATAGTTATAAGATGATAAATTTATTTGATCCGCCAACAATTCATCTTCAGCGCCCGAATCATCTTCTGACTGTTGATTCTGCTCCCATGGCTCATCAAACACTGTTTCATCATCTCTGAAATATGATGGGGCATCTTCATTCACCGACACCATGGAGACATACGGGAGTTCATCCACACCTGCTTCTACTTCATCTTGAAAAGACGGGGGTAAAGGAATCGCAACACAATCAGGTTCAAGTTTCAAAATCCTGTCACGCACTTCGACGGCAAAATCTCCCGCTCCATGGATGATGGGAAGTGCGCTGATCCGATCCGTGATTGTCAGAAAATCTTGCGCGCTCATAAATCAATCATCTCGCTCGGGGTGCAACGGACTATCTCCGCCAAAGAAAAGATCGCCAAAATCAAGCGGTGGAGGCTCATCGCCGAGGGCTTGCCGTCTTCTGCCCGCAAGACCTTTCAGATCCAACGCATCATCTCCCAAAACCTTGGTGAGCGCCTCTCTCCACGCATCGTCTTGAGAGAGTGGGTGCTCCGGGTCCTGCGCAAGACGTTTAAGGGCGAATTGAAGGATGTGGATACCATCCCGAGGGGAATATCCAAGGTCCAATTCATGGGCTTCCTGCAAAAACTCCACCGTCAAGGCCAACATCTCGTTGGGAGCAAACGGCAAGTGGTACTTGAGAATGGCCATTTCATCTTTTTTGTTCGGAAATTCAAGCTCTAACGTAGGTTGCAGTCTCGATAATATGTAATCCGGCACTTCGTATGTCGAGGCATCTTCATTCATCGTTACACAGCAGCGAAAATCCGGGTGCGCCTTTACCGTGACACCAGCCACGATAGACTCCACATAACGGCGATGATCAAGCAACGGGGCCAGCGAGGCCCAACTCTTTTCACTCATCCGGTTGCCTTCATCCAACACACAAACGCCTCCCCTTATCATCGCTGTGACAAGGGGGGATGCGTGATAAGCGATTTTTCCCGCTTCCGCTAAGACAGGCGTGATCAAAAGATCTTCTGGGCGCGTATCAGAGGTACACTGAAATATGAACAGTTCCAAGTTTCTCTCCCGCGCCGCCGCCATAGCCAGCGTCGTCTTTCCGATTCCAGGGGGACCAGTGATTCTGGGAGAAAGTGGAAAGTCCTCCTCCGCTACGACCATCCAGCAGGCCAGAAGCTGGCGAAGCACTTCTTTCTGGCCGATCCACTCCTGATCGATATCGGTATGCCTGCTCAGATGCAAGGATACGCCTTCCATTTCAACTACTCTTGTCACTAAGTCTTTGTTGCCTGATGTTTTATCGTGCAAAATCGACTCCTATTTCCAAAATCCCGCTTTGAAAGATCATGACATCTCACCCTTGTATCCAGGGCAAACCCTAATCTGTAAAATACCCCCCGTTTACATCCAGAGCTTCTCCAGTGATATGCGCAGCTTCTTCGCTTGCAAGAAACAACGTGGCCGGCACCAATTCCGCGGCCTTTGCGAACCTTCCCATCGGGTGTTTCGCCAGCGCTTTGTTGTACAAATCCGGTCCAAATTCTCGCATCAATGGTCCATCAATCGGCCCGGGGACCAAACAGTTCACGGTCACTTTGGTTTTCGCCAGTTCACGAGCCAGGTTAAACGTCATGGCCAAAATACCACCTTTTGAAGCGCCATACGTGAGATTATAGCCTAGCCCTCCCGATTTTCCGGCTCCAGAACCATATAAGATAATTCGCCCCGCCGGAGAATCCCTAAGTGCGGGCATTGCGCCTTGAATGCAAAAATAAGGAGCTAAAAGATTCACACGAAGTGCGCGCCTCCAATCAGATTCATCAAGTGAGAGTGGATCTTTCACCAACATATTCGCCGCCGTGTGAATAAAGATGTCGCATCCACCCAGCCATGCAATTGCTTCTTTGCTCATGGCATTCACTTCATCAAAATTTTCCAAATCACAGGTTATTTTTTTTATCATTTCTTCGGGACCATTGATGAGACGTAGTTTTTCTGAACTTCGACTCGTGGCGACAAGCTTTGCACCAGCATCCAGAAATCCCAGAACAAGTGCTTTACCTACATCGCCCGTGGCACCGGTCAGAAGCACCCTTTTGCCATGAAAATCAAAACGAAGCGTCATCCTGTTTATCCCAAAACAAGCGCATAACTTTCAGCCAGTCCCTTCCCCTGATATATATCGAATAAGATACAATATCGATTAAAGGATAGCATTCTTGATAAGGGATTATCTTTTAGCTGCTTCACATGCAAAACAACACCGTGGAGAACACCCATGAATTTGTTTGATGAACTGAAACTCCGCGGTTTGGTCCATGATCACACGGACCAAGCGGAAATGATGAACGCATTACGAAAAGGCGCGATGAGCCTTTATTGCGGCTTTGACCCCACGGCCGACAGTTTGCACATTGGAAATTTGGTTCCCATTACGGGACTCATGCGTTTTCAACACGCAGGCCACCGGCCGATTGCCCTCATCGGCGGTGGAACCGGGATGATAGGAGACCCTTCGGGAAAATCAGAAGAAAGAAACCTCTTGAGCACAGAAATTTTAGAACACAACCTCAAAGGAATCAGGGCCCAATTCGAAAAGTTCCTGGATTTTGATGCGGGTTCCAATTCTGCGCGTATGGTAAACAACGCGGAATGGCTGAACGAGGTCCGTCTCATCGATTTTTTCCGCGATGTAGGCAAACATTTTTCTATCGGCTACATGATGGCGAAAGAATCCGTTAAGTCACGCATCGCCGAGGCAGGAATATCATACACCGAGTTCAGCTACATGGCGCTCCAGGCATATGATTTTCTTCACCTGTTTGAAAAAGAGAACTGCACCTTACAAATCGGCGGTTCTGATCAATGGGGCAACATCACGGCAGGCATCGAGCTTATCCGGCGTGTTCATGGAAAACCCGCTTTTGGAATGACTTTCCCCCTTATTACAACTTCTGACGGCAGAAAATTCGGTAAAACAGAAGAAGGAAATATCTGGCTGGACCCGAGGCGAACCAGTCCATATCGATTCTCTCAATATTGGATTCAGACAGACGATAGAGACGTCGGCAGGTTTTTAAGATACTTCACGTTCTTACCGATTGAGGAGATTGATGAGATTGAGAAAGAACACCTCAAGTCTCCGGAGAAACGAGCAGGACAACGCCGCCTTTCGCAGGAACTGACGACGCTCGTACATGGCAGCGCCGCGGCGCGGAGCGTGGACCGCGCCGCCAAGATTCTTTTTGGGGCTCAACTCGATGGCATCGAGAAAACCGATTTGCTCTCCGCTGCAGAGGAAATGCCAAAGACTCTGCAATCAGGAGCGCCACCATTTCCGCTAATAGAGATCCTGTTGGAAACAGGCCTTTCCAAGTCGAAATCTATGGCTCGAAAAGAATTAAATGGTGGCGGAATCTATGTGAATAATCGCCGTATTACGAGTGAGAAAAGTGTATTATCTGATGATGACCTATTATTTGGTCAATACATTCTGCTTCGCAAGGGAAAAAAGAACTATCATCTGTTAGAATTTGACGGGTAAACATATACGGAAATCATCATTTGCCGCATTTTGGTATAAGAGTTGAGTAAATCCCCTTGGAAACTCCGAGACATCTACAGATGGTGAAAATGAGCTTGCACATCAGACGGTGTTTCGGCTCTGCCGAAGCAACCCTTCAAACATGAATGAACGAAGAAGTCCGATCCAGGTCGAATATCACGACTTGCCTCCTGAGTTTCACCAGTGGAAATGGCGTGTCCTCATCGCCTTTTGTGTTTTCTATGCTTTTAATTATCTGGGCAGATTTAACTTCAGCTTGGTGCAATATGCAGTCATCCAAGATCTGGGCATTACACGAGTCGATACCGGATGGATCAACTCATGGATGTTTTGGGGTTTCGCTTTTGGCGATCTGGTTTTCGGAAGAATCGCGGAAAAAGCAGGTTATCGAAACACCATTCTCTTCGCTGCAATCACCACGTCGTTGTTCAACTTCATCGCGAGTTTCGGAAATTCCATAACTACCCTCGCCATACCATGGGCAGTGGTCGGTTTTGTGAATGCGGCTACGTGGGGGCCAGGGCTTGGCCTCGTTGCGCAATGGTGGCCCAGACGAGAACGGGGGCAAGCGATTGGGCTCGTGGGAACAGCCGCCGGAATTGCGCTACTCATCGTTTGGGCGGTCGTACCCTGGGTGGCGGCTCAATATGGTTGGCGAGCCGCGATTCGCTACCCTCCCATGATCATCGCCGTTATGGGAATCATTTTTTATTTTGTCGCCAAAGACAAACCCTCTGAACTAAACCTCCCTGAGTATATAGAGTCGGATGACATATCTCGCGAAGCAGAAGCAGCCGGCAGCGAGAGTGAACATGGGTTAAAGGCATATTTTCACTTGATGACCAATATGCGCTTCTTTTTGGCATGCCATGTGAAAGGACTGGACAATGTGGTTCGCTACGGTGTCGTCTCGTGGGCGCCTTTGTATTACGCTCAAGTTGGTGGATTCAACTTAAAACAGATGGGTTTGCTGACCTTCGCTTATCCTTTAGGTTATTTGTTTGGTCCCATTTTCGGTGGAATCATTTCTGATCGATTCTTCAAGAGCAATCGGTCCATCGTCATCATGATCGCCGCTATGCTGAGCGCTGCCGCGATGATGGGAATCGCCTATGCACCCGCCGACAACATTCCTCTTGCCGTCATTTTACTCATCGTCGGTGGGTTTTGCGTCAACATGTCTACTGTACAGGCGCTGGGTGTAGACCTTGCCGGCAGGCGGCTGGCCGGAACCGCGGCAGGTGTATTGGATGCCCATGGATATGTTTATGGCGCGCTTCAAGCCATATTCTTTGGATGGCTATCTCTCGCTGTTTCGAACGGATGGTTTTGGGTATTCACGGCCATGGCGTCCAGTCGACTCATTGCGGTAGTACTCGTCTGGAGAGTGCGGGCATAAACGGGCGATTTTCCTCAGGAAAGTTGAGAGGCCTGTATTATCGAGCTTAACTATCAGTTCTCATTTTCCCGATTTATGCCTTTTAATATTTCCAACCGAATCTTGTTTTCATCACTTGCAAATTTTTCCTCCAAAAAAGAAAATAGGCGTTGAACCCAAATCGCTCGGTGCTCTTGTGACATCACCAAATATAAAGACACCCCGAAACGCCAATTCTTGTCCGTCCCTCGGACGATGATGTCCAGTCGAACATCATCCTGACTCGCCAAATACAGAGCTGCCAAAAGGTCTTTCCCGTTACCTAGATGAAATGAAAAAGATTTTTTCGTTCCATCTCCGAATCGAATATTCAAACCCAGCGTAGTCGAATCCGTCCATTCTGGGGAATCAAATACGACTGAAAGCAATTCAGGGGAAGCAGAAGCATCAACACCAACCACGATATAAGTTTCACCACCCACGGCGAATCTCGCTGATGAGAGAACACCGCCTTCATGATTTTTTTCGCTTAAGAAAACTTTCAACCAATCAGGCAATCTCTCCCGTCCGGGGTAAGCCGTGGGCGTTTCGCCTTCATTCAATAATTGTAGTTTATTCGCCCAAGCGAGCAAAGAAACCAACAATCGCGGCGCGGGACGCAGGATTTCCGACTCCCAAGGCGTAACGCCTACCATGGCGCCATCAAGGCTTCTCATCAATTCAGCTTGCATATCCTCCCATGCAGTCATTCGCTCGATATCTTCTCCAGCTTCAATCGAAATCCCCAAACCCTCTATTGCCGCCAACCGACTCACCAATTCGAATAAATGATGACTTTCCCTCATATCTCCATACATTTCCCAGGCTTCGGCGACCTTCTCGGTTAAACCATTATCATCAAGCCATGAATCCAAATTCATCGGCAGGGGAAGCAAACCGATATTCGGAGCACTGGAGCGTCTCCAAAGGCCGCGGGCGCCTCCCAGCGTAGCACTCGCGGCCGGCTCCGTGTGAATCCCCCAAACATCGGACAGTTCTTTTCGTATGGCATCTTCACCCACACCGTCGTCAAGCATGTTCGCCAAACGCCGTAGCAACAAGCTAAAAAACGCGGATTGCGCCTTCACCATAGAGGACAATTTTCCGCGTCTCGACGTAAGAGACGTCAGCATCAGATATAAGGTCCCGACCTCCGGAATTGCGCCCTGGGCACCAAATAGCGTCGTCAGCTTCTCCAGGCGCTGAAGGACAAACCCCAACTCTTCACCGGTCAGCAACTTCAAATGGATAAAAGAAATCGGGAGAGCCTGCTCGGGCAAAATGGGCTCTGCCTGGGGTGGAAAAAGCATTTGGGTGAAATTTTGTCTGATTTGCTCGCCTACGTCTCCAAAATTCTCACGCAGGTAATGCTCACAAGACGACTCCCACCAATCGTAAAACAAACTTTGCCGCGCAGTTAGAGACATCCTCATTCGCTTTCGGATATGGATGAGTGATCGTGCTCACCGATTGAGGTCATATGCGCCTTCTTCTGAATCAGACGCCCGAGAGAAAACAAAATCACCGCAGAACCCAAAATGACGAGTTGGATGGCATAGGCCGAAGGATTCGAAATGCCTATGAACAAGGCAATGCCGCAATCCACCATGGCGAGAATTTGGAGGGCGCGTCCCAAGCCATACATCAACCAAGTTGTCCCAAGGCCGCTCTGATTCGTTCAATCCCTTCTTTTACGTTCTCCAGGGATGTCGCATAGGAGAAACGCACGTAATCGTCGGCGCCGAATCCGGCGCCGGGCACGCCGGCGCAGTGCGCGTGTTCGAGGAGGTACAGCCCCACATCCATTGAATTTTTTAATACTCCATCCGGCCCCTGACGCCCGAATACGCCGCTCACCCGCGGAAAGGCGTAAAACGCGCCCTTGGGGTTCACGACGCTCATCCCCTCGATTCCGTTGAATCCCTCGACGATCGCCTGTCTTCTCGCGTCGTATTGCGCCAGCCATTCGTTCAGGAATTCATGCGGTCCCCTGAGGGCCGCAATCCCGCCGTATTGAGCGAAGGAAGTGGCGTTGCTCGTGCTTTGCCCCTGCAGCGTGTCCATGGCCTCGATGATTTCAGGCCTTGCGAGCGTATACCCCATACGCCAGCCCGTCATCGCATACGTTTTCGAGAACCCGTCCAAAACCAGCGTCCGCGCCTTCATTTCGGGAGAGAAACTCGCGATAGATACATGCTCCTCGCCGTCATAGGTGATTTTCCCGTAAATCTCATCGGACATGACCATCGCGTCGGTGGATAAAACCACTTCGGCAATCGCCTCGAGTTCCCCGCGGCTATATACGCAGCCCGAAGGGTTGCACGGGCTGTTGAGCACCACGATTTTCGTGCGCTCGGTGACGGCTGCGCGCAACTGCTCGGCCGTCATTTTATGGCCGTTTTCCTCGCTCGTCTCAACCAGAACCGGTTTCGCCCCGGTCAGGGTGGCGACGGGCTCGTACGCCACCCAGATGGGCGCCGGGATGACGACTTCATCGCCCTCCTCGACGAGAACGTGCAAGGCGTTGAAGACCGACTGCTTCCCGCCAACGGTGACGATCACTTCCGTCTTCGGGTCATATCGAAGGCCCTTGTGCTCTTCGGCCCAATCGCTAATCGCCTCTCGCAAGGAGGGGATGCCCCGAACCGCCGTGTATTTCGTGGCGCCGTCACGCAGACCCTGGATGGCTCCTTCCTTGATGTGTTCGGGGGTATCGAAATCAGGCTCTCCCGCAGCGAACGAGATCACGTCGAAGCCTTGCGCCTTCATTTCCGCCGCCTTGGTATTCATCGCCAATGTCGGAATGGGGGCCAATTTGCTCATTCGGGATGCAAAACGCATGTGAAACTCCAGGGTTAGAAAATGGATACTAGCTGCGGAAACGCTCTCCGAGCGCATCGCGGACGGATGCGGATACGTGCTCACTCACGTCTCCGCCGAGCGAGGCGACTTCCTTTACGAGACTGGAGCTCAGGAAACTGTATTGTTCGCTGGGCATCAGGAAAATCGTTTCTATCTCCTCGTTCAGCCTTCTGTTCATGAGCGTCATCTGCATTTCATAGTCAAAATCGCTCACGGCCCGCAGACCGCGAATGATGGCCTGGGCATTCACGTTCACGGCGAAATCCACGAGCAATTCACGCTCGAAACTCGTGATCTCGAGCTGGTTCGACCCCCTGAATTCTTCGAGGAAGAAATTCTTGCGCTCCTCGAAACTGAACAAGGGCGCTTTCGAGGGGTGAACGGAAATGGCTACGGTAACTTTCGCAAAAAGCTTCTGGCTCCTTCGAACGACGTCGAAATGCCCTTTCGTCGGCGGATCGAAGGTTCCCGGGTATACCGCGTGACTTTCCATGAAAACAAACCTCATCGAGAACGTAAAACCTACCCTTTTCTAGGGAAAAAGGCTGATTCCCTGCGCGAAATCCGCGTTAAAGCTAGTCTCTTTGGATATCTCGTGTCAACTTGACGAATGAAAACGCTGCAAGGGGAGCCTGTCGGGGGCTTGGCTTCATTGCGTCCGCATTCATTGACGGATTCCTTGGCCCCGATTGAGAATTTTCTCGTCAGGCCGGGCGAGGCGGCGCCCTGAATCCATGAGGGAATATCCTAAGATTTCAAAACCTCTCGCACCATGTGGCTGATTTCAGGAAGGATGATTTTTTCCATCCCCGTGCGGCAGGCGTTCCCCGAGCCGGGAAGCGTCATGATGATCGTGTCCCGGCAAGTCCCCGCCGTTGCGCGGGTGAGCATGGCGGCCGTGCCGATGTCCTCGAAACTCACGTGACGAAACAACTCGCCGAAGCCGGGCATTTCCTTCTCCAGAATGGAAACGACGACGTCATACGTCGTATCCCGCTTGGTGATGCCCGTACCCCCGTTCGATATCACCACCTGGATATCGGGATTCGCGCACGCCTCGAGCAGGGACTCGCGAATCTGGGTCGGCTCATCTTTCACGATGCGGTAAAACGACACCTTGTGGCCCATGTCGCGCAGCATGTTCATAATCAGCTTTCCGCTCGTATCGGTTTCTTCCGTGCGCGTATCGCTCACCGTGAGCACGCCGCACGTAACGGCGTCCGGCCCCTCGGCGCGGTGTTCTTCAAAAGTTTTCAGATTGGCCGCCTGCTCGACTTCCCGGCGGGATGGACCCTCACTCTGGCTCATTCTCATCTCCTGCCCTTCGGTTTTCATCCATATCCGATTTATGGGCTCACGCCCGAGAACAAAAGAACCGGAGAATGAATTCTCCGGCTCTTCTCGAGGCTTGTGATAATTCCATCAAGAGCGACCGCAGGGAGTTCGCCTCGCCTCCCCGGCAGGCTCGCCGCGTGCGCCCTCGGAACTTATTTCATCATTTTCTTCATCATTTTCTTCTTTTTGAAGCCCTTGGCCATCATGCACGAATCGAACTTGCTCACCTCATACGTCGTCTCGGAACTGACCGCGGCAGGGCCGCCTTTGGCCTTCACATCGTAGATGAACTCTTCCTTCATCGCGCAACCCTTCAGGTCCTTCACCGCCTGGTCCATCTTTACGCCTACGCCGCGCTTCACCCAAACCTGTTGTTTGGGCGGCGTGCATCCCGCTACCACGAAAACCATCCCGACCGCCAGAAAGATACCAGCCATTTTTCGCATGAGTCGCATTCTCCCATAAAATCAATGCCCCGCCCGTATTCTGAATCCCGCGAGGTCAAAACGCTCTTCTATCAAGACAAATTGAAATTTACCATTCTATTTCCTCATCGTCCAATACAAAATACAGTAGCACTCCGCCCGGTCAAAATCGAGTTCTTCCGGCATTAGTCCAGATCCGTAAAATTTGGCCGTTTCCATTAAAATATTCAATGAATCCTGTGTTTTTTTACCCCGTTAATTTATCGAAAAACTACGTGAATTTATCGTATTTTATCGATATTTTCAGGAATTCCGCTTGTTCTCGATTCACCGATTCGCGCGAGAATTCTGACACGAACTTAAGGCCGCCACAGGACGGCAAATGCGAGAAAATGCGGACTGATTCGACCAGGGAGGAAGGGGTTGCCGGAATCTCGTAGGGACAACCCCCCGTGGTTGTCCTTGTCGGGACAGGCGCGGATGGCGGACAGGCGCAGGGGACGCCCAGCGTTCGCTTTCGATCATCATGCCGCAGGGACCGTAGGGACAGGTCGCGACCTGTCCCTACGGGAGGAATGGCCGGGCCGCGCGACTTTTCCTCATCCGCGCGGACCGCATTTGCGCCGCTCCTGCGGGTCGGCGAGTAGTCGATCCCGCCGGGAACCAGCAAACGCCCGCCTCGCCCAAGGCAGCCCCCAATCTCACGCGGATATGCTATAAACAATGAAAACGCGGTGTCCGCACAGCCTAAAAGGAGAAGAACGACGTGTCGAACTCGGATCTGGCAGGAAGCTGGGCGCTCATCCTGGGGGCCAGCAGCGGCTTCGGCGAAGCGAACGCGCTCAAGCTATCGAGCCTGGGAGTGAACATTTTAGGTGTTCACCTCGACAGAAAGGCCACGCTGCCGAACGTGGAGCGCATTCGGGAGCAAATCAAAAAGAGCGGCGCGGAATCCCTTTATTTCAACGTGAACGCGGCGGGCCACGAAGAGCGCGAAAACGTTCTCGATCAAATCGAGGAGCATCTGGGCGAGAACGCGAAAAGCTCGGTGCGCATCCTGCTCCACAGCCTGGCCTTCGGCACGCTCAAGCCCTACATCGCCGATGAGGAGAAAGACGCCATATCCCCCAGGCAACTCGAGATGACCCTGGACGTCATGGCGAACAGCCTGGTGTACTGGACCCAGGCGCTGGTGCGGCGCGGCCTCATGGGCTTCGGGGGCCGCATCTACGCGATGACGAGCGCGGGCGGACACCGCATATGGAAGACCTACGGCGCCGTATCGGCGGCCAAGGCCGCGCTCGAGAGCCACATCCGCCAGCTCGCGGTCGAACTCGCGCCCAAGGGCATTACGGCGAACAGCATCCAGGCCGGCGTTACGGACACGCCCGCGCTGCGCAAAATTCCCGGAAACGCCGAGATGATCGACACCACGAAAAAAATCAATCCCCACGGGGAGCTGACGACGACGCAGAAAGTAGCCGACGCCATCGCGACGCTGGCCACCTCCGGCACGCAGTGGATGACGGGAGATTTGATTCGGGTCGACGGAGGCGAGGACATCGCGGGCTGAAACGAGTTTCGCGCGAATCATATACATTCCCGAACAAACTCACCTGGGCGCGCGATAGGCGGAAAATACTCGCGCCGCGCGTTTCGAGATAGACACCCCTCTTTTTCCTTGGGTTTCACATGAGCGAACTGGAAGTCGTTTTCGTCGTCTGCGTTCTCTTCTTGGGAGGATTCGTCAAGGGGTCTATCGGTTTCGGCACGCCCCTGGTGGCCGCCCCGCTTCTCGCGCTCTTCCTCGTCCCCCAAAACGTCGCCACCCTGCTGGCGTTCTCCCTCCTCGTCTCGAACATCGTCGACGCCTACCGCCTCCGTTCGGAGTGGCGCTCTCTCCGGGAAATATCGCTCTATCTCCCGTTCGCCCTGGCGTTCGTACCGGTCGGGGTGTGGTTTCTCGGGTTCGGAGACCCCGATTTCATCCGCTTGATGATGGGGGTCATGGCCTATACCTACCTGCTCGTGGAGCGCCGCCTCGGCTCCTTCAAGGAACTCGGCGCGGGGCTGCAAAAAATCGTGGCCGCCGTGATGGGCGCGACCCTCGGTTTCGTCTACGGGACGACGACGATCAGCGGCGTCATCAGCACGATTTACTTCAGTATGCTGAGACTGCCGAAAAACCCCTTTATCTTCTTGATGAACATCTTCAACGCGGCGGGCATGGCCATCATGATCTTGAGCCTTTCACACCAGGGCATTTATACAAAACCTCGCTTTATCGAAGGGCTGCTGGCGATCATCCCCGTGTGTATCGGGTATCTGGTGGGCATCCGGGTTCGGGAGCGCATCGACCAGGCGCTTTTCTTCAGGATCATCCGAATCGCCTTGTTCATTATCGCCACGAGCCTCGTGATCAAGTTCATCATGGCGAAGATGTGAGGGTTCACGGGAACAAAAGATTTCCGCTCTGAAAAGTTGCTATCAGATCTTCGCCTGAAAGTATGAAACCCCGCCCGGGCGAACCCGGACGGGGTTTGATGCTTACAGGCGCGAGGCCGCGCTGCCCGGCTAGCTTCCCTGCTTCGCCATGATGGCGCGGGTGATGTCGCCCTCGGGCGTCATACCCTCCGGCGAGCCGTTCATGCCGGGGAACTTGAGGTGGTTCTTCACCGGGTCGATGCCCGCGAGTCTCGCGAGCGTGCCGCCCAGGAAGTCCGCCTTGTCCTGTTTCGTGATGGCGGGATATCCCCACTTCTCCTGTAGTTCCTCGTCGATTTCGAGCTTCAGGATAGCCTCGACCGACTGGTAGGGGTCCGAAGCCGGCCAGTCGCTGCCCCAGATGAAACGGCCGGGGCCTGCAATCTGCAGCGTCGTGCCGACCATGTGCGCGAACCGGTGCGGCGCGCGCATGAGCCAGGGCAGAAGAATCGAGTAGCTCACGTAAATGTTCGGGTGTTTCCAGAGCAGCATGATGAGGTCTTCCCAGTAGGGATAGCCGCCGTGGTAGGCCACGATCTTGAGGTCCGGGAAGTCGGACGCCACCTCGTCCAGCAGAACCGGCAGGGTGTAGCGCGTGGGACCCAGCCGGATGGTGATGCCGGTGTGGAAGAAGGCGACGATGCCCTTATCCTGGCACATCTCATAGGCGGGCCAGAGCCTGCGGTCGTTGATGGGGCAATCCTCGGGCTGATAGAACTTCGTGAACTTGAAGTTGTAGTTGTCGTGGAGGTATTCCATCTCCCAGAGGAAATCCTTGGTCTTGCGCTTGGAGAACGGCCCCACGTTCGAGACGCCGATCACGCGGTCGGGGTATTTCTCCATGGCGTCGATGACGTGCTGGTTCGTGGAGAACGGCGCGCTGTCGCCCGTCGTGTCGATGAACGACTCGCGCATCAGGGCTATCTGATCCACGCCCGAGCGATCCATGTCGCCGATAATCTTGTCGATGTTCCAGTCCATGCCCGGATGGATGGCCGATTGCCTGTTGTTTCTGTGGTCTATCCACTGCCACTGGTTGCACATCTTATGCGCGTACTCGAAGGTTTTGGTGCCCTCGAAATACTTGATGAAGCGCCGGTAATCCTCAGGCATGACGTGCACTTCGCAATCGATGGTGTAATAGTCGTTCGCGTCTTCGCCCGTCTCCGGATTCGACGGCAAGGGCATCTTGGTGTCCCAGGTGGGGGGCACGAATTCCTCGACCTGCGCTGTTCCGTCTGTACTCATTCTCTCTTACCTCCAGAAGGGTCAAATGCAGATGAAGCGATGTCACGCGTTCCGCTCCATGATGACAAACACCATTTGCTCAGAAACAAAAGAAGTCCTATGTTAGTTTGCTAAAGAAATCGTGTAAAGTAGCCCTGTGCTGAAAGCGAGAAGAGGCAACGATGTCCGGCGCGCCCAGAAAAGCCTATACGCTCTGCTCCCCCCACTGCGGGAATAACCCGTGCAGCTTCGAGGTCGAAGTGCGCGGGGAGGACATCACTTCGTTTAAGGCGAATCCCAGGATGCGCATCAAGCCCTGCATCAAGGGATACCAGTTGCCGGACAGGTACAACCACCCCGACAGGCTCCTCCACCCGATGAAGCGCGTGGGCGAGAAGGGCTCGGGCGCAGGCGGCGCGAACCGCTTCGAGCGCGTGAGCTGGGACGAGGCGCTGGAACTGGTCGCCGGAGGGCTCGAGGCCGCCAAGGCGAAGGGCGGAAACGAATCCGTCATGATGTATCACTACTCCGCCCAGCACACCCTGCCCGGCGGGCGCGACGCCGAGCCTGCCACCATCATGCGGCTCTTGAACATGTGGGGCGGCGCGGTGCAGCCCTACATGCGCGGCAGCCTCTGCTGGAAGGCCTTTCTCGGCGCGAGCGACGACGTTTTCGGCCACTGGCAGGTGAGCAACAAGCCGAGCGATGATTGCGAGTGGATCGTCCTGTGGGGCAACAACCCGGTGGAGACGGGGTACCGCGGCCTGCTCCAGTCCTTACAGAGCGCCAAGAAGAAGGGAGCGCGCTTCATCGTGGTGGACCCGCTTCGCACGCGGACGGTGGAGCGCTTCGGCGAGGTCCACGTGCCGATTCGCCCCTCGACGGACACCGCGCTGGCGCTGGCGGTCTTAAGACTCATGCTTTCAGAAGGCGCGCTCGATGAAGCCTTCCTCGGGGAGAGGACCAACGCCGCGTTCCTGGTGGATACGGACACCGGCCGCTTCGTGCGGGACCCCGGCGGCTCACCACTCGTCTGGGACGAAGAAACCGCCTCGGCCAGGCCTTTCGGGGCTTGCGAAAAGCCGGCCTTAAGCGGGACCTTTCAGGTGAACGGAACCGGATGCAGGCCCGCGCTCGATTACCTGCGCGACGCCGCCGAATCCTGGACGCCCGAGCGCGCGTCGCGCGAATGCGATGTCTCGGCGGAACACGTACACGCCATAGCCCGGGCGATGCGGCGTGGAAAAGTCATCGTCTATTACGGGTCTTACCAGCGCACCGTGCACGGGGAGCAGGCCGTTCGGGCGCTGCACATCCTGAACCTCTTGGCGGGCGCCTCGAGCGGCGTGTTGCGCCACGGCGCGCGTGACGCTGGCTACTCCTTCGAGAGAGCGCACGGAACCGGCCTCGCGGAGGTGATGACCGATCGCTGGGCGCTCCCCAATCCGGTGAAGCGCACCATCCCGACCGGACAGATCGCAGAAGCCATCCTGAACCCCGACTCCCACGGCGGCCCGGTGAACGCCGCGCTCGTGATGTGGGGCAACCCGGTCGGGCAGGCCGGAAACGCGCACAAAACCGAGCGCGCCCTTCGCTCTCTGGATTTCTGCGCGGTGGCGGACGTCTTCATGACGCCGACGGCGAAATGCGCGGACGTGGTGTTGCCCGCGTCCACCTGGCTCGAGCGCTGCGCGATCACCGAGGGTATGGAGGCGGGCGCCACCTTTTATCATCTCGCTCACGAGCTGACGCCCAAACACATCCTGCTCTATACGCCGGGCGTCATGCCGCCGCGCGGGGAGTCGCTCGATGATTTCGAGATCGTCTGCCGCCTGGCCGAAAAAATGGGCTACGGCGCGCATTTCCCGTGGAAATCATCCAAGGAATGGATGGAAGAACTCTTAGAAGCCGCCCGGGCGGACGAGCGCTTCCCCTGGCTCAAGGATGTCACGCTCGAAAAACTCGAAGCCGAGGGCCAGATCACCCTGGACGTTCCCGACGCCGCGCCGCGCTGGGACCTCACTACCCCGCACGGGCGCGCGCAGGTCTATTTCGAAGATATCCCCCGGCAAGTACCCACGCATTTTCCGCCCAAAGAAAATATGGCGGACGAGGGGGCGAGCTACCCGCTGCAACTCCTCACGCCGAAAACCTATTTCCGGGCGAGTTCGACCTTCAACAACGCAACGAAGCTGCTCCGCCACGGGTGGAACGTCGCCACTCTCCATCCGGCCGACGCCGCCGCACGGGGGATTGCGAACGGAGACAGCGTGCGCCTGAAAAACGATTTTGGAGAGTCCGAGTTCGAGGCCAGGGTGAGCGAGGGAATCAGGCCCGGAGTCGTGCATGTGCCCGCGGGCGGTTTGCCCGAGGACGGCGCGGCCAATCAGATCACCGGCGACGCCTTGTCCGAGTACGAAAACGCCACGTTCAACAGCTACCACGTGGAGGTGGAGAAAAGCTGATTTCATGGGAGCATTTCGATCCGCCTGATAGATTGATTCCCAAACAATCATCCATGTAAGCGCCGCGCCATACCGTAGTGTTTTCTCGCGAAATTCCGACACGCTTTTGCGGATCAAATCTCGAACGATGAGGGAAAGGCTGCCGAGCGGGGAATCGGCTATCTGGTCCGCTCGATGAGTTCGCGCAGGGCCATGCGGCTTTCCGCCTGTTCCTCGATGAGTTCTCGCAAGGCGTCGTGACTTTGCGAAAGCGACACCATCGTCTCGGTGTGCTTGCGCTCGGAGTCCGCCGCCCGCATTTCGGCGCCTTTCGCCATCACGCGGATGCCGTAGAAGAGGAGACCCAGGCCGCCGTAGGAGACGAGGAGGTTGAGATATTCATACGATGTCATGCGCTTTCTCCAAGGAAACGGGTCCTCCGGCGCTTTAGACAATCATAACTATAAAAAGAGAACTCCTGTTACGTCAAATCCGTTCACCGGAAAGTCAAACCCGACTGGTAAAGGAGGGATTGCGAATTACGGAAGAAACCATCCCGGAATGACGAGAGAGTCGGGTCTCAGGAAACCTCTATTTCCACTCCCAGGCCTTGTGCTTGATGAGCACCACCTCGGTGGGGCGCGGGAGCGTCCTGCGGCTGAAGACGTAGGTGTCGCTCTTAAGCCTCCTGACGCGCCTGAAAGCGCCGAGAAACACATTCAACTCCTCGAGCGAGCGGACGTCCATCGGAATCGTGACGTTGGGGCCGAGCCTCTGGACGAAATCCGCCATCACTCTGGGGTTCATGGCCCCGGGGTCTGAGATTATCGCCAGGGCCACGTGAATCTTCCCCAGCCTTCTTAGCTGCTCGGGGTTCATGGGTGAACCCAGATCTCCGAGATGAGCGATGCAGAGACCACCCGTCTCGAACAGAAAAGAAGCGGCTTTCGATTCCCCCGCGTCGAAATCGCCACCCCCATCGCCCTGAACGATGGGTACGTTGCGGATGCGCACGTCCCCTATCCGGTAATCCACCTCGTTCCATTTTTCTCCATGGCCCAGAACGCCCCGCAAGACGACGGGGTTTCCGCCCAGAACTTCGACGGAGCTATGGTTCATCGCCTCCTCGCTCGCTGTGGCCACGTGGGGTTTCGTCATCGGGACGGGATAGCCCCGATGGGGAGAAAAGGGATCGGTCACGATGCGGATTCCGCCCGGTGAGATGAGCCGGAAAAAAGCATGGCCGAACCACTGGATGCTGATACGTCGCGGAGCCTTGACCGTTCGGACGTAAGATACGGGCGCCGCCTTCCTGAAAGGCATGCGGCGAACCAGGCCGGGTGAGCATTTGGCGGAAACGATGGCCGGCGCGGCCAAAAGGCAGACGAGCAGAGCGAAACAAAGCGCTTTTTTCATCTCTCCTCCCCCCAGTCGGCGCTAGATGGATGAGAGAAATACTATCCTGAAAGGGGTCGTTGAAAAAACCCTGATTTCGTGATTCGGCGAATGGAGCCGACCGGGGAGTAGGGTCCGTAGGGACAGGTCGCGACCTGTCCCTACAAGAGGTAGTAGGGTTTTGTTCGTCATTCCGGCGAAAGCCGGAATCCATTCTAAAGCAGAATGACAATACGCCAGCTTTTCATCTTCTCGCCATTGGCGGAAACCAATCAGAAAATAAAAACAAAGGCAAAACAAATGGATTCCGGCTTTCGCCGGAATGACGGCGGTGGTCCATTCCGAGCGAGGAAGGCTTTTTCAACAACCCCTGAATAAAGGGGAGCGTGAGGAGCAGGGCGTCCCGGCTGGAGCAAGTGGTTCAGTAAAGTGTATTCGGCAGGAAGAGACCTTCCCCCTTCTAAGTTTTTCAAAAAGCCGTCTTTATGACAGGATGAGCCCTACTTCCCCGATAACCACTGGACGACACGTCGTTCATACAATACCAAGGAGTCCCGATGCCGATCATCGATTTGAGTCTCGCCCACTATGACGAAATGGACCCCGTGGCCGCCGCCGTGGGCAAGATGATGAATGCCGAAACTTCCGTGCGGCGCAAGTTCTTCCCGCCCCAAAAAGAACCCGACGTCGTGTTCGTCGATAGCTGGCTCTCCTTATTCGCCCATGCGGGCACGCATCTCGATTGCCCGCGCCACATCTACCGCTGGGGGAAGACGACGGACGAGGTGGAACTCGACCGCTTCATGGGGCCCGCCTGTCTGCTCGATTTCTCATCCAAAGGGGCGGACGAGGCCATCTCCGCCCAAGACCTGGAGGCGCATGCGGGACTCGTCCGGGAAAACGATATCGTGTTGCTGCGCACCGATTTCACGGACAAATTCTGGGGTTCGGACGCTTATCTGAGAAATTCGCCCTACCTGACCGGCGACGGCGCAAGGTGGCTCGTGGACAAGGGGGTAAAGGCCGCCGGTTTCGATTTTCTGCAGGAAGAGGAAGTGAAGAAGATTCCCGACAACGTGCCAGAGAACTACGTCGTCCACAGGACGTTATTGGGAAACGGGATCATCCAGATCGAGCACATGACGAACCTCTCGGCCATACCGCAGGAGCGCTTCAAGGTCATCGCGCTGCCGCTCAAGATGCCGGGTATCGAAGGCTCCCCCTGCCGGGCCGTCGCCGTCGTGGACTAGGAACTCTCGATTATTCAGGTGATTTTTGCCCCGCCAGATAACCCTCGAACATGTCTTCGAGACGAGACGTTCTCGCGTCCAGGGACGACACACCCGCTGCCAGGGATGCCACGCTCGCTTCCAGGGAAGAAACCCTGGCTTCCAGAGATGACATTCTTGCTTCCAGGGAGGAGAGGCGGCTGTCAAACTTCCTCTCAATCCGGTTAAGGTAGGCTAGGATGGCGATTCCAAAAAAGGCGATTTCAATCATTTCGGCAGTCATTTTTCCACGCACTCCTTACGGACTTGAATTTATTATCGGGTCCTCCGGAACGCTCGTATATCGAAATCGTAATATATCAAGACTTGAAATTCAAACAGGAGACTTCACGAAACCCAAGGAAATCCTCGTAACCACGCTTTTCACCTGATGGAGAAACCCATGGAAGACGCTCTCGAATTCTTCTCCCGCGCGCCGACGACCGCCATCGCGGACGCTTCGATATTTTTAGGACTGGACCTCATCATGAAAGACGTCGCCCCGCTCGCGCCCTTCACGGAGGAGCGCGTCGCAGCCCCTGCGGCCACCATGCGCTTCGAGCCCGTACGGGGGGAAGTGAACCCCTCCCGCGTGAGTCTCTACGGAACGCACGAGGAGATGGAGCCGGGCAAGTTCGTCGTGCTCGCGACCGAGGGGAGCGACATGGCCGTTCTGGGGGCCAACGGGGCGCGGGTCATCCACAGGCGAGGGGCGGCCGGCGTCGTTACGGACGGAAAAACGCGCGACATCCTGGAAATCAGGGAACTGGGGCTGCCCGTGTGGTCCTGCGGCGCAAGGCCCCTGCCCTACTCCAGACGCCTCGTCGCCGCCGAGCGCGACGTTCCCGTCACCTGCTGCGGGGTGCGGGTGGCGCCCGGAGACATCGTCGTCGCCGATGCGGACGGCGTGGCCGTGGTTCCGCAGGAAAAAATGGAAGCGATACGCGAGCGAACCCGAATCGTCATGGAAATCGAAGAAGAATTCACTCGAAGATTCGACGCGGGCGAATCGGGTACTGAACTCGTCAAGATGATGCGAAGAAAATGGGAATGAAGATTCTTTACGAAAATTTTTGTTCCATTACGCCGGGGGCCTTGATATATTTTCAAGGTGAAAGGCGCCAATTGGAAACCTTTTCGTCGGGCATACGGCGAATCGCCCGAAAAAATGACCCGAATCTTGTCCCGTTCATGGCGAAAAAGAAAATGACGGAAACAACGCCTCTGGAAGATGACTTGAAGCTGGTGAGATACCGAAGCAGCTACTGGGTCGTTCTCGAACCCGAAGGAATCCCCCTGGCGGAATTCGCCGCCAAGCATCACGATACGCTCGGAGAGTCGCTCTACCGGTGGATGAAGATTCACCTGTCGCGAGAAACCATCCTGCAATTTCATGAATCCGGCAAATTCGATTGGGATAAGTTCAAGCAATTCATGGAATCGAAGGGATGGGACATCAGCAGGAACGAGCCCGGCATCATCAACACCTGACCTGAGGCAGCGCGCAATACCCCTTGAAATGTCAAAATGAAAATGGGAATTAAATACTGAGTTCATGGCCCACAAGACCACCATCATCGGAATCGATTGCTCCACCAACAAAAAAGAAACGGGACTCGCTCTGGCTCATTCCAGTTCGACTGGTTGTTTTATCCAATGTGTACTGACCGGAGACAAGGCCAAGCCATCCATTCCTAAGTTCCTGGCCGATCAGATTAAAAATGACAACAACCCAGTGCTGCTGGCTTTGGATGCTCCGCTCGGGTGGCCGGACGGTATGAGGGGTGGCCTCGCCGACCACTCAGCGGGTGCGCCACTATTCATCGAACAGGATTGCACGTTCCGCCACCGGAAAGAACAATTTGTCAAAGATTTCGTCAAACGTCAGAAGAAGCACCCGGAAAAAGGCGATATTGAAAGGAATTATATATTCCGTCGCTTGACGGACCAATTTGTTAAAGAAAAAGCTCGGAAAAATACAATACTTGAGGTTGGTGCTGACAAGATCGCCCGAACCACGCATTGGACGTTGAGTCTGTTGGAAGAACTCCGCACTTCCCGTCGTAAAATTCCACTCGCTTGGAGGCAGGGACAAATCAGTGGCGTAAAAGCCATCGAGGTGTATCCCGCAACAGTTCTGCCCGTGCTTAGTTTGGACGTGAACACAAGTTACAAGACGGGTGAATCTGCTCCCGCCAATCGAGGAGATATCCTCAACAAGCTAAAAAAGCGCATCCGTTTTGTTCCTCAGATTGATGAAAAGACCATCTTAGCCGACGACAACATGCTTGATGCAGTCCTTTGCGTTCAAGCTGGTCAGGAGTTCCTCTCCAAAAATTGTATTAACCCTCCGAAGGAGAACACGGAAATCGCACATCGAGAAGGGTGGATATGGTTCTCGAAAAAGGCTATTAAGAATTCAGTGGAATAAGATTTTTCCCACACGCAGAAGAATCAATATGGTTCAGGGAAAAATGACAGGAGGGCGAGACGACCGATGACGAACCAAAGCGAAAGGCTCATCACGCTAAAAAGCGGGCTGAACGAGCGCGAACTCCACATCCTGAACATCGAACTAGACCGCCGCAGAAAATCGACGGGCGTCGCATACGGCCTGTGGTTTTTTCTCAGTTGGCTGGGGATTCACAAATTCTATCTGGGCAGAATCGCGACCGGCGTCGCCTACGTCATCGCTCCGTGGGTCTTGATCATCCTGGTGGTATTTGGCGGCGTAATGGCTCACGAGAATATCGAAGGGGGCGCTCCGGCTGCGATGGTAGGCCTGCTCGGTTTGCTGATCTATGGCGTGTGGTGGTTCGTGGATTTGTTTACGATCCCGAGACAGGTAAACGCCTACAACGAAAACCTGGAACTGGAAATCATCGCCTCTCTGAACGCGAGGAAAAACGCGCCACCGGGTTTATCGCCGAATCCCACGAGGCCGGAATAAAAAACCGGCGCCTTACTTCCGCGCGTATTTCCTGCCCAGATTCTCCTCCCAGGCGAGGTAGCCCTCCATCGCGCTGCGCCCGATGTCGTAGGGCTTGAGCTGCACGTCTTTGGGCTGCTCATCTATCCCCTCGCGTCCCGTATCGAGGGAATAGCCCGCTTCTCGCCAGGCCGTCTTGCCGCCTTCGAGATAGCCCGCCCTGCGGTACCCGATTTTTTGAAGGGCAAGCGCGCTCAGGGCGGATTTTTGGCCATCCTCACAAACGCACATCACGCGCGCTTTCTTATCCCCTACCCGCCCGGACGCCTCCTCCTCGAGCCGGCCTCTGGATACCCAGGCAGATCCCGGCAGATGGCCTCGCTCGTAGGAAGAGCTTAAATCCACGTCCAGAATCGCGCCGATTTTCCGGGCGCTCGCTTCCCCCGACGAATAGGCGCGGGTTTGCGCCCGCGCTTTTTCCAGGAGAAGAACCTCTCCCGCCCCCGCCGGGCTTTCTCCCGAAGACGCCGCGGTCGGCTTCTCGAGCGCTCCTCCAGCTTCGATCCAAGCGTTAAGGCCTCCCCTCAGCACGCTGACGTCGAACCCCATCTGGCGAAGCCAATAGGCGGCCATGACGCCGCGCGCGTTCTTATCGCAATGGGTCACGATTTTCCCCGCGCGCACCGCGATCACCTCATCGGTGCGTTGCGCCGCCTGCCCGCCGGGAATGGAGATGGCCCCCGGAATATGTCCTCCCGAAAACTCGGGCGCGAGGCGCACGTCGAGCACATAGAGCGTGCGGCTGTCGGCTTCCGCCTGAAGCGCACGAAGCTCCTCGACGGAGATGAAGGGAATCCCCTCCTCTTCGGCTATTTGGGCTCCCAGCACCTCCCCGTGAGCGCGGCTTTGTTCGGAGGGAGCCGGAATCTCGCTCGGTTTTCCCTCCTCGAGCTCAAGCCCCTCGAGTATAATGCCCATTCCGCCGTTTTTGAGCGCGCGCGCGTGCGTGACGCCCAGGCGATGAAGCGCCTGCGTGCCGATAATGCTGCGGGTGCGGCCCGCGCAGTTGATGATGAGGGGGCTGTCCTTGTCCTGATCCAAATCCCATGCGTGGAGAATCAATTCGCCTCCCGGCAGGCTCCGCCCGGTAGGGACGCAGAAGCGCTCGAATTCCACTTCGGTTCTCGTATCGAATATCCGCGGAGGCGTATCGCTCTCGATCAGCGCATAAAGCTCTCTGGCCGTAATCTCGGGCACCGCGTTTTCCACGTGAATCCGCTCGCCGAAATCCTTGCTCGGCACGTTCGTGCCCGAAGCCGTGGAAAACCCCTCGGCCTCCCATGCGTCCAGGCCGCCCCCCAGCACCGAGACGTCCGCGTAGCCGCATTCCTCCAATAGCGAGGCGACGCGCCCAGCCCGAGGGCCGCCCTCGTCCACGCACACCACGGGCGTGGACTTCACGGGCACGAGACGCTCGGCCAGAAACTCCACCGCGCCGCGCGGGGCGTTCGTCGTCATGAAGATCTGTTTTTCGTGAAACTCCATCGGGTCGCGCACGTCGAGCACCGCGTGCGCGCGATCACTTTCCATCCATTCCTTCAGTTCAGCCGGGGATATTCTTTTCACCATATCTGCGAGTCCTTAGGTTGGGGATGCACACCATACGCCTAGCGGGAGGGAATACCCGCCATGCGCCTGAATACCTCGATGATGGCCGACGTGTCCGCATCGGCGAGCCCGCCCAGTTCGGCGGCCTGCAACACCTGCTGGTGCACGGCGCTGAGCAGCATGGGGGAGCCGAGTTTCTGGCCTTGTTCGAGCATGAGACGCACGTCCTTGTGGTGTTGCTTGATGCGCGAGAGGGGATTGTCGTAATCCGCGTGAATCATTCGCGGGCCGCGCTGGTCCATGGCCTTGCTGTAGGCCGCGCTGTCTTTGAGCACTTCGAGCAGGCCTTCCATCTCCAGGCCCGATTTCATGCCCAGAACGAGGCCCTCAGAAAGCGCCAGGCGCGTCAAGCCCAGCACGAGGTTGATGACGAGCTTCGTCCGCGCGCCCGCCCCGTTCGGCCCCATGTGGTGGATGGAGCGGGCGAATTCAGCCAGAATCGGCTTCGCCGCCTCGAAATCGCTCTCCTCGCCCCCGACGACGGAGACGATCTTCCCGTCCAGCACGTTGTTGCGCGAACCGCTCAGGCTCGCATCGAGAAAGCCGATTCCCCTTTCGCGGAGGTCTTTCCCGAGTTTCTCGGAATCATCGGGACTAGACGTGGAGGTGTCGATGACGATGAGTCCGTCTCGCGCCACGCTCGCGATACCCCCATCTCCCAGGCAGGTTTCGCGCACGACGTGGCTGTAGAGCAGGGAGATGATGACGAACTGCGCATCCTCCGCCGCCTCCGCCGCCGAGCCCGCCGGGGCGCCGCCGTTCTCGGCGAGCGCATCGAGCCTGCTCTGGTCGATGTCGAACCCCCGCACCCGGTGCCCCCCTTGCATCAGCTTCCGGCTCATGGCCGTTCCCATGAGGCCCAGCCCTACGATTCCGATGTTCACGCTCACCGCCATCTCGTATCTCCAAACAGGCGAAACCCTCCCCGAAATGGGGAGTCGTTTCAAAAAATCAGAATTTGGGTCGCCCCTCGGGAGCGTACCCCGTCATCTCGATAAAGCCCACCCCCGTGAGACTATTTTCGACCGAAACACTTTTGGCGAAAACGCCCCCTTCCCAATAGGTGATTCCCGTGCTGCCCTTCGATTCAATCTCCTGCGCGCGCGCATACGGCGTCACCCGCAAAAGAAGTCCGTGCGCCGGAACCGCGACCTCCCACCCCATGGGATAGACGCCGCCGCTTCGCTCACTCTTCCAGCGTTCAACGCCCTTGAAGCTGAAATCCCCGAGGCGCAGATGCGTGGCGCGGCCATCCGCCTCCACCAGCGTGCCGCTGCTCGTGGGCTCCACGCTCCCGTCTTTTCGCCTCAGAAGATATAACATCAAATCCCGGCCGTCGGACAACTGGAGACTCAGCCAATCCCAGCCCACCTGATCTTTCGATAGCTGGTTCGAGCCGAACTCATGGTCCATCCAGGCCGTTCCGCGCACGTCGAGCCTTCGCCCCCCGATTGTGAGAACACCCTTCGCGAGAAACCGCGTGTATGAATAATAGTGAGAAGCGCGGCCAGGACCCGGGGCCTTCCGGCTCACGCCACCCTCGCCGTGAATCACGAGAGGTTTCCGGGATGTTATATCGAGGCGCAGCTTCATCCGGGGCGTCGCCGCGCTTATCCGGAACGAGGATGGGCCTTTCTCACCCATGCTTTCGGCGCGCCAGTCGCGCAGCCAGACTTTTAGCCCCCCCTCCGACGCCCCCGCCTGCTCGAGAGCGCCCCGGCTGATTCTCTCGAAAAACCGGTGCTTCTTCCGCTTCACGTCCAGAACCGAGAAATGCCCGAAATAGAGATTCCTGAGCGCCCAGCGACTTTTTGATACCGGAGGCGCACCCGGCCTGAGCCCCACCCTGAAAAACGTGAGCATAAACGAGTATTTCTCTCCTCCCGCATCCTGCAAGTTTCCCGAGAAATACCACCACTCCGTGCGGAACGCCTCGTGCGCGCCGTGGTCTCTGGGAAACTGGTAGCGATAGCCGGGGAGCGCCTGCCGCCAACTCTCGGGATGCGCGGGCGCAGCGCCCAGGATGAAAACGGCGGCCAGAAGAGGTGCGAACAGTTTCTTCATTCCTCGCTCAACGCCTCACGAATGGGTATCCTCGCGGCGGCT
Organism: bacterium; assembly: GCA_965218885.1. GTDB lineage: Bacteria > UBA8248 > UBA8248 > UBA8248 > UBA8248 > Bin107. The sequence goes on along the minus strand of OZ244713.1, from coordinate 2,865,647 downwards.
CTCGCGGGGAGCCAACTCGCCGCCAGCGAGGCGAGAACCACCAGGAGAAGATAAGCCGCCATTTCCTTCCATGCGAAGATATACTGAATCGTCCAGCCGAAACTCAGCTTGTTGACGACGAAAATCAAAATGGCCGCCAGGCACACGCCGGCCGCGAGGCCGACGAGCACGGAGAGAACACCCAGAATGGCCGCCTCCCCCATGATGGTGGATACGATACCCTTTCGGTTTAATCCCATGGCGCGCAGCGCGCCGATTTCATGCACGCGCTCCAGGATGTTGGAACTCAAACCCGTGGCCACGCCGAGCAAAGCCACCACGACGGCGATGAACTCCAGCGCATACGTGATGGCGAACGTCTGGTCGAAGATGCTGAGCACGCGTTTTTTGAGACCTGCGTTCGAGATCAGCACCATGGTGGGGTCCAGAGCGTTTTCGAGCGATTTGCGCACATCATCCGGCCGCTCATTTTTTGTGAGATATATCGCCAGGGAACTCAGGCGATCATCACGCCAGTGTTTTTTCAGAAACTTACGATCCACCACGACGAAGCCGCCATCCGTGGTGTAATCGTAATAAACGCCCGCCACCCGGATCGCGACCTCACCCTTTGGAGCCGGGAGACGGAGGAGGTCTCCTTTTTTCACGCCGTAGAGGTTCGAGAAAGTCTCCGTGATAATCGCCTCGCCGCGCGTCCTCGCTCTGGTGAGCGTTTCTTTCGAGTCGCCGTCCACGAACAGCAGCCGGCCCCTTTCGGCCACGATTCGAAAATCCCCACCCGCAAGCGTGATGCGCCTCCCGCGCCAGGGCAGGCGTATGGCCCTGAAGCCATCGACCGCCGCGACGCCCGAAACGCCCCTGATGACTCCGAGCGCATCTTCCGAGATGCTCGCCCGTGAGCCCTTGATGAAGCGCGCCGCGGGTGCTGCGTAGAAATCCGCCTTGAGCGTCTGATGCGTCCAGATTTCCACCGTGGCCCTGAAACTCTCGATCATGATGATGAGGCTCACCAGCATGGCCACGGCGATCGCCAATGAAGACAGCGTGACGCCGTTGCGATGCGGATGCCTACCCAAACCGTGCGCGGCGAGCCAACCGTTGGCGCTTCCGCCCAGCATGCGCCGGACGACGAAAGAGCCGAACAAGACGACCGGCAGGCTCGCGAGCGCGGTGGCCAGAATGACCGCCGCCGCCGATAGATAGCCGGGCAGAGGAGTTCCTCGCGCCAGCGCCTGTATATTCAGCCAATAGGCGATGAAGGCGACGAGCAGGGCGCTTACAACCAGGGCGGCGGTGACCGCAGGCCGCACCTCCACTTTTCCCCGCCTGTCCACGACGCCCTGGCGCGGAGTCTGACGCGACGCCGCCACCGCCGGAAAAAGACCGGACACGAGAGAAACGCCCAGCCCTACGCCGAATCCCCAAAGGAGCGCCTCGGGACCCAGGGGGACATGACGCACTTCCAGAAATGCGTACAGGTTGCGGATCGTCTGGGTGATGAACGAAAGCGCGCCCTGGGCCATGAACACCCCCATCGCAACGCCCAGACACGAGCCCGCCAAGCCGATGCAAAACGCCTCCGCTCCGTAGAGAAAGATGATCGCCTTGGCCGTCATGCCCAGCGAGCGCAGGGTGGCGATTTCACCCCTGCGCCGCAATACCGATGCCGACATCGTGTTGTAGATCAGAAAACAGCCCACCAGCAGCGCGATGACGCTCAGCACCGTGAGGTTCAACTGAAACGACGCCAGCATTTTCTCCACGTCGCTTCCGCGCCGCGCAGGCCGCGCGGCCACCGCGCCGGACGGCAGGAGATTTTGAATCTTTTTACTGACCGACCCGATTTCGCCCTTATCTTCTAGAATCAGATCGATCCGGTCCAAACAGCCGAAACGCTCAAAAACTTCTTGCGCGACGCCGATATCCATGATGAGGAGGCGGCCGTCCATGGATTTCGCCATGCCCTCAGGTCTAAGGACGCCCCGCACGCGAAAGCGCATTCTGCGCGCGGCCTCGATTTCGACGAAATCGCCTACACCGACGCCCAGCGCATCGGCTACGCCCCGGGCGATGAACAGACCCCGTGGGTCGGCGATGCGCGAGAGAATTTGCTCGCGCGAGTATTTATTCTCGAACGCATAGCCCCTGAAATCATTATCCCCCAGCAAGTCGAGCCCCAAAGCCAGGACGGCGCGTCCTTGCGATGGCGCGCCGCGCCGCCACCTGGCGCCTGAGCCGTCCGCCCTCCTCACCCAGGCGTGTTGCTGGATGACAGGCGCCGCTCTTTTCACCTCCCGCATCGCCCGGAGCCGCAGAATCAACTCTTCATTCACGCCCAGACCGCCTGCGGAAACTTCCAGTTGCGTCTTTCCGGAAATGGCCACCAAGCTGTTCTCAAACGCCTGGGTGGACGCCCCGTTCGCGAGCTTGATGGCGATGAACACGGCGACGCCAAGCGCCACGCCCACCAGCGTGAGCAGCAGGCGAAACGGCTCTTCCTTCAGGCGCCGCCAGGCGAGAAGACGCAAGAGCGCGCCCAAGACGCCCATCAGCCCGCCTCCTCCGGGGTTGTGGAAAAACCTCTACTCGCTCGGAATTCACCCCCACCGGCGCGGCTGCGAACTTCGCTTATGAACAGCATTGCCAACAGACGAGAGAGAAGAGAATCACTCCCCCCTTGAGGGGGTTGTTGAAAAAACCCTTGTCCGACTTTCAAGATCGTTCGCCGTAGGGACAGGTCGCGACCTGTGGGACAGCCCCGTGGAGGGGCTGTCACTACAAGAGGCGATGTGGTTTTGTTCGTCATTCCGGCGAAAGCCGGAATCCATTTTCGCCTTTGTTTTTGGCCTTTCGCCCGGACGTCCTCGCTCCCGGCCGGGAAAGATACGGACTCCGCCATATATATCCACCTCATCCGTTCCGGATTCGGGCGCGACGCTCCCTCCCGCGAGTCGGAATCAAATGCGAAAACGAAAGCAAAAATCATAAAATGGATTCCAGCTTTCGCCGGAATGACGGTGGTTTTCCCGCATCGAGGGGCTTTTTCAACAACCCCTTTAAAGGGAGTTTTTGTTAGGCGTTCTCGTCGGTTGGTTCCATACGCCGAATTACGAAACCAGGTCTTTTTCAACACCCCCCCTCCAGGCGGCCATCGGTTATCCCGACACTCCGCGTGGCGTAGCGCAAGGGCATCTTGTCGTGCGTGGCCATGACGACCGTAAAACCATCTTCTTTGTGGAGTTCCGAAATGAGTTCCAGGACTTTCTGCGAATTCTCGGAATCGAGATTCCCCGTCGGCTCATCGGCGAGGATGAGGCGGGGCTTGTGGATGATGGCGCGCGCGACGGCCACCCTTTGCATCTCACCGCCCGAGAGTTGCCTCGGGAAGCTGCGCATCCGGTTCTCAAGCCCCACACGCGCCAGTGCGTTTTCGACCACTTCATTGGTCTCCGCCCGTTTCTGGCCTTGGAGCACGAGGGGCAGGGCGACGTTTTCATACGCGGTCATCGTCGGCATGAGATGGAAAAACTGATGGATGAAACCCACCTCTTTCAGGCGAATTTCGCTCAAACCTTCATCGTTGAGGCCAGATATGTCCCGTCCGTCGAAAAAGACCTCGCCGCTCGAGGGGGCGTCGACCGCGCCCATCAAGTGCAGAAGCGTGCTCTTGCCCGACCCGCTCGGGCCCGAAACCGTGATAAACTCGCCTGGTTCCGCCCGGAAGCTCACGTCTTTGAGCGCGTGGACGAGCGCGTCGCCCGCGACGTAGGTTTTGGAGACCTCTTTCAACTCGACCAGAGGATGGGGCATACCGTTTCTCCAAACGAATACATCCGAAAATCAAGGAGTCTTCATCTTGTTCGAATCGCTGCCCGCCGTTTTTCTCATCACCAAAGACTACGAGGCGTCTTGTCGTTTTTATACCGAAACGCTGGGATTGAAAGAAGCGAGCCGGGCGAAAGACCACGTTCGCTATGAACTGGGAGGAACCTCGCTCATCATCCACGCGCCGATCCCGGATGAGGAGATGAGGAAATGGAATCTCGAACCCCTCCGGGAACCCAGAGGCTCCGGCGTCGTGGTGACGCTCACGCCCGAGGACGTGGACCGCGCCTATGACGCGCTCACCGAAAAGGGAGCGGAGGTCGTGTTCCCTCCCCGCAACGCCCCGTGGGGCGTGCGCATGTTCATGCTGAAGGACCCGAACGGTTTTTTGATCGAGGTCAGCAGGCCCCTCTCAGAGGGCTCAGGATAGGCCCTCGAACACCGACCGCTCGTTCTTCCGCACCTCAATCTGCGAGTGGGCGCAAACGAAGGATTCCTCGTTGTAGAGCCAGCGCCCCGTCATGCGGACGAACCACCAGAAGAAATTTCCGTTGATTTGACTCTTGTGCGCAATGAGCGCGCGCCATTTGCGGCGAAGGTGCCTGCTGATGTTCACGCGGGTGGTGATGAGTTCATCCGGCGTCCCGTATTTATCTTCTCTGAAATCCGGATCATCGAGCGGCGTTTTTTGACCGAGAAACCTCATCCAGCGCCAGGCGCGCAGCATCTTCGAGCGCGCCCACGCCGTGTGGTAGAGCTTGGGGACCCGCCAGACCTCTCGCCCGGCCTCGGGGAATCTGTCGGGGTCCGCGGCCGCCTCTATCGCCTCCGTCGTGACCTTGTTGGCCATCACGTGATCGGGGTGGCCGTATCCGCCCTGCTCGTTGTAGGTGACGACCACGTCCGGGCGATAGCGGCGTATGTAGCCCACTATCTTGCCGACGACTTCTTCCTCATCGGCGTTTTTGAACGCCTCGGGATGCCCGTTGCCCTCCCAGCCGTCCATGCCGGAGTCGCGATAGCCCAGGGTGTGAACCTGCGAGACGTTCAAGATCTGCGCCGCCCGGGTGAGTTCTTCTCTTCTGATTTCCCCGAGCCTTTGCCTGTCCGTCTCGGAATCGGGGTCGAGATTCATGCCCAGATGCTTCATCTCGCCCATCTCGCCGTTGGTGCAGGTGATGAGTATGACGCGGTGGCCTTCCCGCGCGCTCTTGAGAATCAGACCGCCCGTGCTGCTGCACTCATCGTCGGGGTGCGCGTGAACGATAAGAAGGGTGAAGGTTTTGGACATGGGTTCCAGACGCTCGGAGGCGCGAAAAAAGCCGCCGGCGCGAATCCCGACGGCCCTTTGGAGGCGACGAAAACTAGTGGTGCTCCCAGGTATCTCCCGAATTCAAGAGCGAGTCGATATCGCCCTCGCCTTTCGCCTGGGCCGCGGCGACCTGCTCGCCCATCAATCCCTCAAACGGCGGACGCTCCACTTTTCTCAGAACGCCCAGGGGCACGGGGCCGCCTTCGAGTTCGACCCGGCTCAGGATGTGGGCGTAGCCGCCCGCCTCATCATCCACGCGGTGGACGGTGACGTCGGGAGAATCGGCCTCGACGATGCGGACCTTGTAATCCTCCAGGGAAATTCCCTTGCGATCATCCGCCGGGCCATAGACGAGGGGCTGTCCGTCTTCGAGATACATCACGTTTTGCTCTTTCATACCTTTCTCGGTGAATTTGTGCCACGCGCCGTCGTTGAACACGATGCAGTTCTGCAGCACCTCGAGCAGAGAGGTTCCCTCGTGGTTCGCCATCTCCTCGAACATCGAGGCCATGTGCCTCTGATCCCTGTCCGTCGTGCGGGCGACGAAGCTGCACTCCGCCCCCAGGGCCAGCGTCAGCGGGTGAAGCGGATAGTCCACCGAGCCGATGGGCGTGGATTTCGTGCGCGAGCCCATAAGCGAGGTGGGCGAATACTGGCCTTTGGTCAATCCGTAAACGCGGTTGTTGAAGAGAATAATCTTGACGCCCACGTTGCGGCGCATGGAGTGAATCAGGTGGTTTCCGCCGATGCTCAGCGCGTCGCCGTCGCCGCTGATGACCCAGACGGAGAGGTCCGGATTGCTCACCTTCACGCCGGTGGCGAACGCAGGCGCCCGCCCGTGAATGGTGTGGAAACCGAAGGTATCCATGTAATACGGAAAGCGCGCCGCGCAGCCGATGCCGGAGACGAAAACGAATTTCTCGCGCGGAATTTCGAGGTTCGGCAGCACCTTCTGCATCTGGGCGAGAATCGCGTAGTCTCCGCAACCCGGGCACCAGCGTACGACTTGGTCGGACTGAAAATCCTTGCGGGTGAGGCCCAACCCACCGCCGTTCTTGGCTGTCGTTGTAGACATTTAGAGTAACTCCTCAATCTTGGTAATCAGTTCGCCGACCTTGAAGGGCTTTCCTTGTATTTTATTGAAGCTGATCGTGTCGACCAGATACTGGTAGCGGAGCATTTTGGAGAGTTGCCCGAGGTTCAGCTCGGGGATGAGAATTTTTTCGAAACCGCTCATCACTTCTTCGAGGTTCGCCGGGAAGGGGTTGAGGTGCCGGAGGTGAACCTGGGATACGGAGGCGCCGCGAGCTTGTAGAGCCTCCATCGCCGCCGTGATGGCGCCGAAGGTTCCACCCCAGCCGATGACGAGAACCTTGCCGCTCTTCTCGCCGATGACCTCCACGGGCGGGATGTCCTTCGCGATGCCCGCAATCTTCGCGTCGCGCGTGCGCACCATGAACTCGTGGTTCTCGGGCTCGTAGTTGACGTTGCCGGTCCCGTCCTCTTTTTCGATTCCGCCGATCCTGTGCTCGAGCCCCGGCGTACCGGGAATCGCCCACGGACGGGCCAGCGTTTCCGGGTCCCGAAGATAGGGCAGGAAGTCCTCCGGGTCCGTCCGGAAGGTCACCGGCATCTCGGGAATGTCGGAGGCCTTGGGCAGGAGCCAGGGTTCTGAGCCGTTGGCCAGATAACCATCGCTCAAAACCACCACGGGCGTCATGTATTTCACCGCCAGGCGGCACGCTTCTATCGCCGTCCAGAAGCAATCCCCCGGCGTGGCCGCCGCCACGACCGGCAGCGGGCTCTCGCTGTTGCGCCCGAACATCACCTGAAGAAGGTCGGCCTGCTCGGTCTTCGTGGGAAGGCCCGTGCTCGGGCCGCCGCGCTGGATGTTGGCGATGACCATGGGAAGCTCCGTCATCACGCCCAGCCCCATGGCTTCGGCCTTTAAGGCGATTCCGGGACCACTCGAGCAACTCACGCCGAGCGAGCCGGTGAACGAGGCGCCCAGAGCGGCGGAGACGGCCGCGATTTCATCTTCCGCCTGGAAGGTCTGCACACCGAAATTCTTGTGGCGGGAGAGTTCGTGGAGAACGTCGCTGGCGGGCGTTATCGGATAGGCGCCCCAGAAAAGGTTGATCCCCATCTTCTTCGTCGCCGCGATGAAGCCGAAGGCCAGGGCGACGTTGCCCGAGATGTTCCTGTATTTGCCGGGCGGATAGGTCGCTTCGCGCACGATGTAGTTGCTGGTGAAGACCTCGGTGTTCTCACCGAAGAAAAAACCCGCCTCGAGGGCGCGCGTGTTGGCTTGCACGAACTCGGGGCGTTTTCCGAATTTCTCCTCGATCCACTGCTTGGTCGGATCGAGGGGGCGCGAATACATCCAGTACATCAGACCCAGCGCGAAGAAGTTCTTGCACCGATCCGCCAGGTTGGACTGAAGCTCCATGTCTTCCAGAGCCCGGCGCGTCATGGAGGTGATCTTCACCTCGTGGACATCATAGTTGCTCTTGAACTCCTCATCCTCGAGGGGGTTCGACGCATAGCCGGCCTTGTCCAGATTCTTCGGGCCGAAGTTGTCCACGTTGGCGATGATGATGCCCCCGCTCTTCAAATCGCCGATGCTCGTCTTGAGCGCGGCGGGGTTCATCGCCACCAGAACGTCCACGGCGTCGCCCGGGGTGTGAATGTCCCTGCTCGAGAAATTGATCTGGAACCCGCTCACTCCGGCGAGGGTTCCGACAGGCGCGCGAATCTCGGCGGGAAAGTCCGGAAACGTGCTCAAATCATTCCCGGCAATGGCCGCTGCGTTCGTAAAGCGATCTCCCGTGAGCTGCATTCCGTCGCCGGAGTCGCCCGCAAAGCGAATCGCCACCGTTTCGAGTTCAACAAGCTGCTTCTCAGCCCCGTTTTTACCTGAAGACTCAGCCATCGTTTTGGATGTCCTTTAGTTGGATTGACCTGGTGTCGGAAAATACGTGGAGGGTTTTATTGAGTGCTGGAAACCGTATGTTGTGCATATCTTTTTTGAGTATGTCCATTGCGAGTCTGAATGGCGTTTCATCACCAACCAGTTGAGCGCGAATTATGCTTAAATCCATCAAAGCCGTCAACGTAAAATCAACCTTTTTCACAAAAAAAACAAACACATCAGCCCGCACGCGAGCCATCGAGGCCCAAATCCGCAGCCGCGCCCTGCATGGCTTCGAGCGTGAAGGCGATATGTTCCTCTAAAGGCACACCCAGTTCGGAGGCTCCCGTCTCCACGTCCTCGCGGTTCACGCCCTTGGCGAAAGCCTTGTCCTTCCACTTTTTCCGTATGCTTCTCGGCTTTACCTGGCGAACATCTTTCGCCGGATTCACCAGGGCTACGGCGGTGATGAGGCCCACCAGTTCATCCACGGCGAAAAGCGCTTGAGCCAGGCGCGTCTCCCGGGGAACGTCGAGATACTGCGCGTGTCCCAGGATGGCTTGTATCATCTCTTCGGGATAGCCCGCCTCGCGCAACACCGCGCAGCCGGTCTCGGGGTGCTCTTCGGGCGATGGATGTTTCTCGTAATCCATGTCGTGCAGCAGGCCTGTGACTCCCCAAAGCGCCTCGTCTTCTCCGTATTTTTTCGCGTAGGCGCGCAGCGCGGCCTCCACCGCCCGGGCGTGCGCTCTCAAGCCCGGGCTTTTCGTCCATTCGAATAAAAGCGCCTCGGCGCTCGGGCGATCCAGTTCCACACTCAACTTCTTCTCCTCAGGATGACGAATCAGATGACGAGCCAACTGCTCCCGCTGTTATTAAACCTTGCGCTTCGGAGCGTTTCTGTCAAGCGTCTCGCCTCGCCTGAAACGCTTTGGTTGTGATACATATTCCCCCCAAGACACTTTCCAACAAAATTTCATGAAGAAAAAAAAATTTCAGGGAGAAAAACATGCTTTACAACAGGGAACGCGCGCTGGAACTGATGAAAGAACACGACGTGGTCGCCATGATCGGCACGACGCTCGAGAACGTCACCTATCTGACGGGCCACATCGGCTGGGCGCAGCGGGTCTACCGCGCGCGCAAAAGCTATGGCGTGATCACCAACAACCCAGACGCCGGCACCGACCTCATCATGAACCGCGCGGACAACACCTATTACGCCGCCTATGGCGGACACGCAGAGAACGTCTACGTCTGGGGAGGACAGGCGAATCACATCGAACCGGAAGGCTATGTGCCGCATGACGACGAGATGAGGCGCTACCGGGAGCTTCACGCAAGCGGGGGTAAACACGCGACCCTTCTCGACGGGCTTCTCGCCGCGCTTCAGGATCGGGGCATCACTTCCGGCAGAATCGCCCTGGACGAGGAGGGCTGCCCGGACAGCCTGTTCGCCACCTTGAAGGAAAAACTCCCCGATTGTGAATTCATCCCGGGTTCGGGCCTGTTCCTCATGACGCGCCTCGTCAAGACGGCGGATGAACTCGACCGCCTGCGCGAGGCGGCCCAGGTGAACGAAGACGCCATCACCAAGGTTTTCGACTTCGTGCGCGAGGGCGTGAGCGAGCGCGAGGTGGCCGAGGTCTGGCGTCAGGAGGTGGCCCGGCCCGGCGGCATGTGGCACTGGTTCCACTTCAACAGCGGCCCGAGGGGCGTCTTCATCTTTCCCCCCACCGACAGAAAACTCCAAAAGGGCGACGGCTTCATGTTCGACGCAGGGCTTTTTTACAAAAACTACAACGCCGACACGGGAAGCTGCGGCTCCATCGGCGAGCCGAGCGCGCGGACGCAGCGCGAATGGAAGGGGGTCGAGGAGGGATTCCACGAATGCCTGGAGGCGATAAAGGCCGGCTGCACGGGCAACCAGATATATCAGGCCCTGGTAAAGGGAATCCAGTCGCGCTTCCCCGAGTTCGACGCCCCCTTCGCCGGGCACACGATAGGCCTCGAAGCGAGAGAATTCCCGTTCATCCTGGGTCCTGAATCAAAGCACAACCAGCCTTTCTACCCAAAAACCTCCGAGATTCCCTTTCCCGTCCATTCGGTAATCAACATCGAGGCGCCCATCGGCACGTTCGGCGTCGGGGGATACCAGATCGAATACTCGGTGATCGTGAAGGAAAACGGCTGGGAGATGCTCATTCCCCAGGACAGGAGCTTCCGGGTCATCGACGCATGATTTGAGTACGCGGGGCTTGCTTCACTGCCAAGAGCCTAGAGGCAACCACACGAGAGAGAGAAAGTACCAGTTTTCGCCCCAAGAACCTGCGAACACACGAGGATGCCGATCCAATGTAACTAGAACGTCATCGGTTCAGTGAAAGCAAAAAAGCTGCGCCGAGATCTTTCTAGCCATTGCGCAGGCATGTGAGTCAGGTAGCAACTATGATGCGCTTAAACATCTGTGCCGACTGCGGGCGGAGAATACGCCTTCGCTACACGCGCTGCTACACCTGTCAGATGCGTCGCCGCCGAAGCAAGTGGCGCGACCCGGAGCATCTGGCCGGCCAGTCCGAGCGCGATGCGAAGCTGGGTCGCAACAAGTTCTATGTGTACCTGTTGGATACCGACTACGGCCACTACGTGGGGCACTCCGCCAATGTTCGGGCGAGGTTGAATGCTCATGTAGCCAACAAAGTCGAATCTACTGCCGGTGGCAATCCGAAGCTGCTTTGGACGTCCAGTCCTTTCTCTACACGCGAGGATGCCGCAGGATTCGAAGCGGCGCTTAAGTCCTTAAGAGATCAGTCGGCGGAACGTTTCCATGAAATAACCGGTCACGAACCCGTCCCACTCCAGCGAGTTCGGGCTCAGTCCAGAGGTTCTGGATGTGGATTGCGGAGCATTATATGGATAGCAGCTATTATCTACTTGTTGCTGTTCATTCTGAGAACTCTTCAGTCCTCTTGACTATACTCAACCCTCACGCCGATACCATAATCCGCCCCACTAACGTGACTCCACGTTCCCACCCTAGCTAGGATGCAAGCAGAGATATTGAAAAACGAGCGAAATTCCGCGAATTGACCAAAACGGAAAAATAGGGTGAGATAGGCGGGTCGCCATATTTCTCTCTTTCGTGGAGAATGCCGATGCCCGATCATACCGACTTTTTACCAAGACGCGATTTTATCCGAAAAAGCGCCTTCGCCGGCCTCGGCGCAGGACTCCTGCCCCTCGCGCGCGCCATGGAATCGGACGCCGCGCAGAACCGGGTTCGCCGCTACGTCACCCTGGGAAAAACGGACATCAAGATGTCGGACATTTCATTCGGCGGCAGCCGCCTGGGCGCAGGCGAGGAAGAACTCGTTCTTCACGCCCTCGACCTGGGGATCAACTATTTCGACACCGCCGAGAGCTACTCCTGGGGAGAATCCGAGACCACCATCGGCCGCGCGCTCAAGGGAAAACGCCACAAGGTCTACCTCACCTCCAAGACGCATACGAGTTCCACGGACAAAAAAGAGTCGATGATGCGCTCGCTCGAGGCGAGCCTGCAAAAACTCCAGACCGACTACGTGGACATCTATTTCAACCACGCGGTGAACGACGTGGACAGGATGAAGAACCCCGAATGGGGCGAGTTCGTGGCGCTTGCGAAAAAACAGGGGAAAATCCGGTATTCCGGCATGTCCGGCCATGCGGGCAACCTGATCGAGTGCCTCGATTACTGCATCGACAACAGTGCGGTGGACGTATTCCTGGTGGCGTACAATTTCGGCCAGGACCCGGCCTTCTACCAGAGGTTCACGCGCGGTTTCGATTTCATCGCCAGGTTCCCGAAACTGCCCGGAGTCCTCGCAAGGGCGAAGGCCAAGGGCATCGGCGTCGTCACCATGAAAACGCTCATGGGCGCGCGCTTGAACGACATGCGGCCCTATGAAAAAGGGGGCGCCACTTACTCGCAAGCCGCCTTCCGCTGGGTGCTCTCGAACCCCAACGTGGATTCCCTCATCATCTCGATGACGAGCAAGGATAACATCACCGAGTTCGTGGGCGGTTCGGGCTGGAAGAAGATATCGCGCCTTGAGATGCCGATTCTCAAAAAATACGCGCGGCTCAACGGAACGTCTTACTGCCGCCATGCGTGCAACGACTGCGAGGGCGCGTGTCCCGAGAACGTCCCCATCGCGGACGTGCTCCGCACCCGCATGTATGCAACGGACTATGAAGACGTGCGATTCGCCAAAGCCGAGTACTCCCTCCTGGGCGCGGGCGCTTCGGCATGTCTCACATGCAGCCACCAAAGCTGCGCGGGCGCCTGCACGCACGGACTGCCCATCGAGAAGATGACCGCACCGACGCACAAACTTCTCACGACCTAGACCGGATCGAGGCGCTGACCTCGCGGAAACCGCCCGGGGCCTCATTGCGCATGGCCGCCTTCCACAGCACGGGAGAAAACCCATCGACATCGCCATCACGGGCGCGAACGGCGCCGTCGGCAACGCGCTCATCGAACGCCTAGGTTCCAATACGGCCATCGAACAGATGCGCCTGCGGGCGCTCGTCCGGGACATGGGGCGAAGCGAGAACCTGCGCGATCTACCCGCCGAAGTGATAGAAGTGGACTACGACGACCCCGAAAGCCTCGCGCGCGCCGTGGAAGGTGCTGACTGCGTGGCGCACCTGGCGGGTTCGCTGGTTCCGAGAGCGGGCGACTCCCTCCTTCAAGCGAATCTGATCACCACGAAAAACATCGTGGAAGCGAGTAAAAGCTGTGGCGTGAAATCCTTCGTATACCTGAGTTTTCCGGGCGCGGACTCCCGGGCGGAAAATGAATATCTACGAACGAAAGGCCAGGCCGAGGATTTGATTGAAGGGAATTTCGGGTCGGGCGCCATTTTCCGCGTGCCCATGATTCTGGGGCCCGACACACAGGCCACGAATCAGATAAAAAGACTGCTCGCCTCCTCGGTAGTCCCCCTCGTGGCGGGAGGCGCGGTGCGCGTCCAGCCGATATACCTGGGCGACGTACTGAGCGCGGTTGAATGGGCGCTCCTTCATCCCGAGGCGCCGCTCACGCGCATGAACCTCGTGGGGCCGGACACCCTCCTCTACCGCGAACTGCTCATGCGCGCCGGGCAAAGGCTCGGGAAACGGCCCCGAATTCTGACGATTCCCAGAAGGCCGGCCCGGGCCGCGTCGAGCATCATCAGCCGCCTCTCCCCCTCTTCCCCCATGAGCCGCACCGTATTCGACATTATATTCTACGAACATCTGTGCAGTGATGAGGAAACCAGAAACGCCATGCCCATCACCTCCACCGGCGTCGATGAAATTCTGGACCTCTCACTGCCGCACCGCGAATAGCCTCTGCGCCTTCAAGGAGTTTCGCTTTGGAGCAAAACCAGGATTCTCATCCATCAGGCAAAGCCGGGCAACTCATCCCCATCGGCCTGACGGTGGTGATATTCCTCATCATTTTCTGGCGAATCCCCTTCAACGAGTTCGTCCTCGCCATATCGAAGGCGAGGCTTGCGCCCTTCCTCGTGCTGATGGCGTGTTTTTCCATCTGTTTTTTCCTGATGGACACCTTCGTCCTGAGCAAAATGATCCGCTGGTTCCACGGCCCGCTCGACTTCCGGACGCTGCTGCCCGTGCGCGCCGTCACCTACGTCGTCTCCATCATCAACACCCAACTCGCACAGGTGGCGCTGGCGCTTTATTTTCACCGCAGGTTCCAGACCCCGCTCGCCGAGATCACAAGCACGGTCGCCATGCTCATTCTTCTGGAAGTCACGAACCTGATTTCGTTCGCCACAATCGGTGTCATCGCCTTTCCGGGCGGCGCGCCGATCATTCTCATCACTCTGCCCCTGGGACTTGGGTGTTTCTGGCTTCTCATCACCCAGGTGGCGCGAGGCGGTCTGGGCGTTATCGGCGAGAAAATCGGCGGCCACACCCTGCTCAACACTTTCCGGGCGGTCCGCTTCAGGCAGGGTCTCCTGGTCCTCGCGCTCAAGGGCTCCGTTTTTCTCCTCTCCTTGTTCGTCCACAAATACGCCCTGACGCTCTTCGGGATGGACATACCGCTGCTGCGGCTTCTGACGTTCCTGCCGCTCGTTTTCATGATAGGGGCGCTTCCGGTGACGGTGGCGCATCTGGGCACCTCCCAGGCCGCATGGATATTCTTCTTCAAGGACTATGCGGCGGAAGCGGACCTGCTCGCCTACAGCCTCGTCTCCCACCTGACCTTCATGCTGGCGAACGGGACGATCGGCCTATTGTTCATGCCGAAAGCGTATGCGGATCTGTTCGGAAAAAAGAAGCAGAACATCTAAAGGCGTCGATGAGGCAAGAGGCCGTTTCGGATGAGTAAATATAAAGCGTAGAGAAAAACCAGGCGGTCGAGCCAGAGGAGGACAGGCTTCAGCCAGTCCCACGAAAAGCTAATCTCGAAGACGACGCCGCCCACCAGCGCATAGAAAAGCACCCCCGCCCACTTGCCCGCCACATCCTCGGGCAGGGAATCGCCCTCGCTCCCGAGCTCCCTCCGGCAGCGCCACAGGAACTGAGCGCCCAGCGCCAAGACTCCAAGGGGCGCCCAGGGGCCGACCCGCCCCGTCCATGCGGCGGCCGAGAGCGCCGCCGCGTTGAAGGCGACGTCCGAGAAGGCGTCCACCCGGCCCCAGAAATAACTCGCAGCGCCTGCGCGCCTCGCCAAGGGGCCGTCAGTCAAGTCGCTCAAGACCGCGTAGGCGTAAACGGCGATGAGCAACATCCGCCACCTGAGGTCGGGAGCGGACTCCAAGCGGAAGAAAACCCATAAGAATGCAGGAATCGCCAGTATACGGGCGAGTGTGAGGCCTCTTGCCAGGCACGCGAGTTTCGGCCTGATGCTCGCTCCTGCCATCATCCGGCCTCCTCCCAAGCCTCCAGCCGCCCCAGAACGTGAAATATCCGGACCACCCTGCCTCAATTGACACGTCCGCCACAAAGTTCTAGTAATGGACTATCAAAGCCACGTTACGAGAAACGTGTTTCATAAGAAGTGAGGATTCTTCATGCCCAAGTATGCAATGGCGATCGACCTCGAATCCTGCATCGGATGTCATGCTTGCACAATCGCGTGTAAATCTGAACACGATATTCCCATCGGCGTCTGGCGATGCTGGGTGAAAGAGGTTGAAAAAGGCGCCTTCCCGAGCACCAGAAGGGAATTTCTGCCCGTCCTGTGCAATCAATGCGACGATGCGCCCTGTCAGAACATTTGCCCGACGAAGGCGCTTTTCAGACGCAGCGACGGAATCGTGGACCTGGACCCGAATTGGTGCATCGGGTGTAAATCCTGCATCGCGGCGTGTCCGTACGATCAACTCTTCATCGACCCCAACACGATGACGGCGGAGAAATGCAATTTCTGCGCGAACCGCCTCGAAGTGGGCCTGGAGCCCGCCTGCGTGGTGGTCTGCCCCACGCAGTGCCGCGTGTTCGGCGACGTGGAGGATGCGGATTCGAAGATATCGAAACTCACCACGCAGCGCCCCTACCAGGTGAGAAAGCCCGAATACAACACGGCGCCCAACATCTATTATCTCGAGGGCAGCCGCCAACTCCTGGATCCCACGGAAGCGGGCCAGTCGGGCATCTACAAGCAGGGCGAGATGGACATGGAAAGAGAAGACGTCGTGCCCGAGTGGGAGAACAAGCCAGGCGATAGCCGCACCGTTTACGACACCTTCCACGAGGTTCCCTGGGAGACGAAGATCATCACCTATCTGCTGACCAAGGGCGCGAGCACGGGTCTTTTGGTCATCAGCCTGTTTCTGTGGGCGTTCGGCTTCAAAAGTTCGCTGTTCTCCTTCTGGATGCCCGCGCTGAGCGGAATCCTTCTGGCCGCCACGGGAGCGGTGCTCGTCACCGACCTCAAGCGGCCCGAGCGGTTCTACTACATCATGCTCCGCTCGAACTGGGGCAGTTGGATGGCGTGGGGCACGTGGTTCATCGCGCTCGACGGCGCCCTCACCCTACTCTGGGTGCTTGGCGCCATGTTCGGCGCGTCGGGCTTCATGGGCCTCATCCTGTGGCCCACCATCGTCATGGGCGTACTCGCATCGATATATACCGGCTTTTTCTTCGCCCAGGCCTCGGCGCGCGATTTGTGGAAAGGAAGCGAGAACACTATCGACATCGGCGTACAATCGGGCTTGAAGGGCGCGGCGATCCTGCTTCTCTTCGCCACGCTCTTCCCCATCGCGAATCAAGCGTCCGTCCTGAACATCCTGGGCGGGCTGCTCGCCATTCTCATCCTGCTGCACCTGTGCATCCTCGTGTTCTCGATTCTCGTGCATCGCTTCGGCTCCGTGGCGCATGAGCGGGCGATCCACCTGCTGACGAGCGGACCGTTCAAGAACGATTTCTGGGGAGGCGCCGTCATCGTGGGATGCCTCGTTCCACTGCTCCTGCTTTGGGCGGGCGGCTTCGGCGGTTTTGGCGCGGTGCTGGCCGGCATCATGGCCATGGCGGGCGCGTATCTTTGGGATAAAATCTGGGTGAAGGCCGGACAGGCCGTTCCCCTTTCGTAATCCGGGAGTTTCAAGATTATGAGCACAAGTCATCTTCAAGTCGGCAAGGGCGCGCGAGACATCGCCTCTTTGGGCCGTCCCGACCTGCTGGCCAAAGCCCCGCCCGCAGCCCCGGCGGGCCAACTCAACTACACGAACACGAACGGCGCTCTCACCTCCTACCCGAGTCCCGACAAATGGGACAACTGGACGGAATACGAAAGCACCAAGTGGCCGCAGAAAGTAGCGAGAAACTACGCGCTGGTTCCGACGCTTTGCTTCAACTGCGAGGCGGGATGCGGGCTTCTGGCCTACGTCGACAAGGACGACATGAAGATCAGAAAAATCGAGGGGAATCCCCTCCACCCCGCCTCGCGCGGGCGAAACTGCGCCAAGGGATGGGTGACGCTCAACCAGGTGTACGACCCCGACCGCATCTTCTATCCCCTGAAGCGCGTGGGAGAGCGCGGCGAGGGCAAGTGGGAGCGCGTGAGTTGGGACGAGGCGCTCGACGACATCGCCGGGCGTATTCGCGAGGCGATTCAGGCGGAGCGGCGAAACGGCGTCATCTACCACGTGGGACGCCCCGGCGAGGACGGCTACATGTTCAAGACGCTCGCCGGCTGGGGCGTGGACGGCCACAACAGCCACACCAACGTGTGCAGCTCCTCGGCCCGCATCGGCCAGTTCCTCTGGAACGGATCGGACAGGCCTTCGCCCGATTTCACCAACGCCGACGCCATTTTGCTGATCAGCAGCCACCTCGACACGGGCCACTACTACAACCCCTCGGCCCAGCGCATCATCGAGGCGCAAACCAGCGGGGCGAAGCTCATCGTGATAGACCCCAGGCTCTCCAACACGGCGGCGAAGGCCGACTACTGGCTGCCCGCCTACAGCGGAACCGAGAGCGCGATTCTGCTCGCCATCGCGCGCTACCTGCTCGATACGGAGCAGTTCGACGCGCAGTTCGTCGAGGAGTGGATGAACTGGACCGAATACATGCGGACAGTTCACCCCGACGATGAGGCGAGTTTCGATAACTTCATCGAGAAACTTAAACAAGAATACGCGGAGTTCACCTTCGAGTACGCGGCGGAGGAGACGGGCGTTTCCGTCGACTTGATCGCCGAAGTCGCCCAGGTCGTCGCCCGCGCCGGAAGCCGCCTCTGCATCCACGTCTGGCGCGCGGCCGCCACCGGCAACCTGCACGGCTGGCAGGTGGCGCGGTGTCTGCACTTTCTGCCGTCCCTGACGGGCGCGGTGGGCACGGTGGGCGGAACCCACCTGGCGAGCACGCACAAATTCGTGCCCAAACACCCCAACCCCGCTCCGGGGCCCAAAGACTGGAACGAGCTTCTCTTTCCCCGGGAATACCCTCTCGCCTTCTTCGAGATGAGTTTCCTGATGCCCCACCTCGTGAAGGACAAGGGCCACAGCGTCGACGTCTATTTCACGCGGGTCTATAACCCGGTGTGGACGAACCCCGACGGCTTCATGTGGGTGGATATGCTCAAAGACCACGACAAGATAGGCTGCCACGTGGCGCTCACCCCCACCTGGAGCGAGACGGCTTGGTTCGCGGACTACATTCTGCCCATGGGCAACGCGACGGAACGCCACGACAACCAGAGCCAGGAGACGCACCCCACGAAATGGGTGGGCTTCCGCCAGCCCGTCCTGCGGGCGCTGCGCGAGAAGATGGGCGAGACGTTCGAAACTACGCGGGAGACGAACCCCGGCGAAGTGTGGGAGGAGGACGAGCTCCACATCGAACTCTCCTGGCGCATCGACCCCGACGGCTCGCTCGGCATCCGGCAATATTTCGAGAGTCCCTACAGGCCGGGCGCGAAGATCACGGTGAACGAATACTACCAGTGGATGTTCGAAAACGGCGTTCCGGGATTGCCCGAAGCCGCCGAGAAAGAAGGCTTGACGCCTCTCGAATACATGCGCAAATACGGTGTTTTCGCCGTAGAGGAAAACGTATACGAGCCTCACATGCACGAGATACCGGATGAGGCGATGCACGACGCCCACGTGGATGAGGCGACGGGCTCGGTCTGGAAAGACGGCGCGCTCATCGGCAACATGAGCCGCGGCAAGGCGAGGGAGGGCTTCCACACGCCGTCTAAAAAACTCGAATTCTACAGCCCGACCATGGCGGCCTGGAACTGGGGCGATGAGGCGATACCCAAATACATGAAGACCCACGTCTACTGGCGCGACATGGAACGGGGGAACAACGAGTTCGACCTGTTGCCGAACTATCGCCTCGCCACCCTCATCCACACGCGCTCGGCCGTGAAGTGGCTCTACGAGATCACCCACAACAACCCGCTGTGGCTCCACACCGACGACGCCAAACGCCTCGGATTGAACACGGGCGACCTCGCGAAAGTCGAGACCGGGATAGGCCATTTCGTCACGAGATGCTGGGTGACGGAGGGCCTGAGGCCCGGCATCGTCGCCATGGCGCATCACCTGGGCCGCTGGCGTCTGAGCGAAGACCAGGGAGCGCCCAAGATCGCCTCCGCCGTCGTTCGCCTCGATGAGAAGGGCGATGGGGAATACACCATGCGCCAAGTCCACGGCGTCCAGCCCTTCAAGAGCGACGACCCCGACACGGAGCGCATCTGGTGGCGCGAGGTGGGCGTGAACCAGAACCTCACCTTCCCGGTCAACCCCGATCCGGTGAGCGGGATGCACTGCTGGCACCAGAAGGTGCGGGTCACGAAGGCGGGGGCGGCGGATCGCTACGGCGACATCAGCGTCGATACGAAGAAGAGTTTCGAGCACTACAAGCAATGGCTCGAGATGACGAAGCCCGCGCCCGGCCCCGACAACCTCAGGCGCCCGCTGTGGTTCGCCCGGCCCAACAAGCCCCAGGCCGAGGCCTACACCATCTCCGAATGAGTCTTCGCTGGAAGCGCCGCGCCTCACACTCTGAAAACGCCGAACAGGCGAGGCTCCGCGCGCAACTCTACCGGGTGCAGGCCCGGGCGATGCTCGACCCGCTCGATTCGGAACTCGCGGCGTTCCTACAAGAGAACTACCCGTTCTTGTTCCCGGAAAAATTCGATATCACCGAAGAAGCCCTCCAAAAGCTCAGGGTCGATTTCACAAACCTGTTCGTGCTCTCCTCTCCTCCCTACGAAGCCGCCCTGATGGATGAAAGCGGACATCTGAATTCGAAGAGGACGGACGAGGTGGCCGATTTCTACCGGGCCTGCGGCTACAACCCCGGACGCGGCAGCGCCGCTCTCGCCCACCCCAGCGTCCTGGCGATGGATCATTTAAGCGTAGAGCTCGAATTCCTGGCCCGGCTCGCCACGGAAGAAGCCGACGCCTGGGAAGATGGAAGCGCCGACCTCGCGCGGGAGAAACTATCTTTAAGCGCGCGGTTCATGGATGAGCACCTCATGGGCTGGATGCCCATCTACACGGCGAGCATGGAAGAGGACGCGGAAACGCATCTGTACCGTGAACTCGCCAAATGGATACGCGAATTCGCCTTCTCGGACAGAAAATACATCGCCAGGATACTTTAGGAGAGGGGACGGCGATTCCGCCACGCGGCTTTTTCACCTCGCATCAAAATCCGCCTATGGGGCATCTTCTTTCATGGCGCGCGCCCATTTCCGGGCTTGCGCGAGGTGGCGTCTGAGCGCGCGCGTCTTCCTGGACCAATCGCGCCACGCGGCCTTCGATGGCGGGCACGCCTTCGCCCAGGCGCGGTACCGGGCGAGGTTTTCGCCCGCGATGTCATCGATTCGCCCGAGCAGTTCCTGAACCCGACCGTCCGAACCCGCCTCGCGGAACAGATTCTCCAGCATTCTGGCGCGGTTCTGGACGCCCGCGCGCAGTCCCATCTCCAAGGCCAGGGCGCGGATGCGGCTTCGCGTGAGGAATATGCCCGAGCGAGCGGGCGTCACGAGAAAAGCGGACAACTCGTGCAGGTTCCCGCCTTCGAATGTTCGTGTGATGTCGGAACTCATAGCGCGTACATATTACGCCAAAATGGAGCAGATGACACCGCCGCGCGGGCTTCGGAGCGAATCCGTCGCGCCGGGGCCTGGTGATTTCCAGGGGGAAAATGCCCATTCGCCGCCCATACAGGAGAATATCGGCGCGAAAACCCGATTCGTTATGACAGGTCGCCCCCCTTCGTGCTATGAGAAGAGAAGAACGCATCCCGCACCGGGGCGGCATGACGAATAAGGCTTCCGGCGCAGGAAAATGCAAAGACCCTATTCCCCTCACACTCTGACTTCATTTTATGGACGAGCCAGTTTCTTTGGAAGAAAACACCGATTTCGCCATCATCCTCGTACGCCCGAGGGGCGCGGGCAACGTGGGCGCCATCGCGCGCGTCATGTCGCACTTCGGCGTGTCGGACTTGCGCCTCGTCTCACCCCAATGCGACGTCAAAAGCGTGGAGGCCCGCTCGATGGCCATGAACGCGCAACCCTTGCTGGCGGGAGCGGAGCATTTCGCGAGCCTTCGCGAGGCCTCGCACGATTGCGGCTGGCTGGTGGGCACGTCGAGGCGTCTGGGCAGAAAGCGACAGCCCACCATGCGCCCGAGAGAGGATGCGGGCGCTCTGCTGGGACGCGCATCGACCATGAAAGTCGGCCTGGTGTTCGGACAGGAGGACAAGGGCCTGTTCACCGAGGAGTTGAGCCTATGCCAGGAGAAACTGCTCATCCCGGCGCTGCCAAGCGGTGAATCGTTCAACCTCTCCCAAGCCGTCCTGATCGTCCTTTGGGAGCTTTTCAGCCAAAACCAGGTGACCCCTCCCGCCCGAGAGAGCGACGCGAAGCCGGAGCGCGCGAACGAGTACGAACCCGCATCGCGCGAGGAAATCGAAGGGCTGGTGGATCATCTGCTCGAATCCATGGAGCAGATAGGCTTCGTGCCCCACAACGACCCGGATCGCGTGGCCCGGACCTTCAGGAGGATGCTCGACAGGCTGGGGCCCGACGAGAGGGAGGTTCGGGTATTGCGGGGCGTGCTGCGACAAGCGATTTGGAAACTTTTTCATCCTGGGGAAAAAGACGTGTCGCAAGAACCCATCGTTTCGTCTCGCCTCGATCAAGCGGATGAAGAAAGCTAGCTTCGCGCACCGTCCCGAAGGAAACCTGGTCAGGAAGTGAGCCGTATGAAACTCGATGACTTCGACTATCACCTGCCCCGGAATCTCATCGCCCGATACCCGCCGCCGAACCGCGAGGACGCGAGGCTCCTCCACATCCCCAAAGCGGGCGAAGCGCTTGCGCATCTCAAGATCACCGATCTGCCGCGCCATCTGCGTCCGGGGGATCTGCTTGTTCTCAACGACACGAAGGTCAACCCGTGGAGAATTCACGGCAGGCGCGAGAGCGGAGGCCGGGTGGAAGCCCTCTTGCTCAAACAATTCTCTCCCGGAAAATTTCGCGCCATGGTGCGCGCCAACCGCCCGCTGGCGGAGGGAGAAACCATCGTTTTCGACGAGGGGCGCCACGCCACGCTCGGGCCGCAGGGCCGGGAGAGAGAACTCGAATTCTCCTCTCCCGATGATCTTGATGATTGGCTGGAATCTTTCGGGGAAATGCCGATCCCGCCATATCTGGGCAGAATCGCCGAGACGGTCGACAAAGAGCGCTACCAAACCATTTTCGCCCGAAACCCGGGGGCCGTCGCCGCACCTACGGCGGGTCTGCACCTGAGCGCAAGGATGCTCGAAGACATTTCGGCCGCCGGCGCGCGCATCGCCAAGCTTACCCTCCACGTGGGAGCCGGAACGTTCCGGCCCGTTCAAACGGAACACATCGAAGACCACGAGATGGACGCGGAAAACTACATTTTGACGGAAGACGCCGTCGCCTCGCTCCACGATACGAAAGCGGGCGGCGGCCGCATCCTGGCCGTGGGAACGACGGTGGTTCGGGCCTTGGAATCCGCTTATATCGAGGCGGCCGCGCGCGGCCAGACGCTACAGGCGGGGGAGTTCAGCACCCGCCTGTTCATCAGGCCGGGTTTTCGATTTCAGGTGGTGGACATGATGCTGACCAACTTTCACCTGCCGCGCTCGACCCTGCTCATGCTCGTGGCGGCGTTCGCGGGCAAGGAGAAAATCCTGAGCGCATACACGCGGGCGATTGAAAAGGGCTATCGATTCTACAGCTACGGAGACGCCATGCTGATAGGCTAGCTGAAAGGCGGTGAACAAAAAAGTTTAATGAAATTTCACCTCGGCGCCGTTCACCGCTTCCTTGAAGTGTTTTCCCGCCTTGAAGCGCACGACCCGGCGCGCGCTGATGGGCGCTTCCTGACCCGTCTTCGGGTTGCGTCCCACGCGAGCGTTCTTCTCTCTCACCTGGAAGGAGCCGAAGCGCCTTAAAATGACGGACTCACCGCTCTGGAGGGATTCCTTGATGGTCTGGATAATCATCTCGACTGCTTCTTCCGCCTTAACTTTACTGAGGCCCGTATCGTCCGACACGAGATTGATGATATCGATTTTAGTCAAAGGACTCCTCCCCATCCTCGGAGCCTCGAACCTCGTTCAAGATGAACAATCCGGGGCTAAAAATTATCCAACTCTTTGGCTGCCTTCTTATCAAAGATATCGGTAACACCTTGAGTTCAATGAAGTTTACCACTAGCCTTGCAGGTGAGCAACCACTTTAAAATATCGAAATTAAAGGGTCAACCAAGATGAAAGAACTCTCCGTACCGGCGCGAATCTCTGGCATAAAGCCCTTCTTGGTGATGGATATCATGGAGCGCGCCCATCAACTGGAGGCGCAAGGCCGCGAGGTGATCCACCTAGAAGTGGGGGAACCAGATTTCGACACGCCCGAGGTCGTCACCCGCGCCGCCGAGGATGCCCTTCGCGCCGGCCACACCCACTACACGGCGGCACTGGGAATTCCCGAACTGCGCGAGGCGATAGCGGATTTTTATGAGCATAAATATGGAGTATCCGTATCGCCCGAGCGCGTGGTGGTGACGAACGGCACGAGCCCGGGCCTGCTGATGCTCTTCTCCGTCCTCGTCAATGAGGGCGATGAAGTCATCATTTCAGACCCCCACTACGCCTGCTACCCGGCTTTCATTCAGTCCGCCTGCGGAATACCCATACGGGCGCCCACCCGCGCGGAGCATGGCTTCGCACTGAAAGCCGAGGCTGTTCGCGACTTCCTCAACCCGAAAACCAGGGGCATCCTCATCAACTCGCCGTCAAACCCCACGGGCGCATCGCTCTCGCGCCAGGATATGGCGGCGCTCGCCGAACTGGGAAAGCCCATTATCTCGGATGAGATATACCACGGACTCAGCTACGTGGATGCCGAATACACGGCGCTTCACTTTGCGGAGGATTGTTTCGTCATCAACGGTTTTTCCAAGTATTTCGCGATGACGGGCTGGCGCATCGGCTATCTCATCGTGCCCCCCGAATATGTCCGCCCGCTGGAGATACTGCAGCAAAACTATTTCGTCTCGCCCAATTCTTTTGTCCAGCACGCGGCGATCGCCGCTCTGAAAGAAGGCCTGCCGGAAGCGGAGCGCATGCGCGGCATTTATGACGAAAGACGCAAAATCATGCTCGCGCGCCTCAAGGATATCGGCCTCAAAATGCTCCACGAGCCAACGGGCGCGTTCTACGCCTTCGCCGATGCGCGCGCCTATGGCGCGGACAGCCTGGAACTGGCCAGGGAAATTCTGGAAGCCACCGGCGTGGCCGTAGCGCCAGGGGCCGATTTCGGGCCCGGAGGAGAAGGATTCCTCCGGTTCTCCTACTGCAACTCCATCGAAAACATCGAAGCCGGCCTCGAAAAAGTAGGGACGTTTTTGAGGGAGCGATAAAAAACCGCTGCCCGGTGGATCGGGCAGCGGCCGGCGTGCGATTTCAAGCGAAACTATTCTTCGTCGTCGAATCCGCCGTCCATGAATCCCTGGTCCATATCAGTCATATCGATCGCCGACGCGGACTTTCGCCATTCCAGTTTTTCTTCGATAATTTCGCGAAACACGATCTGCTCGGGCGTCTCATGGGGCTGTGAGGCTACCAAAGGCTCCGCACCCCGCCTGAGTTGGGCCACCCGCTTGGCGAGCAGCACCGAAAGCAAAAAGCGATTCTTGACGATACCGAGCGCTTCTTCGAACATCTCGTCATAGGACGTTGACACGGCCATATAATCCCCCGCATGAGGTAAACAAAAAGGATGATCGGGGATGACGCGCATCTAACCCGCGCCTCGACGATCACTCGGACCTAACCGAACCCTAATTCCCGAACATATACCATTTGCAAATCGGAGTGAACCTGATTCAGGAGTTGCTCCTCTTCCGGAGAAAGATTGCCTTTCGTCTTCTCCTTGAGGGCGGCGAATACATCGACGAAAATTTTTGAACTTCTCGGGTCCGCCGTCCCGATGCGCTCACCCGTCTGGGGATGAATGCCCATCGCCGCCAAAGCGTTTTGCTGCACGATAGCGACGAGCATCTCGAAACTCCTGTCTCCCTCCTCGTCATCGTCCGCCTCCTCGACCGGAGGCTGCGCTTGTTCCTCGGCCAGTGGCTGCGGAACCTCCCGGGATGGAGCCGGCTCTGTTTCCATCGCCTCCGGCCCGGACGAAAACGCGCCGGATTGTGGACCTATTTCTTCATCAGCCTCATCCGGGGAGAGAATGCGCCCCTCACCACCCGAAGCAGGCGGCTCTTCATCCTCATATCCCCTCACGGAGAATCTTCGGTCGGAAACCTTGAATCCCTTATTTTCTACGTTTTCTTCTTCCATCGCTTACCCTCCGGCGCCGGATGCCGGGACTATCGGACCCCGCCTCTTTTCATTTCGCCTGAATGCGCGCCTATCCCCAAAGAGAACTCAACTTGCCGAGAATACCCTTTTTCCCGGCGCCATTTTCCTCGGCTCTTCCAGCCCCATTTTTTTCCGCCTTTTCACGTTCGATCTCCGACAATTCGCCAAAGAGTCTTTCCTCGTCCGCCGTCAATTTCGTCGGCGTCTGGACGTGAACCAAAAACATATGATCGCCGCGCCCTTTCCTGCCGAGGCGCTGGAATCCCTCGCCCCTCAGCCTGAGAACATCCGAGGACTGCACTCCCTTGGGAATCTCGAGTTCGGATTCTCCATAGAGCGTCCTCACCTTCACCGTGTCGCCCAGCGCCGCCTGTGAGAACGAAACATACACCTGGCTCGCCACATCCGCCCCATTGCGTTCGAATTCCTCATGCGCGAGCAAGGAGACGACGACGAACAAATCGCCCGCCGGCCCACCCTTGGCGCCTCCTTCTCCCTCTTCGCGAAGACGCAGTCTGGCGTCCTCGTCCACGCCGGGGGGAATCTTGACCTTCACCTTCCTCTGCTCCAGACGGCGTCCGGCCCCATCGCATTCCGCGCAGTGCTCGAGGATTTGCCTGCCTGCGCCGCCACAATCCGAGCAGGTGGTGGAATAAGTCATGAAACCCTGGCGGTAGGACCTCTGGCCGCTGCCGCCGCAGGATGGGCATTCGCGAACCGCATCGGGCGACTTGGCCCCGCTGCCGCCGCAATAGACGCATTCCGTGGGCCGCTCGAACTCGAGCTCGCGCTCGATGCCCGTCGCCGCTTCCTCGAACGTCATCTCCAGTTGATAGGCAAGGTCCCGGCCCTTGCGCGGACCGTCGCGGCGCGCGCGCCCGCCGGAGAAAACGCCGCCGAACAAATCCCCGAAAACATCCCCGAACGAGGAGACGATATCGTCGAAACTCGAAAAACCCTGATGCCCCATTCCCCGGAGCCCCTCGTGGCCGAAGCGATCATACGCGCTCCTCTTCTCGGACTCGCTCAACACCTGGTAGGCCTCGGATGCTTCCTTGAACAATTCCTCGGCCTTCGCATCGCCCGGGTTGCGATCCGGATGATGCTTCATCGCCAGCGTGCGATACGCCTTCTTGATCTCGGCGTCGCCCGCGTCGCGGCCTACGCTCAGCACTTCGTAGTAATCACGCTTGCTCATGCTTTCCCTTCACCCCGAAAATCGAAAAACACGCGACGATACTATGAGCACGAATCTGGTTCAAGGGCGCGAGACCGGCTATTCGCCCGCATACTTGCCCACCGAGACGCGCGCGGGTCTTAGAACCGCGTCGCCCAGCCTATAGCCGCAAGCCAGTTCCTCCACCACCATGCCGTCCAGCGCCTCATCGCTCACCTCGACCATGCGCACCGCCTCGTGTTCTTCGGGATTGAAGGCGACGCCCATCGCAGAGAGAGGCTCCACCCCCAGGTTGGAGAGTTCCTGAAAGAACCGGCCCTGAATCATCCGCACCCCCTGCACCAGGGTTTCGAGAACTCCGCCCTCCTCCCCCTGGGAGGCTCCGCCGTCCACGGCCGCCGTGGCGCGCGCCAGATCATCGGCGATGCTCAAAAAGCCCGATACGGCCTGTTTTTTCACCTCCCGGGTCCTGCGCTCCATCTCGCGCTCCTGCCGGGCCCTGAAATCGGCCGTATCCTTGTCGATTTTCTCGATGTGCTCTCTGAGCTTCTCCTCGGCGGCGGCTACCTTCGCCTGGAGCTGCTCCACGTAGGCGGGCACGCGCGGGGTTTCTTCGGCCTCCCCGGCCCCCTCCTCGCTCATCTCGCCGTCTTCGCGGACGCGCCGCCTGTCCACGACGCGCGGCTTCTCCTTGACTTCTTCTTCCGCGCGGCCTGCGTCCACCGGCTCTGCGGCTTCGGCCTTCACGCCATCGCCGCCCTCCGTATCGACTTTCACATCCTTCGCTTTCATGAAACGACTTCCTCCCCAGAACCTAGTATCTCATCTCCATCAACCGCCGAATCCTCTCCTCCATCGGCGGGTGCGTACTGAAAAGTCTCGCCATCCCCCCGCCCGAGAGCGGGTTGACGATATACATGTGGGCCGTCGCCTCGCTCGCGCAGTGGAGTTCCTCGCGATGGGCGGCCTCATCCAGGCGATGCAGGGCGTTCGCCAGCCCGACCGGCGTGCCCGCGATTTGCGCGCCCGTGGCGTCGGCAAGATACTCGCGCGAGCGGCTCACCGCCATCTGAAGCAGCGTCGCCGCAATGGGGGCCACTATCGCGGCGACGATGATTCCCAGCAAGCCTCCGCCACCGCCCTCCTCATCGTCGCCCCTGCCGTAGGCGCCGAAAAA
The DNA here is from genome assembly GCA_965218885.1 of bacterium. GTDB lineage: Bacteria > UBA8248 > UBA8248 > UBA8248 > UBA8248 > Bin107. The sequence goes on along the minus strand of OZ244713.1, from coordinate 2,837,869 downwards.
CGCGGCGAACTGCGCCATCTGCGCGAGATACATGATGGCGCCCGCCAGGGAGGCGGCGATGGTGCTCAGCAGGATGTCCCGATTCTTGATGTGGGCGAGTTCGTGCGCGGCCACGCCTTCGAGTTCTTCTCTGTTCAGATCCTGCAAAATCCCCTCGGTGAAGGCGACGGCGGCGTTCTCGGGGTTTCTGCCCGTGGCGAAGGCGTTCGGCGCATCCTCGGGAATGACGTATACACGCGGCATGGGCAGGTTCGCGCGCCGCGCCAGGTCCGCCACCATGCCGTAGAGTTCCGGCGCGTGTTCGGGGAGCACCTCGCTCGCGCCCGTGCTGGCGAGAACGATTTTGTCCGAATACCAATAGCTGTATCCGTTGATGCCCACCGCGAGCACCAGGGCGATGACCAGCCCGGTCGTGCCGCCGAGGAGATTGCCGATGAGCAGAATCAGCCCCGTCAACAATCCGAGCAGCAAAAAGGATTTGATGGAATTCGTGTTCACTTCCCTCTCCTCCTGAAACGCACGAGCTTGGCGGAGAACGCGGGGATCATGGCCTGCATATCGGGCGTCGCGTTGCTCATCTGCTCGCGAAAATCCTCGAACGCCCGGCTCTCGATCAATTCCTCGAGTTCGCCCAGGCGCTCGAGCGCACGCATGAGCTTCTCGCGAAGCTCGATGATGACCTGCACGCCCGCCAGATTCACGCCCATGTCCCGCGTGAGCGCCATGATAATTTCGAGCCGCTCCAGATCATCTTCGGAGTAATAGCGCGTCCTGCCCTCGCTGCGGGCCGGGTCGATGAGGCCCTGGCGCTCATACAACCTGAGCGTCTGCTGGTGAACCCCGAACATCTCGGCCACCGCGCTGATGGTGTAGCGCCCGTTTCTCACGCTTCTACGCGCCATTGCCTTCTCCTGGGCCTCTCGTCATCAGATCGCCTGCTCCCGTCATGCCTGCGTCCTTCACTATATGCTCACGCCCGTCATGTTCGCTCGCGGCGACGTGGGGTTGCGCCTCTCTAGTTCGCGGACGATCTCCTTGCTTTCCTCATCCATCTTCTCCGGCAGCAGTACCTGGACCCTGACGAACAAATCGCCCTTGCCCGAACCCTTGAGCTTCGGAGCGCCCTTTCCCGGAAGCCTGAAAACCTGGTCGTTCTGGGTCGAGGGAGGAATCGTCATCTTCGTGGCCCCCTCGAAGGTGTTGATTTCCACGCGCGCGCCGAGCAGCGCCTCGCCGAGACTGACGGGAAGCTCGAGATACAGATTATCCCCTTTTCGCTCGAAGAAAGGATGCTCCCGCACCTTCGTGACGATGAAGAGGTCCCCCTGCGGCCCCCCGTTCAGGGAGGCTTCTCCCTTGCCCGCCAGGCGAATGCGCGAGCCGTTCGAGACGCCGGGCGGTATTTTCACCTGAATGCGCTCTGTCGTGTGCTGGATTTTCCCGTTCTCTTGCGTGGTCTTGGGCACGGTGATGGTGGTGTTGAGTCCTTTGAGGGAATCGTCAAAACCGATCTCCATCGAGTAATTCACATCCTGACCCCGCCGGGGGGCCTGGGGCTGCGCGTGGAAGCCGCCACGTCCCGCGCCGCCGCGCGCTCCTCCGAAAACTCCGCCGAAAATTTCGCGCAGGATGTCTTCCATTCCGGGCGGGGCTCCCTCGCCCCAGGGGCTGCCCCCGCCGAAGGCGGCATGCCCCATGGCGTCATATTTTCTGCGCTTCTCCGGGTCCGAGATAACGGCGTACGCCTCGCTGATCTCCTTGAAGCGCTCCTCCGCATTCGCATCCCCCGGGTTGACGTCGGGGTGATACTTGCGCGCCAGCTTCTTGAAGACGCGTTTCAGTTCCACCTCCGAAGCGCTTCGGTCGATCCCCAGCACCTCGTAATAATCACGCTTGGGCATACCATCCTCATGCGGGCAAGACTTTTAGGGCTTGTCCTTATCCACTTCCTCGAACTCCGCATCCACGACGTCGCCCGCGGGCGCGCCGTTCTCCCCGCCGCCGGACTCCGGGGCGTCGGCGGCGTCCGCCTGACTCGCCTGCTCGTACATCGCCTGCGCGAGCTTGTGCGAGGCCGCCTCGAGTTTTGCTTGCGCTTCTGTGATTTCATCCACCGTCGCGTCCTCTTTCTCCAGAACCGCCCGGAGCGCGGCGATGGCGTCTTCTATCTCTTTCTTGTCCTCGGCCGAAACCTTGCCCTCATTCTCCTTGAGCATCTTCTCCGTGTTGTACGCCATGCTGTCGGCCATGTTTCTCGCCTCGACGGCCTCGCGCCGCTTCTTGTCCTCCTCGGCGTGCTCATCCGCCTCGGACACCATGTTGTTGATCTCATCTTCGGAGAGGCCGCTCGAACTCGTGATGGTGATCGCCTGCTCCTTGCTGGTGCCCAGGTCCTTGGCGGAGACGTTCACGATGCCGTTGGCGTCGATGTCGAACGTCACCTCGATCTGGGGAACGCCCCGGGGCGCGGGAGGAATGCCGACAAGATGGAACTTGCCCAGCGAGCGGTTGCCCGTGGCCATCTCGCGCTCTCCCTGGAGGACGTGCACCTCGACGGAGGGCTGGTTGTCCGCCGCGGTGGAGAAGGTTTCGCTCTTCTTGACCGGTATCGTCGTGTTGCGCTCGATGAGCTTGGTGGACACGCCGCCCAGCGTCTCGATCCCCAAGGAAAGCGGGGTGACGTCCAGCAGCAACACGTCCTTCACGTCTCCGGCGAGCACGCCGCCCTGAACGCCCGCGCCGACCGCCACCACCTCATCGGGATTCACGCCCTTGTGGGGTTCTTTTCCGAAAAATTTCTCCACCGCATCCTGCACCAGCGGCATCCGCGTCGAGCCGCCCACCAGCACCACCTCGTCGATGTCTCCGGGCTGGAGCTTGGCGTCATCGAGCGCGCGCCGACAGGGAGCCAGCGTCTTCTCCACCAGATCGCCCGTCAACTGCTCGAGTTTCGCGCGCGTGAGCTTCAAGTTCAGGTGCTTGGGACCCGAGGCGTCCGCCGTGATGAACGGCAGGTTGATGGTCGTCTCCATCGAACTCGACAGTTCGATCTTCGCCTTTTCGGATTCCTCGCGCAGTCGCTGAAGCGCCATGGGATCGCCCGAGACGTCGATTCCCTGATCCTTCTTGAACTCCTCCGCCATCCACTCGATGATCCGGTGGTCGATGTTGTCGCCGCCCAGATGCGTATCGCCGTTCGTGGCCTTCACCTCGACCACGTTGTCCCCCACCTCCAGGATGGAGATGTCGAACGTGCCGCCGCCGAAGTCATACACCGCGATGGTCTGATCCGCCTTCTTGTCGAGTCCGTAGGCGAGAGCGGCCGCCGTCGGCTCGTTGATGATGCGCTTCACGTCGAGACCGGCGATTTTTCCGGCGTCCTTCGTCGCCTGGCGCTGGCTGTCGTTGAAATACGCAGGCGCCGTGACGACCGCCTCGTTCACCTTCTCGCCCAGATAATCCTCCGCGGCCTGCTTGAGCTTTTGCAGAACGCTCGCAGATATCTCGGGCGGGGCGTGTTCCTTGCCGTCGATTTTGATGCGCGCGTCGCCGTTGTCCGATTTCACGACCTCGTAGGGCACGATGGTGACTTCCTCGGGCACCTCGGCGAATCGCCTGCCCATGAAGCGCTTGACGGAATAGATGGTCCTGGTCGGGTTCGTCACCGCCTGGCGTTTGGCCACGAGGCCGACGAGCTTCTCCCCATCGTCGGTGAACGCCACGACGCTGGGCGTCGTGCGGTTGCCCTCCTGGTTGGCGATGACCGTAGGCTGCCCACCCTCCATGACCGAGACGACCGAGTTGGTGGTGCCCAAATCGATTCCGATTACTTTCGACATCAATCTTTCTCCTTATCGGGATACAAAATTAAAGTTTTATCGATAGTCGCGTGAATCCCTAGCATATTGTAATGACGTCTGTTGAATTAGGGCGTCATCAAAAATCTCTCTTAGCGCTTCCATTGCTTGGGCGGCATAAGGGCCACAACCCCTTCTTGTAGTTTTAGCCCAACAAAACAACCAATAGAAACTCTGCTCTTCTGCTTCATTGTTATTGTTAGTATTCCAATATTTTGCCCTACCGTTCTGCAAAGTCTGGTGTAGAATACTTTTCAACTGACTTAACGCCGTAGCTGCTGATATATTCATCGAAAGCATTGCCAACTCTCCTTTATATAGTTCTTAATTTTCCAGCCGGATCCAATGGTGTTGAGTTTTTGAAAAATCCCCCAAGGGGTTGTTGCTCCCCCAATCGAGAATGTTCACCGTCATTCCGGCGAAAGCCGGAATGACGAACCAGAAAGCGCATGGACCGTCTTTGGTAGGGACAGGTCGAGACCTGTCTCTACGGCTGCTCAAGGGGGGAGTGATTACATCGTTCCCTTTCGAATGTAAAACCCGGAATCCCAAGGCCGAGTCATGTATACAACTCCCGAATTTTTCAACTATTTTTTACATTCGCTTGCTTTCATGTTTTATGGACACGAATCAAAGCTCCACCGCCGCCCTGAAGTATTCAAGTCTTCACCGCTTCCGCCTCCATGAGTACGGCGAAAGTGAGCGCATCCGCCCCCTCAGCATGGTCCGCCTCCACGGTTTCTCCGGCTTCGAATTCCCCGGCCAGAAGCTTCTTGCTGAGCGGATTTAAGACGCAAGTCTGAATCGCCCGCTTTAAGGGCCTCGCCCCATAGACGGGGTCGTAGCCGCGCTCGGCCAGGAAGTTCTTGGCGGCGTCAGTCAAGCGCAACCTGATTTTTTGCGCTTCGAGACGCTTTTCCAACTCCCGCAACTGAATCTCCACGATTTCGCCAATCTGTTCTTTCGTGAGCGCGCGGAAGACGATTATCTCATCGACGCGGTTCAGGAATTCGGGCCGGAACGACTTGCGAAGCTCCCCGAGCAGTTGTTCGGACTGATCGGTCTCCTCTACGCCGCCTCCGGCGAAGCCGATCTCGGTTCGCGCAAGCTCGGCAGTTCCCACGTTGCTCGTCATGATGATGACGGTGTTCCTGAAATCGACCGTGCGGCCGTGCCCGTCCGTGAGGCGTCCGTCATCGAGCAGTTGCAGGAGCAGGTTGAAGGTCTCGTGGTGCGCCTTTTCGATCTCATCGAGCAGAAGCACGGAATAGGGTTTTCTCCGGACGGCTTCGGTGAGCTGTCCCCCCTCCTCGTAGCCGACATAGCCGGGCGGAGCGCCGATGAGCCTGGCCACGGCGTGTTTTTCCGTGTATTCGCTCATGTCCACGCGAATCATCGCCGCCTCGTCGTCGAAGAGGAATTCCGCGAGCGCGCGGGCGAGTTCCGTCTTGCCGACGCCGGTGGGGCCCAGGAAGATGAACGAGCCGACGGGGCGGTTCTCGTCCATGATGCCCGCGCGGGCGCGGCGCACGGCCTCGGCGAGGGCCTCCACCGCCCTGTCCTGACCCACGACGCGCTTGTGGATGTTCTCCTCCATGTGCAGGAGCTTCTCCCGCTCCGTCTCGAGCAGCCTGCTCACGTTGATGCCCGTCCAGCGGCTCACGATGGAGGCCACGTCGTCCTCTGTGATCTCCTCTTTCAGCATGCGGCCACTGGCGCCTTCTTCGAGGTGCGCCTCCGCTTCGGCCATCTGTTTTTCCACCGCGATAATCTCGCCGTAGCGAAACTCCGCCGCCCGCCCCAGATCTCCCTCGCGCTCGGCGCGCTGGGCCTCGGCCTTCAATTCCTCGATGCGCTCCTTAAGCTCCCGCACCCGGGAGATGGCCTTTTTCTCATCCGCCCACTGGTTTCGCTGCGCCTGGCTCTGTTCATCGAGGGTGGAGATGCGCTCGCTTATCTGCAACAAACGCTCCCGGCCGTCCTCGTCTTGTTCTCCCTCCAGGGCGCGCTCTTCAATGCGGAGCCTGAGAAGCTCGCGCTCCTGGCGATCGATGTCCTTGGGCAGGCTGTCCAACTCAAGCCGCAGACCGCTCGCGGCCTCGTCGATGAGGTCGATGGCCTTATCCGGCAGGTAGCGGTCGCTGATGTAGCGATGCGAGAGCACGACGGCGGCGACCAGGGCGTTGTCCAGAATGCGGACGCCGTGGTGAATCTCGTATCTCTCCTTCAAGCCGCGCAGGATGGAGACGGCGTCTTCCATATTCGGTTCATCGACCAAAACGGGCTGAAAGCGCCGCTCCAGCGCCGCGTCCTTCTCGATGTGTTTTCTGTATTCATCGAGCGTGGTGGCGCCCACGCAGTGGAGTTCACCCCGGGCGAGCGCAGGCTTCAAGAGATTGGAGGCGTCCACCGCCCCCTCCGCGGCGCCCGCGCCCACGACGGTATGGAGTTCGTCGATAAACAGGACGATTTCGCCGGCTGATTCGCTCACTTCCTTCAGCACGGCCTTGAGCCTGTCCTCGAATTCGCCCCGGAACTTCGAACCCGCGATGAGAGAACCCATGTCGAGACTGAGCAGGCGCTTACGTTTAAGACCCTCGGGCACGTCGCCGTCCACGATGCGCTGGGCCAGGCCCTCGACGATGGCGGTCTTGCCCACGCCGGGGTCGCCGATGAGCACCGGATTGTTCTTCGTGCGCCGGGAGAGCACCTGCATGACGCGCCTGATTTCCTCGCCCCGTCCCACGACGGGGTCGAGCTTGCCGGAACGGGCCTGCGCGGTGAGGTCGACGGCGAAACGCTCGAGGGCCTGATAGCGGCTCTCCGCATTCTGATCGGTGATGCGCTGGCTCCCCCGGATTTCCTTGAGCGCTGCGAGTACGGCCTCGCGGTCGAGGGAGGCTGCACGCAGGATATTCCTGACCTCCGCGCCGCCATTCTCCAGTGCGGACAGGAGCAGATGTTCGCCGCTCACGTATTCATCCGCCATGGCTTTCGATTCGCGCTCGGCCGCCTGAAAGAGCGTCGCCAACTCTTTCGTGACGTACAAGGGTCCGCCGTTTGCGGCGATTTTCGGGAGTTTCTCCAGGGAGGCTTCCAGTTCACGGTTCAGGACATGTACTTTCAGCCCCGTCTTTTCGATGAGGGGCGCGAGCACGCCTTCGGGCTGATCCAGAAGCGCCAGGAGAACGTGCGCGGGCATGACGCCCTGGTGCCCTCTCATCTGGGCCGACTCCTGGGCATGCTGGAGCGCCTCTTGCGTCTTGTGGGTGAATTGCTCAAAATTCATGAACGTGTGCTCCGAATTTTTTTGTGAAAATTCATGAAAAATTCGATAAATTCCGATAAATTTCCACTCTATTTCGATAAATTTCTCGGCGCCGAAAACCTCGTCAATTCCGCATGGCGGAGGCGGCCGAAGCTCTCGACGCAAGGAAAATATAATATCTTAGTCTGTTATTGTCAAGTTTTTTAACAACAAAATATATAGAATTTTCAACCCTTGTACAGGAAGTCCCCCGCTCACTCGGCGGGGAAAAGGCGGTTTCCTCCGTCAACAAGCCCACATTTCAAGGATATATGTGAATCAGGCCTTTGCAAAAAAACAAAAAAAGAGTAATATTCAAAACTGTAGAGACAAAAACAAATTTCAATCGCCATCATCAAGGCCAAGGAGAAACAACAGATGACGGATGGAACGATCAATTTATTCGATCAATCTCAAAAGAAACCGCAAGCACTTAAAGGCATTACGGTTACGCCGACAGCCAACGGCAAGGTGGCCGAGATTCTCGAGTCGGAAGGAAAAACCGGCTACGGCCTGCGCCTGGCCGTCACCGCCGGTGGATGCTCCGGTTACAACTATGGTCTTTATTTCGAGGAATCCGCCAATCCGGAGGATAAGGTATTCTCCGCCAATGGGTTCGACGTGTTCGTGGACCCCCAGAGCTATCCCGTCATCGCGGGAACGGAAATCGATTTCGTCGATGGCCTGCAGGGCTCGGGCTTCAAGATCAACAACCCCAACGCCATGAGCATGTGCGGTTGCGGCAAATCTTTCACCACTTGATGAAACAATGCCTTACGAGCCCCGGGCGTCATAAGTCCGGGGCTTTTTTTATGGCTACCGAGAGAATTCGCCGTGAGTCGAAACGATAAGACATCCAAGTGGCAATCACCCGGCGCCGTCGTTCTCATCTCCTGCTACGAGTTGGGACACCAGCCCCTCGCCGTCGCCTCGCCCCTGGCTTTTCTGCGCGAAGCGGGCTTTCAGCCCTGGGCGATGGACGTGGCGGCGGAGGATTTCTCCCAAGAGAAAATAGCGAATGCGAAATTCGTCGGCATCAGCGTGCCGATGCACACGGCGCTCAGGCTCGGCGTAGAAGTGGCGGCGAAAATACGTGAGACGAATCCGAAGTGCCATATTTGCTTTTATGGCCTCTATGGTCTGCTCAACAAGGACTATCTTCTCGAAAACGGCGCGGATTCGGCCATAGGTGGCGAGTTCGAATGGCCGCTCGTGAAGCTCGTTCAAGAGCTGTCCCGACCCTCCGGCATCCTTGAGGTTCCCGGCGCAGCCACGAGAGAGCACACATCGGGCCCGTATCTCGAAAAAATTCCCTTGCTCAAGCCCGAGCGAGAGGGATTGCCTGCGCTTCAGGCATACGCGCATCTCATAAGCGGGGAGAACCACTATCCCGCCGGGGCCGTCGAGGCGAGCCGGGGCTGCAAACACTTGTGCCTGCATTGCCCCATTCCGCCAGTGTATGAAGGCCGTTTCTTCATCGTGCCCCAAGAGAAGGTTCTGGAGGATATCGAAGATCTGGCCGCGCAAGGCGCGCGCCACATCACCTTTGCGGACCCGGATTTTCTGAATGGCCCGTCTCATGCGATTCGAGTCGCTCGCGCCTTACACGAGAGATTCCCCGCCCTTTCCTTCGATTTTACGGCCAAAGTAGAGCACCTGATCAAACATGAGGCTCTTCTGCCTGAATTCCGGGAAAACGGGTGCGCGTTTTTCGTCACAGCGATGGAGTCCTTGAGCGACCTCGTGCTCGCTCATCTGGATAAGGGACACACCAAAGAAGATGTCTTTCGTGTGGTGAAAGCCGCCCGGGAGGCGAATGTTTCCATCAGACCATCTCTGGTCGCATTCACGCCTTGGACAAGCGCGCAGGATTATTTCTATCTACTGGATTTCATTGAAGAATACACATTGATCGACGAGGTGGACCCCATTCAGATGGCCATCCGGCTTCTGGCGCCGCCGGGTTCCCATTTGCTCGACTCCCCCCACATGACGAGATACATCAAGGAACTCGACGCCGAGAATTTCATCTACCGCTGGGAGCATCCGGACGCGAGAATGGACAAACTGCACGAAGAAGCGCTCCTCCTCGCCGAGGATGCAGCAACGCGCCTCGAGGATGCCGCCACAACATTCATGAGGATTCGCGAATTGGCGGCCGATATTCTGGAGCGTCCCGATCAGGCGCAGGCAAAGGCCGCCTTCGCGCCCGATCGAATCCGCCCGCCTCGTTTGACCGAATCGTGGTTTTGCTGAGCGGAACCCACCCAGGGCCAGTTGGCCCTCTAAGTCACCGGATACGATTTATTTCAAAACCTGTGCGTATGTTTCTTCATCGAAGCCGACGATGAGGGTGCTTTGATATTTGATGACAGGGGCTCTGAGCGTGCCTGAACGACCCATCAAAAGAGCCAGCACGTCTTCTCGCGCAGGTTTTTCTTCTTCGATGTTCAGGTGGATCACCTTTCTGCCCCTGGTCGAATACACATCCGCCACGCCATCCAGAACAGAATCGACGTTGCCTTCATCCACCACGTCTTTTTTGGAGCTGGCCTGCTCGGACACCCCGATACCGTTCTCCGCAAGAAACGCTTGCGTTTTAGCGCAAGTCTTTCAGCCGGAGCGATGATAATACCAATCCACTGTCTTCGGCATAATCCTGAATCTCCTCACGAAACGAGAATCCCTCTCGTTGGAACAACCATGATGGCGGCAAAATGATTCGAGAGTTTCTCGCCCTCAACAGACTCATGATGAAGGCGAGAATGCCACCGTTTGCTCAAAGGTTCATCACGGCGACGGCGCGCACGGGAGAGCCCGTGCCTGCGCGAATCTTGAGGGGGAGCCCCACGTAGAGAAATTCCTTCCCCGCCACCGCTTCGATATTCGCCAGATTTTCCGTGTTGTGGCGCTGGAGTTCCCGGCAAAGCACATGACAGGGAAACGTCAGTTCCGTGGTGTTCACGCCGGCGTCGATGCTGGGCGCATCCTGTCCGATGTTCACCACGCCGCATTCACGATAGAGGAAATCCGCGGCGTCATACCCCAGGCCCGGGTAGGTCGTGAGGTAGTCGTCCGCCGGATAGGTGCGCTTGAAATGCCCGCCCGTGAAGAGAAGCGTGCCGTCCCTGGGGGGTGTGAGGTTCGCCGCCGAAAGCTCATCCTGCAGCAACTGCAAGGATATCTCCTCCATCGGCTCCACCTTGCCCGTGAAGTCCAGCGCAATCGCCCGGGTGATGAACCACTCGAGCGGCGCCTGATCGATGTTCGGTGCCGTTTCGCGTTCATCGATGTGGCTCACTGAATCGGTATGCGTCGGCCCGTGGTCGCACATGTGGAGCATCATGGCCGCGTACGTGATGTCCTTCGGTCTGATCGGCGCGTTGGCCGCGTCTTCGTGCCTGGCGACGTACTCGATCGTCGTCGCCGGATGCCCGGGAAACCTGGGCGCGCCGGTATAAATCTCCTGGCTCAGATCGATGATTTCATACATGCTTATCTCCTCGAAAACGATTCAGAAAGCCCCCGGTATACCGATGCGGGGGCTTCCTCATCAAGAAAAAGGTCAGGCGACGCCGCCGACCGTAACGCCGTTCGACACCGGGCACTCCAGGTCGGGCCACACTTTCGTCATAAACGTTTCCAGCTCATAAATGACTTCTTCCTTGGGGCATTGCGCGTAGTGCCAGATCAGGGTGATGAACTCCGAAGGCACTTTTTCGTACGTTTCCTCCCACTCCCGCTTGAGCGTATCTACCGTACCTCCCAGGAAAATTCCGCTTTCCTTGATGTTCTGGATCCAGTCGATGCTTTCCGTGTCGTCCGGGAACTGGGGGAAGAAGGGCACGTAGAAGTTCTGGTAGATATCCTGATCGTATTTCCTGAGTTTCTCGTCGTACTCTTCTTCGGTTTCCGTTACATGAATCCACCGGCAAACGCATTGCCGCTCACCATGGGCGAAGTTGTGGCCCGCCTTGGCCGCTTCCTCCACGTAGAGGTGGGAGAATTCCTCCATCTTTTCCAGCTTGGTGAAATACACGGGCCGGAACCCATTTCTCGCGGCGAATTTTATGGAATCAGGGCTCGCGCTCACGGCTTGAAACATGGGTGGATAAGGCTCTTGGTAAGGCTTGGGAACAACGCTCACCCTTCGCACCCGATTGTCATCGCCGACCTCGCCGATTGCGCCGGCGTCCCGGGCGCTCCTCCAGGCCGGATAATCGATTCCATCCTCATAGGGATAGGGAATCTCGTAATGCGCTCCTTTCACCTCCACCGAATCTTCTTGCCAGAATTTAAGAAGCATCTCGACGCGCTCTTCGAAGATGTCGCGGTTCTTCACGTCATCGGCCCCGCCCAAGTCGGTGGAGACGGTGGCCCGGGTGTCGCTGAATTGACCCAGGATGTTCGCCCACCTGGACTGATACCCCCGCGCCACGCCGCAGAAGAACTTCCCCTTGGTGATGTGGTCGAGTATGGCCGTTTCCTCGGCCACGCGAATCGGATCCTGCGTCGCCATAACGTAACCGAGCGCGCCCACTCTCGCGTTTTTCACCTGAGCGGCCCACCATGCGTTGAGAACGCCCGGATTGGGCCCCACTTCATAGCCCTCCGAATGCAGATGGTGCTCGATTGTGCTGATGCCCCATACGCCCATCTCATCGGCGGCCTTCACGATGTCGACCCATTCGTGAAGCACGTGATGGTACAAATCCTTGTCCCTGGCCAAAGGCCTTTTCTGCTCGCGCTCCTCCCGGTTTTCCGCAGGCAGCATGGGGTATAGCTGGATAATTACTTTGGGTTTCGCCATCGCCGTATTCTCCTTCCTCGACAGGGATTTGCTCCTTCAAGCATCCGAGCAAAGATATTCTTCATCCTTGGGCGCCGGCGGCCGGCGCTTGTTTTGATGAATACATTTTATTTTTCACTTTATGGAGGAGCATGGATAATTTCTCTCTTTCCTCGTCCTCCAAATCATTCATGAGTTCCGCGATGCGCGAATAATAGTCTGGAAAAATGGAATTCAGGCTCTTTTTTCCTTTTGATGTGAGACGAACGATGACTTTCCTTCTATCGCCATCGTGGCTGAAACGCTCGATGAGCCCATCGCGCTGAAGTCCCTTCATCAACCCGGTCATCGTCGCGCGCGTCACACCCGCTTGTCTGGCCAACTCCGATGGGCTGAGGCCCGAGCCGTTGTTCCTCACCTGGGAGCGCAGCAACAACAATAAAACGATAAACCTGCCCTGCGATACGCCATGATCGGCCAGGTACGTTTCAAAAACGGTGAGCATATCGCTGCCGACCTGCAAAAAAAGATAAAAAAGCATGACCGAGGAAGTATCCAGAGAGGAATACTCCGGCACGAGGGGCCTGAAATCTTCCTCGTTAGGCAGTTCTTTCATGTAGAACATGGCTTTGCTCCGAGAATTAGATGCTATGGGGCCTAATTATATGGCGCCTTACAATCCAAGTCAACCAGCAGTTACCCGCTGACGTTCCACAGCCACAGAATATAACAACGCCGAACGAAACTCTTTTTTCGAGGTACTGGAATTTCAACGGAATGAGATATACTATCGTGGGGATGTTGATATCCTGAAAGAGAAAGGATATCAGAGATTAGTGTATAAACTTTGGCCGCTTCGCCTAAGATACTGAATGATTGGATATCCAGGAGGATTTCTGAAATGCGCTCTCAAGACTTCACTCGCTCGACCGGGCAACGAGTCATCGCACAAGACGCCGCCGCGTTCATGCAGCGCGTCTATGGATGGATGACGCTGGGGCTCTTTGTCACCGGCTTCAGCGCGCTCTACGTCGCGTCCAGCCCCGCCGCCATTCAATTCATTTTTGGAAGCTCCATCTCGGTATTTCTGGTCATCGGCGTTCAACTCGCCCTGGTTTTCTCCATCAGGCCGGTGATGCGCAGCAAAGGCTGGCAAGCGGGCGCGGTTTTGTTCCTGCTCTACAGCGCGACGCTGGGCGTTACCGTTTCCACCCTGCTCTTGCGCTACACGCTCACTTCCGTGGCTCAGGCGTTTTTCGTCACCGGCGGCGCGTTCGGCGGATTGACCCTTTTTGCTTTCGTCACAAAAAAAGACTTGTCGGGCGTGGGCAATTTCTGCATGGTGGGCCTTATCGGCATCATCCTCGCCAGCGTCGTTAACATCTTCGTAGCCAGTTCCGCCGTTCATTTCGCCATCAGCGTTCTGGGCGTTCTCATTTTTGCGGGGCTTACGGCCTATGACACCCAGAAGATGAAGGAATACGCCTACGCCCAGGACACGGACAATGAAACGGGCAGGCGCGCCTCCATCATGGCGGCGCTCGAACTCTACCTTGATTTCATCATGATGTTCATTTACCTGACGCATCTTCTGGGCGCCTCGCGCGATTGAAAAAAGTGTCCCGCTCAAAAAGCCGGGGCTTCGGCCCCGGTTTCGCTATAGTGAAAGCTTTACTGCGAATCTATAACCCGCCTGTTTAATTTCCCGAAAATGAGTGTTATAATTAGAATTCAGAAAGACCAAACGCCCATTATCGCCCTGGTAGGAGAATAGTCTTGGGCATTCGCATCACCATAGGGGCGATTATCGCTGTACTCCTTGGTGGAACAGGATATTTCGCTCAGCAATCCCATTCAACGAAAAATCAGCTGCAAAAACGAGAGATCGATCTTTCAGCGGAAAAAGACAATACCGCCAAGCTGAACCTTCGTTTCAAAACAATAGAGCAGCAGATGAAGGGTTTGCAGTCCCGACTCGAAAAAGAGGGGACCTCCGCCAAAACCGAGATTCAGGAGATGAGCCGACTCATCGCGGAGAAAACCACCGGCATCGAGCAGGAAAAAGCCAAAATCCAAGGCCTCGAAATGACGCTCAAGCAAATCCAGACGGCCCTCGATGACGAACGCAAGATGCGCGCCGAGGCGGAGAAGGCAAACCAACAAAACACCGGGCTCGCGGCCAAGCGGGCCGAAGAGATACAGCGCCTCGAGACCCAGGCCAAAGAGATGAGCCGACTCGTCGCCGAGAAAACCACCGGCATCGAGCAGGAAAAAGCCAAAATCCGAAACCTCAAATCCACACTCGACATAATCAATAGCTCCCTCGATAACGAACGCAAAGCGCGAGCCGAGGCGGAAAAAGCGAATAAACAAAACATCGAAATCGCAAGCAAACGGGCTGAAGAGATGAGCCGACTCATCAACGAAAAAAGCGCTGATATCAAGCAGGAAAAAACCGAAATCCGAAACCTCAAATCCACACTCGACATAATCAACAGCTCCCTCGATAACGAACGCAAAGCGCGAGCCGAGGCGGAAAAAGCGAATAAACAAAACATCGAAATCGCCGGCGACAGGGGCGAAGAGATAAAGCGACTAGAGACCCAGGTCCAAAAGATGAGCCAAATCGTCGCGATGAAAAGCACCGACATCGAACAGGAGAAAAAGAAAACCCAGAATCTCGAACGCGCGCTCAAACAAATCCAGGCAACCCTTGAAACTGAGCGCAAAATGCGCGCCGATATGGAAAAATCAAACAAGCAGAACCTCGAAATCGCCGCCAGCCTGGCCGAAGAGACCAAGCGTCTCGAAAAAGTCCGAGCGCTTCTCCAAGCTCAAGTCGCAAAGATGCGCCAACTCATCGCGATGAAAAGCACCGACATCGAGCAGGAAAAAACAAAAACCCAGAACCTCGAAATCGCCCTCAAACGTATACAGACAACCCTTGAAACTGAGCGCAAGATGCGCGCCGAGGCGGAAAAATCAAGCAAACAAAACCTCGCAATCGCCGGTAAACGGGCCCAAGAAATACAGCGCCTCGAAAAAGCGAGAGAGCGTCTCGAGGCCCAAGTGAGCAATATGCGGCAACTCATCGCCGAGAAAACTGCCGACATCGAACAGGAAAAAGCGAAAACCCAAAGTCTCGAACACGCGCTCCAACAAATCCAGGCCACCCTTGAAACCGAGCGCAAGACCCGAGTGGAGATTGAAAAATCAAATAAACGAAACCTCGAACTGGCCAGAAGCCAGGCTGAAGAGTTAAAGCGTCTCGAAAAAGTTCGGGGAATTCTCGAGAACCAAGTTCGAAAGATGGATCAACTCATCGCGGCCGAGCAGAAAAAAGCAGATAAGCGCAATCTCGCCGATCAGCGCAAGGTGTCTGCGAAGCCAGAAAAATCGAATGCGCAAGACGCCATGCTCGCTAAAAATCGAGCCGAAGAAATGAAGCGTCTCGAAAAAAACAGGGAAATCCTCGAGGCGCAAGTCCGTAAGATGGATCAACTCATCGCGACCGAGAAGGAAAAAATGAAAAAGCGCAATATCGCCGATAAGCGCAAGTCACCGGCGAAAGCTAAAAAATCGAATGCGCAAGACGCCATGCTCGCTAAAAATCGAGCCGAAGAAATGAAGCGTCTCGAAAAAAACAGGGAAATCATCGAGGCGCAAGTCCGTAAGATGGATCAACTCATCACGACCGAGCAGAAAAAAGCAGATAAGCGCAATATCGCCGATAAGCGCAAGTCATCGGCGAAAGCTAAAAAATCAAATGCGCAAGACGCCATGCTCGCTAAAAATCGAGCCGAAGAAATGAAGCGCCTCGAACAAACCAGGGAAATCCTCAACACCCAGGTTCAGGAGATGAGCCGACTCATCGCAGAGAAAAATACCGATATCGAGCAGGAAAAAACGAAAGCCCGAAACCTCGAACTCGCGCTCGAACAAATCCAGAAAACCCTCGAGAGTGAACGCAAGACGCGAGCCAAGGCCGAAGAATCAAACGCGCGAAATGCCGAACTCGCGAGAAACAAAACTCAAAAGATAGGGAGTCTGGTAAAAGCCGGAGAGCTTCTGCGGGCCCAGGTTCAAGAGATGAGCCAACTCATCTCGGAGAAAACCTCCGTGGCCGAACTCATCAAAAACAAGCTGGACCAGACAAACTTGAGCCTGTCGGAAACGATCAAAAAACACACGCTGGCGATTGCGCGCTCAAAAATACTCGAGAAAAAAGCGCAAGAAGAAGCCGAACGCTCCCAAAAGCTCGCATCAGATCTGAACGAGATGAACAGCAGGTTAAAGAAACAATCCATCACGCTGGAACGGACCAAGGATTTGCTCCGCGTCACCTTCGTGAACAATTTTTTGTTTGATCTGGGAAGCGCCGAGATCAGAAAAAAAGGTATCGAGGCGCTCTCAACAGTTGCGGAATTTCTCCAAAAACAAAAAGACAAAATAATACGGATAGAAGGACATACGGATAATCAGCCGATTAAAGGCAATCTGCTCGGTCGCTATCCCACGAATTGGGAACTCTCCGTCGCACGCGCCGTTGCCGTCGTCAAATTCCTGGAATCGAAAAACATATCGCCTAAACGCATGTCGGCGACCGGCTACTCTTTTTACCGCCCGGTGGCGAGTAACGACACAGAAGAGGGGCGCGCCAAGAATCGTCGAACCGACATACTTCTGAGCAATCCTCCGCCAAACACTGCGGCAGCAACCCCCTAGCATCTTTTCCGTTTTCCGGGGGCTTAGATCTTGAGCACCGCCTCGATTTCGGAACCGAGTGGTTTTTCGGCAATCACGGCGCCCGTAAGCCTATCTTCCTGAAACACCTCTTTGGCTACACGCTGAATGTCTTCCTCGCCCACGGAGTCGATATCCGCCAACTCCTCCTCCACGGAATACACCTTCCCTCTGAGCATGAGATTCGAGCCGTTTCGCCCCGCATGATATTCCGAACTCTCATGTATCTGGAGATTTCCCTTGATGTACCGCTTCGCTTCGGCCAGTTCCTGACTCGTTACGTGTTCGGTCTTGAACTTTCCTGTTTCAGACAATATCACCTCGGTCGCCTCTACCGCTTTTTCGAGGGCTACGCCCGCCTTCATTTCAACCATCCCCGTGTCGGTGTAGCGATGCGGCACGGCACCCACGCTGTACGCAAGACCCCGCTTCTCGCGCACTTCGGTGAATAATCTGCTGCTCATCTTCCCGCCCAGGATGTTGCACATCACCCGGAGCGGGGCGGCGTCTTCGTGATTGAGGCCGAAGGCGCGGAAACCGAGCGCGAGATTCACCTGATCCGTCTGGCGAGCCTGATCTATGATCTTGGCCTTGCTCTCCTCTGGCAAGCCGGGTGAGAGAGGCTTCTCCTCGCTGCCGCTCCGAGCACCAAAGTGTTTCTCGGACAGCGCCATCACCTCCTCGTGCCTCACGCCGCCCGCAACGGAGATCACCGTGTTGCCGGGGACGTACCATTTCTCTATCAACTCGCGCATGTGTTCGGGCTCAATCGCTTTGATGGTCTCCCGGTTCCCGATGACGCCCATCTGCAGATTGTAGACAGTGGTCTCCAGCATATCCGACACCCAGATGCGCGGCATGTCCTCATACATCTTCAACTCCTCGAGGATGACCATCCGCTCCCGAGCCCATTCGTCTTTATCTAACAGGCAGTTATTCACCGCATCCGCATAGACTTCGAGCACGGTGGCGAACGCATCGGCCGGCGCCGTGAAGTGATAGCAAGTGCGCTCGGACGCCGTATTCGCGTTGATGGATGCGCCGTTGCCTTCCATCTCACGAGCGATGTCGAGCGTTGTTCTCGAAGGCGTGCCCTTAAAAACCATATGCTCGAGCGCATGGGATACACCCACTACTTCATCGCGCTCATGGCGACCACCACAGCCGAAATAAATATGGAACGCCACCGCCGCCGACTCGGAGCGTTCCGCCGTCACCACGCGAATCCCGTTGGAAAATTTGTCCTCGACAATCTTCATGAGGCCTCCTGGATTGAGAAAGCGCGAACCTTCGCCTGAATGAGAATTATTTTAATGGTGCCGGAGAGAGGACTTGAACCTCCACGGGCCGAAGCCCACTAGAACCTGAATCTAGCGCGTCTACCAGTTCCGCCACTCCGGCGAGAAGATTGGTAGTCATCCCCTATATCGGGGGGCGGATGCGTTGTCAAGGATTCGAGTCGATGAATAAAACTATCCCGTCTTTGATATAGTGGCGAGAGGAAAGAACAACCTCGAATCCGACAAGACTTTGGGAAGATATGCGGAAAATCACATTCTATACGCGAAGCGAGTGCCATCTATGCCATGAGGCGAAAGCGGCGATAATGCGCCATTTTCCGGACCTCATCATCAATGAGGTCGACGTGGATAGAGACCCGGAACTAAAGCGCCTGTATGGTGAGCAAGTGCCCGTCGGCTATCTAGGGGAAACAAAGGTTTTCAAATTTCATTTAGACGTCAAGCGACTGCGCCGCCTGCTCGATGAACCAGAACCAAAGAAATGAACCTGCTCGCGTTTTACGGATTCATCACCGTCATTTCCCTGAGCGGCGTCATGTCGCCGGGTCCTCTTACGGCATTTCTCATCGCGCGCGGCAAACAAAGCCCATGGGCCGGAATCTGGGTTACCCTCGGACACGCCCTGGCCGAAGTCCCGCTCATCATCGCCCTGTACGCCGGATTGCAGCCGTTTTTTGAAATCCAGGGGATACGCGAGGGCGTCTCTTTGCTTGGCGGCGGCGTCCTCGTTTATCTAGGAAGCGGCGTGTTCAGAAATTTCAGGACCGCCGCCCCCGAGCAAAAGAGCGTTCTTCGGTGCAACGCCCTCACCGGCGGCGTCCTGCTCACGGTCCTGAACCCCTACTGGGTTTTGTGGTGGCTCACCATTGGCGCGAACCTCATCGCGCGAACGAGCGAATTCGGGTGGTTGGCCGGTTTGGCGGGAATGATCGTCGTTCACTTGCTGGCGGATGGGATATGGGCCGTTTTCATCACTTGGTCATCGAACCAGGGGAGCCGCATGATCGGTGAAACCGGGTGGACGAGAATCGAGCAGGGCTGCGCGTGGGTGATGCTGGGCTTCGGGGTTTTCTTTATATGGGATGGCCTGATGGGTATTCTGGTCTAGCCGAGCAATTTTTTCCGCCCGTTTTCCATATCCAAATGAATCTGCTTGACGAGTTCTTGGGGGCCTGAAAACTTTTTCTCTTCGCGCAAGCGGGAAACGAATTCCACCCGAATGGATTTTCCATAAATATCCTCTTCCCAATCCAGCAAGTGTGTTTCGAGAGTCACTTCTTTTTTATCGAACGTGGGTCGATTCCCGATGTTCGTCACGGCGGGATGCCGGAGTCCCTCTCTTCCATCGAGCTGCACCCGACAGGCGTACACCCCGTTTTCGGGAATCAGGATGGGCGGGTAATCCACGTTGGCCGTCGGTATGCCGATTTGCCGGCCCCGCCCGTCGCCACGAACCACTCTTCCTCCTATCATATGGTGCTGCCCCAGCAGGCGAGCGGCCTCCTCCACCGCCCCGCCCAACAACAGCTTTCGTATTTCCGTACTGCTGACCCGTCTCCCCTCGAACATATAAGGTTCCAGTACGTGTGTTTCGAAGCCGGCGTTCGCTCCCTCTTCCTGCAGGAGTTCGACGTTTCCCGCACGCCCTTTTCCGAAACGGAAGTTGAAGCCGATCGCCACGAGCGAAGCTTTTAGGCCTTCGCCGATAATCTGCCCCACGAAATCCCTCGCCTCGGTTTGCGCCAGACGGGGCGTGAATTTCTCAATCACCACGGCGTCAATATCCTGGGCTTCCAAGCGGGCCAGCTTCTCTTCGAGGGTCGTCATCAGGGGGGGGCGTCTTTCGGGAGCAACCACGGAGAGCGGGTGCGGCTCGAACGTCAATATGACGCTCCGGCCGCCTCGTCGGGCGGCCTCTTCCTTGATGAATCGGCAAATCTCTCTGTGAGCGAGATGAACACCGTCAAAATTCCCAATGCTCAATACCGAGGGAGAATCTTCACAATCATAGGCGTCTACTCCCTCAAAAACTTCCACCGCTCGCTCACCTCAAAAGAATTTCGCCTTACACGAAGCCACTACGGACCGAAGATTACTTGCAGAAATCTTTCTAGCAGAGCGCCACGCACTTGCGCAAGAAAAGAAAGGGCGACGCTCTATCTCCCGTATTTACAAAGGGTAATCGATGGGAAAGCAAAACTCATTTCCCTTTTTACCCCGATACGAGTAGTATATTTTTCAAGAAACCGGAAAACTGGACCACGAGAATGATGTGCAGATTCACGGTAAAAGCGATTTGCGTTTTGCGCCGCCAGTAACGTGGAGCAATTTTTTTCATGAAACCGCCCAAATTATTAGCTTGCCATTGTATTGCGCTTTCAATTCTCATTTCCTTATCCTCACCTCCTCTCGCGGACGTAGCCTCCGCCGCAGAATCCACTATGTCTGCGGAAACTTCTTTCGAGCGTCCGCGCAGCGATGTGGCGACGCCAACGATCAAGGGTCCTCGCCTCGCACTGTCCATACGAGAGGCCGTGAGCATCGCCCTTGCGCGCAATTTCGACATCACCATCGCCGGGTTCGACCCCGACATCGCGGAAGGCAACGTCATCAGAGAACGCTCCGCCTTCGATCCCCAAGCCGTCGTGGACACGAATATCAGCAAATCCAAGCTCGGCTCGGCGAACAGCGTATTCAACAGGACAGGGGGAATACGGGAAACCGACACCCTGGGGGTAGCGGCCGGCATTCGCCAAAGGCTCATCACGGGAGCAGAGTATTCACTTATCCTGCGAAGCATTAGAGAATCGTCTAATTCTCCGCAAAATGTTTTCGATCCGAACTTTCAAACCAGTCTCACTTTCACCATCGAACAGCCCTTGCTCAAAAATTTCGGCATCGATCTCCATCAAGCCAGAATCAAGGTGGCCATGGCCACGAAAGAACAAACGCTCCACACATACCGAACCAGGGTCATCGAGACAATAGACGCCGTTGAACAAGCCTACTGGGACCTCGTCTTCTCCATTGAAAATCTCCAGTTCAGGCGAAAATCTCTCGATCTTGCCAAGGACCTCTTGCGACGAAACAAGATTCAAGTCGAGGTCGGCACTCTCGCCCCGATAGAGATAACGGAAGCGCAAGCCACCGTCGCCTCCCGGGAAGAAGCCCTTCTCGTGACGCAGCAACAAGTCAAGGACCGGGAAGACACCCTGAAAATGCTCCTGAACGTCACGGATACGCCCTCTTCCTGGGGCATCGAGATTCTACCGACCGAAAAGCCGAAGTTTCAGGCCGTCAATGTAGATGAGATGCAACTCATACTCGATGCCTTGCGCAAGCACGCGGAACTGGAAAAAGCCCGCATCGAAGTCGACAAAAGGCAAATCGACCTGAAAGTAAAAAAACAAAATCTATTGCCCGAAGTCAATCTGAACGCATCGGCATCCAACAACGCTCTCGCGGAAAGCCAGGGGGAGGCCTTCGAGGAGCAATTCAAAAACAAGAGATACAGCTTCTCCGGTGGAATCTCGTTCCGTATTCCCCTCGGAAACAGGAGAGCGAAGGCGGACTACCGCCAGGCGCAACTCAGTTACGCTAAAACGGTGGCCTCCTACCACCAAACGCGGCAATCCATCATGGAAAAAGTTCACCGAAGCGCGCGCCGGATTCGCCTGGGCGTCAAAAGAATCGAAGCCACGCGCGTCGCCAGAAGGCTGGCGGAAGAGCGCCTGGACGCCCAGGAGAAAAAATTCAAGGTCGGCCTCTCGACGAGCAGAGACATTCTCGAAGACCAGGAAAGGCTGGCCAACGCCCTGACGCAAGAAACCCGGGCGCTCATCGACTACCGCAAATCCCTCGCTTCATTGGATAGGGCGACGCATTCCACTCTCGAGCGATTCCAGGTCGAAATGTTCTATCCCGGCGAGGCCAAGACAAAACCAACCAAAACGAAAACAACCCAAAAATGAGTCATCCCCGAATTTTGGGAATGGACTTCGGCGAAAAGCGGGTAGGCCTCGCCATCAGCGATTCTCTGGGTCTGACATCCCAACCGCTCGCCCTCATTGAAAGACAAAGTGATCAGCAACTGCTCGACGAGTTGGGCGGCATCATCCGTGAGCGTGATGTTCATCTGCTGGTCGTGGGACACCCCGTCGGCCTATCGAACCGGGATACGTCCAGGGCGAAGCGCACCAGAAGGCTCGTGAAATTCTTCCGGGAAAATCTCGATATTCCCGTCGAAAAATGGGACGAGCGACTCAGCACGACGCAGGCGGACCGGATCTTGAACGAAATGGAAACCAAACCGAGCCGGAAGATAAAAAAGCGCGACGTCATCGCGGCGCAACTCATTCTACAGGCGTACCTGGATCATCAGAACATGAAGCGCCCGACCTCCCATGGCTGAAAACGAAAATCTTTCAGAAGAAAGCGATGCGCCGGAAACAAAGCCTCCCGCCGAAAAGCGGCGGCTCGGGAAATTACTCGTCGCGCTTTTCTCCCTCATGATCCTGAGCACTTTTGTCGGCTATCAATATCTCGACGACGAATTCAACCGGCCCGCCAACCCGCAGGCTAATGAAACGAAGCTCATTCACGTCCGCTCGGGAATGTCCTTCGCCCAGATTCTGGAATTGCTGGATAAAAGCGGTTTAATTCGAAACCCGGGGTTGTTCCACCTCCAGGCCAGACTCAGGGGCGGCGCCAATAGCATTCAAGCCGGCGTCTATGCGCTCAAAGCATCCAAGTCGCCACGAGAGATATACCGAGATTTATCGGAGGGCAGAGTCGCCCGGCGCACGCTCACTATTCCCGAGGGCTACAACACCCGGGAAATCGCCCGAACGATCCAGCGCGCCAAACTCGCCAGTGCAGGGGAAATTCTCAGAATTTCGCGCGACCCTTCTTTTCTTCGAGAACTGAACATTACCGCGGCTTCTCTGGAGGGATATCTGTTCCCCGACACCTATCATTTCCCGGTGGGCGCTTCGGCCAAAAAAATCCTGCGCTTCATGGTTCGCACGATGCGGAAAAAATTCTCGCCCGCTCTCAAAAAACAGGCGAAAACGATGGGATTCACCATCCACCAGACGCTCACGCTGGCCTCGATTATCGAAAAAGAAACTTCCCTGAGCAGTGAGCGCCCGCTCATCGCAGCCGTATTCATCAATCGGCTCAAGCGAAGAATGCGCCTTCAAAGCGACCCCACCGTCATATACGGACTGCCTCACTTCGATGGAAACATCACAAAGAAAGATTTGCGATACGATTCACCCTACAACACCTACCTCTACCGGGGACTCCCCCCGGGCCCTATCGCCAGTCCGGGGCTGGAATCCATCAAATCGGCGTTGAACCCCGCCAAAGTGAAATATCTGTATTTCGTGGCCACCAAGAACGGCGGCCACCGGTTTTCCCGCACTTACCGCGAACATCGCCGCGCCGTGAATCGATATCAACGCAAATAGATACAGGTTGACCCCGGAATTATGGTAGTGGCATGATTGTCAACTAGTTGCCTGGTGCAAGAAGGCGCAAAAGTTCTAGAGATATTTAAGCGCAGACTCCTGATTCTTATCCTCCATTCGGCTCATCCAGCGAACGCCCGGACGGGGACCGAACACATGGCGACCAACCTACTTCTCCTCGACGAAAGCCTTCTGGTGCAGCGGGTCGTGGAATTGGCTTTCAGAAACACGAGAGTCGATATACATATGGCGGAGGATGCCGATGAAGCACTCGAAATCGCGGGAAATGCGCCGCCGGACATCGTCGTTGCCAGCCTGGACATGGAGAATTCCGATGGCTTGGACTTTTGTCGACGCCTGCGCGAAAAACCGGAATTATCCCGGGTTCCTCTTCTCGTTTTGACTAGCACGCGCAACAGCGTCAGTGATGAGGAAATCCAGGAAGTGGAGGCGATAGGTAGCATCGAAAAACCGTTCAAGCCGGTGGTATTCACCACGGAAGTGGAACGCATTATCGGCCCGTTTGGCCGCGCGCCGGCCCCGGAACCCCAGGAGCAGACGCAACCACATTCTCCTGAAAAAACAATGGACACAGAAGCTGCGGACGAGGCTCCCCCGCCTCCAGAAGACAGGGTAGAGGAGTCCAAAGAAACCCCTCCCGCTCCAGTTGCGGAAGAAGCGCTCGAAGAAACGGAAGAGGCTCTCGCCGACGCAGAGAGTGCGCCATCTGCGAGCGAGGAGGAAGAACAACCACCCTTTTCCGCTCCCGGGCCGGACAGCGAAAAACTCGAGCCCATCATCCATAAATACCTGGAAGAAGCCGCGGAAAAGATCGCCCCCACGTTGTTGCGCCGCATCGAATCCATCGTGGTGGCGCAACTCCCTGATATCGTAGAGCAAATCGTTCTTAGAGAAATCGAAAAAATCAAACGCGGAGAATAACCTTTGCTGGAACCTCGTTACGACCCGAAAGGGGCCGAAGATCGCTGGTATGCCGAATGGCTGAAGCGCGGATATTTTCACGGCGCGCCCAGCGAGAGCCAAGAACCGTATTCCATCGTCATCCCGCCACCGAACGTGACGGGCTCCCTGCACATGGGCCACGCCCTGAACAACGCCTTGCAGGACATCCTGGTTCGCTGGAAGCGCATGAGCGGCCTGAGCGTCTGCTGGATGCCGGGCACCGACCATGCGGGCATCGCCACCCAGAACGTGGTGGAGCGCCAGCTCGCCGAGGAGAACCTCTCCCGCGAATCCCTGGGGCGTGAGAAATTCATCGAGCGAGTCTGGAAGTGGAAAGCCGAGAGCGGCGGTACCATCATTCGCCAGCTTCACCGCCTGGGTGCTTCGTGCGACTGGGAGCGCGAGCGATTCACGATGGACGAGGGACTCTCCCGCGCCGTGCGCGAAGCCTTCGTGAGGCTCTTTGAGGAGGGGCTGATTTACCGCGACAATTATCTGGTGAACTGGTGCCCGAGATGCGAGACGGCCGTCTCGGACCTGGAAGTCGAGCACGAAGATCAGGACGGCCACCTCTGGGAATTCCATTATCCGCTCTGGGACGGCGGGGATGGCGTCACCATCGCGACGACGCGCCCCGAGACCATGCTGGGCGACACGGCCGTGGCCGTTCATCCCGATGACGAGAGATACAAGGACCTCGTGGGCGAACATCTCCGCCTACCGCTTCTGGACAGAAAAATCCCCGTCATCGCGGATTCTTTCGTGGACGCCGCGTTCGGCTCCGGCGCCGTGAAGGTCACGCCCGCGCACGACCCGAACGATTTCGAGGCGGGCCTCAGAAACGACCTGCCGCAAATCAACATCCTCACCCCGGATGCGAAGATCAACGAAAACGGAGGACCTTATGAGGGACTGGACAGGTTCGAGGCGCGGAAGCGCATCCTCTCGGACATGGAAGCGCAAGGGTTGATGCGCGGGGTGGAAGCCCATCGCCACGCCATAGGTGGATGCTACCGCTGCGGCACGGTGGTGGAGCCATATCTCTCGAAACAATGGTTCGTGCGCGCGAAACCGCTGGCGGAGGAATCGATTCGCGCCGTCGAGGACGGACGCATCAAAATCATTCCCAAACAGTGGGAATCCACCTATTTCGAGTGGATGCGCAACATTCGAGATTGGTGCATCAGCCGCCAGATTTGGTGGGGCCACCAGATACCCGCCTGGTACAACGACGAAACCGGAGAGGTCATCGTCTCGCGCGAAGAGCCCGACGACCCGAACCTAAGGCGCGAAACCGACGTGCTCGACACCTGGTTCAGTTCCGCACTGTGGCCTTTTTCGACGTTCGGCTGGCCGGACGACAATCCCGACCTGAAATACTTCTACCCCACGTCCGTTCTGGTCACGGGCTTCGACATCATCTTCTTCTGGGTCGCCAGAATGATCATGACGGGACTCAAGTTCATGGACGACGTCCCCTTCCGCGACGTCTACATTCACGCCCTCGTGCGGGATGAGCAGGGACAAAAGATGAGCAAGACGCGGGGAAACATTATCGATCCGCTGGAGATCATCGAGGAATACGGCACGGATTCGCTGCGGTTCACGCTCACCGCCATGGCCGCCCAGGGGCGCGACATACGCCTGTCCATGGAGCGAATCGCCGGATACCGGAATTTCTGCAACAAAATCTGGAACGCGGCCCGCTTCACCCTGATGAATCTGGGCGAGCAAGTTCCACCCATGCCGCCCAGAGAGGCGCTCTCTCTCGGTGACAGATGGATATTGAGCCGCTTAAACGGCGTGACGCGCCAGGTGGAGGAGGCGCTCGAGGAATACCGCTTCAACGACGCCGCGCTGGCGCTGTACCATTTCACATGGCATGAATTGTGCGACTGGTACTTGGAAGTCATCAAACCCGCCCTCACCTCGGATGAGCGCGGCGACGAGAGCCGCGCGGTGCTCGCCGAAGTTCTAGAGCGCACGCTTCGCCTCCTGCACCCGATCATCCCCTTCATCACCGAGGAGATCTGGCAGAAACTTCCGAACCGCAAGGGCGAGAGCATCATGATGGCCGAATGGCCGAAAACCCAAGATGGGTGGGACGACCCCGAAGCGGAAGCGGAATTCGAGGCCCTGATGGACATGATCGGCGGCATCAGGAACATACGGGGAGAGTTGAACATTTCCCCCAACAAGCAGATGGAGGCGCACATTCAGGTGCACGACTCCAAGAAACTCGACATCATCATGCGCGAATCCGAATGGATACGGAGACTGGCGAAGCTCTCGCCCGACTGGAAGGTCGGCCCCGACGTGGAGCGGCCCAAGGCGTCGGCCCACACCGTTTTCGGCTATGGTCAGGCGTTCGTCCCCATCGGCGGCCTCATCGACATCGAAGAAGAACTGAAGCGTCTCGACAAACAAATCGCCGACGCAAGCGATACGATAGCGAGTCTGGAGAAAAAGCTCACCAACCCCTCCTTCATCGAACGCGCGCCCGCTGCAATCGTGGAAAAGGACAAAACCCGTTTGCGCGAGACCCAGGAGCGCGCACAAAAACTCCGCGAGAGCGCAGAGCGCATCGCAGAGTTTCAGAACTAGATGCACTCCACCGGCGCCTACGATAAGACGCTGAACTGGCGCATCGAAACGATTGACGAGGCGAGTTCCACAAACGATCTGGTTTCGGCCCGTGCGCGAGAAGGCGAAGCGAGCGGCCTCGTCGTACGGGCGATATCCCAAACCAAAGGAAGAGGACGGCAGGGACGCTCCTGGTTTTCACCGCCGGGGAGCGGACTCTACTTCTCGGCTCTGCTTCGTCCGGATGGCGAAACCGGAATTTCATCCCTCCTGACGCTTTTACTCGGCGTCAC
Source organism: bacterium (assembly GCA_965218885.1). Lineage (GTDB taxonomy): Bacteria > UBA8248 > UBA8248 > UBA8248 > UBA8248 > Bin107. Next base: position 2,810,562 of record OZ244713.1, on the reverse strand, counting down.
CGTCGCGGAAGGACTCGCAGAGGCGACGGGCCTCCGCATCGGGCTCAAATGGCCGAACGATTTGAGGGTGGACGGAAAAAAAATCGGCGGAATCCTCTGCGAATATATCAGCCTCCCGAATCAGCCCGCCGCCGTCGTCGCAGGCTTAGGCGTCAACCTCACGACGCAGCGGGGCGATTTTCCTCCCGAACTGCGAGAAACAGCATCCTCGGTTCTTCTCTCGGGAGGACGGGTTCCTGACGCGGAGCATCTTCTCCATCTTCTTCTAGGGCGCATCGCCTCCCGGCTCAAGGAATATGAAACAAGCGGTTTCGGTGGAATCCGGAGCCAGTGGCTTCATTTATGCGATAATATAGGCGAGATGATGTCCGTTCGCGTCGGGGATGAGAAGTTTGTTGGAAAAAACAACGGGATTGACGAGGCGGGCTGCCTGCTCCTCGAAAAGCCCGACGGGTCGATCGAGAGGATAAACTCCGGCGAGGTGGAACTCCCATGAGCGAAAATTCCTATTTGTTGGCCATCGACGTAGGCAACACGCAAACCGTCGTCGGGCTTTTCGACGGCGAAGAAATCGTATCGAGTTGGAGGCTCGGCTCCGTGGCCCGCCGCACGACGGATGAACTGGCCATTCTCATGGAAGGCTTGTTCCGGCTCGGGGGACACCAGATGTCGGACGTGGGCCGTGTGGTGATGGCGAGCGTCGTCCCTCCCCTGGGGCCGAATCTGGAGGAGATGGCGATACGCTATTTCGGCGTCAAACCACTGGTCGTCGGTCCGGGAATACGGACGGGAATCTCCATCAAATACGACAACCCCCGTGAGGTGGGAGCGGACAGAATCGTCAACGCCGTCGCCGGCCACCATCTGTACGGCGGGCCTTTGGTCATCGTCGATTTCGGAACGGCCATCACCTTCGATGCGATATCCGCCGCGGGAGAATACCTGGGCGGCGCCATTTCGCCAGGCATGGGAATCGCCCTGGAAGCGCTCATCGACAAAACGGCCCGGCTTCCCCGGGTCGAAACCGCCGTTCCACCCTCGGTCATCGGAAAAAACACGGTCCACAGCATTCAATCCGGCATCGCGTACGGCTACCGAGGCCTTGTCCGGGAAATCGTCGACCGCATGAAAACCGAACTGGGGCGCGAAACGAAAGTCGTCGCAACGGGCGGCCAGAGCCTGGCTTTGGGTGAAGAAGAAGGGGTTTTCGACCTGATCAACCCTGATTTGACCCTTCTGGGTCTGCGCCTGATCGCCGAGCGAAATCCATGAAAGAGACGACCGCCGACTCTCCCATCAAAAAGATAAAAACCCGGGAACCTACGTTACTGAAACGCATTCCGGATAAGTTCTTTCGCCTTTGGTTTTTTCCCCGCCTCCGCTTCAAGCAACACCACGTCGAAACGGCAGACGGATGAGCGCTCTTCCGGGTGCGTCAGCAGGTAGTGCTGCGCGGCTTGGGCGATTCTCCGCTGTTTCTCGCGATTGATGGCTTCCGCGCCGCTTAAGGACTTGCCCGGCGCGCGGGTCTTCACCTCGACGAACGAGAGAACCCCGCCTTCGCGCGCGATGATGTCCACCTCGTAGCGTGAGCCACGGTAGTTTCGCTCGATGATTTGATAGCCGCGTCTGCGCAGGAATTTCACGGCCACGTCTTCTCCAATTTTTCCGCTCTCGCGGCTCATCGCGTCCTCACGCTCCGACCACGGCCGGCACGCCCCGGAAAGTCCGCCGATGAATGCGGCATGGACCATGACGCTCCAGAGCGGCGAGATGCTCCCGCGTGGGATAGCCCTTGTGCTTGCCGAAGCCATAGCCCGGGAAACGTCCCTCCATCCGGGCCATCACCCGGTCCCGATACACCTTGGCGACAACACTCGCCGCGGCGATACAGGCGCACCGCGAATCTCCTTTCACGAGTGGGGTTTGCGGCAACGGGACGGGAATCCTCTTGTTTCCGTCGATGAGTATGTGAGCGGGCGCAAGTCCAAGCCCCTCCACGGCGGTCGCCATCGCGCGAAGCGATGCTTGCAGGATGTTGATTCTCTCGATCTCGCGCGGCCCTGCCGCCGCCAGGGCGACGGCGCGCGCTTTCGCCAGAATCTCGGGCAACAACGCCTCCCTCTGGCGCGGGGATAGTTTCTTACTATCGTCAAGGCCGGCAATCCGATTTTCCGGGTCGAGCACCACGGCGGCGGCCACCACCGGGCCCGCCAGGGGGCCGCGCCCGGCCTCGTCCACGCCTGCGACGATCGAGACGCCTTCTCTTGCGAGATCAAGCTCGATGGAATACATGAAAGACCATACAGGGCGGTGGATCCCCCTAATATATCGATGAATCCGGGAGTTCTCAAGGCGCAAACCCGCCATCCGGCTTGGGGGATGGCCTGAAATCTGAGAAGATGAGCATATCCCTCGAATTGGAGAAAATACGTTGGCAAAGAAAGATATTTATCAAAAAGACCACCTCATCGACTCACACGACGAAGGCATCAAGCTGCATTTAAGAGAGAAAAAACCGCGCGGAATGAAGAAGTCGGAAACGGCCAACACGCTGCTCATGGTGCACGGGCAAAGCACCCCGGCGCCCGTCGCCTTCGATCTTCCGTTGCCCGGCTACTCGTGGATGGACTTCGCCTCCAGTCGTGGTTTTCACGTCTACGCCCTTTGTATCCGGGGCTACGGCCCTTCCACGAGGCCTCCGGAAATGCTCCGAAGCGCCGCCGGTCAACCCCCGGCCGTGCGGGGAATCACCGCGGTGCGCGACATCGACGCCGCCGTGCGATTCATCTGCGAGCAAAACGCCATCAACAAGCTGAACCTCCTCGGCTGGTCATGGGGCACGACGACCACGGCCGCCTTCACGGCCGGAAAACAGGCGCGCATCCGCCGCCTCGCTCTCTATGCTCCGTTTTACGCATACGACAATCCCCAGGCGGCGGCCCTCTCGGAAGACCCCGCGCGCCCCGGACGCTGGGACCCTCGAAAAGGGGCGTGGCGCTGGGTCACGGAAGCCTACCAGCGCGAGCGTTGGGACGGGAGCATCCCCAAGGGGCAGCACGCGAAGTGGCGGACAGAGGCGGCGATCAAACGCTTCTGGAGAGAACAACTCAAATTCGACCCCGAGGGCGCGCGCAGAAAAACCCCCGCCGTCCGCGTACCCAACGGCGCGATGGCGGACGGCTATGACCGCGCGCGCAACAAGCCGCTTTACGACGCGAGCAGAATCACCTGTCCGGTCCTGACCATCCGGGGGGATCACGACAGGAGTTCGACCGACCCCATTTTCGCCGCCGTGTACCGCGCGCTCACGGGAAGCCGCGGGAAGCGCTCGGTCGTCCTGGGAGAAGCCACGCATTTCGCCCAGTACGAATGGCGCCGCGAGGCTTTATACAACGAGGTGCAGAATTTTCTGGAGGGTTGAATGGAGAGGGAGCAACGGCAACAAAAAGACCCGGGGCAAAACCCCGGGTCTTCTCTATTTTTGAAGCTATTCCGCCCTACCTTCCGCGAGCATTTTCTAGGTCAAGTTAACCGATATCCTTGAGCGCAAGAGGAATAATCTATTCGCTTGCCTTGCTTGCGCCGAAAGCGCCGGCGACGCCGCTCCGATTGAATGTGCCGCCCACCTCTTCGTGATTCGGCCCGTAGAAAAGTCCGTGAATGTCGCCCGTATCGAAAGTCCCGTCTGGCAGGACCTGAAGAGCGCTCCATGTGTTGTCGGAAAGCGTACCACCCGTTTCTCGATTCGTTATATTGGTGAAAGAAACGTCCATCTGAGCGCCTCTGGGATTCGCTATGCTGAACTCAAGAGTCGCATCTCCTTCCACGCCGTCCCCCTGAGTACCTCCTTCCGCCGTGATTACGCCGAGCATGACGCCGTTATAAATGGCATCCACGGCAGGATGCGTTCCGGTAGCGTTGCCGATGGAAAGCCCCACACCGACTTGGGCCGACGGGTAGGTCGTATCGGAATAGTCTCCCCAAGCCGCGAGGAAATAGTTGTAGACCATCCAGCCACCAAAAGCCGTGGCGTGGACGGAACTGCCCTCCCCCAATTCGAAGCCGACGGAACCGCCATAGACGGCGACGTCCCTCTTCGTCAGGCTGAAATGTACTACCTGTCTTAGATTCTCTATGCTGTCCGTGTCGGTAGATTGGAGTTCCTGCAGGGATACGGATTCACTGATACCCGTATTCGGTTCCGTAATCGTGCAGGACTGCCCGTCGCATTGCGATTCGAGAGTCAATTCCACGGGCGGCAGCCCCGGAGCAGCTTGAACGCGAAGATAACTGTTGCTTATGGACAACGCCGCGCGCTCATTCAGCACGACGCCCTCGGTGGAGTCGGTTTCAGGCATGGTGGCGGGAGCTTGTGAGACTTTATCCTCGCCGCCGCATCCGAATAAAAGAACTACCGTGAAGAGTAACGCTGGAATTCGTCCCATGTCACAACCCCCTTCCTGTAAGGATTCATGCCGAAACAGCGTGTGTTTCAGCCAGCTCCCTTCCAGTTCGGTCTGTGATGGGCGGAATTGTTGTGGAATCAACAGCGAAGAAAAAAAGAGAATGTCGAGGCCTGATACCGGGACATTCCGTTTCCCACTACCTTCTGCGCCGCTCTTTCACCTGGGCGGCCTTGCCCTTGCGATCTCTCAAGTAGTAGAGCTTCGCACGGCGCACGCGCCCTCTTCGGGTGACTTCTATCTTGTCGACTCTCGGGGAATGCAACGGGAAGATGCGTTCCACGCCGATTCCGTAAGAGAGTTTGCGAACGCGAAATCTTTCGCGAAGACCGCCGCCCTGCCTTCCGATGACGACGCCCTCGAACACCTGGATGCGCTCCTTGTCGCCCTCGACGATTTTCACGTGAACGCGCACCGTATCTCCCGAATCGAATTCGGGAACGTCCTTGCGCATGCCCTGGCGCTCAACTTTATCGATAATGTTCACCTGCCCGCTCCTTGTTCTGGAAAATCGGCACTATACCTCTCTTTTGCCGAGAATACGATCTACCACAATCGCCGCCGCACCGCGAACCGGCAGATGGTTGAAACCCGTATGGGCTTGCGCCTCCACGGGAAGCAAAACCACCTCGGACATCTCCAACACCTCATCCGCCAGACCCCAACTCGTGCCGAACAAAATGATGAGCGGGGCGTCCATCTCCTTCATCTCGCCGCGCAGCGCTTCATACCCCACGGCGCCCGGGACTCGCCTGGCCGTCGTGGCCACGCATCGCGGCTTTTTTGATTCCTTGCGTTCCACCTCCTCGATGAGCACATCCAGAGACGGCAGAACTTCCAGGAATTCGAGCGTCTCGCTCCTTTGCGGGTGTAACGTGCGGCCGGGGCCCTCCGTGAAATGCCCTATCACCCGCTCGACGAACGCCCGCTGGGGAGCAGATGGATGTACCACAAATACGCCCGAGGCGCCATAGGTGCGGCCTACGCGGGCGAGATCGTGCAAATCGAGGCTCGTGACCGAAGAAGTCACCACGTCGCCTTCGCGATTGAGCACAGGGTAGTGGATCAGCGCGAGATAGACGTTGCCCAATACTCCCAATCCTTTTAAGTCCGCGAAGATTTCAGCAAGCGCAAATCTTCATCGCTCAATTCGGCCCGCTCGAACAGATCCTTTCGCCTTTCGCGCGTTCTTTCGAGCGCCTGGCGTCTCCTCCAGAGGCGAACCGCCTCGTGGTCGCCGGACAAGAGCACGTCCGGCGCGCGGATTCCCTCGAACTCCGCCGGCCGCGTGTAGTGGGGATGATCGAGCAGGCCGTCCGTGAAGCTGTCCTGCGCCGCCGAATCATCGTTGCCCAAAACGCCGGGGATGAGCCTGCCGACGGCGTCGATGACGGCCATGGCAGGAATCTCCCCTCCCGAGAGCACGTAGTCGCCGATGGAGATCTCTTCATCCACGCACAATTCGCTCACCCTCTCGTCCACGCCCTCGTAGCGCCCGCAGATGAGGAGCAGCCTGGGAGACTTGGAGAACCTGTGCGCGGCCGCCTGATCGAACAACCGCCCCTGCGGCGTGAGCAGGACCTTGAGCGGTTCGGCATCGCCGTCTTCGCGAATCTCCCGAACGCCCTTCAAGATGGGTTCCGGCTTCATGACCATGCCCGCTCCGCCGCCGAAGGGAGCGTCGTCGGTCTGTTGATATTTCCCCTCGGCGAAATCGCGCAAATTCCAGACCTTGAGCTCCAGAACGCCCTGTTGGACCGCGCGTCCCACGACGCCCTCCCGGAACGCCTCTTCCACCATGCGGGGAAGCACGGAAAGAATGTCGATTCGCATGGAAACTCCTCAATCCTCGACATCGAGCTTTGGGGGACGGAAAATCCAGCGCCCGTCCTCGCGCCTCAATACGACCTCGCGCGTTGCGGGCACGAGCAACTCTTCTCCCCCCGGCGCGCGGATGACGATAACGTCGTTTCCGCCGGCTCCGAACATGTCCACCACACGCCCGAGCAGGCTGCCCTCTTCGTCGGCGATGTCGCAGCCTTCGAAATCCTCGAAATAGAGAACCCCCTCATCGGGGCCGGCCAGGAATTTTCTGTCCGCCAGAAAAACAATCCCCCGCAGCGCCTCGGCGTCTTCGGGGGCGTCGATTCCCGCAAACTTCCAGACAACGGCTCCCTTGCCGCCCCGGTGGCAGGCCGCCACCTCGAATCTCCTCGATGGCTCACCACGTGAGAACACTTCTTCGATTCGCCCGTAGGCGTCCAAGTCATCGAGCCAGGGCTCCACCCGGACGGCTCCTTTGAGACCGTGCGGCTTGAGCGCGACGCCCACGGCTACCTTGCCGCTCATCGGGCGTCCCTAATCGTTGATGCCTGCCCTGTCGAGCAGATTCTTGACCGTCCGGGTCGGGATGGCGCCCTTCTCCATCCAGGCCTTCGCCTTCTCGAGATCGATATGAACGAATGCGGGATCCTGCGACGGATCGTAGCGGCCGATACTTTCGATGAAACGACCATCGCGCGGCATGCGCTCATCCTGCACGACGACGCGGTAGCGCGGCGCTTTTTTCATACCCCCGCGGGTAAGTCTGATCTTTACGGCCAAAGTTTTTCTCCTTAAAAATTAAGCATTTGACGCATTCTCTGCATCTGTTTTTTCTTGCCGCCCCTGGAAAATTGCTTCATCAGTTTCTGCGTTTGCGAGAATTGCTTGAGCAGCCGGTTCACATCCTGCACCCGGGTTCCGCTCCCGCCGGCGATGCGCTTTCTGCGGCTGCCCTTGATGATTTCAGGCTTCATGCGCTCGGTGGGCGTCATCGAATCGATGATGGCCACCGTGCGCGAGAGTTCCTTCTCGTCGATATCCACGTCGGGCATCTTGTTTCCCAGACCCGGTATCATGGACATGACCTCGCCCATCGAACCCATCTTCCGCATCTGGAGAATCTGCTCTTTCATCGTCACCAGGGTGAACGTCCCCTTGCCGAGGGATTCCGCCATGGACTTCGCGTCATCGGGGGAGATGGCGGCCTCGGCCTTCTCGATGAGGGACATGACGTCCCCCATGCCCAGAATGCGCGAGGCCATCCTCTCGGGATGAAACTCCTCAAGCGCATCGAGTTTCTCGCCTACGCCGACCATCTTGACGGGCACGCCCGTCACCGAGCGCAGCGAGAGGGCGCCGCCGCCTCTGGCGTCTCCGTCTAGCTTCGTGAGCACGACGCCCGTGATGCCGATTCGCTCGGAAAACGCCAGGCCTAAGTTCACCGCCTCCTGGCCCGTCATCGCATCCGCGACCAGGAGCACCTCGTCGGGCCGCGCCGCTTCTTTCATCTGTTTCAACTCGTCCATCAACGCATCATCGATGTGCAGCCGGCCCGCGCTGTCCACGATGCAGTAATCAAAATGCTCGAGCCGGGCTCTTTCGGCGGCTCGCCGGACGATTTCCACGGGATCCGACATGCCTTCCGAATCGAACGCGTCGGCGCTCGTCTGCTCGGCCAGCCTCTTGAGCTGGGCGATGGCCGCCGGCCGCGCGACGTCCGCAGGCACGAGAAGAACGCGCAACCCCTTGCCTCTTAATCTTAGTGCGATCTTGCCGGCCGTCGTCGTTTTTCCCGAACCCTGCAGGCCGACGAGCATGACGGTGGTGACGCCGCTCGTGGCGCGCTCGAGCGGAGCGCTCCTAGTCCCCATGAGTTCCGTAAGACGATTCTGAACCGTCTTGATGACCTGCTGGGAAGGATCGAGGTGCGCAACGCGCTCCACCCCAAGCAAATCTTCTCGGATTTTCGCCACCAATTCCTTGGCGACCCGGAAGTTCACGTCGGCTTCGAGCAGCGCCAGGCGAATCTCGCGAAGCGCGGAATCGACCTGTTTTTCTCCCAAAACGCCCCGGCTTCTTAAATCCTTGAAGATTCCGCCCAGGCGTTCTTTCAAGCCATCAAACATCGAACACCCCAACTAATTGATATTCAATATGTTTTCGAATTTCCACCCGCAAGGCCGAGTGAGGAAACCCAACTTATAAGGATTTTATGCCTCAAGTGTCAACCGCGTAAGGATTGCCCGGCTACTCCGCCCAAGACCAAATGAAAAAAGCCGCCACGATAGGGGGTTGTTGAAAAAGCCCGATTTCGTGATTCGTCGTATGTAACCTGCCGGGGAGAGAGAAGAATTACTCCCCCCTTGAGCGTCGGCCTTTCCTCCTCGGGAAGGGCGACGAGGAAGCCGAACCGACAGGTGAAGGCTGACTCGGTGGGGGGACATGCCACAGAAAAACTCCCCCCACCGATTCAGTTTCGGGTTTACACCCTCACCTCATCGACTCCCCCTCAAGGGGGGAGTGTATCTCTTCTCTACTCGCTCGGGTTAGACCCCCAAGGGGGGAATTGATCCAACCTGTCTGAAAGGGTTTGCGGTATTGTAGGGGTCGCATATATGCGACCCTAGTTTTTTTTCACCCACTACAAGGGCCGCATGTATGCGGCCCCTACAGTGGAATCCCAACAGACCCGAAGGGACTTTTTCAACTACCCCCTCAAGGGGGAAGTGAAGTTTCCTTCCCCCTCGCCTGGTCGACTTCATACACCGAATTACGAAATCAGGGTTTTTCAACCGCCCCTGATGCCGCGTATGGCCTCCGCATAGTCTTTCGCCCCGAACACGGCGGAACCGGCCACCAGCGCCTCTGCGCCCGCTGCGCGCACCTCCGCCGCATTTTGCGGCGTTACGCCGCCGTCGATCTCTATCAGAACCGAAGCCCCCTGCTCCTCAATCATCCCCCTCAGACACCGAATCCGATCCAAAGAGGCCGGGATGAATTTTTGACCGCCGAAACCCGGATTGACGCTCATGACGAGGGCCAAATCCACCTCCGGGAGCAGCGCCTCAATCGCCGAAAGCGGCGTTCCGGGGTTCAGCGTCAGTCCGACGCCCAAACCAAGCCCGCGTATGCTCTGCAGGGTCCGGTGGATGTGCGTCGGCGCCTCCACGTGAACCGTCAAAATGTCCGCGCCCGCATCCGCAAACGCCTCGATGTAGCGATCCGGATCCGCGATCATCAAATGCACGTCAAGCACCATGTCGGGCGCGGCTCTCCTGGCCGCCTGAACGACCAAAGGCCCCACGGAAATGTTGGGGACGAAATGCCCGTCCATCACGTCGAAATGCAGCCAGTCCGCTCCGGCTTCGCGCACCGCCGCTATTTCCTCGCCCATCTTCTCGAAAGAACAGGAGAGCAAAGAGGGCGCGACCCGAATTTTCCCAGGCACCATATCCGGCTTGGGCATATCGATTCCTTCCCTAATGCGTTTGCTCTTCGACCAGACGGCCATCCAGAAATATACGCGCTCTTGCGCCCCCCTTCACCCGCACCAGCAGATGAATCTCCTCGCCCGCGTTCACCTCGCGGGAGAGTTCCTCACGCGTCTCGCCGTTCGATTCGAGTTCCACGCGAAGCGTGCGCCTGGGTTTTCCGTGCGGCACGCGGTAGCGCAAGACAATGAAATTCCCGGCCATCTGGTCCGCGCCGCGCGCCACGTCCACATGCACCCGGTGGCCCGCCAGGACGCGCCGTCCCTGGGGCGGTATTTGCGAAACGATGGAGCCCCTGAGGGAGCCGGGGCGATCCACGTAGCGGACGCGCCCGACCGTCAGGCCGAGCGCGCGAACCTTATCAAGAGCATTGTTGACGGGTTCCCCGATCAGGGACGGCATGACGTACGCCCGCTCGCGGGAACCCTGGCTGACGACGAGAACCACGCCCTCGCCGCGCCTGATATTTTCACCCTCGGTCGGCCAAACACCCAAAACCTGATCGATGGGCCGCTTGGGATCATACAATCGCTCCACCAGCCGAGGGCGAAGGCCTTCGAGGCGAATGAGAGTCTCCGCGCGGTTGAGGTTCTTGCCCACCACCGCAGGCACCGCCACGTCTCGCGGGCCTTTGCTGAGAACGAGCGATACGATTCTTCCCTTGCGAATTCGGCGTCCACCGGGAGGATTCTGCCGCACGACGTGATTCATGGATACCGCATCGCTGAACACGCGCCCGGAGACCTGCATGGGTATTCCTTTCTCTCCCAGCAACTCGAGCGCGCGAACCACGTCGAGGCCTGCGACCTGGGGCAGGAAAACACCTTCTCCCCCCCTGAAGACGTAAAGGCCCACAGCGCCCCCCACGCCGCCCAGTCCGACGAGGAGCGCAACCCAGAAAATACCCTTCAGTATCCCTTTCAGCAATTTCCGCCCTCTTTGCGCCAACTCATGGCGAAAAAGCCGTCAAGCCCTTCTCCCGGCGTTATCCGCAACGCTCCGTCCGGGGACAAAAAACCTCTTGCGACTTCGGGGAGGGCGCCTCCGTCCCGTATGGGGACGAACCCGGACTCTCGAAAAGAAGAGACGACTTCTTCGGTTTCCTCGGGCTCGTTCGTGCAGACCGAATACACCAGTCTGCCGCCCCGGCGCACTGCACCCGCCGCACCCCGCAAAATCGCGATCTGTCGACGCGCCTGCGCCTCCAAGTCTTTTTCTCGCACCCGCCACCTCGCATCGGGATGCCGCCGGAACACGCCCAGCCCGCTGCACGGCGCATCCACGAGAACGAGGTTGAATTTGTCATGACACGGCGGCTCCGCCGCATCCATCCGCAAAAGATGCACGTTCGCCCGAATCCTAACACAATTACCCTTGAGGCGAGCCAGCCGGTGAGAAGACTCATCCCCCGCCACGACGCTCCCGTTCTCGCCCGCAGCCCAGGCGAGACAAGCCGTTTTCCCGCCGGGGGCCGCGCAGGCATCGAGAATCCTCTCCCCGGCGGCGACACCGGCGAAACGCGACACCAGGCTCGAACTCTCATCCACGACGATGAACTTGCCCTCACGATATGCCGCCGTATCGCTGAAGCGCACCCCCGGCGCGCTCTCGCCCGGCACAAATACCAAACAATCAGGGTCCACACATCCGGGCCGCGTGGCGATGCCCTCGCTTTTCAATTCGGCCATCAAACTTTGGGCGTTCGACGCCTGAGTGTTCACGCGAAAGACGACAGGCGCTTCGGCGTTGTTCGCCCGGCACCGCCTTTGCGCCTCCTCTTCTCCGAGGCCGCGCATCCAGCGTCTCACCAGCCATCCCGGGTGAGATTCCCATATCGTCAGATAATCCTCGCGATCCTCGGGCGGCGAAACATCACGCTTCGCCACCTTGCGCAACACCGCGTTCACCAATCCACGCGCCCAGCCCAGATTCCGGTGATTCAACAAAGAAACGCCGCCATCCACCGCACTATGCGCAGGCACGCGATCCATGAACAAAAGCTGGTAAGTTCCCAACCGCAACGCTTCCCGCACGGGAGGAGCCACGTTCGGTTTGCTCAGAAAATGACCGAAAACGAAATCCAGGCGATTACGCCATCTCAGGACGCCATAGATCAAATCGCGTAAAAACGCGCGGTCGCGTGGGTCGAAATCCGCCGATGAGAACCGCTCGACCAGCAAATCCGCCGCGAGGGGGTTTTTCTCAAAAGAGAGAAGAGCGGCGTGCGCCGCCCGGCGAACGAGGTCGTCGGAGCGCGCGCTTTTCTCACCCACCGCGAGATTCCGGCTCACGCGTCCTCTCCAAGCACGAGGCCGGGTTTACAGGGATATCCCCTGGCGAAAGCCCCTGCGTCCATTTTCTTTTTGCCCGGCGGCTGTATCTCCAGAATAAGCAAATCTCCCTTCCCCGTGGCCACGCGGATTCCCTCGCCCTCGGGCGATTCGACCAATCCCAGAATTTCACCGGCGGCTCCACCCGGTCCTTCCGGAACCGGCCCGGCCCGCCAAATCCGCACCGGGTTCGCCATACCCGGCCACGTAGTCTCCGCCACGGGCCAGGGGTTGAGTCCCCGAATCAACCTGTCGAGACGGCTCGCGGGCAGACGCCAATCGAGTTTCGCTTCTTCTTTTTGGAGTTTTTCCGCATAGGTGACGAGGGATTCATCCTGCGGCTGCTCCGTGATTTTTCCATTTTCGAGCGTGAGCAGCGTCGCCACCATCTGCTCGGCCCCCAGCGCGGCCAGCTTATCGTGCAGCGCGCCCGAAGTGTCCCTTGGCCCAATCGGCAGCGAGCGCCTCGCTAGCACGGGGCCTGCGTCGAGTTCGGGGGCGACCCGCATCACGCAGACTCCCGTTTCGGAATCACCTTCCAGAAGGGCGCGCTGAATCGGCGCAGCTCCCCGCCATCGCGGAAGAAGGGAGGGGTGTAAGTTCAACAATCCCAACCGGGGAACGTTCAAGAGTTTTCTGCTCAGAATCTGGCCATACGCCGCCACCACGCCCACGTCGGGCCGAAATTCCGCGACGTCGGTCGAGCGGATTCTCTCCGGCTGCAGTACGGGGACTCCCGCCTCGAGCGCGCATATTTTGACGGGCGGCGGCGTCAGCTTGCGTCCCCTCCCCGAGGGCCTGTCCGGCTGCGTGAAGACGGCCGCCAACTCGATGGACGACGCCATCAACGCGCGAAGCGCAGGCACGGCGAATTCGGATGTGCCGAAAAAAACCGCCCGCATGGATTCCTCCCCGAAAAACCGCGGCGCCGACCAAAGCGCGCGCGGATCAGCTTGCGAAAATATAGCACGAGCGAATGAGGGTTTTCTAAGAGGCGGCCCTGGCCTGTTTCTTGAGGCGGCGCTTCACGACGTCGCGTTTCGTCTTGTTGAGGTGATCCAGGATGAGTTTTCCGTCCAGATGATCGATTTCATGCTGTAAGACGAAGGCGAGAACCTCGCGCGCGTCGAGAACCACTTCCTCACCATTTAAGTTCAGCGCCCGCACCCGCACCGTCTCATGGCGGCTGATTTTTTCGGTCACGCCGGGCAGCGAGAGGCAGCCCTCCTCCACGATTCGCTCGCCTTCGGCGCTTTCGATTTCAGGATTGATGAGAAAATACACCTGCTTGGGGTCTTTCCCGAGCGAGACGTCCACCACGATGAGCCGGACGTTCTCTCCCACCTGGGGGGCGGCGAGGCCGACGCCGGGCGCATCGTGCAGGGTGTCGAGCATCGCGCGCGCCAGTTCCTCTATCCGCTCCGTGACGCGCTCGACGGGAAGGCATTTCCGGCGAAGCGCAGAAGCCGGATACTTGAGAATTTCCAACACGGCCATGAGATGTTCCCCGGTGAAATGGGTACGCAATCGGCTCACTCGCCAAGCCGATTTCCATCATGTAACCCATCCGAAGCGGGGAAGCAAATTCGCGGCCCCATCCTGACCGATGAGGGAGGGATCACGCATTTGCCCGCATTTCCCGTCATCGCGTTTTCCCCGGCATGCGCCAGAACCCGCCGCGAGGCGGGCGTATCGTGGACGCAAAGGAACGTAAAAAGTGAAACGAGGACAGAGGCGCCGAAACGATGAAATACCCTGGAAACGGAATGAAAACACGCATTTCGAATTTCTGAAAATATCGATAAATATCGATAAATTTACGATGTTTTTCGATAAATTTCTAAAAACTCATCTTATTGATTTATATAATGTTGCGCCGTTTCAGGCCCTTATTTCGGCGTCGCCGCCTGCGCCTGGGGCGTCTCCTTTTCCTCTGCGGCCGCTTTCGGCGAGCCGATTCCGACGGCGGCGCGCACCTGCCTCTCGATTTCCGAGAAGATATCCGCGTTCTCGCTCAAGAAGCGTTTCACGTTCTCACGCCCTTGGCCGATGCGCTCCTCACCGTAGGAGTACCACGCCCCCGTCTTGGCGACGATGTCTTTTTCAACGGCCAAATCGAGTACGTCACCTTCTTTCGAAACGCCGCGCCCGAACATGATGTCGAATTCCGCCGTGCGAAACGGGGGCGCGAGCTTGTTCTTCACCACGCGCACCCGCGTCCTGTTGCCCACGTTGTTCTCACCTTCTTTAATCGCGGCGATTCGCCGGATGTCCATGCGTATGGAGGAGTAGAATTTGAGCGCGTTTCCGCCGGAAGTGGTTTCCGGGTTGCCGAACATCACGCCGATCTTCATACGAATCTGGTTGATGAAGATGAAGCACGTGTTGCTGCGGTGCACGACGCCCGTTAACTTGCGAAGCGCCTGGCTCATGAGCCGCGCCTGGAGACCTACGTGGTGATCCCCCATGTCGCCTTCCAGTTCCGCCTTGGGCACCAGAGCGGCCACGGAGTCTATGACGACCACGTCGAGCGAGCCGCTGCTCGTCAAAATCTCGGCTATCTCCAGGGCCTGCTCACCCGTATCGGGTTGGGAGACGATGAGGTTGTCGGTCTGCACCCCAAGCGCCTTGGCGTAGATCGGGTCCAGAGCGTGCTCCGCATCCACGAAGGCGGCCATTCCGCCGCCCCGCTGCACCTCCGCGATGATTTGCAGTGCGATGGTCGTCTTGCCCGAAGACTCGGGCCCGAATATCTCCACGATGCGCCCGCGCGGCACACCGCCGCAGCCCAAGGCGGCATCGAGCGATACCGAACCCGTCGAAATAGCCGCAATCGCCTCCAAACCCGGCCCTTCGCCCAAACGCATGATGGAGCCTTTGCCGAATTGGCGGTTAATCTGGTTGAAAGCCATGTCCAGCGCCTTTTCGCGGCGCTCACGCCCTTGTGGGTTCTCGGATTTCGAGGAGGGGGACCCGTTTTTGACGTTCATCGGAAAACTCCCTTGGATGGAGGAATACGCACCGGATCGGGCGATGGCGGACAAAGGAACAATTTAGGGGATCGACCCTTTTTCTGCAATACGGCATGCGCCGTTACTTCCAAAAGGATTCGTGAGGAGCAGGCCTCATTCCATTGTCTATCCATGATTCCCAACAACGGCGGTGGTTTATTTTCGCTAAATATACGTTAAATGACACTCAGAATCAAGTATAAAAAGCGAAAATATGTACAAAGTCCGACTTTTCTTCCAGAGGGAGTAGAATATGGCCCAATACCTAGTGCTCCGGGTGGACATCTGACGCCACGAAACGGACGAATTACCCGCCGTGCGCCTGGCCCAACGTCACTTTTTCCAGAGTGGTGTGTATGGCGCCCGAGGGGTTGAGTTCGCTTCTGAACAATACAGCTTCGCGCGCGCGGCAAATGAGGGGAGGCGTCAACCATCGTTGCTCGGCGACCTCAAGCTCTCCCTCGAGTCCTGCGAGGGGTCGATCGCGGGAGCGGCGGCGTGCGATCGTTAAATGTGGGCGGAAAGGTCCCTCTGCGGAGGGAAACCCCGCCTCCACCAGATAACGGGAAAGGCTTGCCTCGAATTCCACCAGAGGTTCCGGCGTTTCCGAAGGTCCCGCCCAGAGCACATTGGGGCGCTTGAGATGCGGAAAAACACCAAAGCGATCTATCGAAATATCAAAAGCAGGCGCGTCTTCTCCCTTCCGGCGCAGGGCCTCTGCGGCGGCGGCGGCCTGTTCCTCTTCGATATCACCCAGAAAACGCAGAGTGATGTGAATGTTCTCAGGTCTTACCCATCGGAAATCTTCCAGAGCCGGCATGGTGGCAAGCAAGGCCTGAAGCGATTCGAAGAGCCTGTGTTCATCCGTGCTGAATGGAATCGCCAGAAAAGCACGCATAAAGAATCTCCTTCTCAGGACCGGTCACACCCGCTTGCGCGGGGAATGAGCACTCCCGCTCACTCATGCAGTCAGCCCGACGCTTCCAGGGCATCGCGCGCCATCTCGAGTGCGGCCTGCGCCGTTTGGGCCTTCACTTCCAGGCGGGAGCCTTCGAACACATAGTGGCGGCAGGTGGTGCCGAAAGACGTGGCAACAGCCATATACACCGTGCCCACCGGCTTCTCGGGGCTTCCGCCCGTGGGACCGGCGATGCCCGTGACGGAGAGCCCGATCTCGCTACCCGTCGCCGCGCGAACACCATCCGCCATCGCGCGTGCGCAGGCTTCGCTCACCGCACCCGGCCCGCCCTCGGTCGCCACGATGTCTTTCGACACACCCAGAAGCGCCATTTTCGCTTCGTTGCTATAGGTGATGAAACCCTGTTCAAAATAAGCGGAACTGCCGGAAACATCCGTGATGCGGCTGGCGATGAGGCCACCCGTGCAACTCTCCGCCGTAGCGATGCGCCAGCCCTTATCATTGAGATACGCCCCGAGCCATTCCTCCACGGATCCCGCCATTCGCCTTTTCTCCCCAGAAATCAAACGACTCCCAAGTACGACAGACCAAACAAGATTACCCAGCCGATAATTCCCGCGGCAACGTCGTCCGCCACGACGCCCACCCCGCCCGACAACTCTTCCAGGCGCCGGACCGGCGGCAGCTTGATAATGTCAAAAATACGAAAAAGGAAAAAGCCCGCTACCAGAGCGCTTAAGCTCGGCTCGACCCCGATGAAGCAGATGAACTGGCCCACCCATTCATCCACGACGATTTCCGGGGGGTCTTGCTGATTCATACTCGCTTCGTATTTGCCGGACCCCCATATGGCGATGGGAATCAGGAAGATCAAAAACAAGACTGGAGCATAGGGGTTGAGCTCATAGAGCAAAAAATACGCCAGAACAGCAAAGAGAGATGCCACTGTTCCCGGTGCGAGAGGAACTAGCCCAAGGCCTCCCAGCGTGGCGACAAGCCGGGGCAAGGCCTCGCTCTCATCTCGATGGTTCATTGATTTTAGTGGCTTGTGGCGGTTCCGTTCAGGCGGGAGGCGGCGTACTTCCTTGCCCAGCGATCCGCCTCCAGAATCGTCTCCAGCTCATCCGCCTCCATCTTCTCGTGCGCTTCCAGCGCAGCTCTCACTATATCCGGGATTTCCATGAATTTCGACGCGCCCGACAAGAACGACGCGACGGCCACCTCGTTCGCCGCGTTGAGAACGGCAGGGGCCGTCCCCCCCTCGCGCATCGCGTTTTTGGCATGGACGAGGCAGGGGAATCGCTCAGGGGCAGGGGCTTCGAACGTCAGGGAGCCGACCTGCGCCAAATCGAGTCTTGGAGAATCGATGGGCAACCTCTCCGGAGAGAAAATGGCCTGGGCGATGGGAATCCGCATGTCGGGCATGCTCATTTGCGCCACGAAACTCCCGTCGACGAACTCCACCATGGCGTGCACAATGCTCTGTGGATGAACCAGCACGTCCACCTGTTCTGGCTTGAGCCCGAAGAGCCACCTTGCCTCGATGATTTCAAGACCCTTGTTCATCATGGATGCGGAATCAATGGTAATCTTGGGGCCCATCTTCCAGTTCGGATGATTCAATGCTTCTTTAAGGGATACGTTCTTCATCGCCTCCATCGAATGGTTCCGGAAAGGGCCGCCCGATGCCGTGAGCACGATCCGATCCACTTGGAACTGCGGCCTGTCCGCCAGCGCCTGCGCCACGCCCGCGTGCTCGCTATCGACAGGGAGCAACTCGACCCCCCGGGCCGAAACGCGCGACGTAACAAGCTCTCCGGCCATGACGAGCACTTCTTTGTTCGCAAGCGCAATCGAGGCGCCCACGTCGATGGCGGCCAGCGTCGGCGGCAGGCCTGCTGCGCCCACAAGGGCGGAGACCACGAGGCCTGCACCAGCACCTGCGGCCACCTCCTTCAAGCCCTCATCCCCCGAAAGCACGCGGGTCCCGGGCGGGAGCGCATCCTTGATGCGCGCCGCGTCCGCATCATCGGCCACCGACACAATCTCCGGCCGAAACTGCCTCGCCTGCTCTAATAGACGCTTCCAATTTCTTCCAGCGGCAAGCGCCACTACATCGATTCTCTCGGGAAATTGCGCCACGACGTTGAGAGCGTTTTCCCCGATGCTGCCGGTAGAGCCTAATATGGCAATCTTTCGCCGTTCCATTTTTCGGCTACCCCCGGTGCGCGATGCTCTAAAACCGGATCCAGTACAAGTAACAGTAAAACGCAGGGCCCGCCATAAGCAAACCATCAATTCTGTCGAGCAGTCCCCCATGACCCGGGATGATGTCTGACGCGTCTTTCTCGCCGGCAGCGCGCTTTAGGATCGATTCACCCAAATCCCCTATCAGCGCGAATAGTCCAATTAAGACTGAAACAGGAATCGCGAGCCACGGGTCGACCCCGGGAACATCCATATAAAACACCGTGAGGACGCCCACGAGGACACCTGCGAGGATTCCCCCGATTGCCCCTTCCACCGTTTTCCCGGGGCTGATTTTCGGGGCGATTTTTCTATTGCCCAGCATCTTGCCGGTGAACATCGCCGCAATATCGTTCGCCCAAACGACGATGAACAAAAAGAAAGTGGCCTCCACGCCACCCGGGAAAGTCCTGATAAGCGTGATCAAACCACCGGCGCCGCCCACCCAAATCACGCCGAGAAGCGACATGCCCGCCAGGGAGAGACTGTCCCGAAGGACCTCGCTTGAAAACGCCTTGAGAAAGACGCGAAACAAAATCACCGCGAGGACCAACGCAGGCAAAGGGCCGCCCACCCAAACGGCGAGCACAAATGCGCAGGCATCCAGGGCTCCTTCCCATGCTCTCACGCGCCACCCGCATAGGTTGATCAGGGTCTGAAATTCCCATCCCGCGCGAAAAACGAGCAGAAGCACCACACAGAGAAATACGACCGAAGAGGTAAAAAACAAGACGACGAGAATGGGCGCCGCAAGCACCAGGGCGCTGATGAGGCGGGTCAAAACCTAGTTTCTCCGAGTCGTGAACTGCTCCTCGGTGAGACCGAATTTCCGCACCCGGGACTGATAGGCGAGAATGGCGTCTTCGAGTTCGCGTTCTCCGAATTCGGGCCACTTGATATCCGTGAAATACAGTTCCGCATACGCCGCTTGCCAGAGAAGATAGTTGGAGAGCCTGAGTTCGCCGCTGGTCCGAATCAAGAGGTCGAGTTTGGGCAAATCCGCCGTATACAGATGGCGCTCGACGTCACTTTCATCGATTTCCTCGGGCTGAAGAATCCCTTTCTGCACTTCCCTGGAGATGGCTCTCGCCGCGTCGGTGATTTCCCGCCGCGCGCCGTAGCTCAGCGCCAAAGTCAAAACCATCCCATCCTGGTCTGCCGTTTGCTCTTTTACGCGGTGAACAATCTCACGCGCAAACAAGGGCAAATCCTCTTCGTGCCCGATCGTATTGAAACGGATACCCTCTCTGAGCATCCTTTGAAGTTCACGTTCGAGGTAATCCGCCAGGATATCCATGAGCGCGTCTACCTCGTCTTTGGGTCTGTTCCAATTCTCCAGAGAGAAGCTATACAGAGTAAGAGCTTTGATACCGATGCGGCGCGCATGCGCCACCACCTTATCGACCGATTTCACGCCCTCCCGGTGACCAGCGACTCGGGGGAGGAACCGTTTTTGGGCCCAGCGACCGTTACCGTCCATGATAACGCCGATATGGCGGGGAAGCCGTTCAAGATCGATGCGTGGGTCGATGCGAGATTCCATACACGCTCCGGTGAAAACTAGACCTCTAGAATCTCTTTCTCTTTAGCTGAAAGCAAGTCATCCAAATCGGAGACGAACTGATCCGTCAACCTTTGAACGTCCCCCTGCCCTTTTCTGAGATCATCCTCGGTAATCTCTTTGCTCTTCTCAAGGTTTTTTATGTCATCGTTGCCATCGCGACGAATGTTGCGAAGCGCGACCTTATGCTCTTCGGTCATCTTCTTGAGTAGTTTCACCATCTCCTTGCGGCGCTCCTCGGTGAGCGCCGGCACCGGAACGCGGATGATCTTACCGTCGTTCGATGGGTTCAAGCCCAGCTCCGCCGATTGAATCGCCTTTTCGATGTCGCCCAACGAGTTGATGTCGAAAGGCTGAACGATGATGAGTTGTGGTTCGGGCACGTTCAGGGTGGCGAGTTGATTCAGCGGCGTGGACGTTCCATAGTAGTCGACCATCACCCCACTGACGAGATTCGTGGAAGCGCGCCCGGTTCGCACGCGGGCGATTTCCGACTTGTATGATTCCAAAGTAGCCAGCATCCTTTTCCTTAACGCGGCGAGAACCTCATCCATCGACCATCTCTCCCTGTTGGAAGTCCAAAACCATCACTTTACACCTCTCGCCAAAGACTCTCGCGCGCCGAATCCGGGCTAGTGCGACCCGCGCCGCATCAGACCCCGGCGGCCTTCACCAAAGTCCCCACCTGCTCGCCCTCCACCACGCGGCGAATGTTGCCGGGCTTCAGCAGGTTAAAGACAATAATGGGCAAATTGTTGTCCATGCACAAGCTCACGGCGGTGGTGTCCATGACGGTGAGTTGGCGATTGAGCACCTCGATATACGTCAACTCATCGATGAACTCGGCCGTATCGTCTTGATTGGGATCGGCGGAGAAAACGCCATCCACATTCGTGGCCTTGAGTATGCACTCGGCGCCCACCTCTATGGCTCTGAGACTCGCGGTGGTATCCGTCGTAAAGTAGGGATTGCCGGTGCCGCCGGCGAAGATGACGACCCGGCCTTTTTCCATGTGGCGTATCGCGCGCCTTCTGATGTAGGGCTCGCACAACTCCGCCATGTGAATGGCGCTCTGGACGCGCGTGGCGAGGTCCACTTTCTCGAGCGCGTGCTGAAGAGCCAGAGCGTTGATGACCGTACCGAGCATACCCATGTAGTCGGCGTTGGTGCGCTCCATGCCGGTAGCGGCGGCAGCCGCGCCCCGGAAGATGTTCCCGCCGCCTACGACAATGGCGATTTCGACTCCCATGTGGTGGATTTCATGGATTTCTTGCGCTATGTCGTCAACGACATTATGGTCGATCCCGTACTTGAGATCTCCCCCCAGTGCTTCGCCTGAGAGTTTGAGCAAAATCTTCTTGAATCGCAGGTCGCCGCGCATGGACATCCCCAAAAATTTCAAGCCAATGACAACGGGCGGTGCGAATAATTCGTTAGAAAGACCTACCCTACATCCGACGCGGAAAGTTCACCGAGTTGAAAGCGAGCCCAGGAAGAAACCCGAATTTCTTCACCCAATTCCGCGCTTCTGTCTTTAAGATACGCCTGAACCATCTTGTCGGGGTCCTTGACGAATGGCTGATCGAGCAGGCAAATCTCTTTTTTGTATTTCTTGATGCGTCCTTCGACGATTTTCTCCAAAATGTTCTCGGGCTTTCCGGAATCTTTCTGCTGGGCAAGAAGAATCTCTCGCTCACTCTGCAGAACCACTTCCGGCACCTGATCTTCCGAGAGAAATTGTGGACTGCTCGCCGCGATGTGCATCGCCAGATCGCGTGCAGTTTCGCCGAATGCGGCATCACCCGTCTTCTCAGACGTTTCACATCTCACCCCAAGCAAGACGCCAATCCGACCGCCCGGGTGAATATAGGAAACCACCTTGCCCAAATCGCCGTCTCCCAAGGCGAGGCGCTCCCCGCGAGTGACGACGATGTTCTCGCCCAGTTTGGCAATAGCCTCCGTAGCCACATCTTTCAGCGCTTCGGCGAGATTATCGCCTCCATTGTCCTTCACATGGCTCGCTACGGTTTCGAGAAGCGCTTGAAAATCCTCCGTGCGGGCCACGAAATCGGTCTCGCAATTCACCTCGACGATGGCGCCCATACGGCCGTCTTCTCCAAGAGAAGCGTATACCTGGCCCTCGGTCGCCGCGCGCCCTGCCTTCTTGGCGGCGCTGGAAAGTCCTTTTTCCCGCAAATAACGCACCGCTTCATCAAAATCCCCCTCGTTTTCCTTGAGGGCTTCCTTGCAATCCATGATGCCCGCACCGGTGCGGGTCCTTAACTCCTTGACCATCTGAGCAGTTACTTCCATGCCCTGCACCTCTCCTCATGAAATCCAGCAATAACTGAAAAAGTAATGGTTATTTTTCCGCTTTTGTTCCCTCGCCGCCCGCAGCGGCCGCCGCAATCATTTCCGCCGCCACCGCGTCGCCCGATGCGACGACGGCTTCGACGTCCTCGGCCCCAGTCTCCTTGCGCACGGTGGCTCCCTCTACGATGGCCTCCGCCACCCGCGACACGAAGAAGCGAATCGAGCGTAGGGCGTCGTCATTGCCCGGCAGGATATGATCCACCCCGTCGGGGTCGGAATTCGTGTCCACTACCGCTATGACGGGAATCCCCAGTTTCCTGGCCTCGCGAATGGCGTTGTACTCATGACCCGTATCGACGACGAACATGGCTTGCGGCAGCTTGTCCATATGCTTGATGCCGCCCAGGAACTTCTCGAGCCGCGCCATGTCCTTCTCGCGCCTGACGGCCTCTTTTTTGGCCAAAAGCTCGAAGGTGCCGTCGTTCTTCATCGTCTCCAGATCGAGAAGACGCGCAATGGAATTTTTGATCGTCGAGAAATTCGTGAGCGTCCCGCCGAGCCAGCGCTGGGTGACGAAGGGCATTCCCACGTTGCGGGCCTCTTCCATCACGATTTCCTGGGCCTGTTGTTTCGTTCCCACAAAGAGCACCTTGCCGCCCTTCGCGGCGATATCGCGAATCACCTCCCGAGCGGTGTTGAACAACTTGAGGGTTTTTTGAAGGTCGATGATGTAAATCCCGTTTCGCGCGCCGAAAATATAGGGGCGCATCTTGGGGTTCCATCGGATGGTCTGGTGCCCGAAGTGGGCGCCGGCTTCCAGCAACTCGCGCAATGTAATCGGGTTCAAGGGAACACTCCTTTTGCCCCGCCTTTCATCAGGGGGGCCCTGCCAGTCTCTTGGCGGATGAGACCGAATTTTTAAGCATTTGATTTTGTTTGAGTAATTCGCCGAGCAGCTCCGCCACCACGGCGTCCGCCACCGTTCGGCGCATGGAATGTCTCATAAGAACACCGACGATTCAAGTCTGCGAATCAAAAGCGTTCACGTCTTGTAATCCGCGTTGAACCGCACGTATTCCGCGCTCAAATCCGTCGTCCAAAAGACGGCCTCCGCATCACCAACCCCCAAGCCCAGTTCGAGGCCGTATTCGGGCTGCTTGAGCAAGGGAGCCAGGGCTTCGGTCCAGCCGGAAACAGGCGCGCCATCGCGCATCACTTCCACGTTCTCGATTCTCAGCGACATCTTCTCGGGCGCCATGTCCGCGCCGCTGTAGCCGGCCGCCGCGAACATTCGGCCCCAGTTGGGCATCTCGCCATGAATGGCCGTCTTCACCAATAAACTCTCAGAAACCGACTTCGCGGCCAGATGCGCCTGCTCCTCGCTGACGGCGCCTGTGATTTTCACCTCCACCACCTTGTTGACTCCCTCCCCATCGCGAACGATGGCCAGGGCCAGTTCCTTGCACACCCGGTAAAGCCCCGCCTCGAACCGCGCCAGGGCATCCGCCGATTCCAACGCAACGCCGGATGCGCCCGTGGCGGCCAAAATCACCGTGTCGTTCGTCGAGGTGTCGCCGTCAATCGTCACGCAGTTGAACGTCTTGCGCACGACGGCCCGCAGGATGGCCTGGAGGTCGGTTTGCGCAACCACGGCGTCGCTGGCGATGTAGGCGAGCATGGTCGCCATGTTGGGGGCGATCATGCCGGCTCCTTTGGTGATGCCGCCGATGTGGTAGACGCCTTCGGGTCCACTCACCCGGACGGCGTACTCCTTGGGCCGCGTGTCGGTCGTCATGATGCCCACCGCCGCCTCGTGGCCGTTATCCGCGGAAAGGCCGGACACCAGATTCCCGATCTGGGCTTTCATGACGTCCACCGGGAGCGGAGCGCCTATAAGCCCGGTGGAAGACATGGCGACTTGCGCTTCCGGGCAATCGAGCGAATCCGCCACCACGCCGCACAGGGTTACTGCGTCCTCATAACCCTGCCCGCCCGTGCAGGCGTTCGCGTTGCCGCTGTTGACGAGAAACGCCCGCAAAGGCGATTTCCCGACCCGCTCCCTGCACAGGGTGACCGGAGCGGCGCACATCTTGTTCTGGGTATAAACACCCGCAGCCGTAGCCGGGGGGTCAAAGACAAGCAGCACCATATCCGGCTTGCCCGAGGGCTTGATGCCCGCCGTCACCGATGCGGCGCGGACTCCCTCGGCCGCGCAGATGCCGCCATCAATCGCCTGTATGAATTCTTGTTCGCTCACATCCAAAACCCCGGGTGAAGGAGACCTTGCGTCTCGGGAAGCCCCAGCATCAGATTCATGTTCTGAACCGCCGCTCCCGATGCGCCTTTTACCAGATTATCTATCGCCACCACAACGATAAAGCGCGACGTCCGCTCATCATAAACCAGCCCGATGTCCACGTAATTCGAGCCGGCCACCTGCGTTACGTTGGGAAGCGCGCCCCCGGGCATCAGGCGGATGAACGGCTCATCCGCATAGGCGTCGCGCAGCGCCGCCCGAACCGCCGAAGCATCGGCGCCTCCCTCGCCCCCGGCGTATATGGTCGAGAGAATGCCCCGTGTCATGGGCGCCAGATGCGGGGTGAAGGAAACCTGCACGGCTCCTCCCAGGGCGACGGACAACTCCTGCTCGATTTCGGGCGTATGGCGATGGTTCCCGACGCCATAGGCTTTAAAGCCCTCGTTCACTTCACCGAACTGAAGGCCCAGGTCCGCTTTTCTGCCCGCTCCTGAAACACCCGATTTAGCATCCACGATGATGGAGTCCGGCTTGATGAGCCTCGCCCTCAAAAGCGGGGCGAGGGAGAGAATCGCTCCCGTGGGGTAACAACCCGGGTTGGCGACGAGGCGCGCCTTCTTGATGTCCTCGCGATAGAGTTCGGGTATTCCGTAGACGGCGTCCGCTATCCTCTCGGGCGAGGTATGTTTGGTCTTGTACCAGGCTTCATACACGCCGAAATCCCTCAAACGGTAATCCGCGGAAAAATCCACCACCCGGTGACCGGCTTCCAGCAAGGAGGGCACGGTGTTCATCGCCACCCGGTGGGGCAGGCAGCAGAATACGAGATCGGCTCCCTCGCAGACGGAGAGCTCGAACTTCACGAGCGTACGATCGTGCACCGAAGCGAGAGCCGGGAACACCTCATCCACCTTCTTGCCGGCATAGGTCTCGGACGTGAGGGCCATCACCTCCACCCCCCCGTGCGACCCGAGAAGCCTCAATAATTCAAAACCCGTGTATCCCGTGGCGCCCACCACGGCGATTTCAGGCATCTCCTTCTCCTCCAGAATCCTCGGCGATTCGCATCAAACCTCACTCAAAATGAATATCGGCAAGAATACATTTTTTCGCACAAAAAAAGGGCCGGCAAAGCCAGCCCCCGAATCGACCACCGCAGTGGTTAGCGCTTGGAGAACTGGAAGCTCTTGCGCGCGCCTTTCAAGCCGTATTTTTTGCGCTCTTTCACGCGGGAATCGCGCGTGATGAGGCCCGCTTTTTTCAGAATCGTCCGAAATGCGGGGTCCACGTCCAACAGGGCTTTTGAAATCCCGTGGCGAACGGCGCCCGCCTGACCGGTGAGTCCCCCGCCCTTCACGGTAGCCCGCACGTCGTAGCTGCCCCAGGTCTCGGTCAACTCGAAGGGCTGCTTGATTACCATCAGCGAGGTGTCGCGGAGGAAATACTCGTCCGCCGGCGTGTTGTTGACCAGAATTCTGCCATCGCCCGGCTCTATCCAGACGCGCGCGACAGCTGTTTTCCGTTTTCCCGTTGCGTAATGCTTCGGTATCGTGGCCATATCGATTTCAAAAACCTCTTGGAGTTTCAGTCAAACTGAATCGCTTCGGGGCATTGCGCCTCGTGCGGATGTTTATCGCCCGCGTATACTTTGAGTTTTTGCAGCAAGGAGCGCCCCAGCTTGTTTTTGGGCAACATTCCCCTCACCGCATGTTCTATCACACGCTCGGGATGCGTTTCCAGCATGCGCTCCGCACTCACCTCCTTGAGATGCCCCGGATAACCGGAGTGGCGATAATACTTTTTCTCCGAAAGCTTGCGGCCCGTGAGCACGATGCGCTCCGCATTGATGATGACGACGTATTCGCCATTATCGACGTGCGGCGTCCAGTCCGGCTTGTGCTTCCCGCGCAGCAACGTCGCCACGCGCGTGGAAAGACGCCCCAGAATCTGGTCCTTCGCATCCACCAGCACCCAGCCGCGCTGGGCGTTGGCCTTCTCTTTCGTGAGGCTGACTGTCTTGCGGTACATTCTCATCGGCTCTCTTCTCTTCTTTGGTTCACAAACAATCTTCCCGGGAGAAGACGAAGGTGTATATAAACCCCAGATGGCCGGGCGATGTCAACCACCTCTGGCGGAATTTCCCGGGAAAGGGACCCAGACACGGACGTAGTGCGTATTTTATTGTTTTTATGCACTTAAGACCCAGTGCCGACTCCAAATGAAACCATCGGCCGAAGAAAGTCGCATCACAGTTTGAACAAACGGCCGTTTTGTCCGAAATCCGCAAAGGCGTTTCGCGTATCCACGATGCAATTCGCATGGGCGTGGATGCACTCTCTGTCCAATAATTCGTGATTCGCGAGCACGACCACGCAGTCGTATTCACGCAGTAAATCGGCGCCGATGGGCCGCGAATGCGCCCTTATCGGGGGCGCGTCGATTTTCGGCACATGGGGGTCCGAATAGCAAACGACCGCTCCGAGGCGCTCCAGACGCAGCCAGAGGTCTAAAGCGGGACTCTCCCGGATGTCGGACACATCCGCTTTATACGTCACACCGGCCAGCAGGATCCTCGCTCCCTTGAGCGCCTTGCCCGTCTCATTCAGGGCCTTGGATGTGAGTTCCACGACAAACCCCGGCATCGAGTTGTTCACCTTATCGGCCAGGTCGATGAACTTCGACTCGAATCCCGCCTGCCGCGCCTTCCAGGACAAATAAACGGGATCCACGGGTATACAGTGCCCTCCGAGGCCCGGCCCCGGATAAAAGGGCATGAAACCGAAAGGCTTCGTCTTCGCCGCCTCAATCACCTCCCAGACGTCCAGGTCAAGGGCATGGCACATCTTCGCCATCTCGTTCACCAGGGCGATGTTGACGCTGCGAAACGTATTTTCGAGCAACTTCACCATCTCAGCGATCCGGGGCGAGGCGACCCGTACGATCTGCTCAATGACTCCTTCATACAAGGCGCAAGCGCAATCGGCGCACTTTGGCGTCACGCCACCCACGACTTTCGGTATGTTTCGCATGGTGTATCGCTTGTTTCCGGGATCCACACGCTCGGGTGAGAAAGCGAGGTAGAAATCCTCGCCCGCCTTCCAGCCCCCTTCCGACAACACAGGCAGAACGATTTCTTCGGTCGCCCCCGGATAGGCGGTGCTCTCGAGCATGTAGAGTTGCCCCCGCCGGCGGCGCCGTCTGATGCTTTCGAACGCGGATTGCACGAAGGATAGATCCGGGTCGCCTGTCTTGCCCAACGGCGTGGGGACGCAAATGCTGATCGCGTCGGCCTCCGCAATCGCTCGACGATCGCAAGTGAACTCGAGCCGATTCGTCCCCAACCCCGCATACAGGCCTTCAGATGAAACATCCAGGATATGGCTCTTCGCCTCTTTCAGGTCATCAACGCGGCGGGGGTCTGAATCCAGACCGAAAACCCGGTAGCCTGCGCGCACGAACTCCAGCGCGAGCGGGAGTCCGACGTATCCCAAGCCCATCACGCACACGCGAATCTGTTTTTCCCGGATTTTTTCGATTAGTTGCATGAGACCCTCTATTAGAGAAGATTGAGGGTCCTCTGAGAACGATTGTTAGTATAGAATAACAACCAGTATTTTCGTACATCGTTTGCTTCAATCGACGGCCATCACGGCGTTTACACAACGGGAGACTCGATCATGAAATGGTTGACGGGACTAGCCGCGGGCCTGCTCCTGTGGGCTGGGACGGCCCAAGCGGCAGAGAAATGGAACATGCCGACGGCATATGGGAACGCGAACTACCACACGCAAAACGCAAAACTCTTCGCAACGGCGGTGAACATATGCACCGGAGGCAAACTTGAAATCGTGGTGCATGGAGACGGTTCTCTTATCAAGGGCGGTGAAATCAAGCGCGCCGTACAAAGCGGGGAGGCTCCCATCGGCGAGCGCTTGCTGAGCGCGCACCAGAACGAAAACGCCGTCTTCGGGTTCGACTCCGTGCCGCTGCTGGCCACGTCTTTCGAGGCGTCTGACAAGCTCTGGCGGGCGGCCCGGAGCCGGCTGACGAAGATTCTCGCCGCGCAGAATCTCGTACTTCTCTACTCCGTCCCCTGGCCGCCGCAGGGGATGTACTTCAAACGCGCGATCGGCGGCGTCGCCGACATGCGCGGGCTAAAATTCCGCGCTTATAACGCCGCGACGGCGCGTCTGGCGGAACTCGCCGGAATGCCTTCGGTGCACATCGAGGCGGCGGAACTCAACCGGGCGCTCGCGAGCGGGAAGGTGGAGGCCTTCATCACTTCGAGCGCGACCGGTTATTACCACAAGCTCTGGAAATACGTGAGCCATTTTTACGATTTGCACGCCTGGTTGCCGCGCAATTACGTGTTCGCAAACAAACGCGCCATCGAAGCGCTCGACGCCCATGCCCGGAACTGCCTGCGCTCGGCGGCGCTGCTGGCCGAAGCGGCAGGAACGGCGCGAGTGCGCGAGTTGACCGGCTTTTATCTCAATGAAATCGCCGCCAAGGGTATGAGTGTCCAGAGGCCGGGGAAGCGCCTCGTCGCCGATCTGGCCAAAATCGGCGCCACCATGTCCGCCGAATGGACCAAGGCCGCAGGGGCCGAGGGCGCCGCGATCATCAAAGCCTTTAGGGGGAAGTAGAGGTTCGGGAACCTTCTTCAATGAGGGGGCTTGGCCTTCAACATGGATTGCAAATCAGGGTTGACATTTTCCTCCATTCCTCCGATAATTACTTTATGGAGGAATAAATGATGCCACTGAACATCAAAGATGACGATACCCATGAGTTGGCAAAAAAACTCGCGAGCCTGACCGGAGAATCCATGGCCAAGGCCGTCAAGCGCGCCATACAGGAAAAGCTGGCGCAGGTGGAGAAGATGCAGGGCGGGACCGCGCTCGCCGATGAACTGGACCGCATCGCCTTGTATTGCGCCAAGCTGCCGAGACGTGACGAGCGAAGCAGCGAAGAGATCATCGGGTATGACGAAAGCGGCCTACCCGCTTGATGGTCATCGACACATCGGCGCTCATCGCCATCATGGGCGATGAACCCGAAAGGCGCACCTTCAATGAACTAATTGAAAAGGCGGCGGTCACCTGCATCAGTGCCGCGAATCTGCTTGAAACCCGCATAATTTTGTTTGCCCGATTCGATGATAGCGCGACCTTGGCATTGGACGCTTTTTTCCAGAAGAGCGGCACGACCATCATGGAAGTGTCGCCTCGCATCGCCGACATTGCTTTCGACGCTTACAGACGTTTTAGTAAGGGTACCGGCCACGGCGCCGCCCTGAACTATGGCGATTGCTTCTCCTATGCCTTGGCCAAGTATCTGGATGCGCCGCTCCTGTTCAAGGGCAATGATTTCTCTCAGACGGACATTGTATCGGCCATGGACGAAGCGGCGAGAAAAGAAAAATCGTGAGCGATTTTCACTCGGGAAGCGTTGTTTGAAGAATCTCTCGTGATGTCCCCGCACCAGAAAGCGTGTGGGCGGACCCCATCAGGTGTTCATCGTGCGGACGAGGGGCGCGCCCTCGTGAAGGTCGATCACGTTCAACGCCGCAAAGTCCTGCTCCAGCCGAAAAAAACTCTCGAGTGGAGCGCCCAGCGCATCGCACAGAATCACCCGGTTAACCGCCGCATGGGCGCAGATGATGACGTTATTGCCTTTCTCGCGGGCGCAGATGCCTTGATACGCAGGCAAAACCCGCGCGGCTAGTTCGGCCACGGATTCCCCATCGCCCGGCGGTTTGGAATGCGCGAAATTCTTGTAATGCGCGGCCAATCGCTCGGGTTCTTTTTCCGTGAGGCCGGCGTGCGTCTCTCCTTCCCAATCGCCTAAATGGAGTTCGGAGATATCGGGGACGCTCACGGGTTTGAGCCTCAAGTCCAGCGTCTCGGATAAAATCTCCGCCGTCCTCACGGAGCGGCTAAGGGAACTTGCGTAAAGCGCCGTTTCGCTCTCCATGAGCCAGCCCTTGACGCAAGCCGCCGCTTCCCGCACCTGCGTCTCGCCCTCGGCCAAGAGCGGCGCATCGGTGCTGCCGTAGAAAAAACCCTCTTTCGAACCCTCTGCGGCGCCGTGTCTGAGCAGAAGAACGCGCGTGGTGGTTTTGGCCTTGTGGGGCATGGAAACAGTGGAATCGGCCCGCCTTTGGTTCACGCTTATTCACCAGGGTAAAATGAGGCGCAAAAGCCTTCCCGCCGCGCCCGAAAACCGTTTCGACGCTATTTTGTGGCCAGCGAGATGTCCCGAATGCCCGCCCCGGATATGAGGCCCATCACTTTGATCACATAGCCGTAATCGAGGCGCTTATCCGCCTTGACCGTCAAGGAAGGTTTGAACTTTCCGCTCTCGACGCCCGCCTTCAATTCGCTTTCGAGGTCATCGAGCGGCACCGTTTTTCCGTTCAGCGAAATGCGCTTCTTCACACCGACTTCGATGAGAAACGATTTTTTCTCCACTACCTCGGCGCTCGATTTCGCTTCGGGCAGTTCGATGTCGAGCCTGCGGGTGAAATCCACGAAAGAGGTGGAGACCATGAAAAAGATCAGGAGCAAAAAGACGACGTCTATCAGCGACGTGAGCTGGAGGCTGTAATCCTCCTCCGAGTCACTCTGAAAGCGCACTCACATATCCTCGTGCTGCGGACTCAGGCTTTCCAGGTCCTGCGCCTCGTGTTGGGAAGAAACTTCCAGGTCATCGCCTGGCTCTCCGGATTGCGCCGCCAGATTCTGCAAAAGCGCCAGAGCGATAGATTCCATCTCGAACAGGAGGCGACCGCTGCGCGAACGGAAAAAGTGATACGCCGCAAGGGCCGGAATGCCTATCAAAAGGCCCGCCGCCGTGGTTAGCAGCGCTTCGGATATCCCCTCCGCCACCAGATTCGGGTTTCCCGTCCCGGCGCGGCTGATGACGTCGAAGGCGCGAATCATGCCGACGACGGTGCCGAACAGGCCCAGCATAGGCGCCAGGTTCGCGATGACGCCCAAACCGCGCAGGTTTCGAGACAAGATGGTCGATTCGTGCTGGCCCGCACCGACCATGGCGCGCTCCATTTCGCCGAGTCCCAGGCGCCGCCTCGCCAGCCCCGCTTTCAGCACGCGCGCGAGGGGTGAGTCGAATCGCTCACAAATACCGGCGGCCCCCTCGAAATCACCTCTTTGCCAATATCTCTCAGAAGCGCTCACCAGGGCATCGGGCAGGACTTTCTTTCGCCTCAGGGAAAGAAGCCGCTCGAGCGTCACCATGAGCGCAATGACAGAGCAAAGCCCCAGGGGGATCATCGTATACCCCCCCTTCTTCAACAGCTCCCACGCCTTGGTCGTAAAACCCCACCCGGAAACATCCCAGGCCGCGAACGCCTGCGTCGCGGCGAGCAGGAGAAAAACGCCCACCAGACTCATGGCGAAGACCCATTTGCGGCTTACACCTTTCGGCTCATGAAACACTGGGGAGAGCTCCTAAGACCCGCGCCGGGTCGGTTTCCATCGTGATGTCCGCATCGAACGTCTCCGCGCAAATGGGAATCAGATCTTGCGCGAGTTCTAAGAGTAGCGGTGAATTCCCCAGGAGCTCTTCTAAGGAAGTTACGCGTCCGCCCATCTCGCCGCAGGGGTGCATCATCTCGAAATATCTCAAATCAGGCGATGCGTTGAACGAAACCCCGTGCATCGTCACCCAGCGTCTCGCGCCCACGCCCAGGGCGAGAATTTTCTCGTCACCCACCCAAAGGCCCGGGTTCCCAGGCCTTCTCTCGGCGCGGAGCCCTTTTCTTTCGAGATAGCGCCGAAAGACCTCCTCCAGCCGCCTGCAGTGGAGGTGCACGTCACGCTCCCATTCGCGAAGATCGCATATGGCATAAAGCATCAATTGGCCCGGGCCATGAAAAGTCACCTCGCCGCCCCGGTTGATTCGAACCAGGGGAACCTCCGCGCCATCGACGGGAAAGCGCCTGAGAAGCACGTTTTCCTCGGCCCCCCCTTTGCCCAGCGTCATGACCGGCTCGTGTTCCAGAAAGAGAAAAATATCCTGCTTCAAGCGACCCTCGGCGCGCTCGGTCCAAAGGCGCTTTTGCAAGTCCCAAGCCTCATGGAACGCCACCCGCCCCAGGAAGGCGGCCCTGATGGATGGTTTATTCAAATTGAACGGCTCCCGCGCCCACCAGATCCCCGAGTTCTTCGGTCAGTTCCGCCGTGGGCGCCACCACGAACTCCTGGCCCGCCTCGATGCGCATCTCCCGGTCGGGAAAGCGCAGCGTAAAGAGCACGGCGCAGTTGCCCGGATGTCTGCCCAAGACCTCGCGGATGGATTGCAGGCGATTCGGCGTGCGGCACTCGGGCTCCAGATCGATGAGAACCCTGCTCGCGTGGTTCACCTCCACGCCGGACAATAGTTCGATGGCGCGCACCACCACCTGCACACCATCGTCTGAGACCTCGGCGACGCCCTCGATGAGCACGGGTTCTTCGCTCTCCAGGATTTCATGGCAATTCTCGAACACGTCGGGAAACAGCGTCATCTCCGCCGTGCCGACTTGATCCTCGAGCACGAAATTCGCCATGCGTCGGCCCGCACGCGTCGTGCGCAGCCTCGAGGAGCGGATGAGCCCCGCCATCTTGAGCTTGCGTGCGCTCGTAACTTCCGAGAGGCGAAGGGTGTCGATGTTGGCGAAGCGCTGGATGATCTCCTTGTGATCATCCAGCGGGTGTCCCGAAACGTAAAAGCCCAACACCTCGCGCTCGCTTGCCAGACGTTCGCCATCCTCCCATTCGGCCACCTCGGGCAGGTGAAGCGCACTTCTGGCGGCTTCCTCCCCCCCGAAGAGAGTGCCCTGCCCCACGGCGACGCTTTTTTGGTTGCGAATCGCGGCTTCGAGCACGATATCGAGCGACGCCGTCGCCTGTGCGCGTCCCACGCCCAGGGAATCGAAGGCCGCCGCCTTGATGAGGCTTTCCAGCGCGCGGCGGTTCAGATGCCGATGCTCCACGCGTCTGCAAAAATCGCCCAAATCCACAAACGGCCCCTCCTCGTTCCGGCCGGCCAAAACAGCGTCCACCAGACCCTCGCCCACGTTTTTGACGGCCGCCAGGCCGAAACGGATGGACTCTCGCTCGACCGTGAAATCCTTCTGGCTGGCGTTCACGTCCGGCGGGAGCACGGCGATCTTCATGCTCCGGCACTCGGCGATGTCTTTAATCACCTTATCGGCGTTCTCTCTATCGCACGTGAGAAGCGCCGACATGAACTCGCGCGGATGGTGCGCCTTCATGTAGGCCGTGCGGTAAGCGATGAGGGCGTAAGCCGCGCTGTGGCTCTTGTTGAACCCATAGCCCGCGAATTTTTCGATCTGATCCCACAAGGATTGTACTTTTTTCCTGTCATGGCCGCGCGCGACGGCCCCGTCCACGAAGTCGGCCTGCTGCTCGGCCATGAGTTTCTGGCTCTTCTTGCCCATCGCCTTTCTCAGCACGTCCGCACGCGCCAGTGAGAAACCCGCGAGCGCGTTCGATATTTGCATGACCTGTTCCTGATACACCATGACGCCGTAGGTGCCCTCGAGGATGGTCTGGAGTTCACCAAAGAAATAATCGATCTGCTCGCGCCCGTGCTTCCTGTTGATGAACGCGTCCACCATGCCGCTCTCCAGCGGGCCGGGCCGATAGAGCGCGACCATGGCGATCAGATCCTCGAACGTCGTGGGGATGAGTTTTCTGAGATACTCGCGAACCCCCCGGCTCTCGAGCTGGAAAATGCCGGTCGTTTTCCCCTCGGCGAGAAGGTGGTACGTCGCCGCATCATCGAGGGCCAGCGTCTCGAGATCCAGCTCCCCGCCTCCGTCACGCACGAGGTTCACGGCGCGCTCGAGCACCGTGAGCGTCTTGAGACCCAGAAAATCCATCTTGAGAAGGCCGATTTCCTCGATGTCATTCATGTCGAACTGGGTCATCATCTCCCCGCCCGAGGCCTTGTACAGCGGCACGAAGTCGGTGAGCCTAGACGGCGCGATGACCACGCCGGCGGCGTGCGTCCCCGCGTGACGGATGTTTCCTTCCAGCTTTCTGGCCGTACCCATCAACTCGCCCACCTTCGGGTCGCGCGCCACGGTATCTCGCAGGCGAGGCTCTTTCTTCATCGCGTCATCGAGGGTGATCTTGAGTTCGTTGGGCACCAGCTTGGCGATGCGGTCCACCTCGCCGTAGGGCATGTCCATCACGCGGCCCACGTCGCGCAAGACGCCTTTCGCCAGCATGCTCCCGAAGGTGATGATCTGGCACACGTTCTCGCGCCCGTATTTCTCCTGCACGTAGCGGATGACCTCATCGCGCCGGTCCATGCAGAAGTCGATGTCCACGTCGGGCGGACTGATGCGCTCGGGGTTCAGGAAGCGCTCGAAGAGAAGGGAGTATTTGAGCGGGTCGATGCCCGTGATGCCCAGCGAGTAGGCGGCCAGGCTCCCCGCCGCCGAGCCCCGGCCCGGACCCACGGGAATGCCCTGCTCCTTGGCGTAGCGGATGAAATCGGACACGATGAGGAAATAGCCCTCGTAATTCTGGCTGTTGATGACTCCGAGTTCCATCTCCAGCCGCTCGCGGTAGCGCTCCGCCTCGGCGCCCTCGATTCCGAACTGCGCGATCTTGCGCGCGAGTCCTTCCTCCGCCGTGCGCCTTAGATATTCTTTCTTGTCGGCCCCGTCGGGAGTCTGGAAATCCGGGAAGTGGGCCGCGCCGAAGTTGAATTCGAAATTGCATTGCTCGGCGATGGCGAGCGTATTGGCGAGGGCATCGGGCGCCTCGCCGAACAGCGCCTCCATTTCCGCGGCGTCTTTCAGGTAGAACTCCTCGCTCTTGATCTTCATGCGGTTGGGATCGTTGAGCGTCTTGCCCGTCTGGATGCAGATGAGCACCTCCTGGGCGCTGTGATCCCCCTTATCCAGATAATGCACGTCGTTGGTGGCGACGAGGGGCAACCCCATCTCCTTCGAGAGGGCGATGACCTTCGGGATGACCTGCTTGTCCTCCTCCATGCCGTGGTCCTGGAGCTCGAGGTAGTAACGATCCGGGAAAAGATCCTTATAAAACCCGGCCGCCTCGCGCGCCGCCTCCTCACGGCCGTGCAGGAGGTGATCGTTCACCTCACCGCGCAGGCAGGCGGACGTGCAGATGAGGCCCTCGGCGTGCTGGGCGAGGAGTTCGCGGTCGATTCTGGGGAAATAGTACATGCCTTCGGTGAAGCCCCGCGTGACCAGTTCGCACAGATTGTTGTAGCCCGTCTGGTTCTGCGCCAGCAGCAGCATGTGGTAGGCGCGGCCCCCGCCGTTCGTAGCGCCCTTGTCGAACCGGCTGCCGGGGGCGACGTACACCTCACACCCGATGATGGGCTTCACGCCCGCCCTCCTCGCCGCCTCGTAGAACTTCACCGCGCCGAACATGTTCCCGTGGTCGGTGAGCGCCACGGCCGGCTGCCCGAGTTCGGCGGCGCGCTGCACAAGATCGCCGATTCGCGTGGCGCCGTCTAAAAGACTGTACTGGGAGTGTAGATGCAAATGAACGAATTCAGACGGCATGTCTGGTCTGCTCCTCGGGGGCGGTTTTTAATACTGGCGTGCTCTTTCAGGATACTGCTTTTTGTGTAGCCCGTGTAGCCGGTGCGGCATCTCAGTTTAGCGCCTTGAACCTGTCGGCGTCATCTTCCCAACTACGCGAGAGCGCCTCCTCGCCTGCGACAAATCACCCGCCATATCCAAAAAGTTGGCTGATGAACCTGCCGGGCAACATGGCGAACCCGCCCGCGATGAGGGCGCCTATCATCGTGCCCGTCATGAACGCCGCGTGCCTCCGCACATTTCCCCGCCGTATCGAGACCACCGCGACCACCATGCTGAAAATCGTCCATATCGTGAGGAGGTGAATCCAGCTGAATTCGCCGTGGTTGAGCTCTCGTATCCAGAAGGAGGAGACCGTGACGTAGGTCATTACGACGAGCCAGCACCAGCCGATAAACCGGTGCCTGCGCGTTCCCTTCGCAGAAGCGAGGTTGACGACGCCCAATCCGATCGCCAGCACGGCCAGAATGAAATGCGTCCATATCAGCAAGGTTTCGACTCCTCACACGCCTTGACGCCGCGCGCCAACGGTTAGATACGAAAAAGCCCCTCTTCCTCGGATGAACCTGCTGCACCATGGCGGCATAATAGCCAGAATCTGATATAAGAATCAAAGTGTTGTTGTTGAACTGGAGGCATCTGGAAATGGCAAGACCTGTGGACGAGGGGTGGGCAGAGATACTAAATCCTGATGATATGCGTACGAAGTTCATCATGACGGGACTCTTCATGGTCGCCCACGAAATGTTGCTCTACTCTATCAAGGGCAGGCTGCTCGCGTTCTACGCTGATGATTGGCGTAATGGCGAACCGGTTCCAAGTGATGGCTACAAGAACAAGGTTCTCGCACTCGATCCGAAGAACAAAAACGACGCGTTGCGAGGCTCGATTGCGTGGCTGAGAAATGGGTCCGCGATCGACAAGTACGACGAGGATACAATACGCAAAGTAACAGTTGTGCGTAATGCCATTGCGCACGAACTAGGAAACATCATCTTTGACAACAACATGCCCGACTTGGTGCAACATTTCCCGAAGATTGTGGAACTAGTCGCCAAGATTGACCGTTGGTGGCTCATAAACCTAGAAGACGTCAACGAAGAAGATGAAATAATGTCAGGCCAGATACTCGGCATACAAGCACTTTATCAAGTTGTCCTAGGCGATGAAAAAGAGGCTTGGGAACTGTATCGAGCCTTCAAGAAACGCAACGCTGACCGTCAGCCGCGCTGACGTCAGAATAGGCACTCCGTCATATCAACCGCTGCGAATGTCATGGTGATCGACCAGAACCAGCCGATGACGCGATGCCGATGCGTTCCCTTCTCCGATGTGAGATTGATAGAGACAACACGAAATTTCACAAACTAGAAAGCGGGATAATTTCGTATAACCCACTGTTTCTGAAGTATAAAACTACTCCCACTCAATCGTGCCCGGCGGTTTGGAGGAGACGTCGTAGACTACGCGGTTCACGCCGCGCACCTCGTTGATGATGCGCGATGAGGCCTCGGCCAGCAAATCCCCCGGAAGCCTCGCCCAGTCCGCCGTCATCCCGTCCTGACTGGTGACGGCCCTGAGCGCCAAAGCGTTCTCATAGGTTCTCGCATCCCCCATCACGCCCACGGTGTTGACGGGCAGCAGCACGGCGAACGCCTGCCAGACCTTGTAGTAGTGATCGTGCTTGCGGAGCGTTTCGATGAAGATGGCGTCCGCCTCCTGTAAGGTCTTCACGCGCTTCTCCGTCACTTCGCCCAGGACGCGCACGGCGAGCCCCGGTCCGGGAAACGGATGCCGCCAGAGCATCTCGCGGGGCAGTCCCAACTCCTCGCCCGCCTCGCGCACCTCGTCCTTGAACAACTCGCGCAGGGGCTCGATGAGCGCGAGCCGCATCCACTTGGGCAGCCCGCCCACGTTGTGGTGGCTCTTGATGGTCGCCGAAGGCCCCTTGAACGAGACGCTCTCGATGACGTCGGGATAGAGCGTTCCCTGGGCCAGGAACTTCACGTCGCCCAACCTCCTCGCCTCGCGCTCGAACACGCGGATGAATATCTCGCCGATTCTCTTTCTCTTGGCTTCGGGGTGCGTGACGCCGCGCAGCGTACTCAGGAATTCCCCACTCGCGTCCGCGTGCACGAGGTTGAGCCTGTCGCCAAAGGTCTCCACCACTTGCTCGGCCTCGTTTTTCCTGAGCAGCCCGTTGTCCACGAATATGCAGGTGAGCCGCTCGCCTATCGCCTCTTTGACGAGCATCGCCGTGACGGAGGAATCCACGCCGCCCGAGAGGCCGCACACCACGCGCTTCGGCCCCACCTGCTCTCTGATGCGCTCGACCGCTTCTTCGATAAAAGAGCGCATCGTCCAATCGCCCGCGCATCCGCAAATCCTGTGCACGAAATTGTAGAGAATCTCCTTGCCTCGCGGGGTGTGCGCCACCTCCGGGTGAAACTGTATGCCGTAGCGCCGTCCATCGTCGGACATCATCGCCGCCACAGGCGACCCTTCCGAGCGCGCGAGCGACCTGTAGCCCGGCGGCGGCGCCTCTATCGTGTCTCCATGGCTCATCCAGACGATTTCGGCGCCCGAGGAGCCGAGGAAAATGCCGACGGACTCCTCAACCTCCACTTGCGCGCGTCCGAATTCCCTTTTGGGGTAAGGGCCGACTTTACCACCGAGAAGGTGGGTCATGAGCTGCATCCCGTAGCAAATCCCTAAAATGGGGAAGTCGCCCTCGAACAGCGCGGGGTCGACCGAGGGGGAGCCGTTCTCGTACACGCTGCTCGGCCCGCCCGAGAGGATGACGCCCTTCGTGTGCGGTCCCGTAATCTCGCGCCAATCCCGGGTGCACGGCTGAATCTCGCAATACACGTTCAACTCCCGCACGCGCCGGGCGATGAGTTGAGTGTACTGCGAGCCGAAATCCAGGATGAGTATCTGATCGCGCATCTTCATTTCAGGACAAAGCGGAACGAACCGCCTATCCCCTCCTCCACTCTCAGGCCCGCTCTCAAGCCGGGCCATCGGTTAACATCTCGTGCGCCGGGGCGGATGAATCGAGACCCCACATCCCTAGACAACCCGACGCTTTCGTTTTTCCGGGCGATGGGTAAGCGCTCATCCGTGCGCTCACGCCCTCCTCGACGCCGGCGGGCATCGCCCGGACTATGCTGTATCAATCAATCGCGCTGGTAGTTGGGCGACTCGCGCGTGATGAAGACATCGTGCACATGGCTTTCCCTGAGTCCCGCCGACGTGATGCGTACGAACTTCGCCTTCTCCCTCAATTCCTTCAGACTGCGGCAACCGGTATATCCCATGCCTGCGGCCACGCCCCCCATGAGCTGGTAGACGGTGGACGAAAGCGGCCCCTTGTAGGGAACGCGTCCCTCTACC
This sequence comes from bacterium, assembly GCA_965218885.1. Taxonomy (GTDB): domain Bacteria; phylum UBA8248; class UBA8248; order UBA8248; family UBA8248; genus Bin107. The sequence goes on along the minus strand of OZ244713.1, from coordinate 2,771,136 downwards.
CCCTCGGGCACGAGCTTCGAATCGCTGAAGGCGTGCTCCTCCTCGTCCGGATAGCCGTTTTGCACGTCCTGGAAATAGCGGTCCCGGCTCTTGCCGTTGCTCATCGCGCCGACCGAACCCATGCCGCGATACACCTTGTAGCTTCTTCCCTGAAAGAGCACCCGCTCGCCGGGACTCTCCTCCACTCCCGCCAGTAGGCTGCCGACCATCACGCCATGCGCGCCCGCGGCGAGCGCCTTGACGATATCGCCCGAATACTTGATGCCGCCGTCGGAGATGATTTTTACGCCATGGGGCACCGCCGCCGCCGCGCAATTCGCCACCGCGCTCAACTGGGGCACGCCGACGCCCGCCACCACGCGCGTCGTGCAGATCGAGCCCGGCCCGATGCCCACTTTTATCATATCCGCACCTCGGGAGATGAGGTCGCGCGTGCCCTCCGCGGTGGCCACGTTGCCGGCGAGAATCTTCACGTCCGGCCAGCCGTTTTTGATCTCCTCCACCGCCCCCAGCACCCGTTCGGAGTGGGCATGGGCGCTGTCGATGACCAGCAAATCCGCCCCCGCCTCATGGAGCGCGGAGATGCGCTCGCGCATATCCGCCGCGACGCCCACCGCCGCCGCCACGCGCAGACGACCGAACTTGTCCTTGGCCGATTTGGGATAGCGTCGCACCTTCTCGATGTCCTTCAGGGTGATGAGACCCTTGAGTTTGTAGTCCTCGTCCACGACGAGGAGCTTCTCGATGCGGTGGCGGTGCAGGATTCCCTTGCTGTCGTCGAGCGTCGTTCCCACCGGCACCGTGACCAGTTTCTCCCGGGTCATCAACTCCGCGACCGACTTGTCCAGGTTCGTCTCGAAGCGCACGTCTCTGTTCGTGAGAATGCCGACGAGGCGTCCCTCCTCGGTGATGGGCACTCCCGAGATGTGGTAGGTCTGCATGACTTCCAGGGCTTCGCGTATTAGCTGCCTGGGCCGCATGGTGATGGGCTGGGTGACCATGCCGCTCTCGGAGCGCTTGACGCGGTCCACCTCGGCCGCCTGACGCTCGACGGACATACTACGATGCACCACGCCCAGACCGCCCTGCTGGGCCAGTGCGATAGCGAGGTTCGACTCCGTCACCGTGTCCATGGCCGCGCTCATGAGGGGAATGCCGAGTTCGATCTCCTCGCACAAATGGGTGGAAAGGTCCACGTCCTTGGGCAGTACTTCCGAGTGCGCGGGCAGCAGCATCACGTCATCGAAGGTATAGGCTTCTTCTATCGGGGCGTTGAGCATCTTTATGCGCCACTCCCTTGAATGAGAGGAAACAGAGTATAGCCCTGCGGTTTTGCGGTGCAGATAAGGAAAACGCCCGCCACCATTGCGCCGTAAAGGCCAAAAGTGAGCGGGCGTAGCGAAGACCTCCTGAGCCATCGACGACAGATGGCTTTTGCAAGAAATCGGGACCGAAAGGCTGATTCAAAAGGATGCGGCATCGAAAACCCTCCCCGATGGCCCTCCTTTTCTTGCCTCGTCATTCTGTTGCGCTTGGGCGCGGGTGTCAAGAGCGTCACCGACCCGGCGCAAAAAATCGGCTCAACTTCGCAGAAAGCGCCTTCTCACGGGGCCTGCGCCCATCACGAGCATGACGGGCCGCCCGTGCGGACAGGTCCACCTGCCCGGCGTTTTCTCGAGTTCCTCGACGAGGGAGGCCACTTCCTCGGGGCGCATGGGCCGCGCCGCCTTCACCGCGCCCTTACAACTCATCCTCGCGATGATGCCGTCGATGAGATCCGCGAAGCTCACGGGCTGTTCGAGATCCGCCAGACCCTCCACGATCTGGCTCACTGCGCCGGCGGGGTCACGGTCCGCCAGAAGCGCAGGCACGGCCCGAATCCGGTATTCCCCGGGACCCGCGCATTCGAGTTCGAACCCCGAGCGCGACAGATCCTCACGATGCGCCTCGATGCTCAGCGCCTCCTCGGGCCTGAGCCGAATCTCCTCGGGCACCAGACACGCCTGGCTGTCCACGCGGCTCTCCCTGAACTGGTCGCGGAAGCGGTTGTAGAGCACCCGCTCGTGCGCGGCGTGCTGATCGACGAGCACCAGCCCCTGCGGGGCGCCGAAGAGCAGAAAGCACTCCTCCCACTGCCCCAGATAGCGGCATTCGGAGAGAGCGACCGGATCCGCCGGATGGGGCGGTTCCAGCATACGCTCGAGCGGCGAGGGCGCCGTCGATTCCGGCGGCGGACTCACGGGCGCGGGCGGGGAGGGTTCCGCCGCCCCGGCGCCTTCGACCTCAGGCGCGGACCCCTCCGCGGTGACGCCGTAATCCCCGGCGGCGCCATAGTCCCCAAAATATCCGCCGCCGCCCAGTAAAGCGGGAGTCGACGACGGCGCAGTCAGTTCCCCCTCGGCAGGACCACCCGGCGGAGAATGCGGCCCGCCGGACGTTGCATGGCCTGCGCCCTGATGAGCGAAATCGCGCCGCACTCTCTGGGGCCGCGCGCCCAGCACGGCGGCGACGCTATCGCGCACGAGATCGTAGACGCCCGATGCGAAGCGAAAACGCACCTCCTGCTTGGCGGGGTGGACGTTCACGTCCACGTCCTCGGGCGGCATGTCCAGAAAGAGGATGAAGACGGGCTGGCGCCTCACCGGCATGAAGCTGCGGTAGGCCGCATACGCCGCGTGGACGAAAAGACGGTCGCGGATGGGGCGTCCGTTCACGAACAGATACTGCGCGTCGCGGGTGGAGCGGTTGAGCCCCGGCGCGCCCGCCCAGCCGCTGAACGTCATGTTCCCGGACGAGGCCCGGGGAATTTTTAGCAGATGGGAAGCCGCCGCCTCGCCCACAAGCTCCGCTGCGCGGGCCAGAAGCCCTCCGGAGGCGTCGAGGTCGAGCAGCGTCCTCCGCCCGTGGCGCAGAACGAACGAGACGCCCGGGTTCGCCATGGCCGCCTGGTTCGCCGCCTCGAGGCAGCGGGCGAGTTCGGTTTCTTTTCTCTTGAGGAACTTACGTCTCGCAGGCACGTTGTAGAACAGCGAGCGCACGTCGACCCTCGTGCCGGGCGCCGCGCCCATTTCGGTGACGCGCAGAAGTTTGCCGCCCTCCACGCGCACCTCCGTGCCCAGGGCGTCCCCCGGCCTTCTGGTGGTGATGGTCATCTTCGAGACCGCGGCGATGCTCGGCAGCGCCTCGCCCCTAAAGCCCAGGGTGGCGACGCGGCCGAGGTCCCAATCCGTGGCTATCTTGCTCGTCGCATGGCGCTCTAGGCACAAGAGCGCGTCGTCCTCGCTCATGCCGTGTCCGTCGTCGACCACCTGCACGCGCGCGGCGCCGCCTGATTCCAAGTCGATTTCCACCCGGGAGGCGCCCGCGTCGATGCTGTTCTCCACCAACTCCTTGAGGAGGGAAGCGGGGCGCTGCACCACCTCGCCCGCGGCGATCTGGTTCGCAAGCGATTCCGGCAGTATTCGTATGCGAGATTCTTTGCTCATGGGGATTCCTCGTGGCTCCTCACAAGGCAATTTCTCTCATTTCGTCAGAGATGTCAAGCGCAAACCACAACATTTTGTGTCTTTTGATGCCTGATTACGCCATATAATGGGATATTTACTCGCTACGGTTTTTTTAGACTCACGCGCATTATGGGGATTGCATCCATCGCGCATTTATGCGATATATATTGTCCCCAAGGTAGTACATTCGCCCTTCCTAGACATAGTTGCACCACCGCTCACCCGACCGTTGCATCGAAACACCGAACTGCCCGCCCGGCAATCGTGGTTCTACTCCCCACGGCGGACAGGCTTGCCGCCGTGAATCCGAAACGAGGGAGTGAACCGGGCAAACGGACTGAAAAAGTGCGAAAGCCGAAAAACCAGATGGTAAGAATCACGAGCGGCGCGGTCCCCCGCCTTCGCCTCATGAGCGTCCGCTCAAATCGAGGCAGGCGCTTCCGCGCGATCGTCGCTTTCTTCATCTCGTTCCTGCTCGTCGCCTACGGTTTCTACGGTGCAACCTCCCTGGCGCAGGAGCAGGAGGAGGAGCGCACAACCTGGACTGGCAACCTGGAAGATGGAACCGTGGAAGTGTCGCTCGATCAAGGCGATCAAAAGAGCCCTTCGTCGTCCATCTCGCTGACCCTCGGACCGGGAGACTCTAGAACCTACTACATTAGACTGTCTAAGCAGCCGCTCACGAACGGCTGGTTCGTACTCATAAGGGCGCGCGTAAACGGCGTGATGCTCAGGAATGGATACTATCCGACAGAAGCCACACACAAAACCGCAGACATCACCTGGGTGCCGTCGGCCTACCGGACGTTCAACAAGGAGAGCGGCAAGGATCCGAGTGAACCTACTCAATGGAAGGACGTTCGGATAACGGCGAACGAGAATCTTGCAGAGCCGGTAACAATTAATATCAAGCACGAGGTGTGGGAAGACGATACGTTTTGCCCGATACACGAAGTGGGCCAGGTGACGGTGAACGCCAACCTCAATTCCGGCACTAGCACCCCCGACACCAACACACCCGACACCACTAACAATCCCGACACCACTAACAATCCCGACACAACCAGCAATCCCGACACCACTAACAATCCCGACACCACTAACAATCCCGACACAACCAGCAATCCCGACACCACTAACAATCCCGACACCACTAACAATCCCGACACAACCAGCAATCCCGACACCACTAACAATCCCGACACCACTAACAACCCCGACACCACTAACAATCCCGACACCGACAATAACCCCGACACCGACAATAACCCCGGCACCGACAATAATCCCGGCACCGACAATAATCCCGGCACCAACAACAATCCCGGTGGCGGCGGGGTTCCAAAAACTCCCACTCAAACGAATCCGCCGACGCCGATTAGCGCGACTGTAGACGGAAACAAGCTGGTGCTCACCTACAACGAGCTTCTTGATAGGGGTTCCGTGCCGGCCCCCGGAGATTTCACGGTGAGCACGCATGATGTCGAATCTCTCAGCGTGAGCGGCTCGCGCGTGACGCTGATCCTGGAAACTCCGGCGATGCCCGGTGAGGAAGTGACGCTCTCCTATTCACCCGGGGAAAAACCGATCAAAAACATAACCGGGGTCGAGGCCCTGTCTTTCACCAACATGCCGGTCGAAAACATCGGAAAAGCGCCGGTGCTGGTGGACGTGAGTGTGCAGGGCGACCAGCTGACTTTGACCTACGACGAGCCGCTCGATGAGACTTCCGTCCCGACGAGGGGCTCTTTCACGGTGATGGTGGACGGCGCGAATCGGACGGTCTCCAAGGTCGAGGTCAAAGGCAAGAAGGTGACGCTGACCCTGGATTCGGCCGTGGCGCCGGGTGAGGATGTAACGCTCAGCTACACACCCGGCAGCCCTCGCATCGTCGATCTGACCGAAATTCCCGCCGGACCCATCAACAATTTGAAGTTAAACAACTCCACTCCGAAGGTCGATGATAACAGAGCCCAGGGGACGAACGACTGGCTTACGCGCTTCGGGCGCACGGTGGCGAGCCAGGCGGTGGAGACGATCGAAAGCCGCCTCAAATCGCCTTCCATGAGGCGGGAGTCGAAGGTGACCCTCGCCGGACAGGACGTGGATTTCTTTGATGATGATTCTCCGCTTCCGCTCGCTCAGGACGACCCGGATTTCGCATCTGCTTCCCGCCTGGCAAACCGCACCCTGGGCTTAGGCGGCCTTACGGGCGATAGTTCCGCAGCGGAATACCGCGAGATATCCATGAGCGATCTTCTTCTGGCGAGTTCGTTTCATCTCGCATCGGGGCAGAACGCAGAAAACGGCCTGGGCGCGAGCTGGACGGCGTGGGGCCGGGGCTCGCGGACGAGCTTCTTTGGGGATGAGAACAGTTCCACCTTCCAGGGCGACGTGACCACGGGCACGATGGGGGGCGATTTCGAATGGGGCCGCACCATGGTGGGCGTCGCGCTCTCACACACCCTGGGCGAGGGATACTTCTCGATAGACGGGCGGCGCAATGACGTAGAGGCCAGGCTCACGGGCGCCTATCCCTACATCCGCTACACGGTGAGCGAGCGCCTCACAATCTGGGGCATGTTCGGCTTCGGGAACGGTGAGTATGCGCAGAAAGAGGAAGGTATCGAGAAGATCGAAACCGACATCTCGATGCGGATGGGGGCGTTCGGTTTCCGCAGTTCCCTCCTCCCGTTGGCGCGCCAGGTAGGCTACGACCTCGCGGTGAAGGGCGACGTCATGGTGGTCGAGATAGAGTCGGAAGAGGTGCGCGACAAACTGCTCCCGGTGGATACGAACACGAACCGCTTCCGGCTGCTTCTCGAGGGTTCGCGAGAGTACAAGCTCGGACACGGCGCATCGATCACTCCCTCGCTGGTGATGGGCGTACGCTACGACAAGGGCGACGCGGAAGAAGGAGGCGGCATCGAGTTTGGCGGCGGCTTCCGATTCTTCGACCCCTCACTGGACATGGTGATAGACGTGAACGCGCGCGGTTTGCTCCTGCACGAGGAGAGCAGGTTCAGCGAGATGGGCGTGGCGGGTTCGGTTCATTTCACCTGGGGCAACCGGGAGCGAGGCCTCTCGATGCGGGTGGGTTCCTCATGGGGCGATACTGCGAGCGCGGCGGAGCGTATCTGGTCGCAGTCCTCCGTGGCTGGTCTGGGCGCGGGGGAGGAAAACGCGCGCTTCGAGGCGGAAGTGGGCTACGGGATGGAGGCACCCGGCGGCGCCCTCATCAAGCCGTACGCCGGCATTGCGCTCGCGGGGAGAGGAAACCAGACCTACCGCATGGGCGGACGCCTGCGAATGGGCAAACACTTGAGCATGAACCTCCAGGGGGAGCGCCGCGAACGCGTGGGAGGCGAGGCCTCGCACGGCATCGGCCTGTTCGGCTCGGTGCGCTGGTAGATTAATCCCTTTTGTAACGCCGTCATCCCGGCGCATCTGTGAATGACGGACAAAGGCGAAAATCAATCCCCCATTTGCGGTCTTCCAAATCACTCCCCCTCATGGAGGTTCTAGCACCACTCCCCCCTTGAGGGGGAGTCGGTGAGGTGAGGGCGCAAGCCCGCAAGCGAACCGGTGGGGGGATGATATTACTTTAGATCATACCCCCCACCGCATCAGCCTTCGCACAAAACGCTCAGCTTCTGCGACATTCCCTTCCTTCTCGGTCGGAAATGACCCTCAAGGGGGGAGTGACTTGGAAAACCGCGTTTCGATAATTCTCTCCCCTGTTGGGTTTGACCCCTCATCCTCCCATCACGACATATTGCGCTCATAAGTTCGTGATTCTCCCATATCATGCGATATCCCCCACCAGAGCGTTATTGCTTGTTTTCGGCGGTTGCGCGTATACTGCGAGCGTCGGAATCCCCCAATCGTGAGGCAAAGCCTTGAGCGAGAATACAAGCGGTTTTGAGCGCGCGGTGGAGGTCATGGCCCGCCTCAGAGCGCCGGACGGCTGCCCCTGGGACAAGGAGCAGAACCACCAGAGTCTCAAGCCCTACCTCATCGAGGAGGCCTACGAGGTGATGGAGGCCATCGAGGCGGGCGACCCCGCGATGCTCAAAGAAGAGTTGGGCGACCTCCTGCTTCAGGTGCTCTTCCACTGCCGGCTCGCGCAGGAGAAGGGACTCTTCGACGCCCAGGAGACCGCCCGCGCCCTCGCCCAAAAGATGATCGACCGCCATCCCCACGTATTCGAGGACGCTCTCGCCGAAACCAGCGGCGAGGTGCTCAGAAACTGGGAGATCAACAAGAGAAAGGCCCGCGCGGAAGACGAGAAGGGCGCCGCCTCCATTCTCGACGGCGTGCCCGCCTCCATGCCTGCCCTCCAGCGCGCCCAAAGGCTTCAGGGAAAGGCCTCGCGCGTGGGCTTCGACTGGCCGGATGCGGCCGGAGCGGCGGACAAGGTGGAAGAAGAATGGGCGGAACTCAAAGAGGCGATGCGAAGCGGAGACCGGGAGGCGCTGGAGGAGGAGATGGGCGATTTTCTCTTCGCCGCCGTGAATCTCTCCCGAAAGATCGGGGTGAACGCCGAGGGGGCGGCCCGCGCCTGCATCGGACGCTTCACCGCGCGTTTTCATTATATGGAACAAGCGTTGCGCGCCCGGGGACTCTCGCCCGAAGACGTCTCGCTCGAAGAATTGGAAGCGCTTTGGAGTGAAGCGAAAAAAGCCGGGAGGAGCGAGGGCTAACCCGACTCTCGCACGACCCCCGGCCATGCGCACCCGGTGACACATCGCCCCGCCCGCCCGGCTGCGACCAGGATCGATTCATGACGCGAAAACCCAGAACGCATCGCCCCAGAAGAGGGACCCCTCCTCCCCAGGCGGGCCTTTTCCCCGAAGACGCTACCGAGCTGACCGGCGCGGTGGAACGCATACGCTTCCGCGCGGAGGACACCGGCTACACCGTCTTGCTCGTCCAGCCGGACAACGAGGATTTCCCGCGCGTGGCCGTGGTGGGTTATCTCTCCTCCATACGCGAGGGCGAGCGCGTCCGGTTCGAGGGCGCCTGGAAGGATCACCCCAGGTTCGGCCGCCAGTTCCACGCCGAACTCGCCCGCCCGCTGACGCCCACGACTATCGAGGGAATCGAAAAATACCTGGCTTCCGGCATCGTGAAGAACATCGGCCCCGCGCTGGCCAGGAGAATCGTGGCGCGTTTTGGGGAGAAATCCCTCGATATTCTCGACAACCACCCCGAGCGCCTCACGGAAATCAACGGGCTGGGCGCGAAGAAACTCGAGGCGATCGTCGAGAGCTGGAAGAGCCAGAGCGAGGTCAAGGAGATCATGCTCTTCCTGCGTCAATACGACATCTCGCTTCATCTGTCCGAGAAAATTCTCCGAACCTACGGTGAAGCCTCCATAAGGATTCTCCGCGAAGACCCCTACCGCCTGGCGGCGGAGATTCACGGCGTGGGCTTCAAGAGCGCGGACCGCATCGCCCAGAATCTGGGCATCCCCGCAGACTCGCCCGAACGCCTCGCGGCGGGAGCCGTCTACGTCCTGAACCAACTCGCCGAGCGCGAGGGCCACTGCTTTTTGCCCTATGGGGATCTGGTCGAGACAGCCGCCGAGATGCTCGAGACCGAAGCCGACGCCTTGACCCCCGTCCTCGAGAGCCTGGGCCAGGGCGGCACCCTGGTGATCGAATCGGCGAACATGACCGAGAACCTGGCCTCGGCCGAGGGCAAGCGCGTCTACGCGCGACCGCTGTACGCCGCGGAATGCGAGGTCGCCCGCCGCCTCGCCGCGCTCATTCGCACGCCGCGCGACGAGGCGCGCCTCGAAGCCGCCATGCGGGGACAGGGCGCTCCCGGAAACACGACCAAAGAGCGCCTCGGACACCTCGCCCGGCGCGCTCTCGAAGGCGGAAAGGCGACCGGCGATCAGGGCGCGGCGATAGAGGGCGCGCTCACGCAAAAAGTGCTCATCGTCACGGGAGGCCCCGGCACCGGCAAGACGACCATCGTAAGCGCCGTCACCAACCTCTATACGAAACTCGGCCTCCAGGTCATCCTGGGCGCGCCCACGGGCCGGGCGGCCAAGCGCCTCTCGGAAGTCACCGGCCACGAGGCGGCCACCATCCACAGATTGCTGGAGTACAGCTGGCACTCGGGCGGCTTTACCCGCGACGCGGAAAACCCGCTCGCAGGCGACATCGTGATCATCGATGAGGCCTCGATGCTCGACGTGCACCTGACGGCCCATCTGCTGCGCGCGGTGCCCGATGCGGCGACGCTCGTCCTGGTGGGTGACGTGGATCAGCTCCCCTCCGTGGGGCCCGGCAACGTCCTGAGCGACGTCATCACCTCCGAATCCCTGCCCGTGGTGCGGCTCACCGAGGTCTTCCGCCAGGCGCAGGAGAGTCTGATCGTCGAAAACGCACACCGCGTGAACCGCGGCGAGATGCCCAGAAACGGCAAAGGGGAAAACGAAGACGAGCCGTTCGATTACTATTTCATCGAGGAGAGCGAGGCGGAACGCTGTGCGGACCTCATCATCGAACTGTGCCGCGAGCGCATTCCCGAGCGATTCAGAATCGACGCCATCGCCGATCTTCAGGTCATCTCCCCCATGCAGCGCGGCGTGCTCGGCGTACAGAGCTTGAACGCGCGCTTACAGGAAGCGCTCAATCCCGCAGGAAACGCCCCGGCGCTCCATAGCGGGGGCCGCACGTTCCGCACGGGCGATAAGCTCATCCAGGTAAGGAACAACTACGAAAAAGACGTATTCAACGGCGACATCGGCGTCGTCAAAAGCGTCGCGCCCGAGGAGGGAAGCATTCGCGTGGCCTTCGATTCGAACGTCGTCGAATACACGCGCGGCGCGCTCGATGAGGTGATGCACGCCTACGCCATCACCGTGCACAAGAGCCAGGGAAGCGAATACCCCGCCGTCGTCATTCCGCTCCACACCCAGCACTACCCGATGCTGCAGAGAAACCTCGTCTACACCGCCCTCACGCGGGCGAGGCGTCTGGTGGTGCTCGTCGGGGCGAAAAAGGCGCTCGGCATGGCGATAGGCAACGCGCGTGTGAGAAGAAGGTGGAGCGGTTTACCGGAAAGAATCCGCCGCGAGGCGAAACTCGCACCGCTCCTCCAGGAGGCTTCCCCTCCCTCGCCGGAGGCCGAGGAGATACAGGACACCGAGGCGGATGAGGCGCAATTCACCGAAGAAGCCCCGCCCGATTCCCTTTACGAGAATGAAGCAACCGAGGGCGATGAGGACTCCCCGCCCGAAAACGAACTGACCTACCACCCCGTGGATGAGTAGCGGATAATCAATGAAAGAAAAAAAGCCCCCGTCCCGAAGGACGGAGGCCGAATAGCTGCCGGAAAGCGGGAGCTACTTCGCCGTTCGCTCGATTAAAGTCTTGAGCGCGGTCATGGATTCCGCGTGATTTTTCATGGTCTCGGCGTGATTTTTCATGACTTCTTCATGCCGCCTCGCTCCTTCTCTTTCGCGCAATTCCGAAGAGCGGCTCATCTGCTTCAAACCCATCCAGATGAGTCCGCACTGCGCAAGCCCGATCATGGACTGCATGGTGTAAAAGCCGAGTGTCGCCGTTTCAAAACCCGTCATTTCTTTCCCCTCGCGGGTCCTTAACATTTGCCCTGCGAAACTCCATGACCTCGCGCCCCATGGTCCGCAACCTTGGTAAAACACTACCTTCTTTCGTGCTCTCCCGCAAGATTCGGCTTTGTGTGATAACGAACTGACCTACCACCCCGTGGATGATTAGCTAAGGTTCGAAGCAAAAGAAAAGCCCCCGTCCCGGAGGACGGGGGCGGGAAATGTGGTAGGAAGCGGGTGTTACTTCGCTATTCGTTCGATAAGTGTCACGAGAGCAGTCATCGTCTCCTCATGCCGTCTAGCACCCTCTCTTTCTCTTAATTCCGAGGAGCGGCTCATCTGCTTCAAGCCCATCCAGATGAGGCCGCACTGCGCAAGCCCGATCATGGACTGCATGGTGTAGAACCAGAGTGTCGCCGTTTCAAAACCCGTCATTACTTCCCCCTTACGGGTCCTCCGTCGTTACATTGAAAACCTCGTGGACCCAGGGCACCTCACCCTGCGTTGCTCGCAATCTCAGACAAAATTCTAGTCCCTTTCGCGCTCCCCCGCAAGATTGGGCCTCTCGCCCGATAACGAACTGACCTGCCATCTCGTGGATGAGTAGCGGATGATCAATGAAAGAAAAAAAGCCCCCGTCCCGGAGGACGGAGGCGGTATAGCCGGTGGGAGCGGGAGTTACTTCGCCGTTCGCTCAATAAGTGTCTTGAGCGCGGTCATGGATTCCTCATGCCGCCTCGCGCTCTCCCTTTCTCTCAGTTCCGAGGCGAGTTCCATCTGCTTCAAGCCTTTCCATATAAGAAGGCATTGAACGCTTCCCACCATGAGAGTTACAGCGCTTTGAATGCCTGCCGCCCAGAGTGTCGCCGTTTCAAAACCCGTCATTACTTCCCCCTTGCGGGTCCTTAACATTTGCCCTGCGAAACTCCATGACCTCGCGCCCCATGGTCCGCAACCTTGGTAAAACCCTACCTTCTTTCGTGCTCTCTCGCAAGATTCGGCTTTGTGTGATAACGAACCGACCTACCACCCCGTGGATGATTAGCTAAGGTTCGAAGCAAAAGAAAAGCCCCCGTCCCGGAGGAGGGAGGCGGAATCGCCGGTGAGAGGCGGCGGTTACTTTCCTGTCCGCTCGATGAGCGTCTTGAGGGCGGTCATGGATTCAGCGTGATTGTTCATGACCTCCTCATGCCGCCTCGCGCTCTCCCTTTCTCTCAGTTCCGAGGCGAGTTCCATCTGCCTCAAGCCTTTCCATATAAGAAGACATTGAACGCTTCCCACCATGAGAGTTACAGCGCTTTGAATGCCTGCCGCCCAGAGTGTCGCCGTTTCAAAACCCGTCATTTCTTTCCCCTCGCGGGTTCTTAACATTTGCCCTGCGAAACTCCATGACCTCGCGCCCCATGGTCCGCAACCTTGGTAAAACACTACCTTCTTTCGCGCTCTCCCGCAAGATTCGGCTTTGCCTACGGCCTGAGCACCACCTTCAGGGATTCACCCGCCTGGGCGACGAGGCGAAAGCCCTCCTGCGCCTGCGCGAGCGGGAGCCTGTGGGTGATCATCTCCTCGACATCCAGGCGTCCGGCGCGAATGAGCGCGAGCGCTTCTTCCAGATCGAGCGGGGCCGCGCCATAGGTGGTGGTGATGGCGATTTGCTCACTCCAGATTCGGTTCAAATCCATCTCGGGGCGATAGCCCGGCGGCGTGGGGGCGAAAAGCTGCAAGACGCCGCAAGCCGCCACGCACGCGAGAGCCGTCTCAAGCGCCTCGGGCGCGCCCGCGCACAAGACGACGCGATCCGCCAGACAACCGCCGTTCGCCTCCCGTAGGGCCTCGGCCATATCTTCACACGGGGGCAGCGCGCGCGCGCCGAACCGCTCGGCGGCGTCCAGGCGATAAGGATGAACGTCCGTCGCGAAAACGGGGCCCGCCCCCAGGAGGCGCGCCGCCTGAACGTGCAAAAGCCCCGACATGCCGCTTCCCACCACGAGGACGCTCAGGCCCGGCGTCAACCGGAAGCGCCGCCAGCCGCGCAGGACACAGCCCAGCGGCTCGACGAACACGCCCGCATCGTCGGACACCTCATCGGGCAGGCGGAACGTCCCCCGCTCCACGTTGATGGCGGGCGCCCGGATGAACTCGGCGAAACCGCCCGGGTCGAAATTCGTGCTCTTGAGCGTCGCGCAGGCGGTGTGGTCTCCGCGCAGACAATGCGCGCAGCGGTTGCACGGCACGTGATGGGTGAGGCATACGCGATCACCCACCCTGAAACGCTCCACCCCCTCGCCCGCCTCTGCGACGACGCCCGTCACCTCGTGGCCCAGTACGCGCGGCGCGCTCTTGACGCGGTACCACTCCATGACGTCGCTGCCGCAGATGCCGCTCGCGCGCGTCTTGATGAGAAGCTCGCCCGCCCCGGCGCGGGGCGTGGCCATCTCTTCGATCCGCACGTCGTCGTTTCTGTAATAAACCGCCGCTCGCATGGTCTCAGGCATTTTATTACTTCCTGTGTTACGCGCAGGCTTCAATCCGTGAGGGGCACCGCACTCAGATCCTCGAACATCTCATAGGCGGCGTCGGGGCTTACATCATCATGCACGACGGCGCGCACCGCCCGGATCATGGCGACCGGATGCGCGCTCTGGAAGATGTTCCGGCCCATGTCCACGCCCACCGCTCCCTCATCGATGGCCCGGCGGCAAAACGCGAGCGCCTCGCGCTCGGGCGCCTTCTTGCCGCCCGCGATGACGATGGGCGCGAAACAACCGCGCACCACGCGCTCAAAGCCCTCGCAGTAATACGTCTTCACGACGTCGGCCCCGTGTTCCGCCGCGATGCGCGTCGCCAGCCCGAGGTAGCGCGCGTCTCGCGTCATCTCCTTGCCCACCGCCGTGATCCCTAAGACGATCAGACCATTCTTACGCCCTTCATCGCTCATGCGGGCGAGGTTCAGGATGGATTCTTTCTGGTAGCGCGCGCCCACGTATATCGACACCGAAACGCCCGCCACGCCCAAGCGCGACGCCTCCGCCGCCGAGACGGTGATGGATTCGTTGGAGAGTTCACGGTTCACGATTTCATCGGCGATGCGCTCTCTCATCGCCTCGCGCGCCGCCTCATCCGCAAGGCCCGCTCCCCGGATGCTCAACTCGCGCTCCAGTTCCACCGGATCGGAATAGACGATGGCGTTTCCGCCCGATGCCCTCAAGATCACCGGCGTCTTGCTCTCGGGCGGCATACAGCGCAGGAAAACGCCCTTCGTGGGACTCACCGCGTCGCAATAAGGCAGCAGGGGTTCGATGGTCTTCCCGGGTTCTTCGAGACCCGAGGTCGGCCCCTGGAAATAGCCGTGGTCCACCGCCAGCATGACGATGCGCCCCGTCTTCTCGTTCATGATCTCTTTCATATGGTTAGACAATTTCTGGAATCTCCGGCAGTGGCCCGGGGCGAGCTGCGTTGGGGTTCATGCAGGTGATGAGATTCGCCTCAGACCCAGACATTCTATGAATTCTCCGGCGGGAGGGGCGGGCCGCCCTTGTAGAAGGCGCGCCCCATGATGTGGTTTCTGGCCGTGAAATCCTCATCGCCTTTGTCTTCTTCCACCGCGCGCTTCAGCAGGTTGAACTTGGCGTCGATGTCGTCCGCGTAGTGCAGCAGGAGCGCCTCCGCCGACATGGGCACCTTGACGGTGCCCCACTCGGGCTGGCCCTGATGTGAGAGGATGAGGTGTTCGAGATGCAGCAGGAAATCCTCGGGCAAAGCCTCTCCTTCGGGAAAAACGTCCGCACGCCGCGCCCAGTCGCGCGCGATGTCGCGCCCCAGCACGATGTGGCCGACCAAACGGCCGGCGGCGGTGTAGTGCGTGGCCCCCTCGGTGGAGAGTTCCTCCAGCTTACCGATGTCGTGCAAGAGCGCGCCCGCGACGAGGAGGTCCTTTGAGACGTCGTATTTATCCGCGAGATAAAGGCACGTTTTCGTGACTGATAAGGTATGCTCGAGCAGTCCGCCGAGATAGGGATGGTGAATACGCTGGGCGGCGGGCCATTCGCGGAATTTCTCTTCATACCCATTCAGTATCGCGGTAAGATACGCGGCCACGAGCGGGTGGCAGCCGCCCGCGATGCGCTTCGCTTCCTCCCACATCACGTCGATATCGTAAGGAGTGCGCTGCACGTAGTCTTCGGGCTTGAAGCCGCTCTCGTAATCCTGCTCGTTCACCCGGCGGACGCGCTCCACCCGAAGCTGCAAGCGGCCCTGATAGTTCTCCGCCATGGCCCGCACCTTGATGAAATCGCCCGCCTGAATCGCCCCTTGCACCTGGGTCCCAGGCTCCCAGACCTTGGCGGGAACCTCGCCCGTCGCGTCTTCCAGGGTCAGATCGAGATACTCCCTGCCCGCCCGGCTCTGGCGCGCTTCGTATTCCCTGATCCTGAAAAAAGAATCGAACCGCTCGCCCTCTTTCAGTTCCGCCACCTTCGTCACAAACTCGCTCCCGAACCAAGAAAAGAAGATGAACTCGCGTGATATGAAAGCGAGGCTCCATTTTAGGGGCAAGGGGGTTCGAATCGCAACGAAAGGGGCTTTGATATGGGCGGAGCCAGGAAGGAAGCGAATCTCCCGTAGGGGCGGACCCCACACTCTCGCAATTCATCGCCTCGTCATTCCGGCGCATGCCGAAATCCAGGGAATTTGTCTTTTGCCTTTCATTTTTGCGCCGTTATTCCCGCTTAATCAAAGACGGGATGAAATACCGGAATGTATCCATCCCCATCGGCTCTGGTCAACCTCCCGGTTGCCACCCACATGCGCCGGAATGACGGCGAGTTCAGAATACGTCCCGACGCCAAACCCATGCGGGCGGACACACAGGTCCGCCCCTACGGTTCAATCGCGACAGAGATTGTCAATTCCAACCGGAAAGGGAGAAGCCACCCCGTAGGGGAAGCATATATGCGTGGGGAGGCCTGAAGGAATCGGCTCCGACCAAGGAGGGAAAATCGCTATCTACAACCACCACCTACACCAAGGCTATCCGTCTCACTCTTTCTTACGGGGGCCTCGCTCACACGGGTCGCGGCCGATGTTCATCCCCTGTATCTCGCCCGGTTTGCGCTCTAAACCCTCGGACGCTTCGCCCGCTCTGGCCGCTTCCTTTGTTCGCCGCGGCGATTTCGGCTGTTTCTTTCGCTCGTTGCCGCGCGCGTTCGGCGGCCCTGCGCATCGCAGCCTCCGCACCTGCAAAATCAGGATCGCGAGGCTTTGGGGTCGAATCCTGCTTCATTGTATTCATCCCCTCTCCTCCTCTTTCAGCAACTCCGGCTCAACACCCGAATTATCGTACAAAGCCCACCCATCGACCAAGTCTCGATAGATTTGCTCGAAGTTGCGCCACCCGGCGTCGAACCTCTTGCGAACCACCTCCTCGGGTACATCGTGTCCTCCTTCCAGAACGCGCTGCGCGACGCGCCCGATCGCCATTTCGAGCGTCGGCGTATTCAGGAAGATGTCGTCACCGCCGTGCGAAGGATTGCATGTAGGCGGGGAGAAGTACGAATTGCCTGTAGGGGCGGACCTAAGTGTCCGCCCTGTCGGAGTTGACGCCTATATGGGCGAAGGACATGTGCGCCCACGCAACGGAACCTCCTCTCCTCCCGAAATTCACCATATCGTCATTCCGGCGAATGCCGGAATCCAGGGATTTTGTCTTTCGCCTTTCGTTTTTTACTGTCGAATCCGATCGATGGATAAAGGGAATAAAACGCCACCGCATCTTTCCTCTCCTCGGTTCTGGATTCCGGCATTCGCCGGAATGACGGCGGGGTGGTTCGTCTCGACCGATGAGGGAGGGTTTCCTGCGGACGAGGAAAACATCGGCGCGCAATTCCTCCTTCATCAGTCGGAATTCACTCCCAAAAAGCGCATCGTCTCGCCCTGTGGTATATATAACCGCCGAAAGGGGCGGGAAGGCTTCGATTGCTCCCTCTCCTTATCGCCATCAAAAACACCCGCGCGGGGTTCATGGCTTAGGGCTTATGAGCCTATAAAATTGCGAAAGACTTTGGCGTGTCCCATAAAGACAGAATGAGGCGAGGATGAAAAAAACGGTTTCCTTTCTGTGCGCGCTTGCGTTCGCCGCCATCATGAGTTGGCCCCTGCCCGCCCAGGGGGACACGCCCCGAAGACGCCTCACCGCGCACGTCACCAAGGTGTACGACGGGGCGAGCTTTCAACTGGGCGGCGGGCTGCGCTCCGCCCTCATCGGCGTGGCCGCCCCCGCGCCCGGCGCGCCAGGCTCCTCCCAGGCCCATGCGTACCTGAAGCGCCTCATCGAGAACAGGACGGTGAGCTTAGAAATCGACGAAAAACCCGTGGACGCCTACGGACAGACGCTTTATTACGTTTTTCTGGAAGAAGGCGGGCACGTGAACGAGCTCATGGTGCTCCGGGGCCTGGGCCGCGCCCTCGTGAAACACCCCAACGTGCGCTACCGCAAGGAATTGATAGAGGCGGAAAACCTCGCCAAGAGATACCGCCGGGGCGTGTGGGGAAACGAATTCGACCCGCGCGACCCGATAGACCGCTAAATTTCATACGGGCAGAGCCAGTGGGAAAATTGTATCCCTCGTAGCCGCTTCATGCCATGGACCAGACAGAGAAATTTCATGGGGCGGAGCCGGTGGAGAAATCGAATCCATCGTAGCCGTTTCCGGCGGGCAAGTTCGGTGGGTAACCAAATCCTTTGCAGCCGTTTCTTACAGGCGGACCGGCGGGGAAATCGCATTCGCAGGGGCGGGCCCGTGTGATCGCCCTAATGACGCCCCGGAACAACACTTCTTTCGTCATGCCTAAGTTTACCAGCCGGACTTGAATGCACTTCGTTGCGGGTCGCCGAGTGCGCGACGACGCGGCATGTGCTATATCAGGCATACTATCATGAGGGAAGCGTCGAACCGTGAACGGACCCGATTCGTTTTTCCACTATTTGACCGACCTTCCTACGATACGATTCACCAGAGCATATTTTGCATTCGACGGATGAGTACGCTCAGGCCTATGAAAATGACTCGCTATACCTGACTTGCGATGTAAAACCACAATGAGTCCATTGATTATGTGGCAACCGTGAAGATTGCCGGCCTCCATCTTGATCGACATGTCAAATAAATCGGAGGAAATACCCATGCCGTCTGGCGCCGAAATGACTACACGTTCCTACGTCTTGAAGCTGGTCGCGTCCATAGCGCTTGTCGTCATGATATTCGCCGGACTTGCGAGTTGCGGTGGCGGTGGTTCGGGCGGCGGAAGCCAGGTAATGATCATGCCGCCCCCGTCACAGGGCGAATCTCCATCGCAGGATGAACCCCCATCTCAGGGCAAACCGGACCTCGTGGTGGCGGCGCCTTTGGTGAGCAACGGCAACCCGGTCGCCGGGGCGGGTTTCACCCTCTCGGCGACGGTGAGCAACACGGGCGACGGGGCCTCGGCGACGACGACGCTGCGCTTCTACCGCTCGACGGACTCGGACGTCACGACCTCCGACACGGCGGTAGGGACGGCCGTGGTGGCGGGGCTGGTCCCTTCGGGGAGCGTCGGCGCGTCGGTGGACCTGACCGCTCCAACCACTCCCGGAACGTACTACTACGGCGCGTGCGTGGACGCGGTGACGGGCGAGTCGGACACGACCAACAACTGCTCGGCATCGGTACAGGTGGATGTCGCCGCACCATCAATTTTGCGACCGCAGCAGCAGCAACCGGACCTAGCGGTCGTCGCTTTCTTCCTGGCGAGCGGCGTCCACGACGGCGCTCCAGGCCGCTCTCTCACTTTTCAGGGCAGGATACGCAATGTTGGCAACGTGATGTCGCCCGCTACGACGCTGCGCTTCTATAGATCGAGGAACCGGACGATCGCGACCGACGACACGTTCCTGGGCACGGTCGCGGTTGGGACGATTGCCGCTTCCAGGAGGATCGACAGCGAAACGCTCACGCTGACGGCACCGTCAGCGCCCGGCACGTACTACTACGGCGCATGCGTGGATGCGGTGACCGACGAGTCCGACACCAACAACAACTGCTCGGATGCTCGGCCGATCACGGTGGACGGGCCTCCGCCGGACTTGGTTGTGACGGGGCCAAATGTGAGTGAGATCCAAGAGGACGGGACGTTTTGGTTGATTGTGACCGTGAGCAACCAAGGCGCCGGGGGAGCCGCAGCGACAACGGTGCGGTACAAACGCTCGACGGACGGGACGATCACGACCTCCGACACGACCGTAGGCACGGACGCGGTGAATACGCTTTTCCCCGCGGGAGGCTACGGGGCGACGATCAAGCTGACGGCGCCGACGACACCTAGCGCGTACTACTACGGCGGGTGCGTGGACGCAGTACCCAGGGAGTCCGACACTACCAACAACTGCTCGGCATCGGTACAGGTCAGGGTGCAGGAGACCCAGCCGCCCGTGCAGGGCAATCCGGACCTGATCTTCATCGCCACCGTAGTTGGAAGCGGCCTTTCTGGGGGAGAATTTTCCGTTCGGTTTTCGATAGTAATAGGGAACGACGGGGACGGCGCCTCGGCGCCCTCGAAGCTGCGCTATTACCGCTCGACGGACGCGACGATTACGACTTCCGACACTGAATTGGGTATGGACGCGGTGCCGGGGCTTGCCGTTATGGCGTCCAGCAATCATACGCGGGATGTGAATCCGCCAAGCCCCGGAACGTACTATTACGGGGCGTGCGTGGACGCGGTGGCGAGAGAGTCCGACACGACCAACAACTGTTCGAGTGGGGCGCGGGTCGTTGTACCGGAGCCGTAGGGCCATCCGTACCCGACGCGATCCGCAGGGTCTCGGTCGCTATCGAGGTTGCGCCGCCGAGGGATAGTCCGTTTTAGGGCATTCCACCGTCATGGGCGGATCAAACTCTGTTCGTCTGCAATCGTCCCGGTAGCAGGACACCTCTAGAAGATTTCTTTTGCAGAAGAGTTTCGAGACACCTTGATGATCCTCAGACTGCGGGGTTTTCGCATGTCGTTGTTGCGGATAAGCGGGAGCGAAACCACCGTGTCCCTCGCGCCCCGCCGAATCGTCGCAGTGATGATTTCGTCACGGAAATCCACGCCAGAAACGGCGGGGTTGGCGCCGTCTCCGGGCGCGAGGCGCACCCTCACCCGGACGTCCTCGGGCGCCGCGACCGGAAGCGAGAGTTTCACCCGGAGCGCCTCGCCACTAACTATGCTGTTTCTGAGGGGCCGGATGCTCACTCTGTCCGCCAAGGTGGAAGTCTCGATTCGTCTGGCGACCTTGATCCGACCGATTTTGTCGACCGGCCGCCAGAGATTGAAGACGCCGGGGAGCCCTTTCCTGGGCAACGTCCCAAAACCTTCCCAGCGGGGTTTCGGCCTCGACGGACCTCCGATTGGAACGGAGACCCTCGCCAGAAACGACGACGAGTCTTTGCCGCCGCCGATTCCGTCATGACCGGCGGAGAAACTCAGCCAGGAGTGGGGGCGCCAGTCGACGCCGAGGCGAGCGCCCTCTTTCCATCCGCCTGAGCCGTCTTCAGCCTGCCAGCGGTAGGCGGTCAAGTTGGCGCGAATCGTCGTCGTCAACTTGAGATTCAGGCCGAGTTCCATCCCTTCGAGCGCGCGTTCTTCGTATCCTATGTCTGTGGGACGCCAACTCGTGGCGGGCAGGAAATACGTGAGCGACCCCGTCCCCCAGCGCCCTGCGTAGTCCACCCGGGACGCCAGCACCTGGTGTCCCCAATCCGCACTGTGCAGAGAGAACGCCGACATCCCGACGACGTCCGAGTCGGGTTTGTCGGTGAGCCGGAAACGGTACGCTACGCCGATACGCAAATCGTCGCGAGTGTCGCCCTCGGAGTCCCGCCACCGGGTGATGCCCTGTTGTAAGAACAACGAAGAGCGAGACCGCCGGTTTGTGTCCGTAAACGCGAGCGGGATCACGACGTCGAGATCGTTGATAAATCCGGTTCCGCTCTGATAAGAAAGATCACCGAAGAACCGGAAATTCTCCCCGAACACCGTCTTTCCGTATTTATCTGCCGATTCCATGCTTTTTTTCAGCATCAGATTCACGCCGCTGTCGAGAAGGCAACCCGTACCGGTTCGAGAGAGTCCCATCGAAAGCCGTCCCGCAACTGCTCATGGCGGTCAGGGAGTCTTCCAAAAGCCAATCGAAAGCATCGGCTTTTACGGGAGAAAAAACAAAAACGAGTATTAACGCGAACGCGAGAATACGTGGAATTCCTCGCGCAGCATTGCTCGCCGGAGCGAGAAAGGAAAAAAAAAACCCATCAAATCTTTCCACTATTCTCTCCCCTTCTTCTTGGGTCCCGTACTAAACAAGAAGATGAAAGCAATAATTTCTGGGTGTAAATATGTTAGAAATTTTATCATATGGATCTATTTTTCCCAACAATAGCCTCCCTTCCACCACCCCGCCGCGTAGGATTCGCACCGAGGGTCGGCGCCGCCCAAGAAGCGCGTTTCGGGGTCTTTCGCCCGTATAGATGTGTCGAAACGTTTGTTCAGTGGGGTTTGACACCGGAATGACGGTATACAGGAATTAATCTCGACCGTGCAGTTCCCCGCATTTGCCGTTATCGCGTTTCCCAGGGATGCGCCAGAATCTCTCGCGAGAAAAGAGGAGAGGTTTTGACATGGCCACATACGAAAAGACGATAAAATCTTCTGGAATCGCCAACAGAACGACGGATTTCGAATTACTGAACAATTCGATAAATATCGATAAATTTCCGAAATGGTTTATGGGTCAAATTAACATTATATTCGCAATTTTTTCAATATCTTACATAGCTAAGTGAAAGTCAAAAACAAACGTTTTTTCGAATTTTATCGAATTAAAATTTTTTTTCGCACCCCGCAATTCCCCGCATTTGCGCGCCTAAGCGTCGCCGCCTTCTATCTCTCCTTTGGGCGCGTCGCCCGCGCTCGCCTCGATGAAGGGCCTGAGCAGATCGAGCGGCAAGGGGAAGATGATGGTGGAGTTGTTCTCTGTCGCCACTTCGGAGAGGGTCTGCAGGAACCTCAACTGAAGCGCGCCCGGGGCCGTGGCGATGGTGGTGGCGGCCTGGGCCAGCCGCTCGCTCGCCTGGTATTCGCCCTCCGCGTGAATGACCTTGGCGCGACGCTCGCGCTCCGCCTCGGCCTGGCGGGCGATGGCGCGCTGCATCTCGTGGGGAAGGTCCACGTGCTTGAGCTCCACGTTGGTGACCTTGATGCCCCACGGGTCGGTGGCTTGATCGAGAAGCTCCTGAAGCTGGGAGTTGATTTTCTCGCGTTCGGAAAGCAGATCGTCCAAATCCATCTGGCCCAGTACGCTCCGGAGCGTCGTCTGGCTCAACTGGCCCGTGGCGTAGAGGAAATCCTCCACCTCGATGATCGCGCGCTCGGGGTTCAGCACGCGGAAGTAGACCACGGCGTTCACCTTCACCGACACGTTGTCCTTCGTGACGATATCCTGCGGCGGCACGTCCATCGTCACCAGCCGCAAACCGACGCGGGTCATGCGGTCGATTACCGGAAGCACGATGATGAGGCCGGGACCCTTGGTGGAAAGGAAGCGCCCCAGCCGGAAAATGACGCCGCGCTCGTATTCGTTCAGGACGCGGATAGCGCTCACGAAGAACAACAAGATGATGATAGCGGCGATTATCAAACTCCAATTCATTTATGCACCCTCCTTCTCTACGCGGAGCCTGAGGCCATCCACCGACACCACGCGGACTTTGTCCCCGATTTCCAATGGTTCCCCAGAATCCGCCATCCATATCTCGCCGTGCACCCGAACCTGGGCCGGCGACCCTTCCCCGGGCGAGGCGCTCACAATGCCGAATTGATCGAGCATTCCCTCCGAACCCGAGACCGGCCGCACCCGCTGAGCGCGAAAGCCCATTCCCACGAGCCAGACGAAGAACATGGCCGTGCCGGCTACAGCGGGCAGAATCACCTTCAGGCTAATCTGCAGGTAGGGGTCCGGGGAATCGATGAGCATGACCGAGCCGAGCGTCATGGCGATGATTCCGCCAATAGTGAGCCCCCCATAGCTCACCACCTTGATTTCCAGGAGAAACATGATGATGGCGAGCCCCATCAACAAAAGACCCACATAGTTCACCGGCAAGACTTTGAGAGCGTAGAGAGCCAGGAGGAGGCTGATGGCGCCCACCACGCCGGGAAGTATGGAGCCCGGATTCGAGAGCTCGAAGAACAGCCCGTACATCCCCAAAAGCATCAGGATGTAGGCGATGTTGGGGTCGCTCAAAAGGGTGAGCACTTTCTGGCGCCAGCTTCGTTCGAGCACGATTTGCGCAGCACCCCTCGTCGACAGGGTGACGGTGTCGCCACTCGCCAGCTTTATTTTTTTGCCGTGAACCGCCAGGAGAAGGGATTTGACGTCCGCAGCCACCAAGTCGATTACTTTTTGCTTCAGGGCCTCCGCCTCATCCACGGATATCGCCTCCCGGACGGCGCTTTCCGCCCATTCGATGTTGCGCCCGGTGCGGGAGGCCACCGCCCGCGCGAAAGCGGCCACGTCGTTCATCGCCTTTTTGCGCATATCCCCCTGAATCTGCTTTCCACCACCCGAAACGGGCGAGGCGGCGCCGATGTTGGTTCCCGGCGCCATCGCGGCGATGTGAGCCGACATCGTGATGAACGTCCCTGCGGACGCGGCCCGCGCCCCTCCCGGAGCGACGTATACGGCCACGGGCACGCCCGAGCCGAAAATCGCTTTCACGATATCCCTCGTACTGGTAACCAGACCACCAGGGGTATCAAGACGAATAACGAGAAGCTGCCCCTGCCTTCGGGTGGCTTCTTCGATACCGAAAGCGATGTACTCAGAAGTGCCCGGCGAGATGGCGTCGGCAACATCCAACACCACAACGGGAGGCGTCTTTTGAGCGGCGGTGGCATGGTAGAGGGTCAGCATCACACCCATAGACATCAAGGAGATCAAAACCGCCAAATGGACTTTTCTGTGACATTTCCTCCGCATGCCATACCTCAAAAGCGCCAGGACCAATTGCTCCATCTTAACACAAAGGAGAACATTTTATTTCCCGCCACAAACGGGTCTCTTAAACATCCATGTCAAGCAACACCTCATCCACAATACCCACGGCCGTATCCACTTGCTCCTTGTCGATAATCAGAGGAGGCAAAAACGCCAGGACATTCCCGTGGTGTCCTCCCGGATAGATGAGAAGACCTTTTTTCAAGGCTATGTCACTCGCCTTTTTCGCGACGCTCAAAGGTTCACGCGTCGCGCGATCGGAAACCAGTTCAACGGCTACCATCAGCCCGCGTCCACGGACTTCACCAACGATGGAATGGCGCTCCGATAGCTCCTCCAACCTTCTCAGAAAATAAGAACCCATCTCGAGGGAGCGATCGGCTAGGTTTTCCTCCTCATACACCTCGATGGAAGCCAAACCGGCGGCGCAGGCCATAACGTTTCCCGCATAGGTGCTGCTTTCGGTTCCAGGATTCGACGCATCGGCTATTTCTTTTTTCGCAACGCAGGCAGCGAGGGGCAGCCCGCCTGAAATCGATTTTCCCATGACGACCAGATCGGGTTCTATATCCTCATACTGGTAGGCGAACATCCGCCCCGTACGGCAAAACCCGCTCATTACCTCATCGATGATGAGCAGCACGCCGTGACGGTCGCATACCTCCCGAAGCTCCCTCAAAAACCCGATGGGAGCCGGAATCATGCCGCCGTTTCCCTGAACCGGTTCGATGATGACGGCCGCCACATCGCCCCAGCCGCTAACCGGATTCTCAAGAAATTCATTGATGTAGCGAATCGTCCCCTCCGCGCATTTTTCCGCGCCATCTCCGAAGGGGTTTCTGTAGGGATAGGGATAGGGGACGTGATGAGTGCCCGGAACCAGAGTTCCCAGGCCCTCTCTTTGGTTCTTTCTACCCATCAGGGCCACTGCACCCAAAGTTCTGCCGTGGAACGCACCCGTAAAGCCGACGATTTCATCGCGTCCTGTCGCCCGGCGGGCCATTTTAAGAGCGATTTCGACCGCTTCGCTGCCTGAGGAACCTAGAATCATACTCTTCGGAGTCGCGCCCGTATGAAGGGAGAGAACTTTTTCCAGAAATTCGTTTCTCACCCTCGAACCCAGCGACATGGCTTGGTGAACCTGTTCCGCTTGTTTTTGCATCGCCGAGACAACTTTGGTATGGCAATGGCCCGCATTCAGGGAACCAAAACCCGCGACAAAATCCAAAAACAAATTGCCGTCAATGTCCTCGATGACCGCCCCTTGCGCGCGCTCCACGACGACAGTTTCGGGACTCATCCCGAAGCTGAGGGCCGCGCGACTCTCCGTGTGCCTGAGGCGTTCAAGTTCCTTGCGAGTTTTGGGGCCGGGATGTGAAACCAGAAAATTCGGTGCTTTCAATGGAAACCCTCCTCGTTATTCACCAATACCTCTATCATATTCTAAAATGTATGAGGAACCACTCCGTTCATCCGGGGGAACTGCGTCCTGAGCGCGTGTCTTTCTCCCGTTAATGTTATAGGATGCGCGTCAAGCAAAATTACGCACACTTGGAACCCATCCGCGCTTGAAAATATCGAGGTATCAGTGAGCCAAACCGCTTCCCCGAAAAAAATTTATTACGGTTGGTACATCCTGGCCGGGTGCTTCACGATGATGTTTTTGGGCCTGGCGACCAGAAATTCCTTCGGGCTCTTCCTAAAGCCGATGATCGAAGATTTCAAGATCAGCCGCGCCGCATTGTCACTCCCCTTCTCTCTTTGCCTGATTCTCTACGGAGCATCCCAGCCGTTGGGCGGCCTCATGATGCGTCGCTGGGACCCCAAAACGATCATCATCTGGGGGTCGGCGCTGACGACCATCGCCATGCTGGGGATCAACCAGGTCGACTCACTGTGGGGCGTGTATCTGTTTTTCGGCATCCTGCTGGGAATAGGAGGAATCGGCAACAGCGTGACCGCCTTTACCCCGCTGGTATCCAACTGGTTCCCGGACAGGCGGGGCCTGGGCATGTCGATCGTGAGCGCCGGGTCGAGCATGGGCCAACTCATACTGCTTCCTTTCTTCGCGTATCTGATGGGCTTTCTGGACTGGAGAACGACCTCGCTCACCATCGGCATCATTTTCATATTCACCCTGATGCCCATTTCGATTTTCATCGTCAAGAATTCTCCAGGAACCGGGGATACCCTCCCGGGCACAACCTCCTCCGGCGGCAAAATCAAAATGGTGGTTCCATACGATTTGCCCTGGGTGCAGTGTCTTCACAAGATGCCGTTCCTGCTTTTGCTTACGAGTTTCTTCACCTGCGGTTTCACCGTGACCGTCGTTTCCGTTCACTGGGTGCCGTTTGCGACGGACGTGGGATTCTCCGCCACCGTCGCAGCCACATCATTCGCTCTGGGAGGTGGCCTCAACACCCTGGGTGTTTTGGCGGTTGGCCCCCTGTCGGACAAAATCGGCAGAAAAATCCCCTTGAGCCTGATTTACGCCTTCAGGGGTCTTGGTTTCGTCCTGTTCATCTTCTTCAAGAATGATTTTACCGTCTGGGCCACACCCATGATGATTGGTCTTTCCTGGATAGCGACCGTCCCCCTCACTTCGGCATTGACGGGAGATTTCTTCGGCTCCAGGAATGTAGCGATTCTCTTCGGCCTCATTACGTTCAGCCACCAACTCGGTTCGGGTCTGAGCGCCTGGTTGAGCGGATACATCTACGACGTGACAGGCAGCTACAACCTCGCATTTGCGCTGGCCGCCTATCTTTGCCTGCAGGCGGCCGTGATAGTCGCTTTCATCAACGAGAAAGAAGTCCGTATTACTCAAGTGGCTACAACGTAGCGCCATATGAATAAAATTCAAAAACCGCACACCATGAAATAAATTTGCAGATTTGCCACCTGGAGAAGCCTCTGCAATAATCCTTTTTCTTTCAGGCGAACCCGGGCTTCGCCTTTTCCTTTTGGTGAAGAGATGGACTGTAACTGCTGGTTCCAATGCATAAATCCCGAATGTGAAGCAACATACTCCATTTTCGACTCCGTATATCAGTGCCGCGAATGTGAGAGTCTCCTCGACGTCACACACGATCTGGAAACCCTACGCATGCGAAGCGCGTCCGAGTGGCGTCATTTGTTCGACGACCGCTACCAGCGCAACACATGGCCGTACGGCAGCGGTGTGTGGGGCAAGAAAGAGTGGGTTTGCCCACTGATAGACGATGAAAACATCATCTCGTTTTACGAAGGGGGACGAACCTTTTCTGGGCCAATCGCCTGGGGCGGGAACTCGGAATCGGCGAGTTGTGGATTAAGCAATGCGGAAACAGCCACACCGGTTCTTTCAAGGATCTCGGCATGACGGTCCTCGTGTCCGTCGCCCAGCAGATGATGGCCGACGGCAAAAAACTTCGCGCCGTCGCCTGCGCATCGACGGGTGATACTTCCGCCGCCCTGGCCGCGTATGCCGCAGCAGCCGATATCCCTGCAATCGTTTTCCTGCCGCGAGAGAAAGTATCCGTTGCGCAACTCATTCAACCCATCACGAACGGCGCTGTGGTGCTCGCCATCGACACGGATTTCGATGGTTGCATGCGGATCGTGAAACAAGTATGTGAGGAGCAGGGAATATACCTCGCCAACAGCATGAATTCGCTTCGTATTGAAGGCCAGAAAACCATCAGTATAGAACTCGTTCAGCAGTTCGATTGGGACGTTCCCGACCTGATCATCATTCCCGGCGGCAACCTGGGAAACGTGAGCGCTCTGGGCAAGGGTTTCATGCAGATGCGTGATTTGGGGCTGATAGACAAGTTGCCCCGCATCGTTTGCGCCCAGACGGAAAAGGCCAATCCCCTGTACAGAAGTTTCATGACCGGGTTCCGGGAATTCCACCCCATAGAGGCCGAACCTACGTTGGCGACGGCCATCCAAATCGGGAATCCGGTGAGTATAGAGAGAGCCATTAGGACTCTTAAAGCATTCGAGGGCTCCGTGGAGCAGGCAAGCGAGGAAGAATTGGCAAACGCCGCCGCTCGCGCGGATAGAACCGGAATGTACAACTGTCCCCAGACCGGCGTGGCATTGGCCGCTCTAGAAAAAATAATCGCGCGCGGAGAAATCAATCCCCAGGACCGGGTAGTTGTCATCTCTACGGCTCATGGATTGAAATTCACCGAATTCAAGGTCAATTATCACCAAAAGGCAATTCCGGGCGTTGACAGCCGCTTCGCCAACACTCCCATCGAGCTTCCTGAAGACATCAACATGGTTCAAGATGCCATCGAGAAGAAACTCGGTGCATTTTCCGTAAGCTAGCGTAGGTTTGGTTTTCATTTTTTCGCTCTACTCATGAAACCGGAGATGAGTACATTGTCGAAAAATATGAGAAGAGATGAGCGCAATCAGGCAAAGAAGTCTCTCTCACCGCCAATTTTCCAAACCGCGACTTTCACGTTTGACAGTTCGGATGATCTAGCAGCTTTTCATAGCGGCGAGAAAGACGCGTTTTTTTATTCACGCTACGGCAACCCGACGAACGAAGCCGCCGAGCGCAGGCTCGCCCGCATGGAAGGCGCGGAGGCTTCCCTCTTATACGCTAGCGGCATGGCGGCCGTCTCTTCTGTATTTCTCTCACTTCTGGCCCCAAAAGCGCGAATCGTCATCCCGCAAGAATGCTACAGGCATACGAGAGACGTCGCAGAGGGCCTCCTTTCACGGTACGGGGTATGCGTCGATATCCTGGCGGAGAATTCGGTGGAATCTCTGGAAGACCTCTCTGACGAGCCGGTGCGGGTGTTGTTCACGGAAATTCCATCCAACCCCACACTGCGTATACCCGATATCGAGAAAATGGCCGAATGGGCTCAAAAAAGAAAAGCCAGGTTCATCGTGGACTCGACCATCGCATCTCCCGCCTTGTTTCGCCCTCTGGAGCACGGGGCCGATTTGGCGATTCAAAGCGCAACGAAATATATCGGCGGGCACAACGACGTTGTGGCGGGCGCTGTTTCAGGCCGCCAAGACATGATCGATGCGCTAAGAGAACAACAAGGATTGCTGGGCTCCATTCTCGGACCGCAAGATGCGTTTTTGGTGGAGCGAGGATTGAAAACGCTCGAATTGCGCGTCCGGCGCATCAGCGACACGGCCCTTCGATTGGCTGAATTTCTCGCCGCTCATCCCAAGGTCTCCCGGGTTCACTACCCCGGCCTCGAATCTCACCCGGATCATGAGCGAGCCGTTAAATACATGTCCGCTTTTGGCGGGCTGGTCAGCTTTGAACTGCATGGAGAGCCTGAAAAAGCCGACGAGTTGGTGAACGCTCTGCAAATTCCCGTGTTTGCTCCCGGCTTCGGCGGCACGGAGAGCCAGGTGGAACATCACGTAAAGATGGCGTATGCGGATATCGGGATAGAAGGCGCTGAGAATCGGGGCATTTCCGCAGGTCTGATTCGATATTCAGTGGGACTCGAGGATTTTGAGGTTTTAAGGAACGATCTCAGCGAGGGACTGAAAAAACTATAGAATCAACTTTTGCCTCCCACGCGCTTCGGAACCTCCTCTGCAAGCCAGCGGGTGCGCACCCACATTTTCTTCCCCTCCCAACGGCCTGATTCCACCTCCACTCTGGTGAAACCACGCCGGTCGCCGGAAATAATGGCTACGCGCGTTCCGGGCTTGAGTTTGTAGGGATAACGAGAGCCACGCGGCTCGTCATAGCCTCCCGCATAACTCAGCAACAACCCCTGATATGTGCGGCGAATATATCTGGTCTCCTTGGACATTCGATTTTGTTTGACCAGCTTCCCAACAGATTCTTTTTTGCGCTCCAACTTTGGAGAAACAATTACCGGCGTGGGCTTCGATTTTAATTCCTTCACCGTCTTCTCCACATTTGAGACGGCGTCACGAAGCTGCAATTTAAATTCGTTCAATGACTTTCCATGATTCGCCAGGATTTGCGTGTGCGCAAGAAGCTGGCCGCGGATCGCAACGAAATCTTTTCTAGTTTTTTCCTTATCCTTATCGTAGTCGGCTTGTGTTACCACCAAGCTACAACCGGATAGCATCATCATAAGCCCGCCCAAAAACATCATTTGCAATTTAGGAAACTTGCCCATCAATGGTTCAATGTGTCGACCACATCTCGCACTCATACCGGATACCATCCTTCGATAGGTGGCATCACGACCAGTTCGCTGCTCAACCCGACAACTCCAGCATATTCTCTGGAAATTGATTCAGCCAATTCTTTTTCTTCATCGCTATTGACGCGCCCGTGTAAAAATAGCTCTCCTGGTCCGAGACACTCCACGACAATGCCACTCGCATCAATTCGCTCATCCGTCATGATTGTCGCTTTAATCTTTTGCGCAAAAGCCAGGTTTTGGAGCTTTTGAGATTCAGAAGGTTGAGATTGTGAAAATTTTTCACTTTTCAGTATATTCACCAGCAAGCGTATGGACATGTCTTCATCGAACAGCCCGGTGTTCAATATGATATCGAAGTGACTCGGCTCTCCCCATCGGACATCGAAAAAATGTCGCGTATACGCCATCCTTTCATCATCATTATGGCGTATGAACTGCTCCGCCATCGATGGGGTAATCCCCTCGTTCTTCACCAATGTTCGTTGGCGATAATCCCTAGGCGCCACGATGCGCGCCCGAAAAGCACCTTCGATTCCCTCCAGGAGTATGTGAGAACCACGTCCCAGGATGACGAAATTATTTTTCAGGGCCGACTCATACACAATGGCGCGCATGATATCGAGATATACGAGTTGCCTGTCCCGGAAAAAGCGGTCTATCAAACCGGGCTTCCTCTCATCCACCTGCTCCAGTTCGTCTCGGACATAACCATACGATTGCGCGGCATCCGCAAATCCATCGTTATCCAAAAGGGCCCATCCCAATTCTTCAGCGACTTTCTTCCCAATAGCATCACCACCGCTTCCAAGCTCTCTCGAGATCGTCAGAATACCCATTTCTCAGCCCTCCAAACTAAGAGTGGCGACCACTAAAAGGGCGGGATGAATCACGCCTTATCATCCCTTCATATCATTAGTTTGCAACCATCTCATACAACACTTTTATTCATGTGCGAACAAGTGCTCAGTTGCTCAAAACCATCAAGATGTGGGGAGTATAAACATCCATCCGAACTTTTTCGGCAATCATTTGCGACTCGCTCTCTTGAATTTTTCCAATTGTAGACGAAAATAGCGACTTCCAGGCTCTAATTCAATCGCCCTTTGAATAAGCGGGAGCGCCATTACCGATTCTCCGTTGCGATAATACAACTCCGCCAAAGTATCGAGATACGCCGGCGTATCGGGCTGGATTTCGAGCGAGCGTTTTGAAAGTTTGATGCCGTGCTCCAAACCTTCTTTATCTTTCCTGTGAAACCACGCCAAACGATTCAACGCCAGCGCTGAATTTTTGTCTATTTCGAGTACCTGCATGAACACCTTCTTCGACTCTTTCGGTTGTCTGTTTTCCCAAAGGAAAACACCAAGCTCCACTAAAACGCGAGACGAGCGGGGGTTCTTTTTCAACAAATCCAAAAGTATCTTATGAGCGGTGTCTTTCCGGCCCCTCGAATTATGAAGTTTAGCAATGCGAATTTTCATCTCGATGTCGTTCGAGTCCAATCCCCCTGCTTTTTCATATAGTGCAATCGCATCTTTGTCTCGACCCTGAGCTTCCAAAAGAGCGCCCAGGCGTATATAACCATCCAGCCAGTCGGGCGATAAAGAAACAACTTTTTCATATGCTCGAATTGCTTCGTCCCTCAGATTCATTTGAACCAAGGCGGCGCCCAACAAGAAATGGAACCTCGCATTGTCTGGTGTTTTTTCGATGGCGCCTCTGAGCAGGTTCACGGCCCTCGCTGGCTCCTTACCGGATATGAAACGCTCCGCATTGATTAAAACTTGGATCGGGTCCAATATCTCTTTCACAGGCTTGGCCAATTCGGGCCGAACCGACCTGACACGCGATTCAACAATCTGAAGCCGTCTTTTCAGAACGATGTCCTCGGGTTCACGTAGATAAGCTTCTCTATATATTTCCAGCGCCTTTGAGAGTTGCCCACTGCGAACATACAAATCGCCAAGCAGGATCATCCCTTCGATGTGCGCCGGAGTGCGCTGGAGCAAAAATTGTATTTCACGTATGGCCTTTCGGGTATGATTCTGCTGCGCCAGAATTTTCGCCAAGCGGTACCGGGCCACATTCTGGCGACTCCCCTTGAACTTCAACGCTTTTCTCAGACTGGTCACAGCCTTATCGAACTCTCCCTTGCTTTCGTGTTGAGCCGCCTCAGCAATATATCTTATCTGTTGTTCTTCGACCCTGAGCTTCGGATTTGTCGGCTCGCGCGACTCTAGCCATTCACCAACCCTCTCCTCCCAAATTGCGTCGAGGCGCTTCCAGATATTACGCAAGTAATCCGGAGACTCACGAGAAATCGCCGTGGAGGCAATGCCGACAGCCAAAAACAGCATCAACCCCGCCGCAATTTGCAGGCGTTTTTTCGAAATCCACGGTTTGGGCGCAGGCGTCGGAGCGACGTCGGGCATTATCAATCTGCCTTCGAACTTTGCTTCTGGATCCATATATATTTTGCGAGCCGTTACATTGCCTTCGTGAGAGCATCCGGCTTTGAATTCAACACGATTAGCCACCAATATAGAACCTTTGGTATGGCCGTGATTCACCAACTCATTCGTATGGATATCGCCCTCGGCCTTTCCTGATTCTGCAACCTCAAGGTATCCGTCGCCATGGATTACTCCGTTGAACTCGCCTTCCACTAAAATTTTACCTGCAAAAAGCAGCGAGCCTTCCAGGCGCACACTCGTGCCTATGAAAGAGAGATTCGACTGAGGACCGGAATAGAGTCGCTGATTTGGCATGGACTTTTCCCACGAAAGTGTGAATCACAAGTTCTCAATCATTCCTATGAATCATATCTTATCAAAATGTTGAAAAGTTGCGCCAATTTATATTTGACGCCATACCCAAAGTCCGCCATCACAAAAAACCCAGAAATTTCCTGGCCTCATCCACCCTATAAAGACAAAGTGGGCCTATTGGCCGGGGGAGGCATGAGACGGAACACACAGAAAACGAGTGAAACCCACAATGTAATGATGAACTAGTTATACGAAATTCTATTGTGTGCCGAGACGCGCGGAATCTATCGCCTGCAACGAGATGAGAAGAGAATGAAGATCCTCGACATCCATCATATTAGGACCATCGGATAATGCCTCATCCGGTCTCGGATGACATTCAAGAAAAAAAGCGTCGACACCCACACCCGCCGCAGCGCGCGCGAGGTGAGAAATCATGCTTCTATCCCCTCCTGAACTTTCCCCGAGTCCGCCCGGCGACTGAACGCTGTGCGTCGCATCGAAAACCACGGGATATCCCGATTCACGCATCTTCACGAGCGAACGCATGTCGGAAACCAGGTTGTGGTAGCCGAAACTGGTCCCTCTTTCGGTCAGGAGTATTTGTCGACAACCCGCTTCCTCGAGTTTTTCTACGACGTTTTTCATGTCCTCGGGCGCCATGAACTGTCCTTTTTTGACGTTCACGGGCTTTCCCGTTCTTCCCGCCGCATGGAGGAGATCCGTCTGGCGGCATAAAAAAGCGGGAATCTGAATGGCGTCCAGTACCTGTGCCGCGCGTTCGGCCTCCTCAGGGCTATGAACGTCCGACATCACGGGAAGGCCGGTCTCGCGTCTTATCATCTCGAGGATTTTCAACCCCTTATCGATGCCGGGCCCGCGCTGAGATTTCCCCGAACTGCGATTCGCCTTATCATACGAGGCCTTGAACACCCCGCCGATACCAGATTTACTTATCACTTGTTTTATTTTTTGAGCGCATTTCTCGGCCAAATCCTCACTTTCGAGCATACATGGCCCTGCGATGACGCATATAGACCCCGGCTCACCGATTGCTACATCCCCGATTTTTACTATCTTTTTCTCAGCCATTTTTATCTTACCCAGCCCCATGCCGAATAAACGGCACGAGAGGGCGCATCAGGGGAACAACTCCCCGCTCGCCTTTTTGGCGGCGGCGATAAACCCGTGAAACAAGGGATGCGGGGCGTAGGGCGCGCTCTTGAACTCGGGATGGAACTGGCACCCGATGAAATAGGGATGCCCCGGCAGTTCTACCATCTCCACAAGGCTCTCGTCCGGGGAGAGGCCGCTAAAGCGAAGCCCGTTCTCCTCCAGAGCATCGCGGTAGTCATTGTTCACCTCGTATCGATGCCGGTGCCGCTCCTCGAATTGTGAAACCCCCTTGTATATTTCCGATGCCAGGGAGCCGGGCCGCAGAACCCCCGGGTAGGCACCCAGCCGCATCGTGCCTCCCATCTCTACCCCTTCCTGGTCCGGCATGAGGGCCACCACGGGATGAGGAGTCTCGTGCGAAAACTCCGAACTGTTCGCCGCCTCCAGTCCACAAATGTTTCTCGAATACTCTACGACCGCACACTGCATGCCCAGACAAATACCGAGAAAAGGAACCAGCCGCTCCCGCGCATACTGGACGGCGGCGATTTTCCCTTCTATTCCCCGTTCTCCGAATCCGCCGGGTATCAAGATCCCGTGCGCCTGCGAGAGCAACGGCGCACTGCCTCGCTTTTCTATCTCTTCGCTATCGATATAATGCAGATTCACTTGGACGTCATTCCCGAATCCGGCGTGACTCAAGGCTTCGGACAAGGATTTATAAGACTCTTTGAGGTCCACGTATTTCCCGACAATGGCGATTTCGCTGCTGACCTTGGGCTCTCTCTCCTTGCGGGATATCTCCTCCCAAACGCTCAGATCGGGTGTTTGCCGCGCCTTTTCGAGTTTCAGCAAATCCACCACAATCCGGTCCAGGCCCTCTTCGTTGAATTTCAACGGCACCTCATAGATGCAGTCCACATCGATCGCCGTGATTACGGCGCTGGGGGGCACGTTGCAAAACAAGGAAATTTTCCGCTTCACGTCCTCGTCAAGAGGCATTTCCGTTCTGCACAAAAGGATGTCCGGCTGTATGCCGATTTCGCGCAGCTTCATGACGGAGTGCTGCGTCGGCTTGGTCTTCAATTCTTCGGAAGTCTTGATGTAGGGCACCAGCGTCACGTGGATGTGAATGACGTGCCCGGGTTCGTGGTCAAATCGAAACTGGCGGATCGCCTCCAGAAAGGGAAGACTCTCGATGTCACCCACGGTTCCCCCGATTTCGCAAATTACGACGTCTTCCCCATTATCCACATGGCGGATACAGCGCTTGATTTCATCGGTAATATGGGGAATCACCTGGACGGTCCCGCCCAGATAATCGCCCACCCGCTCTTTCGAGATGACGTTGTAGTAGATACGGCCCGCAGTGTAGTTGTTATCCTTGCTCATCCGCGCATGGGTGAAGCGCTCATAATGGCCCAAATCGAGATCCGTCTCGGCCCCGTCGTCGGTCACGAACACTTCTCCGTGCTGGAAGGGGCTCATCGTTCCCGGATCGATGTTCAGATAGGGGTCGAGCTTCTGAATGTTCACCCGCAGACCACGGGCTTCCAGGAGTGCGCCGATGGATGCGGAGGCGAGGCCCTTGCCCAGAGAACTCAAAACGCCTCCCGTTACGAAGATATACTTGGCCACCTGCCCTTTTCCTCCTCGAGCGCACTGCGCATCGTATCATCTCCCAGCAGACGCTCCCGATCCTCGAGACGGTCCACTCCTATCGCATTTTTATTGATTTCCACAACACGAATCGCCAACCCATCCTCAAGCGCGCGAAGCTGTTCCAAGCGCTCCAGTTTCTCCAGTGGTGATGGCTTCAGCCCGGCAAATCGCAACAGACTTTCCTTTTTGTAAGCGTAAAACCCAAGGTGTTTTAATGGTTTTGGCGATATGTCCTCCCAATTCTCCAGGATTTTCTCATACGCTTTGCCCTCTCCGGAGAGGACATCCCTCGAATATGGTATGGGGGCGCGAGAAAAATAAAGCGCATTCCCGTTCTCGCCTCTCGTCACCTTCACGGCGTTCGGGTCCAGAAACTCCTCGGGCGAATCGAAGGCCACCGCCAGCGTCGACATCCCCAAACCGCTTTCATCGACCAAGGGCCTGATGCCGGCGTCAATGTCATCAGGATGGATCAGGGGTTCATCTCCCTGTATGTTCACGACCACGTCCGCATCTTCTCCAGAGGCGACCTCGGCCACCCTGTCGGTTCCGCTGGCGTGGTCGTCCCGTGTCATCTTCACATTCCCGCCGAATCCGCGCACCGCATCGACTATCCGCTCATCATCGGTGGCAACGCAGACAGAATCCACCAACGCCGACCTTGATGCGCGTCTATACACATATTCAATCATGGGACGCCCGCACAATAAAGCCAGCGGCTTTCCCGGAAAGCGTGTGGAAGCCCAGCGAGCGGGTATGACGGCGATGATCCGGATATCGCTCATTCTCTCCACCCATGACGCCGTCTAATACGCATTTTTGTTTAGTAGTCCTTTCCAGAAGGTGAGCCATAAAATCTTGATGTCAAAACCCAAGGACCAGTTCTCGATATAGTGTAAATCGAATTCGATTCTTTTTTCTATCGACGTGTTTCCGCGCCACCCATTCACCTGCGCCCAGCCCGTTATTCCGGATTTCATTTTGTGGCGCAGCATGTAATCGGGAACGGAGGCTCTGAATTTCTCCACGAAAACCGGACGCTCGGGCCTCGGACCCACGAGGCTCATTTCACCGCGCAACACGTTGAACAACTGCGGCAACTCATCGAGACTCGTTTTTCTTAAGAAAGCGCCGAACCGGGTGCGCCGCTCATCGTCTTCCCTCGTCCAGACCTCGCCCGACTCCGCTTCCGCATCCACCCTCATGGAGCGAAACTTGTACATGCGAAACCGCACGCCGTCCAGGCCCATTCTCTCCTGGCGATACAGAACGGGTCCCCGGCTCGTCCACTTCACGACGAGCGCAATGACCACCATGAGCGGGCTGAAAACGAGCAACGCCAGGGTTCCCAAAGAATAATCCAATACCACTTTCACCCACCGATTCCAGCCCAGGAGAGGTGTTTGCGACAAAAGGATCACCGGCAAACCATCGAGTTCCTCAATCCCGGCGTTCAGCCGCATGTGTTCGACGATATCGGGCACCAGGCGGACATCGACGCTTGAGTCCGCCAGAACGTTCAGCAATTCCTCCTGCGCGGCGCGCGAATTCGGGGGAAGCGCCACGTAGACTTCATGGATTCTCTCTTGCGTCACGACTTCGCGCACTTCCCCCAATTTCCCGAGCACGGGCGCGTCTTCTGCGGCATCTCCCTCGCAGAGGTGTCCCACGACCTGAAAGCCAAGATATCGATACGTCTCCAAATGAGCGGCGATCCGGCGGGCGATAGGCGTTGTTCCTGCGATGAGAATGCGCCGCATATCTATACCCCGACGCCGCAACCGTCGAATAAAGTACCAAACCAAACGCCGAACCGAGAAAAGACAAACAGGCCCCAGACAGATGAACAGAACAACTAATAGCCGGCTATAGCTTTGTTTGCGATAGAAAAACGTGAAAAAGGCGAACAACAGAACCGTCCAGATCAACGTGCTCGAGAGTCGAATGACCTCCTGAGTGCGATTAAGGCCAGCTCTGTAGTGGTACAAGTGCGATATTCCCGAGGCGAGAACCCACATGAGAAGTATCACGAAAAGCGAAACGAGATAAACGCTGAAATCGGGATACCCGGAGGGAACGGGAACTATCTCCGCGACGAAACGCAGCCAATACGCCACGAACCAAGCCGAAATCAGCGCGATGACGTCTCCACCAAAGAGAAAAAGCGCGTTCAATTGGCCGTATTTGCGCAACACGACATGACATTCCTTGTCGGGTCCGCCAAAAGTTCCTCGTGCAAGGCGCTTTCAAGCAACCTTATCTTATCAGTGTTACTCTCTTACTCAATATGTTTCATCCGATTTTTCCAGACGCTCGCGGTGATTCAGCCAACCCCGCCGGAAACGCTCCCTCGCCGCTTTCTTGAAGTTCTCACGAGCGAATCGTTCTGCTTGTTTGCGCGCGGCTTTAGGAGAAAACAGGTGCTCCATCCTCTCGAACGCCAGGACGGCTTCTTCGATATGCGACGGCTCTGAACAAGAGAAAAACATTCCCGTAGGCTCCGCTTCGTCATCTTCCACCTCAGCCCAAGGGGTGAAGCCCGGCGGAACTTCATATTCCTGCGTATTCACGCCCACGACGGTTTCGAGCGCGCCACCCGCGCCCAGGGCGAGAACCGGACGACCACACGCCTGGGCCTCGAGCGGGGTGATGCCAAAGTCCTCCTCCCCCGGAAAGATGAAGGCGCGGCACCGCGCGTAAAGCTCGCGGATGGTTTCATCGTCCTGCCAGCCCAGGAACTCCACGTTCGGTTTTCTCAGCGCTCGGATCCGCTCGAAATCCTGCCCCTCTCCCACCACCTTGAGCGGGCGGCCGAGCCGCCCGAACGCCTCGACCGCCACATCGACGCGCTTGTAAGGCGCGAACGCCGTGACCATGAGGTAATAATCCGATACGCGCTCATTACGGGACTGGTAGAACTCCGTATCCACCGGAGGGTAGAGCACATCCGCTGCTTCTCTGCCGTAATAGCGACGGATACGCTCCGCCACCGTATAGCTATTGGCGATAAAATCATGCACTCCCCTGTTGGCTTCGTTGTCCCATTTTCTCAGGTACTCGACGAGGCGGGGGAAAAACCACTTGGCCGCGCCGCCAAAACGCGCGAGATACTCCTCATACCCGCTCCAGGCGTAGCGCATCGGCGTATGGCAATAGCTGAGGTGATATGTTTCATAACCTCCCTTCGCTCCTTTTGCGACGCAATGCGAGCTGGAGAGGATGAAATCGTACTCCCCGAGGGAGAACATCCGCACTGCCGTCGGCATGAGGGGAAGCATGTGGCGATATCGGCGCCTGGCGCCGGGAATCCACTGTAAGGGGCTGGTATGGATGCGGTGGCGCTCGATGGCCTCAGAAACCGAACCCGGCAGATGAAGCAGCGTGAAAATATCCGCCTCCGGGTATATCTCACAAAACACCTCGAGGCATTTCTCCCCGCCTCTCATGCCCGTGAGCCAATCGTGCACGATCGCTACCCGCATGTCTGCTCCTGAAGTCTCACGGCCTGGAGACGGATGGCAAGGCGGGAATCCTCCCGGGTGAACACAAAAGGGCGTCGCTGTAGGCGCGGTGCGTTTCGGCGGCAAATTTTTCCCAGTGAAAAAAGCGCGCCCGTTCTTTCGATTTTTCAGCGAAGGCGTCTCTCAAGGCCGGTTCCCTCAGGATGCGCAGCATCGCGTTTCGCAAGGCGTCTTTATTCCCCCGCGGGACGATCAGGCCGGCATCCCCGACCACTTCGGGCAGAGCCGCAGCGTCCGATACAATCGGCGGCACACCGCACACCATGGCCTCCAGAGGAGGGTAGCCGAACCCCTCGTAATGGGAGGGAAACACCAGCGCCAGCGCGGATCGATAGATGCCCGGCAGCGCCTCCTGAGGTATCTGCCCCAGAAACACCACCTCCTCGTCCAGCCTCAAAAAGCGCAAAACATCCACGAGACTCTCCCGCTCACCCGTCATGACGAGACGAACTCCGCTCGCTTCCTTCAGCAAATCCGCAAAAGCATCGAGCAATAGATGCAGGTTCTTGTGGCGTTTGTGGTTTCCCACATACAGGAAATAAGGCGCATCCCCGAGTCTTTCCAGCGCTTCGGGCCTGGAAGCACGCCCATCCTCCCAGCCAGGCGGCAGGGCGTTGTGCGTCACACGTATTTTTTCATCCGGGACTCCCACGTGCTCCACGATATCTCTCTTCGTGTGTTCGGAAACAGTGAGAATCAGACGCGCCCGCTGCGCCGTTCTTGCGATCATCCATTTGGAGGCGCGCCAATGCAGCGGCGAAGGGCAAAGCGCCGGAAACAACTGATGGATCAAATCATGAATCGTCGCCACCATGGGCGTATGGCCGAAAAAAGGAGCGAAATAATGCGGATGGTGTATCAAATCCAGCCGCTCGCGCCCCAGGAGCCGGGGCAGCGTCACCTGCTCGGCGAGCGAATAGGGCGCCGCCGCGCAAACCAGCCGCCTGAAATTACTACCCAGACCTGCGCAACCATCCATATCCTTTTCTTGCAAGAACACTACGTATTCGACATCGTCGTCGCGCCTGCTCAGCCCGGCGAGCAAAGTTTTCAAATAGGTGCCGATGCCGCCCTTCGAGAGCATCCGGGCGTCAATCCCTATACGCATCTCTTCACCGCCTCGTAGACGCGCTCAAGTTCCAGATTCTCTTTGTCCGTATGAGTACCGCTTACGGAAGCGGGACGCTTTCGCAACACCACCACATTCGGGCCACGCGGCCCCCATACGCTCGGTTCAGCCGGTCCCTGAAAAATGCAAATCACGGGAACGCCGAGCGCCGCGGCGATATGGGTGGGGCCCGAGTCGTTGCCGATGAACAACCGGCAGGCCTTCATCACCCCCATGAGCGAGCGGAGATGCTGAACTTTCTCGCACATGTCCACAATAGTGCCCCGGACGCGAACGCCCTTCATGGATTTGAGTATCGCATCGACGACTTGCCGATCATCCGGCCCGCCCAGCAGCAGGACCCGAGCGGGAAGAGTGGAGACGACCCGGCTGATCAACTCTCCGTAGAGTTTCGGGCTCCATATTCTCTCTTCTCCACCGGCACCCGGGTGAATCCCGATGAAAGTGCCCGAGTGATCTTCCGTCAAGGTGGCTATGCACGCTCGCCCTTCTTCCAGTTCTTCTTTCGAGAGCGTCAGCGCGGTATTTTTCGTCTCGAACGGACCCAGCCCCGCATATTCAAGCATGTCTAAATTGAATTCCACCTGGTGGCGTTTGGGGAATTCCTCGGCCTCTACGTCCAGACCGAAGCCGAATCCCCTGATTCCGCGCCCGACCAGATAGCGCACGCCCGCAAGCCTAGCCACGATGATCGATTGAAAATCGCCCGCAAAATCCACCGCCAGATCGTAAGACCCGCCGATTTCCTCGGCTCTCATTCTGAGCAACCGCCTCAGACGACTCATCGAGACAAAACCGAATTTCTTCCTCTTCGGCCTGTCGCGCCAGGCTGCGTTGAAGACGAGGAAATCCACCCCATCCAGTTCCTCGCCCGGATCCCGGAACAAAAAGCGCGCCGATGAGCGAATGAGAAGGTCGATTTGCGCATCCGGCAGGCTCTCGCGAAGCGCATGGATGGCGGGCAGCGTGCAGACGACGTCGCCGATATGGTCGAGGCGCATCAAAAGAACGCGGCGAATGGCCGGTGGTCGCTCCCTCGTCTTGCGAACAAAGGTCTCACCCATCAGGTCGAGCGCGCGAAAAGCCCACCTCACCGGAAACCTCTTATAGTGGTAGCTGCGCTCGAAAACGGAAATCCTGTGGCCCCGCTCCGGCCTGAGCACCTCTCTCATCGAGGGCGCGGCGGATTTGGGAGGCAGGCGCAAGCGAGCCTCATCGAAAAAAGTCGCCGCATCACGAGATGATTCGCGCATTCCTACATTTTCCAACCTATCCATCTTGCACTCTCGAAAAGAATTTCAATCTCACAGGCAATAAAGAATATATCGCGCTTCGCCCCTCGGCGGAAATTCCGCCCCACATAATCCTAGGAAATATATAACGCCCCCGGAACCCAAGCGGGTCATGAGCGATGCCGCCCTCCACACTCCATCCATGCGCCCTCACCTCACACATTCAAGATGTCTTCATAGAGACGATGGGCTTTTTCGGCCAGCACATCCCAGGTAAATCCTTCCACCACTCTTTTTCGGCCCACCTCCGCTATCCGTTTGCGCTCATGGGGTTCGTTGTTCAGCTTCTGGAGAATTTTCCGGAAAGCCTCTACGTCATCTTCGGGAAATACGAACCCCTCCTCGCCGATGACGTACGGGATTTCGCCCGTGGCCGCTCCCACGGGAACCACGCCGCAGCCCATCGCCTCAATCAACACCCGGCCGAACTGCTCTCTCCAGCGCGTGGTTGTTCTCGATGGCAGCGCCAACACATGCCACCTGCGCAAATACCCGGGCACGTCGAAGTGGTCGACCCATCCTAAGAATTCGACCCGATCTTCTATCCCGAGGGATCGCGCCAGACGCTCGAGCGTTTCCCGCTCATCCCCATCCCCCACGATCTGCGCTATCCACCCCCCCGAAAAGCCGGCAAGCGCTCTCAAGAGGATGTCCACCCCTTTCGAGTGGACGAGTCGCCCAACATACCCGACGCAAAAAACATCGCCACGCACACCCGGTTCAGGGGGGCGAAAAAGTTCCGGGTCCAGGCCGAATTGGGGCAGCGTTCTCACTTTTTCCGGCGGCGCGCCGAGGCGCAACAACCTTTCCCGGGCGGTACGGGCAAAGACCAAAAGTGCATCCGCCCGGCGAAAAACGATTTTTTCGACTCTGCGGGCGCGCCAGGGGAGAACCATGTCGAAATTCTCCGAGTTGTTGATCATGAGCTTCGGGCGCGCTCGCATCAGTGCTAGATAAAGCAACACCTGGGCCGCGGCGAAGCCGTAGGACTCCTCCTCCAGATGGATGATGTCCGGTCGGGCTCTTCTAAGTGCTCTCCAGAGTCCCCGGCGGTAGACATGCCCGCCTACCTTGCCGCTCAAAACCAAGGGGCCGGTGAAAATGCGGTAGCCGTCCTCTTCACCTTCTCGGCAGGTGAGCACCCGAGCGCCTTCTCTCCATTTCGCAGGCACGAGTAGAGAAACTTCCAACCCGGGTCGCCGGGCGAGCGCGGCGAACTTCGCCCGATAAATCGGAGACGCGCAAAAGCGGGAAATAACTAAAACACGCATAATGACCCACCCATGTCGATGACGTATGCGGCAACTTTCACTCGTTCAAGACTTCGCACACGATAGACCAAGCGTCCCGCCGATCTATTACGACTTTCGACAATTACTCGCTACACACGGACAAAAACGCCTTCGACGACCCCGCTGAACCAGGAAACGGGAGGAATCCTGGATAGCCAGACCTCCGCGCCCAGCCATATCCGTGGATGCGCTCCCAGCAATTGCCTCAACGCATCCGGCAAAGGGGTTAAATTCTTCGGCAGAGTATTCGCATACCATGTCCTGATTGCCTGAAACCCGAACCGGGACAGGAGGCGACACATCTCTTTGATGGAATAGAGCCGGTCGTGATCACTCGCCTTGAAGACGTTTCTCGTCATGAACTCCACATAGCTCCATTCGTTGGGAAGCATCAACACGACGAACAACCCTCCGGGGCGCAAGATGCGCCGAATTTCCAAAAGCGAGCTACTCTCGTCTTCCACATGCTCCAAAACGCCGCAAGACAAAACGACATCGAACGATTCATCCTCGAATGGAAGCCAAACAGGGTCTTCGCCATAAACGACATCGAGGTTCTGTTCGCGGAGAAATAAATTCGAAGGAGAGGGCTCCCTCGACTCAATGGTGTACGAAACGACCTCGAAACCCCGGTTTCTCAGCAAATAAGACATTTGCCCATACCCACATCCCCAGTCCAGGAGTCTGTCGCCGCGAGATTTCAAGTTTTTAACGATGCTCGCTTTGCGCAGATAATTGGCGCGCCCCAGGGGCGTGGACAAGTGATTTAGACCGGCGCAATCCTCTGCCAGCGAACGCTCGACAGCATGGGCGATCACCGCCATCTCTTCGGACTCGGCTCGATAAGAACGCATCTTCAGCATAGAATGCGAATCCTGTCTTCCTCGTGGAGGCAAGAGCCACCCTAGCCCCGGATCGCGCGGAATTCAAGGCTCGCTTGACACGGGGCCAGTGGTGGGAGAACTTCCGAATAACCTGTTATCCATCTATTGGAGGGATAAACCATGAGCCATCGCGGTGCGCGCCTTCGGGCGCTTTTAGAAGAGAATCGACCCGTGCTCGCTCCCGCCTGCATCGACGCCTTCAGCGCGCGCATGGTGGAGCAGGCGGGATTCGAGGTGAACTACCTGACGGGCAACGGTGCTTCGGCCGCTCTCCTCGGCAAACCCGACGTGGGCTTCATGACGCTGCGCGAGGTGGCCGACGTTTGCCGGAACATCGTCCAGGCCACTTCGATTCCCCTCATCGCAGACGCCGACACCGGCTACGGCAATGCCGTGAACATGATTCGCACCGTCCGCGAACTCGAATCGGCGGGCGTAGCGTGCATTCAGATC
Source organism: bacterium (assembly GCA_965218885.1). Classification (GTDB taxonomy): domain Bacteria; phylum UBA8248; class UBA8248; order UBA8248; family UBA8248; genus Bin107. Next base: position 2,726,704 of record OZ244713.1, on the reverse strand, counting down.
GAGGATCAGGTGACGCCCAAAAGATGCGGTTTCCTGCCCGGTTCGGTTCCCGTCATCTCGCTGGAAGAACAACTCGGCAAGCTAAAGGCGGCCCTCGACGCCCGTCAAAGCAAGGACTTCCTCATCCTCGCCCGCACGGACGCCGCCGCCGACCACGGGCTGGACGAGGCTATCCGCCGGGCCGTCGCCTATAAAGAGGCGGGGGCCGACCTCACGTTCATCGAGGTGGAAGGCACGGAGGAGGAACTCAGGAAAATCGGCGCGGAAGTCCCCCCGCCCCACGTCACCACGCTCGATGAATCGAGGCGCGAGGCAGCCCTCAGCGTGGATGAACTCGGAGAACTCGGCTTCGGCGTCATCATCTACCCAGGCATCGTGCGCTGCACATACCTAAAAGCGGTGAACGACGTGCTGCACATCCTCAAAGAGGAGAATTCAACGCGCTCTGCACGCGAGATGATGGCCACTTTTCAGGAATACAACGACGCCCTGGGCATCTCGGAAATTCAGACGTGGGAGCGTGACTATCTAGGATGATTCAACAGCATCAGGCAAGGAGCGGAACATGATCACCGTAGGCATGTATTACGATGTGCTGCCGGGCAAGGAGAATGAATTCGAAGAGAAATTCGAGGCCGTGGCCGACGCCCTGGAAGGACAGGCCGGACACGTGCAGAGCCTTTTGTATCAGCAGGTGAAAAACCCCAATTCCTACACCATCCTCTCGGAGTGGAAGGCGCAGGAAGACTTCATGACCTTCATCAGGAGCGACGCGTTTCGCGCCGTCACGGACTGGGGAAAAGCGGAAATTCTCGCGGGACGACCTCGCCACAAGCTCTATGGCCGCGAGGGCGACCTCCACTAGAGGGAAACGCGTATGCCGGATATGCTCCCCTGCCCGCCCCCGGACCCCCATCCCAGAGCACCCCGCTTCAAGCTCCCCTCCGGCGCCTGGGACACGCATGGACACATTTTCGGCCCCGAGAGCAAATACGCCTATTCCCCCCGACGGGGCTACACGCCTCCCGACGCTACGCTTGCGGCATACGAAACCCTCCACCGAACACTCGGTGTGGCGCGCGGCGTCCTCACCCAGCCCAGCGTTTACGGGGTCGACAACACCGCCATGCTCGACGCCATGGCCCGCTCGGATGGGAGACTCATGGGCGTAGCCTCCGTGAACAAGGAGGTGAGCGAGGAAGAACTTACCAGCCTCCACGACGCTGGCGTTCGCGGCATCCGCATCAACCTCGCGGACAAGGGCGGTAATCCCTTCGCTTCGTTCTCGGAAGTCCAGACGATGGGCGAGCGCATCGAGAACATGGGCTGGCACATGGAGTTTCTCATCCACGTGCATGAATTCGCAGATCTCAGGAAAACCTTCTCCTCCCTCCCCGTCCACAGCGTCTTCGGCCACATGGGCTACGTCCCGACGACCGAGGGGTTGGGACCACTCCGGGAATTTTTGGATTTATTGAAAGAAGGCAGAACATGGGTGAAACTCACGGGCGCCTACCGCATTACAAGCCTCCCTCAGACACCCTACACGGACGTGGACCCCATCGCTCGCGCCCTCATCGAAACGGCGCCTGAGCGCGTAATCTGGGGTACGGACTGGCCGCATCCCGTCTGCAAGATACCGATGCCCAACGATGGCGATTTGCTGGATCAGTTGCTCGACTGTGCGCCGGATGAGAGCGTTCGCAATAAAATACTCGTGGACAACCCCCTGAAACTGCTCGGGCTCGACAGATAGGAGAGAAAAATGGCGCGCAAGGCAACGAAAAAAATCGCATTCTTAGGCTTAGGCCGTATGGGCGGATTGATGACGAAGCACCAGGTCGACGCCGGTCTTCATGTCACGGGTTACGATCCCTCTCCCGAAGCCGTCGCTACTGCCAAGAAAAATGGCGCCAAAACCGCGAGAACCGTCGCAGCGGCCGTGAAGGGCGCCGACGTTGTGTGCAGTTCGCTCCCCTCCCCCGCCGTCGTGAGGAACGTCTACCTGGGTCCCAAGGGCGTGATCGAGACGGCGCGGCGCGGCGTCGTCTGTTTTGAGCTTTCGACGAGCAGCGTCGCCCTCGCGAAGGAGATCGCCGAAAAAGCCGAGAAAAAAGGCATCGCCTTTCTGGACGCACCCGTCAGCGGCAGCATCCCGCATCTGGAGCGCAAGGAGGTATCCACCATCGTGGGCGGAGACCAGGCCGCGCTCAAGGAACACCGCGACGTGCTCGACCCCTTCAGCAAGTCCATCACCTACATGGGGAAATCCGGAAACGGACTGATCATGAAACTCGTGACGAACCACATTCTGAACATCCACCATTCCGGCATGGCCGAGGGTCTCGCGTTCGGGATGAAGGCGGGGCTGACGGCTCCCAAAATGATGAAATTCTTACAAGGAAGCGTGATTCCCCTCTTGATCCACTATAAAGGCGCGACCATGGCGGCGCGCGATTATTCCGACGTCATCGCCAACTTAGGGATAAGCTTCAAGGATTTGGGACTCAGCATCAACGAGGCGAATGATTTGGGCGTCCCCGTTCCCCTGGGCGCCGCCGCGCGCCAGCAATACACCTCCGCCATGGCGCTCGGCCTCGAACATTCGGATTTCAACGCGGTTTTCGAGTCTTTCTTAAACGCCATGGGCACGAAGCCGAAGAAAAAATAAATTCATAGGGACAAACGGAAATATGCGCTCGCGCGGAAAGACGCCACGCCTGATTTTTAGAGGCGCCCCGCCGGTTCGTAAGCACGGACGGCGGGCGATGGCGCATTTGATTTCAGGAGTCTGAAGAGATGGCGCGAAAGGCAAAGAAAAAGATCGGGTTCCTGGGCCTGGGCCGGATGGGCGGTTTGATGGCGAAACACCTGGTCGACGCAGGCTTCGACGTCACGGGCTACGACCCCGTTCCGAAGACCGCCGCGGCTGCCAAGAAAAACGGCGCGAAAATCGCGAGAAGCGTCGCAGATGCCGTTAAGGGCGCAGACGTGGTGTGCAGTTCGCTTCCCAAAACCGCCATCGTGCAGGATGTCTACCTGGGCGCAGGCGGCGCGCTCAAGGCGATGCGGCGCGGCGCGGTCTGTTTCGAGCTTTCAACGAGCAGCGTCGGTCTGGCGAAGCAGATCGCGGCAGAAGCCAAAAAGAAGGAAATCGCCTATCTGGATGCGCCCGTCAGCGGAAGCGTTCCGCATTTAGAGCGCAAGGGAGTCTCCACCATCGTGGGTGGAGACGAGGCCGCCCTCAAGGAACACCGCGACGTGCTCGACGCCTTCAGCAAGTCCGTCACCTACATGGGGAAATCGGGAAACGGCCTGCTCATGAAGCTGGTGGCGAACCACATCGTGCACATCCAGCACGCCGGAATGGCCGAGGGCCTGGCGTTCGGGGTGAAGGCGGGACTCACAGCCCGGAAAATGATGAAGTTTTTGCAGGGAAGCGTGATTCCGGACTTGATCCACTACAAAGGCCCGGAGATGGCGGCGCGGGATTACTCCAACGTCATCGGGAACTTGGGACTAAGCTTCAAGGATCTGGGGCTCAGCATCGAGCAGGCGAACGATTTGGGCGTGCCCGTCCCCCTCGGCGCCGCCGCGCGCCAGCAGCACACCTCCGCCATGGCGCTCGGACTCGAACACGCGGACTTGAACGCCGTTTTCGAGGCTTTCCTGAACGCCATGGGAGTGAGGCCGAAGAGAAAATAGATTTCATGGGAGGCGGAGCGGACACCTGCGCCGGGAAAAGCCTCTGCGAATTTCAGGGGTATGGCCCTTCTCTTATACAGCTCATCGATTCGCAGAATGGGCGTTGATCAGCGAAGTGATAAAATTTCAGGAGTGACGCAAAATGGCGAAAGTGGTTGCTTTTCTGGGTCTCGGCAACATGGGTTCGGGCATGTCGGAAAATCTGGTGAAGGCGGGTTTCGACGTTCGAGGCTTCGATCCCGTCCCCGCCACGCGCGAGCGGGCGGCCTCAGCCGGTCTTACTGTTTTCGAGACGGCGGCGGAAGCCGCCTCGGGCGCCGAGGTCATCTGCAGTTCGGTGCCCGAGGTCGAACACGCGAAAGAAGCCTATCTGGGCGAGACCGGCGCACTCACAACGGCTGCCGAGGGCGCGGTCTGTTTCGACCTGTCGACCTTGACGGTCGAGGGCAGCCAGGAACTCGCCGGGGAGGCGAAAAAACAAGGCGTTCAGTTTCTCGACACCCCCGTGAGCGGGAGCGTGCCCCACGCCAGAGCGGGAACCCTCGCCATCATGGTGGGGGGCGATGAGGCCGCACTCGAAGTCCACCGCGATGTTTTAGAAGCCTTTAGCGCCTCGATCCACTACTTCGGCCCGAACGGAGCGGGCCTCCAGATGAAGTTGGTGACGAACCACATTTTTGCGGTTCACATTTCCGCCATCGCCGAGGCGCTGACGATGGGGACGAAGGGGGGCCTCGTCCCCGAGCAGATGGTCGAGTTCCTGAAAGCGAGCGTGATCCCAAAAATTCTCGAATACAAGGCCTCGCCCATGATCGCCAAGGACTATACGCCCACCTTTACGGTGAACCTGATGCTCAAGGATCTGCGCATCATCGCGGCGATGGCCGATGGCCTCGCGACGCCGATTCCGCTGGGGACGATGGCGCGGCAGGTCTATATGGGCGCGGCCGCATTGGGGCACGGGAACGCGGACCAAAACGCCATTTTAGAGTTTTTTGAAAAAGGCGCAGGGATGGATTAACGCGCATGGAGCGAGAGGCCTTCGCGAAACCAAGGCATACGCGCAAGCGCGCCCCTGCGCACATGGCGGTAAAGAGCATTTTCCGGGATAATGGCTCGATTTTGGGGTTCTCGTGGAAGGCTTGCAATTCTTGAGTAATTTAGTTTAGTATTTAATAGAATTATGGGGCGGGCGCTGCGCGCTCTTCCACCCAGACGATTTACGCGATACGATAATTTTATCCCATATCCCTTTTCAGCGAACGCTGGCAGCAAAGGAGATTAAGAAATGTCTAAAACAGGACGAGACCTGCTCGAGGCCGCGCGGGGCGATGTTCCTGAGATCACGGCGGAAGAAGTGAAATCCGCTATCGATTCAGGCGCTGACGTGGCGCTCATCGACGTGCGCGAACCCGATGAATTCAGGGGCGGCTACCTGCCGGGCGCCGAGCACGTGAGTCGCGGATTCTTAGAGCTCAAGATCGAACAAGTCGTTCCCGACAGGACGACGCCCATCGTCGCTTATTGCGCGGGCGGCGTGCGCTCGCTGCTCGCAGGCCAGGTGCTCCAGTCCATGGGCTATCAGAACGTGAAATCCATGGCGGGCGGCTACGGGAAATGGAAGGACCTAGCCTTCCCCGTGCAAGTCGACAAGCAGATGAGCGCCGAGCAGCTAAATCGCTACAGCCGCCACTTCCTGCTCTCACAAATCGGGGAAAAAGGCCAGTCCAAACTCTTAGACGCCAAGGTCATCCTGATAGGCGCGGGCGGGCTGGGTTCTCCCACAGGGCTTTACCTGACCGCCATGGGCGTGGGCAACATCGGCATCGTGGACCTGGACGTGGTGGACATGAGCAACTTACAGCGCCAGATCGTCCACACGAACGATCGCGTGGGCACCTCCAAGGTCGAAAGCGCAAGGGCCACCCTCACCGCGCTGAACCCGGACGTGAACATCATCTCGCACGAGGAAAGAATCAACCGCGACAACGCGCTCGACCTCCTGAAGGACTACGACGTCATCATCAACGGGGCGGACAATTTCCCCACCCGCTATCTCGTGAACGACGCAGCGGTATTCCTCGGCAAACCCATCGTCGACGCCTCCATCTTCAAGTTCGAGGGCCAGGCGACCGTCTACCACCCCGGTGAGGGCGGACCCTGCTACCGCTGCCTCTATCCCGAACCGCCGCCCCCCGGTATGGTGCCCTCCTGCCAGGACGCGGGCGTGCTCGGCGCGCTGTGCGGCACCATGGGCTCCATTCAGGCGACGGAAACGGCCAAGCTCATCGTGGGCTTCGGCGAACCCCTCATCGGCAAGCTGCTGATGTACGACGCGCTCAAATCACAATTCAGAACGCTCAAGATCAGACGCGACCCGGCCTGCCCCGTATGTGGAGACAGCCCCTCCATCACCGAACTCATCGACTACGAGTTCTTCTGCGGCCTCACGGAAGCCCCCGCCGGCGCCGCCGCCAACGGGCATTGATGGGGAGAGGAAAACATAAAGCCTTCTCAACGCGGGCAACGGATGTAGAAGTAAGAAAAGTCGAGCCATAAGAAACCCCCGGAGCGTGATGCCCCGGGGGTTTTTTAAGGCTCTCAAAGTTCTTGCAACAAAATTCACCACCCTCTTATTCGATTTGCTTTCTGAATGAAATCTTCGCGAGGATGATCCCGCCTATCAGGTGGCAAAATTAAAATTGGCCTCATTGCTTTCAAGAAACTTGTCAGCCCACCATCATGTCCAGTCTCTTTAAGCTCTTGAATTTTTAGATTGTTCGTTTTTGTTTGAAAACTAGAATCAAACGTGATTAAAGACCTATCGTATGCCCGATGATGCAAAGCGCACAATGAGATTCCATTCGACGTAAGATCACTACTTGCGGGATGCCTGGCAGGTAAAATATGCGCACTGTCGAGTAATTTGAGTTGAATTCCACAAAATGCGCAACGATGTTTATAAGCGGTCAAAACGCGATCCCGAAAATTAATATCTCTCAAGGCCCTACGAGTCGATGTAATTGCATACCGGCGCTTTTGGGTAACATTCGTCTCTATTTCGATGTCTTCGACAGAATCCGGTTCATTCGCAACTTTCATCAAAATTTCTCTATCGGAATTCACTTTTCCGCAATCATGCAGGTGCTCTATGTTTTCGACATAAGCTCCGATAAAATCCGGTCGAAATGCGATAGCCAGCTCCCCACTGCCTTTATTGTACGGTGCGAATCCATTAATTGCCGCCATTCTCAAAGCTGATTCTCGAATTTGAATCGACGGCGAAGACCCCAAAATTCCAGAATGATGCTTATAATCAAATCCCGCAAAAACACCTGCGTTATCCCACCAACCGAGAATCAAGGTTACGCCTTCCGGTTCGGGTTCAAAATGATCAAACCCCGTGATCTGAATTCTATATTCATCTGGGGGACGGGCTACGCCTCCACCATGTGTAAGGTTCCAGATGTAAACTCGAACTATGAATCTCTGATTATTTCGATAGATATGGAATCGTGCAGGGTGAGCGCCGGAGCTTGATAGATAGAAAAAATTCCATCCACTTTCAGCAAAAGAATTCTCAACGTGTTTCAGCAATTGTTTTTTACTTAGCCTAGCCATCTACTTTTTGTATTTTTTGTTCGGCCTTTTTCTTCCACCATCGGGGGGTAGCACATCATTTGGCGCGCCATTCCAGAAAGAACCAGGTTTGGGGATTCTGTAATAATTCGAGGAGGTCTTTGTATATCCGACATTCATACTCATTTCCGCAGAACTTCCGAATCGCCCGATTGCGCCTTCCAGATATTCCTCAACGAGTTCGACACATATCCACTTTCTCTCCAGTCGCTCGCATACTTCACCGGTGACGCAACTTCCGGCGAACGGGTCTAAAACCAAATCGTCTTTATCGGTCAGCATACGAACGAAATACTCGGGTATTTCCGCCGGATACCTCGCGGGATTGGGTTTCAACCCTTTTGACTGGCAATATCTCAAATAAAAACTATTGCTTTCCGTATTAGGAACAGCAAGCAAATTAGGTGGAATTGCCGCCCCATTATTAACCCTGAATTTCTCACTAATATCATGACCCGATGGCCGAGCTTTGGGTTTGTATCCTTTTTCCAATAGCTCTTTCATACTGTCGCTGTATGGCTGGAGAACTCTACGATTACTGGCTTTTGGCCAGGGAGTTTTCGACAACCACCAAACAGTATTGATGCTATCCTTGACCCTGATTCTTCTTACAGTCACCCACTCCGCCGGTGTCGGCAATTTCGATGGATTCCACCAGTAAAAATCTTGCGCTAAATGAAATCCGTATTCTTCGCAAAGCATGATCAATAATTTGAAGTGATAAAGATGCCTCGTCGGCTGTCCCTGATTCCAGGCCCCTCCGATATCAATTACCAAACTGCCGTCATCCCTTAAAACCCGCTTGAAATGTTGCGCGAAAGGTTTGAACCAATCTAAATAGTCATCCGCATGTACGTTTCCATAGTCCTTTTTTCTAACCAAGCCGAAAGGAGGGCTTGTCATTATGAGATTGACGGAATTTTCTTCGCAGAGAGACAAGAACGCAGACGAGTCCCCCAATACCATTTTTCCCTTCTCGGTTTCATGGTATTTGTGGAATGTCATCAAATTTTTGGAATTATCCATAGTTTAGAGAGCCTTACGAATCGAGGCACATCGTTCATGCTAATATATTTGCTCATCGTTCAGTTGAATGATAAATATAACTACCACATCTTGTAGAAATTAGCAATCTGCACCCAAAATATAGTAGCAAAATATAAACTTCAAGGGCAGGCGTAATAATAGCGAAAATTAAAATTTATTGCAACCCTGAAATGAAAACCACCAAACAACAATTTTTTCGATTCTACGAAATCTCTTCCAACTCGGGCGCGTCCGCCACCGGCCGGACGGGGTAGCCGCTGCGCAGGAGTTCCGCGAGAAAGCCCAGGTGTTCGGAAAGGGCCGACATGTGCACGCGGGCGTAGTGCGATGAGAGCGCATCGGCCTCTTTGGCCAGGGCTTCGCGCGCATCGGCGGCGGGTTTATCCTGCGCGGCCAGGGCGTTAAAGGCGTCGAGCAGGACTTTTACTTCTTCATGCGCGTCCGCATATTCCTTTTTGAGCGCATAGGGGCTTCTCAGGATAAGATGGATGGGGTTTTGCGTGTTCGAGGATTGATCGAGCATGCAGCGGCTGCGTCTTTGGTCGTAATTCTCGGGCATCGCGCCCTCCCCTCGTCTTTCGGCGGCTCGGCCTGGAGCTTTCTCACCCGCCCCGTGCGTCGTGAAGCGATATCCCTTGCTCGCCTCTGCCTTGGAATTCGTTATAGAGCTTCATCACGGCCTGCTCGACACGGTCGGGCTTCATCCAGTCCGCATATCGCCCTAAGGGAATCTCACGCGCGGCGCGCATAGGCGGCATCCCTTTCTCGAAACGTTTTTTCGCCTCACGGCGCACGAGCCTCAAGTACCCTAAAGTTTCCTGAAGCGCCCTCTTGTCCCCCGGCGGCCCGTGCCCCGGAACGACCCTCTCGATGGGAAAAGTCTTCAGTATCTTCTCGGCGATCCGTATCCACCCGCCGATGTGGCCGTCGAACGTCGCGGGCGTCACGAAGTGAAAGCAGATGTCGCCCGTGAAGAGAACGCGTTCTTCGGGCAGATAGACGATGGTGTCGCCCTTGGAATGCGCGTGACCCAGGTGGTGGAGTTCCACGACGCGCTTGCCCAGGCGCAGCGTCATCCCCCCCTCATAGGTGATGGCGGGGAAGCGTTGTCTGAGCCTTTTGAGTTCTTCCGCGTGCTCGGGGTTCACGCCCCGGTAGTGCGCGAGGTCGAGGCCTGTTTCCACCATCCGCTCGCGCATGTAGCGGTGCGCGATGATGGGTATATCCTTATCGAACCATGTAAGCCCCAAGGTGTGATCCGCATGATGGTGGGTGCAGACTATCTTGCGCACAGGCTTTCGGGTCGCCTTTCGGATCGCGCGCTGAAAGGCCTGCGTCATGGGCCGCACGTAGAGCGCGTCGACGACTAGAGCTTCCTCATCCCCCACGATGAGACCTGCGTTCGAGACGTTCAGCCCGCCCGCCTGAATGTAGGCGTAAACACCCGGGCCCATGCGCTGGAGCCCCGTTTTCCAACTGGTGGGCACTTTCTGCATACCGGCCACCCTCCTCTGCTTCTCGGGCAAACCATTCTACACGATGAGAACGATTGACCGCACGCCCCCGAACGGGCGACATTAGCCCTCATCAAAGCGAGGGGTTCCAACCGTCATATTAAAGGAGTCATCCATGGGCTTATCGTTCGATCATGTGCACATCATCTGCAAGGATTTAGGAAAGATGGTCGCCTTCTTCGAAAAAATCTTCGGCGGCGAGGTCATCTACCGCGAAGAGAACTTTCACGGCGCTCCCAACGCCGTCGTGTGCGTCGGCGAAGCCAGGCTTTTCTTAAGGGGCGTGCGGCCCGGCGAGAGCATCGGGGAGAACCATCCTGAAGCCGTCATGGGCCTGGATCATTTCTCCTTCGCCGTGGACGACATCCACGGCCTCGCGGCGCAGATGAAAGAAGCGGGCGCAGACTTCATCCGCGACCCCTCCCCTTCGGGCATGGGGGGCAGAACGACGGCCTACATCCGAGGACCCGAGGACGTGCGTGTCGAACTCTCGGAGCGTGCGGGAGAAACCTACGACGGAGGTTGATGCGACCTCCCCAACTCGCCAACAAAAACCCCCGGGCGTCAAACCCGGGGGTTGAATTTTCTCTGAAGCGAGGAACTATTTGTGATGGTAGCGCGCAGGCAGGTCGTTTCCGTTGAACACGACCTGATCGCTCGCACGCAGGTCGCCCGCGATGAACTCGTCGATCATCAGGCGCGATACGGAATCGGGCACCTGAACCGGTGGGTGTTTCATCAGATATGCGCTCACCGGGAAGAGCGGCCCCGCCTCGCCCCTGTCGCGCGCGATGCGCGCCAGGCGAATCGCGTCGATGACGACGCCGCCCGAGTTGGGAGAATCCTCGACCGAGAGGCGCGCTTCGATTTCGAGCGGTACGCCGCCGAAGCCTTCCGCCTCGATTCTCAGGAAACAAATCTTGTTGTCGTTCTGCCAGGGCACGTAGTCTGAGGGGCCGATGTGGATGTCGTCCGCGTCCAGAGGCTCGGGCAACTGGCTCTGCACGGCGTCCGTTTTCGAGATTTTCTTCGATTGGAGACGGGAGCGCTCCAGCATGTTCAGGAAATCGGTGTTTCCGCCCGTGTTCAACTGATAGGTGCGCTTTAACTTCACGCCCCTGTCCGCGCACAGCCTGGCGAGCGTGCGGTGGAGTATGGTGGCGCCGAGTTGGGCCTTCACGTCGTCACCTACTACGGGAATGCCCGCCTCGGTGAAGCGGCCCGCCCATTCGGGGTCGGAGACAATGAACACCGGCATGCAGTTGATGAAGGAAACACCGGCTTCCAGCGACGCTTCGGCGTAGTGGCGCGCCGCCTGCTCGGAACCCACGGGCATGAAGTTCAGGAGGATTTCCGCGCCGCTCTCCCGAAGCTCCGCCGCCACGTCGCAGGGTTCGGCCTCGGCGGGCAGAAAAGAGCGATCCGAAGCATATTCCGCCATGTGGGACGCCACGCCGTCGAGGATGGGTCCCATCAGGACGTTCACCCCGTAGTCGGGCAGGCTCTCCCAGATGGTTTTCGTGCAGTTGGGCTTGGCGAAGGCCGCCACGTGCAGGGGCTGGCCCACCTTGCGGACGTCGATATCGAAAGCCGCCACGACCTCGACGTCTTCGGGCCCATAGCCACCCAGATCCCGGTGCATGAGGCCCAGTTCCTCTTCGGGATTATGGCGGTAATACTCGATGCCCTGAAGCAGGGAACTCGCGCAGTTCCCCACGCCGGCAATGGCGATGCGAATCGGTGACATGTATGCGTTTCCTTTCCTGCCTTTGCAGTCGCTGCGGCCTCAAAAGGCGTATCCGGAATCGAGTCCATACGTCAGGATTCTCGCCATCGACCACGCGCGTGCGGATTCAAAATCAGGTCAATCAGGACCAACAACCGCGTCCACAGAAAGGCGATTATATCCCAAAATCTATATTTTCTCCAAGAGGAGGAGAGAAAATGATTCCGGGCGGCCTCGGGGCGGGGAGGCGGCTAGTAGAGCAGACAGCGAACGAAGTGTCCGGGGGATACCTCTTTGAGTTCCGGTTCGTGCTCCAGGCACATCGCCTTCACCTCGGGGCACCTCGGATTGAAGCTGCAACCCGTCGGCAGGCGGTTGAGGCTGGGTACGATGCCCTTGATCTCCTCCAGTCGAATCCGCTCGCCGGACTTGGTGAGATTGAGCTTCGGTATCGAATTGAGCAGGCCCCGGGTGTAGGGGTGGAGCGGGTTGCCGAATATCTCCTCCGTCGGCGCTTCCTCGACCACCTTGCCGGCGTACATCACGACGACGCGTTTGCAAGTCTCGGCCACGAGACCCAAATCGTGCGTGATGAGGATGACCGCCGTGCCCAGGTCTTCCTGCAATTTGACCATGAGGTCGAGAATCTGCGCCTGGATGGTCACGTCGAGCGCCGTGGTCGGCTCATCGGCCAGGAGGATTTTCGGGTTGCACGAGAGCGCCATGGCGATCATCGCGCGCTGCCGCATGCCGCCCGAGAGTTGGTGGGGATATTCCCGGACCCTTTGGCGCGGCAGGGGGATGCCGACCAGGTCGAGCATCTCGGCGGCCTTGTCCATCGCGTCTTTTTTCGACATCCCCTGGTGGAGCATGACGGCTTCGGCGATCTGGAAGCCGACGGTGAACACCGGGTTTAAACTCGTCATCGGCTCCTGGAAGATCATCGAGATGTGATTACCCCGAATCTGGCGCAACTCCTTCGTGTTGAGCTTCGTCAAGTCTCGGCCCTCGAAGAAGATGCCGTCGCCGAATATCTCGCCCGGCGGCTCGGGTATGAGGCGAAGCACCGAAAGCGCCGTCACCGTCTTGCCGCACCCCGACTCGCCCACGACCCCGAGCGTCTCGCCCGCTTTCAAGCTGTAGCTCACGCCGTCCACGGCGCGCACCGTGCCCTCGGGCGTATGAAAATAGGTATGCAGATCTCTCAGTTCCAGAATCGTGTCGGTGCCGACGGCTGCGCCATTGGCCATGGATAACCTCCGGATTACGGGTTCGACTTCACAAGACGAATGATCAATACCTGATTATAAAGACTCGGAAATTCAATTGTCCAGCCCGATAGGGAACAAACCGAAACCATCAAGGAGAAACCACCTCCCGGCCATGGGGACAACTTTTCAGGATCGGACAATCCGCGCAAAGGGGCTTTCTCGCCGAGCAGCAATTTCTCCCGTGATGAATCAGCAAAAGCGTGACGCGGCCCCACCATTTTTCGGGCACGGCGTCTAAGAGCTGGAACTCGGCCTTCACCGGGTCGCGCGTCGATATCCAGCCCAGCCTGTTCCCCGTGCGCAAGACGTGCGTATCCACGGCTATTGCGGGCCGCCCGAAAACCTCGTTCAGAACGACGTTGGCCGTCTTGCGCCCCACACCCGGAAGGGTCACCAGATCATCCATCTCATCGGGTACTTCACCCCCGAATTCCTCGGTGAGGCGGTGACAGCACGCGCGTATGGACTTCGCCTTCTGGCGATAAAAGCCACAGGAGTGAATCAATTCCTCGAGTTCAGCGGGCTCCGCCTCCGCATACGAGGCGGCGTCCGGATAGCGGGCGAAAAGAGCGGGGGTGACCTTGTTCACCCGCTCATCCGTGCATTGGGCCGAGAGCATCGTCGCCACCAACAGTTCGAGCGGATTGCGGTAGTGAAGCGCGCAGCGCGCATCGGGGTAGGTTTGCTCCAGTACGCGCAAAAGGCGCGCGGGCGAGGATGCGGGCATATGCGCTCCGTTTCACTTACAAATTAGACATTTCGCATCTGCGCCACACGAACCGGCGGCCTTGCGGCGCAGCCTTCTTTTCAAGGGCGATGATTCGGACTAGAATACCGGACGAATTCCATACCGACCACCGCGTTGTACGAAAGGAGAACGTATCGATGGCCGACCCCCACATGGCCCAGAAATCGCCTTATATCTATAAACCGGAAAAAGATGAGAAAGTCGCCTGGTGCGCATGCGGCCTGAGCAAATCGCAGCCTTTCTGCGACGGCTCGCACAAGGGATCGGAATTCCGCCCCATCGTGCTCGACGTGCAGGCGGGCAAGACCTGCGCCTTTTGCGGCTGCAAGCAGACGGGCAACGCGCCCATGTGCGACGGCACCCACTCCATGCTATAGGGGTCAGGCTCAAAAGCAGACGATGAATATGCGCGTGTAGCTCAGAGGATAGAGCGCCTGCCTCCGGAGCAGGAAGTCGCAGGTTCGACTCCTGCCACGCGCACCACCCTAACTTCTCCCCCCATGTTCCCGCAAAATCGCGAACTTGGCAGTAATGCTTTATTTTCAACGCATTAGATTGCCTTTCCGCAAAAATACAACCTGAGAAAATTCCCATCGCCCGTCCTGAGCCCTCCGGCGCGACTCGTCGGCGCGAGAAGTCGGTGAGTCTGAAAACTCATCTGGCAAGCGATTTTTTTTTTGGCCCCACGCGGGCGGCGTGATAGAATACCATCTGTTTTAGCGGTTTTGTTCGAGGAGGAAAGAAAATGACAAATGCCGAGTTGGTCGAATCGAACGGGACTGCCGCCTCCCGGACACCGGAAGATAAAGCGATCTTTTGGGATCGGAGATTCCGGGCGTCGTACAAGACGACAGTAGAAGCCGCCTGGAAATGTGGACGCGCATTGCTGGAGGTGAGAAAGAAAAAAGCGCATGGACAATGGGTGGCCTGGCTCGATAGCGTCGGAATCAATTACACGAGGGCGAACAGATGCATGGCCCTTGCGAGAGTCGAAATTTCACGCGTGTTGAATTTTCCCTCCATGACCCAAACGCTTGCGGCTGTTTCATCGGTGCAGAGTTTCGTGGGAATCCAGCCCCGGGTGAAGGAGAAGGCCCTCATCGCGAAGGATTCCATCCGCCTCGGCAAGACGAAGGCTCCCGCCCGCAAGGAAATCGAGCAGCTACATGCGCGGGTTCTCGATCTTGAAAACACGGAGAAAGACTTGCGCACCGAACTGAAACGCGCGAAGCAGTCCATCAACCGATACAAGAAAACGCTGAGCGAGAAGAACAAGCGCATCGAAGAACTCGAAGAAAGGCTCGCACGGACCAACGGCCACATCGAGAAACCACGCAAGGCGACCAGACGCGGCTGAAAGAGGCGGGCGCTACTCTCCGGATCCTGTCCGCCTAAAGACTCCACCCTCGTTCACTCGTTTTCCATCGTCCCCTTGACCGCCGGGGGCCATGCGGATAGGTTGACCTCAAAGCATGAAACTTAGCGGAGAGGTTCCGATGTTCGGCGAATACATCGACAGCCACAACCACATGCACGCCCTGAACTGGGACGAGTGGGAACTCCTCGGCACGACGGGCATGCGCGCGGCGGTGCTCTCCTGCGGCAACCCCCACCTCTACCGCGAGGTGTGGGACGAAGCGCCCGGTTACGACGACATCATGCGCTTCTGGGAGGGCCCCATCGAGATGGTCCGGGCTCTCGAGGCGCAGCATTTCATCAAAATCTACTGCGCGGTCGGGATCAGTTCGATGACGCGGGTGAACGACTGGGAAAAATTGTTGGCGGAACTCCCCGGCTTACTCGAAAACCCCGGCGTCGTCGCCTTCGGGGAGATCGGCCTGGACCCCACGCAGTATTTCTCCCTCACGTGGCCGCTGGAAGAACAGGCCGCCTGCATGGTAGCCCAGGCGGAGATAGCCAAAGAGCACAATAAACCCATCATCCTGCATACGCCGACTCCCAAAAAGAGCAAGGATTTTCTCGGCGAAGTCGCCGTGCAAGCGGACGTGCCGCCCGAGCAAATCCGGCTTCACTATATGCAAAAAGATTTAGAGGTGCTGGCCAAGGCCGGTTTCGATGAAGCCCAAGTCGCCGTCGATCATACCGACGCCACGACGGTCGAATACATCCACAAGAACACGCGCGCCATGTGCGCCATCAGCATCGGCAGCGCGCTCAGGCCGCTTCAGCCCGCCCAGGTCATCGAGTGGGTGGAGACTTTCGGGCCGGAGCGGATCATGCTCAACTCAGACCACCTGGGCTACCGGCCCATCGATATTCTCTCGGTTCCCAAGACGCTGCGCGCCATGCGAAACGCAGGCATCACGGAGGAGGCGATCCGCAAGGTGTCGTTCGAGAACGCGAGAAAGTTCTACAATCTCACCCTGTAAGGACACACGATGAACCAGACGACGGACCCTTTTGAGTATTTCTTCGAGATGCCCTGGTCGGACGGGCTGCCCGTGGTGACGCCCACGCCCGAGCGCCTCGCCTGGATGCTGGGCGGCACGAGCAGAGACCCGGCAGAGGTGCTGGGCGACGTTCCGCCCTCGCTGAACAGAGCGACGGTGGAGAGCATCGCCTTACACGCCGTGATGGCGGGCTGTAAGCCCGAATATCTGCCCGTGGTGCTGGGGGCCATGGAGGCCATGTTGGTCGAGCGCTTCAACCTCGTGGGCATTCAGGCCACCATGTTCACCGGCGGGCCTCTCTTGATATTGAACGGCCCCTATGCACGTGAGATCGGCGTTCACGGGGGTTCCGGCTGTTTCGGCCCCGGCTTTCGGGCGAACGCCACCATCGGCCGGGCGATAAGACTCATCATGATGAACTTAGGCGGCGGCCTTCCCGGCGTCTCGGACATGAGCACCTTCGGGAGCCCCTCGAAATTCACCTACTGCGTCCGCGAGAACGAGGAGCAAAGCCCCTGGGTACCGCTGCCGGGAGATTTCGGCTTCGGGAAGGATGCGGACGTCCTCACGGTCTGTAACGCCGAAGCCCCGCGCATGGCCATGGACGACGTGAGCGCAAAGCCCGAAGGCCTCCTCACCACCCTGGCGAGCACGATGTGCGCGATGGGCGCCACGACGGCCTACACACAGACGAACTGGGTCATCGTCGTCGGCCCCGATCACGCCGACATTCTCGCCAGGGGGGGCCTTAGCCGAGCGGACGTGAAACGAGAACTCTTCGAGCGGGCGAGAATGCCTGTGGGCGTCCTCAAAAAAGGCGGGCGCTACCGGGGGCCCGAACTCTCGCGCTGGCCGGACTGGGTGGATCACGGAGACGATGATTTCCCCGTCCCCATGGTGCATGAGCCAGAAGACATCCTCCTGATCGTCGCAGGCGGCATCCCCGGGCCGTCTTGTCTCGCCATCCCGGGCTGGAACACCTCGAGCCAGGCCATCACGCAGGCTTACCGCACGGATTGAGGGGATATCATCAAAAGTTCATGTCACTCCCCCCTTGAGGGTCATTGCCGACCAGGGAGGGAGGGAATGTCGCAGAAGCCAAGCTTCTGGCGAAGGCTGATGCGGTGGGGGGTCAATGCCGAGCGAGTAGTGAGGAGTTGCCAACTTTTGTTTCCTTGATTCGCAGCAAACCCTCCCTCATCCGGTCGGGTTTAACCCCCCACCGGTTCGGTTGCGGGCTTCGCCCTTACCTCACCGACTCCCCCTCAAGGGGTTGTTGAAAAAGCCTTTGTCAAGAGAGTAACCCCCCAACCCCCCTTGTCGGGGCTGTTGAAAAAGTCCCCACATTATGGTTCGGTGTAAGGACACTATCTCGCCCGAGATGGGAGTTCCCTCGATGTTGGGACGCAAGAGGCGCGAGCAGATGGAGTTGTTCGTCGCCGGTTCGCTTGAGAAGCTGATACCCAAAGATCACATATTGCACCGCGTAAACCGCGTACTGGACCTGAGTTGGCTTCGCGAGGAGGTGGCGGACTGCTATTGCGCGGACAATGGTCGTCCGGGTGTGGACCCCGAGGTTGCGGTGCGGTTGATGCTTGCGGGTCTGCTGCTGGGCTACGTTCACGACCGTCGCCTGCTGCGCGAAGCGAAGGTGAACCTGGCGATCCGGTGGTTCATCGGGTACGGGCTGCACGAGGAGTTGCCGGACCATTCGAGCCTGACGCGGATTCGTCAGCGCTGGGGGGAGACGCGCTTCCGGGAGATATTCCGCCGGACGGTGAAGGCTTGCCTGGACGCGAAGGTGGCGAAGGGGGAGGTGGTTCACGTGGACGCTTCCTTGATCCGAGCGGACGTGAGTTGGGAGAGTCTGGCGGAGCGTCACGTGGACGATGTGGTTCGGGAGAACGCCTCGGAGGATGAGGCTGGGAAGAAGAAGCGTGGGGGCCGCCGAGGCGGGGGTCCGGGTCAGGTGAGCCGGACGGACCCCGACGCGCGTCTTGCGCGCAAGAGCGGTCGCGTGGGGTTCGAGCCGAGCTACAAGCAGCATGCGGTGGTGGACGATGAGCGGGGTGTGGTTCTCGACGTGTCGGTGAGGGAGGGGATGGTGAACGAGCGGGAGATGATGGAGTCGCAGGTGGACGCGGTCCACGAACTCACGGGTCGCGAGCCTGCGCTGGTGACGGCGGATTCGGGCTACGCGTATTCGAAGGTCTACGCGGCACTGGAGCGGCGGGGCGTGGATGCGCTCATACCGGCGAAGAAAGAACCCACCCAGAGCCGTGTTCCGATGCAGTTGTTCCGCTACGACGCGCGGCGCAAGGTGGTGAAGTGTCCGGGTGGCAAGACGCTGACCCCCCGGCAGGCGACGGAGCGGGGGCGCTACTATGTATCGAAGACGCGCGATTGCGCGGGGTGCGCGCTGAAGCCCGATTGTTTGTCGAAGTCGCGCACGAGCAGGATGGTGTTGGTGCCGCACGAGTATCCGGCGCTGTGGCGCGCGCGTCGGCGGCATGCGCGCTGGGGGGAGGAGGAGCGTCGTCTGTGGCGGCGCCACATGTGGCGCTCGGAGGGCTACCACGGCGAGGCGAAAACCTGGCACGGACTGGCAAGAGCGGTGCGTCGCGGTCTGGACAACATGAAGATCCAGTCCTACCTGACGGCGACTGCGGTCAACCTCAAGCGGCTCGCCGCCGCTGTTGCAGCGCATTTATTCGCCCTCTGGAGGGCCTGTGCCGCCCGCAAAAGCCGAATGCGCGCACATCGCGGTCTCTCGCGCCGCTGGGGCTTGCTCTCCGCCGCCGCGTGAGCCGCCATACCACCCGCTTCCGAAAAGGGGTTATTCAACAACCCCCTCAAGGGGGGAGTAATTCTGGATTCCCTCTCCTTCTCTGTCGGTATGCCCCTCATGGGGGGGAATGACGGCCATCTGAATCGCTGCAGGGACCGTTCGCGTACAGCCTCTACGGGGTCCCCGCTCCAGGCCGAAAACGCGAGTTCGCCCCTTCCCGAAAATACCCATCCCGATTGGCCCGCCCATCTGGATCACGAAGCGCAAGCCCGTTATAATCCCCGCGTTCACCGAACCGACAAACCCGAATAAAAGTTTTCGTGGCGGCCATTCGCGCCGCTTGCTCTAAAACATCTTTGACGAAGAAGGAGAAGGACAGAATGAGCGATTTCAAGACCGAAGACAGAGACGGGATGCGCATCGACTGGGACGCGCCCATCCCCATGGAAGACGGCGTCGTTCTGCGGTGCGACGTCTACCGCCCCCAGGATGATGAGGGGAAATACCCCGTCATCATGACGTACGGCCCTTATGGCAAATACCTGCACTTCGAAGACTTGTATGAGACCTGCTGGACGCGCATGGTCGAGGAGCACCCCGACGTGCCCGCAGGCTCCACCAACAAGTACCAGAACTGGGAGGTCGTGGACCCTGAAAAATGGGTGCCCGACGGCTACGCGGTCGTTCGTGTGGATTCGCGCGGCGCCGGCAGATCCCCAGGCGTCATCGACATCTGGTCGGCGCGCGAGGCGCAGGATTTCTACCAGTGCATCGAATGGGCGGCGGTGCAACCCTGGAGCACGGGCAAGATCGGCCTGAACGGCATCTCCTATTACGGCATGAACCAGTGGCAGGTGGGCGAGCTCCAGCCGCCGCACCTGACCGCCATGTGCGTCTGGGAGGGGGCGGCCGATTATTACCGGGAAATGGCCCACCACGGCGGCATCTTCTGCAACGGCTTCGCGCGCAACTGGCCCGAGATGCAGGTCTACAGCGTCCAGCACGGGCGCGGCAAGCGCGGCTTCAAGAGCCGCTTCACGGGCGATTGGGTCTCAGGCCCTCCGACCCTCACCGAAGAGGAACTCGGAGCGAACAGAAACGATTTCGGTGAGGATTGCTTCTCCCACAAGCTGGACACCGACGAATACTGGCAGTCAAGAATGCCCGATTTCAGCAAAATCCAGGTACCGCTCCTTTCATCCGCCAACTGGGGCGGACAGGGCCTCCACCCGCGCGGAAACTTCGAGGGTTTTCTGGAAACGGAGTGTGAGGAGAAATGGCTCGAAGTCCACGGCATCGAGCATTGGACGGAGTTTTACACCGACTACGGCGTCAACATGCAGAAGAAATTCTTCGGCCACTACCTGAAGGGCGAGGACACCGGCTGGCCGGATCAGCCCCGGGTGCTGCTCCAGGTGCGCCACCCCGGCGAGCGCTTCATCGAGCGACACGAGAGCGAATGGCCCCTCGCGCGGACGCAGTGGACGAAATACTACTTAAACGCGAATGCCCACTCGCTGGAAGACGCCCCCGTCGCAGACGCTGCGACCACCACCTACGCGGGCTTCAGCGACGGCGTCACCTTCACCACGCCGCCCATCGCTGAAGACACGGAAGTCACCGGCCCCATAGCGGCCAAGCTCTTCGTGTCCTCAGAGTCGAGGGACGCGGACCTCTTCCTCGTCGTGCGCGTATTCTCGCCCAACATGGAAGAAGTCGTATTCCAGGGCGCGCTCGACCCGCACACCCCCATCGCGCAGGGCTGGCTCCGGGCCTCGCACAGGAAACTCGACCCTGAAAAAACACTGCCCTACAGGCCCTATCACACGCACGATGAAGAACAGCCCCTGACGCCGGGTGCGGTCTATGAACTCGACATCGAGATTTGGCCGACCTGCATCGTGATTCCCGAGGGCTACCGGGTCGCGTTCACCGTGCGCGGCAAGGATTATGAGTACCCGGGCGGTACGGGCGGCGGGCTTTCCAACATGAGAAACGAGTTCACGGGTTGCGGTTGTTTTATTCACACCGACCCCAAGGACAGGCCGGCCGATGTGTTCGGCAAGAACGTGACGCTGCACTGCGGCGGGGAGCACGAGGCTTTCGTCATGCTGCCGGTGATACCCGAGAAATAAAACGGATGATGAAACTGGCCCATTCGGGGCGCGTTGTTTCCACATTGACTGGATGAGGTGAACATGAGCGATATCGACTTGAGCACGGACCCTCAATACCGAACCGAGAAGCGCGACGGCTTTCTTATCGAATGGGACGTCCCCATCCGAATGGAAGACGGCCTGGTGCTGCGGGCGAACGTCTACCGGCCCGATGACGACGGTCAGTACCCCGTCATCCTGAGCTACGGCCCCTATGCGAAAGACCTGGCATGGCAGGACGGCTACGAGACGGCGTGGGAGCTTTTCGCCGGCGCGCATCCAGACGCCATCGCGGGTTCTTCGAACGTCCACCAGAGCTGGGAAGTCGTGGACCCCGAAAAATGGGTGCCGGACGGCTACATCTGCGTGCGCGTGGATTCGCGCGGCGCCGGCCGCTCGCCGGGCTTCATCGACCACTTCTCCCCGCGCGAGACGAAGGATTTCGCCATCTGCATCGAATGGGCGGGCGAGCAGTCCTGGTGCAACGGCAAGGTGGGCCTCACGGGAATATCGTATTACGCCATCAACCAGTGGCACGTGGCGGGACTGCAACCCAAAAATCTGGCCGCCATGTGCGTCTGGGAGGGATCGGCCGATTTCTACCGCGACATGAGCCACCAGGGCGGGATTCTCACGACGTTCCTGGCGAACTGGTACGACATGCAGGTCAAAAGCGTGCAGTACGGCCTGGGGGAAAACGGCCCGAAAAGCCGCGTCCACGGCGGTCTGGCCTGCGGCCCCGAGACCTTGAGCGAAGAAGAGATGGAGAAAAACCGCTCGGACTACGGGGGCGACATCCTCGAACGCCCGATGGATGGCGAGTGGTATCAGGATCGTTCCGCCCATTGGGACAAGATAAAAACGCCCTTCATCTCGGCGGCGAGCTGGGGCGGGCAGGGTCTGCACCCGAGGGGGAACTACGAGGGCTTCATGCGGGCGGCCTCTACGGAGAAATGGCTCGAAGTCCACGGCTTCGAACACTGGACGGAGTTTTACACCCCCTACGGGGAGAAGCTCCAGAAGCAGTTTTTCGGCCATTACCTGAAGGGCGAGGACACCGGCTGGATGGAAAAACCGCCCGTCATGCTCAAGGTGCGCCACGTGGGGGAAAAATTCGTCGAGCGCGGCGAGAACGAATGGCCCCTCGCACGCACGCAGTGGACGAAGTTCTATCTGGACCCGGCCCACATGAACCTGGGTTCAGCACCTCTCGACTCAGAGCAAACCATCACCTACGGGGGCCTGAGCGACGGCGTGACCTTCATGCTGCCGCCCTTTGAGGAGGAAACGGAAATCACCGGGCCCATCGCTTCGAAACTCTTCGTTTCCTCAGAAACCGTGGACGCGGACTTGTTCCTCGTCTTGCGCCTGTTCACGCCCGACATGAAGGAGATCACCTTCCAGGGCACGCTCGACCCGAACACGCCCATCGCGCAGGGCTGGCTCCGGGCTTCGCACAGAAAGCTCGTGCCCGAACTCTCCACGGAGTGGAAACCCTATCAGGCGCATGATGAGAAGCAATACTTAAACCCCGGTGAGATATATGAGCTCGACATCGAGGTCTGGCCCACCTGCATCGTGGCGCCCCCCGGCTACCGGCTGGCTTTGAGCGTGCGCGGCAAGGATTATGAGTACAGTTGCGTCACCACGCACAAGCTCTCGAACATGAAGAACGTGTTCAGGGGCTGCGGGCCGTTCTTGCACGACGACCCCACGGACAGGCCCGAGGAGATTTTTGGGAAGAACGTGACGCTCCACTGCGGACCCGAACACGCCTCCTACATCATGCTGCCCGTGGTGCCTGAGAAGTAGAACGAATACATGGTAGGGGCGGCCTCTTTTCGGGGTCGCCCCACCTTCGCGAACGGACCCTACTACGGCGTAGGAGCCGTTCGCGCGTGGCGGGCAGGAGGAACCTCGTAGGGGTCGCACATGTGCGACCCTTCTTTTGAAGACGAAAGAGCATGGGACGCATATATGGGTGGCGGACATATATGTCCGACCTACAAAGGCGTTGCTCCTGCGTCTTCGGTCGAGATTGTCCTGTAACACCCTCATTCCGGCGCATGTTGGTGGCAACCGACAGGTTGACCAGAGCCGAGAAGAGCGAATATCTTGCGGCATTTTATTCCCTCTCTGATCGGATGCGAATGACGGAAAAAAGCAAAAAACGAAAAGATAAATTCCCTGGATTCCGGCATTCGCCGGAATGACGTCGGTCCAATCGCAATCATCCCTCTTCGGTCGCAATTCCTCGCTCTTCGGGGTTGTTGAAAAACCCGGTCCTGGGAGCGAGCGCGTTCCCCTCGTCTTGCATGTCGCCGTATCGACCTCACCCTGAGTAGCCGCCGAAGGTCAAACGCGACTGAGAAAGGAGCGTTTGAATCGAAGGGCGCTCCCCTTCGACGCGCTCCCGATGCGCCCCGGCTCTCCCTCGATACGGCGCGCGCGCGCCTACTCGGGATGAGGGAGGAGTGTCGTCGCGGGTCAAACGCGATTGATGAATGAGTGTTTGACGCGAGTGATGAACGAGCGTTTGCCGACCGACGAGGGAGGTATTACGCGCCAGGGCGGCGAATGCGCCGCAGGCATTTTTCCCTTGAGGGGTTTTTTCAACAGGCCCTCTTCGCTCGGAATTGACCCTCCCGCATTGGTCGGAATTGACCTTGCCCCGCCCTCTCCGCGGGTGGATAATGGGTTTTTCTCTTATCTCAGGTTTTCCATTTGCTCGAGCCACTGCACCCCAACCTGATGGCGCTTCTCTCGGCCTTTTTCATCTCCGTCGCCAGAACCCTCTACCGGGGCGCGCTCATGAGCCTGAGCCCGCTCGTGACGACGGTAATCGCGACCATCATCACGAGCATCTTGGCGCTTGGCCTCTATGCGATGGGCGAGGGGCTCGACCACTGGCCGCTCTACGGGGTCTTGTGGTTCGTCCTCGTGGGCATGGTTGGAGGATTGGGCGGGCGCTACATGGGGATGATATCCATCAAGCTCGTGGGTCTGGCCCGCACGCCCATACTGACGCAAACGGGGCTCGTCTGGTCCTCGGGGCTGGCCGTCCTTCTATTGGGCGAGACGCTCACCCCCCTGGTGACGCTGGGGACGATGGGCATCATGGCGGGCGGGGTCCTGCTCCTATACGATAAAAAATCCATCGAAAGACGGGTTCCGCTCACTTATTATCTCATCCCCGTAGTGGGCGCGGCTTTCGCGAGCATCTCGCACATCGTGCGGAAATACGGCTTCGTCCACATCCCCTCGGTGACGCTGGGAATGAGTGTCTCGAACATGACGACGCTCACGCTTTTGCTCGCCAGCGCCTTTTTCTTCCCGACGCTTCAGATGAAAAGCGGCCCATTCACCCGCCATTCGCTCACGATCACGGTGCTGGGCGCGACGTGCAATTTTCTGGCCGCGTTCTTCTTCTGGTGGGCGATCAAGGACGGAGAGGTCATTCAGGTGGTTCCCATCAACCGCCTCTCGATCCTGATCGTCATCCTCTTCTCCTGGCTTTTTTTCAGAAAACAAGAACGCGTGAGCGCGCAGGTCATCATCGGCGGGGCGTGCTCCGTCCTCGGCGCATGGGCCGTCGTCTGGGGCAAGTGATTCCTGGGGGCGGTCGACGCGCTCCTCTCCTCCCGAGTCCCGTCAGGGCGATTCCACGCGCGCCCATCCCCCCGCCTTGGATGAGTCGAGCATCGCTGAGAGCACCGCGACGAGGGCGGCTCCCTCTCGCCCGTCGGTGAAAGGAGGCGCATCGCCGATTACGCTCTTTGCAAAAGAGGCCATGTGGCGGGCGATCATGTCGGTTTTCTCGACAGCGATAATCTCCGGCGCCGCTTCGCCCTGCCTGTGGATGACGAGGTCGGGCGAGGCCTGCGTTCCGCCCTCCGGGTCGGCGTTCACGTAGAGGTTCGCCCTGGTCCCGAACAGGGAAAGCTGGTAGCGGCGCTGCGTGATGAAGCTCGAACTCACCTGGGCGATCGCGCCGGAGGCGAATCTGAGCGCGCCGGATGCGGTATCGGGAATGCGCCCCGAGGACATCTTCCGCTCCAGTGTCGCAAACGCCTCCTCCACGGGTCCCAGGAGGTATTTCAAGATATCAAGAAGGTGGAAACCCGGTCCCGTGAACGGCCCGAGTGGCGATTCTTCGGGATCGTCGCGCCAGACTTCCCTTCCGTAGTTCTGAGCCCGCGCGTTGCCGAAATGACCCGCCGCCTGGGTCACCTGCCCGAGTTCGCCCGCATCCACGAGCGCCTTCGCCTTCTGGACCGACGCCACCCAGCGCCAGCAATGCCCCACCATCAAGACGACGTCCGCCTCCTCGCACGCTCGCACGCATGCGCGGGCGTCATCAAGTGTGACGGCGATAGGCTTTTCGACGAACACGTGCTTGCCCGACCGGGCCGCAGCGCAGACCTGATCCACGTGCGCGCTGTGGGGCGTGGTGAGGATGACGGCGTCGATATGCGGGTCTTCGAGTATGGCTTCGTAATCCGAATAAGGCCGGCATCCGTATTTCCGTGCGAACGCCTCTTTTCGCTCCTCCGCCCTGGTATAGCAGGCGGCGATCTCAAGCCCGAGCGTTTTTTGCACCCCCTCCGCCAACACGGAGGCCCAACGCCCCAGCCCGACGCAAGCTGTGCGAATACTTTTTCCACTCATGCCGGGCAATATATCACCAACACCCCGAAACGATAAAATTCACCGTCGCGACTGCCCTTCTCGCGGCGTATGGATTAGGATGATGTCTCTTGTTCTCATGCTGTGAGGGGTTCGGATTGCCACCGGATTTGAAGGGGAAAACCTGCATCGTCACCGGCGCGAGCCGGGGCATCGGGCGTGGATGCGCACTGGCATTAGGGGGCGCTGGCTGCCGCGTGGCGGTAAACTACCGCGAGCGCGCGGACGAAGCGGAAGAAGCCTGCCGCTTGATAGAAGAAGCGGGCGGAGAGGCGCATCCCGTGAAAGCCGACGTATCGGACTTGCTCCAAGTCCGCCGCCTCGTGGATGAGACGAGAGCGCGCTTCGGCCCCGTCTCGATTCTCGTGAACAACGCAGGCGTCGCCATCAAGAAGCCATTTGAGGAACTCACCGAGGCCGATTGGGACGCCACGCTCGACGTGAATCTCAAGTCCGCGTTTTTGCTCACACAGGCCGTTCTGCCCGACATGAAACAAGCGCGGTGGGGCAGAATCGTCAACGTCTCATCGAACGCCGCCTTCACCGGAGGGCGCGTCGGGCCGCACTACGCGGCGTCCAAGGCGGGCATGCACGGACTCACCCACGCCTACGCCGCCGCCCTGGTGAAAGAAGGGATTACGATGAACAGCGTGGCGCCCGCCGTCGTAAAAACCGACATGATGACGGAAGACCTCGGCGTCTCCACCCCCCATACCCCGATGGAGCGGTTCGGCACGGTGGAAGAGACGGTCGACGCCATTATGATGATGATTAGAAACGGCTACATTACGGGCCAGACCCTCCTTCTGAACGGCGGCATTCATTTCCACTGAATCTTGGCATGATGGAGGCGAAATTCCAGGCGGCGCACCGCAGGAGCTTTAGGGGAAAACAGAATCAGGCCGGCTTCTGACCCAGGATGGTCAGGCGTTTTCTGACGATGGTGAACTCCGCTCCCTCGCCTTTTTCCTCATACCAGCTTCCGCCTTGATCGCGCAGGGTCTCGAAGGCGGCTCTCAGTTTCGGGAAAGCCTCGGGCGAGGTCTTGGCGACGTTCATCCATTCATCAAAGGGCGTATCCGTCCTGTCGACGACGGCCTCCTCGATGCGGATTCCCTCTTCCCGAAAAAGATCTTCCATTTCCTTTCCGGATAGATGCCGCGTGATGGTCGGCTCCCGCACACGGTCGAGTTCTTCTATCTTCTCGCGCTCATCCGCCTCGTCGGGATAGTGATAGTCGATGAGGAAGACGTGGCCGCCCGGCCGGACCGCGCGCGCCATTTCCCCAAAAACTTGTCCGGGGTTTTCCAGATGATGAAACGTGTGCCGGCAGATGACGGCGTCGGCGGTCCCCTCCGCCACGGGCGCGTCGTGCGCGTTCGCCATGACGTAGCGGGCGTTCGCGTCGATTCCCCATTCGCGCAGGCGCTCGCGTCCGCTTTTGGCCATCGCGGGCGTGAGATCCAGCCCCACGACGTTCCCGCCCGCCACCAAAAAAGGCCGCGCGGAAGTGCCCGTGCCCATACCGAAATCGACCAGCCAAGAGCCTGCGCCGAAGCCGATGCGCTCGGCCATCGCGCCCAGGCGCGCCTGTTCCGCATCGCTGTAATAGCCGCCGTAGCTCTCGGCCATTCGCGTGAAAGTCTCGATGTTTCGCTGCTTCGCCGTATCCATCAAAAACCTCCTCGTGGGAGTTCGCATGCGCGCGCGTCAAATGAGGTATAAGCGAATCATACACCCGATTCAGGAAAACCGCTCCCCGCCCCGGATTTACAAATGGCGCAAGCTGCCGGTAGAATAAACAAAATTCAACCTCTCAAAAACAAGGAGAGCGCATCATGGGTGAAATTCTCGATAGATTCGCGGCCGAGTGCCACGACATACTGAAAGCGGATTCGAGCAAGGCGGGCCTCCAGCAGGTGAGCGACAGCCTGGAGAAAGTCCTGGTGCAAGAGGAGTTCGTGCAAGAACACCTGGGGCCGGACAATGATTCCCCCCGTAATCTCCTCTACCAGGACCCGGAACTCGGCTTTTGCATCTTCGCCCACGTGCACAAGGGCGTGACCGGAAGCTCCCCGCACGATCACGGCCAGTCGTGGGCCATCTACGGCCAGGCGGTGGGCACCACCACGATGACGGATTACGACCTCGTCGAGCGTCCGAACGGATCCGCGCCCGGCAAGGTGAAGCCCGTGCGGAGCTACGACTTAACGCCGGGCCTCTCGAAGGCCTACGACGTGGGGGAATTCCACTCGCCCAAGCGCGAGGGGGAGACGCGCCTCATCCGCATCGAAGGCATCGATCTGGACACCATCACGCGCGACAAATACGAGGCCGTTTGATACCGCCCCGATTTGTAGTGCGCTGATTGTTCGAGTAGGACAGTTTTTTCCGACGTGTTGCAGGGGGGCTTTCTCAGCGAAAGCCCGGGAAGCCGGTGAGAATCCGGCGCGGACCCGCCACTGTGACCGGGGACGAAAGCGGCTGTAACCACCGGCGGATGCCGCCGGGAAGGGGCCGTGAGTAGGAGGATCCGGAAGCCAGGAGACCGACCTGCGACAGCCTTTTGACCCGTCACGTCCTCGCGGAACGGGAGGTGGGTGGTATCTTGTTGATCACTGAAACCAAACTCGACGGCATCACCGCACGCGCGGGCATCACGCACGCGCTGCGTTAAAGATTTCGCCATAGGAGCGGTGGCTGCGTCCACCGCTGCAACAGCCGGCAGGTGTACGGGAATCCGGTGCGAAACCGGAGCTGCCCGGCAGCTGTAAGCGACGCGCTTTTCATGCAACCACTGGGGACGCCCCCGGGAAGGAATGAAGAGCGGCCATCGGCGCGAGCCAGAATACCGGCCTGTCGGCATCTCCCACGCGACCCCGCCAGGGGTCGGCATCGAGCGCTTGGGCCGCTCAAGGAGTGTAATCCCATGAACCATCCTGCAAGAAGCGCCATTCGATTTCTCATCCGCTTAAAACGAAGTTTCCTCATCCTGGGGGCCGCAGCACTCATCTTGTGCACGGGCGCGGGCCCGGCCGACGCGCAAAGCAGCGCCGGAGCCGAGGAGGAACTCTACTTAGACCCCATCACCGTCACGGCCACGCGCACGCCGGAGCGGCTCAGCGACGTGGCCGATTCGGTGGAAGTGTTCGGCCGGGAGAGAATCGAGAGCCTCATGCCGGGCGACGCCATAGAATTCCTCATCGAGGGGGCGGGCGTCATCCTCCCGCAGACGAGCGGCAGGGGCGGTCAGGCAAGCCTTTTCCTAAGAGGCAGTGAGAGCAACTTCACCAGCGTCATGATAGACGGCTTCAAGCTCACCTTCCCGGACGGGAGCGCGTATGACTTCGGGCATCTCTCCCCGGAATGGGTAGGCGCAGCCGAGGTGCTCAAGGGTCCGCAAAGCCCTCTCTATGGTTCGGACGCGGCGTCCGGCGTGATGAATTTCTTGCCCGACATCGGAAAACCCGGAGAAGCGCCCTCCTTCACCATGCGCGCAAGAAGCGGCAGCCACGACACGTTTGAGGAGTCCTTCAAACTCAAGGGCGGAACGACCAGAAGCGGATACGCAGCCACCCTGAGCCGTCTCGACACCGAGGGTCACCTGCCCAACGACGGGTATCAGCGCACCGTGGGGACGGTGGGGCTGGATCATTTTTTCTCGGATAACGCCAAACTGCGCTTTTTGTACCACGTCAACCGGAACCGCTACGACATCCCAGGCCCGGATTACGACAACCACACGGAACCCAATAATTACGGGAGGAACACCGAACAACTCATCGGCGCGCGCGCTCACCTCAAGCCCTTCCCGTGGCTCGAGTACATCCCGCGCCTCTCCCTGTATCTGCGCGACACACTGCATGAAAACAAGCCGGATGCGAACAGTCCCTCCACCTCCAAAAGCGAGGCGGAGGGAACGAGGCTCCATTTCGACAACCAGGTCAACGTCAGACTCTCGGGGGAGCAATTGGGGTTCAGCGCCCTTCGACGATCCATATCCACGCTGGGCGTAGAGTGGGAGAACGAGGACATCTCCGCAGCAAACGATTTCGGCTTCGGGAAAACCGAATACGAAAGCGATAGGCGAGCGGTCTCCTTCTACGCGCAGCAGCAGTTCCAGTTCCGGGAAGGCCTCACACTCGCGGGCGGGGTGCGGGTGGATAGTTTCGACGTCGCCGAAGACGAGACGACCGGAAAAATTTCCGCTTCCTATAAAATCCCCGGAACCGGCGCGCGAATCCGAGGCGCCGTGGGCGAGGGGACCAAACGTCCCACCTTCGGTGAGACACTCGACCTCTACGGCCAAATCGGAAACCCGAACCTGAAGAGCGAAAGGCAGAAGAGCTGGGAGGCGGGCTTCGATCAGTTTCTCGCGAACAAAAAGCTCAAGTTCAGCGCCACCTATTATGAAAACGAAATAGACGACTTAATCGCGTGGGCCCCCACGCCCACCACGCCCCCCGGGTCTCCCCCCCCGTTCGCCAACGGTACGAACTACGAGAACATCCGCAAGGCGCGGATCAAGGGCGCGGAACTTTCCTTGTCGCTCCTCGATTTTTATGATTTCTCGGCCCATGCGAGCTTCAACACCATGGACACCATCACGCTGGACGACGGAGGCGTCTCCTCACTGAACTACGCGGAAGGAGAAGCGCTCTTAAGACGCCCGGACTGGTGGTGGAGCGCCTCGATCAGCTACCACCCGGATCGCCTGCGAGCCACTTTAAGGGTGAACACGGTGAGCGATCGGTGGGACCGCGACGATTCACCGATCTGGCCTTTGCCCCCCGTGCGGGTGATCAACCCCGGCTACACGCGGGTGGATTTGGCGCTGTCTTTGGACGTCGTGAAGGACCGTATCTCGATGTTCGACAAGACAAAAAAATCAAAGGTCAAGGACTTGGCGGTGGAGCTCAAGGTGAACAACGCCCTCGATGAGGATTATGAGAGCATCTACGGTTTCAGCGAGCCGGGGATACAGTGGTTCGCGGGCGTCAGGGCGATCTTTTAGGAAAACCCCCCTCCACTGAAGAGGGGCTTTGCGCAAAGGACGGGAGATGCGAGCGAGCGTAAGGATAAAAATATTTTTCCTGGCGGCGGCCCTCTTGTCGGCGCCGGCTCCTGCGGGGCTGGGAGAGCCTGCGCCTGCCCGCGCCGCCCGAAAACCCGCGCGCCTAATCGCCATGACGCTCGCCACCGCCGAGATGCTCTTAGCCCTTGCGCCTCGGGAAAAAATCGTCGGCCTTCACAAGCTGGCCGGACACCGGGGGTATTCCAACGTCGCGGATAAGGTGGGGGGCATCCCGCTCATCGGCAGCGCGCCCGAGCGCATCATCGCTCTCAGGCCGGACATGGTGTTCGTCGCCTCATACTCCAGCGCGGAATTCCTGGACCACCTGCGCGCCGCCGGGGTTCCCGTCTCCAAATTCTCCTCTTTTTCGGGTGTGGAGGATGTTTTCACTAGCATCGAGAAGATGGGCCGCCTGATCGGAGAGGAAGAGAAGGCGCGAAAACTCATCGCGGACGCGAGAGAAAAAATTCGCGCCATACGCGCACGCATCCCCAAAAACCAGAAACCCCCGCGCATCCTGACCCTCGTGCGCGGCGGCTGGGTGACGGGAAGCCATACCTCGCACGACGCGCTCATTCGCCTGGCGGGCGGTGAGAACGTGGCCGCCGAACGCGGAATCCGGGGAGCGCGCAGGATATCGGCGGAGAACGCCATCGCCTGGAATCCCGACGTCATCATGGTGGGCGTGAACCCCGAATCGGGAGAAAGCATGAAAGCCGCCATCCACGCGAACGGGGTCTACGCCCCCCTGCGGGATAAGAAGATCGTCGAGATTCCTTATCCGCGCTTTTCGAGCGTATCCCAATACATCGTCGATGGACTGGGCGATCTGGTGAGGGGATTGTACCGGTGAGGAAATACGCCCCGGCGGCTGTGCTGATCGCCCTCGCCTTGCTCCTCGCCACCCTCAGCGTCCGCCTGGGCATCACGGACATCGCTTCCGAGAAAATTATCGAGGTCATCCTGAGCGAACTGGGCTTACTCTCCGCTGAGGGGGCGGGCGTCTCCGCGCACGAGCGCGCCATCATCTGGCACATCCGCCTCCCCAGGACGCTCACGGGCGCTTTCGTCGGCGCTTCGCTCGCGCTTTCGGGCGTGATGCTCCAGGGCCTTTTCAGGAACCCGATGGCGAGCCCCGTCGTCGTCGGCGTCAGCACGGGCGGCGCGCTGGGGGCGACAAGCGCCATCGCCCTAGGCCTCGGAGCCGCTTCCGTCTGGGCCGTTCCCCTGAGCGCCTTCGGCGGCGCGCTGCTGACGGTGTTTCTCGTCTCCCTGGTGGCCTCCCACAAAGGACACACCCCGCTGGGCGCGCTCATTCTCTGCGGGATGGCGATGAACTCCATCGCGGGCGCTTTGACGACGCTCGTGCTCAGCTACAGCGTGAGCGATTTCGAGATCGCCCGCCAGATTCTCTTCTGGCTCATGGGGAGTCTCACGAACCGCACGTGGGAGCACGTGTTCCTCGTGGCCCCCTTCTTCGCCGCCTCGGCCGCCGCCGCCGCGTTTTTCGGGCGCGAACTGAACCTCATGATGTCTGGGGAGGAATCCGCGATGGCGCTCGGCGTGAACACGGCGCGGACGAAGGCGTGGATTCTCGTCATCGCCGCAGCCGCCGCCGGGGCGTCCGTCGCCGTATCGGGCGTGATCGGCTTCGTCGGCCTGCTCGTTCCCCACATCGTGCGGATGCTGGCCGGGCCGGACCACCGCAGGCTTCTGCCGCTCAGCATGATGGCGGGCGCGGTGTTCGTGATGGGGATGGACTTGCTGGCGCGCACGCTCTCGCCCGCAGGCGAAATACGATTGGGGATTCTCTCGGCGAGCATCGGCGGGCCGTTCTTCCTCTACTTAATCGTCAGGAATCGCGCGCGCGCGGAGATGTTCTGATGCTGCTCAAAATGGAGAACGCATACGTCGAACTCGGCGAGCGGGACGTGATCAAAGGCGTGTCGGCCGATTTTCATCCGGGCGCGCTCACGGGCGTCATCGGCCCGAACGGAGCGGGCAAGACGACGCTCCTGCGCGCGCTCGCGGGTCTGCTGCCCGTAAAGGCGGGGCGTATCTCGCTGGACGGCCAACCCATCGATTCGTTCGACAGAAAAGAAACCGCCCGCCGCGTGGGCTATCTCGGCCAAAAGCAGGAGCCGGCGTTTCCCTTCCGCGTCGAGGAGACGGTGATGATGGGGAGATACCCCCATCTCGGGAGACTCTCGCCCGAGACCGAAACCGACCGCGAGACGGTGGATGCGGCGCTTCGCGACATGGACGCCGCAGACCTTGCGAGCCGCGCGATCAACGAACTCTCGGGCGGAGAGTTGCAGCGCGTCCTGATTGCGAGAACGCTCGCCGCGCAAACGCCCGTCCTGCTGCTCGATGAGCCATTTGCGAATCTCGACGTCAGGCACTGCCTCGACATTCTGGAAATCCTGCGCGCCCAGGCCCGGGAGGGTCGCACCGTGGTGGTCTCCGTGCATGATCTCAACCTCGCGCACCGCTACTGCGATGAACTGCTTTTGCTGTATGAAGGAGAAATCCTGGCCCAAGGAAACGCAGGCAGCGTCCTGACGCCCCGGCTCATCGAAAAGGCTTTTCACGTACGCGCCCAGATTCTTCCGGTGAACGGCGAGGAAGAGCGATACTTCATCATGCGCGCGCTGGAGGAGAGAGAATGAGAACCGGCGAAACTCTCGCATGTGCGAGAATCCTCACCTTCTTTCTTCTCGCGATGCCCGCACCGCTTCTCGCCCAGGAGATCGAAACCTCCGTGGACGCGCCTTCGCTCAAGACAAGTCGTCCCGCATCGTCCGAAACGCCCTCTTTCACTTTCAGGAAAAGACGGGTGCGGGTGGATACGGACGCGCGCCTTCAGGCCATCATCGAGCGCATCAGGCGCCACCAGCACTACCCGGGCATCGCACGGGAATCAGGAGCCCAGGGCGCGGCCACGGTGAGTTTTCAGATTCTACCGGATGGGCGGCTGCATGACTTGAGAGTCAAGAATACATCGGGCAACGCCTTTCTGGATGACGCCTCTTTGGAGGCGGTGCGAAAATCGGCTCCCCTGCCCTATCTCGATAAGACACTCGTGCTGACCATACGCTATACTCTTTTGCGAACGACCGATCAGCCTTAGACCACGCCGCTCGGGTCTCATCGTGAGCGGCGCGGTTCGCAAACGGGGTCTCGCATGAAGGTAGATGTGCTGTATCGACAAGAAACAGGCGCGGACGGGAGCCGGCAGTGCGTCTGGGAATTCCGGCCCGAGCGCGAGCTGTTGGAAACCCTGCTGCGCGACTTGTTCGAGAACCACTACGAATCGCTAGTCTTCGGCCCCTGCATCCAGGGAGCCGTGTTCGAATGCCACGTGAAATCACCTCCCCGCAGAATCAGTTATCTGGACGGCTACCTGACCGTCGATTTGGGCGATTGGCATTTTCACCTGTGCATCGGCGAGCACCGGGGCGACGCGCAACACCCCTGCCCGCCCGAACTGGCGCGGTGGCGAAAGTGCGCGCGGGCGATGCTCCTGCGGATTTACCAGAATCCCCCCATCGCGGGCCACGCGCCGGTGAGCTATTCGATGGCGCTGCTGAACGGGCGCGACGAGCAGATGGTGACCTTCTTTCTTCCCAATCCGTTTTTCGACCAAAACTACCGGGTTTTAGAAACCGCCGACTGGGGGAAGCTCGCCCTGTGGAACCACATACGCACCGCTTATCTGGGGCTTGAAGAAGACGCAGGACCTTTCGCGGACCTGAAGTAAAAGAATGAGACAAGCAAGGAGAACGCGGTGAAAGCCATATTGATGCACGGCTACGGCGGCCCGGAAGTGCTCGAATACGCAGATACTCGCAACCCCGTGGCGGGGCCGGGGGAGATCGTGGTCGATATCCACGCGGTGAGCGTGAATCCCGCCGACTGGAAGGTGCGCGAGGGGCTGCGCAAAGAAGACATACACGCCCGCTTCCCGCACATTCTGGGGAGGGATTTCTCGGGCGTCGTCCGCGAAGCGGGGGCAGGCGTAACCGATTTTCAGCCCGGAGACCCCGTATTCGCCATCAATGAACAGGGTTGCGAAGGGGGATACGCGGAGGCCATCGCCATACCCGCAGCCCTTGCGGCCCCGAAACCGGATTTCCTCTCATACACAGAAGCCGCGGCTCTCGCCATCACGGGTCTCACGACCCTGAGAGCCCTTGAGGACTGCGCAAAACTCAAAGCCGGTGAAACAATCCTGATCCACGCGGGCGCGGGAGGCGTGGGCGGTTTTGCGGTGCAGTACGCCAAACACGTCGGCGCCACCGTCTACACGACGGCGAGTGCGGCCAACCACGAATACGTGAAAAGCCTGGGGGCCGATTTCGCCATCGACTATCAAAAGGAGGACTTCGCCGAGGCGGCGCCTCCTTGCGACGTGGTGTTCGACACCATCGGAGGGGATGTGCAAGCGCGCAGCTTCGGGGTTCTCAAACCGGGGGGACGGCTCGCGCACATCGTGGCGAGTCCGCCGGGCTTCGAGCCGCCGAGAGAAGACGTGCGCGTCATCCGCCCGGACGTGCGGCGGGACCGCGCGCATTTGGGGAGAATCATCGAACTCGCCGCTGCGGGGGCGGTGCGCCCGCCCGAGATAAAGGAGATGCCGCTCTCAGATGCGGCGGCGGCGCAAGAGATCAGCAAATCCGGCCACGTTCGCGGAAAGATCATCCTGAGGGTGCGGTAGGGGGTCATACCCGACAGAAGAGGGGTTGTTGAAAAAGTCATAATTTCGTGATGCGGGGTATGGAGCCGACTGGGGGGCAGGAGACATCACTCCCCCCTTGAGGGGGAGTCGCAGAAGCCGAGCGGTTTTTACGCGAAGGCTGATGCGGTGGGGGGCATTCTTCTATAATAAAAGCTCCCCCCACCGGCGCAGCTTCGGACTCCGTCCTCGCCTTGCCGACTCCCCCTCAAGGGGCTGTTGAAAAAGTCCCCACATTATGGTTCGGTGTAAGGACACTATCTCGCCCGAGATGGGAGTTCCCTCGATGTTGGGACGCAAGAGGCGCGAGCAGATGGAGTTGTTCGTCGCCGGTTCTCTTGAGAAGCTGATTCCCAAAGATCACATATTGCACCGCGTAAACCGCGTACTGGACCTGAGTTGGCTTCGCGAGGAGGTGGCGGACTGCTATTGCGCGGACAATGGTCGTCCGGGTGTGGACCCCGAGGTTGCGGTGCGGTTGATGCTTGCGGGTCTGCTGCTGGGCTACGTTCACGACCGTCGCCTGCTGCGCGAAGCGAAGGTGAACCTGGCGATCCGGTGGTTCATCGGGTACGGGCTGCACGAGGAGTTGCCGGACCATTCGAGCCTGACGCGGATTCGTCAGCGCTGGGGGGAGACGCGCTTCCGGGAGATATTCCGCCGGACGGTGAAGGCTTGCCTGGACGCGAAGGTGGCGAAGGGGGAGGTGGTTCACGTGGACGCTTCCTTGATCCGAGCGGACGTGAGTTGGGAGAGTCTGGCGGAGCGTCACGTGGACGATGTGGTTCGGGAGAACGCCTCGGAGGATGAGGCTGGGAAGAAGAAGCGTGGGGGCCGCCGAGGCGGGGGTCCGGGTCAGGTGAGCCGGACGGACCCCGACGCGCGTCTTGCGCGCAAGAGCGGTCGCGTGGGGTTCGAGCCGAGCTACAAGCAGCATGCGGTGGTGGACGATGAGCGGGGTGTGGTTCTCGACGTGTCGGTGACGGAGGGGACGGTGAACGAGCGGGAGATGATGGAGTCGCAGGTGGACGCGGTCCACGAACTCACGGGTCGCGAGCCTGCGCTGGTGACGGCGGATTCGGGCTACGCGTATTCGAAGGTCTACGCGGCACTGGAGCGGCGGGGCGTGGATGCGCTCATACCGGCGAAGAAAGAACCCACCCAGAGCCGTGTTCCGATGCAGTTGTTCCGCTACGACGCGCGGCGCAAGGTGGTGAAGTGTCCGGGTGGCAAGACGCTGACCCCCCGGCAGGCGACGGAGCGGGGGCGCTACTATGTATCGAAGACGCGCGATTGCGCGGGGTGCGCGCTGAAGCCCGATTGTTTGTCGAAGTCGCGCACGAGCAGGATGGTGTTGGTGCCGCACGAGTATCCGGCGCTGTTGCGCGCGCGTCGGCGGCATGCGCGCTGGGGGGAGGAGGAGCGTCGTCTGTGGCGGCGCCACATGTGGCGCTCGGAGGGCTACCACGGCGAGGCGAAAACCTGGCACGGACTGGCAAGAGCGGTGCGTCGCGGTCTGGACAACATGAAGATCCAGTCCTACCTGACGGCGACTGCGGTCAACCTCAAGCGGCTCGCCGCCGCTGTTGCAGCGCATTTATTCGCCCTCTGGAGGGCCTGTGCCGCCCGCAAAAGCCGAATGCGCGCACATCGCGGTCTCTCGCGCCGCTGGGGCTTGCTCTCCGCCGCCGCGTGAGCCGCCATACCACCCGCTTCCGAAACGGGGTTATTCAACAACCCCCTCAAGGGGGGAGTCATTTCATAAGCACATATCGATTGAGAAATTCATTCCCTGTTTTTGGGGGATTTTTCAACAGCCCCGCCAAGCCCGCCTAAACCCCCTCCGCCAGCGCGCTCGCGGCGTCGAGGCCCGTGACGACGCGGTTTTTCTCGCGCAGGATGCGCGTGTAGATGACCTTGCCCTCGTCGCTCTCTACGCCTTGTTCGGCGTAATGCTTCACGCACTGAAGCCCCGGCATTCTGAACGCGCCACTCGCCGGATCGTGATCGAACGGCCCCGCGAAGGTGTAGAGAACGGGATTCACCGCGTGGCTCATATAGAGAAGCGCGCGGTTGGCGCGGGCGTCGTCGATGCTTTTCAGCTTCGCGCTTAAACTATCGCACGCGCGGGAGAAGCGCGCGCCCGCCTCGCGCAGATTCTCTAAATCCACCGCGCCGCCCCCCAGCGATTCAAGCCTGTCTATCTCCTCGTTCACGACGGCGGCGGTCGTAGCCGGGTTCAGGGGCACCCGCTCCAGACTGCACAGCTCGTGCAGCGCGCCAGCGTAGAGGCGGCAATGCTCGGCCAAAAGGTCCTTATCCATCTTGTCCAGCGTGTCGGCGGGGTGATGCCAGTATTCGGGAAAGCCGTCCGTCGGGTGATCCTTTCGCAACTCCGGATGACCCGGCGGGAGCACGGGCAGGAAGGAGAACGAGGGAACGCCCACTCCCCAGAGGGATTGGTCGGCCATTTTGCGGGGGTGATCGGGCTGCGTACTCTGGCCGCCGATGCGCGCGACGGCGTCTTGCACCCAGTCGCGCACCTCCGCCGTGCAGAACGGACGATAGAGCGTCGCCCCCCGGCAGCCGGGCTGATCGATATTAAGATAAGCGGCGCAGTTTCGGCGCAACTCGTGAAACATGTGGTCCGCATACCAGGTGGAGCCCGAGAAGCGCCCGTGCGAGTGCCCGTTCCACCAGGCCACCTTGAGGCCGCGCCTGAGCTCTCCCCTTGTTGCGTGCGCGATGCGCGCAAGCTCCATGAGCGTGGCGTCGCCCGCCGCGTTGTCGTTGGCACCTATGTGCCACGAGTCGACGTGCCCGCCCACGAGGGCGTATTCATCGCTCCCGTTCGGGGGCGCAATGGTGGCCACGGGCATGAGGGTCTCGCGCCAGGCGGTATCCGTCTTGGCGTGAACGAGGAGCCTCACCTCTTCTCTCGCCTTGAGCCGCTCGATGAGGCCGGCGCCCTGCTCGCGAGAGAGCGTGATGACGGGCGTCGTCGGCAGCCGCGCGATGCTCTCGGGCGTCGGCGCGCCCCAGATGGTCGAGACCGTCAGCTCATGCGCGTTGCCCTTGTTGACGTAGACCTGGGCGATGGCGCCCCTTTGCTCAAAGTAATAAAAGCGCCCCGGGCTCAGCATCCCCTCCGCCACGACGACGCGCCCCGCCACGGGGTGCTCTTCCGATGCTCCCATATAATAAGGATGGGTGAAGGGCGTATCCGGCGGGCCGGCCTCGCCGACGTAGACGGCGTCCCCGCTCGCGCCGGCCTCTCCCGTGGAGGCGCCGAAAACGGCCGTGATGGCCGGTATCGTCTCACCGCCTTCTCCGAGTATGCGGAGCGTCGCCGCGCCGGGTATGCTGATGAGCGATTCGAACGCATGGACGGTGACCTCTATCCCCAGGCTCGATAGCTCCGCCTCGATGTAGCGCACCGCCTCGTTCTCGCCCTCCGTGCCCGTGTAGCGCTCCCACTGGCAGATGCCCTCCAAGTCTTTCCACAAAGAATCGGCGTCTACATATTCGCGAACGGCCATGTCGTCTCCCGAGATATATATAAGAGGTAGCGTCCGCCCATTCTAGTACATCGGCCCGGAGAATGCCCAAGCGCGCGCGTTGTGGAAAACGCCGCTTCGGGGGAGAATTCCTGAAACAAAACAGATACGCAGTCCATGCGGGGGTGGCGAAAATCATGTGGGGAAAAATATCCCGTCCATTTTTTCTGACGCTGGGCTACGTTTCCCTGGGCTTAGGCGTCATCGGCCTGCTGCTGCCCGTCCTGCCCACCACCCCCTTCATCCTGCTGGCGGCGTTCGCGTTTTCCAAAAGCTCTGAAAAACTCCACGGGTGGCTGCTCAGCCACAAACTCTACGGGCCGCTGATCACGAACTGGCAGCGCCACGGCGTCATCCGCCCCCGGGCCAAGTGGACCTCCGTCTCGCTCATCGTCATCCTGGCGGGGCCTTCGATTTATCTCTTGAGCGCGCCGGTGTACGCGAAAGTTCTGCTGGCGGCGATATGCGCGTGCGTGGTGTGCTTCATCACCACGCGGCCCGGCGTGATACCCGAGGAGGGCGAGTCGGTTCCGACCGAAGAGGGAGGAACCGCCAAGACGAAATGACGAACGAAACAAAGACGGGCGGCCACACTAGAGCTCCCCTCTTCGGGAAGCGACCTCGGACAGGCACAGAGGCCTGTCCCTACTACGGCCCATCACCATCCGTCCAATATAAAAGGCAAGGACAGGCGCAGGGGCCTCGGACAGGTCGCGACCTCGGACAGGCACAGGGGCCTGTGGGGCAGCCCCGATAAGGGGCTGCCACTACAATCCATCATCACCCGCCCAATATAAAAGGTAAGGATAGCCATAGGGGCCTCGGACAGGCACAGGGGCCTGTCCCTATAGGGCAATACAGAGTCCACACACGCCCGTCATTCCGGCGCAAGCCGGAATCCATTTGCTTTGCCTTTGTTTCTTATCTTCTGATTGGTTCCCGCCAATGACGGGGAGATGAAATGCCAGCGTATTGTCATTCTACATTAAAATGGATTCCGGCTTGCGCCGGAATGACGAGCCAAAACAAAGGCGGGCGGACACACAGGTCCGCCCCTACGGTCCACCAACCACCACCTTAATAAAGGAGAACACAATGAACGAGGAGCGATTTGAGCGCGGTCTCACGGTACGAAAATCACTCGGCATCTACGGCGAGGACGGCCTCGCGGGCACGTTCACCGAGATGGGCGAACTCGCCCCCACGCACACCCGCGCCATCGTGGAATACGTCTTCGGCACCTGCTGGAGCCAGCCCCTGCTCGACAACAAGACGCGCGAGATGCTCATCGTCGCCGCGGCGGCGGCGCAGGATTTATACGGCGAGGTGGAAATCCACTCGCGCGGCGTGCTGAACCAGGGCCTCTCGCCCGAGGAGTTGATAGAGGCCATCGTCTCCCTGACGCCCTATATCGGCTTTCCTAAAACGAACCACGCGCTTGCCGCGGCGAAGAGCGCGATAGAGAAAAACAAGGCCGGGGGTTGAGGATCAAACCCGATTGATGAATGTCAAAT
The DNA here is from genome assembly GCA_965218885.1 of bacterium. Taxonomy (GTDB): domain Bacteria; phylum UBA8248; class UBA8248; order UBA8248; family UBA8248; genus Bin107. Next base: position 2,686,133 of record OZ244713.1, on the reverse strand, counting down.
CCAAGTGAGGAACGAGGATTTGTTTGCCGACCGAGGAGGGGTGGGTTGACGGGTCTTGTGTAGGGGTCGCATACATGCGACCCACATGCCGCGAACCAGGCGGGCCGCATATATGCGGCCCCTACAAAACCTTCGCGCACCCCGCACAACGCCGGAATGACGAGCCAAAACAACGCCCGCCGTGATAGGGTGAGGAAACACAAACCCTGAAAACACCAACCGGAGAACAACCCATGAACGAGATGGATGAATTCGAATTCTTTTTGGAAAAACCCTGGTCGGACGGCCTCCCCGTGGTCACACCCACGGAAGAACGCATCGAGCGCATGCTCTTAGGCACGAGCAGATCGCCCGATGAGGTGGTGACGCCCGTCCCCCCTCTGGATGAGGTCGCCACCGTGCGGAGCGTCGCCGTACACGCCGTCATGGCGGGGTGTAAGCCCGAATACCTGCCCGTCGTCATCGCGGCGCTGGAACTCATCGCGAAAGAGCCGCTCAACCTGCGCGGCGTGCAGGCCACCATGCACAGCGTGGCGCCCCTTCTTATCCTGAACGGCCCTTATGCGAAGCGCATCGGCGTCACGGGGGGCCAGGGATGCTTCGGCCCCGGCTTTCGGGCGAACGCCACCATCGGCCGCGCAGTGAGGCTTCTGCTTTTGAACCTGGGCGGCGGGGTCGCGCGCGTGGCGTGCATGAGCATCTACAGCCAGCCCTCACGCTTCACGTTCTGCATCGCCGAGAATGAGGAAGAAAGCCCCTGGGAGTCGCTGGCCGCATCGCGGGGCTACGCTCCCGATCAAGACGTCATCACCGCCGTCATGGTGGAAAACCCCCACATCGTCTTCAACGACGTGGACCGCGACCCCGAGCGCCTGCTCGTCTCCCACATGGACAACATGGCGGCGATGGGTTCGTGGCCCATCTGGGTGAGGTCCGACACCGTGCTCGTCCTCTCCCCCGAACACGCGCGCCTGTGCGCAGGGGCCGGCTTCTCGCGCGCGGACGTGCACGCATACGTCTCAGCGAACGCAGGGCGCACGGTGGGCGAGCTCAAGCGCGGCGGCCCCTGGCGGGCGGATAAGCCGAACGGGCGGTGGGAGTATCCCGTGGACAGGGATGATGATGATTTCTTCATCCGCGTCGTGAACGAACCCGAAGATTTGCACCTCATCGTCGCGGGCGGAAACGGCCCCCTGGGCGCGGTGATGCCGGGGTGGAACGGCGCGAGCCGGGCCGTGCATAGGGCGTATGATTTGGTGTGAATGGGTGGTGCGGGCAAATCCCATAGGTGGCAGACATATATGTCTGACCCTACCAAAATCCCGTCCCCGTGAATCAATATGAAGCGGCAGGCTTTCCCTCCTCGGCAAAGCCTGACCCTCTTCGGTCGAGTTTGATCCTCATTCATCGCCCGAAACAATTCCTCGCTTTTCGCTCAAAATTGATCCTTGACAAAATCTCATTCATCAATCGGCAAACCCAAGTGAAGAACGAGGGTTTGTGATTCCAATCAAGGGGAATGGGTGAATAATATTATATGTAAGGGATAATTTAATTATTGCTTCTTGACAAAATCGAAAAATTTCCCGCAAGATGAAAATTGTGCGACACAATCCGCGAGGTGACGAGGCTTCGGCTGCTTGCCAACCACGAGGCGGTCTTCTCACAGAAGGCCGAATTAGGCGATTAATCACCTTGACAAAACGGAAATAGCTGTAGCAAGATGCGTGTTGCGACACACTCCATGAGGTGCAGTCGACTCCGGGCTGCCCGCTGAATACAACACGACCTTCTCCTGAAGGCCGGAATAGGCGGGAACCCACCTCAAGATCCTTATACCTCGTGGATTGTGTCGCAACCAGCCCGGACTGCGACATGCCGTCCTTCGCACTCCGGCGCTGGCGAAAAAGATCACAATCGGCTTATTAACAGCCCGTATGTATACACGAGAAGAAGGAGGCTCATCGGACAAAGCGGAAATGCGCTGAGAAACCTTTTGAACCCAAGTTTGCGACACGATTCACGAGGCGCGGTCACTTATCAAGTGACGATGGAAAACAAAAAGAGTTCTTCCCTCCGAATACCGAAAGAGCGGGGAACTCCCACCTGAAGAACAACCCTCCTGAATCGTATCCCAAACAGGCCGGACGGCGAGTCCGAAAAGTCGTCGCTATCCGGTCGACTAAAAAAAACAAACACAGGTTTAACGGCCCGAAAGATACGCGAGGAAAGGAGGTTAATCGGAGAAAGCCGGAAATAGGCAGAAAAATCCCTTTTTCTATGAAAACTAGGAGGACTCACTAAATGATGTTCAGAGATAAATCGATAAGCAAGCTTTATGCTTTTGCGCTGGCGGCGGTGTTCGCACTGACGCTCGCCGGCTGTGGCGGCGGCGGTACCGCGGCAATGGACGATGACGGCGATATGCCGACAATGCCGGACCCGCCGGCAACTTGTGATCCGGGTTATACCGGGACGCCTCCGAACTGCGAACCGGAAAGAACCCCGCAGCAGACGTGTGAGGGTGCGGGCGGTCGGTATGAGACGGACGGTATGTGCACCTCGGCCGAAGACCGCATTACGGAAGCGGCTCGGAATTCTTGTGTGGCGGCGGGCGGTCGGTTTGAGGCGGACGGTATGTGCACCTCGGCCTCAGCCGTAGCACAGGAGACGTGTGAGGGTGATGGCGGCCGGTATGAGATGAACGGTTCGTGCACCTCGTCCGAAGACGTCGCCACCGAAACGTGCATCGCGGGGGGCGGTCGGAGCAATGCGGACGGTTCGTGCACCTCGGCCGGAGACCTCGCGACTACGAAATCGGCCGGCACGAAAGCCGAAGCCATCGGCGATGAGGCCGGTCAGGAGACCGACGTCGATCTTCCTACTGATTATACGGTCGCCATCGAACGCGACCGCGACGGCACGACGGTGAAGATCACCGACCCCGCCAATGATGATGACGATGATAAGAAATTCGAGGACCAGATGGCGGATTTGGGCGACGGCCGCAGCATGCACGTGCGCACGATGGACGCGAATGATGACGGCGACGTGGAGCAAGAAGTCTCGATCATCGCTACCGACATCAAAGCGCCCGAGGCCAGGCCTTTCGGGATTGATGGCGACAACAAAGGTGTCTATGTGCTTGACCAGGACACCGACGATGAGAACGAAGGCAATGAAGCCCACAGAGTCACAGTGGACACTGCCGCGAAGCTGAAGTCGGCTGAATTTGTCAGCGCAGGCAAAGAAACTGAACTCACTTTCGCAGCGGCGGTCGAGGACAACGCGAACACCATGGATGTCGATGAGACTGTTAAGGCTTTTGAAGCAGATGCCACCCTTGACGGCGCGTCGGGTAAGCTCAAGTGTGTCGGCACCGCTGACTGCACAGTTACGCTCAACGACAAAGGTGCGGTAACCGCTACTACCGGCGATTGGAATTTCACACCCGCCGACGGCGAAATGGTCTACGTGGCGGACACCGACTATCTCTACTACGGCTTCTGGCTGATGAGGACGACGGACAAAGACGGCGTGACCGAATACGACGAAGTCCAGACCTTCTTCGGCGCAAAGGATGTCGAAGCGACCGCCACAAGTAACATCGGGGACGTTGTCGGCGCCGCGACCTATAAAGGCGGCGCCACGGGCGTATATGTGAAGAACGTGACCGACGATCAGGGCGCTGTCTTCACGGCCACCTCGGGCCACTTCTCGGCGGACGTCGAGTTGAACGCGAGCTTCGGCGGCGGCAACGTGGCCGACAACAACCAGTTCACCATCGGCGGAACCATCAAGGACTTCCAACTCCAGCATGACGAGGAGAACGACTGGGAAGTCAGCCTGGGACTCGCCGACTTAAGTGGCGGCAGGACTGACGGAGGCGAGCCCGGCAAAGCGGGCCCCGGCAGCAGCCACACGAATGTGTTCGACGGTGCGACCACGGGTGACAGCACGTCTGTCAAAGGCACGTGGAATGGAGCTTTCTACGGCTCCTCGGCGGCAGTCGATCATGACATGGACGACACCACCCCGGACATCAACCCCGCTCCGCCCAGCGTGCTTGGCGAGTTCAACGCCAACTTCACGGACGGAACCGCGGCGGGCGCGTTCGGCGCGAACAAGAAGTAAGGAAGTTTAGAGCAGGACGCCTCCGGCCTCGGGGCTTCACGGCCCCGGGGCACGAGGCGAATGAAGGAGAGCGAAATGGGGGTTGCCCGTTGGTTGCTTCCCTCGTGATAGAGCAAACTGTACCACTCCTTGCTTAGAGTTTGAGTCCTCGAGCCGGGATTGGGAACAAGGGGCAACCCCCGCTCTTCTTATACCCCTTCCGGGGCGCAGGTGGCAAATCGGAAAAAGGGACTGCCCCCCTCTCCTGTGCGGTTGAGAGAACCACGGGAGGGTGGGCGGTCTCTTTTTTTATGTGTGAAAGCCGATGGAGGAACGAGGGTTCGACGCGGGTGAGGAAAGAGTAAGATACACAATCCCCTTGAGGGAAAATGCCTGCGGCGCATTCGCCGCCCTGGCGCGTAATACCTCCCTCGTCGGTCTGCAAATAAATCCTCGCTCCTCGGGGTTGTTGAATAACCCCCGATTTCGTGATTCGGTTCGACGGATGTGAAGTTGTAGGTGGCGGCCTCTCTTCGGGGCCACCCCACGCATATATGCGTACATGGACGCCCCCCCAGAATGCAAGCGGTTTCTTCGGATGGGTTCGGCGCAAAGCGGTCCGGCTCAGTCGTACATTCGGCCTCTCGATTGCGGCGTTTCACTTGCCGCGGGCCCGTATGGAGATGCGCGGATCGGGTCCGAATCGACCCGGCGAGCTTGGCGGCTCGTCGCATATACCTGGTTGCCCCGATCCCGTCTCGACGACCGTTTGCCCTTACCCCTCCTCCGGCCGGCTCACATTCCTCCCGGCTCTATCCGCGCGCCCGCCGCTCAGGCGAGGGGCGCCGGTTCCCTGTAGACTTGCCTGTTCCGCATCAGCGCCCACGCGATGCGCGCGATTTTGTTGGCCGGCGCCACCGCGACGAGCATCCTCGGCTTGCGCGCAAGCATCCGGGCCAGCCACGATCCGGGGGGCGCGCCGCGCCGGACGGCCCAGCGAATCACCGACATCGCGCCCGTAATCAACAGCCGCCTCACGTCGCGCCGGCCCATCTTCGATATCCCGCCCAGCCGGGGCTTGCCGCCCGTGGAGTGCTGCCGGGGGACCAGCCCGAGCCAGGCGGAGAAGTCACGACCCCGCCGGAAGCTTTCCACCGGCGGCGCGAAGGCCTGGATCGCCGACGCCGTAATCGGCCCGACCCCCGGGATGCTCATCAGGCGTCTCGCCTCCTCGTCCGCGCGGGCGCTCGCGCGGAGCCTTCTGTCCAACTCCAGGATCTTCGCTTTGAGGCCGGCGATTTGCTCAAGCAGAACCCCGCCCAGTTCGCGGACCGCCTCGGGCAGGCCCGAAGCCGGGTCTCCAACCGCCGACGCCAATCGCGTGAGGTGCGCCGGCCCTTGCGGCGCGACGAACCCGAACTCCGCCAGGTGGCCCCGCAAGGCGTTAATCGCCTGCGTGCGCCGGCGCACCAGCAAATCGCGCGTGCGGAACAGCATCCCCCGGGCCTGCTGCGCTTCGCTCTTCACCGCCACGAGATGCATCGTCGCCCGAGTGGCCGCCTCGCAGATCGCCTCCGCGTCCGCCGCGTCGTTCTTGTGGCGCTTGACGTACGGCTTCACGTAGACCGGCGGCACGAGCTTCACCTCGTGGCCCAGCTTGCCGATCACCCGGCCCCAGTAGTGCGCGCCCGCGCACGCCTCCATCGCCACCACACAACGCGGCTGCGACGCCAGAAAGCCCAGCACCTTCCCACGCGTCAGCTTCTTGCGGAACGCGACCGACCCGTCCGCGCGCGCGCCGTGGAGTTGAAAGTTCTGCTTCGCCAGATCGATGCCGATGATGTAGACTCCTTCCATGGATGCCTCCTTCCGGGCGGTATGTGACGTTGCCTCGCCACAGTTTGATGCTGCCGGATGGGGGCGTCCACCCCATCGACCCATGGTCGGCAGGCGTTAATGGGAGGGCCGCATGTATGCGTGGGGCGGTCCCGAGGAGGAACCGCCACCTACACGACCAATCACACCCGCTCGCGCCGCGCGGGCTTCCTCGCCATTCTCGCGTGAATCTCCATACCGCCCGCTCCAGAAACATGACTTTTTCAACAACCCCGCATTGGTCTGAATTGATCCTCTTGCCGTCATTCCGGCGCATGTTGGTGGCAACCGACAGGTTGACCAGAGCCGACTGGAATGCGACATCGCATGACGTTCAAAAGGACGGCCTCAAAGAGGATAAATCAAAAAGCAAAAGGCAAATTCCCTGGATTCCGGCATCCGCCGGAATGACGAACCAAAATCGGCAAACGCTCCCGCATTGGTCGCGGCAAACGCTCGCTCCTCACTCGCGTTTGACCTTCATCAGTCGGCAAACACTCCCGCATTGGTCTGAACAATCGTTCTTCACTCGGGTTTAACCCTTCGTAGGGACAGGCCCCCGTGCCTGTCCGGCTCCCACGCCCCCCTTGACGTAGGACAACCACGGGGGGTTTAGGACAACCACGGGGGGTGGGACAACCCCGAGGAGGGGTTGTCCCCTACGCAAAGCCGCAATCGCTCCCGCATTGGTCGCGGCAAACTCTCGCTCATCAAAATCACTCCCCCCTTGAGGGGGAGTCGGCAAGACGAGGATAAAGTCCGAAGTCGCGCCGGTGGGGGGTGCTTCTATCTAGTGGGAAACCTTCATTCAGAATCATACCCCCCACCGCATCAGCCTTCGCCGAAGGCTCGGCTTCTGCGACATTCCCTCCCTCCCCGGTCGGCAATGACCCTCAAGGGGGGAGTGATTCTCATTCTCCGCTCGGCAAAGGCGCAGCAATTCCTCCTTCTTCAGTCGGGATTGACCTCCTCGGGGAAGCCTGACCCTCCTCGGTCGGGTTTGAGGCTTGACGAAGCGCGCGGTGTCCTATTAGAGTCTCGAGAAAGCGCCGGAGGACCCACTTTGGTGGGAGAAAGCCGAATGACGGAATACGAAGCCGCAAGCCTCGCCCTGCACGAAGCCGCTCTAGCCATACAAAAAGCCTCCCTCGCGCTGCAAGAAGCCTCTCTCGCTGCGCAGCAAGCCGCCGTATGGGTCGCCGCCGTCGTCGGGGCCACGCAATGCGCCCTTATCGCATACGGCCTCTACATCATGCGCCAGGCCGCGCAGCACCGCGACGCCCAGCACCGCGAAACCATGAAGGCGCTGGAAGGCCGGCAACAGACACAAAACGACCAGCACCGGGAAACCATGGAAGAGATGGAACGCCGACACCGCGAAAACATGGCGGCGCTGACCACTCAGCGCGAGGCGCAAAAGGACCAGCACCGCGAAAACATGGGTGCGATGGACCGCCGGCATCGCGAAAATATGGCGGTACTGGAAGACCAACGCGAGGCGCTCATGGAACTCATCCGCCGCACGTCCGCGCCGCCCGTTCAATAGGACGGCTGAACGCTCGTCGGCGGGTAAAACCGCTAACGCTCATTCTTCAATCGCGTTTGATCCTCGCTCCTTGGTCGTCAAACAAATCCTCGCTCATCACTCGGATTTGACATTCATCAATCGCGTTTGATCCTTCGTAGGGGAGAACCTGCGTGTTCTCCCTGGTGATTCAAAGGCGAACGGACACGCGGATCTCGTAGGGACAGGCCCCTTCTCGGGGCTGTCCCACAGGCCCCCGCGCCTGTCCGGCCCCTTGTCCCTTCCAACAAGGACAACCACGGAGGCAGGGCGGACACGCAGGTGGCGGACATATATGTCTGACCCTACCAAAATCCCGTGCTCGTGAATCAATATGAACCTGTTGTGACACCCCCTCCTCGGGGCTGCCCCACAAACCCCCGCGCCTGTCCGGCTCCCACGCCCGCCTCGACGTAGGACAACCACGGAGGGTTGTCCCTACAATCAAAACCCGCAAACTCTTCCTCTTCGGTCGAGTTTGACCCTCCATCATCAGTCGGCAATCGCTCATTCTTCAATCGCGATTGATCAAGAAAAAAAAACGATCCACGCATTTGCCCGCATTTGGCGTCATGAAGGGAGCCCGGGCGCACGGCAGGATCTCCGTGCGATACCATGGAATGCTGTTTTTTCAAAAAAGGCGTGAATACCTGAAAATATCGATAAAATTAGATAAATAAGTGACAAATAAATGAAAATTTCTTGAGGCGTAAATAGCTGAAAAGAGAGGAGTTTCAGGAGTTCCCCCACGCATGGGAGCCGACGGGGCGGGCGCAAGCCAAAAGTGAGTTTTCATCTTTTTTCACGAAAACGTTCACCCGCCACCGCGCATCGTCAGACTTAGGGTAATCGGTCCGGTAGTGCGCGCCCCGGCTCTCCGTCCGCATGAGCGCGGACTCCACCACCGCCCGCGCGCTCAGGCACATGTTCTCCGCCTCTATGGCCTCTATCAGCCGCGCGGGCGCACTCCCCCCGCAGGCGGCCAGGCCGCGCTCAATCCGGGCGAGTTCGTCCCTCGCCTCCTCCAGCAAGGCTTCTTCGCGCACGATGCCGGCGTTCTCCCAGCAGACGCGCTTGATCTCGCGGGTGAACTCCACCGCGCGATTCACCCTGCCCGCTCGCGCCGTGAGCGCATCGGCATGAGCCTTCACGAGCGCAGGGTTTATCGCTGCCCCATTCATGCCATGCACACAGTCGGCGGCGGCTTTGGCCGCGCGCCAGCCCAGCGTATGGGCCTCGGTGAAGGCGTTGTTCGAGAGGCGGTTCGCCCCGTGCGCGCCCGCGCTCGCCTCGCCCGCCGCGTAGAGGCCCGGCATGGCCGTCGCGCCTTGGCCGTCGATCGGCACCCCGCCCATGAAGAAATGGGCCTTGGGCGAGACGTAGATATCGCCGCCGTGGGGCGAAACGCCCCTCCTGGCGAAGAGTTTCAAGTTGTCGGGCGCGAAATGCTCCAAATCCGCCACCGGGACGCCGGACAAATCCATCTGCACCGCGCCGTCCACCCCGCCGCCGCGCATGAGTTCGAGATAGACCGCCCGCGCCATCAGGTCGCGCGTGGCGCCGCCGCCGCCGGGCACGTCGCGCATGATGTCCTCCCCGTCCCGGTTCAGGAACCGCGCGCCCAGCGGGAACAGCGTGGGCGCCACGACCATATTGCTCTCGGGGCGCTTGATGACGGCCGGATAGAACTGGACGAACTCCATATCCGAGAGCGCGAGACCCGCCCGCAGCGCCACCCCGAAGCCGTCTCCCGTGATGCCGCCCGCGTTCGTGTTCTCAGCATATATCTGACCCGCACCGCCCGTGGCCAATATGGTGGAGGCGGCGGATACGGCGTAAATCTCCCCGCTTCTCGTATGAAAACCGACCACGCCCCGGCACACCCCCTCATCCACGAGCAAATCCACGGCCATGACGTTTTCCAGAATCCGGGCGGCGTCTGCGTCGAGTTTTTTGCGCAGCGGCCTCGCCACCTCCACGCCCCAGTTCTTGACCGGGTAAATGCCGCGGTCCCTCTTGTGGCCGCCCTGGGGGTGTAAGTCGAAAGAGCCGTCCTCGCGCGTGATGAAAGGGATTCCCCAGTCGTAGAGGTCGCGAATCCGCGCGGCGGAATCCGCGCACATGGCGTCGGCGACGTCGGGGTGATTGAGGTGCGCGCCGCCCTCCAGGGTATCCTCCAGGAACAGGGCCGCGCTGTCATCGGGCGCGAAATTCGCCGAATGTCCCGCCCGGGCCATGACGATGTTGCCCGAACTCCCTGGAGACTGCTTGCAGACCAAAAGCGTGTCCGCGCCGCTATCCATGGCGGCGATGGCCGCCGTCATGGCGGCGGGTCCGCCGCCCAGGATCAATACGTCGCAGGAGAGATTTTCCATGGGGTCACCCGGGAATTTGAGCGAATTTGCGAGAATTCAAAGAGGTATTTTATTTCCTTGCTTCTTCAATCGCCTCGAGTACGCGTTCGGGGCTGATGGGCAGGCTGTGAATCCGCGCGCCACCCGTCGCATGATAGATGGCGTTGCAAATCGCCGCCGTAATGGGGTTTATCGCCACTTCGGCCAAACCCTTGGCGCCATAGGGGCCGTAGGGATCCATCGATTCAAAGAAATCATGCTCTATCGGCGGGACATCCATCGAGGTGGCGATGAGGTAGTCGTGAAAATTTTTCCCGCGCAGATGCCCCTCCAGCGGCGCCAGGCCTTCCATCATCGCGAAGCTCATCCCCTGTACCGCACCGCCCTCGACCTGTCCCTCGGCGCCCAGTCTGTTGATCACCCGGCCCGGGTCATGCCCACAGCAAATCTGCAAAACGGTGACGAGCCCCGTCTCCATATCCACTTCCACCTCGGCGGCATGGGTGCTGAAAGAGTATGTGGTCGAGGGGTTCCCGTATTTCTCCTTGTCGAGCACGTCTCCCCCGGCCAGCCATTTTCCGTTGCCTTCAATCACGCTTCCCGCCCGCCTGACGATTTCGCCCACCGTCATCTTCCGCTCGGGGAGGGCTTTCGCCCGGACTTCTCCCTCGATTATTTCGAGTTCATCCGCTGGAATTTCCATGAAATCCGCCGCCGCATCCAATAAATTTCTACGCGCGTCCTCGGCAGCGATTTTTACGGCGTTTCCGCCAATCAAAGTAATACGGCTTGCGAACGCCCCCATGCCGAAAGGCATATAGCCCGTATCCGTAGGAGGCACTTTGAACCGGTCGACCGGAATTCCCATGACCTCAGAGGCGATATAGGCCATCACGCTCGTGGCGCCCTGGCCCAAATCCGACTCGCCCGACCAGATTTCGACTTTTCCCTCCTCATCCAGCCGAACCACGCCGCTCGAGGGATCAGTGTCATCGGTTCCCAGTTCCACGGAAAACCCTTTATTCCCCGAAACATGAATACAACTGGCGAGACCTACGCCGCGCCCCTTTCCTCCCCGGGCGCGCTTGGCTTTCCAATCGATCTTGTCCACCACGTATCTCGTGGCGTCGGCCACGGCGCAACTGGCGATTTTCCAGCCGTGGAGCGAGACATCTCCCTTTTCGGTATAGTTCTTGAGGCGAAGTTCGGCCGGGTCCACGCCCAAGCCATCAGCCACGTTATCAAGGTGGCTCTCCCAGGCGTAAGTCGCCTGCACGTTGCCGAACCCCCGCATCTGGCCCGAGGGAATCACGTTCGTATAGATGAGTTTTCCCTGAATCTCAGCGGCGGGCGTTTTGTAGAGATTATCCGTCCGCAGCGCGATGGAACTCATGATGGCCGGGGACAGCGAACTGTAAGCGCCGTTTTCCGCCACGATTTTGACGCGCTTGCCCGCGAGCGCGCCATCGCGCATCCAGGCGGATTCCAGGGATATGTGCACCGGCATCCTCGGACGCATGGCGGTTAAATCTTCCTCCAGGCTCATGATGAACCGGACGGGCTTTTCCGCCGCGCGGCTCAACATCGCAGCCATAAGAGCCGCTTTCACATCCAGCTTGCCCCCGAACGCGCCGCCAGGCTTGGTTTGCGTCACGCGAAAATCATCGGGGGACATGCCCATAACGGGCGCCAGCATGAAAGTGCGAATCAAAAACACCGACTGCAAACAACCCCAGAGGGAGATTTTCCCGTCCGGATGCCACTTTGCGGCGCAACCCGTGGGTTCGATATACGCCTGGTGCGCGAGATGGGTGTGGAAATCATCCGCGAACGTAGCATCAGCCGTATGAAACGCCTCGTCTATCTCGCCGCGCTTGATATGAAACTCGTTCGCGATGTTGCCGGCAACGGAATCATGGACAAGAGGCGCATCCGGCGCTTGCGCCACGAAAGGGTCCGTAACCGTGGGCAAAACCTCATATTCCACGCGAATGAGCGAGAGCACCTCGCGCGCCGTCTCCTCGTCCACGGCAGCCACGGCGGCGACTTCATCTCCCGCATAACGCACCTTCTCGCGGCAAAACGCGGCTTCATCCTTATGATTGATGCCGAAAGGAGCATTCGGCGTGTTGTTCTTCGAAAGAACGACGGCGACGCCCGGCAAGCGCTCCGCATCCGAGGTATCGAGGTTCAATATCCTGGCATGTGGATGGGGACTTCGCAGGACCATACCTGTGAGAGCGCCCGGAAGCTCCAAATCATTGATGAATATCGTGGCGCCGGAGACTTTCTCTACGGCATCGATGATGGGATGAGGCCGGCCGACGACGCGCGTGTTCATGAGTCGTCTCCTTCGTTCATCTGCCGGGCGGCGGCCGCGACGGCTTCGAAAATCTTTTTGTACCCCGTGCATCGGCAAAGATTTCCAGCGAGGCCGCGCTGTATATCCTCGCGCGTAGGCGCGGGATTCTCATCCAGGAGCGCTTTTGCCGATACAACTATCCCGGGCGTGCAAAAACCGCACTGCACACCTCCTTTTTCGATAATCTGCTCCTGAACGGGATGGAGGTCGTCTTCGGTTCCGATGCCGCGAACAGTGGTGATTTCAGAGCCATCCGCCTGCGCGGCGAAAATGAGACAGGCGTTCACCGCCACGCCATCGAGTAAAATGGCGCACGCACCACAATCGCCCCCCTCGCAACTGAGCTTGACTTCCACATAACCAATCCGCCTGAGCGCGCGCAGGAGCGTCTCATCTCCACGCACGGAGAGGGTTTCATCCTTTCCGTTCACGCGTAATTTTATTTCATATCCACTCATCGTCTTATCATCCATGATTCAAAATTTTTCATCACCCGCCCACGGCTTGCGGTATACCCAACGCCTTTTTCAACAAGCGGCGAACCATTACACCGCACATTTTCTTGCGGTACGCCGCACTCGCCCGCACGTCGTCAATGGGCCGAGCGCTATCCTCTGCGGCTGTCGCCGCGGCATCGATTTCCGCCTCCCCGATTTCCTTGCCGCGCAGATGCGCCTCGGCGTCGTGCGCGCGGTACGGGATTGCAGACACCGCCCCGAGGCCGATGGCGGCCTCCGTGCAATCGTTTCCTCTCATCCGAAGAGAGACCGCCACACTTACAACAGCTATCGCCATCGCACGCCTGAGTTGGAGTTTGTAGTAGGCGCAACGATCTTCTCTCTGCAGTGGTTCAATGACGATGGCCGTCACGAGCTCTTCTGGCCGCACAGCCGTTTTTCGGTAATCCAGGAAGAATTCGGAAAGCGGCAGGGAGCGTTCACCTTCCACCGAGGCCAATTCAACGACGCCATCTTGGGCCAACAGAGGTGGCGCCAAATCGGCGGCGGGCGAAGCATCCATGAGATTGCCCGCCACGCTCGCGCGGTTTCTCACCAAAGGTCCCGCGAATTCAAGAGCGCTCTCATACAAAGGCGAGGCCGCTGTGCGTATCAATTCAGAGTCCAGTAAATCCGTGACCGTCGCCAGCGCACCGATTCTTATTTTTCCGTCCGCCTCCTCGATGAAGCGAAGCTCATCAAGACGGCTGATATCCACAGCGCGCGCAATTTGCTTTCGCCCGAAAAGAACATCCGGCACCAGATTCGTGCCGCCCGCCACGAAAGCGGCCCCATCACGCGCAGCCGCCAGCGCCTCATCCACCGATGTAGCGCGAAAAAATTCCATTCTCCGCCCCAAAAATTTCCGTTTTGCCAAGTTCCAAGCCTATGCCTGAAACTATTCACGAATCACGGTCTGATGTCGGATTCAATCTGCATTCCCGTCGCCAGAGAGTTAAAGCTGTTGTAATGGTCCACCACCCCGAGAATCTCGAGGATCCGCCCCGGGTCCCAGCCCATTTTTACCAAATTGGCATGAAAATAGCGTATGAAATACTTGGATCCGTTCGTGGCGCTCACCCCCAAACCCACCGCCGCCTTGGCCTGTTTTTCGAGAACGCCCCCATCGAGCAAGAGTTTGTGCTTGTTCCACGTCGATTCGAAATAATGCCGGTTTCGCGCCAAACAACGCCAATAGCGCGGAACGCCATCTCTGCCCAGGCGTGCTGATTCCATCTCCGCCACTTCACCCATCAATTCCCGGACAACCGGATCGACTTCCTCTTCTTCCGCATAAGGCAGAAGGGGCGGCGCATTCGCGTCCTCATCTTCCAATAGAAGCCCGAAAGCGACCTTGTTCATGCCCGAGACATGATCCGTCAACCCAATCAATTCCGTGATTCCCACCTCATTGACCCCCATCCGCATGACCGCGGCGATGTGGGAATCGATTCAGTATTCACACGCATTGACGATGGAGACCGCCGAGGCGACCATCTCCTTCATCAAAGGCGGCACGTCCCCGCGCTGCATCGTGGCCCGCGAGCGTTCCCAATTCGCCTTCATGTATTCGGGGTGATGCGTCATGGAACGCCAGATGTTCGAAAGCGTATCGATGCCGAAAACGCGCTTTTCACGCGTTTTGACGCGATCGACGAGAGCGCGCGCCGCCTCTGGCACTTCATCATCGGCCAACTGACGAATCGTCGGCATCAAAACCCTCAAACGCCAAGTTCAAGAACGCCGCCTCAACCTCGGCGGCGCTCCTGAACCCGGCCTGAAAACTATCTCGGATATCTGAACTTCGCGTTCGCCACGCTCTTCGGTCCCACCGTCCGGCGTTTTCCGTCCTGCACCTGGAACAAAACGATGGCGCTCGCCGCGTTCATGTTGCGCTTGTCGAATTTCACGGGGCCGAAGAAAGTCTGCAAGTTGATGTTCGCAATCGCGTCGCGAACCTTCTTCTTTTCCAGCGTTCCCGCCGTCTCGATGGCCTTCTGGGCGACGATGCCTGCGGCGGTCGATGCCGCGGCGACGTAGTCCGGCTCCTGCTTGAACTTGCCGCGCCAGATTTTTCCAAAATCCCGCGCCGTGCCGATGAAGCCGCCCTTATAATCGAGCGCCTCGCCCCACCAGGCGGCGGTCAGGATGTTGTTGGCCGTGCCTCCGAGAGATTCCGTGAACTGGGCATAAACCGGACCCACCATGGTGAACAGGATTTTGGGCTTCACTCCCAACTCGTTCGCCTGCTTGGTGGCGAGAAGGGTGTCGGGAAGATAGCCGGCCACCATGAGCACGTCGGGATTCTTGCCCTTCACGATCGTGAGCCAAGTGGACATGTCCTTGGAATCTTTCGGGAATTCGGCGTAGTAAACGTCCGTGAAACCTTGCTTTTTCGCCGCTTTTCTGACCATCCTCGTGACGGCGCGCGGGAAGAAGTCGTTGCGCGTCACGAACGCTATGGTCTTCGGCATCGGCTTTTGCTCTTTCAAGAGCGTAAGGAAGTTGTTCGGCAAATACGCATTCGGCGCTAAAAGACCGAAGAGGTATTTGTAGCCCTGGTCGAAAATCGGCTCGGAACTCGCTACCGGCGCGATAAGGGGAACCTGATAACGCTCCGTAATCGCGGCGACGGATTTCGTCGCCCCGCTTCCAAACGGGCCAAGAAGAAGGTCTACCTTTTCCTTGGTGATGAGCCGCTCGGCGAGCTTGGTGGCCGTCGGCGTCTTGCTCTCGTAGTCGTAGTAGACGATTTTCACTTTCATCTTCTTGCCGCCTACGTTGATGCCGCCCGCCTTGTTCACGCGCTCACGCCAGATTTCATAGCCCGCTTGCTGCTTTTTCCCCTCCGTGGCAAGCGGACCCGTGAGCGGCAAGGCCGCGCCGAACTTGACCTCCGCCGCTTGAGCGCTGTCCAGACCCTGGATGCCCGTCACGCCGAAAGCGCAAAATAAAACCACTGCGATGAAAAACAACAAATTCCGATATCTCATGATTCGCCTCCTCATTAAGTGAGCGCTACCTCTTCCGTTCTCGATTGCTCCACTATTCTCACATATCCTGATTCCAGACAGAGTATATGAAAACAGGCTACATGCCCAGATACGCTCTTTTCACCTGTGGATTCGCCAGCAGTTCATCCGACGTACCGGAGATCGTTACGCGTCCGGTCTCGAAAACATAAGCCCGGCCTGCGAGCTCGAACGCGGTAAGCACGTCCTGTTCTACGAGAATGATGGCGACGCCCTCCTCGTTTATCTGCCGAACGAAACCGCACAACTCCTCCACCAGCCTGGGAGCAAGACCCAGGGAAAGCTCATCGATCAAAAGCAGCCTGGGACGCGCCATCAGCCCCCGGGCAATCGCGCACATCTGTTGCTCGCCGCCGGACATGCTTCCCGCAAGCTGGGATTTACGTTCCGCCAATCTCGGGAAAAACCCGTACACCCTCTCTAAATCCGCCGCCAATTCCTGATCGGCCATCTTCCGGGCATAGGCGCCCATCAAGAGATTCTCCTCCACGCTCATCGCGGCGAAGAGCCTACGGCCCTCGGGCACATGGGAAATCCCCTTAGCGACGATGCCCTCCGGCGACATTCCTCCAAGGGGCTCGCCATCCAGCGTTACCGTGCCCGCCCGATGAGGGAGCACGCCCGAGAGCATTCGCAGGAACGTGGATTTTCCGACGCCGTTGCTGCCGACGATGGCGACAATCTCGCCTTCGCGCACACTCAGGTCGACGCCCCACAGAACCTGCACGGCGTCATAACCACCCGCCAGGCCGCGTACCTCCAGGAGGTTCGCCCCGCCGTGCGATTCACTCGTCGCCACGCCTAGGACTCCTCTTCCAGTTTTTTCATCATCGCCACATACTTCTCGCCCAGATACGCCTTGATGACCTGCTCATCACTCGTCACCTCGCCGGGCAAACCTTCCGCTATCTTCTCCCCATGGTGTAAAACGATGATGCGATCCGAGAGACCCGTAATCACCTTCATCAAATGCTCGATCACCAGGATGGTCACGCCCTGCTCCCTCACCTTGTGGATGAGGGAAATGGCGTTCTCGATTTCCGTCGTGTTCAGGCCGGCATTCACCTCATCGAGAAGAAGCACCTCAGGCTCCGTGGCGAGAGACTTGGCGAATTCGAGGCGCTTTCTCTCGGCGAGCGTAAGTTGGGAGGCGAGTTGCGCGGATTTATCGCTCAGACCCACGAACGCCAGCATTTCATCCGCGAGGCCTTGGGCGCGCTTCACTTCTTTTCTCGACTTCTGGGAGCCGAACAGCGCGCCCATCACGACGTTCTCGCGCACCGCGAGACCCGGAAAGGGCTGGACAATCTGAAACGTCCGGGCGATTCCCTTTCTCGTGATGGTATGGGGCTTGAATGTTTCGATGCGTTCGCCGCGAAACAAAATCTCACCCTCATTCAACGGATCAAGGCCCGTAATGCAGTTGAGGAGCGTCGTCTTCCCCGCGCCGTTGGGACCGATGACGCCCAGGATCTCTCCTTTCCGCACGGTGAAATCCACCGCCGAGACGGCGGTGAGCCCGCCGAAGCGTTTCGTGACGCCCTTGCCTTCTAACAGTGTTTCGCTCACACCTTGAACCTCTGTATGTTGCTCTTAAGGATAACCCCCAAAGACCCCCACCCGCGGCTTTTCACTTCCTGGGAGACGGCCATCAGGCCACGCGGGAGGAATAAAACGACGAGTACGATGATGATTCCCAGAAACACGCTGTGGAATTCCGTGAACGCTCCCCACAGGTAATCCGCCAGATATTCCATCATCAACGCGCCCACGATCGGACCCATCACCGTACCCACCCCGCCGAGCATCGACATCACGATCGCCTTGATGGAGAACATGATGTCGAACACATCGATGGGTTCTAAAAATGCGGCGCGGTAGGCATACACGCCGCCGCCCATCGCGGGGAAAATGGATGAGAGAACAAAAGCGATGATCTTGTATTTCGTCGTATCCACGCCCGTCATGGCGGCCGCGTCCTCATTCTCCCGAATCGCGACAAGTCCATAACCCAGGCGGTGACGCGTAACGAAGTACTGCGTCAAGACCGCGAGCACGGCCACCCCGAGCATGGAGAAGTAGAAAAAGCGCGTGAAATAATCCGGCCCGCCCGTAATCTGGGGAAGATTGATCCCGTCCCCCCCGCCGGTGATGCGGAGATTATCCGCCAGTTCACGTAAAAATTCCGCCACACCGAACGTGGCGATGGCGAAGTAGTGGCCCCTCAGCCTCAATATGGGAACGCCCAGGGCGAGCGCCACGAGCGCGCCGAAGCTAGCCCCAATCCCTAAGGTGATGAAGAAATTGAACCCTGCGTTCATCAGGATGGCCGTCGTGTAGGCACCCAGCCCGAAAAAGGCGGCCGGCGCGAAGGAGGGATAGCCCGTCAAGCCGCCGATGAAATTCCAGCTCGTCGCCAGTATGGCCACCATCAGGATATCCATCCACTTGCGAATCTCGTCGTTCTCCACGAAAGAAGGCAAAAGGATGAGGGCGAGCACGCCCGCCCCCATGCCGAGCCATTGAATGTGGGCCCAAGGCTTGAACATGTTATTCAAAACCCTTTCTGCCCAGCAGGCCCGATGGTTTGATGAAGAGCACCAGAATCAAGAGCACGTAGCCGATGGCGTTTTGCAGCCCCGGGCCGAAATACAGGGCCCCGAAATTCTCGGCGAGTCCCAGAATCAGCCCCCCGGCAAGCGCACCCGTGATGTTCCCGAGGCCTCCGATGGTGCAGATGATGAAGGATTTCGAGAGGAACTCCACGTCACTCACCGGCGAGATGGCGAAACCCACGCTCACAAGGGAACCCGCCGTGGCGGCGACGGCCGCGCCGATTCCATATGTGATGGCGTATATTTTTCCGATGTCGACGCCCATGAGCTGGGCGGAATCCAAATCCATCCTCGTCGCGCGTATGGCCCGACCCGTGCGTGTACGCCCCATGAACCAGAAGAGAATGCTCGTGAGAATGACGCCTAGCACGAATATGGAAATCCGGACGAATGGTATGGAAAGACTCATGACGGGAATGGAGAAACCCGCATAGGAGGGCTGAACCGACCTATAATCACCGGTGAAGAAATATATCGCCAGCCTCACGACGATTAACTGAAGACCGAAGGTGAGAATCAGGGACATGAACATGGGCGCGCGTACGATTTTGTTGATCAATCCGCGCTGCACCACATAACCGGCGCAGAACATGACGACGGCGGAAACAGGAAGGGACAAAAACGGGTCCACGCCGTAGAGCTTGAACATCCAGAACGTAACGTAGCCGCCCAGCATCAAAAACGTGCCGTGCAGGACGTTTAAGATGTTCATCACGCCCCAGACGAGCGAGAAACCGACCGCGATGCAGGCGTATATGCCGCCTAAGAGAATGCTGTTAATCAGAATCTGGGCATAAAGCATCTGTTCTATCCACGGTTGAAGCTAGGTAATGATTTCCCATTCACTTGAATACCGATCGAGTTGCGCCGCGCTGTATGGGTCCACGTGGTGGTCTCGTTCGGGAATCTCGACGTGTTTTTCCTCCCCGCATAAGGCGGTGGTGAAATAACGCTGTCCCGTATCGTTGATGTTCGTGACGATGTTCAGCAGTTCCGGGTGCCTTTGGGCCAGCTTGATGGCGGCCGCCACGTTGCAGCCCGAGGAGATGCCGCAGAAAATCCCCTCCTCGCGCGCCAGGCGCTGCGCCATTTCGACCGACTCATCCGTCGTCGTCGTCACGATGCCTGAAAGCTGCGACAGGTCGAGCGCCTTGGGCACGAAGCCGTCCCCGATGCCCTCGATGCCGTGCGGCCCCCAGCCCCGCTGGCTCAGGAGCGGACATTCTTCAGGCTCCACCGCGTATAGCCTTACATCCGGGTTGTCCTCGCGCAGGAATTTTCCAACGCCGCTCACCCAGCCGCCCGTTCCCTGCGACGCCACAACGGCGTCGACGCGCCCGTTCAACTGCTCGAAGATCTCGGGCCCCGTCGTGAGGTAATGCGCCTCGTTGTTGTCTAAATTGTCGAATTGGGCGGGAACCCAGTATTTCTCAGGCGAAGCCGTGCGGATTTCTTCGAGTTTCTCGAGTGCGAGGTCGACGTCGCTCTCCCCGCCCGGCGTAAACACCAAATCGGCCCCATAGGCGCGCATGAGCTTTTTGCGCTCATCGCTCATGCCCTCGGGCATGACAACGATGCATGGGTAACCCTTGACCGCAGAGACGAACGAGCAAGCTATCCCCGCGTTGCCGGTGGAGCATTCGAGCACCGTCATTCCGGCTCTCAGATCGCCGCGCTCCTCCGCCTTTGTGAGCATGTTGTAGTAGATGCGATCCTTGAGGCTCCCCGAGGGCGAGTACCACTCCAGCTTCGCGTAGACCTCGGGTTGAACATCCGCCGCCACCTTGTTCAAACGCACCAGAGGCGTGCCCCCGATGGCGTCGAAAATGTTTTCAGAATAGCGTCTGTAAGAATCCCAAGCTCGTTTCCGAATAACCATTTCTTACGCCTTAATAAGAAGGGAAATACCTTATTCGATGATCTCCCATGAGGCCCTGAACTTTTGGAGCATCATCTCCCTGTCCCCCTCGACGACTTCCTGTAGCGCCGCCTCCATACCCGATTCGTCATGGCAAAGAGGGGTGGAAAAATAGCGCTGCCCCGAGTCTCCGAAAATGGTGACGATTCGACCAGCTTCGGGATAAGAGCGCGCGAATTTTATCGCCGCCGCCAGGTTGCAACCCGAGGATATCCCGCAGAAAAGACCCTCTTCGCGCGAGGCGCGCCTCGCCATGCGGAGCGACTCTTCCGTCGAGGCTGTGATGATGCCGTCGATGATGGACAAATCCAGAATGTTGGGGATCAGACCATCACCGATACCCGCGATGCCGTGCCCGCAGCATATCCCCTCGCTGATCAGGGGCGATTCCGTCGGCTCCACGCCATAGATTTTGAGCTTCGGGTTTTTCTCCCTTAAAAATCGCCCCACTCCCGTGAGCCAACCGCCCGTGCCCACCGCAGCGATGAGCGCATCCACGCGGCCACCCAGTTGCTCCCAGATTTCCGGACCCGAAGTGGTGTAGTGCGTATCCACATTGTCCAAATTCTCGAATTCGGCGGGAACCCAGTATTTTTCGGGATCGCTCGCGGCGATTTGCTTCATGCGCTCGAGCGCAACGTCCACGTCGCTCTCTCCGCCCGGCGTCGTAATGAGTTCGGCCCCAAAGGCGTGAATCATTTTTTTGCGCTCAGGACTCATCAACTCCGGCATGACGATGATGCACGCATACCCCTTGACCGCGGCCGCCGCCGCGCAGGCGATGCCCGCATTGCCGGATGAACACTCCAGAATCACCTTACCGGGCGTCAACTCCCCACGCGCTTCGGCGCGGGAGATCATCTGCTCATAGATGCGATCCTTGAGGCTGCCCGTGGGGGAAAACCATTCGATTTTGGCGAAAATCTCAGGCCCGAGCCCCCGCGTGATGCGTCCGAGTTTCACCAGAGGGGTATGGCCAACAGCGTCGAAGATCGTCTCCGAAGCCGAAGCCAGACTATCCCACGTCCTCGATGTCGTTTGCATCGTTCTGCTCCCGTGAGGCGGCGTATAACTTTATTGGCCTACCCCGCTCTCAGACGAGGGATGATTTCCTTCGCCACGATTTCCACCTGCTC
Source organism: bacterium (assembly GCA_965218885.1). Lineage (GTDB taxonomy): Bacteria > UBA8248 > UBA8248 > UBA8248 > UBA8248 > Bin107. Next base: position 2,664,667 of record OZ244713.1, on the reverse strand, counting down.
CATCTCGTATTTATAGGGAACGAAAATGAGCCGGTTCACCCCGGTGTCGATGTGCGCTTGTAGCTGCGCCACGCACTCATCGACGCTTCCCATGACGGCGCTCTTGGCCGTGGACTCGCTCCAGGAGGCGTAGTCCCACTCCGTGTGGAGCCACTCATTCATCGGACCCTCGATTTCAGCGCGCGAGTCGCCCACCATAATGGGAAGCTGGTTCGTGCTCTCAAGCGCAGCGGGGTCGCGCCCCGCCTCCTCCGCGAAGCGGCGCACCTTCTCCCAGGACTGCGTAAAGCTCTCCGGCGTATAAAAATATGTGAGCCAGCCATCGCCCTTCGTGCCTGCGCGCTTGAGTACGCGGTCGACGTAGCCCCCGATGAGAATGCTCGGCCTCGGGCTTTGCACGGGCTTTGGGAACATGACGGAATTTCTGAGATTGTACTGCCCGTATTCCGCGCGCACCATATCCTCGGTCCAAAGCCTTGTGAGGATTTCGATATTCTGATCCATGATGTTGCCGCGTTTTTCGAAAGGAACGCCCACGGCATCGAATTCGCGCTTGTACCAACCCGACGCCATGCCGACGATGAGGCGGCCATTCGATATCTGGTCGATGCTCGAGAGCTGCTTCGCCAGCACGAGCGGATTCCTCAGCGGCAAGACGAGCACGCCCGTGCCGAGTTTGATTCTGCTCGTCCGCGCAGCCACCGCCGTCAGCAGCGTCAACGACTCGATGATGGGGAAGTGCGGCTCCACGCCCAGCAGAATATGATCCCACACCCACAGGGATTCGAAGCCCAACTCCTCCATGGCGACGCCATATTCGATGAGCGCCGCCGGGTCGGGGAGTTCGGGATACGCGGTGAAATTCCGCATGGCGATTCCGTATTTCACGTCTTTTCCTGACATGTAGATTTCCTCGCTTTATTCCGCCCCGCACCAATCCAGGATGGAGAGCGCCAGTGTTTTCGTCGCGTCGATCACGTCCTCCACCGCCACCCACTCGTTGTTCGCGTGCATCTGGGTGGTGGGGCCGGGGCCGAAGATGACCGTCGGGATTCCGAAGCCGTTCAAAAAGCGCGTATCGGCCGCTCCCTGACGCCCGGATATTTCCGGCGTCTGGCCCGATATTTCCTGATAGGCGTTCGCCACCGTCTTGACGATCGGGTGTTCAGCGTCTACGGCGGCCGATTCGGCGTAATACCCCACGAAACGCACCTCCGGCGGATGATCCTTCATCCATGGATCATCCTGCGCCGCCTGCGCCACCTGATCGACCAGGCTTTGCTTGGCCGCGTCGTGATCCTCGCCGGGCACGGTGGCGAGACTCCCCTTGAGCACACAGGTATCCGGGAATGCGCTCGGGAAGCTCCCGGCCTCCATCGAACCGACCATACAAGGAATCGCGTCGATGATTTTAGGATACAGCGGGTGGGACACCGTCTCCAGGCGTTTTTTCTCGAGATCGGCCACGGCCTGAACGATCTTGTAGCCCAGGTCGATGGCGTTCACGCCCTCATACCTTCGTTGGATGCCCGCCGCCTTTCCCCTCACGAGTATCTCGAACCATATTCTGCCGATGCAGCCGGGCTGGATGGCGTTGCCGCTCGTCTCGCAGCAAATCCCCGCGTCCGCCGTATAGCCGCGCAAAATGGTGTCGAGCGTGCCGTGGCCGCTCAACTCCTCATCCACGACGATATCGAGAATGACGTCGCCCCTGGGCTTAAGACCCGCCGCCTTGAAGCATTTGGCCGCCATCATGATGGCCGCCACGCCGCTTTTCATGTCCGAGGCGCCTCGCCCGTACAGACGGCCGTCCTCGATGTCCGCAGAGAGCGGCCCATGCTCCCAGGCGTCGTCCGGGCCGTTCGGGACGGTGTCGGTGTGGCCGTTGAGCAGGAGCGATCTGCCTCCTCCCGAACCCTTGAGCACGGCGACCACGTTCGGCCTCCCCTCATAACCCCTGGTGACGGGCACGTATTCTGGGTGTTTTTTCAACTCCTCCCAGTCCGATTCCCAGACGTCCATCTCGAGGCTCATCTCGCGAAGGAAATCCGCGATGTAGCCTTGAATCTCTTCCTCATCCCCCGTCACGCTCGGTATCTGCACGAGCTTGGCGAGCAGGGCGATTATCTCGTCCCGATGGGCGTCGACCTGGGCCAAAATTTTTTCTCTGTGCTCGGCACTCATGGCGGCTCCATGTGGTTATGCGGTATAGACCTTGTCCGGATCCAGATGGCGAAGCGCGGCCAACTCCTCCGCCGTGGGCGGCTCCGTGGTCGAAACGGAGGAGTCGATGATCAACTCGAAGCCCGTGTTCTCCTGCGCCTGCTCGGGCGTGACGCCCGGGTGTAAGGCCTCGACGCGCATCCGGCCCGTCTCATCGTCAAATCCCAGAATCGCCAGGTCGGTGACCACACGGTACATGCCGCCTGCTATCAGGCCGGAATCGCGCCTCGAGGTTCCGCCTCTGACGTAGCCGGGACTGGTGATGAAATCCACGTTTTCCACAAAACGGCGCTTTTCCTGCGGCATCGCCACGATCATCCTGGTGAGACTCGAAATATCGTTTCCCCCGCCCGTGCCGGGCAGCCGCACGGACGGATCGTCCGCGCTTCCGATGAAGGAGCTGTTCAGGTTTCCGTACTGATCGATCTGGGCGCCCCCCATGAAGCCCACGTCCACGTAGCCTCGCTGAAGCAGGAGCAAGACCTCGGTGATGCTCACCAGCATGTTCGCCTTGCGCGTGCAGCGCTGTTCGTTCGTGGTGGGCGGAAGCTGGCCGGGCACGACGTGCGGGCCGATGGTGCCGCCCTCGAAAAGAATCGTCACGCCCGGGGCATGGAGGCGCTGGGCCAGCGTGGCGGCCAGCAGCGGAATCCCCACGCCCGCGAAAACCACCTGACCATCTTCGAGCGCGCGGGCGCTCATGACGCACAGAAGTTCGGACGCCGTGAAGTCTTTCGTCTCAGTCGTCATAAATGCTCCTCCCCCTGCGGGCCGCATCCAAGAGCTTCTCCAGGCCGATGAGATTCAGATATTCCGTCCAACTCTCGGGCGCGTAGAAGTACTCGTCCAGATACGCCTTCACACCCTCCATCGGCTCTTTCCTCGTGAGTTCCGCATAATAGTCCATATGGGAAAACAAAGGCTCATAGACGCCGAAGCATTCATGCGGCGCGCAACCATAGGGCGCCTCCACCACGGCTTCGACGGTGAAAAATGGGATTTTCGTCCGATCGGGCCTTCTGCGAATCTGATCGTTCGAGATGATGCGCTCGGTGGTGATGATGACGCGATTCGCCGCCATGGCCATGTCGATATCCATGAACGTCAGGCCGTCGAGCTGCGCGTTGCCGAACGGGTCGCATCGCTGCACGTGAATCAGGGCGACGTCTGGATTCAAGGCCGGAACCAGAAGGATTTTCTCGCCCGTGAACGGACAGATCATTTCCTTCAGATTATCGAGCCGGCCCGCCACGTCGGAGCCCATCATCGAGCGCATCGGCATGAACGGAACACCCATGGCGCCCGCCCTGTAGCGCAGGCCGATGGACATGTGGCTCCATTCCTCGAAACGCGCCAGTTTTTTTTCGGTGAAATGGCGCATTACGCGCGAGACACCCCACACGATTCCCTGACTGAACCAACTCGTGAGAATGTGATCACCGATGCCGGAGGCGAAGATGAGGTCGCCCTCGGTGGAGACGATGCTCCGAGAAAAGGAAAGATTTTTCTTCCTCGCGCGGATCAGCGCCCAAATCATCGCGAAAGGTGTTCTCGAAGCCGTGGAGCCGCCCAGGCTGACGTGCTCGCCATCGCCCACGAAGCCGCAAGCCTCCTCGAGCGTCATCACCTTGTCTCTCAAACTGCGATCCCGCCCCTGGGTTCGTTCCCTGAGCGAAAGATAATCTTGCGTCACGTTTTTCTCCATCATGCCGAGGGCGAGGATTTCCCTGCTCACAACGCCCTGAAATCCTCACCTTGGCTTCTGAAAATACAGATTTTCCCCTCGTGTAGATTAAACGCAAGACACCGGATTCGCAACGGGAAAAAAGAGAATTAAACCCATTGAATAATTTAATGGATTGCCAGTATCATTAGTTCGTTTTTGGGGAGATTATTTTTATTATGTCCCTTCTTTGAAGGAAATATGGCGAAACGAGATCCGTGGAGGTTAGTTTCATACCATCAAAATATATAATGAGATGACGAACACCGCGGCTAAGGGTTTTCCGAGGTTTTCATGTTGAATTTGAGACAACTCGAGTATTTCTTCTATGTGGCGAAACACGGCGGCTTCACCCGCGCGGCGAGGCAACTGCCCTTCTCCATCCAGCAGCCCGCCCTCAGCATCCGGGTGAAAGCACTCGAAGAAGACCTCAAGGTGAAGCTCTACCAAATCGTCGGCCGCAAGTTTCAACTGACACCGAGCGGCGAGTACCTCTACGACGCCGTAAAACCTTTTTTCGAGTCCCTGGAGACGGTCGAGCGGCACCTGCGCGGAGAGACGCACGGACGGCTCATTGTGGCGGAAGCCGCGCCCATGCTGATCTTGAAGGGCCATAGGGCCGCGCTTCTCAAGTTTCGCGAACGCTACCCGAACGTTCAGATATCCGTGCTGGAGCGAAACTGGACGAACCTGCTCGAGCATGTTTCAGAAGGAGCGGTCGATTTCGCTTTCGGTTCGGCGCCCGAGGCGCGGGGGAATTTCTCCTTCGAAGAGTGGACGGAGACGGACTATCTCCTCTTTTATCCCGAGGGACACGTCGTCGCGAAAGGGGAGAAAATCGCTCTCGAAGATATCGCGGCGCACCCGCTCATCCTTCTCGAACGCGGGACGGCGGACCGCCAGCACATCGAAAACACCTTCGAGAAGGAAAATTTGCGAATCAACGTCGTCTTCGAGACGTCCTCCTACACCCTGATCAACGAAGCCGTCCTGAACGGGGCGGGCATCGCAGTCGTCAACGCGCTCTGGCCCCGACCCGAATCTGCAAATGAGTGGCGAACTTCCAACATATCCCATTTTTTCGGGAAAAAGCGCATCGGCCTGTTTCGGCGAAACGACATCTACCTCCCCCCTTACGCCAACGATTATCTCACCATGTTGAGAGAAACTTTGATGACGCAAGAAATGTGACACGGCCTCGCTCCACGCGCACTTTTGACGCTCCTCCCCCCATTTGCCATGATACGCGCATGAATGCTCACGACTTAAAAAGCTGGATTGCGCACCTTGCGCAGAAGGGATTGGTCAAGCGCGTATCGCGCGGCGTTTCCCTGCGCCATGAACTCGCCGCCCTTTCACAAAAAGCGGACGGACAAACCGCCCTCCTGTTCGAGCGAACCGACGGAGCGCCGATGCCCGTCATCGCCAACATCGCCTGCAGGCGAGAATGGTATGCCGACGCCATGGGAGTGGCGCCCGGAGAGTTGCTAAGCGAGGTTCGGCGCAGACAGGAAATCAGAATAAAACCCAACGTGGTCTCCGAAGCGCCATTTCTCCACAGCGTCATCACAAAAGAAATCGACGTTCAGAAAATTCTCCCCCTGCCCACCTACCATGAACTCGACGGCGGGCCCTACATTTCCGCCGGCGTCTTCATCGCGCAGGACCCCGATTCCGGGGCCGGCAACGTCTCGATTCACAGGATGCACGCCCTGGAGCCCGACCTTTTCGGCCTGCTCGTCCTGCCGCGCCACTTGAAGGGGATGATTAGGCGCGCCGCCGAGCGCGGAGAACCCCTCAAGGCGGCCGTCTGCGTTGGACTCGACCCCTTGCTTCTGATGGCGAGCCAGCTCGTGCTCGCTCCCGGTGAGGACGAACTGGAAACGGCAGGCGGCCTGAAGGGCCGCGCCGTGGACGTCGCCCCCGCCCCCTGGTCGGGGATTCCCGTGCCCACGGGCGCGGAAATCGTGATCGAGGGAGAAATTCCGCCGGACGAACGCAGGCGCGAAGGCCCCTTCGGCGAGTTTCCGCGCTACTACAGCCCGGCGGGAGAGCGGGAAGTCTTCCGGGTGAAATCCATCGCCATGCGCGAGGAGCCCGTTTTTTATTCCATCGTGGCGGCGGGCTACGATCATCTGCTGATGGGGGCCGTGCCGAGGGAGGCGGGACTCCTGCGAGACCTCCGGAAAGCGGTCCCGGCCGTCACCGACGTCGTACTCCCCCTCTCCGGCGCAGGCCGCTTTCACTGCGTGGTCCAGATACGAAAAACCAACGAGGGGGAAGCGAAGAGCGCGCTCATGGCGGCGCTCGCCGCGCATTACGACGTCAAGCACGCCATCTGCGTGGATCACGACATCGACATCCACAACCCGGCGCAGGTCGATTGGGCGCTGGCCACGCGATTCCAGGCGGATAAGGATTTGTTCATCGTCCCAGGCGCCTGGGGCAGCCGCCTCGACCCCTCCGCCCAAGGCGGCGTCACGGCGAAGATGGGCATGGACGCCACGGCTCCACTGGGCGGGCTGGACGGTCATTTCCGCTCTCTCAAGATTCCGGGAGCCGAAGAAGCGGAGTTTTAGACGGCACGACTAAATCCTCATCCTCTCAACCTTCCGATTTTCTAAGTGATGAATTTTTCAGCGAGATGCGCCGTTTTAGATCGCGAAATCGGGAATGTTGGCAGCAGGCACGGGGACTTGTCCATACGGCATCAATCTTGAGCTATGAGATAGGTTTTTATTTTCTTGTAGGGGCGGACCCCTGTGCCTATCCGCATTTATTTTAGGTTTTCAATGTAATGTAGGGGCCGCATATATGCGGCCCTTTTGTGGCTTTTGAAAAAGCCCCTTTGGGGTTGGCTTGCGGGTCGCATGTATGCGACCCCTACACCCCGAATATGCAATGATGGAATGCGTCGGACATATGGGGCCGCCCCTGCAACCCCCCCCCTCATGGCTGGGGCTTGATCCACTGCCGTCATTCCGGCGAAAGCCGGAATCCAAAAAGAGACGAGGTGCGCATATTGCGGCATTCCCATTTCTCGATGTTCGGGTCGTAAATGACAGTATAAAAACGAAAGGCAAATGGATTCCGGCTTTCGCCGGAATGACGAACAAATCCGAACCACCTCGTATGGACAGGTCGCGGCCTCGGACAGGCACAGGGGCCTGTCCCTACAATACGAAGAGCCGAAAAACCTCGCTTCCCACTCGGGTTTTGCCACTTGTCGTTGCCCCTACCCTGTTTCTCCTTTACCGGATGGACGGCGGGGTCGGAGAGAAACCGCGTTATCCCAAATTCAGGTGCGGCAGCACTTCCCGGGTGAATCGCTCCAGTTGGCCCATCTGATCCCGGTGCGTAAAGCGAAGGGATATATGCTCGGCTCCCGCTTCGATGAACGCGTTGATGCGCTCTATCAGGTCTTCGGCGGGGCCATAGGTGCCCCATTTCTCGATGGAATCACCCCAGAAGGGGGTGTAATAGTAATCGAGCAGGAACGCCTCGCCGTTTTTCATGGCCGATTCCTTGTCGTCGTCGATGCAGGTGGTCATGTACCACGCGGGCGTGCCGGGGTCGCGCCCGTTTTCTTCGGCGAGCCGGGCGATCTTACCCCAGGTTTCGCGAAACTCCCCGGGCGTCACGCGGTTGGGGAACCACCCATCCCCAAACTTCGCCACCCGCCGCCATGCGGTGTCCACTGAGGCTGAGGCGATCCACATGGGCACGGTTTTCTGGATGGGCTTGTGCGCCAGCGTCACGTTTTCGACCTGGTAATACCTGCCCTCGAAGGTCACGTTCTCCTCCGTCCAGAGCCTTCGCATGAGCGTCATGTGCTCCTGCATGTAGAACATGCGCTTTCGGAACGGAACGCCCAGGGTCTCGAACTCATGTTCGCACTCCCGGGGCTTCGGCGGGCCGATGCCGACGCCGAGAACCACGCGGCCGCCCGAGATGACGTCGAGCGTCGCCACCTGATAGGCGAGAAAAACTGGGTCTCTGAGGCAAGGCAGAAAGACGGCCGTGCCGAGCTTTACGCGCTTCGTCTTCACGGCGACGGCGGAGAGCACGCTGAGCGCCTCGAGCCTCGGCTTGGCGAGGACCGAATCGCCCACGAAAACCGAATCGTAGCCGAGTTCCTCGGCGCGCACGGCCAAGTCGATGATGGGGCCTACTTCCGGCGCGCCTGCGTTCCAGAGCAGCACGCCTCGCGTGGGGAGAAGCACGCCGAGTTTTACTTTTCTCTCGCTCATCCGGATATCTACAGGCGAATGCCCGCGCTCTCGAGTATGCCGCGCACGCGCTCCCGCTGCGCGTCGGGAATGTGGAGCCGTTCCGCAAAGTCACGTCCTGCGGGCTTGGTGGCGTCGATGCCCACTTTCGTCAGGGTGTGGTCCTCGGGGTCCGAGGTCGGGTCCAGAATGGCGCCCATCGCCCCGTGGATGAAGTTGATGTCCTTATCCGCCCGCGTTCTCGTGATGACCGCCCAGGCGACGTCGGAGAGATTGAAGATGTCCACGTCCTCATCGACGACCACCACGCACTTGCAATAAAACTCGGTGCCCAGCGCCGCCATAATGGCTTGTTGCGGCTGGCCTTCGGCCGTTTTTGTCATCTGGACGATGGCCAGGAGCGCGCCCGCCGTATTCGAGGGAACGTGCACGGCGGAGACCCCCGGCAGGTTGCGCTTAAGCGTGTTCAAGATTTCCGCTTCGCGGCTGACGCAGGAGATGAGTATGTGATCCGCCGACATGCCCGAGGCCACGCTGTGGAGCATCGCGTCGCCCCGCATCTGCACGCGCTTGACGACGAATACGTTCTGCGTGCTGCGGTACGAAGCATAGCCGGTGAATTCGCCGAAGGGGCCTTCGGGTTCGCGCACCTCGGCCAGAATCTCCCCTTCCAGAACGATTTCCGCCCCCTCGGGCGCTTCCAGGTCCGCCGTGCCGCACTTGGCGACGCGGTATGGCTCGCCGAACAAGGCGCCGATTATTTCGTATTTCCGCACCCCCGGCGGGTAGTGATAGGCCATCGAACCCATGTAGTGAACCGGGTGAACCCCGATGACGACGGCCGCGGGCAGAGGCTCTCCCGCATCTTCGGCCTTTTTGTGAAAGTGGTACATGCGCCGTCTCGAGTGCAGGGAAAGCCCAAGCCTGTTTTTCCCCTTGAGCTGCAAGCGGTGAAAGCCCGTGGTGTCCACGCCCGTCTCGGGGTCTCGCGCCACGATTTGCCCCGCCGTGATGTAGGGAGCCGCGTCCACGGGAAAATGGAAGGGGATGGGCAGTTTGTTGAGGTCCACGTCGTCGTCGTCCAGTACGATTTCTTGCCAGGGAGCGTCCTCCACCACCTCCACGGGCAGGTAATTTTGGCAGCGATCCTTGTACGCCGTCGGCAGATCGCCCGGCTCCACGTCGAGACACGCCGCCAGGAGATCCCGGTTGGCCGCGATGTTGGTGACGACCGAACCCTCGAAACCCTCCACGCGCTCGAAGATGATGACGGGGTATCTGCCCGCGCGCTCGAACTCGAACACCGTGGCCGTGATGTCCTCCCTGCCGACGGGTTCCTTGATGCGCACCAGTTCTTCGGGGTGGTTCTTCTCCACCATCTCCAGGAAGCCGCGCAGGCTTTGGTCGGCCATATAGCGCCTCTTCATTTGGCCCAGGAGCCGCGATCCGTATAGGGATTCTCGAGGGGCGGCAGGGGGGGAGCGCCGTCGCGGGGCGGTTCCTCATCCCAGAATTCAATGGCGATGACGCGCGCGGGCGCGCCTTCGGTGTCCTTGAGCTTCACCGCGCCCGTCACGAGCAGGACGCGCTCTTTCTGGATGGCGCCCATGTTCGTGCACCACTCGATGAGGCATATGCCGCGCTCCAGGAACTTGATGTGGTTGGGACTCCAGTTCGGGGCGGGCCATTTCCGCTCCTCGGGGGGATAAAGCGGCGAGTCGCACGTCATGAAATCCTGGGCGAGCGCCTTGATTCCCTTCTCGATGAGCCAATCTGCCGCGTCGGTCGAGAGATAGACCATGTGCTCCCAGAAATCGCGCGATCCCCACATGCGGTCGGTCCATTCCGTGCTGACGATGGCGATGTCGCCGGGGCGCACCTCCACGCCCGTGGCTTCCAAATCCGCAGCCGTCACGGTCTCGGAATTGCCCTTGCCCGGCACCTTGAGAACGCAGGCGTCGCCGCATACGTGATCGAGCGGCAACTCGTCGTTCTTCAGCCCATCGTGAAAAAAGTGATAGGGCGCGTCGTAGTGCGTGTAGCTCTGCGTGGTGGTGGTGAAGCCGAAGTTGCAGATGTGGTCCACGTCCAGCGTCGCAATGGGGGTGATGGTCGTGCCCGGAGCCGGCTTGTCGTAAATCTCATCGCGCGGAAACTGAACGTAGGTATCCTCCGGGTCGACGGTGAGCGTGAGATCGACAAAGCGGTACGGCATGGCATTCCCCCTGTTGGAGCGAACGGATTTTGAAATATAAGGCTCCCGCCGTCCATTCTCGGACGGACGGCGGGAGCGAGAGCGAGACCTTCATCAATGAACGGCCAGAAAACTAATTCCAGCCCTTCTCCTTGCAGTAGCGGGCCGCGCCATCGTGAAACGGTATGCCCATTTGCGATTCTTTGCAGCCGGTTTTCGCCGGGTCGAAGCCCCTGAGACCCTTATGGCCCGCCCGCAGATCTTTCACGTTGTCGAGAAGCGCCTTCACGATATTGTACGCCGCGTCGTTGCTCAGGGCGGTGGAGGCGAGGACCGCGGTTGTGAATCCGAACGTGTTCTTGGGCTTCTTCTGTCCCGGGAACGTGTTGGCCGGCATGGTGGCTTTCAGGAAGCCGATGCCCAGAAGCTTGTTGCGGAACTCATCGGCGATGCCTAAAAATTTCAGCTTCTTCTGAATCGCGATCGAAGTGAGCGCCGGGTGGCCCGCGTTCACGGTGTGGCTCAGCATGTCGGCCTGACCGTCCTTCATCCGGCTCTTGATCGCGCCGAAGCCGGTGTGCGTGGCCGACCCGCCCATCTTCTTGATGCCCTCATAGGTGATGCCGTGCGCTCCGAGCATGGCGCGCGTGGCCCACTGGCCCAGCCCGCCGCGCGGAACCGTCACGTAGTTCACGGGCACCTTCTTCAAGTCCAGGATTCCGTTCACCTTGGGGTTCGTGGTGACGATGCCCAAGTAGTATTGGTCCAGGCCGCCGATCAGCCCGCGCAGGTTCGTGTAGGGCTTCTTGTAGGCCACCTTGCCCTGATACGCCCAGGCCGCCGCCACGCTGAAAGTAAGCCCCATGTTGAACTTGCCGGTGCCGACGAGCTTGGGGTTGCCCACGCCGCCGCCTTTGGAGAGGGCGTCTATCTGAACGCCCACTTTCGCGTTGTTCACGATGTTCGCCATGGTGGCCGAGTACACGTGCCAGCCGCTGCCTTTTTTCCAACTGCCCATCGTGAGGCGGTCGGCCGCTTCGGCCTGAGCGGCCAGGAAGACCCCCAAGGCCACCGCGAGAACGAAACCCATTTTCCAGGATGTGCGCTTCATGTCGAAAACTCCTCTGTTGGAAAAAACACGAATTGTTCCGCCTATAATGCGTTTTTCGCTAAGAAACCGGACCCGCCGATTCTACAGCGAGGGCGCTTTTCTTGGCGCGCACCATATGGCGCCAGAAAACAATGACCAGCAAAACGGAGCCGATGAGGTCCGTCAACTTCTCGGGAACGATCAGCCCCAGGCAACAGATAAAGAAAACCGCCCGCTCCCAAGCCGCCAGGGGGAGCGATATATGCCCGGTGATCGCCGCCGCCAGGGCCGCCACACCGATGATGCAGGTGATCGATACCCAGAGCGTCTCACCGAGCGGACCGATGAACAGCATGGCTGGATTATATACGAACGCGAAGGGAATGAGAAATCCCGCCAAAGAGAGCTGAAACGCCTTCCAGCCCGTAGCGGTCAGGTCCGAATTGGCCACGCCCGAGGCGACGTAGGCCGACAAGGCGACCGGCGGCGTCAGCATCGAGAGTATGGCGAAATAATAGATGAACATATGCGCCGCCAGAACGGGAAGCCCGAGCTTGAAGAGCGCGGGTCCCAGAAGCGTGCCCGCCATGATGTAGGCGGCGGCCGTGGGCATCCCCATCCCCATGATAACGCAGCCGATGAGCGTCAGAACCAGTGCGGGCAGGATCATGCCGCCCGAGATGTTGACGATGAGCCCCGAGAATTTGAGCCCCAAGCCCGTATCGTCCACCACGCCGACCACGACGCCCGCGATCGCGCAGGGAACCGCGACGGGAACCGTCATGCGCCCGGCCTTCTCGAGCGCTTCGATTATCTTCTCGGGCCCCATGCGGGTCGCCTTGCGCACCCAGCTGAGCACCACCACGCCGATGGCCGCCGAGGTGGCCGACCACATCAGCGTAAAACCGGCGATCATGTAGCCCAAGAGCAGGATGATCGGCAAAAGCAGAAGACCGCGCTCCAGGATGATGCTCTTGAGTACGGGCATCTCGTCTTTGCTCAGGCCCTTTAAGCTCAGCTTTTTCGCCTCGAGGTCGACCATGAAGAACAGAGAGACGTAGTAGATGATGGCCGGAATGGCCGCCGCGCCCGCCACCCTCAAATAAGGGGTTCCCGTCATGTCGGCCAGAATGAAAGCCCCCGCCCCCATGATGGGCGGCATGAGCTGCCCGCCCGTTGAGGCCACCGCTTCCACCGCGCCTGCGTAATGGGGGGCGAAGCCCAAGCGCTTCATGAGCGGGATGGTGAAGATGCCGGTTCCCACGACGTTCGCCGTCGCGCTGCCGCTGATGGTTCCCATGAGGCTGCTGCTCACTATTGCCGCCTTGGCCGGACCGCCCCGGAACGAACCGGTGAGCCGGATGGCCAAGTCGATGAACATGCGTCCGCCCCCCGAGACCTCGAGCGCAGCCGAGAAGAACACGAAATAGAACACCACCTCCACGCTCACGCCCAGCGGAACGCCCAGCAGGCCCTCGATGCCCAGGATCTGGAACTCGATAAACTCGGGCAACTCGATGAAGCGGTGCCCCAGGGGGCCCGGAATAAAATGACCCAGAAAATTATAAGCCAGCGCCACGACGGCCACCGAGGTGACGCCCCAGCCGAGATAACGCCGCGAGGCCTCTACGGTCAGGAGGATATAAATAAGGCCCAGGTAGATATAGCGCACGGGAACGTAGTCCACGTCGCGGATACGCTCGTTCAGGAAGTTCCACTCAAACAGATAGAGCAGCGCGATGCACATGGCGATGACGGTCAGGACGTAATCGACCACCCCGACGCGGCCTTCCTTGCGGAACGGTTTGGTGAGAAAGACGATGCCCAGCGCGAAACTCAGATGAAGAGGCCTGGAGGTAAAGACGTGAAGCATCCCGAAAAAGGCCCAGTAAAGCTGGATGACCGACCAGACGATGGCCAGCATGGCGATCGGGTTCAGGAACCGCTTCATGGAAATCCCGTCCCTTTGGTGAGGCGTTTTCGCGAACAAGAGCCAGACGCATTCAAAAGCGTCTCACACGAAAAATAACCAGCGTATCACGAGCGCATGGGTATCGATTCTTACTTATCGGGCGATTTCATCCCTTGCCATACGGCGCCTAACTCACTCCGCCCACGGGCGCGTGGTGGTCGTCGTGAGGAGTTCGCATCCATCGTCGGTCACGAGCACCATCTGCTCGATGTTCGTGCCCCCCACTTCGGGCAGCACGAACTGCGGCTCCACGCAGAGCACCATGTTCCGCTCCAGGACCATCGCGTTGTCCGGCCTGATGATGGGCGCTTCCACGGTTTCCAAGCCGATGCCGTGCCCCGCCATGGGGAATAGATACTGCCCCGCCCCGTTCGCGTTATCGTCCAGGAACCGGCTCGCCGCCGCATGAACGTCCGAAGCCTTTGCGCCCGCTTGAACTGCGCCCATCGCCGCCTCGGAAGTCGCGATGGTCAATTCCAGCATCTCCTCCACGCTCTTATCGAGTTTCTTGCCGGGGACCACGGCGGTGCGGTTGACGTCGAACCCATAGCCTTCCACCGCGCCCACGTAGTCGAAGCGAATCAGGTCTCCCGCCTCCAGCTTTCTCTGCGTCGCCTGCGGCCAGCGCGAGCCCCAACTCGCCCACGGGCCGCTGTGAACGCGGACGTAGCGCACGAAATCCGCGCCCGCGCGCATTCCCGCCGCGTGGCCCTCTGCGCACAGATCGCTCTCGCTCACGCCGGGGCGAATCGCGTCGAAAATGGCGGCGTAGCCCGTCTCGACGATCTCCGCCGCGCGCTTGAGGTAGGCGACCTCGGTTTCACTCTTCCTCGCGCGGAGCTGCTCCACCAGGGCGTTCGCGTTCGAGAATTGCGCATCGGGCAACGCCGTGGTCAAGTCGATGTACATCGTGGCCGGCATGATGTCCTCTCCGGCGACCCCCACCCGCGCGCGCACGGCGCCCAGGCGCTTGAGTTGATTGACCAGGCCCGCGGAGATGTTCGCCTCCACCTGGACCTTCTCGACGTGCACCATTTCGCGGCGATAGTTCCGGTGGTCCACGAAGAGCAGCGGCTCCTCCTCGAGCGGCAAGACGAGTACGCCGTGGCCCATGCCGCGAACGGTTTCGCTGAACGCTCCCGGCGGAAACGGCGGAAAATGGTTGGTGAGGTAGGTCAGGCTCCCCATGCGGTCATAAAAAGAGCGTCCGATGACGAGCAGAACGTCGAGTTCTCCTGCGCGCATGAGGTCGCGCGAATCCGAAATTCTCTTTTGTATCTCCTCGCGAGAAGCGCCCGTTCCGTTCTCTAAAACCATCTACTTGAACCTCGGCAAAAGTTCCGAGACGAAATTCTCCAATTGCTCCTCCTGGCTGCCGCCCGCAAAGCGAACGACGAAGACGCGCGCTCCCTCCCCCGCATATTCTCTGAGCTGTTCCTCCACGCGATCTCCGTCTCCGGCGATGACGAGGAGTTGCTTGCGCACCTCATCGAAGGTCTTGTGGTAGTACTTGGAGAGAAACCCTCCGCACTGCGCCTCCGCTTTTTCTCCGTCGGGATTCACGTTCATGGTGACGTAGAGGCATTGGGGAATTTTCTGAATCTCCCCGGCTCTGCCAAACTCATCCGCAAAGCTAAGAATCTTCTCCCAGCACTGGCGGTAGAGGTCTGCGGTGATGGAGTTCGTAATCCAGCCGTCGGCCAGGCGCGCCACGCGCTTAAGGCCAGAATCCACCAGATTGCTCGAGAGCCAGACCGGGGGGCCGCCGGGGGTTTTGGGCCTCGGCTCGAGCGCCACACCCTCGAAGGAGAAATGCTTGCCCGCGTAATCCGCCCGGGATTCGCGCATGAGCAGCTTGAGTATCTCCACCGTCTCAGAAAACCGGCGCGCTCGCTCGTTGATCGGAACGCCGATAGTCTCGAACTCGAACTTCAAGTCCGTGCGACCCACGCCCAGGCCGGGGAGGACGCGCCCGGGGAACATGCAGTCGAGCGTGCTCATCGATTGGGCGAGCATCACCGGATGCCGAAGGGCCGCGAGCATGACCGCCGTGCCCACCTGAACGCGCTCGGTGGACGCGAGAACCGCCGCCCAGGTCGTGAAGCTCTCCATACGCGGCTTGGCCAGCACGCTGTCGCCGAGCCACACGGAATCGAGGCCGAGATTCTCGGCCTTTTTCGCCAAAGAAAATATGGGCTCGGTATCCGGCGCCCCGCCCCCCGCCGCCACGACGACGCCGCGCGTGGGCAACAGATAGCCGAAATGAAAGTTTCCCGTCTCGTTCATGGAATCGAATCCCTACCCCGTCATCAAAGGAAAAACGCCCTCATCAAGGGGCAAACAAGCATGTCAGGTTAGATTACATTAGTAACACTTTTAGCGTTTCCCCGCAAAAACGCGGGCCTACGAAAGACCAATCGGCAGAGTTTCGCCTCACCCGGCGAGGAGCGCGCTGACGCCTGCGTGCGGCGCGACGGCGACCGGCAGGCGACTCAGGGCCGCACAAGCGGGAATTTCTGAAAATATCGATAAATTTCGATAAATAAACGCGCAATAACGATAAATAACGATAAACTTAAATATCTGATATACAAAGTGTTAGGAAGATTTTCCCGGACAATCATGGTTGCGCGTCAGCGCGACTTCGGAACCACCAAAGTTTCGGGCCGGCGTTCTTCCGCCGTCTTGAATAGCGAGAAAGTCTGGTTCACGAAATTCACGGCCCCGGAAATGTGTTCGAGATAGGCGTCGAGTTCCGGCGTGCGCGCGGCTTCGACCAACTGGACCGGCCTGTCCTGCGGCGTCGTTTCGAACTGACAATAAAAGAGGGGCTCGCCGCGGGAGAGGCGCAACTCCTTCTCGACGTCATGCCATTCGAACGCCCACATCAGGGGCCTCGGCCATACGTCGATCGGAAAGCGGCCGCCGAAAATTGTGCCCGGCCAAGGCTCGGCGCAGTAGTGCATGAAAGGCGCAATCTGGGACATATAGACCGGCTCGTCTGCGATAAACACGTAGGGAAGTGACATCTGGATGGTGGGCCGGTCCGGATAACGCCATTCCGCCTCGGACGTGAGGTGAAGAAAAGAAGAGAGCTTTTTCGAGCGCACCGGAGATTTCTGGCCCAGGAGGTTCCGCAGGGTCGGTTTGCCGTTCTTGTCCCGGGCAAAGCCCAGACGCAGGTCGAAAGGACATTTCACCTCGAAATAGCGACTCTCGAGATTGAGTATCGCCGGGCACCGCGAAGCCGATTTCGCATGGCTCTTGCTCATCTCCACCGAGCGCACGCGCGTGGGCGCGTCATAGATCACGCCGCCGCGCTCTTCGTTCAGCAACCAGCCGATTTTCACCGGGCCCGAGCCCGGACCTTCACTCGGCAACTCGTGGGTGACATGGATGTCCATAAAACATCCTTATACCGCGAAGGCGCCGAATGTCAATGACTTATGAGTACATTCCCGGTCTCTATCGCATAGAAACAGGTAAATCGACGATTCGTCGGGGATTCTTTCGCTTGTGTTTACCGCAACGGATGAGGCCACGCACCGGCTTTGTGGAATAATAATCAAGCCTTCTGGATGCGGCGCGCCTGGAATTCGAATACTGGGAGAAGAATTTTGGTGGAGCTGAGGGGGATCGAACCCCTGACCTCATGACTGCCAGTCATGCGCTCTCCCAGCTGAGCTACAGCCCCATACAGGAGAAACTCCCTGAACCCTCGAAGGGTGCGCGAAGGAATGTAGCGGAAACCGCGCGCCCTCGTCAACGCAGGCGCGAGCCGGACGAAACATCCTTAACCGCCAGGGTCGGATTCGCGAACGAACGCTTGCACTTGATCGGCTAGTTCCGCGAAATCGGAGCCGCCGGTAGTATCCACGGTCAGAACCTCCACTTCTCCGGGTCCGCTCGCGCCGAGCCCGAGCTCGACCGCGCGCCTGATCTGCCGGTGCGACCAGACAGGATAATCGCGCAGGAGTTCGGACCCCATGGCGCGCACCACCGACGCGCCCACGACGTCCACGGCGATGCGGTCATCCCCTACTATCATCACGTTCGGCGCGCGCTCCTCCCCGGTGTAGGGACCGCCCGATATCCAGCACTTCGTCCCGTCGAGCACGATGAGGGAGGGCGAATAGAGCAGGTTCGTCTCCATGATCATCTCCGCCATCTGGGAGACGAAATGCGCGCGAACGCGGTCTCTCGGATGCACGAACCCGTACACGTTCTTGAGCGAGAGGCTGAAACGCGGTCCCCCGCCGTGGCTCTTCATGGTGGGCAGGTTGACGACGTGCTGGCCGGGCCTGAAGAGTCGCTCGATGCAGTGCACCCACCCGCCCCAGCGGATCGCCTCGGGCGCGCGGGCCTTCACCCACGGCTCCTCATCGAAGCGCAAGAGGCTCACGCCCGTTCTCTTCTGAAAATCGTTCATCCCCCAGCGCTCGAAATTCGCGCGCGCGGGCAGGGAGAGGAGGCCGCCCATCTCGCCCACGGCCAAATCGTCACAACCCGCTTCTTTCAAGAGGGCGACGACGGTTTCGAGCGTATCGGGATGCGTCGAGGCCGGGAAAGGGTCGGCCGAGTTGAAGTTGGGTTTCAGGAGCGCAGGCGCAGGCGAATCGATGATATGCCGAATGCCGCCCAGTTTTTCCACCGCCAGGCGAATGGCCTCATCGCGCGTCTCCCCCCGAACCATGGCCACGAGGCTCTTGCCCTCTTTCTTGAGCCTCGGCGCGCGAAGGGGCGGGGCATTCGCTTCGGGGTATTCTTGTTTCGTCTCCTGCAGGGCGCGATAGGCCGTTGATTCATCTAAATCAAGTGCTTTCCTGAAATTCTCGGCCCGCGTCGCCACGGGCGTATCGAGTGGAACTATCATTATCACTCCTCCGGAGGAAGATGATTACCGGTTTCCATTATTGGAGGTATTCTACACTTCCGAGACCGATTTTGCGAAACCACGCCTCAATAATTTCGTCCCACCCGGCGATGCGGGAACGAAACCAGCGAGGCAGGTGATATTGGCCGAATGAAATTGTCTTTCGCCTTCATCCTGTATTAGACTCTGCCTCCATCAGCGCAAGGCAGGACAAGCGAGCCCAATAGACATATTGCCTCCCCGAGGCCTCCCAAAGCGCATCCAAGACGTTTATTGCATGTAAAGGAAGATTTTCATGCTTTTTTTCATTCAATTCCTGGCGATGGGCTTAGGGGTCGGCTTCCTCGGTACGCTGGTGGGAGCGGGCGGCGGCTTCATTCTCACGCCCCTGCTCTTGCTGATCTTCACCGAACAACCCTCCGAGGTCATCGCCGCCACCTCGCTCAGCGTGGTCTGCCTGAACGCCCTTTCGGGATCGGTCGCCTATTACCGTCAAAAACGAATCGACTTGAAGACCAGCGCTTCTTTCGCCCTCGCGGGCGCGCCTTGGGTGATCGTCGGCGTCTACGCCACGAGCGAGGTCCCGCGCGGGCCTTTCGACATCATTCTGGGTCTGGCCCTGCTCATCCTGTGCATCTCCATCATCAACCCGCCGCCTCCCCTGGAAGCGACGCAGGCGAGCGGCGGCGGTCTGACCGCCCTGGCGCGGCGCCGCATCGTGGACTACCAGGGCCGCGTCTATGAATACGCCTTCCGCTTCCGGCTCGGCGTTTGCTTAAGTTCCATCGTGGGTTTTCTGGCGAGCTTTCTGGGCATCGGGGGCGGCCCGATGCACGTGCCGGTGATGATACGGATCCTGCGGATTCCTCCCCACATCGCCACCGCCACGTCGCAGTGCGAGCTTCTCTTGACCACCGCCCTCGCCGTGGCGGTTCATTTCTTCCACGGAAACCTCCACGCGATGAAGAGCGTGATTCTCCCCCTCGCGATCGGGATAATCGTGGGCGCGCAAGTGGGAGCCGCGATGTCGAACAAGGTGAAATCCGTCACGCTCACACGCATTCTGGCGGTGCTGATGACGCTCGTCTCCCTGCAGCTTCTTTATAAAGGCGCGCGCGAGTGGCTGTGGTGAACCACGCCTCGGTCTGGCAAATCGGCGTGTCGTGTGTGAGAATGCGGCCTCTGGTTAATGACCACTTGGACAATTCCATTCAACAAGGCGTCCGCCCGGAGCGGCGGGCGAGAAGGAGATTTTGAACATGTCGGAAAGAGCAACCGTCGTAGAGGTCAGGGGCAAAACCCTCTGGGTGGGGCTGAATCGCCCCAAAACCCTGAACGCGATGAATTTTCAGATGATCAACGAAGTCATCGAAGCCTTCACGCGGCTCGATGAGGACCCCGACATCGGCGTGGGCGTCCTGTACGGCCTGAACGGGAACTTCTCCTCGGGCGGCGACATGGACATGATGCTGGGGCTCAACTACCAGACGGGCCACATCTGGAACAACAAGATGAGGCGGCTGTGCATGACGCTCAGAAACTCGGGCAAACCCACCATCGCCATGGTGCGCGGCTGGTGCATCGGCGGGGGCAACGAATGGCAGCTTTATTGCGATTTGTGCATTGCCAGCGAAAACGCGACGTTCGGGCAATCGGGCGCGCGCGTGGGCGCACTGCCGGTGGTGGGCGCCACGCAGTACCTTCCCCTGCTCATGGGTGATCGCAGGGCGCGCCAGATGCTGTTCCTGGCCAAGCGCTATCCCGCGCAGGAGGCGAAGGAAGTCGGCCTGATCAACGAAGTCGTGCCCGACGATGAACTCGAAAAGACGACCGAGGAGTGGTGCGCCACCATCAACTCGCACGCCCCGGCCACGCTGCGCTACATGAAGACGAACCTGAACTTCCTGGGCGACCTCCATTATCCCTCCTGGATGCACGGCAGCGAACTGCTGAACGCCGTGTGGAACAACGAGCAATCCGTCGAGGGAATGAACGCGTTCAAGGAGAAAAGGCCACCTGACTTCAGCCGCTTCCCCCGCTAGGGGCTGCGGAGTAATCAGGCGTAGAAGAGCTTTCCACGAGCCCGGCGGGCGGGCGCCCTGCGCGCCTACCGGTTCACGCATCATGCCGCCGCCTCATCCGATGTCCGATCGGAGGAAAAGGAAAGATGCGCGAGGAGGCCGGGCGGCATCCGGGACGCGCGTGGGACGATTCGGGCGTAAATGCGCGATTCGTGGATGCGGAGGCCCTGGGCCGGCTATTGCTGCCTCGGGATCAGTTCGGCTTCGAGACGGAAAATTACGCCGGGGCCGAGATTCTCGGGAACAGCATGGAGCCGCTGCTTCCGGAGGGTTGCTTCGTCCTCATCGATTTGAGCGACAAGACGCCCCGACAAGACGGCATATACGCCTTGCGCACGGCGGACGGGCGGTGCGCAGTCAAACACGTCGAGATTATCGATGCGAGGCGCATCGCCCTCATCCCGGCGAATCGCGCGGAGTTTCGTGCGGAAATCTGTGAGTTGGCAACCGGAGAATGCCTGGAAGATAAAATTATCGGCAGGGTGGTCTGGCGCGCCCTTCACTTGAAGAAGAACGCAGGCGGAAAGCCGCCGGACTACTAGCGGGCGTAGCCCCTGCGCTTGTAGACGCCGGGGGAGCCGGGCTCCTGGCGATAATAGCTCCTTACGCGCGCCGTCCATTCGGAGGCGTTCATCCGCTTCCACTCGGACGTTTCACGCACGGATTCATCCTCCATCTCGTAGAGCACGATCATGAGCCTCGGCCCCTCCACGGTGTTGTAGCGGCGCAAGCGCCTTACGCCCGGCACTTTTTCGCAAAGGGGGCCGCGATCACAGGAGTACCAGCCGTTGAAATCGGCGAGATTCTCTTCGGGTACGTTGATTCTGCCGAACTGAATGACGGGCGCGAGGCCCGCCACGTCCACCGAGGGGAGATCGGGCTGCCGGGCCGGAAGGCCGGGATAGACCTGGGCGCAAACGAGGCGGATGTGCGTATTCGGGGGGGTTGCAAAGCGCATTTCCTCGGAATTCATGAGCGTAGTGAATTCCTCGCCATAGAACACATGAATGTTATTCGCTTCGATCAAGTTCAGAAAGCGTGGCGCGCCACCGATGACCTCATAGCTCGCCCCTCCGTTCACGCCCGGGACTTCGAGCATTCTCGAGAGGCGAACCTTATCGAGCCACGCGCGAGCCTCATCCTCCTCGCCTTCTGCAAAATCGAACAATTCGGCAAGCAAACCCATACCATGTGTGCGCACAAACACCTCTGCTTCTTTGGCGACGGGAAATAGAAAAAGGAGAGTTTACACTATTTTTTCTGGAGAGCCACCCGTATCGTACCCCCGTATTGCGCGGCCACCAGATGATGAGGGCGATACCCTTCCTTGAGAATTTCGACCGTAAACGTATCCGCGTAATGGTCCTTAATCTTCTTCCAGGGGATGATGACCGGCGATTTGCCTATTTTCTCCTTGCCGAGCTTCACCGTGGCGCCCGGAGGCTCCGTGATCACCTCCACGCCGCGGGGCACCATGTCGCCGCACCCGCTCAAAACGAGAAAGACGGCGAGAAGCGCCAATCCCATGCCGAGGGTCTTGCGCATTCTTTGTTTCTCCTTCATTCCTGTAGGCTCAAATACCGTATATATGAAGCGGGCGCGACTGGAAGGTCCCCACCCTGACTCTCAGGAGATTATGAACCCATCTCTTGACAAAATCCACCACGAAACACACCCTCGGGCGGGATAATCGAGAGGGAAGGAGTTCCGCTTGCGCCAACACCGCTATTATTTCGACCTCATACTAGAGGGCATGGACAAATACAACCTCGCCGACTGCATCGTGGACGAATACCTGCCCCTGACCGCGCAAATGCCCATTTGGGAAATCGCCGAAAAAATCCGTGAAGGACACCTCCACTTCGAGCACGAGAGCGTGGAGCCCCTGGAGGAATTCCAGAAAAACCTGGAGGCTTTCAGCGCCTATCTCCATCAGGTGGTCAAGGGCTTTCATGCGGTCGAAGAGGTGGAGGACGGTAGGCTCCGCCTCGTCGGGGCCAAAAAAATCCTGGCGCTCAGAGGCGAGGTCGTCACGCTTCCCCTCAGGCTCCCGCCCACACTCCGGCTCAACCACCTGGACCCCGACGCGGACGATCTCGACCACATCGAGGCGCGCTGGCCGGGCTACCCGCGCTGGTTCCAGGACGGAATGCGCAGAAAACACCCGTACTTGAGACGTCTGTAGTCGGTATAAGCAGAAACCGAATCAGGGACTGATTTTCAAAAAGTTCGCGTCACTCTCATCGCCGTAGGCTTCGAGCGCCTCATCCGCACCTTCCGCATCGCCCGCGCGCGGGGTCTTCTCCGAAGCAGACATACCCTCGCCCTCTTCCCGCTCATCCACCCGACGCGCTTTAACCTCCTCCGGTGTTTCCTCCACGGAGGATATCTGCGCGGGGCTTTCTTCCTCACCCACGTCATGCGCCTGCAGCGCACGAGAAGCTCTCTCCAAGGGTGATATCCGTTCGATTTCGCCCTCGCTTTCCGATACTCCCGACACGGCGCCCAGGTCTTTGAACTTTCTCGCCGACACCAACACCCGGGATTCATAGGAGCCCACCGCCTTGTTGTAGGACTCGACCGCCCTGTCCAATCCCCGGCCCATGGTGTCGAAATGCTTCGCCAGCGTCTTGAGGCGCGCATAAAGCTCCCCGCCAAGGGCGCTTACGGCCTGGGCGCTCTCGGCCACCTTCTCCTGCCGCCAGCCGTAGGCCACCGCGCGCAAAAGGGCGATGAGCGTCGTGGGCGTCGCCAGTATCACCTGCCGGCTCACACCCTCCTCTATCAGGCCGGGGTCCTGTTCGAGCGCCGCGCTGAAGAAACTCTCCCCCGGCAGGAACATCGCCACGAACTCCGGCGTGGACTCGCACTGATCCCAATAGGCCTTCGAACTCAGGCGGTTCATGTGATCCCGAATCTGGCGCGCATGCTCTCCCAAAAAGGCGCGGCGCGCGTCCTCATCCTCCGCCTCGAGCGAATTGAGATAGGCGTCGAGCGGCGCCTTGGCGTCGACCACCACGTTCTTCCCGCCGGGCAGCTTCACGATGAGGTCGGGGCGCAGGCGCGCCTCTTCTCCCTCGAGCGTCTGCTGCTCCAGGAAATCGCAATGCGCCACCATGCCGGCCATCTCCACCACGCGCCGCAGTTGCATCTCTCCCCAGCGTCCCCGCACGTTGGGCGCGCGCAGGGCTTTCACGAGATTCCCCGTCTCCGATTGAAGTTCTTTTTGCGTGCTCGCGAGGGATTTGACCTGCTCGGTGAGCGAGCCATAAGCCTCCCGCCTGGCCTTTTCGAGGTCCTGCACCTGGCCTCCCACCTTATCGAGCGACTCCCGGATGGGGGCGACCAGATTCTCCACCGCCTTCTTGCGCGCTTCGAGGTCGCCTTTGGCCTCGCTCTGGAATTTTTCGAGGGTCGACTTGGCCAGGTCGAGGAAAGAGGCGTTGTTGCTCTTCAAGGCGTCGGCGCTCAGCGCGCCGAAACTCTCGCGCATCTCCTCCGTCGCGCGGCGAAGCAGGTCGATTTTCTCTTGCGCCGATTTGCGCTCGTGCGCCAAATCGGACTCAAGACGCGCCACGTCCGACCTCAAACCCATATTCTTCTCGATCTCGGCGGCATGGGAGGCCTGGGCATCCGCCTTTTCCATCTCGGCGTTGCGCAGCATTCGGGACAGACCCGAAATCCGTGCCCTCATGGCGAACCAGAAGCATAAAACGAGAGCGGCGGCTCCCGAGGCGACGTGCCATACTTCCATGCGGGAATTCTCCCTGGGGCGATGATTTCAAGATTCGGGCGAGTAGCGGAAGTTCCAGCGATTTGTCTTCATCTTACCAGTATTTCAGTATTCGTTCAAAATGCTTCCGGACGGGCGCGTTACCCTGCGGGAGAGCGCGATAGCACTGCACTTCAAAGCGCCGATCCTCCGGCGTTGGTCCACTCTCTTCGGGCGCGAGGCGTATCCAGGCTACAAGAAACGAGAAGCTCATAGTTCTCCGCCAGTATAAAACTATTCCTCCTCGAGGCGGACGGCGGTGTCGATCAGGATGCGGTAAATCTGCTTCAGGACCTCGGGCGGGCATGGACCCTCGTTGCCGTCCAGAACCTTGGCGATGACTTCGCTCTCGCGGGCTTCGTCCTTGACGCCGATGCTCCGTGCTCTCTTGTATTCGCCGACTTCGAGGCAGATTTTCAGCCGATCGTTGATGAGGCGGATGATCTGCGCATCGCACGCATCGATCCGCTCCCTGAATCCGGACAATCCATCCGCCATGCCGCGCTCCATTTTTCAGACGTAGTCAGAATAAAGACGGCATTATACCACTATTCGCGGCGGTTTCATTCCTCCCGGCCCAATCCCGCGAAAACGCTTCAGGGCAAAGCTCCCCCCGTGTGAGAAACACACGTAAGACGCGGGTTTTTCATTGCCGAAGACTCCGCGAATTTGCTATGTTGCTCTCATGCGACACGCAAATCATGTCGCTATATACACACTCGTTCTCTTCCGGAAAAGAGGAGTCGCTCACATGCCGCATCATCTTCGTCTGCTCGGCGTCCTTGTTCTCATTCTCTCCCTGGGATTCGCCGGAAACGCCTCGGCGCAGAGTTTCAGCAACGTCGTCGTGTTCGGCGACAGCCTGAGCGATTCGGGCAATGCGGCCGCGGCATCGGGACTGCCGCTGCCCCCGGGCACCAGCTTCACCACGAATCCCGACCCCGTCTGGGCCGAGATCGTCGCGGAGGCCTTCGGCGCATCGGGCGTAAACTCCCTCTCCCGCGGATCGAACTACGCCTTCGCCGGAGCGTGCATGAACCCGGCGACGCCCTGTGACTTCGACGACGTGCCGACGGTGAAGGAGCAGATAGGCCAACACCTCTCCTTGCGGGGTGGACGCCTCGACCCGAACGCCCTCTACACCATCTGGGGCGGCCTGAACGACATCGCCGATTCCGCGCTAGGCAACCCCGCCACTGCGCTGGGCCACGTCCTCGCGGCCGCGGACGTGAACGCCGCGCAGATACACCGCCTCCGCGAAGCAGGCGCCCGCCACGTCGTGGTGTACAACATGCCCGACGCCTCTCTGGCCCCCTTCGCCGTCGCCCTGGGGCCCGCCGCCCAGGCGGGGCTGAGTGCGCTCGTCGCCGAATACAACAAGAAACTCTACGCCGGCATTCGCGAGAACGAGGAGGGCGTCGTTCCCATCAACATCAATGTCGCGCTAGGCGCCCTCGCCGCAAACCCTGGGAGGTACGGCCTCACCAACGTCACGGGGACGGCCTGCGGGGCACCGGACGCGGATAGTGCGGTCTCCATCCAATGCGGGCCGGCTGGTTCTCCTTTTCCCTTAACCTATGCGCCCGGCGCCAACCAGACATACCTGTTCGCGGATCGCAGCCACCCGAGCGGCGTGGTCCACGCGATGCTCGCAAGCCTGGTGACCTCCACGCTCGCGGCTCCGCTACAGGTGTCGCTCGCGGGCGAAGCGGGCGTCGATGCGGCGGAGGTTCACGACGGCGTCATTTCTGCGGAGCGGGCTTCCGATTTCGCACTGCCCGTCGGGACTTGGCGCGGCTATGCGAGGGGGCAGTTCGGCGGGAGCGATTTGGGCGCTTTCGCGCGTCTCGGGGAAAGCGAAGCCGACATGACGGTCATCACCCTGGGCGCCGGCCACCGCGCCGGGCCGGACCTCTCCTGGGGCGCGGCGCTGAGCATCGCCCGCCACGAGAGCGAACTCTTTGGAGCGACTCTGGACAGCGACGTGGCGCTCGGCTCGCTGCACGGCGCGTGGCGCAGCGGCGGCCTCGAAGTAAACATCAGCCTGAGCCTGGGGCAGACGTCGGTGGACGTCGAGCGCCCGGTAACCCTAGCGGCGTTCACGCGCACCGAGCGTGGCTCCACCGAAGCCGCCCAGTTCGGGGGCGAATTCGATTTGGGGTGGGCATTGGGCGCCTCCGAGAGCCTCCGGCACGGGCCCTTCTTCGGTCTCTCGCTGCTCAATCAGGAGATCAAGGGATACCGGGAGAGCGGAAATTCCTCGACCGCGATGAATTTTTCGGACTTCTCGCGCAACTCCCTCATCGCGCGCGGCGGCTACCGCTTCGGCTGGAGCATCGGCGGGCTTCGCCCCTACGCCCGCATCGCCTATGAGCACGAACTCGAAAACGATCCCATTCTCGTCTCGGCGGGTTCGAACACCATGCCGGGGCGCTTCAGTATCCCGGGCTTCATGCCTTCGAGCAGCACCGTGAGCGCCGACCTGGGGCTGAGCGCGAAACTCGGCGAGCGCGCGAGCGGCCTCCTCGGCTACTCCGGACGCTTCGGCGAAGACTCGCGCCGGAGCCATCGCCTCTCGCTCGCTTTGCGGATTGTTTTTTGAGTGATTGACGCGAGCAAAAGTCAAAAAGCGGGGGAAGATTTCTCCGGCGGAATTTGCGCGTGACAAGCGAATGCGCTTTCGGGGTCAGGATTCCGGGTCCGGCACGACGTCCGCTTCCGCCTCGAGGGCCTCATGCGTCTCCTTCGTCATGAGGAGGACGTTGCATCCACTCTCCCGCCGATACTCGACGCTGTCCATCATCTGATTCACGAGGAACAGGCCCAGTCCGGCCAGGGGGTCGTCTTCCAGTGTCTCGCCCCCGATATCGGTTTCCGCCACGGAGGAGAGATCGAACGGCGCGCTGTTGTCCACAAACACGACGACGAGTTCTTTTCCCTCCACGCGCAGGATGACCTCGATGCGGTGGGGTTCGTCATCCTCATACCCGAAGCTGATCCTGTTGGTGAGGATCTCCTCGATCGAGAGATTGACCGAATAACCGATTTGCGGAGCGTAGTTCCTCTCCGCGCAGAATTCGTCGATCTGCGTGGCGACCCCGGCGATTTCCCTCAGATCGTTGACGAGCGAGATTTCAAGGGTATCTTCTTCCAAGATGTCTTCTCCCCGCGAAAAGGGCGCGCCGCCTATTCCTCCCTCAAGGACCGGCTGAAAAAGTCCGTGAGCGGCTTGGCGAGATAACTTATCAGCGAGCGTTGCCCGGTCTGTATGTGCACCTCCACCGGCATACCCGGCGTGAGGGCCAGTTCACGGAGCAACGCGTTCGACCCCCGCTGCTCTTTCATCGTTTCGAGCGAATCGCCGGGCTCCTCGGGCCCGGTTCCCGTCAACCAGCGGAGAAACTCACCAAACGAGCCGGGCGAATCGTCTGTTTTCGCGGCCGGAGCGACCGTCCCGTTCGAATCGGGCCTGCCCATGGCGAGATCGATTTCGTACCACGACAGGCCGCTGTTCTGGTCGGTGACCGCATCCGCCGACACGCGAATCACGTATCCGGGGAATTCCGGCGTCACGCGCGCGGGAAAGGAGGAAAACCGAAGCCGCGCCTCCTGCCCCGGATACACCTGATCCACGTGAATCGGATTGAGGCGCGCCATCACCACCAGGCCCGAATCCTCCGGCACGACGTAGAGAATCGACTCGCCCGGACGCACGACCTCGCGCGGAGCGACCACCTTCATGCCGAACACCCTTCCCGAGACCGGCGCGCGGACCTCCATGTGACTGAGACGCTCGCGCACCATTGCGAGGCGTTCGTGAATCTGGTTCTCCCGGGACTTCGCCTCGTGGACCGACTGCTCCGCCTCCTCGATCCGCCGCGCGTCGACCCGGAGTATCTGAATCTCCAGCTCCGAGATGCGGCCCCAAGCCCTGGCGATGGAGGCGGCGTTCGTTCCCACCAGGCCCTCGATGTTTTTCGCCGCGCGCTCGAGTGCGAGAAGCCTGTCGAGCGAGGTCAGCCCCTTGTCGAACAGGTCGCGATACGCCTTGAGCTGGCGAAAGATGAGGTCTCTTTGCTCCACAAGCGAGACGGCCCGCGCTTCGAGTCCATTGATTTCCTTGCGCGTCTGGCCGATGCGCTCGCGAAGCTGCGCCACCTCGCCGTTTCGCGAGGCCATCCGCGCGCGGAAGAGCCTCTCATGACCGTCGAGTATGCCCCGCACCCGCGCGTCGGTTTCAGCAAGCGCGATGAGTTCTTCCTCCCAGACGATTGTGTCCGCGCCCTCGAGCTCGGCCCCCAGCCGGTTGCGCCGGGCCACGAGTTCGGCGTATTCCGACGCGAGGATCGCCTCCTCGGAGCGCAGAAGCGAGGCGTCGAAGCGAAGCAGCACGTCGTTTTTCTTCACCGAATCGCCGTCTCGCACGAAAATCCGGCTCACCGTGCCGCCGTCGATGTGTTCGACCACCTGGTTGCGGTTCTTGACCCCGAGGCGTCCGGAAGCGATCACGGCGCCCGAGAGGGAGGCGAAAACGCTCCAGCCGAGGAGTCCGCCTCCCATCACCATCATCGTCACGAAACCCATATACAGCGCCTTGCGCGCCGAGAACCGCCTCTCGTTCATGACGCATCCCCCTGATGTTCAGGGTTGCCGGAACCATCCCCGCTCTTCTGCGGCGCGGGGGGCGGAGTTACTGTTTGATTCTCATCTGCTCCAGGAGGTGGCGAACTCCTCACTCGCTCGATGGCGCCGGCGATTTGCGCATCGCGGCCACGCGCGGATTCAGAGGCTTGCCCGCTAGCAGCAGGCCCGGGAGCAGGGGCCCGCCCCCCATCACCCGCAGGCCGACGCGCCTGTCCACTCCCCTGCGGCGCAGGAGGCGGAGTTACTGTTTGATCCTCATCTGCTCCAGGAGGTGGCGAACTCCTCACTCGCTCGATGGCGCCGGCGATTTGCGCATCGCGGCCACGCGCCGGGGGCGCGGGCGGACGCGGGTCTTCTCCCCCGCCAGACGCAGGGCGCGCCTGCGTTCTTTGGCGCGAAGATGCAGGCGGAGCCGATCGGGCCGGCTGATGCTGCTCCTGCCCACCGCGTTGCCCACTACGGCGCGCCTGCGGACCTCCGGCAGCCGCCGGTTTGCCTTTCCCGCCCTCGGCCTTCCTCTCGCCGCTCGACTGCAATTGCCGCACGGGCGCCGAGCCTCCGCCTTGCCCTCCCGTGGCCGGGACGGGACGTCCGTTCTCCATCACGTACACCGTGTCGCATTGCGCGAACGCGCCGTGGCGATGCGCCACGACGAGCACCGTGCCGCCGCGTTTTTTCTGACCTTCCACCGCGCGCGCGAGCGCCATGGCGCCCTCGGCGTCGAGGTTGGAGTCGGGCTCGTCCATCACCACCACCACGGGCGAGCCGTAGAACGCCCGGGCCAGCGCGATGCGCTGGCGCTGCCCGCCGGAGAGGGCGGCGCCCCCCGCCGAGACCTGAAAATCGTACCCGCCCGGGAGTTCGAGTATCATCTCGTGCGCCCCGGTGCGCTTCGCCGCATCGACGATGTCCTCGTCTTTCGCGCCGGGGGAGAAACGGGCGATGTTCTCCGCCACGGTCCCGTCGAACAGGATGACCTCTTGGGGCAGATAGCCGACGTATTTCCCCAGTTCGTCGCCGTATTGATCGAGTTCCGCCCCGTCGAGCCGCACCGAGCCCGCAATCGGCTTCCACACCCCGGCGAGCGCGCGCGCGAAAGTGGACTTGCCCGCGGCGGAGCGCCCCGCGATTCCCGCCGCCTGTCCCGGTTCGAGACGAAGCGCCGCGCCGCGCACGGCCGCCACCCGAGCTCCGGGCGCTGCGACCATGAGGCCCTCCGCCTCGAGGATCGCGCGTGGAGCGGGCAGCTTGGTGCGGGGAGCGTCGGGCGGCATTTCGTCCAGAAGGGCGGCGAGCGAGCGCCACGCGGCGAGCGCGCGCTGAAGCGTCGGCCAGTGGCCCACCGCCTGATCGATGGGGGCGAGCGCCCGGCCCAGCAGGATCGAGCCCGCGATCATCAAGCCCGGCGTCATCTCGCCCCAAATCACGAGCATGGCCCCGAGCCCGAGCATCATCGACTGGAGGAACAGGCGCAGCGTTTTCGAGAGCACGCTGTAGAAACCGTTTCTGTCCGAGGCCGCCAGCGTCCTGTCCAGAACGATGTCGCGCAATTTGGCCGAGCGCGTCACGATGGCGTTCTGCATGCCGAGACCCTGCACGGTTTCGCCGCCCGCGCGCATCTGCTCGATGAAGGTGGCGGAACTGGCGCTCGCCTGCCCAATCTCCATCTGGATGCTCGACGTTCCCGCCTGATTGAGAAGGGCGATTCCGCCGAGCAGACAGCCCGAGAAAACCGCCAGCAACCCGAGCATCCAGTGGAACGAGAAGAGCACGAACAGGAACACCGGCGTCCAAGGCGCGTCGAAGAAGGCGAAAGGCCCCGAACCCGAGGCGAAGCGCTGGATCGCCTCCAGGTCGCGAAGGCCCGTCGCCGGGCGCGCGCGTTCGGCGGGCGAGACCGAACGGGAGAGGATGGCCCTGAGCACGCGCGAATCGAGGCGCGCCTGCAGCCGCGCTCCCGCGCGGGCGAGAACCCTCCCGCGCGCGTGATCGAGCACGCCCATTATCAAAAACAGAAACGCCACGATGACGACCAGCGCCACCAGCGTCGCGCCGGAGCGCGAACCCAGCACCCGGTCGTAGACCTGCAGCATGAACAGCGGACCCGTAAGCATCAACAGGTTCACCACCACGCTGAAGAAACCGCACGAAATCAAGAGCCAGCGGCTTTCCGAAAGCACCGCCCGGATCTCTTTTTCGCCGCCTCGGCCCCCCGTCTTCACAGCCATCTGAAAATCACCTCCCGCTCCCGCCGGCCGATGCGGCGTCTCCGAGAAAAGCCGTTACCCTCTCTCGGCGGACGCCGGAGAATTCCGCCCCCGGTCGCTCGAACTCCCCGCTCCGCGCGAGGCGCTCACGCGCCATTCCTCGTAATCGCACTCCTCATGCGCCAGAACGCCCCGCGTGCGCACTTACGTCTCGAGACCCCGGGAATTCGTCCAGCGAAGTCCGACGCCTAACTCTACACCGCTTCCCGCCTCCGCGTCGCCTCCACCGTAGCGAAGGCCCACCTCCACGGAGGGGCGAAGCATCCCGCCTGCGAGCCTCACCTCGCGCGAATCCTCAAGCGCCAGACTCAAGGCCGGTCGAGCTTCTCGCCAATCTGCCGCGCTCACACGGCAATCCGTGGGTCATACCCGGCAAGAGGCCGGGTACGCACCTGCGCAAGATCGATGTCGCCTGGTGGGCCGTCCGGGCGCGCGCGGGACTCGAGGGCATGCGGATCCACGATCTCCGTCATTTCTACGCCAATCGCGCCCTGGCGCTGGGCGAGGGTCCACTTATGATCGGGCGTTTATCGGACCACGCCCGGAGCGAGACCACGGCGCGGCCGGGCCTGATATCCATTCCATCCGCACGGCGCAACCCTCCCGCCGCCCGGTTCCAGAACGCGCACGAGAGCCATTTACCGTTTGCGCCGACGCTCCTGCCGCCGCCATCATTGGTGAATCTCATGAGTCAATCCTAGAACCGCAACGCAAGCCGGTATCGCAAAGCATATCCGGCTGCCGCCGAGCCTGAAGCTCCCTGCGCTCGCCCTCGAGGCTCTGGGCGAAGGCGGGGGCGAGTTCACAGCGCGCGCCAGGTCTCGCCCGGCCGGAAGGCGAACTTGCCCTTTCGCGCCGTGTGGTCCGGGCGTGTCGTCGCCCTCGCCGCCACGGAGCGTTTCATCGTTATCGCCACCTATAATCAGATTCCGGTCGACCTCGGGCAGGTGGACTCTCCCTCGCAGGTCAGGCAGACGGATTCGCGGCGATTTTATCTCGTGAACATGCGGATGATGAAAGTGATGGGAAATCCCCGGGCGGCGCCGAAGAAACCCCTCGCGCCTTACATGCCCTCGGTCCCGCCGTCGTCCACCGGCGGCTCGTAGAAATTGAAATCGCCCGCGTCGAGGTCGTCGACACCGACGTTCTCCAGCGTAATCGTTCCCCCGCCCTGTGCGGTGAGGTCGATCACCGCGTTTTCCCCCTCGGCGCGTATGGTCAGATCCTCAAAACCGGAAATCCTGCTGATGGCCGTAAGGTCGATGGCGTCCTCCCCGTCGGTGAAATCCTGAATCGTGTCGTTCCCGTCACCCGGGGCGAATACGAAGGTGTCGGCGTCCAAGCCGCCGCGGAGCGAGTCGTCGCCCGCGCCGCC
Organism: bacterium; assembly: GCA_965218885.1. GTDB lineage: Bacteria > UBA8248 > UBA8248 > UBA8248 > UBA8248 > Bin107. The sequence continues at coordinate 2,632,224 of OZ244713.1, read as the reverse complement.
ATCGAGCGTGTCTTCTCCCTCGCCGCCATAGATTATGTCTTCTCCCTCGCCGCCATAGAGCGTGTCGTCGCCCGCGCCGCCCTCGAGCAGGTCGTTGTTCGCTTCGCCTTCGAGCGTGTCGTCGCCCTCCCCGCCATGGAGCGAGTCGTTGCCTGCGCCGCCGTAGATCGTGTCGTCGCCCGCGTCGCCCACGAGCCTGTCGTAGGTTTCACCGCCATATAGCGTATCATCGCCCGCGCCGGCCCAGATTTCGTCGTAGCCTTCGCCGCCGTAGATCGTGTCGTCGCCTTCGCCGCCTTCGATCCAGTCGTCATCCGCGCCGCCTTTGAGCGTATCGTCACCCGCGCCGCCGTAGATAAAGTCCCTGCCTTCACCGCCGTCGATCGCGTCGTCGCCCTTGCCGCCGTAGATCATGTCCGATCCTTCGCCGCCTTCGAGCGTGTCTTCGCCTTCGGTGCCTTTGATCAGGTCGACGCCGGACGGCAGTCTCCCGAATATGAAATCATCCGCGTCAAGGCTCGTGATATCAACGTTCTCGAGGCGGATCTCCCCTCCGCCGTACCCGCTCAAGTCGATGACGACGTCGGTCCCGTCGGCGGTGATGCTCAGATCCTCGAAGCTCGTAATGCCCTGTATCAATGTGAGATCGATCCTGTCTTCACCACTGGTGAAGTCGGTGATCTTGTCGTTTCCATCCCGGGCGGCGTATATGAAGGTATCGTGCCCGGCTCCGCCCGTGAGCGTATCGTCGCCCTCGTTGCCTATGATGGTATCGTGCCCGGCTCCGCCCGTGAGCGTGTTGTCGCCCTCGTTGCCTATGAGGGTATCGTGCCCGGCTCCGCCCGTGAGCGTATCGCCGTCCTCGTTGCCGCCGATTTTTTCGTCTTCCATCGTGTTGTCTCTCCCTAATCAGTTATTGGTGCGGCCGTCCCTGGTCTCCGGGTGCATGGGGTCCAGCCGTGAACCGGAGGATGCGGAGCGGGCCGCAACTCCTCCGCACTTCGGTGAGCGGCGGGAGAGGGGTCATTTGGCAGGAACAGGCTCGGGACTCTCTTGTTTCGGCTGAACGTTTCACCCGAAGACGAGTCCATTTCCAACTCCCCACGCAATCCCGTTCTTTCTCCCTTTCCGTTATTTCCATGAAACGCCCCATGAAACCGGCATATAGGGCTCAGGCGACGCGTCGAACGACACCGGACGTCGATTCTCGTCCGGGACTTCAGGCGCCTCCACACCAGAGTTTGAGCACCCTTTAGAGTAAACGAGTCCCGCACTGCTTGTGAAACGAAAAATTCAGGGCCAAAGGGCCTATTCAATTTGGGCAAACAGCGGCCCTCCCCGGAAACCCGAACAGGGAAGCAGGCCCGGATTCCAGCCGGCGTTTCCGCGTCTCTTCCGTGTGCGCTTCCCGATCGTCTCGCAACCGGATGCGGTTCCCGGCGGCCTCTCCCCGCAACGGGCAGCGAAGAGGGCGAGCCGGGCCGTGAGGGGGGTGCGGGACCGGGGCCGGAGAGACCCGGCGCCCGCGTTCTCTGGAACCCCGACACCGGAGGCACGACCCGTGACGAAGAACAATCCATCTCGCAGCGCCCGAGGTGACGGCGATCAGGTTCCTGACCATGACGAAGTGCCGGAGATGAGAGGGAATTCAGACTACCCGATGCAAGACGGGCGCGCGGGTGGTTCCGCTCCCGCCCCGGGCGGTCGAACGCGGGGAGGGCCGCGTATTTGCCCAAACTGAAATGGTCCATAGCCCTAAAATTTTCCGCTTCACAAACCGTGCGGGATTTCCTTATCCTAGCAGGTGATCAAACCTTGATGTGGGCCCGCTCAAAGTTCCGGGCGTGGAACGAACATAGGCAAGGAATGAAGAAGCTCCTGCGGAACATCACGAACCGGAACCGATGGTTTGAATTATCAAGAAAGGAGATCCCCCCATGACGGACGACACCAAGACGGGCGGTGATGGAACCGACATATTCGACGGCGGCGAGGGCGCGGACAATCTCACCGGCGGCGGCGGAAGAGACTTCATCACGGGCGGCAGCGGCGACGACACCATCTACGGCGGCTGCGGAAGAGACGTCATCTTGGGCGGCAGCGGCGACGACACCATCTACGGCGGCGGCGGCGGAAGCTTTCTGGAAAACTTTCTGGGTTGGGGAAACAACATTCGGGGCGGCAGCGGCGACGACACCATCTACGGCGGCGCGGGCCCTGACGTCATCCTGGGCGACGCCGGGAACGACACCATCTACGCAGGCGCGGGCAACGACATCATCATCGACGGAGGAGGAGACGACACCCTCACCGGCGGAACCGGCAAGGACACCTTCTCGTTCCTTCCGGGCCACGGCAGCGACACAATCACGGATTTCGACACCGCGGAAGACGAGATCGACCTCTCCCAGTTCACCACGGCCATCACGTTCGCACAGCTGCAAGGCAAGATGTCGACGGTCACGGAACCGGGTGATCCCAACACGGTAACGGGGGTGCAGATCGACCTCACCGAGTTCGGCGGGGGGACGATCACGCTGGAAGGCATCACTTCCACCAGCGACCTCACCGCGGATATGTTTTGCCTGCCGGATTGCGACAGCCCGGTCGACGACATTCTCGTGGAAGCTCCCGTCACGGGAGATGAAAACGCCAACTTCTATCTCGGCGACACGGGCGGTTCGACATTCACCACCCTGGGAGGCGACGACATCGTCTTCGCCGAGGAGGGCGACGACACCATCTACGGCGGCGGGGGCGACGACTGGCTGGTCGGCGGCGAAGGGACCGACACCATAGAGGGCGGCGCGGACGACGACGAGATCGATGGCGGCGAGGGCGACGACACGCTCACCGGCGGAACTGGCGACGACACGCTGACCGGCGGCGAAGGGGCCGACACATTCGTGTTCGCCTCGGGCGACGGGAACGACACGATCACCGACTTCGAGAACGGGACGGACACCATCGATCTCTCCGCGGTCTCCGAGATTAGCGGGTTTTCCGACCTCACGATCACGCAAGACGGCGACGACACCGTGATCGATCTCGGCGAGAACGTGGGCGAGATCACGCTCGAGGACTTCACCTCGTCCGACCTGGACGCGAGTGATTTCGAGTTTTCGATGTGACGGGCGCCGCCGAGCCGCCCGCAACCGGGCGCGCGCGGGTATCGAGGACGTGCGGCTCCACGACCTGCGGCATTACTACGCAAGCCGCGCGCCGGCGCTGGGCGAGGGACTGCCCATGATAGCGAAGCTGCTGGGCCACGCCCACGTCGAGACCACGACGCGCTATGCGCATCTCGCGCGCGATTCGGTGCGCGAGACCGCGGAGCGCGTCGCCGTGAGCATCGCGGCCGACGTCCTGGGCGAGGCCTGAGGCCGGCTTCCATTCCCGCGAATCCACGCGGCCGAACGCAGGCGGTTATTTCAGGAAGACGCACGGGCGATAGCACGCGGGGAGGGCCCCGCATTTGCCTAAACTGTAACGCCCCTTAGCCCAAAAACTTTCCGTTTCACAACCCGTGTGAGACACGCTTATCCTGTCAGGTGATCAAACCCTGATGTGGGCCCGCTTGAAGTTCCGGGCGGGGAACGAACATAGGCAAGGAATGAGGAAGCGCCTGCGGAACATCACGAACCGGAAACGATGACTTGAATTCAGTTTTCTAAAGCTGAAAGGAGGACTCTCCATGACGGCTCAGGGCACCGATGGAAGAGACATATTCGACGGCGCCGATGGGGACGACACTTTTGACGGCGGCGGCGGAGCTGACATCATCTTCGGCGGCAGCGGCGACGACACCCTCGATGGCGGCGAGGGGATCGGCAGCGACTACATCATGGGCGGCAGCGGCGACGACACCATCACCGGCGGCGGCGGCCACGACATGCTCGTGGGCGGCAGCGGCGACGACACCATCTACGGCGGCGAAGGCTGGGACACCATCGTGGGCGACGCCGGGAACGACACCATCGACGCCGGCGCGGGCAACGATTTGATCATCGACTCGGGCGGCGACGACACGATCACCGGCGGGGAAGGCGAGGACACCTTCGCGTTCACTCCGGGTCACGGCAACGACACAATCACGGATTTCGACACCGCGAACGACCAGATCGACCTCGCCCTGTTCCAGACGGAAATTACGTTCGAAGCCCTCTCGGAGAAGTTCTCGGCGACCGAGGATGACACGGGCACCGTGATCGATCTGACGGATTTCGGCGGGGGGACGATCACCCTCGAAGGCGTCGCTTCCTCCGAGCTTGCCGCGGAGATGTTCTGCCTGCCGGAATGTCCGAGCGAGGCCGTGGACATTCTCGTGGAAAGTCCCTTCACCGGAGATGACGGTAGAGACTTTCTTATCGGCGATACAAGCACGGGAGATGAAATATACACCACCCTGGGAGGCGACGACATCGTCTTCGCCGAAGAGGGCGACGACACCATCTACGGCGGCGGGGGCGACGACTGGCTGGTCGGCGGCGAAGGGGCCGACACCATCGAGGGCGGCGCGGACGACGACGAGATCGATGGCGGCGAGGGCGACGACACGCTCACCGGCGGAACCGGGAACGACACGCTCACCGGCGGCGAAGGGGCCGATACCTTCGTATTCGCCTCGGGCGACGGGAACGACACGATCACCGACTTCGCCAACGGGACGGACAAGATCGATCTCTCCGCGATTACCGCCATCACCGGGTTTTCCGCCCTCACGATCACGCAAGACGGCGCCGACACCGTGATCGGTCTCGGCGAGAACGTGGGCGAGATCATACTCGAGGACTTCAACTCGAACGATCTGGACGCGGCGGACTTCGAGTTTTCGATGTGACGGGCGCCGCCGAGCCGCCCGCAACCGGGCGCGCGCGGGTATCGAGGAGGTGCGGCTCCACGACCTGCGGCATTACTACGCAAGCCGCGCGCCGGCGCGCGCGTCGGCGCGGTGGGGCGAGGAGGAGCGGCGGATGCACCGGCGTCATATGTGGCGTTCGGAGGGCTACCACGGCGAGGCGAAGACCTGGCGCGGGCTTGCCGCGCGGTGCGGCGCGGACTTGAGAACGTGAAGATACCGTCCTACCTGACGGCGGCGGCGATCAACCTCAAGCGGCTCGCCGCCGCTCTTCTCGCCGGTCTATTCGCCGTCTGGACGGCCCGCGCCGCCCGAGAAGAGCCGCTACGCGCCCATCGCGCCCTCGAGCACCGCGCGGTCTTCCTGTCCGCCGCCGCGTGACCCTCCATACCGCCCGCTCACAAAACCGGGTTATTCAACAACCCCTTCCCGGTCGGAATTGAGCCTCGCGGCTCGCTTTTTGGTTTGTCGCCCGGATATATCCAGGGAAATGCGGGCGTAAACCCTCCATGGATTCGCAGTCGGACAACGCAAATGCGCCCCTTGATGATCAGAGGCGCCTAGACGGAAAACGACATCCCTGCGAAGGCGTAATTTCTCTTCCCTGGTGCATATTGACCCCGCCTTGGTCGCCAAAAGCGCAGACGTCCCCTCCTCGGGGGGGAGCTTGACCACGCACCTCCCCGCATTTGCCGTACTTCGTGAAATCCCGGGATTCGGTATCGTGCGCACGACGCGGGGAAACCATTCCCGTTGGCACGCCCCATCTTCAGGGCGTGTCGGAACGTGTTGTGAGAATAGGGGAGGCGTGCTCATGGAATCAGGCGATAGGACAAGAGTAAAGACGGCAATTCCTTCCTACTCGGTCGGAATCGACCCTCCTTCCTCAGTCGGGTTCGACCTCGCTCGGGTCGAACACTCGCTTCTCGCTCGCGTTTGATCACCGTGAACTGGGGAGGCGTACTCATGGAATCAGGCGTGACGAGGAAAACAAAAATAATCCAATTTCCTGTAAATATCGATAAATTAACGAGCTATTTCGATAAATATCTGAAAATAAAACAAAAAGATGAAGAAATCATATATCATTATATTTCAATTAGTTATGTCGCTATATTAAAGTATGAAACAAATATTTTTTCGAATTTTATCGAATAAAAAAATTTTTTCGTCCCCCGCATCTGCCCGCATTTTCTCGCATTTGCGCAAGCTCTTGACGTAAGGTCCGCTTCCGTTTGCAGCGGCGTGAAAGGGTGCTACAAGAGGGTGGACGGGCATTGCGTTCCGGCGAGGAGGGCGGTTTTCTGCAAATCTATTCGTTCGACACCATTCCCTGGCCGTATCTCGAGGGCAAGTCGAGCTATCCGCACGATGCGTCGGAGTTCGACGCCCGGAAGGCCCATGCCTTGTGGGAGTCTCATTTTTGCTTCTGGGAGCGCGTGGAGGCGGCGGGGCTCGACGGCATCGGCCTCAATGAGCACCACGGCACGCACTTCGGCTCGATGCCCTCGCCGGGCGTCTATGCGGGCCACATCGCCGCGCGGACGAGGCGGGCCAAAATCGCGATACTCGGCTATTGTTTGCCGCTCTATCCCCAGCCGCTGCGCGTGGCCGAGGAGATTGCGGCGCTCGACGTGCTGAGCGGCGGACGCATCGTAGCCGGTTTCCTGCGCGGCGCGCACAGGGAATATCTGGCCTACAACGTGGATCCGGCCGAGAGCCGGGGGCGCTTTCAGGAGGCGTGGGAATTCATTCTCAAGGCCTGGCGCGAACAAGAGCCCTTTGATTGGGAGGGCGAATATTTCCACTACCCGCGCTGCCAGCTCTGGACGCGGCCCTGGCAGAAGCCTCATCCACCGATTCTCTTTCCGGCGGATTCGGAGGCCTCGCTCGATTGGGGCGCCAGGATGAGAACCCCCGTGGTGCTGAGCCACAGGCCTTTTGATGATTTACTCGAAAAAGCGGCCTATTACCGCGAGCGCTGCCGCGCTCATGGCTGGGAGGCGGGAGCGGAGCACGTCTGGCTCGAACATCAGGTTTACGTGGCGGATTCCCGCTCGCGGGCGATTGATGAGGCGGGGCCTGCGCTCTCGTATTACTGGCGAAACCTCTACGGCGCGCAGCCCGAGATTCTGGCGGAACTCAAACGCCGTTTTCCGGGCAGTTCGCCTGCTCCCGTACCTTCAAACCCTGAAACCGAAGTTGCACGAGGGAAACCCTTGGGATTGCTCGGGGAGGGAGCGAGGACCCCTGCGCAACTCATGAATGATGGCATGGCGGCCATAGGGACCGCCGATGAAGTGCGTGATGAACTGATAACGCAAAAAGAACAAATGGGCTTCGGCGGTATGGTGATTTACTTTCATTTCGGGAATTTGAGCGTGGAGAAAGCTGCCTCCAGCATGGAAAAGTTCGCCCGGGACGTGATGCCCACACTCAAGAGCGCATGACACGGTCTTGCAGCTTTTTGTGAAAGACGCGATGATGAAGCGTTCTTTCGAGGCGAGTCAACAGGTTATTTCATCATTTATTTAGAGGAGCAAAAAATCCATGAGCAGCGAGCTTGCGGCCAAAGAGTGTGTGCCGTGCAAAGGTGGCGTGCCCCCGCTTCAGGGAGAGGCCCTCTCCGCCTTGCAAGAACAGTTGGGTGGTGATTGGCGCGTGGTGGATGAGCACCATCTGGAAAAAGAATACAGCTTTCCCGATTTTCAGACGGCGCTTGATTTCACGAACCGCGTGGGTGAGATGGCCGAGGAGCAGGGCCATCACCCCGATATCTATCTGGCGTGGGGGAAGGTGAAGGTCACGGTCTGGACACACAAGATAAACGGATTGACTGAGAGCGATTTCATCTTCGCGGCCAAATCGGACCAAGCGTTGTAAAGGGAACATCTCCATCGTAGTGCGCGTGCAGAGGGCGTGAAATTACGCCCTCTTTTGTTTTGGGGGAGGGGAGGTTTGCGAATCGCTTTTTTGAACTCCTGGACGCTCGATATAGCGAAAGGCTCAGGGACGGCGGCGGCCATCACGGGCCTGGCGGGCGGGCTGGAAGTAAACGGACATATGGTGGAGATCATCGGCCCGAACCAGCGGGCGTCGAGTCTTCTACTGCAAAGGCTCCTGTACAATCTGGAGTTGGAGGATCGGATATCGCCCGATGATTTCGACTTCATCGTGGGTTTCGACATCGACGGTTTCGATTTGAACATCAATGTCCCCTTCATCGTGTATCTGCACGGAATCTCGGCCGATGAAATGCGATTCGAACGTGGCGCGCCGCGTCAGTATCTACGTGCGCTCTCCCATCTCGAGCGCGCCAACGCGGGGCGCGCCGACAGGGTCATCGTCACCAGCGAATACAGCCGGGGCGTGGCCTGCGAGGCATATGGGTTGTCAGCCGAGAAAGTCGGCGTCGTGGGAAACGGAATTCATCCTGCCGATTGGAAGCATGTGCGCGAGATGAGGCGCCCATCGGGGCGAATCATTTTATCGGTGGCGCGGCAATATCCCAGAAAGAACACCAAAAGCCTCATCCAGGCCTTGCCGAGGGTACTCGCGGCCGTGCCCGACGCGAAGTTGCGCGTCGTGGGGGGCGGACCGTCTTTGAAGAGCCTTGAAAAACAGGTGAGCAGACTAGGTCTCGAGAACGCCGTGACGCTCCTGGGCGAGGTACCCGAGGATGAAGCCGTGCGCCGTGAATACGCGGGGGCGGATGTTTTCTGCCTGCCCTCGCTTCAGGAGGGCTTCGGCATCGCGTTCTTGGAAGCGATGGCGGCGGGCCTTCCCGTGGTGGCGCTCGATGCGGCGGCGGCGCCCGAGATAGTGGGCGAGGCGGGTATTTTGTTGCCGCCCGGCAATGAAGTCGTTCTGGCCGATGCGCTCATCAATCTACTGAGGAACAAAGCCTTGCGCGAAGAACTGGGCCGCCGAGGAATCGAGCGCGCGGCGTCTTACTGCTGGCGCGCCGTGGCCAATCGCTTTATCCGGGAGATATCCCACTGTCTCGGCGGCGCTCAATGATTCCCACTTGCGCAAATGCGGGCTATTGCGGGGAATTGCGGGAGCTCAAGAATTTTTTTTTGACTTCATATTTCAGTGCAGGACGCTAAGATTTATGATTAACTCTTTTTATTTCAATCATTTCCACGGCCGTCTTGTTGCAGAAATTTATCGAATTTTGTAGGAAATTTATCGATATTTTCAGGAAATTGGATTATTTTCATTTCCGTCCTCATCTCTAAGTCCATGAGTACCCCTCCCCTGCTCACGGAGGTCAAACGCGAGCGAGAAGCGAGTGTTTGACCCGAGCGGGAAATCGCCGTCTTCACTCTTGCCCCATCGCCGGATTCCATGAAAAAGCCTCCTCACCTGGGGGCGGATTCTGACACATACTGAAGAAGGCGCGATGACGGGAATTGCGGGGAGGTGCGTGGTCAAACCCGAGCGAGGAAGTAGGAATGTGTTCTTGCCATAAAAGACGTTCTTATCACTCTCCCCTTGAGGGTCAATCGCGATTGAAGAATGAGCGATTGTCGGTGAGCTAAGTGCGTTAGCCCACAAGCGAACCGGCGGGGGGAGTTTTTATTTGAGAATCATACCCCCCACCGCTTCAGCCTTCGTCCAAAGTCTCGGCTTCTGCGTCGGTCTTCTCGAGGAAGAAAGACCGACCCTCAAGGGGGAGTATTTTTCGCCGAAGACCGGAGGGAGAGAGATTGCTCGGGGTTTTGAATCCGTAGGGGCGGCTCGTGAGCCGCCCTCAATTCCCAAGCCACCCTTTCGTTTCACCTGCTCGTTATGGATTTGACAATATCGTTCGCCTTCGCCACATCATCGCGGTGTTATCACCCGCCCTGAAGTTCCCCCTTTCGCATTGTGATAACGGGTTGAAGGGGATGGATGCGCCCAACTTAGAACGGAATGTCATCTTCGGGGGAAATTGATTCTTCCGGTTGTTTGGTTTCAACGACCCCAATTTGGCGAACTAGTAAATGGATGATTGCAAACATGTTATACCCCAGATAATCGACATGCTCGGAAGAACTCAGACTTTCCTGATTTGTCTCCGAATGGCGAATCCGGCAGCTATTACCAATATCAGTTAATTCTTTCGCCTCGGACTCCAAAATCTCCCTGAATCGCGGACTATTCAGGCCGGCAGCCTGATCGAGCAAAGCGGATATGCCCGCTTTCTTGTCCGTGTCACGAATGGTCTTGATGCGTTCCCACGCATCCCACAGTCTTTCCAAAGCCTCGTGACGCATGCTCTCATCGGGGCTCACGAACTTTCGACAGGCCGTTTCGAGCATATCATCTAGTTCAGTATCACCAGTTCGATATTGTGCATGCACGACATCCGAAATTTCCAGTTCGAGCAAACGTTCTATTTTCCCTTCCGCCGTCAATTTGTATGCCAGACGATTGCGTTGAAATATGCGATTGATGGTTTCCCGGAACTCGCTCTTTCCGACTTTTTCGTCGAATTGCAGATGATAGTGATTGAAATAAGAGTGAGGATCTCGCCTCTCTGGTTTCCCGACCGAATGCCAGCAGAATTCGATCATGTCCATGACGACAAGCAAAGGAGGAGGATCATGCTCGAAGAGAATCATTTTTCCTTCAGTCATGTCGGATATTTCACTCGCCATGGCACCCCAAAATGACTCCTCGTCCGTTCCGCACTATTCGTTTCCATCAGGACAAATTTCGGGGTAGCGAGCACCGAACGAGCCGTCACCCACTCGTGTTCGGATTTCGGCGACGATCCCCTTCCAGACATTAGGTGTCAATTTTGTAAGGATTGGCTGAGCCAGCCCTTGCTCGCGATCACTGAAATATGTCCTCCCCAGATACTCTCCCTAGTAATCCAAAGCAGGTAAATAAAGGGCATCCCCCCCTATATCTCCTCAAGCAACTCCTTCCATCGTTTTCGGTTGTTCGGCTGTGTGCCGTATTCGTCCAACTGTTTGCCGACGTTTTCCAAAAAGTTTGTTCTGCCGGATTCGCCGGTGAGCGAGAGGCCGACCCTGACGAGTTCATCGATGGAAAGGCGATAAAGATTCGTGCCCGACGCCCATGTCCTGGCAAACAAATCGGCTATTTCCTCTTTTTCCGATGGATTCGCGTCAGGCGCATTGAACAACAATTCACGCAAGGAGGCCTGTCGCGCCTTTAACACGGCGCTTCTCACGTCCGCGAGCGTCACGTTTCTTTCCTTCACCTCTATCGCGAGTTTCGGTTTTCCGTCATCGCCGATGCACTCGATGTCTGCGGCCATACCAGTCGATTGGTCGGAAGCGTTTATCGCGTGGCGTTTCACCTCTTCGTATATTCCAAAATACTTGCCGAACGTCTCGAACAAGGCCGCCGCAACGGAAAGTCCCCGGTCGCCCCCACTGCCTTCGGACAAGAATTCACCGATGAGCTTTTCCGTCTGCTCCATGCTGATTCTCTCCGGCACGATGTATTCGAAAGCGAGCTCGGCGTATTTCCTATAAATGCTCCGCAACGTCTGTAGCATGCAAAGGCGCGTAAATTTTTTCGAGTCTCGCCGTTCGACCTCATCCAAAACGCGATACAACAAAACCCACTCTTTTTTCCCTTGGACGTTTTGAGGATTTTCTTCAAGGCGCGTCTTGCGGAGGGGCTTACCTACATACGGGTCGGGGCTCATACCCAAGACGGCTTGGTTTTCCGCGCACCATGGAACGATTACTTTGTTTGCAAAACTTCTGGGGTCCCAATGTGAATCCGAATCGCCACTTCCCTTTTGCAGGCAAAGGCAATCCAGCCTGGGGTCGGTGAGTTTTCCGAGCAACTGAGTCGGCAAACAGTACCTTATCGCAACGAAGCGGCTACCGACGAGCCTGTCGATATACTGATCTATCTCTTCGTCTTTCTCTTGAGCTACTATCTCCCAAAGTTCATTGAGCAACTCACGCGCCGATTCAGGGTCCGGGGAGGTTCTGTTCTCCACCACCATTTTCTCCCGGATGAAAGTTCAACCATAGAGATTCCTGTCTTTTCCCCTTTGATGAATTGCACGTCTTGGTCGGCGCATCGATTCTCACCCAATCGGTGAACAAGTCGTCATAGAGGTCCGTCCTGTATCCGGATACGACTGCCCTTCCCTGAATGGAATGAAGCAAACGAGCGAGTTCAGCGTGTTCCTCGTTCGTCATCTCGTATCCATAGGCATTCGAATCGTTGCGGCTTTCGTGCACATACGGGGGGTCCATGTAAAACAACGTATCTTCCGTGTCGTAGCGTTCGATAAGCTCCAGTGCGGGGACATTCTCAATCTGCACCCGCAGAAGTCGCTGGACTATCTCCGGCAGCCCGTCGATAGCACCCAGCCAGCGCGAAACCGCACCGGCCATACCCGCGCGAGAGGTGAGCACGCAATGGGCCCATCGACCCTCGCTGCTCGTTTGGGCCAAGCCGGTGCGCGTTTGTCTGGCCCTTACATAAAATCTTCTCGCCCTTTCCAGACTGGGCAAGTCGGGTTCAAAACGACACGCCTTGACGAGTTCTTCCCGTGAAAAAGGCGTGAGGCTGATCTCCTTGATCAGTTCCTCCCCGTGGTTCCTCAATGTTTCGAAGAAATTGACCAGTTCCGAATCGAGGTCGTTGTATGTTTCCACCAGACAGGGTTTTCGGTTGATCAAAATCGCCGCCGATCCGCCGAATACATCACAAAAATGCACGGCGTCGTCCGGCAAATGCGGCAAAATGAAATCGAGGTGCGAGAATTTTCCGCCATACCAGCCAAAGGCGATCATCTTCTTCCGCCTTCGGCTCGCGTTCTTCACTATCCGCCTGCTGTTGATCGCCCTCTGCATTTCATGTCCTCTTGATCCATTTGCTTCCGTCGATTCACCAGTAGGCTCAATAGGCGTCATTTCGCTGCGCTTCATTATTGCTCGGGGTCTCGTTCGGGCGTGGAATAATCCTGTTCACCCATACTAATGGGGATTTACTTTTTCGTCAAGCATTTTCGTTAAATTATCGTCTCACGCCCCTCCCCTTCACCCATCGCGCCACTCCCCGCAGCCTGCGCAGCCACGGATAGAAGATGCGCACGCGCTTTGGATTGGAGGCGAACCACTTGGCGAGCCCGTTAAACCAGCCGGTTGCGCTCGCCATCGCCTCGAGCGCCGTCATCGCAGAAGCGCCCTGATAGCGCCTACCGTCCAGGACGAGCACCATCCCCTCCTCGACCTCGCAGCCGCCCGCGCGCAATTCGGCGATGAGGTCGGGCGCCCGGTTCGCGTCGATGAGCGTGAGAGGCCGCCCGGTTTGCGTCTTGAACCCCGATTTTCGCGCATAGAAACTGCAGAATGGACACTCGCCGTCATAGAGCAGAAAGGCGTCCTGCGCGGATGCGCCTATGGGTTCACTGCGGCCGGCTTCCGGTGAAGTCATCATCGCCTCCTCCGTTTCTAAGTCCGTATTCTCCGCGCGGAAGCGCACCGAAGCAAGCGATTACGGCTGCGCGGGACTATTCATACGCTGGAGAACAGAGTTCAAAAGGGGGGAAGGATTGCCGACCGATGATGCTTTCATTCTTCGGCCAGTTATCCCTCAAGTCTTGCGACTACGGGGTGGGCGAGGAAAACCGCTGCTGAGACCATCGATATGTTCGAACAATTCCGGAGCGACCGTGCGCCAGAGCGGGTCGAGAATGATACGCACGCCCTCTCGTCGCGCGAGTTTCGCTGCAGGAACGAAGTCGGCGTCGCCCGCGACGAGGATAATCGTATTCGCCTGTCGTTTGAGTGTGATCGACGTGATGTCGACCCCGATCCGCATATCCACCGCTTTCTGGCGAAGGCCGAGAGCGAAATCGTCATCTTTAAGTTCGCTGACCGTAAGTTCGCCTTTCAATAACCGTTTCTGCGGGGTTTCTTTCAGCACCCAGCCGCGTTCGCGTCGCACTTCGCCAAGCCGCACGGCGGTGTTAGGTGAGCGTCGCAGTTGCTCGAACAGATCGTGCCTGAATTGCGCTTCATCGGTTTTTGCATAGTCGATACTATGTTTGCTGACGGGTTTGTGCTCCTTGCCGTCATAAGGGCTGGCGTCGTAATAGAAAACGCGATACAGCAACGAGTTCACATTGGCGGCGCAGGCGATCTTGTTCTCACGCTTCAGATGCGATGTTACCAATTGACGTATCGCCAAATTGACGGCTTTCGCGTCGTGATGTCCAATTTTCGGGCGGACGGTCGGAAGACGCTTGAGCAGATAGCCGCCGTCGATAAGAATTGCCACTTTCGCCATAGAAACGCCGCCGGACATAAAAAAAGCCCCCAGGGATCGGCTGCGCTCATGATCGCTAGGAACACAGCGTACTGCCAAGGGGCGAATCAAACTTACCATAAGACTTGTCAGCGCGGATGTCAACTCCACCTTTACTCATACATCGGAAGTCAAGCTCCCCCTTCCTCAGCCGGTATTGACCTACCACCCCGCGGCGTAGGATTCACGCCTCGGGTCGGCCCCGCCGAGCAGGAAACCCGTTTCAGGGTCTTTCACGATGGCGCAGACGCTGCCGGGCGGCCAGCCGAAATCGGGCCACGAACCCATCTTGTAGCCCATCTCCGAGAGCGCGCCGCCTGCGTCGCTCAGAAGCCGCGCCTCCGCCCTCGCGCTCGCGGGTTCGTAATCGTGGGGCCAGAAGGAGTTCGGGAAATTATAGGTGGCGGCTCTCGGCGCCTCAACCGCCATTTGGGGCGGCATGCCGAAGAGGGCGTGGTTCAGGAAGACCTGCAGCATGACCTGAGGCTGGGCGTCGCCCCCCGGGGTGCCCAGCGTCATGTAGAACGCGCCGTCTTTGAGCGTGAGGGCCGGGTTCGGGGTAAGCCTGGGCCGCTTCCAGGGCGCGAGGCAGCTCGGGTGCGCCGGGTCGAGCCAGCTTTGGGAACCGCGCCCCGAGACGGTCGCGCCCACGCCGGGCACGAAGGGCATCGCGTTCGCGGGGTCGGAAGGCGTGCAAGAGAAGGCGTTTCCCTCAGAATCCACCGCCGTACAGTAGGAGGTGTCGTGCTGGTATTCGGGCGCAGCTTCTTTGGGAACCCGGTGCGCGCCGTCGTAACGCCACGGATGCGCGCCCCCCTGATGCGCCCAGGGGTCTCCGGGTTCAGGCATATCGGCAAAGGCGTTTTCGGAATCGAGACGCCCCGCCTGTCGGGCGGCGTAATCCTTGGAGAGAAGGCCGTCTACCGGCACGTCCACGAATTCGGGGTCTCCGATGAAGGCCTCCCTGTCCGCGAATGCGAGATTGAGCGCGGCCATCATCGTGTGAAGATAGCGGGGGGAGTTGTGGCCCAAGGCCGTGAGGTCGAAGTTGGCGAGAATGTTCATCGCCTCTAACAGCGTCGGCCCCTGACACCAGGGTCCGCAGGCGTAGACCTCGTGACCCAGGAATTCCGTCGCCACGGGTTCTTCTTCCAGAACATGGAAATCGGCCAGATCACCCATCGTCATCAGCCCGCCGTTTTGCTGGATGAAATCGATCATCAGGCGGGCCGTCTCGCCGGTGTAGATCTCATCGCGCGCCGCTCGCACGCCCCCGGCGCGTCCGCCCGCCGCTCTTTGCTCCGCGCGCACCATGCGCCTCATGGTCTCGGCCAGATCGGGAATCCGCACCCGTTCGCCCACGGGGATGAGATGTCCTTTTGGAAAATAGATGGGCCGCGCCGATTCCCAGCGGTAGTAGTCTTTTTCCGCCGCCTTGATGTGGTCGTACATGAAATGGTGCATGGGAAAACCGGCGTCCGCCAGGGAGATGGCGTCTTGGGCCACCTCGGCGAAAGTTTTCGTTCCGTAGCGCTCGAGCGCGGTGAGCCAGGCGTCGGCCGCCGCAGGGGTTACGGCGCGCCGGACTCCTGCGGGAATCTCGCCGCCGCAGTTTTTCTCGAACCACTCGATGGAGGCCGCCTTGGGCCAGCGGCCCAGACCGCTGATGGTCAAGACGCGTTTTTCTTTCGCCAGATAGATCATCGTGGGCGCGACGCCCAGGAACGACACCATGTCGGTCTGTAAGACGCTCAGGCAAATCCCGGCGGCGACGCCTGCGTCTATCGCGTTTCCGCCTTTTTCCAAAATTCTCAGGCCCGCCTGGCTCGCGTAATGATGGCCGGATACGACCATCGCTTCGCGCGCGGTCACCTGCGGCCTGTGGGAGATGTATTCGCGGCCTTCGGGGGTGGTGTGGCGAAACGCCATGAAGGGTCCTCCTTATCCAAGGAGCATAGAGTAGCCGTCATCTTGCCAGATGTTTTCGGGCGATTCCTACGCCATCGCTTGCTCCACGAAGCGCATGTCCACCGCCTGCGTGTATGAAACGCCACTCCCGATCAGCCCGCCGCTCAGGCAGGCGGCTCGCAGCCACTCGAAGCTCTCGCGCGCGAGGTGGGGATTCTGGTTCCAGAGACCGAGGCTCTTGTAGCGCGCGATCGCCTGAGCCAGAAGCTCGAAATCCATATCCTCGAACCAGGACTTCACGAGGCGGGCGATCGCCTCCGCGTCGTTATCTGCGAGCCAGCGCTCGGTCCTCAGTATGGCGCTCGTCATGCCGAGGGCGGATTCGGGCTGCTCCCGCAGGAACGAGGCCGGCGCATAAAACGCCGTATAGGTCGTAAGCCCCCGCTCCGCCGCCTGATACCAGACGTGGCCCGCGCCCTCTCGAATCAACTCCTCGGCGAAGGGCTGGAACACCTGGATGACGTCCACCTCGCCCGCGCGCAGGGCGGCTGCGTTCTCGCCCATCGTCCGGTCCGGGATTCTCTCCAGCGCAGCCGGATCGAGCCCCGCCAGGCGCAAGTCGTGCTGAAGGCACATCCAGGGGGTGGGAACCTCGCTCACCGTGGCGATTTTGGGTCCCATCAGCTCGCCCATCCGGAACTCACGCGTCGGCTCGCGTCCGATGAGAAAAAACGGGTCGCGGCGGACGACCTCGCAGAACACCTTGAGGTCGCAATCGGGATTCTTGTCGTACGCCACCATGACGCGCATGGGACCGCCCCAGCTCACCTGGGCGTCGCCGGACATGAGCAGGTTCGCGTTCTGGGCGGGATCGGGCGAGGTTTCCAGGCGAACTTCTACGCCCTGCTCCTCGAAGGCCCCCAAACTGAAGGCGGCGTAGAACGGCGTATAGAAAACGGCCCTGAAATTTTCCAGCAGCGTGATACTCACATGAACCTCCTATGGGACGTGCATTACCCAGAGACGTAACGACTCTCCTCAAAGCATCGGCGTTATGGTTTTCATCATCAATTCGCGCTCGTCGATCCCGAACACCCCGGCCAGCCAGTCGGCGAGAACCTCCTGGCCGATGGTGGGGTTGTCGTGCTGGCAGTGGTCGGCGCCTGTCTCCTCCTCATCGACGAGTCTGAGCGTCACGTTCACCCCCGCCGCTTGGGCGGCCTCGTGCACCCTGCGCGCCTGGGCCACGCCGAGCACGTCGTAGCCCCCGTGGACGATGAGGTAGGGACACTTCATGCGCCCGATGTGTCCCTCCAGCGTATAGGGGGCGAGCTTCTCGACGGCCTCTTTCATGCTCCCCGCACCGAACACCCACTTGATGGAATCGGCCAGGCGGTGATCCTCGCCCGCGTCGCGCCACAGGTCCTGCAGGCTCCACCCTGCGGTGTGGGAGAGAGCGGCGGCGAGCCGAGATTCATAGCAAGCCGCCCGGGCGGCGAAATGGCCTCCGATCCCCCCGCCGCAGACGGCGATGCGCGAGGCGTCCACATCTGCCCGCGTCTCGAGATAATCGATGCAGCGGCCCACGGGCGCCTCGTAGTCGTGGCGACTGGCGATGCCCCCCCGCCTGAGCGTGCCGCCCTGGCCGGGGCCGTCGATCATGAGGGTCGATATGCCGCGCTGCAAGAAGCCCCGGCCCGCCATGAACCACATCTCGTCCTTATAGGCGTCCAAGCCGCCGAAGCAAATGACGGCGGGCTGCTTTTCCACCCTAAAGGGCGCGGACACGAAATAGGCGTCCAGATGCGCGCCGTTCTCGTAAGGGACCTGCACCACCTCGCCGGGCGGTGTGAGATGGGCGAGAAACGCCTTCGAACACGCCTCCACCTTCTCGAAGGTCTCGAGCCTGCGCGGATCGGCCGACTCGAGCCAGAACTCCGCACTCCGGTAATAATCCACAGCGCGCAGCCAGCAGTTGCGCGCCGTCTGGATGCGCCCCGCGGCGGCCGCCTCATCGCCGCGTGCGCGGTTGCGATCGCCCACGCGGGTCCACTCGACGTGCCAGCTCTCGTTGTCGCCGGGCGTCATGCGGCTCGCGGCCTGAAAGCACTCGCTCACCGAGCCGCCGCCCTCCTGGGTCTCGCCCAGGGCGCGCCTGAACTGATAGGACATCCAGGGGTGCTCGGGCCAGTGGTGCCAGCCGTAGGGTTCGTAGTGCGGCCCCCGGGATTCGTCTATCCGGTCAATCGCTCTTTCTTCCATGAGAAACCCTCCCTGTGGTCTGCCTGAATGGTGGAAGCGCTCGCCCGGTCGGCGGATGAAAGAGACTACCCCCGCGCAAGCGGAATCGAAATCAGATGGTGAGCGATACCTGCCTCGCCCTCATGCGAACCTCTCAGCCGACCGAGCGACTCGCCGGCCTCCGCACCCCTATGCGGAAGCGGCTCCTCCCGCCACGGCGGCGGGCGTGGGTTCGCCTTCCTCGGCGAGGCGTCTTTTCTGCATCAGGAAAACCGCGCCCAGCATGAGCGCGCCCAGCGCGTGGTTCCAGTATCCCGGCCAGAACAAAAGCCCGGCGGACAGGATGAGAAACGCGCGCATCGGGGTCGAGAAGCGGAAATACATGAACCCGACCATGCCGGCGGACAGGGACTGGAAGCCGAGAAGCGCCGCGGCGAAGGTCTCGAGCGAAAGCCAGGGCTGGCGGATGAGCAGAATCGGGGTGAAGGCGAACATCATGGGCAGGATGTACATGCCCTTCGCCGTGCGGAAAGACGCCCAGGCGGCCTTCGCCGGGTTGGCGCCCGCTATCCCCGCGGCCGTATAGGCGGGTACGCACACGGGGGGCGTGAAGCAACTGTCCAGGCTGTACCAGAACACGATGAGGTGGGCGGAGATGAGCGAGAGCTTGAATGGCTCTCCGAGTTCCAGGAGCGCGGGCACGGCCATGACGGACAAGACGATGTAGGCGGCGCTCGTCGGCAGGCCCATGCCGAGCACGAACGAAGCCACGCCCACCAGGAGAATCCCCACGAACAGGTTGTCGCCCGCCAGATTCGTGACCAAAGAGGAGAATTTAAGCCCCAGGCCGGTCTGGAACAACGCTCCCATGATGATGCCCACGGCGCCCACCGCCGCGCAGATGGGAAGCGACTGAATTGCGCCCTTCTCGAGCGCCAAGACGATGTTCCAAAGCCCCCTGGCCACTTCGCCGACAACCTCGCCTACGCTCGTGCCCTCCGTTCTGGCTTTTTCCCACAAAACGAGAGCGCCCTTCAGCGCCGCCAGGAGCACGACGGAGAGAATGCCCGCCAAGCCCGCATAGGGAACGGTTCTGCCCGTCATGAGAATCGCCAGAATCACGATGGGGGGGAGAAGGTAGAACCACCCCTCCTTCATGATGGGACCCAGAGGGGGTATCAACTCCCTGGGCATACCCACCAGGCCCTCTTTTCTCGCTTCTAAATGCACGATCACGTAGACGGAGAAGAAATACAAAACGGCGGGCAGAATCGATACCTTCACGATTTCCCAATACGATATGCCGGTGAACTCCACGATCAGGAACGCCGACGCTCCCATGACGGGCGGCATAATCTGCCCTCCCGTGGAGGCCGCCGTCTCAATGGCCGCCGCTATCTCGGGCTTGAAGCCGGTGCGCTTCATCATCGGGATGGTGAACGAACCCGTGGTGACCACGTTCGCGTTCGCGCTGCCCATGATCGTGCCCGTCATGGCGCTGGCGAACACCGCCGCCTTCGCCGGCCCGCCGCGCAGCCTGCCGGCGGCCGACATGGAGAGTTTCACGTAGAAATCCGCGGCCCCCATGCGGTCCAGAAACGCGCCGAACAGGATGAACAAGAAGATATAGACCGAAAAGACGCTCAAAGGCGCCGTCCACAGGCCATCGTAGGTCATGTACTGATGATCCACGATATGCATGTAAGACGCCCCCTTGTGCGCCAGATGCCAGGGAAAATAGGGGCCGAAATACGAATAGACGATGAAGGAAAGCGATATCATCGGAAGCGCCAGGTTGATGGTCCTTCGCGCCGCCTCGAAGGCGAGCGCCAGAGCCACAGTGCCCAGGATCAGGTCCATGGGCTTGAGCGGCTCGACGAAATGCAGGCGATCCAGATAATAGTCGGTGTTCAGTATCGGGTAGGAGATGGAGGCGATCGCCAGGAGGCAGACGACGGCCGATCCAACAGCGCGCCACCTGCCTCCCGCGGGTTTCCTGTAGATGATGAATATCAGGGACATCCCGAACAGGTACGAGAGCGCCCTCTGGAAAAGCGGTTCATACCCTCCCGTGTAGGCCACCTGGATGTGAAAGACGGACATGCCGACCGCTATCGCCAGGACAAGCCAATCCAGAGGGGTTCTTTCCTTTTTATCGCTCACACTCTCGCCTCTTTATCGGGGATGGTTACATCGACGCCCCGATCTCCTTGTAGAAGCGCTTGGCGCCATCATGCAGCGGCACTCCGATGTTCATGCTCGCCTTCTTGGGGTCCCAACTCTTATATATCTTGTGGACGCCACCGAGGAACTTCCGCTCGGCTTTCGCTATCTTGAGGATCGAATAAACCACGTCGGCGCTCATCTTGGTCGTGGTGAGCAGCACGCCGGAAAGCCCCATCGAATCCTTGGGATTGGGGTTCCCCTTGTAAATTCCGCCAGGAATCTGGCAGGGCGTGAAGCCGTGGCCCGCCAGCAACTTCTTTACGTCGTCGGACATGTCCAGGAGCACGATATTCCGGCCGAGGGCCGCCTGGATGCCCGCGCCGTTGGGGTCACCCGAATTATGGAAGTAGTAATCGATCTGGCGCCCCCTGATGGCGCGCGACATGCCGCCCACGCCGGCGAAGTTGAGCTTGTAGCCGCGCTTGGTGAGCGCCTTGTAGCTCGTGCCGTAGTGCTTGACGATCACGCTCCCCACGAACTCCGTGCTGGTTCCCTTCTTGGCCACGCCCACCTTCTGCGGTTTTTTCGCCTTGATGATGTCGCCCCAGGTCTTGATGCCAGAGTCGTAGAGTTCCTTGGCTGCGTACTGGTGGTAACAAGAATCCCAGAAAGTGGCGATGCCCCGGAGGTCCTTGTAGGTCTTCTTGAAGGGGGCCTTGCCGGCCAGCGCCGCGCCGGCGAAGTTCGAGAAAGAATAGCCGAAATCAGCACCTCCTCCTCCCACACGCGCCGGGTTGGCGCGCCCGCCGCCGGGCACTACGCTGTAGATGACCTTGTTCTGTTTCCTGTTGAGAATCTCGCTGAGGCCCGCGCCCAGCCTGCCCATGGTGCCGCCCAGGGTGCCGACCGCGATGTCGTATTTCGCGGGCGCGCTGTAGGCGTCGCCCACCGTCAGAAACGGCGCGACCAGGGCCAGAATTCCAAACATCATAATGATTTTCTTCATTTTCCCTCTCCCTTGGTAAATGACGTAAGACTTCAAAAAGGTGCTTCAACAGGCTTCCGCTCATAAGAGACGTTCCAGTGAGAACAAACCCCCTCGATGCGTTCTCAATGAGCGCTCTTTTCTGTATGCTTGGGCCGGAATCTTACAGACGGGGGCGTTTCGCGTCAACGAATCTTAGGTGTCACGCGAGCGTTTCAGTCTCGAAATCTGGAACGACCCGAAAAAATCGTTTTCTTCGACAAGGAGCCGGAACATGCCGTTTTACCGTTGGGATGAGATGAAGCGAAAAAACCTGGCGAGGCCGTCCGATTCAGAGGGCAGCATCATCATCGGCGAGCACGTCACCCTGAACCGTTCGGTGAGCCGGCCCGGCAAGCTGGCCCGTCCGCATACGCACGACTGCGAGCAAATCATCAACGTCGTCGAAGGAACCGCCTGGTTCCGGGTGGGGGATGAGGAAAAATCCGTCACCGCAGGCGACATCATCCATATTCCCGAAGGAACCGAGCACGAGTTCAAGAACGAGAGCGACGGCGAATTCATCTACCTTTCGTTCAAGAACAAATCGGAGGGCTGGCCCCCGCCGACCGTGACGATGGACTAGTTTCTCGCCTTAAGGCCTAAGTGCAACTCCTCGGGGTCGATGGGCAGTTTCACGACTTGCTTTCGCTTGGCCGATAGATCGCACGCCATGCAGAGCATGAGGTTTCTGTGTCCCTCGGCGCCCGTGGCGTGGGGCATATCGGCTCCCGTGTAGACGTGCGAGAGCCAGGCGATGGATTCATCGCGCATCGGCCCCCAGAACTGCCCTTTGGACATATCCCCCGCCGGGTAGCTCTCGAGCAGATGCACGTGGCGCTCCTCCCCCCGGTGAGAAGCCAGCGAGTTCTCGGACGCCATGATGAAATCGGCATGGGTGTCGTCGATGGTGAGCGCGCCTTCCGTGCCCACCACGCTGATGGTGACGCCATAGGTCGATGCGGGCCAGATGGTGGGCATCCCCCAGTTGCACTCCATGCTCCAGATGGTTCCATCATCGAAAGTGAAGATGCTGAAGGTGGCGTCCTGGGTGCCGATGCCCGTCATCACCCGCGATATGGAGCGCGAGACGACCTCGACGGGCTGTTTTTCCGGCCCCATCACGAACAGCATGACGTCGAGCGCATGGGTGCCGGATATCACCATGGGCGTAAGTGCGGAGCGATCCTCGTTTTTCGACAACCGGGTGATGCCGACCTGGCGGTTGAGCAGCGCGCGCGTCGTCGCGGAGGTAATCTCGCCCAATACTCCCGACTGCACGTGCTCGCGCGCCGTGAGCCAGCGCCTCCTGAAACGCTGGGTGTAGCCCACCAGTAGCTCCGCGCCCGCCGCTTCGGCGGCCTCCACGATTTTCGCCGACTCCACCACGCTCGTGGCCAGTGGTTTCTCCACGAGTATTTTGTGGCCCTGCTCTATCGCATCCCACAGCGGCTTCGCGTGCCACTCCTCGTCCGTGGCGATGATGACGGCGTTGACCTCGGGCCTCTGGATGAGTTCGGTGAAATCAGTCGTGAAAAAATCGGCCCCGAACTCCTCGGCCATGGCTCTGCCCTTTTTCTCGTCGATGTCGCAGCAGCCGAGCCACTCCGTTCCCGGATACTCTCTGGCGCAGCGCGCGCGAATGCGTCCCACCCGGCCGCAGCCGACCACGGCCAGACCAATCGGGTTTTTCTCACCTCCCGAAACCGCCATCACCCTCTCCCGTAAATTTATCAAGACGTATAAAAAAACGCGCCGGAGTCCAATCCGACGCCGTTTGGATTTATTCTTCATACCAGCTTCCGGGGATGGGCGCATCTTCACTCGCCCACCGCGTTTCGCATTGACTCCCCCCTTGAGGGTCTATTTCTTCCTCATCGGTCGGGAAACGCAGCCTCTCCCTTCTCAGTCGAGGCTGATCTCCCCTGCCAGAATTGAACGGCAATTGCCCGCATTTGCCGTCCTCGCGCATCTCGGGGATTCGGATACGGCGGCCATGCGGCACGGCACCTTCAGGGGCGCGGGAATTTCGAAAAATAAGTGAAAAATAGCGAAAATATCTGAAAATAAGTGAAAATTTATATTATTGTAAAATAAAGAGTTAGGTGTTTTTAGCCCCGAAATCGGCTGATAGGCGGCTTAAGCCTTCAGCGAGCGCCGCCATCTAAAGCAAACGCATCCGCAAGGAGTGAAAACCCACTTATTCAAAATCCTCCGGCGATGCCGGGAGCGATACCGCCCGTCCGGTCTTGGCCGAATGGTCCATCGCCAGGCAGAGCATGA
Source organism: bacterium (assembly GCA_965218885.1). GTDB lineage: Bacteria > UBA8248 > UBA8248 > UBA8248 > UBA8248 > Bin107. The sequence continues at coordinate 2,608,450 of OZ244713.1, read as the reverse complement.
GGTTCTCGTGCGCCTCCCGCGCGGTGGTGTGCGGCGTGGGGACGCCCAGATAAATTCTGTCGAACCACGAGCGCGTCTCCTCGCGCATGGGACCCCAGAGCTGGTCGAACACCAGATCCCCCGGCGGATAGCTGGTGAGAAAGCTCACGTTGCGCTCCTGTTTCAAGCGCGCGGATTCGTGCGGCTCTGCGGTGGCGAAGACGATGTCGCGGTGCGTGTCGTCTATCGTGAGCACGCCTCCCGTACCCACGATACCCAGTTCGAGTGAATAGACCTCCGCCGGCCAGACGCGCGGCAGCGCCCAGCTCACGTTCATGCTCCATATCGTCCCGTCCTCATAGGTGACGATGGCGAAGGTGGAATCTTTTGTGAGGTAAGGCGCCATCGCCTTATCCACCGAGCGCGCGTACACCTCCACCGGCCGCCGCCCCTCCAGAAGCCAGGAGCACAAATCCACGCTATGGGTGCCGGAGATGACCATGGGAGTGAACTTGGTGGGAAATTCGGTTTTGGTGGAATTCGCCACCGGGTTCATGCGGTTCAAAAAGGCGCGGCCCGTGACGGAGGAGACGTCGCCCAACTCACCGGAGCGAATCTTCTCCTTCGCCACCAGAAAGCGGCGGCGGAACCGCTGCGTATAGCCCAAAACAGCGTCGACCCCCGCTTCGTCGATGGCGCGCACCAGCTTTTCGGACACGTCGGCATCCACCGCCAGGGGCTTTTCGATCAGCATCCGGTGCCCGCGCTCCACGCCGATGAGGATGGGTTCGAGACGCTCGTTCGCGTAGGTGGCCAAAACCGTGCTGTTCACCTCGTCGCGCTTCAGAAGCTCGCGGTAATCGGTGGTGAAAAAATCGGCCTCGACATCTTCGGCCAGTTTTCTCCCCACCTTCTCGTCGATATCGCACAGCCCCATCCATTCGACCGCCGCGTTCTGGCGCGCGAATTCCGCGCGGATGCGCCCGATCTTCCCGCATCCCACCACGGCCAGGCCGATGGGCCTTCTCTTATCACTCGATAGATTCATTGGTATCACCTTGTTCAGAGAGCGCTGCTTCCAAAGCCGGGCGCATCTTCCCACCCGAGCCCTTCGCGGCGCAAGCTGGGAGAGCAAAGGCCGCTCTGGTTCCAAAAATTCGCGTTTCATCGGAAAATGGGCCATTCTCTTGGTACCTAATTCCGAAAGGAGTGACACCGTGTCCCGCGTACCCATGCTCGAATCCGGCGACGACGACCCCGTTGTGAACCACCTCTTCGACCACGCGGGTGTTCTGCTGAACCGAATCCCCAACGCCTGGCGCGTGATGGCGAATCAGCCCTACATCACGAAGTTCATGTTGCCGCTCACCTCATCGCTCCTGCGCCAGGGCCTTGGTTCGGCCCTCGAGACGAAGACGAAGGAGCTCGCCATCATCAAGACCAGCCAACTCAACAACTGCGCCTACTGACTGGCTCACAACACGCCGGTTGGTCAATCGGTGGGCATCACGGAAAGCCAGATAGCGGCCATCAGCGAGGGTGACTACAGCCCTTTCACCGAAAAAGAGCGCGCCGTCCTGCTCTGGGCGGAACACGTCACTCTCAATACGGCCAGGGAGCGGGACGACGTCTTCGAGGAAGTCAAAAAACATTTCAGCGACTCTGAAATCGTGGAACTCACCATGGTCATCACCTATTTCAACATGAGAAACAAGTTCAATGATGCGTTGGGGATTCCCATCGAGGCGCAAGAGGAGATCGACAGAAACAAGATTCGCCGCAAAGACCCCGATGATCTCAAGGCGTATCTCGAAGCCCTGCTCGCCGACTGGCCGGATGAATTCCCCGAGGCGGGAAGCGGAGCATGACGAAAACCCTCGTCCGTAACGCGACGGTTCTCTCGATGGACCCCCATGTCGGGGAGATCGAGTGCGGCGACGTCTTAATCGAGGATGAACACATTTCCGCGGTGGGCGAGAAACTCGACGCAACAGACGCTGAGACCATCGACGCTGCGGGCATGATCCTCATGCCCGGCCTCATCAACGCGCACATGCACACCTGGCAGACCGCGCTTCGCGGCCTGGGCGGAGACTGGGGAGGGCGCAGCTATTTCGAGATCGCGCATGAGACCTTGGCGCCGCGCTACCGGCCCGAGGACATCTACATCGCAACGCTCGCGGGCGCGTGGGCGCAGATGGATGCAGGCGCCACGACGCTGTTCGACTGGTGCCACAACAACCCCACGCCCGAGCACACCGATGCAGGAATCGACGCTTTGGAAGAATCCGGCATCCGCGCTCTTTTCGGACACGGAACGCCCAAGCCGAAACCCAAAGAGGGCGAGCCCCATTATTCGCAAATCCCGCATCCGGAGAGCGAGATCAAGCGGCTGCGTGTGGGCCGTCTCGCCAGTGACGAAGGGCTCATTACGCTGGCCATGGCCATTCTGGGGGCCGACTACTCCCCACTGGAAGTGGCGCTCCACGACATGCGCCTGGCGCGCAAATACGGGCTCCTATCGAGCGCGCACATCTGGGGCGACGCGAGCAGAAAGGTGAAGGGCGGCTACTACACGCTGGCCGCAGAGGGAGTTCTGGGTCCCGATCACAACCTGGTGCACTGCAACTACGTGGACGATGAGGAACTGAAAGTGATCATCGATTCGGGCGCGTCCATCACGGCCACTCCCTCCGCCGAGATGCAGACGAACAGGGGAGAGGCGGTCTGCGGGCGCGTGAGCGCGCTGGGCGGCAGGCCGTCGCTGGGCGTGGACTTAGAGACCTACGTCAGCGGGAACATGCTCCACGCCATGCGCCACTCCCTTCAAGTCCAGCGGATTTTCGACAACCGCCGCCTGGATGAGAGCACCTATAGAGCACCCGCTCTTTCCTTCTCGGCGCGTGACGCGCTCGAGTGGGCCACTATCAACAACGCCCATGCGATGGGCATGGCGGAGAGAATCGGCTCCATCACGCCCGACAAGCAGGCCGACCTCATCCTCATCCGAAAAGACGACCTCAATATGACGCCTGCTGCGGACGCAGCCCGCGCCGTCGTCTTCTATGCGGAGCGCTCGAACGTAGATACCGTCTTCATCGCAGGAGAGAAGGTGAAAACGGGCGGAAAGCTGCTTGTGGATTCAGGCAAAATCGCCCGGGCGAAGGAGCGGCTCACGGAATCCGCGAAATGGATTACGGGAGCGACTTGAACCGAAGAATGCGGAATCCAGGCGGACGAGAAATTCATCATCAATCGCGACCGAACAGAGTGCGATTGACCCGACCCATGACAGAGAGGATTGCGTAGGGACGGACCTCCGCGTGCATCCTGAACACAGAGGTGCGGTCTGTGTGAACAGGTCGAACGTTGGGAGACAGACGCAGAGGCCGACCCTACGCAATAACCACTCCGTGATGCTCATTTCGCCCTCTCCAGACGATAGAACTCGGTGAGTACTTTCACCACTTGCATTTTGACTCTAATTTCCCCAATTCTTCTACGGTCTTTGCTCATCGTTTTCTATCGTTGAATAGCAAGAAATAACTTGGCTGTGATATCCGGCCACACCCGCCAATTTGAATTATAATACCTAAATTTTTAATGTAATTTACTTTACTTCTATTCAATCTTAAAGTCAATAAATTTGAGAAACCCACCCAAAAATCCACTCTCCGGCCGTAATTCCACACGTACCCAGCCATACACGGGTATTGCGACGCGACGAAAGCTGCGCGGAAGCGCACCTCCCGTTATTCAGGTCAGAGGGGTGACGTGATCCGAGAGATATAATGAAGAGGGAATATCAGCGAATCACGGGAGACGGCCCGTGCGCAAACCGGTGGAGCATTCCGCAAGCTATCGAAACACCTGTGGAAATTTGATGAGTGCTTAGGTCAAGTCGTAGGGTTTGAAGTCGTAATGCCTTTATCGTCGATGCTCAACAATCAGCCTCCGTTGTTACGAGCGCCGCGTCTGCGTCCATCGCCTCTGCGCCAGCGGGTGATGTGGATAACCAGAACGACGAGGGCGTCGTCCTGCACCTCGTATATCACGCGGAAGTCACCGACGAGGAGTCGCCTGAGCCCCCGCTCCTCTCCCTTGAGCGCGTTGCCCAACAAGGGATTTTCCACCAGCCGGTCGATAGCTTCGACAATTCGCGTGCGATCCGCCTTATCGAGGCGTTCCAACTCCCTGGCGGCACTTCGCTTAATCTGTATCGAGAAATTCACGCCTTACCTGATCCCAGTCGAGCACCGGATCGTTCGGGTCGCGCAGCCGTTCCACGGCTACCGAAAGATCATCGAATTCTTCCAGATAACGCTCGATCGCCTGACGAATAATTTCGGCTCGGCTACGCTTGAGACGGCTCGCTGCTTCGTCCAGCGCGTCGACCACCGCATTTGGCAATCGTGCGGTAATTTGCGTCATGATGCCTCCACTCCAATGTGATGTCAAATACATTACATCTTTGCGGCTTTTAAGTCAATTAAAAAATGTGATGATTCTACCATCCTACCACCCGACCATCTCAATACCCATCATCCGCGTAATCCCCTGGTGTGGGCGTGGCCCCCGTTTTCGCGGTTTCGACGACGTGGGCGCGTCCGCCGAGGCGCTCGATGAGCGCCGCCTGATCGCGCTTGGCGCGCTTATCCACCTCTTCGGGGTCGAGGATTTCGCCCAGAGCGCTTTCGAGTTCACCGATGATCGGTTTGCTCTCGGGCTTGCCCGCGATGTCATCCTGCTCTTCCGGGTCTGTTCCCAGATCGTACAACTCGGGCGGATAGTCCACGTAATGGATGTATTTCATCGATCCTTTCCGGATGAGGTAGGCCGCCGTCTCCGCGCCCGAGGCGTGGTATTCGCTAAAAACGATTCTTTCCGCGTCATAGGGCGCGCGCGCGATTCCGTAGAGCGAGCAGCCCGCGCGGGTCTCATCCTCCGCATCGGGCGCAACACCTACGGATTCCAATATCGTGGGGTAGAAATCGAGAAGCGATACGGGTGTTTCGGCCACTGCGCCCGCATCTATATCCGGCCCGGCCATCATGAGCGGCACGGCGGCCGATTCCTGATACATGGTGCCTTTGCCCCAGGTGCCTCTGGCTCCCAGGTTCTCGCCGTGATCGCTCGCGAAGAAAACACGGGTGGAATCCGCGAGACCCGAGCGCTCGAGGCTTTCCAGCACGCGGCCTATCTGATCGTCTAAAAACGTGCAAAGCCCGAAATATGAGGCGATGGCGACGCGCCTTTTTTCATCGTCGAAAAAACTGTTAGACGGCACGTATTTGCGGTACGCCTCAATCCACGGATGCCGAGGGCGGCCATCGAGCGCATGGGCTTTGGGCATGGGAACGGAATCGGTCGGATACATGTCGAAATAGGCTTGCGGCGCCATCAAGGGAAAATGGGGCGATACGAAGGAGACGAACGTCATCCAGGGTTTCCGTGGGTCTCCGTATTTTTGCGCGTCGTTCTCGAGCCACTCGCACGCCTTCTCGGTGATGTCCAGATCGTAATTCGAATAACTCGTCTCGCCCGGGCCGATCTCGCGCGCGAGCTTATCCGCCTTCTGGACGATCAGCTCATCGCGTATGGAGCCCAGCACGCTGCCCACGCCGCCGTCGCGCGCGTGCATGGGCACGATTTGCTGATCGAAACCGGTGGGGTCGGTGATGTTCCTGTAGTGGAGTTTACCGATGGAGGTGACGCGGTGGCCCTCGGCCTGCAGGCGATGTCCCCAGCCGGTGGGGGTACCCGTATAGGGACTGGCGTTATCCCAACAGCCGATCTCGTGCACGTAGCGGCCCGTGGCGAAACTCGCCCGCGCGGCCGTGCAAATCGGAGAATTCGTATAAGCGCCCGTAAACCGCACGCCCGAGGCCGCCAGGCGGTCGATGTTCGGTGCTTGCACCATCGGGTGTCCGTAGCAGCCAAGTGTTCGTACACTCAACTCATCCGCCATGATGATGAGCAAATTCATCGGTTTCATACGAAAAACTCTCTCCTGAAGGGAAATGTCGTATCGAGAAATTCAGGGATGACGGCGGAACTCAATGGTTTCATGCGGGTTTTGTCTGGTTCATTCACCAAAGACTACGCCGGTATGAAAACGATTTCAACACCGCCCCTCACCAGAAGACCTACATGTGCGGCCACACCGGGTCGGTTCGGTTGTTGAGCGGACCCGAGGGGTGTTCTTCCAAATAATCGTAGATGTTGCCGAGCCCTCCCCTTCTCAGCATGGTGAGCCTCTCGCCCAGGTGATCCATGCTGTTGAGGTCGGTCTCATACACCTCGAACACCTTATCCTGCACCTCCTCGCGGCTGAGTCCACCACTTTTCAGGACCCTGACCTTGTCGATCAACTCATGGAGCTTTTCCCGCTGGCGAGGTATCTCGCTTTTTTGACAAGGCCTCCCGTGCCCGGGCACGTACCAGTCCACGTCCAGGGCTTCGAGCACGCCCAGGGACTGGAACCAGCCCCACACGTCGGCCGAATGGCACGCCACGTTAAAGGCGGGTGTGAGGTTGTCCGCCGTGAAGGCGACGCGGTCCTCCACTGCATGGACAACCGTCTGCCCGCGCGTGTGACCGGGAGATTCGATGAGGATGAACGTCTTGCCGCCCAGGCGAATCGTCATCCGCCCCTTGTAGGTAATGTCGGGGGGCCTGAGCTCGAAGCCCTCGAGCAGCGCCTCGTTTTCGGGGTCGTACTTGAGCATGCGTTCTTTGCCTTCTTCCGGCGTGGCGATGGAAGTATAGAAATCCGCATATGTGATCTCGCTCGAAATGATCCGCTCGGGCTCCAGGAACCAGTTCGCCGCAATATGATCCTGATGATGCTCGGTGTTGACGAGATAGCGAAGCGGACCCTTCTCCCGAATAAAGTCACGCCAGGCAATGGCTTCAGAGGGCCGCATGGGGCCGTCTATCGCGATGACGCCATCCTCGGTCACCACCATACCCACCGTGGGGTAGCAATCATAAAAAAAGACGTTTTCGCTCAACTGTTCCAATCGTCCATCCTCCTGAACGGCATCCGGTAAGATAGCCTCACTTAATCGCTCAAACCCGCCTCGCGATCGAACCACTCGCGTATGACGCCCTGATCCAGAGCCCCAAGTCCCATATCCATCGCGCCCTGATACGCTCTTTGGACCGCATCCGCCACCGGCGTGGCGGCGGCGTTTGCACGGGCGAATTCCTGGATGAGGCCCAGATCCTTGTGCATGGGGGCGAGTGCGAATTTTACGGGTTCATATTCTTTTTTCCTCAAGCCCCGGCCGCGCGTGTTCATCACGCGAAACACCGTGCTCGAATATAGATACTCCATCATCTGGTCGGGGTCCAAGCCCGATTTCACCCCGAGCGTGAAGCCTTCCGCCAGAGCGCACAACTGGGCGGAGACGAGATGGTTCGTGATGAGCTTCATCCTCAGCCCCGAACCGTTGGGGCCGAAATAATCGAGCAATTCGCACGCGCAGTCCAGCACCGCGCGGTGTACGTCCAGCACTTGCTGATCCCCTCCCACCATGAAGCCGATTTTCGCATCGCGCGCGATAATGGCGTTTCCGCTGATGGGGGCATCCAGAAAATGAAAACCGCGGCTCGCCGCTTCTTCGGCGACGGCGATGCTCTCCTCGGGCAGGATGGTGGAGAAATCAAAACAGACGGCCCCTTCCTTCGCTGTGAGCAACGCGCCCTTCTCGCCCAGAAAGGCGTCGCGCACGTGCTCGCCCCTGGGTACCGAGCTGCACACGTAGTCCGCCCCCCGGGCCGCCTCGGCGGGAGAATCGAAGACGGGGATGCCCGCCTCTTGCGCCGCCGGACTCGGGTCGTAGCCCACGACCTCGAAACCCGCCTTCTTCATATTGGCGGCGACGGCCCCGCCCATGTTGCCGAGCCCTAAGAATGCGATTTTCTTAGCCAAGTCCCCTCCTCCTCAAGCGCTATACCGCCGTATGGCCTCTTCGGTGAATTCCACCCCGTGCCCAGGGACGCCTGGAACCTCCATGCAGCCGTCCGCGACGGGAAATTCCCGCGTCAGAGTCTCGGGAGGCAACATCTCCACGTACTCCACCATGTAACCGCTCGGTGTTGCGGCGAGGAGACTCACGGATACCTCCTGGAGCAGATGCGCGCACAACGAGAGATTGTAGGCTTCCGCCAGGTGGGCCGCCTTGCGAAACTCCGTCACGCCGCCGCAGCGGCCCACATCGGGCTGCAGATAAGCCGCCGCCCTTCTCTCGCAAATTTCCCGAAAACCCCAGCGCATGTATGCGTTTTCTCCCGCGGCGATGGGCACGGGACTTTGTTGCGCCACATCCGCCAGATCATCCACCGAATCCGCGAGCACGGGCTCCTCGAACCATCTCACGTCGTATTCGGCGAGCATGGCGGCCACCTCCAAAGCCTCGCGCGGGTTGTACTTCTGGTTGGCGTCCGTGAACAATACGACCGACTCGCCCACTTCTTCTCTCAAGAGGTGGATTCGCTCCTCATCCCGGTTGGTTCCCAGCTTCAGCTTGTACGCGCCGATTCCCTTCTCCATGAAACCCATACATTCATCCACCATCTCGGTATCCGTGAACGTGAGCCACCCTCCGCTACCGTACACGGGAACCTTATTTCTGAAACCGCCCAGGATCCGGCAAAGCGGCAACCCCGCCGCCTTGGCGAGCGCGTCCCAACAAGCGGTATCCACCGCGGAGAGCGCCTGAACGCCCAGCCCGCCGCGCATCCTCGGCTTGTTCGGTCCCCACAAACGCTCCCAGAGCGCCTCGGGCGCAAGGGCATCCTGGCCCACCGCCGGCGGAGCCAGTTCTTTTTCGATGTAGGGAACGAGCGTCGTCGAGGTCTCCCCGCCCAGACCCATCACGAAGCCGCAGCCCGTCGGGCCGTTTTCGGTGTGGAGAAAGACCAACAGATAATCGAGTTCCGACTTCGTGCTGTTCGCGCTCCCTATCGCTCGGGCCAGAGGCACTTTAAGAGATTTCGCCTCTATCTTCGTGATTTTCAGTTCAGCCATGCGTCACAAGTCCACCGAATCCTGCATCAGATACGATAAGGGCTGCGGAGGCCTCCGAAAAAGCCTCCGCAGCCCCGGGAAACAAGTCGAAAAACTTAGTTCATCTTCATGCTGGCCAGCGCCTTGGTGAGCGGGCCTCTCTCGATGCCCTCGCCGCCGGAGAAATTCGGCAGGCGGCGAATCTTACCCCGGCCCTTCTGCACCTTGGCCGTTGCGTTGAGCGCGTTGATGATGCGCGGCGTGATCTTGTACAGCGGCCGCACCACATCGACGGAGCGCCTGGCGATGGAATAATCCACCTTGCGGCCCTTCGAGATCAGCCACTTGTGATAGACCTTCGCGAACTTGTCGGGGTCTTTCTTCCAAAGTTTCGTGGATTTGAGGTAAGCGCGCAGATACTTCACGAACCCTCCGGGATTGCTCTTGAGCGTCCTGGGGTTCGCGAGTTCGATGAAAATCATCGCCGGCGGATTGTCGTGTTTGCAGTAATCCACGATGGGCCGGGCCCATTTCTTGTCTATCAGGCGGAACGACGTGGGCGCGCCGATGACCATCGCGGCAACCACCTTGGCCCTGAAGGCCGAGAGGCGCTCCGCCGTGGTGGTGTTCATGATTTTGACGTCTTTGTGCGTCAAGCCGTACGCGGGCAGGATGCCGTTTTCCATCACGAAGTGGGTGGACGTGCCCTTCTTCTCGGCGATGGTCTTGCCCTTGAGGTCGGCCACCGTCTTGATCGGAGAATCGGGGTGCACCCATATATTCATTGATTTACACCAAGACGAACTGACGGAAATCATCACGAGCCCCGCCCTTTTCGCCACCCCGTCCACGTAGGGCCGCGTAGCGCCGTGGCCCACGTCGAGGCTGCGGGAGAGCAGCGCCTCGATGACGAGTTTGCCCTGCGCGAAAACCTTTACATTCCAATTGCCCTTTCCGAATTCCTCATCGAAATAACCCATCCCCATGGCGACCGCCGTGAAGGCGCCGAACGTCTGGCGGTGCATGCCGATGCGGAACTTGGCCGCCTCGGCGTCGGTCGTCGCGAAGCCGACGGGAACGAGGCTCAAAGCGAGGAGCAGACTCAAGATACAAAAACACCTTCTCATCTTTTTTTCCTCCTACTGGAAAATGAAAATAAAACACACAGCTTCCTTCAAGTAGCCGTTCTTCCTCTGCCTGGATTCGGAAAGTATGTCATAGATGCCCTCAGATTGCATCAAGCAGAACTCAAAGCCGCATCAAGTCCTCACCGGCGATGATGGGGCCTTCGAAATAAGGCGCAATCGCCTCGCGCACCTTATCGTTCGGCGCCAGGGGAGGAACGACGTGTGAGAAAACGAGCATCCCGACGCCGGCCTGCGCCGCCGTTTTCCCGACTTCTTCCGCCGTGGCGTGATGGGCCGCTACGATCTTCGCCGTGGCTCTGAAACTTCCGAACCTCTCGTCTATCAACTCAGGCAAACATGGGTGCATCACCAAAACGTCTGCCCCAAGTGCCAAGGGGACCAGCTTTTCCGTGGGGCTGCCGTCGCTCGCGATGACGATCTTTCTGCCCTCCGCCTCGAATGCGTAGGAGATGATGTCGTCTACGTTCCCGTGGCGCGTGCCCTTATCCACGCGGATAGCGATGCCGTCCACCTCAAATGCATCGCCGGGTTCGAGGACGGTTACCTCGATCTCGGTTCCCGCCCTGGGCTTTCCCTCGTTCGCCCTGAGATCGATGTCGTACTCGTAATAATGGAGCATACGCTCGACTATCTCCTCCACGGGCGACGGGCCGTAGACCTTGAGCTGCGTTGATGCGCCCATGATCCAGCGCGAGATAAAGAACTCCCCGAAACCCGTGTAGTGATCGGAGTGAAAATGCGTGAAAAACAGGTGGTCCACACTGTTCACATGAAATCCTGATTTCATGATTTGGGTCGCGGCGTGGCGGGCGGCGTCGACCAGATAGAGTTTTCCGCCTTTGACGATCGCGTTGCACGGGCCGCTTTTTTGAGGGGTCGGCGGCGGCGCGCCCACGCCCAGGAGTATGAGTTCCAAAACAGGGTTTCCTCCCCTTCACGAAAGTAGATATGTGTCTTGCCGGAATGGATTCTTGGGAGTATTCTTGCGCGAATATCCTCATTCACGTCAACCAGAAGAAGAGAGGCCGCTATGGATCGTCTGTCCGAACACCTATACGCAGAGACCGCCTACGACTGGGCGAACGTGGGCGCCGCCGTCACGGAAAGCGGCGTCCTCCTCCTCGACTCCCCGGTTCGGCCGAGCGATTCGCGTAAATGGCAAGAAGAAGTCTCGCGCTTAAGTCCACTGGGCGTGCGCTACCTCATCGCCACCGATTATCACGGCGACCACACGACGGGCTCCTCCTTCATCGAAGGGGACGTCGCCCGCATCGCCCCACAATACGTCTACGATGAAATATCGAAGGGCGATAACGCTTTTTCCAAGGAAATTTTCGTGAAAACGCTGAGAGACCTGGGGTTCGTAGAGGAGGCGGATGAAATCGAAAACACCGCCGTCCCGCTGCCTCAGTTCTGTTTCGAGGACAGCCTCATCCTGCATCTGCCGCCCCTCACGTTCGAGATTCACCGGAAAGGCGGCCATTCCCCCGCATGCACGTCCGTTCTCGTGCCCGAGGAAGGGGTGCTCTTCGCCGGAGACGTCGTCATCAACGGCCCCTCGGCAGGCATGCGCGACGCCTATGTGCGCGAGTGGATAGAGGCGCTCGCCTGGGTGGAAAATCTCGACATCGAGACCATCGTCCCCGGCCACGGCGATATATGCGGCAAAGAGGTTGCCACGGAACTCAAAGATCGCCTGAGCGGGATGATGGAGATCATGACAGAGGTCATCAGTGCCGGAAAACAGAAGGCGGAAGCCGTCGAGGACCCGAAATTCCTCCAGTATTTCCATGCCGACGAATCGCGCGGCGCATACTGGTTTCAGCAAAGGAAAGACACCTTCCGTGATGGTCTGGAGCGCCTGTTTGACGAGGTCGTCGCTGAGACCTAGAGCAGACGAGGGATTCATCACCGAAAAGGAGACCTAGATGAGAGTAGAAGAAAAAAAATTGGGCCGCATCTTCCGCGTCACGCTCGAGGACGGAGATAATTTTTATGAGAATTTAACCGACATCGTGAAGGAGAAGAACATCCGGGCGGGTTCGGTTTTTCTCATCGGCGCTCTTTCAGAAACGGATATGATATCGGGCTTCAAGAGCATGGACGGCTACGACGTCGACCGCTTGCACTTCGAGGGCTGGCGCGAACTCGTGGCTCTCGGAAACATCACCTGGCCGGACGCCCCACCCCTGGCCCTCGGCGACGTGAGCTGGGACGAACCCCAGCCCTACGTCCATGTGCACATGGCCATAAGCGGCGGCCCGGGCGAACCGGAAAAGGTCCTGGCGGGACACCTGAGCGACGGCACCATCAAAGGCATGGTCGTCGAAATCTACGAGCACCTGGAAACCGCATAAGGCTGCATGATCCACCCCGGTTCATGGCCGCTCGGCACCGTTTTCAACCGTTATCGACAGAAATGAAGCGATGAACGACGCACCCCTCGATAATCTCCCCTTCGCGCCCAGTGAAGACCCCTTCACCGTAGAACACGGCGGGTTTTACCGGCGGTGGTTCTACACGATCGAGGACATCGAGGAACTCAAGAGCGCCGTGGCCTCCCTTGAGGGCACGACCGACGACCTCTGGGCGCCTGTCTGGCTTAAGATAGGCCAACGCTATGAAAAAACCGCGGAAGAACTCGCCGCCGGTGGGGACGCTTCCGCCGCGCGTCAGAAATTCTTACAAGCCAAAACCTACTACAGCATCGCGCGGTTCCCCCGCCCCCTCACCCCGCTCAAAGAACAAGCCAATCAGGCCTGCATACGCGCATACCTGAAATCGTGCGAATTCCTCGACCCGCCGCTGGAAGTCGTCGGCGTGGAGTGCGCGGGAAAAACCATCACGTCCCATTTTCGCGCGCCAACCTGTGCGGACGCTGCAAACCCCGCGCCCGCCGTCCTCATCATGTGCGGCGGGGACATGTTCAAAGAAGATCGAGGCTGGGCGGGCGAGATGGCCCTCGCGCACGGCCTCGCCACGCTGGTGATGGACGGCCCCGGCACGGGTGAGAACCCTTTTCTCTACGAACCCGAATCCGTGGTCGCGTGGAAGGCGGCGGTCGACTACCTGGCCGCGCGTCCCGAGGTGGATGCAGGGCGCATCGGCGCGTTCGGCATCAGCCGGGGCGGGCATTCCGTGATGCTGCTCGCAGGTTCTTATCCCGAGAAGGTGCGCGCGGCCGTCGCCGGCGCGGGCCATCACTTCGGCTACCGCATGACGGAGGCGGAGATGGAGAACTACGTCGCCAACAGGAACAAACGCGCCGCGTACATCTTCGGCGCGCCCGGAGACGGCCCCTCTTTTCCCGAAATCACTGTCGAGAAAGAAGAGGAACTATTCGAGCGATGGTCGCTCAGCGAACTGGATCTCGTGGAAAAAATCGTCTGCCCCGTCTTGATGATCAACGGAAAACAGGATCACCTCGCTCCCATCGGGAACATCTATTACATGCTCGAGCACGGCCCCGTCACCGGCAAGGAGGCGCGCATCTACCCCGACGATGGGCACTGCGCCTTCAAGTACTTCGAAGAGTGGGCGCCCGAATCTTTCCGCTGGCTGCGGGAGAAGCTGACGACGCAATGACACCGCCGTCTCCCTGCCCTGAAATACCCCTTAGTACTTGATCATGGAAAAAATAATCGAAGGCACCAAGGGTTCACCCGACGGCCGGATGGCTTCAATGCAAATCGCCGCCTTTGGGTTATTGGCCGACATCACGACTTCCAAAACGCTACCCGCCGCCAGTGGGACGATTCCCTGCGATATGATGACGTCCTTCGCCCTGCTGCCGGCATCCTGGCACAACTGGACATTGGAATTCGCCACATCCTTGCCATTGACGCGCAACCACAAGTCAAAACAACCCAAGGGGCCTTCACCTTCTCGGCCAACCTGGGGCGCAGCGACTATCAGATAGGCTCCAGCCTTACTCACCGTGATTTTATTGTTTTTCATGGCGATGCCGCTGGCCGCATCCGTGATATCCATTTTCACGACCTCGGGGGCCTTGCCCGGGCACTGGGTGATGGTCGAAGACGCCTGCAGATATTCGGCGGCATTCGCCATACCCACAGATACCAGAAGGACAAACAGTGTAGAGATAATCTTTTTCATGATCTTTTCTCCTCTCTGAGAAAAAACCGGGAAGGGTATGGGAGATTTGACGAACCTCATCCCTCCGCTGACGGCCTTGAAAGATGGTTTCTAAAACTTTCCCCCATACAGGATGCTCTCCGTCGATGTCGAGCATTTCTACGTGTATTCTCTTATAGTATGGAACATATTATCCAAATGTAATACTTTTTTTTGGGGGAAAAATGTCATGGTTTCATGAGAATTTATGAAGATTTTCACCATTGCCCTGCTCGTCCATTGTTACGCGGAAACTCCGTTCGGGGAACCATCGCCGAGTTCGGAGGGGCGGCTCGCGAACCGTGGGGCGAACCCGAGAAGGTGTCCGCCCCTACTGACTGACAACTCACGCGTCGCTGATTACCAATTGCCGCTCGGCCACCCGCCGGGCAGGATCAGCACGCGGAAAAACCGGCAACAGAAAATGCAGCCATACCGCCCTCACGCACATGGCCCCGTCCCCTCGAAACGATGTATAATCCCGCCACCGCACCGGCCGCCTGGTGCCGATAATCTCTTCACTCATTTCTAAAACCAGGAGGAATACCGATGGAGCGTAAAAAAGCGAGTGATTTCGATCAGGAATTGTTGAATCTGTTCGATGAGTACGTGCACGGCATCATCGATCGCAGGGAGTTTCTCGACAAGGCGGCCAAGTTCGCCGTGGGGGGACTCACCGCCGCCGCTTTGCTGGATATGCTCTCGCCCGATTACGCCCTGGCGAAACAAGTCGAGGAGAACGACGCGCGCATCAAGGGCGAGACCATCGAATACGCCTCCCCAAAGGGGCACGGAAAAATCAAGGGCTATCTCGTTCGTCCCGCGGGCGGGGGCAAGCGCGGCGGCGTGGTCGTCGTGCACGAGAACAGGGGGCTCAACCCTTATATTGCCGATGTCGCCCGTCGCGTGGCCGTGGCCGGCTTCACCGCTCTTGCGCCAGACGGCCTTACGCCCTTGGGCGGATACCCCGGCAACGACCCCGACGGAAAGGTCATGCAGCGTAAACTCGATAAGGCGAAGCTCCTGCAGGATTTCTTCGCGGCCTTCGATCACCTGAAAGCCGACGCGAACGCGAACGGCAAGATCGGCGTGGTGGGCTTTTGCTACGGAGGCGGCGTCTCGAACGCCATGGCCGTCCACAAGGCGGACTTGGCCGCATCTGTTCCCTTCTACGGCCGCCAGCCCAAGACCGAAGCGGAGGTCGCCAGAATCAAGGCGCCCTTGCTGATCCACTTCGGCGAACTGGATAAGCGCATCAACAAGGGGTGGCCCGCCTATGAGGCCGCACTCAAGAAACACGGCAAGGAATACACCGCGCATTTTTATCCCAAGGCCAACCACGGCTTTCACAACGACACCACGCCGCGCTACGACAAAGCCGCCGCCGAACTCGCCTGGAAGCGCACGATAGACTTCTTCCGGAAAAAGCTGGGGTAAGAGCACATGGTCGCTTTGTGCGACTTCGTAAGGATGTTTCTGCATCGTAGGGGCGGTTCGCGAACTTGGGGGCGGACCCGAGAAGGTGACCGCCCCTAAAACATGATGATGGGCAAACCAAAATGCCCAAGAAAACCCAACACTTCATCGGCACATCCCGGGGTTGGCTCAGGCGACTCGTCCCTGGTATGGCGCGAGATTGATTTCCCCTTCACGCTTGCGGGTCTGGGCGATGTCGTAGCTGTTCTGCATCCGCATCAGCCTATCCATGGACACACCGAACGTCTTCTCGATTCGAAGCGCCATGAGAGGCGAGAGATGCGCGCGTTCATTAAACAGCGCGGAAAGCGCGGGGCGCGTGATTCCCAAGACTCGCGCCGCTTCGGTCACCGTCAAGCCCAACGATTCGACGATCTCGCTCTTCACAAATCCGCCCGGATGGGCCGGGTTTTTCATCCGGATGCCGCCTGTCGCGCTCATGGCCACCTCCTAGTGGTAATCCTCGTAATTCAGATCGACGATCTCGATCTCCCTCTCGTCGATCCGGAACGTGAGACGCCAGTTTTTCGTAACCGTCAGACTCCAGACGCCCTACCGGTCGCCGACAAACTGATGCGCCCTCCAGGCTGGAACGGTTCTTAGTTCTTCTTCCCGCTCCATGTCCTGAAGAAAAGAAAGGATGCGCCGCAACTTCGGCACAACCGCAGGCTGGAGACCAGCGGAGTTATCATCCTCCATGAATCGGCGCAGCCCCTTGTGAACCACGTTTCGAATCTTCATGCCGCAAATTGTCACAATTATTCGTTAATCGTAAAGCGACACATTACGATATTTTCAAATGCCGATTGCGCCGCCACTATTCACTCACGCTGAGGGCTACTAATCCCTTCCCTTCTCCGGCATAATGGTTCGCCATGAGGACCCCTGTTCGGTCGAGCAGTTTCTCGACCCCTCGTTTTCAGCGAGACAGGGACTCCCGACCTCATGCGCGGCCTGCCGGGAAAATTCATCGACTTCAACAAACATCTATCGAGAAACTTCGATGCGATGCTGCCTAAGAAATTCCGGGTGGATGGGCACACCCATTTCCGAAAAGAATTCGCGCCGCCCCACATCCCCGAGGGTGCGCTGGTCTACGAAGTGGGCGGGGGGCAGCATCCCTTACACTCCTGTGAGGAGAAGGCACAGCGGGGCCTTCGCATCATCGGCCTCGACATCGACCACGGAGAACTGACCAGTGCGCCGCGAGGGGCGTATGATGAGACCATCCGCGCCGACATCACCGAATACCGGGGACGCGCAGACGCCGACGCGGTGATTTGCCGGGCAATGCTCGAGCACGTCATCGACACCCCGGCTGCCTTCACGGGTCTGGCGAGCATACTAAAAAAGGACGGCGTCGCCCTCCTCTTCACGCCATCGAGAAATGCCCTCTACGCACGGGTGAACCGCCTCATCCCCGAGAGACTCAAGCGGAATCTATTGAGGTTCTTCTATCCCGAACTCGCGGAGAAGTCCGGTTTTCCGGGACGTTACTATCGCTGCACATTGCCCGAATTCGAAGAAATGGCGCGCGGACAAGGCTTAGCCGTCATTCAGAAAAAGGCCTATTATTACAGCGGATATTTCAGCTTCTTTGCGCCTCTTCACGTTCTCTGGCGGGCGTGGCTTTGGATCTTCTTTCTCCTGGCGCGCGAGCGGGCGGCGGAAACCTTCAGCCTCGCACTGCGCAAAAAATGAGAATGCGGACCAGGGCGCGCTTCGGTTCATCCACTTAAGCTGAGCGGACATCATGTGCGGCGTTGCGGGTTTTCTCTTCACGCATCAGGAGACGGACGACCCCCGAGACATCGTTTTGAGGATGGCGGAGAGCCTGCGCCACCGGGGGCCCGACGATGGAGGTAGCTGGGTCGACAAGGAGGCGGGCGTTGCTCTGGGGCACCGTAGGCTCTCCGTCATCGACCTGAGCGCGGACGGCCGACAGCCGATGATTTCGCACGGGAGGCGATACGTCCTCTCCTACAACGGAGAAATCTATAATTTTCTGGAACTGCGCGATGAATTGACGCGCGAGGGGGTGCGCTTCATGGGAGGCTCAGACACCGAGGTCCTCCTCGCCGCGGTGGAGGCGTGGGGGCTGGAGGCGGCTATCCGGAGATTCGCCGGCATGTTCGCCTTCGCCCTGTGGGATCGCTCGGAGAAAACGCTGCACCTCGCGCGCGATCGCATGGGCGAAAAACCACTTTATTACGGCTGGTGCGGAAAATCTTTTCTTTTCGGCTCGGAACTCAAATCCCTCCGCGCGCACCCCGCCTGGAAATGCGAAATCTCCGCCGCCGCGCTGGCACTTTATATGAAGCTGGGCTGCGTGCCCGGCCCATACTCCATCTACCGGGGAATCCACAAACTGCCGCCCGCCTCCATCTTAAGCCTTCGCGCATCGGATGCACCCGGGCATCTGCCGAATCCATGCGCGTTCTGGTCCGCACAAAACACCGTAAGATGCGCATCCGCAGACAGACGGGCGCTCTCCGATGATGAGGGGCTCGACCAACTAGAAGAGATGCTGAAGCGCTCCGTGCGACAGATGCTGCGCTCAGATGCGCCGCTCGGCGCGTTTCTCTCCGGCGGGGTCGATTCCTCGACCGTGGCGGCCCTGATGAAGGCGGAGAGCGGAGTTCCCGTGCGGACGTTTTCCATCGGATTTCACGAGAAAGGCTTCGACGAGGCCCATCATGCGCGCGAGATGGCCCGCCATCTCGAAACCGATCACACCGAACTCTACGCCGGCCCGAGAGAAGCGCTCGAAGTCATCCCGCGCCTGCCCCGGCTTTATGATGAGCCGTTTGCGGATCCTTCCCAGATTCCCACGCACCTGCTGTGCGCCCTCACGCGTGAGCACGTGACGGTCGCCCTCTCGGGCGATGGGGGCGATGAGCTCTTCGGCGGCTACAACCGCTATTTCTGGGCGCCCAGAGTCTGGAAGTGGACCCATCGTCTACCGGAACGTCTTAAAGCAAAAGTGGCGAAGGGTTTGACGGCGCGGCATCCCACGCTGGCGCGCCGTTATGAAAAAATATCGCCCCTGCTGCCGAGACGCTACCGGGTCGAGATGGCCGGGGAGAAGCTCCTCAAATTGGCGAATCTCTTCGGCGCAGCAAATCTGGATGAGGTGTATGAGCGCCTGAGAGCGCACGGAAATACTTCGGTTTGCATGAGTGGGCATCGGGATATGGAGGGTGCATTCGCCTCAGAAACCGTCCCGCGCGATCTTCATCCCGCCGAGAGGATGATGTACCGCGACATGGTGGAATATCTGCCCGATGATATTCTCGTGAAGGTGGACAGGGCGAGCATGGGGGTGGGCCTCGAGGTGAGAGCGCCCTACCTCGACCACCGGGTCGTGGAGTTCGTCTGGAGTCTCCCGTTGCGGCTGAAGCTACGGGGTGGTGCGGGAAAATGGATTTTAAGGCGCTTGTTGTCCCGCTACGCTCCCGCTTCGCGGATTCTAAGGCCTAAAATGGGGTTCGCCGTCCCTGTAGGCGAATGGCTGAGAGGCCCTCTTGAGAACTGGGCGGAAGATTTGTTGAGAGAATCACGCCTTAGAGGAGAAGATTTTTTTCACGCAAAAACCATTCGCCGAATGTGGGAGCAGCACGCATCCGGTGACAAGGATTGGCAATTCTGCCTTTGGAACGTGTTGATGTTTCAGGCCTGGCTGGAAGAGCAAGGGCGATGAGATGAGCAAGACGCTGTTTTTGCTGGATTTAGAGGATAGATACTTTTTGAGCCACAGGCGCGCGCTCGCGCTGGCGGCGAAGGATGCAGGATACCGAGTCGTCGTATGCGTGAGAATCGGTGGAAAATACATGGAGCGGATTCGCGAAGAAGGATTCGAGTGCTTCGCTTTGGGGAGTGAAAACAAAGAGGGCCTCTCTTTACGGAGGGAATTTGTCGCCCTATTCAAGCTTGTTCGCGCCTACCGGAAGTATCGGCCCCGAATCGCCCACCATTTCGGAGTCAGGAATCTTCTTCACGGTTCGCTCGCCGCGCGCCTTACCAAAGCGCCCTTCGTCGTGAACTCATTTCTGGGACTGGGTTCGTTGTTTTCCGAAGATTCTCTGAAACTGCATGTATTGAGAAGAATCGTTTTGGTTCTGCTCAAGTATTTTCACCGGAGGAAAAACACCCGCGTGATCGTGCAGAACGACGACGATAAAGAGATAATTCTTCAAAACGTGCTTCCCGATGAATTCCGCCTGAGCGTTGTTCGCGGCTCGGGCGTCGACGTTCACTCATTTCATCCCGCACCGGAGCCTGCGGGCACGCCCCTGGCGGTGCTCGCCTCCCGGATGCTCACGGAAAAAGGGGTGCATGAATTCGTGGAAGCGGCGGCCCTGCTGAAAAAAGAGGGTATGAAAATTCGCATGGCGCTGGTGGGAAGCCCGGACCCAAAGAACCTATCTTCCATTCCCGAATCGACGCTTTCTGAATGGAACCGCAGGGCCCAAATCGAATGGTGGGGCTACAGGGAGGAGATGGCTGAGGTTTGGAGAGGCTGCCACATCGCCGTTTTGCCGACGTATTACAAAGAGGGGCTTCCGAGAAGCCTGCTGGAGGCGGCGGCTTGCGCCCGCCCGCTGGTGGCCACCGACGTTCCGGGATGCCGGGATATCGTGAAAGACGGCGTGAACGGACTCCACGTCGCACCCCGTGACGCCAGGAACTTGGCAGACACCATCGGCAAGCTGGCCCAGGACGCTGCACTCCGGCAAAGAATGGGCGAGGCGGGACGGAGAATCGTGGAAAAAGAGTTTTCCAATGAAATCGTGTCAAAAACAATTCTGAAACTCTATGAGCGCATTAACACGGCTGAAAAAGAATCGGGAAGAAGTAAAGAGAGTTTCGGGTAGCCTGACGGATGGAGGATGAGGCCTCCCGCCAGATGCGGTGACGGCCTAGGCGCCATGGCCCCGCAGGCGCAAAAAAGCGAGTGACGTCAGGAAAATCACCTGCAGGTCCAACCAGAGCGAGTAATTCAGAATGTAGTATAAATCGTGCTCCAGTTTGATCCTGTAATCTTCAATCTGATCGACGTGGCCCTGCCGAATCTGCGCCCACCCCGTGATTCCCGCCGGAACGAGTTCGCGATATTCGAATTCGGGATAATGTTTTTTGGCTATTTCCAGCGTCTTGATGTATTCCGCCCTCGGACCGACGATGCTCATATCCCCCTTGATGACGTTCCAGAGTTGGGGAAATTCATCGAGATGATACCGGCGCAGGAAACGCCCGAATGGATAGATTCTCGGGTCGTTTTCCTTCGTCGACATGGTTCCCTGCGGCTGATCGGCATTCACGCGCATGGTCCGGAATTTATAGAGTGTGAACAATCTTCCATTCTGGGTGACTCGGAGCTGAGAAAAAAATATCGGTCCTTCGCTCACGAGCTTGAGCAGGATGGCGATGAGGAGTCCGAAAGGAACGAACAAGATCAAAACAATGATGCTGAACCCCAAATCAAACACGCGCTTGCAGATATATTGGCGCCGGCTCAAAACCCGCTTGCTCTTCAGGGCGGATAATTTCCCGGTACCGGAGATGAACTCCAAAGGAACGCGGCCCTCCATGAGAGAACTCAAGCCATTTCATGAGCGCAGGGAGCATGATGCGCCGAATGTGCCACCAAACCAAAAGCGATTGCGCATTCGCGCTTTACACTCAAACAGATTTCCCTTATATTCGTCAATAAAGCGAAAATAATACGAATATTCTGCTGCCCGACTAAAGCAGACACCATTTTCCACCATAAGGTCAGAAAATACGACATGACTTTACGCAAAGCAAAACTGATGAGAATGAAGAAAGAATCTTGGCGCAAAACGAATAGCCTGTTGTTTTTTCGGGCTGCAGGGAAGGTGATGAAACGTGTATTTTCCTTCTATCACAGAAGGCATTAGTCCGCAGACTTGGTTTTCAGATGAGAGCAGTGATGACAAAACCCATGAAACATCGAATTCCTCCCGAATTGTGGCGCGAAAAAGTGAGTTTGAGTCCTCGAGCCTTACACGGGCTGGTCGGCACACAATCCACTTCCGGTGAAAGTGGTTTCACGCCTATTCCGACTTTTTGGAGCCGTCTTTGTATTCAGCGAGCAACCCGTGAATCTACGCGCATGAATTGTATGCCAGCCAATATATTCTAATGAAATATTGGAGTTGTCAACCTATAAACGAAGCAAAAATGATTTGGAGTGCATACGCGCTATTCTCAATCATGGAGGTGTCAAGTTTTCGGTCCTTTTCGGGGAGGTTTCTGCTCACACGCAGCTTCTTTTTATGAACCATCTCACTATGGGGACGCATGACACGCCATTTCACGCCGCCGGTTGACACCTCATTTTCCGGACCCTCGTTTGCTTGGAGGCCATTTTTCCGTGATGAATCCTTCCTTCCTGGCTTATGGCGCCATGGCTATCGGCGCTGCCGCGATAATCTTCACGAGCCTATACAACCTCGGAGCCGCAGGCGCGCTGTTCTTGTTCCTGAACCCACTCGTGAACATCGAAGTCGCCTTCGGCAATACGGGAAGAAGCATCTCATACGACAAAATAGCAATCTTTGCCCTTGCCTCGGGGTTCGCGTGGCATATTCTGAGAAACAGAAAACACGTCCGTATCACGAGGAAACCGATTTTCTGCTACATCTGGATCGTCTATATCGCCTGGAGTCTCGTTGCGGCATGGCTGAGCGGCGCTCCTGGAAAACAACAATTCTGGGGCCTCGCCGAAACGATCGCCTATTTCATCATCTTCCTGGTTTTTCTTTATATTTGCGCGGACGAAACCTCGCGCAACCGGATACTGAAAACCATCCTCTACGGCGGCATCATCATGCTGGCGGCGGTCTTGTGCCAGAATCTGGCCTATCAAATCACCTGGAAAATCTGGGGGCCGCACCACAGCTTCCGCACCGATTTGTTGTACTCGCCATTTCCCCGGATGTTCTTTCACTCGCGGCCCGGCCCGATCGGACATCCGAATTTTCTCGCCGCCTATCTGGTTCTATGGGGCACGCTTTACCCTTTGCTTTTCCGCACATTCTCCCGTCTAGCGGGGTTCACCATCTTCGCCGCACACCTCATCGTATTGGCGTCGATGCGCAGCTATGGAGGAGCTTTGGGCTTCGCCATCTGCTGTTCGGTGGTTTTGTATTTCACAAAGCCATGCCCCACGAAAATGGTTTCCAGCCGCTTTTCCCATTCCAGAGCCCGTCTCCTTCGGCATGTCCTGGCCGCTATTCTCATTCTGTCAGTAGGGACCATTGCCGCTAATGACGGGAACTTCATGAATTTATCGCTACTCCCTAGAATCTATATTCATCGCGTCGGTGGAAAAATGCTCGCAGAGCGACCTCTGGCGGGCTATGGAAATGGCCTTTTCCCCCAGGCATTTCAAAAAAAGGAGAGCGTGTATATAAAAAACGAAGGACTGAAAGCGCCGCCATGGCGAATAAAGGGTTCCGATTCCGCGAGAACCGACAAGGGCCGGGGAAAGGCGCATTCCAGCGAAAGAGATGAAAATCTCCCGACGCTTTCCGCCCATTCCTCTTATCTCAAAGCCTTCGTCGAATCAGGCTTTCCGGGAGGTTTTCTTTTTCTTTGCTTGGTTGCGGGAGCACTCATAGAGGTATTTCTTCATTTGAGGAAAACGGGGCGACTTTCGATACGCTCGCCGGAAGCCTGGGGGTGGGCCGCCTGCATCGGTGTATGTTTTCAGGCCGGAGCCGAGAACATTTTTTCGTCCCCTAAAATTTCCGTTCTCTACTGGGCCATCACGGCGTATTGCCTGACGGGAAAATCCACACGAACGAAAAACCCCTTAGACGGCCTTCGCCAGAACTTCACGATATAGGCTGCGCACGAAACAGAGCAAGATGGCGAACAGCCAGTAGGGATAAAAGTGGGCCGTGGTGGAAACACCGACGAACAAGGCAGCTACGGTAGAGAAAATGACGGCGAAAGGCATCACGATTTCGAGTGAACCTTCATGGGGTGGCAAGCGCATGATTCTGAAAAAATACATCAAACCCGTGGCGAGCAAGGCCATCAGCAAAACGAGACCCAGCAATCCCAAATCCACGATGAAATTCATCGGCAGGCTGTGCAGGGAAACCGGTGCGCTCTTTCTCGGATTTTCCTGAAACAAATCTGCAGTCGACCATCCCCGAATACCCGATTCATACCGGGTGATGTCGCCGTAAAAATACGCAGAGAACGTGGCCGGCGTATCTTTGGAATATCCGTAGAAAAACCCCTGGCGCGGCCCGCCTCCCAAGAAAGGCCGCTCGAAAAACACATCCGATGCCCGCGCGTACTGAAAGAGCCGCTCCTTGACGCTCGTAGAGATGTTCGACATTTCGATGAACTCCTCTCGCACCGTCGTCCCCACCATCACCGAAACGCAAATACACACCAGGAAAACCGAGGTCGTGAAACAACAAACGCGAAAAGACTTTATCTTCTTGCTTGCGCCTGAAGACCCTCTGAACTTCACGAAAAAGACGAGAAGGAGGAACGCGCCCAGGAACAACGCGAAAATCGGAACCCGGCGCCATGTGGATAAAAGCATGAGTGTTCCGGTGATCGACGCGAGCAAGTAAAAATAGCCGCCTCTTCTACAGAAAAAATAAAAGGCGACGCCCGCCAGTATCAGCCCGAGCCTGCTGGCAACGATGTGGTGCCGCGCGAACATGCCGAGAAAAAACCGTCCCTCATGATTGAGCGAATACGGGTTGGGGATGCTCAGATAATAGAACAGGATGCTCTCGATACCCATTGCGAAGGCGACCCAGAATACACTCCCGAGCGCGCCTTCAAACTCCTCTCTCCCCCACCGGTTGTTTTGAATCAAATACCATACGAGCATACCGTCGGCGTAGGGTACGGCATCGGCCAGAATCCGGTAGAGGGGCACTGACGTCTTGATGGGGTCATCCTGCATGTAGCCATGGATAATTCCTCCCCAGAATATCACCCAAAACCAAAGGGCGGCGACGGTAAACCCCGGCGTCGGTTTTCTCGCCCCGAACCGAATAACCTCTACCGCCCATGCGGAACACAACAAAACGAAAAGGATCATGTAGAACTTATAGGGACCCAGGGCTTCACCCGGGAAGTAGGGAACGCGCTCCCATGGGATAAGAAAATAAACCGCGTGCAGACAAATGACTGAATTGGTGAGTTGAAAAGAAAAGGGTTTCTTTTCTCTTGAAACAGGGTGGACATTTGAAGCCGCGCGGTCCACGTTCACGGAAAACTACTCCGGCGCGCCTGGGCGTCTGGAAAAATAGCCCCTCTTCACCCACATGCGCACCTTGTGCGGCAACATGCGATATGAAAACCAAAGCGGCAACAGTGCGCGATGCGGGAGCCCTCCCCCCAAGGCGCGAATCGCCCTGTTTTGCAGCACAACCCCATCGAGCACATAGCGAAGCCTGGCGCCCCGTTCGAAGAACTGTCTCGCGTGGATTCTTTTCGCCGCCACGGGAACCCCCAACGCCCCGAGCTTCATCCCGTTTTCATACAATCGCACATAGAGGTCCCAGTCGAGTTGGCCGGCGCGACTCTCGTCGTAGCCTCGGATTTTCTGCATCGCATCGCCTCTCACGAACAATGACGTGTGAACCACAGGATTAAAAAGCATGAGTTCCCTTCGAACATCTCTCAACGAGGGCTTTTTTTCCTCCGAACCGAATGCGGGCCAATGTGGAACGTCTTCCGCATGAAAGGCGAACAGGGGGGAAACGACAGCAGAATAATCAGGAAAACGCTGCATCGCTGCTTTTTGAATTTCAAATCTTCTGGGGTGAGACAAATCGTCGGCGTCATGCCGGGCAATGAATTCACCCCTGCTCTCGCGCACCCCGAGGTTGAGTGCTCTCGCGAGTCCGATTCTTCCCGCTTCTATCAGGCGAATTCTGGTGTCGCTAAATTGTTCGACGATTCGAATCGTATCGTCCGTGGAGCCGTCGTCGATGATGACGCATTCAAAATCGGATTCCGTCTGCGCGAGTATGCTCTTCACGGCGTCGGCGATGTATTCCTCGGCGTTGTAAGACGTCATCAATACGCTTATCACGTCGGATTCCTCTAACAGGGGCCTATTTTGCGAAAAATCAAGCGCCCGCCGAACGATGAGCGTCCAGCATCTCCCGAAACCAAAGCTCCAAAACCACCAAAAACCATATAAGGGGATAGGAGGCTCTCCCCGCTCTGAAACGGGCATACAACCTGCGGACCTCCTTGGGTGAGAAAATACCTCTTCTGCGAAGCGACTCCTCACTGAGCGCATCCTCGAGGATTTCTCGCAAATCTTCTTTCATCCACTTCGCCATCGGAAGGGCGAAGCCCTGTTTTCTCCTGGCGGAAATCTCAGGGGGAATGACGTCGCGAAGCGACGCCTCAAGCAATCTCTTCGGATGTCCCCATTTTTGCTCCCACCCGGAAGGCAGGCCACAGACGAATTCCACGACATGATGATCGACGAACGGCACCCGCACTTCCAGGGAATGGGCCATGCTCATCACGTCGACATCCCGCAAACATCGCCACCCCATATACACTTGCATTTCGAGTTCGCTCAGAATGCTCCAGGGCCTCTCACCAACGTGGACTAACGAGTCGAGTATCGCGAAAATATCCTCATCCGCCTTGCACTCGCGAAAGTAGGTCTGCAGTTGCGGGGAATACAAAGCTCTCTTCTCCTCGGGCCACAACAAAAGGCGCGCCAAGGCGTACAATCCAACCGGCGATTCCACCCACTGCAGCCGCCGGAGCTTTTTGATGCGCTCAGAAGACATACTCGGTCCGAAGCGGAGCATTCCCGAGACGGGTGCCACGAGGATTTTTTTCGCCGCCAAAGGCAATTTTCCCCATTTGGTCGACAATCGCCACCAAGGCGGTATCAGGCGAAACGAGTCATAACCGCCGAAAAGCTCATCTGCCCCGAGACCGGACAAGGCGACCGTAACGCCATCTTGCTTCGCCGCCTGCGATACGAGGTAGGTGTTGACCCCATCGAAGCTGGGTTGGTCCAGATGTCGTATGATGCGGGGAAGCTCCCCTGCCACCTTCGAGCCTTTGATCACGAACTCCAAGTGGCGCGTTGAGAAGGATTGCGCCGATGTTCTCGCATATTTTCTCTCGTCATAGCCTTGCGGGGCGTCATCGAAACCGATGGAATAGGTTCTCACGGGTTTATCCGCCCGGCGGGACATCAGCCCCACAATCGCCGAAGAATCCAGGCCACCGCTCAAAAAAGCCCCTATGGGGACATCGCTTATCTTGTGGAGTTCGACGCTTTCCTCTAATAAACCACGTAGACGGGGAACGATTTCCTCATCGGTGCATCGCGTCGTTCCAGCCGCCGGCATCCCCCACCACTGCTCGATGGATACACCCTTTTCGGTGATGCGCATTCGGTGTCCTGGAGGCAAGGCCTTCACACCTCTCAATAGCGTGCGTGCACCGGGAACGAAGCCCAGAGAAAGGCTGAGGTCAAGAGAATTCAGGTCGAGTTCGGGGCGAATCACGCCGCTTCTCACCAGCGCTCCCAGTTCCGAGGCGAACGCCCATCCACCCGCGATCGGCGAGTAATACAAAGGTTTCACGCCGAGCCGGTCGCGCGTCAAAAGCAAAGTTTTCCGGCCGGCGTCCACGATCGCGAATGCAAACATCCCCCTCAGAAAACGGGCGCACCCCTCCCCTTCCTCCTCGTAAAGGCGCAGAAGAACCTCCGTGTCGGAGTTCGATCTGAAGGCGCGGCCACGACCCGCCAAATGCTCCCTCAATCGTTTGAAATTATAGATTTCTCCGTTCAACGCAACGCAGATTCTCTCATCTTCGCTGGTCATCGGTTGTTTCGCCGCCGAACTCAGGTCGATGACGCTCAGGCGCCTCACCCCAATGCAGGTTGATCCAAAACGCCAAAGCCCCACATCGTCGGGGCCGCGATGTGACATCGCATCACACATCCGCGCAACACTCTCCTCCATCAAGGACGGCGAGAGTTTGATCGAGGTGATTCCACAAATTCCGCACATATAATCACCGAGCCATTTTTTTACCCGCAAAAGAAACCCATATCGCCTATTTGATGGCGATGGGTCTCGAAGTCGGGGAGAACCGAAGCGTCCGGTGAATTTCCCGGATCACCTTACGACTGTAATTCCACGAATTTTCGATACCGGCCTTCCATCCGCATGAGAGCGGGGTGGTCTCCTTCCTCGACGATTCTCCCACTCTCGAGAACCAGAATTTTGTCCGCATTTCTTATTGCAGAGAGACGATGCGCGACGATCAGGATGGTCATCCGCCCGCTGAGATTCCGCACAGCCTCCTGGATGAGACGCTCGAAACCACTGTCGAGCGAACTCGTCGCTTCGTCCAGGACCAATATCCGGGGGGAGCGAACCAAAGCTCTCGCAAGGGCCAGACGCTGTTTTTGCCCGCCGGACAATTTGAACCCCCGGTTTCCGATGATCGTTCGGTACCCCTCGGGCATCCGGGTGATGTATTCATGGGCATAGGCGATTTCCGCGGCCTTTCGCACCTCCCCTTCATCCGCGCTCAAGTTTCCATAGCGGATGTTGTTGTAAACCGTGTCGTTGAAGAGATAGGGATCCTGCTCCACCACCCCGATTCGGCTTCGCCATTCACTCGCGGACACGTCTTTCAAATCTACGTCATCGACATAGATGACGCCCTGCGTCGGATCATGAAGACGCAAGAAAAGATCGACAAAAGTCGTCTTCCCACTTCCTGAAGAACCCACGAGCGCCGTCGTCGTATCCTTTTCGATCGATACGTTTATTCCGCTCAGCGCATCACCCCGCGCTTCCGGATATGTGAACGACACGTTTTCAAACCTGACCCCTTTTTGCAGAGAACCGATAGAAGCGATTCCTTCCGGCAAGCATTCCAGGCTTTTGCCTTCAGCGTATTCGCGAACCCTCGCCATGTGGGGAGCGAATTCGTTCACGATGAGCCAATAGTTGCCTATCAGCTTGAGCTTGGGGAGAACCTGCAAAAAAATCGCCAAAAACACCGTGAGGGTGAAAAAGGGAATCTCCAGAAATTTGACCGAAACAATCAAGCAGAAAACCATCATCAAGAAAATCAACGGCTCGTAGAAGAACGACGCGACGATTCTGTTGTGCATGATCTGGACACAGACCCAGCGATACCCGTTTGCGCGCATCGTATAATTTTCGATGTGATGCGCGAGGTTTCCAAACACTTTCACCGTCTTGATTCCCGAGAAAACATCGTGGAGATAGGAACTGATGTTCTCCACGCCCTCCGATTCTTTCGCGCCCTCCGCATAGGCCTTGCGAAACCACGGAAGCAGAAAAAACCAGGAAATCGACGAGAGGCCGAGGACCAGAACACTCAGCGAAAAAGAAACCATCAAATTCAGGATCAGATACAAAACACAGAAAAAAATGGCGTTCATGATGAGCATCACGTGTTCGAAAACAAAACCGCAATTGTTCGCAGAAGTGAATTGAACAGCAACGAGATCGCCGATTTTTCTTCGGTAAAAATACGAGAGGGGAAGATTCATGAAGTTTCGAAAGATTTTTTCTCTCATGTCGCATGCGATTCTCGAACTCAGCACCCGCGCGAAGCGCATGGAGCTCGCAACCAGAGCATATTTGACCAGCATGGCGAACGAGAACAAGGCGATGAGATTGAGGAGTGAAAACTCCAAGCCGACGACGCCGAATCCCCATTCGGCGTACGCCGTGAGGATGTGGTTCGTTTCGATGCCCTGAATTGTCTGGAATATGGACATCAGCAGTCCCAAGCCGACGCTCTCGAACATCGTCGCCAGAATAAGGATGAACAAATACAAGAACAGGAAATCCTTGTAATCCCGTGCGACGGCGAAGATGTCACTTTGTTTATCGTTCCACATGGGGCTTTTTAGCTTAAGCCGGAAATTGCCCAAAACTTGAACGATTTCAGCAGGCCGAAAGCCCCGAGCGCATCAGAATCACTCATGCTCCTCGGAGGTCACGCCATGCGTTTCATCGTCGCTCATCCTTGGGTCAGGGTCGATATTTCCGGACCTTTGCCTCGTGGTGGGTCGTCTTTATCTCGTGGAGTGGCGTTTATGGATTTTAAATTTCAGGTAGTTTATCAGACGAAGCCGTTTCCATCCACTCAGCCGCAATTTTCTCCGCTAGCCAAAACTCATACGCCGAATTGATTCTCACGCTTTCCTCTGGAAGCATTGTGATATGGCCTATTTTCCCCCCTAAAATTTTTCCGGCTAGTACCGATTCCACCCGGTTCAGGTAAATCGCCCCATTTTCTTTGAACAACGCTTTTCGCTCCAGACGCAGCGTCCTCTCGATAGAACCGTTGACGGGGGTGAGTCCGTTTTTCCCGTGATGATAGAAAAACGAAAGATCCTCAGATATGGATACCACGGAATCAACGCCGAAAATCGTCATGGTGTCCACGGCTTTATCGATATGCCACCCTCTGCGAAAAGGGGTGTTGACGTAGCAGACGCAAACCGCGTCGGGTGCATATTCGCGCTCCTCCAGTGTTCTCAAGGCATGCAGCGCCGTATCCGCCATCTTGGCAGTCCGCCTCGCCGGCGCTTCGGGTCGGAGGAGGCCGTCCACTCCCTCGAAACGCTCCACATAATCCAACACATCTTCATCGTTTGAGAATACGACTATCCTGTCGACGGAGCGCGCTTCCTTGATTTGCTCCAGGGCTCGCTGCAATAGCGGTTTTCCCATGAACTGCGTAAAAGGATTCGTGAGCTCGCATTCCCCATCCACGACTACGGGAACGAGCGACAAAACCTTCGGCTTGCGGGGAAGATTCATCTCCTCCACCACCCGCCTTTTGATTGTGCGACGCGTCTCCAGGAGCAGGCCCCGGGATTCCGACAAGCTCCCCCCGTGCCGGCGGTAATAGAATAGGGGCAGATTCACATTGTAGGGATGATGTCGCTCGATGAATTTCAGCCACATCCCGTAACCGTCCTGACGATCAAACTCCTCGAAATAACCGCCTATTTCCATCAGAATTTCCTTACGAATCATGGTGCATGCGCCATGCGCCGGAAGATCGAGCAAATCGATCTCTTCTCCTATTTTCTGGCGACGAACGATTTCCGTAATCTCTCCATCGTGGTCCACGTAATAATAATCCGGGTACACCAGACCTACACCGGGTTTCGTGTCCAGGATGTTGGAGAGAACCAGCAGAATGTTCTCATCCAGAAAATCATCCGCATCCAGCCGCATCAGGTATTCGCCCTCGGCGGCGCGCAAGGCGATGTTGTTCGTGAAATTCAAACCCTTGTTCTCTTGCTCAAGAATGCGAATCTTGGGATGCGCTCTGTAGGGTTCGAGTATTTCCGCCGTGTTGTCCGTCGAGCCGTCGTCGATGACGATCAACTCCCAGTCATCCATGGTCTGCTCCAACGCGCTTCGTATCGCGGTATCGAGAAAACGACCGTAGTTGTGGGTGGGGATGTACACCGTGACTTTAGGCATGACGAGTCGACCCGGATGGGATGAATCCTGCTTCCACGGTCACTCCACCATGTCCATCGAGAGAGTCTGATCCGCTTGTATCTCCACTTTCGCCCGTTTACCGATCAATTCATCCATCATCCAGCCCGGAAGGCCGTCGGCGGGCCTCTTCATGCCCAGCATCGAGGATTCGATGGTCTCCCCACACACGATATCCCGCTCGGCGACGATGCTGCGCCGCGCACTGTTTCGCGCGGCGTTTTCCGCCTTGGCGACTCCGAGCGCGCCGTCGCCCAATACGCTCTCGGCAAGACGAACGTTTTGCACCATTTTCGTCAAATCGTTCGGATCCATCGAAAAGAAATGCCCCGAATCGCTCAACTCCCGATCCAGGGTGTAGTGTTTTTCGATGACCTTCGCCCCCAGAGCCACGCCCAGAGAAGGTATGATCATGTGCGCATCCGGCTCGGTATGGTCGGACAGCCCGACGATGATGCCGGGGTATTTTTCCTTCAAAGAGCAGATACGCAGGAGGTTCGCGTCTTCATTCGGCGCCGGGTAACTCAACATGCAGGCCATGAGGATGAGCTGATGGTTGCCCGTAGCGAAAATGGTGGCGATGGCCCGCTCAATCTCCTCCACCATCGAACCGCCGCTCGAAAGAATAACGGGCTTGCCGAAACCGGCCACGCACCTGAGCAACCGGCTGTCGGGAAGATCGCAGGAGGCGATTTTGAAGAGCGGCGCGCCCAAATCGTTCAGCATATCGGCGCTTTCAACGTCGAACGGCGTGGAGAATGTGATGACGCCTTTCTTGCGGCCATGTGCGAAAAGCGCTTTATATTCGGGGGCGCCAATGCGATCGAGTTTCCGGTAATATTCGATTTGCGGAATCTGTTTCCCACGCCAATAGGTTATCGCCCCTTTGCGCGTCAGGCGCTCCGCCTTGTAGGTTTGGAACTTGATCGCATCCGCCCCGGCTTCGGCGGCGAGGTCGATCATCTCCTTGGCAAGCCCCAAGTCACACATGTGATTGCAGGCGGCCTCGGCAATCACGAAAGCGGGATGGCCCTCCCCTATCATCCTGTCACCGACGGCGATCTCATTCGAATACAGACTCATTTCATGCGCAGCCATGGCGAGGTCGAAAGCACAGTGGATGTTGATGCAGTCATCCTGAACGGCGGATGGATACAGGGGCGGGGTCGTCGTCAACCCTCTCATGCTCATGATGCGAAGCGCCCCGTTGCGCTTTCCATTCCGGTCCACCGTGCACAGGTCGTCTATCTGGTTGTCTTTGACGTATCTCAACAGGGCGTCCAGGTCGCTTTTTCTGTTCGGATGATCGGGTTGAACCCCGACAAGGAAAGACACGTTCGCACGGCCCAATTCCCTGGCGACATCCCGGTACACCTCGACCAGGGGCGCTTCGCCGCTCAGTACATCGCCCCTGAAATGAATCATCGCCCCGTTTCGTCTACCGATCTCGGCAATTTCCTCGGAATCGGTGGATACGACGATCTTGTCCACACTCTTGAATCTTCGTGCGTACCGAACCGCGTGCGCCACGAGAGAAAGGCCGTCGATTTCCAAGAGATTCTTGTCCGCCAGACGATTCGAATGCCGCTTGGCCGGAATAACGGCGACGATCAATTTTTCGTTCCCCTCGTTTTCGTGGATGAAACAACAGGCATGATTTGCCCTGCCTGCCGAAGCACAATGAGCTTCGAATTCGGCCCCGTCGCCTCCAAAGCATCATCGACCGCCGCCCCTATCGACTCCGACCAGCCGAATCCCATTCTCTCTGCCTCCTCCCGACCGATATGAGACGAAACCAACACTCCCCTTACGCGTCTGGAGATAATTCTGCCGATGGCGACCAGCGTGTAGGCCAGGAGCTTTTCACGAAATTCACCCGCTTCGACTTTCTGATAAAGCGAGTCGGGGTCTCTGAATCCATATCTTTCGAAATTCGGGAATTGCGGCGAAATGCCCTCCCGACAATCCGCGGCCAGGATGATCACCCCACCGTCGCGACAGACGAGGTCCGCCGCACATACGGCTTTTATGGCCTGACGCAGATCGATGTCAGACGGATAGGCTTCCGCGACGACGACTTCCGCCTTTGCGGCGACCGGCACACCATATAGATCCAGACATCGCTCACAGCCCACCTCGTGGGCCGACTCCACGTCTCCGGCAACGGCGTCATATATTCTTTCCTCATCCATCATGATTGTGTTGACGATGAAGCGCAGCCTGACCCGCCGCGCTATGCGAACGAACACTTCTCTCACCTTGTTGTCGAAGTGGCCGAGAATTTCTCTCATCTCATATTCCAGAGCGGCCCAATGGGTCTCTTCTATCGTGGCCTCTCCGCAAATGCCGGGCATCACGCTCTTCGCCCCGCCGGAGAAGCCCGCCGTCGCATGAGGTATGATGCTGCCGACGGATATGGTGAGATCCGTTTTCAGGATTTCCCTGTTCATCAGCACGTCAAAACCCAACCCGCTCTTCCCCAATGAAATAAGCTTTACGGGGTTTTTCCATTCATGGTTGAGAATCTCGAATCGCGCGACCAGATCGTCTCCAAACTTGCACCGTATCTCCTCATCCGTCATGGCGCGATGTGTACCCAAGCCGATCAGAATACGGATGGAAGAATCGGAGACGCCCGCCTCGGTAAGTTCCTCCAGAATGACGGGTAGTACGCGATGAAGGGGAGTATGGCGCGTATTGTCGTCGGTGACGATCAACACCCTCCCGGCGCCTTTGGAAATCTCCCGGAGAGGGGGAGCGCCGATCGGATTTCGAATCCGCTCTCTGAGGGCTTCGTCGTCGAGCCCTTCCCCTTTCAGCTGGGAGGGTCCGTAAACACCTATCAATCGACCATCTTCGACTCCAAAGTCTCCAAATAGACCGTCCGTCAGAGATATCCTCGTCATCTGCACTCCTCCGCCTCATCGGTTCGCCATAATTCGGAATCAGGCGAAGAGAAAATATCCACCCATTCTGAACGCCAGTTCTTGCTGTTGCGATAATAACGAATCGCAAATTCATCGACGGCTTCTCGCGTGCAACTATCATCCCACCATGAATCCACATCGGGCCAGATGGCGTTCAGATGCCTCGCCGCACTCTCGCCGGATGAATGATGAACGCGCACACTGATAAGTTTCTCGATGCCCGGTTTCGCATAACGGGAAACGCGCCAGGCGTTAGCCCCCCCGAAGAAAAGGGTCGGAATGCCCGCCGCCATCGTGAATGCCGCCGTCGTCCCCGGACGATCAAGAACGCAAACCCCGCATCCCGATAGCACGGGCGAGAGCCTGCTCGGCATATATCTCACCAATTTTTCTCGAAGGATTTTCACGTCGGGGTATTTCTTTTCGATATAGGCCTGATCGTATTGATTGTTCCTCCTCCGCGTATACGGCCTGTACCACAGGGCGGATCGGGGCGCGTCGCCCAGGTGTTCGATGAAACTCGTCTTTTCTCTCATGTATTGCGCGATGTCTTCGGGAAGGGAGTCCGCCGCCAGCCATTTCATATGGGGGGTGAGTTCGGAGCTGACCAGAATGATGGATGAGTTCCGCTTCTTGTTGCGCCTCATCTTTGAAAGAAAAGGAGAGGCCGCGGGCACGGCGTTTATTCGATATTCGGATTGATGCCTCCATCCCCACGATATGAATCGATCGGCCGTCTTATACTCCGCAAGGTGATGCCAAGGCGCGGATTCGATGATGCCGTAATTTCCCCCATGCTGATTGATAACCAGGTTTACGGGGCGTTTATCGAGGAGAGCGGCCACGTAAAAATTCGACTGATCGTCATTGCCCAGATGGCCATAGGCGATGGTGTCCGTCCAGGACGCTGTCGCCTTTACCTTCAACCGGGCTTTTTTCTCGTTTTCCAGATAATGATCCGTGAATACCTTCGGCATCGTCTCCGTGACGAGTTCATCCAGAACTTTCAGGAAAATCCCGGCCTCGCAAGCGGTGATGTCCCGGACCGATTGGAGTTCTTCAACCACGTCGTCCCTGGCGAGGTTCACGTTCCCCGCTTCGGGCGTTTTACGAAACGATGTAGCGGCCTCCTTCCAACGCCTCCTGTTTCGAAACACCATGCGCAAGGAAATATACAAGGCATCCAACGGACTCAAACCATGCACTTTATGGAATTGTACGCACCCCATGTTGGAAGAGAGGATGCTCGCCCAGCGATACATTTCCATTTTTCTTTGCACTTTTTTGAAAACGGCGTAGTTTTCCGTTGAAGACGCGCCGGATAAGTGGTCCGAGGAGAAATATGTATCTTCCGGGGCGGGAGCGCCATCTCGCACCTCCCAATCCTGGGGCTGGAAAGCGCGGATGAATTTGCTGAAGATCAGCCGGTTCAGCGGATCGTCGATAAGTATCTGATTGAAATGGGGCGTCGTGATGGATGAGAGGCTTTCATCCTCAGGAGAGAGAAATACGAGATACCGAACACCACTCCTTACCCGATTTCTGACGCGCAAAAACCGCTCGAATGCGCACATGACCAGATTGATGAGCCACGGCATCAGCAATATGCGCCAGTAGCGACTCGAATAAGAACGCCCGTGTCTTTCGTTTTGCCGGATATTCAACCTAGAGAGATAGAATTCACAAACCTTCTCAAGCCTTCTGGAGACGAAGTGAACCTCCTCGCTTTTGAGCGCCGGCTCGATTCCGTATTCCCTCCATTCCCACTCAAAAAACTGAAACTCAGAGAGTGACCAGGGGCCTAAATACTCGGCCTGTCGCTCGTTCGGGATGGAATCGATTTTCGTCAGCACGAGTTGTTTCATGCGTCGAGTACATTTTCTCACGCCTCATCGCATATGCATAAGGCGTAGCTGGAGTAACGGCGCTAGTGGCCGTCCCCCCAAGGCGCGCGTTAAACACCCTCGCGCCGCTCGACTTGACGGGAAAGGAATTTCTACAGTAACGGTTGGCGTCCCCAAGGGGATTCGAACCCCTGTTGCCGGCGTGAAAGGCCGGTGTCCTGGGCCAGGCTAGACGATGGGGACAAGCAAAAATCCAGGAAGGCCAAGGAATGAATTCCCGGACCTTCAAGGGGTCGATTTATACTGGTTTTCGGGCTGGAAGTCCATCCCGCTCCGCCACTTCAAACGCGCAAGACGACAAGGATGACTCCACTCACGGTGAGGGCCGCTCCTGCAGGCTCGCGCCAGGTGATGGATTCGACCCGCCTGAGAAAAATCACGCTGAAAAGCACGGTGAACAAGGGACTCGTCTGCACCATCGGCACCACCCTGAAAACCTGGCTTTCCTGCAAGGCGGACATGAAAAGAAAAATCCCCATCCCCGCCGCTACCCCACCCAGCAGATACGGCCAAAACGCTCGTTTCACGTCGCCCGCGGCCTCTTTGCGCAATGCATAGCAGGTATAGACGCCCACCACGATGAGAGCAGCGGCGGTGCCTATCATCGAGGCGGCAAGTGCGCTTTGGAAAGCGACCACGCCTTTTTTCCAGGACATAGCTCCAAACCCCGATATCATCGCCGCGAACACGGGCCAACGGGCGTCCCAGCGGCTCCATCGCCCTTCCGTCTTTCCCGATACGAGCAACACGACGCCGCCTACCACGAACACAACGCCTATCAGATGATACCAGGCAGGGTCTTCTCCCAGAAAAATGAGCGCCAAAAGAGCGGCGAATATGGGAGACATTCCCTTGATCGGGGCCGCGCGCGCCACACCGATCCGGTGAATGCCGATCAGGAAAAAGATGAGAAAAAGCCCCGGGTTGCAGGTTCCGCCAATCATCACCCAGATATAATGCGTCCCTGGTTCTGGAAACGGGGAACCCAAAAGCAAGACCAATGGGATAAAAAGCACCAACTCTCCCACCAGTGTGATGGTGGCGCCCACGAAATGGTTGGCGTACTGCAAACCCTTGCGGGCGAAGAAATCCGCGCAGGTAAAGGACAGCGCCGCGCCCAGAGCGAAAAGAACAAATGGCTCAATCAACAAGATGCGATTCTCCGCTCGACAGGCAACGGGTGAAACATCTTTTCCAAAGACCCTTTGAAAAATCTAGGCGAGGTATTTCTCTGAATTTTCCAGGAACTCAACCACTGCCTGAGCGAAAACGCTCACGCCGACAGGTAGCGCATTTTCATCCAGGTCGAACAGATCGGAATGAAGACCGTGAACGAACCCTTTTTCTTCGTTCGATATGCCCACGCGGAACATGGCTCCGGGGCGTTTCTCCGCCATGTAGGAGAAATCCTCGGCTCCCATCGAAAACGGCATCTCATTCACGTTCTCTGCGCCGAGGACCTGAATGCCTGCGTTTTCGATGAGCTCAGTGGCTGCCTCGTGGTTCACCAAGACGGGATACCCCGGCGTGATCTCGAGGTCGATTTGCACGTCGAAGGCTTCGGCCACCCCGCGCGCTACCGCCCGCACGCGCTCGCCCATCTTCGCCCTGACCTTCGGATCATGCGTGCGGATAGTACCCTGAATCTTGACGTCGCGAGGCACGATGTTGACCGCGACGCCTGCTTCGAACGTCGTGATGGAAAGAACGCCGGACTCGAAAGGACCGACATTTCTGCTCACGATGCTTTGCAGTGCGGTCACCAGATGGCAGGCGGCCACCAGGGCGTCTTTGGATTGATGGGGATACGCCGCGTGCGAGCTTTCTCCTCTCACTTGAATGAGGATTTTATCCCCCGCCGCCAGCGCAGGGCCCGAGCGCGTGCCGATGTGTCCCGCCGGCATGTCGGGCCACACGTGCGCGGCGATGAGGAGATCCACCCGGGGTTCTTCCAGAACACCTTCTTCCACCATCCTCTTTCCGCCGGCTTTTCCCTCCTCCGCCGGCTGGAATATGAATTTGACGTTGCCGCCCAGGCCATCGAGCCAGTTTTTGTTCTCGGAAAGCAGGCGCGCCGCGCCCAGCAACATGCTCACATGGGCGTCATGACCACAGGCGTGCATTTTCCCCGCGCGGCGGCTCTTATAGGGCACGTTGTTCGACTCATCGATGGAGAGCGCATCCATATCGGCGCGTATGCCGATGGTGGGGCCGGGACGACCCGTATCGAGCAAACCGACCACCCCCGTTTCCGCGATACCGGCGTGCACATCGAGCCCGAAACTCTCGAGTTTCTCCACGATGAGACGAGAGGTTTCATGTTCCTCGTAGCCGAGTTCGGGATTCATATGAATGGTGCGCCTGGTTTCCGAAAGCCATGGTTGCAGCGCCAGGGAGGCATCCCGTATCGATTGAGACATATAATCAGACCTCATGAATACGTTACACTCATACTGCCATTACGCTTCGGCGCTGAAAATGAATCTTTTCCGGCAAACCTCGGAAGGCTTTTCCTGCAATGTTGTCAATGAAGGCTAGATAACACAAACAAAGGAGATAAACCATTCGGTTAGCCGGTTCTCGGCTTCTCATTGTGTGGATGCGACACCTTACTCCCAGCACTCAAAAATCATTTGGCGAGAATTCGGGCTGCTCTCTCAATATCGTCTTAATGTCCTCTCGCTTGTGTTTACGGGTGGTAGTTCTGGGCAACTCCTCCTCGGGCCAGAGGAAAAACCCGCCCACCTTCTTGTAATCCGCAAGATGCGCGCTCAGGCGCTTGAGTTCGGAATCTACCAGGGCCGCGCGTTGCTCGTCTTCTTGCGGCAAATCGGTTTCGGGGTCGAGCACTACGACGGCGAACACCTCCTCACCGCCGCGAGGCGTCTTCCTGCCGATGACGCACACGTCCTGAAACCATTCGCTTTCGAGAAGCTGCTCCTCCACCTCTTCGGGATAAATATTTTTGCCGGCTTCCGAGACAATTACGTTTTTGGACCGGCCGCATATTGTGAGGTAGCCATCCGCATCCAGACGGCCGATGTCTCCAGTATGAAACCACCCATCCCGTAAGACTTCCGCCGTCATCTCCGGGTTTTCGAAGTAGCCCTGCATCACGTTCGGCCCGCGTATCAGGATTTCCCCTTCTCCCTCATCGGCACCCTCCACGGGTTCTATTCGCGCCTCCACCTCCGGTATGGGCGGACCGACGGTTCCGATTTTGTTCGGCGCTCCCGGTGGATTCGCATGGGTGACGGGAGACGTTTCCGTCAATCCGTACCCCTGGACCACCTCTATTCCCAAAACGAGCAAATCACGAGCGATTTTCGGGTCGAGCGCGGCGCCTCCGCTCGCAAAATAGCGTAAATTCTCGCCGAGATTTTTCTTCACCTGGGAAAACAACAACCCCCCGACGCGAAGACCCATGGACAGGCAAATCCCGGAAATCCCGAAAAATATCTTAAAGACGAGTTTTTTTACCCCGCTCAGTGATTCCACGTTCGACATGATCCGCTTATGGATGAGCCGCGCCAGTGCCGGCACCATCAGGCAGATGGTGATGCCCTCGTTTTTCATGGTCTCCGCGAGGAGGCGCGGGTTCAGGGACGAGAGGTAATGCACCCGGGCGCCGCTCGTCAGCGGTATCAGAAAACCGCCCGTACTCTCGAACATGTGGTGAAGCGGCAGAATCGAGAGGAAGACATCGCCCTCCCCGGCGTCGAACGGCTCGAGCACGGCGCGCACGTTGGACGTGATGTTCCCGTGAGAGAGCATCACTCCTTTGGGCGTTCCCGTCGTTCCCGATGAGAACGACACCAGCGCCAGGTCGTCCGGGCTTCGCTCCGCGCCCGGCAAAGCGTCCAGCGAAGCAGAGGGAGTGGGCTCTCTCTCCTCATCAATGCGCAACACCGCGCAGGCCGACGCGAGATCGCCCGCAAGCATCTTGGCGCGCTCTTCTTCACTGGCGTCCGTTACGACGCAAACGGGCCTGGCTTTCTCCAGAATGTTCGCGAGTTCTCCTTCTTTCAGGTTCACGTCCAACGGCACGAGAACGCCACCGGCAAGCAGCGCCCCGAAGTACCCCACCGCCCATTCGGGTTGATTCGGCGCCAACAGAGCGATGAAGTCTCCCGGCTTCACGCCTGCATCCATCAGCTTACGGGCTAAGGCGGCTGCCTTTCTGCACAGCCCCGTTCTCGTGAGCGTCACCCGACCACGCCCTTCCACATCACCTTCGAGAACGACCGAGTCGGGAAATTTCGTAGTTGCTTCTTTCAGGAGATCAATCAGCGTATCCACACGCGTTTCCTCCCACCTCTACCCGCAAGAAGGCTCCCGGCGGGTTGAACGAGGTTCGTCATCACTGGCTCCATAGAGCTCCCCAGGCTAAATCAAACGTTTTCTGATCTGCCATGCGGCGAACTCTCCCGCGAAAACCAGCGCGATGATGGCCAACACCAGCACGCCCGATTTCTGCCACTGAAATTGCTTGACATACAAGAACACGTAAAAACCCAGGCCCCCCGCGCCGACCAAGCCCAAAATCGTGGAATCACGCAAATTCATCTCGAAACGTATGGCCAGATGCGCGACCATCTGCGGCAAAACCTGGGGAATCAGCCCATGTTGGATGACCTGAACGGACGAGGCGCCCGTCCCCTGCAACGCGAGGAGGGGTTTGGGGTCCGTCGCCTCGATTTCCTCCGCCACGAACCGGCCGAGCACCCCGACCGAGTGCACCGCCAACGCCAGTACGCCGGGGAAGGGACCGAGGCCCACGGCGGAGACGAACAACAAGGCGAGAAGCAGTAAGGGTATGGAGCGGACGAACGCCATGAGCGCCTTGATGGGCAGGTGCACCCAAACTGGCGTCCAGTTCGACGCCGCCAGCACGCCCAGTGGATAAGCGAACAGAGCACCCAGAAAAGTGCCCGTGATGGTGGTTTGCAACGTTTCGATCGCCGAGGTCAGCAAAACATCCCAAACCGACCAGTCCGGCGGCGTCATCCGGCCAAAGAAATGAAACAGCTGGGGAATCCCACGCCAGAATTGCTTGAGTGAAAACTCAGAACCTTGAAAGGACCAGAATAAGAGTGCGCTAACCGCCAGGAAGAGGCTGGCCCTGGTAGCCATACGCCCAGGTGGAAGCGCTTCTGCTTGCTCTCGCTCCGTTCTCATTCACCACTCCGTTCGTTCCCATGAATTCGTAGATTTCATATATCTTATCATTCGAGAGAGAATCCGAAGAACCATCCCATATGATTTTTCCGTTTTTCATCGCGAGAACCCTATCGGCATATTTCCGCGCAAGTTCCGGAAGGTGGAGGCTCATCATGAGCGTCAGTTGATAGGCGTCGCAAACCGATACGAGAAGATCCATAATATCTTCGGCCAACGCGGGGTCCAGGCTCGATACGGGTTCATCGGCCAGAAAAATCGCCGGCTCCTGCGCCAATGCCCGGGCAATGGCCACGCGCTGCTGCTCCCCGCCGGAGAGCGTGCGGGCAAAGCGGCGTTGCTTGTCGTCGAGATGCACTTCGTGGATGGCCTGTGCGCAGATTTGCAAATCACGCTCCGAGCAGATCCCCAACATGCTTTTCAGCAAAGACACATAGCCAAGCCTTCCATGATAGACGTTGTGCCAAACGGTCTCCCGGCCTATCAGATCGAAATGCTGATGGATCATGCCGATATGCCGATGGTGGGCTTTCATCTTTTGCGGCTCCTTGATGGGAAAAACATCCCCCATCACGACCACTTGACCCTCATTGCAAGACACATAGCCCTTGAGCATCCGCATCAGGGTCGTCTTGCCGGAACCACTGTTGCCGATGATGGCCACTCTCTCTCCACGAGAGATGTCGAGATGATCGATGGAAAGAATCGTCCGTCCCCCCATCTCCACGTGCGCATCTTCAATTTGGATGACCACTTCTTTCGACA
This sequence comes from bacterium, assembly GCA_965218885.1. Lineage (GTDB taxonomy): Bacteria > UBA8248 > UBA8248 > UBA8248 > UBA8248 > Bin107. Next base: position 2,566,366 of record OZ244713.1, on the reverse strand, counting down.
TTTCCCTACTCCTTCAAAAAGCCATACTTTCGAGCCATATCGGCCACCGATCGATAACTGCTGTGGTCGACCCTGATGTAACCATCCGTTCCGTAAAGAGACCGCAACAACCCGCGATTCTCGGGCTGATTCATCTTCATCATCGCCGCAATGAATTTTTGCCTGGTTTCAGGCTCCAGCCCCCCCCGAACCACCACATTGTGGCTGGGAATTCGTGCGGATTGCTTGATAGCGACGATTTTGTCCCGCTGCTCGGGGCGGAGAAGATTGAGAGCGTATTGGCTGACGCCGGCGGCATCGACGAAGCCGCCGAACATCGAGTTGATCGCCTGTTGATCTCCCCCGGCGAAATATACTCTTCGGAAAAACCCGCCCTCTGGTTTTCCCACCCCCCCATTCACGAGGCCGGAACGAACAAAAATATCGTGGGGATACATGAAGCCAGAACTCGAAATGGGGTCGACATAAGCGATGGTTTTGCCCTTCAGATCGGAGAGCTTTTTGATGCCGCTGTCCTTGCGCACAAAAATCCGGGAATAATAATAGGGCTTCCCGTCGTATATCTCACCGAGAACCGCTTCGACCCCCGAATACTTGTTCGCCAGGACATAGGGCAGCGGAGACATGAAGCTCACATCCGCCTTTTTCGAGATCATGGCCTCCACTGCGGCCGAGTAGTTCAAGGTGATGAAATAGCGAACCTTGCGCCCCATTTCTTTTTCCAGGAAGTTCATCGCCGGCTTCACGTTGCTGATGAGTTTCTCGGGATTCTCGAGCGGAATGAACGCGACCCGAAGCTCTCTGTCGGCAGCGTGAACAGGAACCGAAGCGAACAAGAACATGGAGAAGGCGAGGAGAGCCGCTCCCGGGAAACCGACACCCGGCGCTTTCGACAATAATTTGCGTATGAAACGCATGGCGTTGTTCATTTGAGTTTATCCACATTTTTCTCATAAAGCGCGTGATAATCCGCTATTTTGCTGTCAGTCATCTCCACGTCGCCGGCAAGGTGAGCGCTCAAGGCTTCGCTTAATTTTTTCTCCATATCATGGAGAATCGGCAGATTTCCCTTGTCTTGAACATCCCACTTATGGGCCTGCACCTCACGCACTACTGTTTTCAACAAGACGGTGATCAATTCTTTCTTCTTTCTCTGCTTCAACCGCTCATATGTGGAGAGGAAAAACTTGAATTCCTCCAGTTCCGAATCCAATGTGTAAATCGTATCTTCAATGCCCTGGGCGCCATCGCCCACGGCCTCCACATAAGCAGTGAGGTCGTCGATACTCTTTCGGCTCAGCCCAAGCCCGAACTGCCTGTTGAACCATTCGTTCACCGCCCGCAGGGTAGGCAGGCTGCCATTATGAAAATAAGGGGCCGAGTATTTCGATGAGAGTAGAGTGGGCGTATCCAAACCCCCTACATGGAAGGGTTGCCGCTCCCCTCCCGTGGAACCGATATTGTGTCGCTTATGGTCCACGAAGTTCGCGTTTGGAATATGGCAACTCGCACAACTCATGCCACCCATCATCTGCGGAAATTTCCGGTGAAATATCTTCTCGCCCCGAAGCGCCGCTTTGGAAACCTTCTCGGGATTGAGTCTTCCGCTTTTTTTCAGCTTCGGGTTCGGCAAGAACTCGAACTCGTTCATATAGGCGATCATCCCGTCCATTATCATCGGGTCGGGTTCCGGCCCATTGAACTCATTCACGATGACGTTGCGAACGAATTCCCTGAGCGAGGCGAAACGCCCGTTCCGGCCGTAGGGGGCCGTGAAGCGAATGCCCCGCAAGTCGGGTGTGTCGAGCGGATCATGCAGGCCGTTGTTGGCGTGACCCGCGAAGAAACTGTTCGACACGTCCATCCCGCCTTTTTCCCTGGAAAGTCCCGGGATGAAGAGCTTGGGATTCGTCACCCCCTTGTTGTGGCAAGTGTTGCAACTGACACCCAGGCTGCGCGCGGGCTCCCCGAATATCTCCGGGCTGTCGAAAGCCATATCCCCCAAAGCGACGAGAAAGGTTTCCGCCTCGTTCGCTCCACGCTCCGCCATTCCGAGAATCTGGCGGGGACGGGGGAGTTGCTTGTTGATGTTGGCGCCGGGCGGCAGGCGCCACGGCACCCTGGCCGTTTTGAGGTATGTTTCGCTCGTCTTCGGGCGCGGCAGAAGCCTGTACCCCTTCCCGGCCCGAAACCCGGAAAAATTCGAGTAGAAATAACGGCGGATGAAAGCGGTATTCTCACGAATTTTCTCCAGATTCATCGGCCTTGCGCCGATACCCATCACGCCGGCCGCCCCTAGGTGGGAATTCGCTTCGAGCCAATGGATTTGCATCTTTTTCCACCCTTTCGGGTCCAGGTGCGGCAAGGTCTCGGCAAAGGCCAGAAAAACTCTTCGCGTTTCATTCAGATGGTTTTTCACCTCAGATCTCTTCGATCCCGGCCTGATCCGATCTATGCGAGAAATCAGCAACAAAGCGACTCCCCGTGTCGCCAGGGAAAAGACCAAACGCCTCCCGTTCCGCCGCGCGGCGACCATGTCCGGCTCTTCATCGCCTCTCGCCAAGGGCTGGGCCACGCGTGTTGCGGTAACCAACTCCTCCGAGAACTTCCTCGCGCCAAGAGGGTCCACAACTTTTAGCGCTTCCTCGATATGCTTCATATCGAGCCAGACCTGTGGCCAGAACACGGGATTCAAATTCAAGATAAAACTTGCGCGACGATAGCTTTCGGCAACGGGGTGCAATTCCTCGGGAGGGACAATGTGCGCCGACGCCGGACTGCAACTCATCATCACCAACCCGGCGGCAAGAAGCCATGTCGGCATCGCTAAGGAATTTTTAACACTCAGAGCCAGCCTCGCCCCGGGCGTTTTGAGGCCGCGTATCATTTTTCGGTCTCTCCATAACAAAAAACGTACCAGGCAAGAAATTTTATTTCTATCTGAGAAATAAAGTCAACCCATATTGAATAAATATTTAGACATGTCTAAATTAAAAAAAGAGCACCAACATCAATATAAACAGATGCTTCAGGGAGTTTATTGAAAATAACGAATTAAAAATTGGGTTCTTTCAGAGATTTGAGCGCAAAGAACCGGCCCTGAAACAGGACCGGTTCTTTGAAAATGTGAGGTTTCGTTTTTCTAGGATTCGAACTGAAGCCGGGTTCGGAATACTATAAAGTCTCCAAACCTATCGTCCCCGCACCACCATTCAAACGATTCCGCTACGAAACTGATTGCCTAGATTGCGCCATCGCCTCTATCTTCAGTGCGTATGCGCACACAATCTTCCACCGCCTGGACGAATATTTTTCCGTCCCCTATCTGCCCTGAATTCGCCGCATCACAAATCGCCGTGACGATGACGTCAGCGTTCTCGTCTTGCGTCAAGATTTCCACCTTGATCTTCGGCAGGAAATCGACCACGTACTCGCTGCCGCGATAAAGTTCGGTGTGGCCCTTTTGACGGCCGAACCCCTTCACTTCGCTCACCGTCATGCCCGTCACACCGGCATCTCCCAGTGCTTCCTTCACACTTTCCAGCTTAAATGGCTTGATAATCGCCGTGACTAAACGCATTGTTCATTCCTCTTAAGATAACAGATGGATTCATCCGGTATGAATTCCTTCACGTCTGAATCAACCCAACCTCTCGCCCGCGTAGGCCTCCATACCGTGCTCCGAGATGTCGAGACCGGCCGATTCGTCCTCGGCGGAAACGCGCACACCCATCACGGCTTTCACCGCTTGCCAAAGGATGAAGGATAAGACGAAAGTGAAGACACCGACCGCGATAACGCCCGTAAGCTGTTTGATGAAGAGCCCAGCACCTCCGCCGTAGAACAAACCCACGACTCCCTCGTCAATGGAAGGTGCGGCGAATAAACCGAGCGCCAGCGTGCCGAAGATGCCGCATACCAAGTGAACCGAAACGGCGCCGACCGGATCGTCTATCTTGATTTTATCCAGGAACGGAACCGCGATGCAGACGATGAAGCCTGCGACCAGACCGATAATCACCGCCCCTAGCGGAGTGACGTTCGCGCATGGCGCCGTGATGGCAACCAGCCCTGCAAGCGCGCCGTTCACGCTCATGGAAAGATCGGCTTTGCCGAACATGGCCCGCGACGTGAGGCTCGAAGCCACGACGCCCGCCGAGGCGGCGAGGTTTGTCGTCACCGCGATGCGCGCGATGGCGCCTGCGTCGGCGGCCATGGTACTCCCCGGGTTAAACCCGAACCATCCGAGCCACAAGATGAACCCACCCAGTGTGACGAGCGGCATATTGTGGCCGGGCATCGGCTGCATACGGCCGTCGGACGTATACTTCCCGAGCCGGGGCCCAAGAACGATGATTCCGGCGAGTCCCGCCCAGCCGCCTACGGAGTGAACCACGGTGGAACCGGCGAAATCGAGAAAACCCATTCCACCCAACCAGCCGCCACCCCAAATCCAGTGGCCCTGGATGGGATAAATAATGGCGACGAGGAGGAAGCTGAAAATCATGAACGAGGAGAACTTGATGCGCTCGGCCACACAGCCAGAAACGATGGTCGCCGCCGTCGCCGCGAAAACGAGTTGGAAGAAAAATTTTGCATATAACGGCACGCCCGTCCAATTGAGGGATGAGAAAACGCCCTTGTACGCATCACCAGTGGCCGGGCTGTTGTCCGCCCCCGACAGGAAAAAACCATTTGTCCCGAATATCGAGCTGCCATCGCCAAACATAAGAGCGAAACCCAATATCCAAAACGCCAGGGACGAGACTGCGACGACGCCGAAATTCTTATACAGAATGGCGACAGTGTTCTTGGCCCGACAAAGCCCCGATTCGAGCATTGCGAAACCCGCGTGCATAAAAAACACCAGAAAACCAGCCACCATTACCCAAACAGTGTCTGCCGCGACTTGCAAATTCACCAGGCTCTTGGCCATGGCTTTGACATCCTGCGCCCAGCCGCTGCCGGCGAAAGATAAAACCCCCAGGGCGAATACCAACATTGTCGTAATGTAGAGATTCCTTCTTCTCATGCCCCCTCCTCCGATAAGTTATGGCTATTTTCGAGAATTTACATTCCTAAAGCATCATCTCTATTTTGTAGGCGAGAAGTATTTCGAGATCGTTTCGACCGTATTACCCGAAAGTTAATAATGCCCACCCCATACCACACCACCTCGGTTTGACAGGCTGTGTCGGGCGTGTTAGCAATTCCGAAAATTCAACAAAATCTATTCAGAACCAACCCTTTCCAAGAATGCATCCATTCAAGGAGAAACAATGCCTTCAAAACAAAAACCCAAGATTCCCTCCAAGGCTCTCAAACGCGGCACGGAACTGTGGACCAAGGAATTCACCGAGCGAATCGGTCATGACATGGCCGAATGGGCGGATGAGGAATTTATGGAGCTGTTCATGAACTTCTGCTACGGCGGGCTTTATGACCGGGACGTCCTGCCTCAAAAAACCAGGGAGCTTTGCGCCGTGGCCGCATGCGTCATGGCCAACGCGCATCCACAACTGCGCACCCATATTCAAGCAGCGTGGAACTGCGGGGCGACGAAACGACAGATCATGGAAGTCATTATCCAGATGGCCATCTACTGCGGGATGCCCTATATGCTTCAGGCGGCTCGAATCGCCGCGAACGAGGTTTTCCCCTTGCTCAAACGCGGAGAAAAAGCCGCCGCCCCGCCACCGGGTCTGAAGCTGAAAGAGGAGTAACCCGAAACCACGGGCGCCGGACGGCGCCCAAGCCCAAAATCAAATTCGTGAGGAGCATTTTCTAATGGCCCGTAGAATCGTAGACCTAAGTGTTCCACTCCAAAACGCGCCCATGGAGAACAACCCGGCCGCCATCCAGTATGTGAATCACACCGAACTCGGGCGTATGCGAGCCAAATCATACAAGTTTCCAGACACCAGTTATTTTCCGGACCACATGCACTGCGCAACTGAAAATATCACGGCCATCAGCACGCATAGCGGCACACACCTCGATTCCCCGTACCACTACGGCCCCGAATGTGAAGGGAACCCCTCGAAAACGATCGATCTCGTTCCCCTCGAGTGGTGCGTGAGCGATGGAGTCGTTCTGGACTTTCACGACGCCGAGCGCGGTCACAACATCACGCTGGAAGAAACACAGCAGAAAGTGGACGCCCTTGAAAAGAAGGGCTATTCACTCAAGCCGATGGATATCGTCCTCATCCGCACCGATCACACCACGAAATATCTGTACACTCCCGATTTTGAACAAACCCATCCCGGCATGAGCGTCGACGCTACGGAATGGCTGGTCGATCAGGGAATCAAGGTGATGGGGATAGACGCATGGGGCTTTGATATTCCCGTCTCCAAAATGACGGAACTCAGACGCCAGGGAAACACGAAAGATTTCTTCGGCAGTCATTTCCTGGGCCGCAAAAAAGAATACATCCATGCGGAAAAACTCATGAATCTCGACAAAATCCCCGAATTCAGTTTCACCGTCTCGATGCTACCCGTCAAAATAGAGCGCGCGAGCGGAGCCTGGTGCCGGGCGGTGGCCATCATCGATGATTAACCGGGAGGCTGGTTCGGGCCGATCGCAAGGCGGTGACTTTTCGGAAAAATATGGTAATATCTCTCCCATAGAACAGTAGTGCGGAAGCCAAAACCTAGAGGAGTTGTTCGATGGCTTTACATGAGAGCGCAGTGAATCAAGAAGTCGTATCAGGTGGTCTCATCCGGCGCATGGAGGCCGTCAAGCCGGCCGTATTGGCGATCTTTCTCGGCATCTTTATCCTCTACGGCGTGGGCTTCGCCCAACCGCAGCTTTTACATGACGCCGCCCACGACACCCGGCATGCATTCGCCTTCCCCTGCCACTAACAAGCCGGGGTAACACTTCGCCAGACGATAGACGGCGCCTTTTCCCGAGGCGCCGTTTTTTTTTTTGAGGAACCGGATGTCCCAGGATAATATGGACCATAGGCCTTGGGGATATTTCACTGTATTGGCTGATGAGGTGGACCACAAGGTCAAGCGGATAGTGGTTCAGTCGGGACATCGCCTCAGCCTGCAGCGTCACATGCACAGATCGGAGCACTGGTACGCCATATCCGGAGAGGCCATCGTCATCCGCGAAGAAGAAGAAATCGCATTTTCCGCCGGGCAAAGTATGGATATCCCCCGAAGGGCATGGCATCGGGTTCAAAACAAAACAGACGCACCCTTCATTTTCATCGAAGTGCAAACCGGGGCCTACTTCGGTGAAAACGACATCGAACGACGTGAAGATGACTACGGGAGAGTTTGAGAAAATATCCCCGGGTAAGCGAATAAAAAACACCCCCATCAGCATACGGGGGTGTTCTCTGTTCATCTTGAAACGTAAGCGCCTAGAATCTAACCTGTCCGAAGCTGCTCCAACGCAACGGCCAAGCGCTCTACCCCACGTTCGCATTCTTCCGTCGAGCACGAATATGCGATTCTGAGATACCCCTCGCCACCAAAAACAGCGCCGTTCACCGTGGCGATGGCGTGCTCGTTCAGAAGATAGCTCGCCACCTCGCCCGAGGTTTCCCCAAAGACCTTCACGTTCGGGAACGCATAGAACGCGCCCGTGGGTTCAGCCAGAGTGACGCCTTCTATCGCGCACAGACCATCGGATATCACACGTCGCCGTTTGTCGAATTCGAGCGTCATCGCCTCCATGGGCGCCTGATCCTCAAGTACGCCACGCGCCGCGCCATGTTGAATGAACGTGTTGACGCACACGGTGGTGTATTGACGAATCTTTAACAGGTGGCGGGTGAGCTCTGGGCTCGCCACCGTCCAACCGAGACGCCAGCCGTCCATGCTGTAGAATTTGGAAAACCCGTTGATGATCACCGTGCGCTCCGCCATGCCGGGTTGCGAGAAAATACTTGGGGCGCATGGCGCATCGCCGAAGTATATACGCGCATATATCTCATCACTCAGCACCAAGAGATTACGCTTCACCGCTAGTTCCGCGATTTTATTGAGTTCCGCCTCGGGAATAGTGCAACCCGTGGGATTGCCGGGAGAAGTGAGACAAACGAGTTTCGTCTTGGGCGTCAAAACCGCCTCAATGTCCTCGGCGCGCAATGCGAAGTCGTTCTCTTCTTTCGTCATCACTTCGACGGGAACGCCGCCCGCCAACGCTGTGCAGGATTTATAATGATGCCAGTTCGGCTGCGCGATGATCACTTCATCGCCAGGATTGACGAGAGCCAGCATGGAAACCATGATGCCCTCGTTCGCCCCTGCCATGACGATCACCTGGGTATCGGGGTTCACCTCCACGCCGGTGTCGACTTCCGTTCTGAATGCGATCCCTTTACGCAGCGCAGGGACTCCCGTGCTGGGAGCGTAGTGTACGTCGCCGCGAGAGAGAGACTCGGCGGCCCCTTGTTTGATGTGATCGGGCGTATCGAAATCCGTGCGGCCGATTTGCCAATGGATGACGTCTCGCCCCTCGCCTTCTAGCTTCGCCACGGCGTCGAATACCTTGCGAATACCCGAAAAAGGAATTTCCTCTAAGCGATCCGCGCCCACGGCCTGGGCGTCAAAAGCAGTCACCATCTAAAAATCTCCTTGCATATGAAAATGATTTTGAAAGCAATAATTTCAGAGCACTGAAACCGTGATTGAAGTCGCCTGTTATAGCTCTTGAGGCTCCAAGGTGCAAGAGAGTTCTCGACCCGGATTTTCCACGATATCAACCAGCTACTTTCTATTTTTTCGAGTTTGATATGGAGTCAGCAATTCATGGCGAGCAGGGGTGAGATCTAGGGCTACTGGTCTCATGATTGACCAACTCGCGTGTTATACTATTGTGTCCTGGCAGCATCTTGCCGCCAGCGGGTAGAGTGTTGCCGTCTATCCGACTGTCCGGAAACCTAGAGCAAATCCCCTTGCAGGACGGTCACGGCCTTACCCCCCAAGACGATGCGATCTCCCAGAATTCTAATGCGCACCACTCCACCTCTCGCGGAGGCCTGATAGGCCGTGAGTTCTTCTTTTTTGAAGCGCCTCGCCCAGAATGGCCCCAGACAACAATGAGCGGAGCCCGTCACCGGGTCCTCGTTTACGCCAACTCCGGGTGCGAAAAAACGAGAGACGAAATCGTACTCAGGATCATCCGCTTGCGCCGTAACAATGCAGCCGCGCGTGGGAATCGTCCGGAGAAGCTGAAAATCAGGCGCCAAGGCCCTCAGCGTGGTCTCGGAGTCGGCTTCCACCAGATAATCGAACTCGCTTTTTCCCACATAGCGGGGCATAAGACCGAGACCTTCCACCAAGGCCTCAGGAGGTACGGCGGGTGATTCCCGGGTAATGGGAAAATTCATTTCTATCCATTCGTCTTTCTGCTCACAGGTCAAAACCCCGCTTTTGGTGTGAAAGATGACCGTCTCATCGGAACCGAGATGCCCCCCCTCCCAAAGAACATGGGCGCTCGCAAGCGTTGCATGGCCGCAAAGGTCCACTTCGCTCACGGGTGTGAACCAGCGCAGGCCATAGCCATCTTCTTGTTTCACCACAAAAGCGGTTTCAGAGAGGTTCATCTCCTGCGCCACGCGCTGCATCCATTGCGCATCCACTTGCGCCGGAAGGATGCAGACAGCAGCCGGATTACCCGAGAAGGGCGTATCGGTAAACGCGTCCACTTGGACGATGGGAAATGACATGGGGTCTTCTCGCGGAAAATAATGGGTCAGATGCGTTTGATGACGTCACCCGCGCGAATGGCGCCTTCGCTTAAAACCTGCGCATTTAGCCCCGAGCGGTTTATAAGGGCATCATGTAATCCTTCTATACCCAATAAATTCTGAAAATACTTACATGGCTCGTTCAGGCGAACGCCGCGCATCCGCACATCGCCCACCTGAAATTCCGCCCCCACCAGGTGATTCAGCGGAACGCCTCGCGTCAAGATGTTTCTCCTGCTCTGGCCCGCGTCGAGATTGATATCGTGATCACGCGCAAGCGCCTCGATGGCTTCTATTTCGATGAGCGTCACCTCGCGATCGGGCCCCTGTTTTTTGGAATATGTGCCCACACCCTCTGCATAGCGGTCTCCCGCCAGGCCGGATCCTATGACCGCCTGCGCCTGGACGACCTCCATCATGGGTTCACCACCCACCGAGGCAATATGAACCGAGACAACCTCTCCCTTAAAAGTCATCATTTCACCTGTTCTTGGATAAGACTGAGCACTTCCGATTCTGTGGGAAAAGCGCCCGAGTCGAGTTTCGACCACAAAAGCTCACCATCGAGCACCAACTCGAAGGAGCCGACGCGAAAATTTCCGTCTTCGTTTCCGATAATTTCCATGTCCGGAAAATGTTTTATTAAATCCTGAGCCAACTGCTCATAGCGAGGCCCGTAGTTTCACTTTTGGCAGTATTCAACGTGAAGTTTCATTCATCCTTTCTCCCGCAGGAAATAAAAGTTGGCGAGCATCTACATCATAGAAGAATTCCGGCTTGAGGAGAAGGAGGAGGAGAATAAAATCTTGAAATTGAATTTTCCAGTGTCTTGATAAAAATCGGGAAATCCTCACACGGCTTGACTAATTCGTCCACACAAGAGAAAAAACTCCCCAATTTCCAAAAAGAACCCAAGGAGGATAAATGGCTGGAATTACACGTGTGGGAGCATATATCCCCTTTCATCGCCTGGCCGGAGAAACCGTACGGGCCGTATGGGGGGCCGGCAGCCCAAAGGCATCACGCCCGCTGGCCGGTTTTGACGAAGACCCCATCACCATGGGGGTGGAGGCGTTAATCAACGCCGCAGGCTGGGGCGATTCTCAGGTCGATTCACTCTATTTCGCCTCTACGTCACACCCTTACGCCGAAAAATCAAATGCTTCCGTTCTCGCCGCAGCGGCGGATTTACCCGAAAAACTCTTCACTCTGGACGCAGGCGGCTCGGTGCGCGCGGGCACATCCGCACTCAAAGCCGCTTGTGACACAATCGAAGCAGGCTCCTCCAAAGCGGCGGCCGTGGTGGCGGCGGAAAAAAGGCCCTCGCTGCCGGGAAGCCCCGATGAACTCAGCCTTTGCGACGGCGCCGCAGCGGTGTTGCTGGGTAAAGGAGAAGATGTCGCCGCGGAAATCGAGGCGATCTATTCATGGTCCGAGGATTTCATCGACAGGTGGCGCCTGCCCGGCGAGGGAGCCGTCTCCGCCGGTGACGCCAAATTCATCCAGGACTACGGCTATGTGCGCCAGAGCGTCGCCACCGTCGAGGGATTGCTCAACCAAACAGGCGCCACGAGAGAAGACATCACGCGCGTGCTCGTCTACGCCCCCGATCCCCGCACCCATGCGGCGATTGCCCGAAAACTGGGCTTTCCCGAGTCGGCTTACCCCGAAAACCCCCTCATCGCGCTGCTCGGGGATTCCGGTGCGGCGGCGCCTCTGCTCTCTCTCGTCGATGCGCTCCAAAGCGCGGAGCCGGGTGAGCACATCATCGTCGCGGGTCACGGAAGCGGGGGAGAAGCCATCCTGCTACGGGCGACGGACAGGGTCCATTCCCTGAGGGCGCAGCGGGGAGTCGGCTGGTCTGTCGAGCGCGCGCGAACCATTCCGAATTACGGTCAATGGTTAAAATTCAATGGGTTATCTCCCGAAGAGGAAATCAAACCCTTCTCCTCGCCCAGTATCCTTTGGAAAGAAAACAGGGCGACCATGCGCTTGATGGCCGGGGTTTGCCGCTCATGCGGAGAGGTTCAGTATCCCCGCCAGCAAGTCTGCAACGCTTGCGGCGCGCGGGGCGAGTGGGATGAGCGAAAACTGAGCCGCAAGGGTAAAATCTTCACCTTCGTACACGATTATCTGCCCCCATCGCCGGAGGGCTTCATCACGATGGCGACGGTGGAACTCGAAGGCGGCGGACGCTTTTACGGCCAGATGACGAATCAGGTGAAAGACGACGTTCACATCGGCATGGAGTGTGAACTCACTTTCAGGCTTCTCCATCAGGGCAATGGGTATTATAATTACTTCTGGAAACTGCGCCCCGCCGAATAGGGCTTCGTCTTTCCCGGGGAAAGACATTTTTTTTCAAGGAGTTAGACATGAGTGGAAGTATCGCCGGAAAAGTCGCCATCATCGGCGTGGGCATCACGAAATTCGGAGAACTCTTCGAGCAAAGCTATAACGATCTCGTGGTGGAAGCCGCCTTCGAGGCCTATCAGGATGCGGGCGTGAACGGTGAGGACATCGAGGCCGCATGGCTGGGCACGTACCTGCCGCTCGGCTGGGGTTTCGACGGCACTGGCGGACCCTCGCTCGCCGAAGCGCTGAACCTCTACCCGAAACCCGTCTCGCGGGTCGCGAACTACTGCACGACGGGCATGGAGGCCATCCGCATGGCGGCGATGGCCGTCGCCTCGGGCATGCACGACATCGTCCTGGCCGTCGGCGCCGAGAAGATGCGCGAAGTCCCCCCCCGGGGCAGCCTGGTCGCGCAACACGTTGAAAAACTTCACCCTATGTATTCGAAGGGCCGCACTGCGCCGGGCAGTTTCGCCGTTCTGGCGAGGCGGTATTTCGAGGAATTCGGCGCGGGCAAGGAGGATCTGGCCGAGGTGGCGGTGAAGAATCACTATCACGGGAGCTTGAACCCGCGCGCGCACTTCAGAAAAGAGATCACCAAGGAGCAGGTACTGAAAGCCCCGCCGGTGACCGAACCCTTGGGGCTGTACGATTGCTGCCCCACGACGGATGGCGCCGCGGCGATTGTGCTCTGCCGGGCGGACCTGGCCGAGAAGCGCTTCGCCAAGAAAGACTACGTCCTGATCGACGGCATGGGGCTTTCATGCGCGACGGGCTACATCACCACGGCGTTCAACCCCAGGTTCAACTTCATCGGCTTCGAGGCCACCCAGGAGGCCGCGCGCCAGGCCTACGAACAGTCCGGCGTAACGAACCCCCGCGAGGAGATAGACGTCGCGGAAGTGCATGATTGTTTTACGATTACGGAGATTCTGAACTACGAGGACCTGGACTTCGTCAAGAAGGGCGAGGGTCCTGATTTCGTGAAAAGCGGCGCGAGCAGGCTCGGCGGCGAGCTGCCCGTGAACACCTCGGGCGGCCTCAAAAGCTGCGGCCATCCCATCGGCGCTACGGGCGCGCGCGTGGTGGCCGACCTCGCGCACCAACTCTTGGGGCGCTGCGGCGACCGCCAGGTGAAGGGCGCGAAACGAGCGCTCGGCCACACGCTCGGCGGCCCCGGCGCCGTCTCCAGCGTGTTCGTTTTGAGCAAGAATTGAGAAAATAATGAAACCCCCGGGCGCTCGCCCGGGGGAATTTCACCCCCGCAACTCCCCGCATTTCCGCGCATTCGCCGTTATCGCGGGCGTCGCGGAATATGGCAGAATTCCCCTCCGCTGCGATGACGCGGCGTCTTTTCGACCCTCCCAAAAGTATTCATTTATTTATCGAAAAACCCCGGAAATTTATCTATATTTATCGATATTTTCAGATAAAACCCGACCGAGGAGGGAGGGTTTTCGAGTCATGAACGCGCCGAGCCGCTCCGCCATCATACCGAAATCCCCCGAATGCCCACGGACGGCAAATGCGGGCAAATGCGCCTTCGCCCCGGTGCGGGCGATCTCAAAAAATCGCTCTCGTCCAGGGGTGGAGTCGGGACGAATCGGAGAGCAGGTTCGAGAAAGCGCCGGGCGCCGAAATCACCCCGGGAAAAATCCACCGAGGAGCGACCCGGCTCCGGGCGCGGAATGCGCCCATCCAAAAATCGGGGGTCAAGCGTTTTTCAAGGGACGCGTGGACGACTCCGTAAGGGCGGTTCATCAACCGCCCCACGGCGCATCACCCTTTCGTTGTTATCCTCATCTCAGCCTAAGTTCACCAACCCCCCACTTGCTCTATACTCTCTTCTTACGGACGAAGTTTCATCCACAACACGAGGGGAGACCCGGAAACACCACACGAGGAACACGAGGAGACCCGAAATGCGCTACAGGACCCGACCCATCTTTTGCGGAATCATCACCCTCGCTCTTTCGTTCGCGGCGCAGGCGGCGGCGTTCGAGCAGCGCGTGCCTGCGCGGGTGAAAAGAGTGATCGACGGCGACACCGTGAAGGTCGAAGCCATGCTGTGGCCGGGCATCGTCGCGCAGATCAACGTGCGGGTGCGCGGCGTGGACACGCCCGAGATAAGGCGCGCTAAGTGCGGCGAGTATGAACGCCAAAGGGGCCGGGCGGCGCGCGATTTCGTGCGCGGGATAATCGGCAAGAACGTCTGGCTCATCAACGTGACGCACGGCAAGTTCGGCCGCCGCGTCGTGGCGAGCGTGTGGCTGGCGGACGGGCGCGACCTCGCCACGCTGCTGATCGCCACCGGCCATGGCCGTCCCTACCGCGGCGGACGACGCAGCAAATGGTGTTGAGGGGGAAGGGATAGGGGTGGCGGGATTTTGTAGGGGCGGCTCGCGAGCCGCCCTTCTGAGAAGGGAGTCTAATCTATACGAGTTAATTGTGAATGAGATCACGCTTGTGACGGTAGGGTCATTCGTTAAGGGGCTATCCGTTCCAAACCAGTTGCTCGCCGGTTTCGGCGTCAAGGACGCCATCTATCTTAGGCAAGTTATCTGATTCAGCGCGCGCTTCGTCCAATTGAGACTGGGTCAGGACAGTTACCGCAGATGAGCTCTCGCCTGTCGACTTAATCCCGCCCTCTTGTATTTCCTCGTATAGTTCAACTTCTGTAGTAGACAGATTTGCACCAGACAGATCGGCTCTCCAGAGCTTCGCTCCAGACAGATTGACCCCATCAAGCCACGTTCCGGGCAGTTTTGCCCACATAAGTTGCACATTGGATAGGTCTGCTCCCATGAGCTTTGCGTTGGACAAGTCGGCTCTAGTAAGCAATGCGCCAGACAGGTTGACTCTCAGAAGCCATGCGTCGCACAGGCCTACACCCCGGAGATCCGCATTGGACAGGTTTGCTCTTCCGAGTTGCGCGTTGATCAAATTCGCTTTGCACAAATCCAACCTGTAAGTAGGTTTCTCTTGGTTTTCTATATCAATTTGCGCATCGCCGCGATAGCCAATTGCCGACATGATTTCCTGAACATCTGGACGTAATTCAGGTTTCTCCTCCCCCTCTTCCTTAGCGCCTCGTTCGAACATGGCCTCCATTTCCTTGGTATTCTCTTCGCCCTTCTTGTCCTCCTTGGTCAGGTTGCGAACGAAAGCGCAAAAGAGCCTCATAATTTGAACATGGTATTCCTCGGGATGCTCACGGGCCAGACGTGCGAGAGCGTAGATGCCGCCGAGGCGAACCGAGAGAACCTCGCTGCCGAGCATCTCCGCTCCCTTTTGGTATTGCTCATTCAGCAAACTTCGTTGCGCCGTTTTGGACTGACGATCCGCCACTCTGGCGCGCCATATAGCAAGCACCAAGCCAACTACTGCGGCGAGAGCGAGAAAGACACTACGGGCCGTCGTCATGTGGGATTCATAACCATCCGGCGTCTCCCGCAGCCAACCCCAGAAACCACTCGGCCAACTTTGGAAAAGCCAGGCCAAAACACCGAGCAACGCAATCCAGCCTACTCCGTACCACATGGGATGTTTCTTTATGTATTCAATCATGTCCGGTTTCATATCCATTTTTTTTTACAGGCTCATCGACACGACACGTTGCGAACCATAGGGCGGCTCGCGAGCCGCCCCTACAAAACCTGCGTCAAACCTGGCAGTCCGCGAGAATACCACGTTCATGGAGAAAGCGTCATTTTCTGATTGTCTGATGGATGACGTACTTTCGACCCGGAAGGCGTGGTGTATCTTCCCCCTACCCCACCACCTCCCGGCACGCATCCTCGATGTGCGTCTGGCCGATTTGGAGGGCGTCGTAGACTTCATGCGGGAGGCCGCTCTGGCCGAACTGGTCGGTGCCCAGGCAGGTCTGGTCCGCGCCGAGCGCGCCGCCCAGAAAAGAGAGCGCGAGCGAGTGGCCGTCCAGCACGGAGACGATGGGGTTATCACGATGCTCATCGCCCACCATCATCTCGAGGCGCGAGGGGCGGCCCGCTTTTTTCGCCTTTTTGTGCCCGGCGTAGATTCTGTCCGCACTCGTGAGGACGAACACGTTGACGTATACGCCCTCAGCCTCCATCGAGCGGGCGGCGGCGAGGGCTTCGGGCGTCATCACCCCGCTCACGAACAGGTTCACCGCGTTCACGCCCGCTCGGTAGCCGGGCGCCTCTTTCGCCGAGTGCAGCAGGTAGCCGCCGCCCAGTACGTTTCGCCGCAACACCTCGCGCTTTAAGGGATCCGAGAGCCAGTCGGCGGGCAGGAGATTCTGATCCACGGGCTTCGTGCTCAGGCGCAGGTAGAAGGCCGGGCAATCGCCCTCGCCCAGAACGCGCCCGATGGCGGAGAGGAGCAGCCATTCGACCTCGACGGCGAAGGTCGGCTCATAGGCTTCGAGCCCCGGCATTTCGAGAGCTACCGCGGGCGTCAGGATGCTCTGGTGCGCACCGCCTTCGGGCGATAGGCTCGTGCCGCTCGGCGTGGCCACCACGATGAAGCGCCCGCCGTTATAGACCGCGTAGCGAAGCGCGTCGAGACAGCGGCTGATGAAGGTGTCATACAGCGTGCCGATGGGGCAGACGCGCACCCCGCAAAGTTCTTTCGACACGCCGAAAGCGGCGAGCAAGAGCATGAGATTGTTTTCGGAAATCCCCAGTTCGATGTGCTGGCCCGCAGGGGATTCCTCCCATTTCAGGAGCCGCTGCACCTGCTGGAGCGCGAAGAAATCCGCCTTGCCCTCGGGGTGATACACGCCGCGCCGGTTGATCCAGCCGCCCAGGTTGGTGCTCACCGCCACGTCGGGCGAGGTGGTGACGATGTGGCGCGCCAGCGCATCCTCGCGGGCCAGGCGCGTCATGATGGCGCCGAACGCCTCCTGCGTGGAACTCATCGCGGAGAAATTCGCCCCCACTTCCTCAGGAACCGCGCCCGGGGCTACTTCCTCTCTGGTGAGGGTGGCTCTGGCGTCGTAGCGCGCCACCGCCGCCTCGACCGCTCGGGCTTCGGGGCTTTCCCCCGGGAGGGGCGCCAGTTCTTCTCCCTCGCCCAGGCCCGCGGAATCACGCAACTCCGCGATTTGCGCCTCCGTCAGGAGTTGGGAGTGGTTCATCGGGTCGCCCGCGATGGGCAGCCCCCAGCCCTTGACGGTGTAGGCCAGGATCATCACGGGCTTGTCATGAACGCCGTCCGCCTCATCGAGTCCCTCGAGAATGCACTCGATGTCGTGGCCCCCCAGGTCGGACAGAAGGGCGGGCAACTCCTCGTCCGCAAAACGATCCAGCAACCCCGCGAGCCCCTTGTATTCGCCCGCCTCATCGCGCGTGAGGCCCTCTCTTATCTCGCTGCCGCTCCTTCCGATGAGGCTTTGATACTCGCCGTTCGACATGTCGTCGATGCGTCTTCTCAGCGACTCGCCACCTCTAAGCGCGAACGCGGCCTGTAGGCGCTTTCCGTACTTGATCTCCACCACGTGCCAGCCGTGCAGACGAAACTGATCGCGAATCTGCTGCGCCTTGCCGTCGGGCACGACGCGGTCGAGGCTCTGGCGGTTCAGGTCCACCACCCAGATGACGTTGCCCAGGTGGGCGACGTATTCCTCCGCCAGCGCCTCCCAGATGTTCCCCTCATCGAGTTCGGCGTCCCCCACGAGGGAGATGAAGCGCTGGGCGGGGCCTGCGCCGAAATGATCGTCGATGTAGGACTGCATGAGGGCGGCGAACGAGGCGGCCACCGAGGGCAGGCCGAGCGAGCCGGTGGAAAAATCGACGGGATATTCGTCTTTCGAGCGGCTCGGGTAGGCCTGGAGGCCGCCGAAGGCGCGCAAATCTCTCAAGCGCTCCATCGGCAAATCGCCCCTTAAGGCGTGGGCCGCGTGCAGCACGGGCGAGGCGTGGGGCTTGATGGCCAGCCTGTCTCCCGTCTTGAGCCAGCGGAAGAACATGGCCGTCATCAGGCTCACGACGGAGGATGAACTCGCCTGATGGCCGCCTATCTTGACGCCCCCGGTGCCTGCGCGCAGGTTGTTCGCGTAATGAACGCTGTAGGTGGAAAGCCACAGGAGCCGCTTTTCGATGCGGCGCAGAATATCGGCTTCGTCCTGTTCGACGGCGTTCGTCTCTGGCGGAGGGTTCACGCCCGTCCCTCCCTGGGGAGCGCGGGGCGTTCGTGTGGTTACTCGCGCACCCCGGTGTGAAGCTCGGCGATGCCGCCCGTCATCGGGCGATGGCTCACCTCGCAAAAGCCCGCATCGCGCATCATCGCCGAGAGCCTCTCGGCGTCCGGAAATTCATACACCGTGTTTGGAAGGTAATTATACGCGCTTCGGTGCGCGGAGACGAGCCGCCCCACGACCGGGAGCAGGACTCTGAAGTAAAAGGCGTACAAAAGCCCGAACAAACCCCGAGGGTGCCCGAATTCCAGAACGACGAGCCTGCCTCCAGCCCGCAGCACGCGCCCCATCTCGGCGAGACCAGCGTCTCTGTCCTCGAAATTGCGAAGGCCGAACGCGATGATCACCCCGTCGAACGCGGCATCCTGAAAGGGGAGTTTGAGGCCGTCGGCCTGGATGAGGGAAAGCGGCGCGCCGCTCGCCGCCGCTTTTTTCTTTCCGCGCGCGAGCATGGGATACGCGAAATCAACGCCCAAAACGCGCGCGCAACTATCGGCCTGGCGGTGCACCTCCAGGGCCACGTCCGCCGTGCCCGTCGCCAGATCGAGAAAACGGGCCTCTTTTTCTCCACTTAAATCGCGCAGAAGGCTCGCCACCGCGCGTTTACGCCAGAGGCGATCCACGCCGAAGCTTAAACTCCAGTTCAGGAGGTCGTAGGTGGGCGCGATGTCCGAGAACATCGCCTGCACTTCTTTTTTCTCGATGCGGGTCGGCACGAGAGCGCTCAGCCCGCGCCGATGAGCACGTCGGCGACCGCGCCCGATGCGATGACGACGGACACCCAGGCGTTCAGGTTGAAAAACGATATGTCCACCCGGCTCAAGTCGTCCGGCCGCACGATCCAGTGCTCCCAGAACAGGAGACACCCCGCCGCCGCCAGCGCAATCCAGTATAGCGCTCCCAGGCCGAATGCCCGGCCCGCCGCGTAGAAACAGGCCATCGTCCCCAGATGGGCTGCACCCGAGACGATGAGCGCGCCTTTAATGCCCAGAAGACGCGGCAGGGAGTGGATGTTCTCCTCACTGTCGAAATCCACGTCCAGACAGGCGTATATCAGATCGAAGCCGCCCACCCACAGGGTGACGCCCAAGAACAGCAAGACGGCCACGGGGTCCAGGTCGCCGCGCACGGCCACCCAGGCGCCCGCGGGCGCACATCCCAGGACTACACCCAGAAACAGGTGCGTCCAGGAGGTGAAGCGCTTGGAATACGAGTAGAAGACGATGCAGGCCGCCACGGCGAAGGAAAGCGCGAAGGTGAGTGGGTTCAGCATCCAGGCGGAGAAGATGAAGAGCGCCAGAAAGCCCGCCAGCATCGCCAGGATGGATTTGGAATGGAGCAGCGCCTGAAACTCGGCGCGGTCTTTCGTTCTGGGGTTTTTGGGGTCGATGTCCCTGTCGGCGAAGCGGTTGAGCGACATGGCGAAATTACGCGCGCCCACCGCCGCCATCACCATCCAGAACAAGACCCATGCGGAGGGGACGCCCCCTGCGGCCATCACGCCGCCCATCAGCACGAAGGGAAGCCCGAAGATGGTGTGCTCGAATTTCACCATGCGGAGAAACTGCCTGAAACTTCTCGCCATCGACGCCTCAGCCGCCAAGGCCGTACTCCTCCCAGCGCCTCGTGACGCGCTCTTTTATCTCGTCCGTCATCACGATCTCGGGCGGCCATTCGCGCTCGAAACCCTCCGACGCCCACTTGCGGGTGCCGTCCACGCCCACCTTGCTGCCCACGTGGAGACGCGGCGCCGCGTGTTCGAGCGCATCCACGGGGCCGTCGACGAACACCATGTCGCGCCTCGGGTCGATGCTGCCCAGCACCTTCCAGGACACCTCGCTGATGTCGTGCACGTTCACGTCCTCATCCACGATGACGATGACCTTCGCGAGCGCCATCTGCCCCATCCCCCACAGGGCGTACATCACCTTTCGCGCATGGTAGGGATAGGCCTTTCGAATCGAGACGATCACCATGTTGTGGAACACGCCCTCGGCCGGCATGTGGACGTCTACGATTTCGGGCAACTGCATCTTCATCAGGGGCAGGAAGATGCGGCCCGTCGCCCCGCCGAGCCAGTAGTCCTCCATCGGCGGGCGGCCCACGATGGTGGTGGGGTAGATGGCCTCTCGCTTTCTGGTGATGGCCGTGACGTGAAAGACGGGATAATCGTCCGCCAGGGAATACCAGCCCGTATGATCGCCGAATGGCCCTTCTTCCCTCAACTCGCCGGGGTTCAGGTAGCCCTCCACCACGATGTCGGAATCCGCGGGAACCTCCACGTCCACCGTCTTGCACTTGACCAGTTCGGCGCTCTTTCTCCTCAAAAATCCGGCGAGGTTCAACTCGTCAATCGCGGGCGGAAGCGGCGCGCTCGCCGCGTAGACGTAGACGGGATCACCCCCTAAGGCTATCGCCATCTCCATGCGCGCGCCCATTTTGGAGCTTTCCTGAAAGTTCTGCGCCCCGTCGTGATGAAGGTGCATGTGCATGCCCGCTGTCTTCTCGTCGAAAAACTGCACGCGGTAAAGCCCTACGTTTCTTCGGCCAGTCCTCGGGTTTCGCGAGTAGATGTGCCCGAAGGTGATATAGCGGCCCGCGTCCTCGGGCCAGCACTTGATGGCGGGAATCGAAAAAAGGTTCGGGTTTTCGGTCTCCACGATTTCCTGACACGGAGCCGATCCCACCGTCTTGGGAGAGAAAGACGCAAGCCGCGCGAGCTTGGGCAGCATCTTCACCTTCTCGATGATGCCCTCGGGCGGCTTGATTTCTAATAGCTCCGCCACCTCGTCGGCCACCGCATCCATGCTGTCGACGCCTAAAGCCAGCTTCATCCGCTCATCGGAGGCGTAGGCGTTGATGAGGACGGGAACGTCGTATTCATGCCCGCCGGTGGCGATGGGTTTTTCGAACAAAAGGGCGGGGCCGCCGCTCTTCACCGAGCGATCGGCAATCTCGGTGATCTCGAGTTCCACGTCCACCGGAACCTTGACGCGCCGCAACTCGCCCGCGCGCTCCAAGGCATCGACGAATTCTCTGAGGGAGGCGTACGCCATGATTTTCGGAGAAACTACTCGATGACCTTGGGGACGCGAAAATGGCCTTTTTCGAAATCGGGCGCCATTTTTTCGATATTCTCGATGGGGGATTCGGTGACCTCATCCTCGCGGAACACGTTCACGAGGTCGAGTACGTGCGAGGTAGGCTCCACGCCCTCGGTGTCCACCTCGTTCAGCTTGGCGATGTGCTCGAGAATGGCGCCGAGCTGTTCGGTGAATTTCTCGACCTCATCTTCATGCAGGTTCAGCCGCGCCAGGTTGGACACGTGAATCACGTCTTCTCGCGAAATCGACATCACTCCCCCCTTTGCGCCCTTATACCGCCGGGTTCTCGCCCGCGTCAACGCCCTTATCCACAGGCGAGAGCGGCGCGTACTTCAAAACCAGCTTTTTGGGTCCCACCTTCTCGAACTCCACGCTCACCACCGTGCGGTCTCCCGTTCCGTCGCGCGCGCTGATGACGCCGAGGCCGAATTTCTTGTGCCGCACTCGCGCGCCGGGGGCAAAAGGGCCGAGCGCGGCGGGGGGTACGGCGGGCGCATCCTTTCTTTTGGGACGATCGGCGGTCTTCGCTTCGGGGGCGCGCCTTTGCGTCGGCGCATGATCGCCCACCCGCCTGATGAGTTCAGGCCCCAGTCCTTCCGTAAAGCGGCTCGGGCGCGCCGCCCAGCTTTTCTCCGCCCCATCGGGCCGACGCTCCTTCGCCCAGGAGAGACACAAAACCTCCTTCGCCCGCGTGACGCCCACGTACAGGAGCCTTCTTTCCTCATCCAAAGATGCCGGCTCATCGCGGGATCGGCTATGCGGAATCAACCCCTCCTGCACGCCCACGACCCCCACGGCGGCGAATTCCAGGCCCTTCGCCGCATGAAGCGTCATCAAAGAGAGCGCGCCGCTTTCTTCCGACAGCTCATCCGCCTCGCCCATCAGCGCCAATTCCTCCAGAAACAAGGTCATGGCCTCATTTGGTTCGGGCGATACGCCTTCTTCTTCGAGAATCCGCTCCTCGAACGCACGGGCGGCGGCGGCGAACTCGCCCGCGCCCTCGATGGCGCGCGCGGCGGCGCGGCGCCGTTCCACCGATGCGCTCCCCCGCGCGGCGCCCGCAAGCCAGGCCCGGTAGCCCGTCCGCTCGAGCGCTTCTTCAATCAGGCGCGCGGGTCCCGCTCTCAAGGAGCCGAGCGCATCAAGCGCCTCCAGCAGCGTCCCGAGACTCCGCGCGGCCTCTCCCCTGAGCCGGCCTGCCACGAGGGCGGCCCGCGCATCGGCGATCGTGACGCCCGCCGCGCCTTCGCCCGCTATCGCCTTCAAGCGCTCCGGCCCCAGCCCCCGGGGCGGGCGGTTGACGATGCGCGAGAATGCCGCGCCATCCTCGGGCCGGATGAGCACCCGCAAATAGGCGGCCAGATCCTGCACTTCGGCGCGATCGAAAAACCGCTGTCCCTTCACCACCTGGTAGGGAATCCCCCGCCTGCGGGCCGCCTCCTCAAGCGCGCGCGACTGCGTGTTGACCCGGTAGAAGACGGCAACGTCTTTCCAGGGAATCTGGTCGCCCGCCCCCGCCTCGATGAGGTGTTTGATAAGGGCTTCCGCCTCCTCTTCAGGGTTCGCCGCCGCCAGATAGCAGACGGCCTCCCCCGCAGGATTCTGCGTGAACAGGCGCTTATCATGGCGCGCCCCGGCCCCGCCCACGATGCGCGAGGCGACGCCGAGTATCGCCCCGCTCGAACGATAGTTCTCCTCCAGACGAAATACCCTGGCCCCGGGGAATCTGCGCTCAAATTGCAGGATGTTCTCCACCCGCGCGCCCCGCCAGCCGTAGATTCCCTGATCGTCATCCCCCACGGCGAACACGCGCCCATGAGCGCGCGAGAGCAGGGCGACGAGTTCATCCTGCACGGGGTTGGTGTCCTGGTATTCATCGACGAGAATTTCCTGAAAACGGTCTTGATATTTCCGGAGAACCTCGGGGTGTCGGCGGAACATGCTCAAGGGACGCGCCAGCAAATCATCGTAATCCACCGCGCCCGCCTCGCGCAGGGCGCGCTCATAGGCCGGCGCTATTTTCCGGGCCATCTCTTCCATGCTGAACGGGGGCGGATCCGAATCATCCGTCTCTCCGAGCGAGGTCTTGCGGCGTCCAATCTGCTCCAGAACCGATCTGGGCGCGTAGCGCTCCTCGTTAATGCCCGCCGCCGACAGGCGCCTTTTGATGAGCGTTACGCACTCACTGCGAGAAAATATGGTGAAATCGGGAGACAAGCCCGCAGCTTCGGCTTCGGCTCTCAGGATTCTGGCGCACACCGCGTGAAAGGTGCCCACCCAGATACCCCTCGCGCCTTCTCCCAGTGATGCGAACAGGCGCGCCCTCATCTCACCCGCCGCCTTGTTCGTGAACGTGATGGCGAGAATGCAGTATGGGGCGAGACCCTCGGCGAGCAGGCGCAGCATGCGGTGAACGATCACCCGCGTCTTGCCCGAACCCGCACCCGCCAGAACGAGGTTCGCACCCGGCGGCGCGAGTACCGCTTCTTTTTGCTGGGGATTCAAGTCTTTCAGATAGTCCACGGATATATTTTTCGGATTAAAACCGGCGGCGGCCCACGCTCGGCTTAGGAGCACGGATGAGCGTTCCCTCGGGAAATACTCCCTTGGAGACGGTCACGTTCGGCGCGATCCAGGAGCCGGGGCCCAGCAGCACGCCCGGAGAAGTCACGGCGTTACAGCCGATCTCGACGTCATCGCCCACCACGGCGCCGAATTTCGTGAGGCCGGTGTCGATTCGCTCTCCATCCACCCGAAGGACGATGTTTTTCACCACACCCCTTCTTTTTTCTTCTTCCGTCCGGAGTTCGAGATTCGCCAGCTTCACGCCCGCGCCCAGGTTCGCCGCCGCACCCAGAATGCTGTCTCCCACGTAGGCGAAATGCCCCGCCTGAGCACCGTTCAAAAAGACGCTGTTTTTGACTTCGCTCGCATGACCGACGACGGCGCCCGGCCCGATGAGGCAGTTTCCTCGCAAATACGCCCCGTGTCTGACTTCCGCGCCCGCGCAAAGCACCGTCGGCCCCTTGATGACCACGCCCGGCTCCACCCGTGCGCCCGCTTCCACGAGCAGGCCGATAGAGGCGATTTTAAGCCTCTCTCCCGGGATGAGCAGCCCCTCGCTCACCACCAGGCCCTCCTCCACCCGCAGGGCGGGCACCTCGCTTAATGGCGCATCCGCCTCGTCCACCAGTTTCCGGACGAAATCCATAAGACGAGTGACGATCTCCCAGGCGTGAGCCGCGCCCTCAAACAAAGACCGGTGGGGAAATTCATCGAGCCTCCGCAAATAGGTTTGAGACGCAGTCGCGCTCATTTTTTCATCTCCAGATACCACTCGCCCAGTGGCGTGATGCTTAAAGTTCCGGCTTCTTCCCGCGCCAGTCCGCCGCGCAGCATCTCTTTACGTATGCCGGCCGCTTGAACCGGCGCGCCGAAGCGGGCCTCGGCGTCTGAGTCCAAATGCGCATCGGCAGCCTCCAAACCCATCTCACGCTTTTCCAAGGCCTTAAGCAAGCAGGTCTCAGCCCGTGCGCCGGGAGCGTCGTCATCCTTCATGCGCCTTAAAATCTCGCGCAACACCTCTTCCCCCGCGGCGCAGAGTCGTTCCTCCCAATCCAGGGGTCCTCTCATCACCACGCCCGTCCTGCTCTCGGTCCCTGAGTTCCTCACATAAATCGCGCCCAGCGGCCCGCCCGCCCCATCTTCCAGGGCGAGATACATGACGCCCGCGTCATCCTCGAGCGCCGCCAGGCGCGGGGCGGCTACGCCAGAGAAGACGTTCTTTGCGCAGGATGTCAGTTTCGCGCTTATGGCCTCCCAAGCCTCCGTGCCCGTCGCGAAGCGGCTCCGCTCCACGTGATAGACATAATAGGATTTCTTGAACCCCCGGGGAAACGGCGCGCCGACCGCCGCATAGGCAACTTCGGGGTTCGCCTCCTCGAAAATGCTCCGCACCGCAGCACTTGTGTTGAGGAAACTCTTGAGGCCGTCTCCCGCCGCGAGCTTGCGTCCCTCGCCCACAGCGTTCACCAGCAGGCCCGGCGCGACCGTATGGCCGGATTCCTCACCGCCCAGGACGAAGCGATCCCCCCATCTGCGCGCCTCGTTCAAAATCCACTTATCCCCCACGGGGGTGAATACGACCCGAAGCCCCACCTCATTCAGGGCCGCCGCCGCGCCCGAATCGCTCTCTATCGTGATGGCGGCAACGCCTCCCTCGGGCAACTCACCTTCTCCTTTCAGGAAACGCGACTGCAAGACGAGCGCGTCGTCCCCGTCCAGGACGTGAAGCGCGTCTCGAAACGGATTGTAGACGAGGGTGTAGCCCCTGTCGCCGTCGGCGTCCAGAACGCAGGCCGCCGCCATCCCGTCGCCTCGCAGAAGTTCTTCCCGCCGCGCGCGCCCCGCCTCGAAAAGCGCGCGCGCACCTGAATGGCCGGCGATGAAATCGGCGTCCGCCCCCTCGACGGCGCGCCTGCCTTCGAGTGCGACCACGCCGCCGTTCTCGTTCACGCGGCCACCACCCAAGGCATTCACCTCCCGCACGCTTAAAGGCGACAATTCCGCCAGAACCTGTGCGGCCACCCCGCTCCACGCCCCCGCCGCCGGGTCCACGACCAGGTCCCACCGGGCGAGATCACCCTCGCGCAGCCAGGAGTTGGGGAGCCGGGTGACGTAGTCCACGTAAAAAGCGCGCGCCTCGGCTGCGGACTCCACCCCGCGGCCGCTCGGAGGCGTTTGCTCAACCGTACTCCAGTTGCTCGCCCAGATGCGGGAGCTTAGCGCCGCATCCTCATCCGGGAGGGGCTTCATCGAGTCGGGGGATAAAAGGATTTTCACGCCGTTTTGTTCCGCAGGGTTGTGAGAGGCGGTGAGGATCACCGCGCCCGCTCCTCCCACGCCCACCAGATAGGCCGCCGCCGCAGGTGCGGGCATCACGCCGAGCGAGAGCACGTGCGCGCCCGCGCGCAGAAGACCGCTCACGCACGCGGCGGATAATTCCTCCGCATCACGGGGGTCCCAGGCCAGCACCACCGCAGTAGGGGAAATGAGCTGCTCGGAGGCTCTTTCCAGAAGCCAGGCGCCGGCTTCGAAAACGTAGTGCTCGATGAACCTCGCCGTCAAGACTCCATTTTCCAGAAAGGCCGCGCGCGCCTCGACGCCCGCCGCTTGGGGGTGATCCTCATCCACCACGAGACCGCGAACCCCGTCCGTTCCCTGAAACTTCGCTTTTGACATTTACTGAGAGAGCGCCCTTAGGCGACGGTGACGGACTTCGCCAGGGCGCGCGGCCTGTCGACGTCGCGCTTCAAGGCCACCGCGAGGAAGTAGGCCAGCAACTGACCCGAGACCAGATGCAGGAAGGGCGCAAGCAGGGCTGAGACCCTGGGCAGCACGATCTCCTCGCTGAACAGCCCCTCCACCATCTCGTCCCCCTCGAAGCGGTAGCCCAGGACGAAGCCGCCGCGCGCGCGAACCTCCTCCGCGCTGCTCCTGGTGAGCGCGTGAAGCTCGGCCTCCTCAGGCGTGGGCATCAGGACGATGGTGTGCATGTTCTCGTCTATCAGGGAGATGGTGCCGTGCTTGAGAAAGCCCGCGCTCATTCCCTCCGCGTGGAGATAGGTGACTTCTTTCATCTTGAGCGCGCATTCGAGCGCCGCAGGGTAATAGATGCCCCTGCCCAGGTAGAGCCAGTTCTTCATGTGCTGATGCGCCTGCGCCGCCCCGTGAAAAAAGCCTGCGCGTTCATTGAGCGTCTCGAGCACGAGGTCGGACAAAGAGGAAACCTCCTCCCGGAGCGCTGCGACCCGCGCTTCGCTCAAGCGACCTGCGAGCAGACCCAGTTCCATCGAGGCGAGCAGCAATATGACCGCCTGACTCAGGGCCGTCTTGGTGCTGAGGACGGATTTTTCGGGTCCTGCGCCCTGGAGAATCGGAATGTCCACCGAGCGAACGAGGGTGGAGCCCATCATGTTCACGATGCCCGCCGTCCTGGCCCCTTTGGATTTCGCATGGCGCAGGGCGCTCAGGGTGTCATAAGTCTCCCCCGACTGACTGATGGCGCAAAAACCATCCTCAGGCCCGACTTCCGCTACGTGGAGGAATTCGTCCGTACTGATGACGGGCAGATATTTCCCGCCCAGGCGGCTGAAGAAATACTGGCCCATCGCCGCGATGTAATAGGTCGTCCCCACGCCGCCCAGGAAACATTGCCGCGATTCGTGAATCATCCTGGCCAGCGCCTGGATATCTTCTCTGGGTATCTGGAGGGCGGCCTGGACGGTGGTGGGCTGATCGTAAATTTCCTTCAGCATGAAATGCGGATAGCCGCCCCGGCGCGCCTTTCCCGCATCCCATTCAATCTCGGTGACCTCCTTGTCGACCCGCTCTCTGGTGAGGAGACTCTTGACCGCATAGCTCACCGGCGTGATGACCGCATATTCGCCGTCTTCCATGATGATCGCCCGGCGGGTGAACTCGAAGAATGCGCTGAAATCGGAACCCACGTAGTTGGCGTCGTCCCCCAGGCCGATGATGAGGGGCGATTCGCGCTTCACGCAGAAAATCCTGCCCGGCGCGTCGGCCGAGATGACCGCCAGGGCGAAGGTGCCTTCGAGTTCGTCGATCGCCTCGACGAAACCCTCCTCCACGTCCTGGCCGTTTCGCGCTATTTTCTGCGCCACCAGATGCGCGATGACCTCGGAATCCGTCTCGGAGCGAAACGCCGCGCCACCGCTCTCCAATCGATTTCTGAGCTCTTTGTAGTTCGAGATGATGCCGTTGTGGACCACGGCCAGACGGCTCTCGTTGTCCGCGTGGGGGTGAGCGTTCGCCTGCGTCACCCCGCCGTGCGTCGCCCAGCGCGTATGCGCGATGCCCACGAGGCCCTTCATGTCCGTGAAGCGCTCGAGGGAATTCACCGCCTCCACGGTGCCCACGTTCTTTCGGATGTCTATCGTCCCGTTTCTTTGAACGGCCATGCCGCAGGAGTCGTACCCCCGGTATTCCAGGGCCGCGATGGAACGCAGGAGTTTTTGCGAGACGTTCGCGCTCGCCGCCATGCCCGCGATGCCGCACATGCTAGTTTTCTCCCCGCGGGTAGGTGTAATGGTGCGGAACGACTTCACCGGGCGGCACGACGGCGCCCGAGGCCAGCGTATTAGACGCGCCGACCAGCGCCCCGTCGCCCAGGAACGCGCCCACCTTGTCGAGGCCCGAATCGACCTTTCCCTCCGGCATGCGCACCGCGATGAGGGACTGGTCGAGATTCTGAATCAGCGTCATCGTACCCGAACCCACCACGGCGTCCTCGCCGATGACGCTGTCGCCCACGAAGGACAGCCGCCCCACGCGAACGCCGTCGAACAGGATGCAGTTCTTGAGCTCCACGCCGAAGCCGATGGTCGCGTTCGCGCCGATGGCCGTATAGGGGCGCACCAGAACCCCGTTTCCCAAAAATGTATTCTCCCCGATGAAGCACGGGCCGAAGATGGAGGCGCCCGATTCGATCACCACGTTTTTTTCGATCACCACGGGTCCGCGAAACTGCACCGCGCCCCTGAGCCGCACGCTGCCGTCCACGCGGGCTTCGGTCCAGGTGTCCATGACCATCTGGTTGCCCTTGAGCAAATCCCAGGGGTGTTGGGCGTCCAGCCAGGGTTCTTCCCAAATCGAGGAGCGAAGCCCCTCCCCCGCGCATAATTCGTTGAGCGCCTCGTCCATCTCGAGGTTCTCCAGTAAATCGAACAGCCGGTTGGGCATGACGAACACGCCGGCGAGGACGTAATTGCCCACCTCGCGCTCGACGGGCTTTTCCACCAGGCGCTCTATCTGCATGTCCTTGCCGAGATAGACCGTGCCGTAGTTCTGGGCATGGGGCGTATGGCAAATCGCCGCCACGGGCTGATGAAAGGAGCCGAACGCCTGCACGACCTGGCGGTACATGTTCTCAGACGCCAGCACGTCCGCATAGACCAGCAAAAACGATTCATCCTCCTGAAAATGCCCTTTCGCGAGACTGATGGCGTCGCGAATTCCGGTGGGCTCCTCCTGGCGGATGTACTGAATCGTCATCCCGTAGCGCGAACCCTGCCCGAATTCGTTGATGATCCTGTCGGCGCGGTGACCGACGACGACGACCAGGTCGCTCACACCGGCGGCCCGTATCTTCTTGAACGCCGAATGCAGGAGCATCTCGCCCGCCATCGGCAGCATCGCCTTCGGCCGGGTATTCGTAAACGGATACAAACCGGCCCCGCGGCCGGCCGCCAGAATCAATGCTCTCACGAGACACCTTCCTGAAATTCGCTCAAAATGGCCCCCAAGCGGGGGGTTTCTCTCGTTTTTTCTATCTTGCGCAGGAAATTATAGCAAATCGGACGACTCCATGCGCATCAGCCCTTGAAATTCCGCTCCTCGTGGATTTTCTGCGCCCGGCGCAAATCCGCTCGCGTGTTCACGCCCAAGGCCTCTTCGGGCGCCGCCAAATCAAGACCCAGGATCAGGCGGCCCTCGGCGCGCGCGATGGGGAAAACATCGGGCAGGTAGAACTCTCCCTGGCTGTTTTCGGCCCTGACTCTCGGCAGGGTGCTTTGCAGGAAAGCGACCTCGAAGACATAGGCGC
This sequence comes from bacterium, assembly GCA_965218885.1. Lineage (GTDB taxonomy): Bacteria > UBA8248 > UBA8248 > UBA8248 > UBA8248 > Bin107. Next base: position 2,536,388 of record OZ244713.1, on the reverse strand, counting down.
CCGTGTTGATCTCGATAATTTTCTTCTGGGCATCCGTCGCGTCCGCCTCCTCCACCACGCCGATGAGTTCGTCGCCCTCGCGCACCACGCGGCCATATCCGTGCGAATCCCCGCCGGTGGCCGTGAGCATGGTGGCCGCCGCGCCCGCCTCTTCATGGAGGCGGGCCAACTGCCTCAACGTGGCGGTTCGTATCAGGGGCGCATCGCCACACAACAGAAAAAGATGTTTCGCCTCGGTGGACAGGGCGGACAAGCCTATTTCGGCGGCGTGTCCCGTGCCGAGTTGTTCTTCCTGAACGGCGAATACGATATCCGCATCATCGCCTGAAAACGCCTCTTGAACGTCATGGGCCCGGTGGCCCACGACGGTGACGATGGGCCGGGCGCCTGCTTCTCTCGCGGTGGTCACGACGTGGCGGATCATGGGCTCCCCGCCCACGGGATGCAGCACTTTCGCCAGCGGGGATCGCATGCGCCTGCCCTGGCCGGCCGCAAGGATGACGGCGGCGAACCCATCGCCTCGATACGACAAAAATTTATCTCCGGCGGGTGGGGGAAGACTTGGTGAGTCCGAATTCCTGGAGTTTTCTTCTCAGCGTGTTGCGGTTGATCCCCAACAGACGCGACGCCTGCACCTGGTTTCCGCCCGCTTCGCGGAGCACCAGTTCAAGCAAGGGTTTTTCGACGCTGCGGATGGTGTGATCGTAGAAATCGCTGCTCCCTCCATCGCCCAGGGCGGTGACTATCGAGGAGAGCCTTTCGCGGAAAAAGCCTTCGATGTCGCTGCTTCTCTTCCTCTGGGGCGAGGGGCTCAAATCATCGAGCGAAATCGAGTTGCCCTCGCTCACCAGGAAGGCGCGGCACACGGCCATCTCGAGTTCGGATTCATTTCCCCACCACTTCTGCCCGCAGAACCATTCCATCGCCGCCGGCGTAATCCGCCTTCTCGGCTGTCCGACGCGGCTCGAGAATTCATCCAGAACCCCCTGGGCCACGAGCGAAATGTCCTTTTTCCTATCGCGCAGCGGGGGAATCTTGATGAAACAAGCCGTCTCCTTGCGGTACAGACGATTTAGAATCTTGTCCTGTATCAGCCTTTCGGGATCGTGCGTGCATCCGAATATCACGCGAAACTCCTGTGAGAGGGTTTTTTCCCTCAAAACCTTGGACAACGCCTTCTGGTGGTCCATGGAGATGAGCTGGGCGTCTTCGATGAAGAGCGTACCCCCTTTTTCGAGTATATCTCCCTCTTCACCACGCTTCTCCGCCATACGCTTGATGGCTTTCTCGAGCGTCGAGGCGCGCCTCATTTTCGGCCCCCAGTGCAAAAACGGGTGCCGAGCCCCTGGATATTGGGAATGCAGCGCGCGGGCGACGAGCTGAAAATTCAACCCCTTCTCCCCCTCGAGGAGAACAGAGCGGTATTTCTGCCCCGCAAGTTGAATCGAGCGCCTGAGCCTCTCGGCCGCCGCGCTCGTTCCCACGAATCGCCATCCGCCATGCTCTTCTCTCGCCTCGGTGCGAAGCCATCTGAGTTCCCTGCGAAGATAGCCCTCCTCACTCAACGACCGGGAGAACTGAAACACTTCTTCGGGATGCACCTCGTCGACGAAAACGCTCCGCGCGCCCGATTGGATGCTCAAGGGCGTGAGTCCTTTATCCTCGGGGCGCAACACCGCCGCGAACGGCTTGCCCGTCTCCGCGATTCTCCGCATCGGAGCCGTCTCGGCGGGATCGACCGCCCCGTAAAGAATAAAATCGCACCAATTCACGCTCGAGCGCGCTTTATGGGGAGTTTCGAAATAAAGCGCCTCCATCCCGATGTTCCGCAAGCCGCCGAGCATACCCTCTCTGCCCGGCGTGAGGTGGCCTACGAAGAGCGCCTTCGCGTGAGTCGCTTCCTTATTGATTGCATTCACCAACACATACCCTCAACGCATCCGAAAAACCGGTCCGGTATCCGAAAGACCGGAAAAAACCACTTCATCGCCGATGGACGGCTCGCCTTCATCATCATCCGCGAGGCGGGCGAGAATTCGCCCCCCCTCTTCGAGTTCCACCAAAGCGAGCAGATAGGGCGTCGGCATCCCCCTGGCTCCCATGTGAACCGATGAGAAGCTGTAGACGACTCCCCGCCCGGAGGCTTGTCTCTCTTCCGTCCCTGCGCCGCAATGACTGCAACGCTCCGACTTCTCTAAATAAATTCGCCCGCATCCGGCGCAAACGAACGTCTCCATCCGCGATCATCCATCCTTCTCCGCGCTCAGGCGGTCGCCCCCAGAATATGCACGGCGCATGTGGCGCCCGAGCCTCCCAGATTGTGGGCCAGACCCACCCCGGCGCCCGGAACCTGGCGCGGGCCCGCCTCTCCGCGCAACTGAAGCGTGAGCTCATGAATCTGCGCCACGCCCGTCGCCCCTACCGGGTGGCCTTTCGATTTCAGGCCGCCGCTGGTGTTCACCGGCATCGCGCCGCCGAGCTTCGTCATCCCCTCGAGCGCGCCGCGGCCTCCCTCGCCTTTGGCGAAAAACCCCAAATCCTCGAGCGCAATGATCTCGGCGACCGTGAAACAATCGTGAATCTCGGCCAGGTCGACGTCCTCACGGCTGAGATGCGCCTGGGAGAAGGCCTCCTCCCCCGCCTTTTGCGTGGCGTAAAAGGAAGTAATGTCGCGCTTGTCGGAGAGCGCGGGTGAATCCGACGCCTGCGCCGACGCGAGAACCTTTATGGGCTTTTCGTGATGAGCGGAAGCCATTTCGGCTGGGCACAACACGACGGCAGCCGCCCCGTCGCTGATGAGCGAGCAATCAAAAAGCCCGAGCGGCTCGGCTACGGGCTTGGCGTCCAGCACCTGGGGGAGCGTTACGACTTTTTGCATGTGCGCATTCGGGTTGAGCCTGCCGTGGGCGTGATTTTTCACCGCCACGTGGGCGATCTGCTCGCGCGTCGTTCCGTGCTCGTGCATGTGGCGTCGGGCGATGAGACCGAAAAGAGCGGGAAACGTGGAGCCGACGCTCGCCTCCACCGCCACGTCCCCGGCGGCGGCGAGGATGGAGGCCGTCTCGTCCGTCTCCGCCGACGTCATCTTCTCCACCCCTGCGATAAGGGCGAAATCCACCTGTCCCGAAGCCACGGCCAGCACCCCCTGGCGCATGGCGAGTCCTCCCGAGGCGCAAGCGCCCTCGAGCCGGGTGCAGGGTATCGCGCCCAGCCCCGCCGCGTGCGCCACCATGGGCGCGAGGTGGTTTTGCCCGACGAAGGCATGGCCGGCGAAATTTCCCAGAAAAAACGCCTCGACCCGCTCGGGCGAGAGGCCGGCGTCCTCGAGCGCGTTCCTGCAGGCGATCGCGCCCAGGGCGATAAGGCTCTCCGAGCGCACCCCAAAGGGCGTGATTCCCACCCCGATGATCGATACGTCACGCACTTCTCACCCCCTCGCTGTATTCATACGCGCGATTCGCGCAAATCCACGAACCTTTTCGCCTTGAACGTCGTTCTCTCGAAAGAACCCGCGGGCAAAACCTCCACGTCGGGCGTCACCAGGAGTTCCGTTCGGAGCCTGTCGCGCAATTTGTCGCCCAAGATCGAGTTCGCCTCCCCCTCGGCGGCTTCGGCCACGACGACGCACCGATCCCGCCCCGTCGATTCATCCGGGTGCAATTCCACGCGGAACTCGTTGCTGAGGCCCGAGAAACTCCGCACCACCTCTTCCACCTGAATGGGGTAGAACTTCGCTCCCTTGTAGATGACGAGGTCGTCATGGCGTCCGAGAATGCCCCCCGGCGAGCGCAGGTGCGTTCTGCCGCAAGGGCCGGGAGAGTTGTCCAAGCGCGCGAAATCATTCGTCCAGTAACGCAGCATGGGCGTGGCCTCGCGCGTGAGATGCGTGATGACGAGAATGCCCACTTCGCCTTCGGGCGTCGGCTTTTTCGTCTCGGGGTCGACCACTTCGATGATGTGGTGATCCTCCGCCCAGATGAGGCCGGATTTCGCCACCGATTCACTCGCGAAGGTCGGCCCGATCTCGCCCAGCCCGTAATAATCATAAGCGTCGATTCCGAGGGCGGCTTCGATTCGAGAGCGCGTAGAGGGGTTCTGCGCGCCCGCCTCCCCGCCAAAGGAGCCGATTTTCAAGGGAATCTCACCGGGCTCCACACCGCTTTCGGTGAGTTTCTCGCCGATGTACAAGCCATAGCTCGGCGTGCTCAAGAGCACCGTCGAGCCGATGGTGGTGAGATAGAGTATCTGGCGCTCCGTCATGGCGGCGCCGATGGGTATCACGAAACAACCGATCTTCTGGGTGGCGTAGTGCACGCTCATCCCGGCGACCCACAGGCCGTAGCTGAATGCGTTCTGGACGATGTCGCCCGGCCGCACCCCGAAGCTCCACATCGTGCGCGCCGTGAAATCCGCGATGTTCTCGACGTCTTGCTTGCTCCAGATTGTGCTCACGGGCACCCCGGTCGTACCCGTTGAGGGGTGCAGCTCTCCCCACTCCTGGGGCGGAGCGACGGTGTATCGCCCGAAGGGGGGATGCGCTTGCTGCTCGTCTCTGAGTTCTTGCTTGGTGAGGAAAGGAATTTTCCGCAGGTCATCGAGCGTGCGCACCGAATCGGGTCCCACGCCCGCCGAATCGAGGCGTTCACGATAGAATTCGGATTTCTGATAGCAGCGGCGGACCTGCCACTTGAGGCGTTCGAGTTGCAGGGAGGCGAGTTCATCGCGCGCCATGCGTTCGATGCGCTGATCCCAAAAGTCGCCGTTTCCCACCATGGCCGCGGAACCTTATGTAAGGAGATAAGAGCGAGCAAAACCGTCCCGCACCCCACAACCAGTATTCAATTCGTAGACGAAAATCTCGAAAAGAGACGTTAGAAAAAATAGCACACCAAAGGGTGGCGCGCAAGAATAGTATTTTCAGGAAAACCCCGAGACTTCACACCGAGGGGCTTAGGAATGGCAAATCAAAAAGTTATCGTGGTTCCTGCCACCTGAGGGTCGTCCAGCGCGCCAAGGAACGCCTCCATCACGCGAGCCGGGCAGGCGCGGCCCTCGATATTCAGCATGAACCCATCCATCAACTCCCGCCTCATCCAACTCGCGAACACCGCCGCCTCGTCCAAATCTTCCGAATTCGCCTTTACGCCCTCGAAGCTATCGTCCACACACATCTCGGTTATCTTCTCTTCCAGGATGTGAACGGGCGGCTCGCTTTTCTCGAAAGATACTTCATGAGCGAGGAGTCCATCCCTGATGAAATAACAGTATCGCTCCTCGCGCGTCTGTCCGGGTTCGACGATGATGAGCCTTCTCCTCTCAACGGACGGCCCCGAGAGGGCGAACATCCTCGCCAGATGATGAAGGCGAGCGATATGACGTCTCAGCTTACCCGGTGATGGGCCCTCCTCTCTCCAGGCCTTCTGGAGAAGGGAAAATACGCTCTCATCCTCTTTCGGGAGACGACCCTCCAGGATATCTCTCAACATCTCGAAGAGTTCCGCATATTCTGAATCCGGCAACCGGGGCGGTTTTTTACCGCCCGGCAATGCGCCGCGCTTCTTGGCGGCGCGAAATCCCTCCGGCGCTTCATGGGGAAGCGGAAAGGCGGCGCAAATGGCTTCCAGCAAATCGGCAAGCTGCGCTTTTTTCCGAAACGGGCCATAGTAGCGGGCGCCATCGCGGGCAAGACCGGAGACGAGGGATACCCCGCGCCGTGCGCCATTGGCCGAGAGCCTCAAAAAACCTCCGCCCGCTACGGCGAAGTTCCCGTTCATGAGGCTGGATTTTCGCATCGCCCGGAAAGCCTCGATGTTCATGGCCAACTCACTTCGCAGGCTCTTCGCCTCCACGTGGCGTACGCCCTTGAGCCTAAGGGCGAACCGGCCGGCGGAGCGATTTTTGGGATAAAACATATCCCGCACCGCTCGCCGTATGTCGTTGGCCTTGCCCGCGAACACGAGTCTTTCATCCTTGTCATACAGGCGATAAACGCCGCGATCACGGGGGAGAGATTCAATCTTCGCCGGGTCGAGTCGAATCCCCTCCGCCATAGATGGAGAACCCCCCTCGTCTGGCTGCTGAAACGCGAGCAGGGATTCGAGGCTGTCTAGCCCCAAAAGGCGGCACATCTGCTGAAAACGGATGAATATCTGCGCCGTCACCCGGGCATCGCCCAAAGCGCGATGCCTTCCCTTCTCGGAATCGGGAAGCCCCAGGGACGTGCTCAACTCCGCGAGGTTGAAGCGTTTTTGACCCGGCAACAACAGATTCGCCAATTCAAACGTGCAAAGAACCTGTGGTGAAAAATCGCGCTCCAGGAACTCTTGCGCGTAATACTGAAGAAAATGAAGGTCGAAATTCGCGCAATGGGCGACGAACACACACCCATCGATGAAATCCAGAAATCCGGGCAGCACTTCCATCAGTCCCGGTTTGTCCGCCACCATGGCGTCGGTGATGCCCGTCAAGCGAACGACGTTCCAGGGAATCTCCCGGCCCGGATAGACCAGCGCGTCCCAGGAATCCACCACTTCGCCTGCGCGAACCTTGACGGCGGCCAATTCCGTAACCCGGTGCTGGGGGGGACGCCCGCCCGTGGTCTCGATATCGACAACGGCGAAGGTGGTTTCGGGAAGATAGGGCCGGGAGAGCAAACGGGCGGCCTCTTCCGCGCTCATGAGGTCGCCCGCTCCGATTACGGCGCTTTTTTCAAGAAGAGGCCCGAGGATATCGAACGCCGCCGAATCATCTATCTCTTTGAGACTCAAGGCATTGCGGACATATTCAAACGCGGCGGATTCTTGAATCGCCACCCGTTTCTCTTGCGTCGTTTCCTGAGCCATGAGCCTGCGCTTTTGTGAAGACATGGGCCGTGAGTCGATCGACATGCTCCAAATGTAGCAGAAAGTGGGTGAGGATCATAGTCTGTTTCCCCTCAGCTCGTTCACCAAGCGCGCCTGTTTTGGTATAACCCAAGAACGTGGTCTTTTTGGAAGGAGAGCAACCTTGTTCGGAAGCATCGGAATGACGGAGTTGATCGTGATCATGGTGGTCGCCCTGGTCGTCATCGGACCCAAGCGTCTGCCGGAGATGGCCCGCATGCTCGGAAAGGCCCTGGGCGACTTCAAGCGCGCAACGTCGGATTTTCAGAGCAGCTTCAGCATGGAAGACGACTACGATCTCGACGTGCTCGATGAGGACGTAAAACAGCAGGACAAAAAAACAAACACTGAAGAATCCAAGGACGACGAGGGCGACGACGAGGAAGAAGACGACTCGGCGGAGTCGGCTGAAAAACCGACCCGGACCGAGACGAACGAGCCCGCGCCCGAGGCGGGCGACACCGCGCCTGAGGCCGAGGCCGACGCCACGGAGAACAAAGCGGCTGCGGATAAGACCGGGGCCACGCAAGAGGAAGACAAGCAGACGTGAGCGGCGATGCTTCCATGCCCCTCACCGGGCACCTGACAGAGTTGCGCAACAGAATCCTCTACATCCTGGGCACGATTCTCGTCGTGTTCGTGGGCGCCTATTTTTTCTCGACCGAACTGCTGACCTTCATACAGCGCCCCATCGCCGGGCAGAAACTCGTATTCCTGTCGCCGACGGAGGCATTCTTTGCGCACGTCAAGGTCTCGTTTTTCTGCTCGGTGTTCATCAGCCTTCCCATCATCTTGTTTCAGATCTGGCGATTCTGCGCCCCGGGACTGAAGAGCCGGGAGAAGCGCTACGTCGTGCCCTTCGTGTTCTTCTCGACGCTGAGCTTCATCGTAGGCGCCCTTTTCTGCTATTTCCTGATTCTGCCCTACGGCCTCGCTTTTCTGCTGAGCTTCGCCACCGAATCCCTGACGCCCCAGATTTCGGTAGGTTTTTACATCTCCTTCGCCTTCAAGCTCATTTTCACGTTCGGTCTGGTATTCGAGGTGCCGATCATCACCATCCTGCTCGTGCAGATCGGCGTCATCACGCCCGATTTCCTCTCGAAAAACCGAGGGTACGTCATCGTCGGCGCATTCGTCCTGTCCGCTCTGCTCACGCCGCCCGACGTGGTGACGCAGGTATTTCTCGCAGGTCCCGTCATCGTGCTGTTCGAGATCAGCATCATCGTCTCGAAAATCATCATAAAGCGAAAGAAAAAGCGCGAGGAGGAAAGGGAGAAGGAATGGGAAGACGACGAAGACGATGATACGGACTAGGCTGTGGATGCCCTGCCCCAGGAAGCGGACCCGCCCTCAGAAGCGACTGAGGAAGCCCTCTTGAGTCCCCCGGATCCCCGAGGCGGGACAACCCCCTCCGGTAGAATCATCTGCGCACCGTACGCGCCCACGACTTCCGAAGCCCGCGCCCAATCCGGGTGAGCGCCGCCTCAATATGAAAGAGGAGACACGGCGGATTCGCCTCATCATCCGGGGCCGGGTGCAGGGCGTATGGTACCGGGGCAGCGCGCAGGAAATCGCCCGCGAACTCGGCCTCACCGGATGGGCGAGAAACTTAACCGACGGGAGCGTGGAGCTGGTCGCCGAAGGCAAGGGTCCGGCACTCGACGCCCTCAAGGCCTGGTGCAGAGAAGGACCGCCACTGGCGAGAGTCGGGGAGATTATCGAAGAGCAGATAACGCCTTGCGGGAAGCCGACCTCGTTCGAGGTTCGCTGAAACCCTAGATGCCCGCAAATCCAGTCCAGAAGATGAGATAAGAAGATATGGCGTTCAGATAGTTCGATATCAGCAGAACGCCCACCAGCAGAAGCATGGCGCTGCTCGCGATTTCCACCCCATGGAAATAGCGCCGGAACGATTGATAGAACCGGAAGAAATAACCCACGCCCAAACCGCTCAAGAGGAACGGAACGCCCAGCCCTGCGGAATAGCTCGCGAGCAGAACGACGCCCTGCCCTGCGGTTTGCTGCGTTCCGGCGAACAGAAGAATGCTGCCCAGAATCGGGCCGACGCAGGGCGTCCAGCCGGCGGCGAAAGTGACACCGACCAACATGCTGCCGAGCCAGCCTGCGGGCTTGCTTTTCAGCATGATGCGGTTCTCCGAGGAGAGCACGGGCAGGAAAACGGCCACGAATACATAAAGGGCGGCAGCCGTGAGCACCCCGCCCAGCGTGGGGTAGCCCATTTGCAGGCCCGCCAGCCCCGCCATGAAAATCAGGGCGGCGAAAGCGCCGCTCACGCCGGTCGATTTTTCGGAGAAAAACCTCTGGCCCTTGAAATCAAAGGCCCTGTCGCCGACATAGAGACCGAACATGGTGATCATGATGCCGCCCAGCAGCCTGACGTGATCCTGATACTCAAAGAGTATCTTTCCCACGAAAGACACGCTGGCGCCCAATATGACGAAGACGAGAGAAAACCCCGCCACGAAAAACAGGGAATTCACCAAAATAACGCTTCGAACGCGAGCGGCCTCGCCGCTCTCTCTTATTTCCTCATAGGACAAGCCGGTTAAATAGGATAGATAACTGGGAACCAGCGGGAGGATGCACGGGGATGCGAAACTCAACACCCCCGCCGCGAAAGCCAGGCTCAAGGACACGTTTTCCGGGGCCATCATTTTCCCCTATTCAAATCGCCGGCGGCCATGCGGATGGTTTGGTTGTCTCCACCGAATCCCGACGAACTATCCTATCACAGGAAAAGGAGGGATCGGGCTGAAATTGCCGGGATGAGGGAAATCCGATCAGTTTCCACGCACCCTGTCTCCATCGAAGGGATTGTGGATGCATATCGTATCGTCACGGCTCGGCCCCGTGGAAATCAGCCATACCGGCCTGTCCGTCAACTCTTCGAGATGTTTGATGTAATCCTTCGCCCGGGGAGGGAGGGCGTCATAATCCTTCACGCCCCCGGTGGGAGACATCCAGCCGGGAAATTCCGCATATACGGGCTTGCATTGCTCCAAAATCGAAGTCTCCGCCGGGAAGATCGTGACGCGCTCGCCCTCGTATTCATAGCCCACGCAAACCCGAATCGTCTCCTGGTTATCGAGCACGTCGAGCTTCGTCACCGCTATCGCATCCATTCCGGCCACCTGGATGCAGTGGCGAGCCGCCACGGCGTCGAACCAACCGCACCGCCTGGGCCTGCCGGTGGTGGCGCCGAACTCACCGCCTTCTTCCCGAAGAAGCCCGGCCTCCACCTCACCCATCTCGGAGGGAAACGGGCCTTGCCCCACCCGTGTGCAATACGCCTTCATGATTCCGAATACCGTGTTCAACCGGCTGTAGGGCAAGCCCAGGCCGCTCATCGCTCCGCCCACGCCGGTGTTGCTCGACGTCACGTAGGGATACGTACCCATATCCAGATCGAGGAGGATTCCCTGCGCGCCTTCGAGTAGAATTTTCTTGTTCCCGTTCAACGCGTCGTTGATTTCCGCATCGGTGTTCCGCACATGGGGGCCCAGTGCTTTCCGCACCTGGGTGCACACGTCCAGGATATACGTTTCATCGAGCGCCTTCGTTTCCTCCTCGTTCAAAGCGATATCGCCCAGAAGCCGCTTTTTGATGGCCAGGCTGACGCGGATGCGATCCGTCAATATCTTCTCATCGAACAGATCCGAAATCCGCACGCCCAGCCTCGCCGCCTTGTCGGAGTAGGCCGGTCCGATGCCCCGGCCCGTCGTTCCGATGCGGTTGACGCCCAAAAGCTCTTCCATGTGGGAGTCGAGAACCTTGTGGTAGGGCATGATGATGTGCGCGCGCTTACCGAGGACGAGGTTCTCTCCAATCTCGACGCCTTCGGAGCGGAGGTATTCAATCTCCTCCACCAGGGCGAGCGGGTCCACCACCACGCCCGAGCCGATGATGCACTTCACCCCGGCATGTAATATCCCCGTCGGTATCAGATGGAGAATGTACTGATTCCCATCGACGACCACGGTATGGCCCGCGTTCGCCCCCCCCTGGTAGCGGGCCACCACGTCCGCCTGACTCGCCAGCCGGTCGATGACTTTCCCTTTCCCCTCATCGCCCCACTGACCGCCCAGAATCGCCAAAACACTCATCGACTATCATCCCTTCCGCCCACCCGGGCGAGAATTTCCTCGATCGGATATGCGCCCAGATCTTCCCCGTCCGGCTCCAGGAGCCTGGCGCTGCCCCCCCTTTTCCCGCCGCGCTCGATGACGAGGCATTTCGACACGCCCGTCGCCCGCGCGTATTCCAGCGAGCCTGAGAGGTCGCGGCGAATGATGTCTCGCGCCACCCGCCAGCCCCGCGCCCTGAGTTTGCGGGAAAGAACGATGCCCGAGCGCTTCTCTCTCGTGAGGTCGATGACGAGGAAATCCGTTCCGTTCCTGCTCTCCGCCCCTTGCGTCACAAGGGGAAGCATTTGATTCAGATCGACGGCGAATCCCGTTCCGAGCGCGTCGTCGCCGTAGAGCCCAAGGAGCTTGTCGTAGCGGCCGCCGCCGCATACGGGATATCCCGAACCTTCCACAAACCCCTCGAATATCAACCCCGTATAGTAGTCGAAATCCTTGAAATCGCACAAATCGAAGATGATGCGCTCAGAGAGTCCATACAACTCCAGTATCCGGAATACTTTCAACAGCTCCCGAACGGCGCCCCTGGCCGCCGGTGTTCTCACCTTTTCCTCCACGTCCCGGAGCACCTCGATCCCGCCGAAACACTCCGGAATCCGCTCCAGAAGCCCGGCGTCCGTTTTTTGGCGCGGAACTCCCTTGAGAAGGCTCGCTACGCCCGAGGAATCGCGGCGCGCTATCGCTTCGAGCAACTCGGCCCTTCGCGCCCCCTCCAAACCCAAGGCGCCCAGAATGCCGCGCAGGAATGCGCCATGGCTCAAGGACATGCGGAAATTATTTACTCCGTTCGCCTGCAGGCACTCCACGGCGATGGCTATCATCTCGGCGTCGGCTTCCAGAGAGACCAGGCCGATCAGTTCCACGCCCGCCTGCCAGAACTCCCGTTGCAACTCCCCCGCCACATGGGCGTGGCGGAAGACGTTCGTCGCATAGGAGAGCCGCAGGGGCCGGGGATGAGCGGCCAGAATCGTGCCTGCCGCTCTTGCGATTTGAGGCGTCATGTCCGCCCGAAGGGCCAGCAGTCCGCCGCTTTCCAGATCGACCATACGGTAGGTCTGCGCGTCGAGAACCTCCGAACCCGCTCTGGGGACGTAAAACTCGAACGCGGGCGTGAGGAGTTCCCGGAACCCCCACTGCTCGAACACGCCGAGGAGGCTCTCCTCCACCTCTCGTTTACGTCTCGCTTCACCCGGCAGGAAAACGCGCGAGCCACCCGGAATGGCCCGCAAGGAAGCTATCTGTCTCATGAAAAACCCAACCTGACGAGGCAGGCGTCGTAGACGTGGGGAATGGCGCGAACCTCCTCCATGACGGGTTCGGGCACGGGATCGTCCAATATCAGGACGGCGACGGCCATATCCTGCTGCCATACTCTGCCCAACTGCATGCCGGCGATGTTGATGTTGTGATTCCCCAGCAGGGTGCCCATCTTGCCGATCATGCCGGGCCGGTCCTCGTTTCGGAATATGAGGAGATAGCCCCTGAGCGCCACATCGACCGAATAATCGTCTATCCGAACGATTCTGGGATCATTCTTCCTGAGAAAAGTTCCCGCCACGGAGCGCTCGCCCGAGTCGGTTTTCACGCGAAGCTCGATCAAGTCCGTATAGAGGAGATTCTCCGAGCGGCTCGTCGCCCTGACCTCGATGCCGCGCTCTTTCGCGAGCAGAAGGCCGTTCACCATATTCACGCGGACGCTCGACAGGAACCGGCCCAGCATCCCCTTGATGGCCGAGGCGGCCAGCGCCTTCATGGGCATGTCGATGGCGCCGCCATAGACCACTTCGAGCGTCTGCAATCCCCCGCCAGCGAGTTGGGCCAGAAAATCGCCGAGGCGATCGGCCAAATCCAGGTGGGGGCCGATTTGCTCGAGCATCTCGGGACTCAAGGAGGGCAGATTCACGGCATGCCCGACCACGCCTTCGGTCAGATACGCCACGACCTGCTTCGCCACGCTGGTCGCCACGTTCTCCTGCGCCTCCGCGGTCGAGGCGCCCAGGTGGGGCGTACAGACGACGTCGTCGCGCCCGATGAGCGGGTCGTTCGGGTCGGGAGGCTCCTGTTGGTATACGTCCACCGCCACGCCTCCGACCTTCCCGCTGTCGAGCGCCTCGGCCAACGCCTTCTCATCTATGAGTCCCCCGCGCGCGCAGTTGATGATGCGAACGCCATCGCGCATCCGGGCGATTTCCTCGGCGCCGATCAGGTTGCCCGTTTCGGTCGTCTTGGGCACGTGGAGGGTGATGTAGTCGGACTTGGCCAAAAGCTCCTCGAAGTCCACGGGGCTCACCCCGCGCTTCGAGAGCACCTCGGCGGAAATGTATGGATCGTAGGCGAGGACGTTCATGCCCAGGCTGCGGGCGAACGTCGCCGTCTGCGAACCCACGCGCCCCATGCCCACGACGCCCAGGGTTTTGGAGGAAAGCTCGCTGCCCACGAAGCGGCTGCGCTCCCATTTCCCCCCCTTCAGGGAGGAGACGGCGGAGGGAATCTTGCGCGCCAGCGAGAACATCATGGCGATGGTATGCTCCGCCGTGGTGATGACGTTGCCGTCGGGCGCGTTCACCACCAGAATGCCGCGCATGCTGGCGGCCTCGAGGTCCACGTTGTCCACCCCGATTCCTGCGCGCGCAACCACCTTGAGCGTCTCTCCGGTACCCAAAAGCTCATCATCCACCCGCGTGCCGCTCCGAACGATGAGCGCGTCCGCGGTTTTGACGGCTTCGAGTATTTCCTCTCGCGTCGATGAGGTGTTGTCGAGGACTTCAAAGCCCTTTTGCTCCTCCAGTATTTCATGCGCCCTCGAAGAGAGCGGCTCGCAAATCAGAACGCGAAACGTCTGGCTCATCTGTCGAATACCTCCTGCGCCGCTGCGAGGCCGCGTCCTTTTTGGAGTGAAAAGCCCAGGCCGGCGAGGGTCGACTCCAGCGCGCCGATTGTGGCCAGCACGTCGGAGGAATCCACATACCCCAGGTGTCCGATCCGGAAAATCCTGCCGCTCAGGCCGCCCTGCCCGCCGGCGATGGTCACCCCGTGCGCATCCTGCATTCTTAGGGGAATCGCCTTTCCGTCCACTCCCTCGGGCGCGCAAACGGCGGTTACGGCCTCGCTCCTCAAATCGCGGGGGAATATGGCGAGCCCCAGGGCCTCGACGGCCGCCCCCGTCGCCCGCGCCAATAGCGCATGTCTCGCGAAGACGTTCTCCAGCCCCTCCTCGCGCATCATATCGAGCGCGACCGGTAAACCCGCCAGAAGGGAAATCGCCGGCGTCCAGGCGGTGGTGTTCTTCATCTGGCTTTTTCGCTCGATATTGAGGTCGAAATAATACTTCGGCGAAGTCGATTCCGGCGCAGCGCGCCAGGCGCGCTCGCTCAGCCAGACGAAAGCCAGCCCCGGCGGTAGCATGAGCGCCTTCTGGCTCCCCGTGATCACCACGTCCAGGTCCCATTCCTCGGCTTTGAGGTCATACACGCCCAGGGCCGTAATGGCGTCCACCACCACGAGCGTATCGGGCGATTTCTCGCGGACGACCCTCGCGACGGCCCGCGTGTCGTGCTTGGCGCCGGTGGAGGTTTCGCTCGCCTGCATCAGCAGAGCCTTGTGACCTCCCCGCTCAAGACGCGCTTCCAGAGCGCCCATGTCGACCGAACGGCCCCATTCCACCTCCAGGACATCCGCCTCTACACGAAAGGCCGCGCAAAGCTCCGTCCAGCGCTCGCCGAATTTGCCGCCCTCGATGACGAGCGCGGAATCGCCCGGTGAGAGCAGGTTCGCCACTGCCGCCTCCATGCCGCCCGAACCCGAAGCGGCGAGCGTGATGACGTCGCCGCTCGTCTGGAAGAGCCATTCGAGGCCGCGCCTCGCCCCCTCGAAGTGCGCCTCGAACTCCCGCGTGCGGTGGTGGATCAAGGGTCGCGCCATGGCTTCGAGCACCCGGTGGGGAACCGGAGTGGGGCCGGGGGCCATGAGGTGGTGCTTGTTCATTTCTCGCTCTTTCCCTGATGTCTGTCGTTGCGGACGAATACGCGGTTACACGCACCAAGGATATACCATTCCACGCAAAACCCCTCAAGCGATATCGTCTGAAAATCGGGCAGTCCTGCGCATATCTGCGTCCCGCGCCGAGAAGGCAGGCGTAGGGACAACCCTTTCGGGTTGTCCTGCCCTCCGTGGTTGTCCTTCGCCTTCATCGGGACAGGCGCGGAGGCCGGTCCCTACGTTCGGTTTTCGGGGTTGTATGTATCGAACGCCCACTTCAGGGGATTGTTGCGGATGTACTCCCGGATGCGGTTCAAATCCAGATCATCCCGGATGACGTGGTCGTAGAAGGATCGCTGCCACAATTTCCCGCCAAAGGGTTCCCATCCATCGTTCCCCACGCCCGCCATATATTGATGGGCCGTCCACGACTTGAACCGATGAACGATGCTGGACAACGCAGTCGGACAATCTCCTGCGATTGTCCGAACCCCTCGTGGTTCCTCCTCCGGTCCCGTAGTAGGGACAACCCTCCGTGGTTGTCCTTCCCTCCGTGGTTGTCCTTCGTCTTCATCGGGACGAAGGCTTTCATCAGGACAGGCACGGAGGCCTGTCCCTACGCCTGCGGGTTGTGAGCGATCGACGAAATGCGGAGGGATACCTCCCCGTGGCTGTTCGTCGTTTTTCAAACCCCCGCCAATGGCGATGATGCCGTGGACGTGATTGGGCATCGCCTGGAATTCGTCCATCCGGATGCCTCGATAAAATTTCGACAATCCCCTCCAGATTTTTTCCACCATTTCGCCGGCGGCGTTCGTCACCATCCGGCCCTCTATGATTTCACCGAACAATTCCTTTCTGCCTTGCGCGCAGATGGTCACGAAATAATATCCGCTGCGGGAATAATCATATCCCCGCATCCTGTTCGCCTTTCGGTTTTTCATCTCCAGGAGCGCAACCTTTCTCCTTCCACCCGTTCGGCAATCCGGTTTCGCAAATCATACAGGCGAGGGGCGAGGAAATCACCCGCCTTCAAAACATGAACCCGTAGGGACAACCCTCCGTGGTTGTCCTTCGTCTTCATCGGGACGAAGACCTCCATCAGGACAGGCACGGAGGCCTGTCCCTACGCAAAGCCCGCCGCTCATATATCCACACACAAAAAAACCGGGGGGCCGAAGCCCCCCGGTCGTCGTCGCGTCGTCAAGAGAGGACGCGAACGTCCATCATGCTGCTAGAAGGAGCCCCTCAACCGCCAGCTGACCACCCAGCCGTCATCCGGCTCCGTAGCATTAGCCGCTCTGCCGTAGTCGCCGCGAAGGATAACAGCGCCCACCGCGCGAAACTCGAGCCTCGGGTGGATAACCCACTTGAAGCCGGCGTTAAGCTCGGTGCCGAATTCCTTGGAAGTGTTCATGTCTGCGCCGGGAGCACTCTCGGCGGAATTGTAAAGGGATACGCCGCCGCCCAGCGAGAATGTCTTGCTGACCTTGTACTCGGCCAGCCCCTCGAGCACGGTCGCGCCGTTCAAATTTTTCAAAGTTACGTCTTTCAGATCGTTGTTGATACTATCCCAGCGGCGCGAACTCACGATGTGAGAGCCGTGGAGCCAACCGGAACCATTGTTTTGAGGGAAATGGAATTTACCCGTTTCGCCGGCGTTAGAGCCGTCATCGCCGGAGAGCATTGTAAGGTTGCCGCTGAGCTTCAGCTTGCCCAGGCTTGCGGAAGTCCTCACCAGGACGGCCCAACCCGAAAGATCCTTCCCTCCATCAAGCTCACCATCCTGGCCGACGACCGACGCGTTCAAGCTGAGGATGCCCATCTTGCCCTTGGCGTGGAGGCCGAAGAAGCTGTAGTCGTAGCCATCCGCCGCTCCGTTTCTGGAATTGGCCACCCAAGGAGAGAGCGTGAGAGTGGGAGACACCTTGATGCCCACGCCGACGTAGTAATCCTCTTTATCGGCGTTGGCGGCGCTCTTGTCTTCATTATTCTTGACATAAAACATGCTGAGTGACATGTTCTTGCTGAGCTTGCCGTAGACACCGACGCCCGGCTCGCGGGTCCGTCCGCCGCTGTCGTAGATTTCCTTATCCGGCGAGAAGCGATCCCAACGGCCCCAACGCATGCGGAGCGCGCTGCCCGGAATCGCGAAGTCGATCGCCCAGCGATTGACGCCCACGGTCTGCCGGCCGGCGGTCCCATCTGCGTGTGTAGCTTTATCGAGCGCTTTATCTGTACTGGTTCCATGGACATGTTCATGGTTATAAGTGACGGAGCCGCCGAAGCCGCCGTGCGCAGATCGGAACTCGGGTTCCCATACATACGTGACTGCGCCGCTCTTCGCCGTGAAGCGCGGGCGGATGAGCGCTTCCAGGTAATTGTCCTTGTCGTCCATTTCGTCGTCGCCGTCTTTGTTGGCGTTATTGCTGGTGCCGCGCACCTGGTAGAGACCGGTCATCTTGAAGTCGGCCGCGTGCGAGGGCGCCGTAAACGCCACGACGAGCGCCAGCGCGAATAGTGCTAACAGAAGTTTCCTCATGTGTATTTCTCCTCATTGAGGTTTCACAAAAAAATGTTGCCGTGTTCCTTCATGTTTAATGTGTTGGTTCTACCGGTGTTTCTTTACCTCTGCTTCGTCGTCTATAGCAGGGCTCCCATGTTCTCGCATCACCCCCTCCCTACAATGCCGCCCTGTACGTCGACAAGGTTCTATCGAGCGAACCAATTATAGCCGCTTATGTAAATGCTTTTCCATGCAAGAAAATAGTCATACCATTCCCCATGCTCAAAAGAATAGAGAAGACACCACCTTTTGTCAACAAACAATCTCAAGGGAAATCCAAAAAAATCATCTCCTCATATTTCGAATCTCATGCCGGGTTCCTGAACGAAAGGGGAAGTTCAATGTATAATGAAATCAACCCTTTACGAGAATATTCGCGCCATAAAAAAACGGTTCGGAATTCCTCGGCACAACCGCTTCTCCGACACCTGAGAAAAAATTTTCCATTGGCCATACGAAAAAGCGCACAAGATACGCCGTCCTCCCCCAAAACCCGGCACATCTCCGTCTCTGCGACACGCCAATCGGGCAGTCTCCCGATCCCTGCGGATTCCAATGCGCGTTCGACGATGATCTGTATATGAAAAATCTATTCCCTGATCTTGTAGAAGAAAATCCGGCTCTTCACACCGGCTAAGAGGCGCGAACTCGTCGCCGCCACCACCAAATCGTCGAAACCATCGTTGTCCGCGTCGCCGAAGGCGAAATCCACGACTCCCCGGCCCAGTTTTCTGGAGCGCCAGATCTCGGTCAAACCGCTGCCGTCCCATACCAGGCTCGCGATTTGCCCACTCGAAACCCCCAGGCCCGGCGCGATGGCTACGGCGTATTCGTTGCGAATCACCAAAACCTCATCCACCCCGTCCCTGTCGACGTCTTCCACCAGCACGCGCGAGCGTATGGGGAGATCAGGGGTATGAATCCTGTCACTTATGTTTTCAGTATTGGCCTGGGAGAAGAATTTATGGACGGGCGCGCCGTATTTTTCAGAACTGGAGTAGATATCCGCTCCGCTCCTCGAAAATACCCTCAGCCTGTCGTCCTTCCTCACCTCGATGACCTCCAGAGCGCCGTCCTTGTTGATGTCCCACAAGCCGAAGCCCAGTATCGTCAACTCAGGCGGAAGCGCATAGGGGGCGGCGGGCGTGAGATTCCCCCCCGACCAGCGATAGCTGCGAATGGGGCCCTCAAAAGCCTTGTCGAGTCCTTCGCTTTGGCCCAGGAGCAAATAGGCTTCTGAATCGGGAATTTTAGCACCTCTCTTAGCCCGCCGGACCCGAAGCAGACGGTAAAACGTCCTGTCGTTCCGGACGAGGGGCGTGAACTTCCCGCCCTTGAACTGCAGGATCATCGAGAACAATTCGTTCGAGCGATAAGAGGCGAGGTAGAACTCGGGCGCGCCGTCTCCGTTCATATCGGCGACGTCGAGCCACCTAAAATCGTTCGCCGCTCCCTCATCGAAGCGGGCGACCTCGCGCATCCGGCTCTCCTCGAAACGGTAGACGATGACCTGAGTCGGCGTGATGATGACGACTTCTTTTTTCCCGTCCCCGTCCACGTCCGCAACGGACATCCCCCGGAAGGCGACCTTGTCGAACTGGTAGCTTTTTTGGCCGCCTCTCCCACTTGGTACACCCTCGCGAGCGAGCACGAAACTCTCATTCGCCGGGCCGGCGCGCCCTCCGCCCTCTCCTCTCCTGAGATCCTGAACCTTGGGCGGGCCCTGCTCGAAAGGCAGTTCATCCGCAATCGCCACGGCCTTGAAGAGTTCCTCTTTCGTGGTGAGAGACAAAAGACGGGTGGAGAGGATTTTCTTCCCCCGTATATCGCGCAACTCGTTCTCGAGGGCCATATCGCCCCGCACCTGGTTTCGCAGGCGAATCGGGTTCTCACCCTTGAGTATCTGATCGGAGGCGATGCCCGTCTCCAGAAGCCATACCTGCAGCCTGTCCACGTCGTAGACGTCGAAGCGGCCGCTCCTCAAGAGCTGGCGTCCGAGTTCCCTCGTGAGCGTCTCCATGCTGATGGCCTCTTTCGTCTGGTTGACGAAAGGCAGTATCGCCAGGCGAATTTTCGAAGCGGACATCCGCACCGTATCCTTGACGCGCGGAGAGAACTGCCCGCCCGGCGCGAGTCGGACCAGACGGGCGATGGAGAATTTCTCCCGCACCTCGACGACTTCGACCTCGCCTATCTCCTCTTCCAGCTTGCCGAGGACGACGCCCGTCGCCGGGTGCCGAAACGGCGCGCCCTCGCGGTAGACGCTGAGCTTGACGCCCTTGACCACCTTATCCTTCTCGCCCAGGCTCAAGTAAAGGTCCGCTCCCTTGACGGCGACCACCGCCCCGCGCAGATTCGGGAATCTTTGGTGCAGCTTGTCGCTGATGAGGCCTAAGGCCTTGCGGTAATCATTCTCCTGGGCGTGAATCGAGCCGGCGGATGCGCCGAGGAAAATCATGAGCGCCGGCAGGACGAGCGACGCTCTTTTAATGACGTGCATAATCATAAAAACCCTCATATTGAGATGCGTTCCAAGAGACTCCGGTCGCTCCATCCCGCTCCGCAACGGAGCATGGCTCTGGATAATCAATCAGTCGTTATTTCATATCGAGGACCGAAAGCCCCCGGACGCATACCCCGAACATCAACAAATATACCGCGTAAGAAGCAGAAAGCAAGTTTGCTCCGCCCATCGCAAGAAAACCTCGCTGGCCTAAACGCGGGGCGTATTTTGACTTCAAGGCCGTGTGAGTCCCAATTCCCTCATCAGTTTAAGGTGAAGCGGCGAGCCGAACCTGCCGGCTTCTCTCGCGTGTTTTTGCGCGCCGGCGCGATCGCCCTCCAGATACAAGGCCAGCGCCATATTGTGGTGGACGCCTCCGTGGTCGGGCTCGAGCCTCAACGCCGCCCTGAACTGCGCTATCGCCAAACGCCTCAAACCCGCCTTGAGGTACAGGGTGCCCAGATTGAAGCGCGCCTCCGCCAGCGTCGGTTTGAGGCCTATTGCGCGCTCGAAACGGGGCCTCGCCAAATCGCCGCGCCCAGCGCCCATATACAGCGCACCCAGGGCCAGGTGCGCCTCCGCGTTCTCATCGTTGAGCCGCAGGGCGCGCTTGAGGGAGGTTTCGGCGGCGGCCGCCTCCCCGCTTTGCATCTGCGCGATGCCTAAATCCACCCAGGCGTAATCGTAGACGGGATAGATCTCGACGGATTTCTTGAGCGGCGCTGTCGCCTCTCGGAACTTGTTCCGGTCGATCAGGGCCTGTCCATACACTCTGAGCGCGCGCGCGCTTTTAGGCGACACCTCCGCCGTACGCCGCCAGAAACGAAGCGCATCGCCCCACTCGTGGTTTCGCTTCACCGTCAGCGCGCCAAAGAGCAAGCAGACGCCTATGAGCAGGGCCGCATCAATCCGCCAGTCCCTTCCACTGAGCCAAACGCCCGCCGTCGGTACGAGGGCGATCAGAAAACCGGCCGAGGGGATATACAGCACCCGCTCCGCCATGATGGTGCCCATGGGGATAAATAAATTACTCACAGGCAAGTAAGACCCGATGAAAATGACCAGCCCGAAGGCGACCCACGGCATATTCTTTCTCGAGCGCCAGGCGGCGTAGCCCCACCCCAGAAGACCCAAAGCCCCCACCGCCATCCAGAGCGCGGCTTCCGCTCCTTCCACCGGAATCTGCGCGAAGGAATAATCCATACTCAACGGCCATGGCCAGACCAGGAGTTTGAAATAGCGTCCCAGGACGCCGATGGCGCCGAGGATTCGGCCGCCTATCGGCATCAGCGCCAGGATGTTGTCGAGTTTCGATGGCGGATACGGACGCGCCAACATGCCCAAAGCGGCATATCGCATCCCTACATATATGATGAGCACGAGGCCGAGCGCGCAGACGGCGATGAGCGTGTGCTTGAGAGGCGGGCGCGCCTTCTCTCCCAAAACATACCGGCCCCAGAGCCACCACAAAAGGGCGCTGAACAGCAGGGCGACACCGATTTCCTTGGAGAGAAACGCAAAAAGGCAAAGCGCGCACGTGAGGCCAAGCGGCATGAACACGCCTCGAACTGGAACGCCACCATCGTTTTCTTTCTTCTGACTTTCCTTTTCTTCGCCAGGTTTCGCCCAAGGGAGCGCGACGCCCATCAGAAGACCCAATCCAGCAAACACCCCTACGGCGGCCATGAGGTCGGCGCGCGCGACCACGGCGTTCACCGCTTCGGTATGAACCGGATGAAGGGCGAACAGCAGGGAAACGGCTCCCGCCGCACCTCGGGAAAGTCCGAAGCGGGCGCACAGCCAGAACAACGCGAGGCAGGCGAGGACATGAAACAAGGCGTTGACGATCCTGTAGCCAAGCGGGTTCAGGCCGCCCGCGGCGTGGTTCAGCGCAAAGGAGGCGATGGTGAGGGGTCGATAGAGGCGGTCTCTTCCCTCGTTCGTCTCGAGCACGCCCCAGTAGTCGTGCTGAAACGCCTCCAGCAAGCGACCGCTCTCTCGGACCAGGGGATTCTCGCCGATGATGGCGACGTCATCATGCAAAAACGGGTTCGTGAACGCGCCGGCAAAGATGAAAAATGCGGCTCCGGCGATAGCGCAGGCCCAACCCCATTTCACGAGCGGTTGCATTCGTCCTCTCACATCACTTACCTGGCCCCGTCCTATCCGGCTTCCCGTCGAGGCGATGGTGACCATCTCGGGAGAAATGGTGTGCGCATAACATCAAAGAGCTTCCGGTGGCTCGGGTCAGGCAATTTCAGAGACATCCAAATCATCATGCCACCATCATGACAACAAAACTTCCGCCTCGCCACTGGAAATGTCGATAAAATCGCCTTAGCGATTCGGTTTTCCTTTTGACTCCCAGTGAAACGACTGCTAATCTTTGATTTTGCAAGTTCGCTGGGGGTGCCTTGCAGGCTGAGAACAAACCCTTCGAACCTGAACCGGTTAGCGCCGGCGTAGGGAAGCGACAGGTCTTCCACATCCAGTTTCCCTTCGCCGACATGTGAATAAAGAGAGTTCATCGCACGGGGGAAGTTTCACCTCTCTCCGGAATGAAGCCGATGGATTCCCATCTGAATACGACGCATCTCAGAGGAGTCGGGAGATGGCACACTCGAACGGAAAAACGAACAACAAAAGCGAGGCCAAGCTCAACCTCATCCAGGCGAACGGCTCGGAGAACGGACATTCCGCGAACGGCGAGGCCTCATTCCCCGCCTCTCAAAAGGTGTATATCGAAGGACGTGACGATGTGCGCGTGCCCATGAGGGAAATATCCCTCTCGGGCGGTGAGCCCCCGCTGCGGGTATACGACACGAGCGGCCCCGAGGGCGAGGACGTTCACATGGGGCTGCCCAAGCTGCGCGACGCCTGGATACGCTCGCGCGGGGCGTATGACGAGACGGAGCCGTCCTACGTCCCGGTTCCAGGGCATTCAGACCCCGACATACCGATGCCGCCCGCCAGAAAAGTGCTCAGGGGCCGGGGCAACGTGACCCAGATGCACTATGCGAAAAAAGGCGAAATTACGCCCGAGATGGAGTTCATCGCCATCCGCGAGAATCTGAAGCCCGAATACGTGCGTGATGAGGTGGCCCGAGGCCGCGCCATCATCCCGGCCAACATCAACCACGCGGAAAGCGAGCCCATGATCATCGGGCGCAACTTTCTGGTCAAGATCAACGCGAACATCGGGAATTCGGCCGTTTCGAGCTCCATCGAGGAAGAGGTCGAAAAAATGACCTGGGCCACCAAATGGGGCGCGGACACCGTGATGGATCTGTCCACCGGGAAAAACATCCATGAAACGCGCGAGTGGATCATCAGAAACTCTCCCGTTCCCATCGGAACGGTGCCAATCTACCAGGCACTGGAAAAAGTAGACGGCATCGCCGAGGATCTGACCTGGGAGATTTACCGCGACACGCTGATCGAACAGGCCGAGCAAGGGGTGGATTATTTCACCATCCATGCGGGCGTGCTCTTGCGCTACGTGCCGCTCACCGCCAAGCGGATAACGGGCATCGTCTCGCGGGGCGGCTCCATCATGGCGAAATGGTGTCTGGCCCACCATCAGGAGAGTTTCCTCTACACGCGCTTCGACGAGATTTGCGAGATCATGAAGGCCTATGACGTCTCCTTCTCCCTGGGCGATGGCCTGAGGCCGGGCGCGCTCGCCGATGCGAACGACGAGGCGCAATTCGCCGAACTCGAAACCCTGGGTGAATTGACGCTCAAGGCCTGGGAGCATGACTGCCAGGTGATGATAGAGGGTCCGGGCCACGTGCCCATGCACCTGATCAAGGAGAACATGGACAAACAACTAGAAATCTGCCACGAGGCGCCTTTTTACACCCTGGGTCCGCTGACGACGGACATCGCCCCGGGATACGACCACATCACCAGCGGCATCGGCGCCGCGATGATAGGGTGGTTCGGAACCGCCATGCTCTGCTACGTCACGCCCAAGGAACACCTGGGGCTGCCCAACAAACAAGATGTCCGCGAAGGCGTCATAACCTATAAAATCGCCGCCCACGCGGCGGACCTGGCCAAGGGCCACCCCGGCGCGCAGGATCGCGACGACGCCCTCTCGAAGGCGCGCTTCGATTTCCGCTGGGAGGATCAGTTCAACCTCGCGGTCGACCCTGAAACCGCGCGCGCGTATCACGACGAGACCCTGCCCGCCGACGGCGCCAAGGTCGCCCATTTTTGCTCGATGTGCGGGCCGAAATTCTGCTCCATGAAGATCACGCAGGAGGTTCGCGAGTACGCCGCCAAACAGGGTCTGGACGAAAAAGCCGCTCTGGAGGAAGGCCTGAAGGAAAAAGCAAGCGAATTCAAGGAAGGCGGCTCCGAGATTTATGTGAAGGAGAGCTAGGCCGAACTCTAACGATTACGCCAGACCAAACCCCGCCCGGGCCACATTCGGGCGGGGTTTTTTGTTGTTCGAACAAACCATCCATATTCGAATATTTTTCGTCACCCCCATATCCTCTCGCAAAACAAGCTGCTCACAAGCGATTCCTTACGCGCGGGATTGATGGTAAATTCCTCTTATCGCACCGAGTCGAGAGGAGCCGTCATGACGCTGAAAATGGGTGTGTGGGCGCCCGTGTGGGGCACGTTTCTGGGCCGTATGGAAAAGCCCGAGACGGTGAAAGAGGCCTCCTTCGCGCACAATGCGCGCTATATTCAGCGCGCAGAGGAGCTGGGCTTTGCGACCACCCTGCTGCTCGACAGAAGCCTCAACAGCATCAAGGGCGTGGGCGCGCCGGTTCTCGAGGCCTGGATCACCGCGGCGGCGCTCGCGCCCATCACGAAGAAAATAGAACTCATCATCGCCGCCAAGAGCGCCTACCGCCACCCCTCGCTCGTCGCCCAGATGGGGGCGAACATCGATTGCATCAGCGGGGGGCGCTTCGCCATCAACATCGTCTCGGGCTGGTGGGCGCAGGAAAACGAAATGGCGGGCATCCCCTTCCCGCCGCACGATGAGCGCTACGATCTCTCAGAAGAAGTCATGCACATCCTCAAATCCTACTGGACGAAGGAGCGCTTCAGCTTCAAGGGCAGGTATTTCCAGATAACCGAAGGCGTCACCGCACCCAAACCCATCCGGAAGCCCTGGCCCACGTTTTATTTCGGAGGAGAATCGACCGCCGCCGTGAAACTGGCGGGCAAGGCCGCAGACGTTTTCCTGTTCAACGGCCGCTCGCTCGCGGACGCGAAAGCGTTGATGGCCGCCGTGAACCACGAGGCGCAGGCCAACGGCAGATCTATACGCCACGGGATGAGTTCGTTCATCGTTTGCCGCGACACCGACGAGGAAGCCCAGGCGGAGCTCGCGCGCCTTTTCTCGCTCATCACCGAACCGCCCAAGCTCACCGGAGTCGACAGGGCCGCCCAGCACAGGAAAACGAGCGCGAAGGCGGGCGGCGTGGGCTCGAACGGCGGCACGGCGACGGGCCTCGTCGGCTCACCGCAAACCATCGCCGAGCGCATCATGGCGTTTCACGAGGCGGGGGTGGAGTTGTTCCTGCTCCAGTTTCATCCCATGTTCGAGGAGATGGAGCGCTTCGCCTCGGAAGTCATGCCCCTATTGCCCCTGGGCGAGAAAACACCCGAGGCGGCGAAAGCCTAGCCCACACTCACTCCAACACTACGCGCGCGCCCAGCCCGAAACCGTTCCTGAGAAACCAGCCCTGGTTCACCTCCAGCACCCAGCGCGCCTTGTGGCGGGAGGTATAGGAAGGAATCCGCGTCCCCGGCTTGTGGGGCTGCAAATGGATGATCTCGAGAATCGCTCCCTTAGAGTCGATGAAGGCGAGCGAGAGGGGTATCCGCGTGTTCTTCATCCAGAAAAACCGCCGCGCGTTTCCTTTGAAAACAAAGAACATACCGGCGTTTTCGGCCAGCCGCTCCCTGCCCATCAGGCCCTGCGCGCGGGCGCGGGCGTCTTTGGCGACCTCGACCGAAAGCACCGCCTCGCGCCCGTCCTGGGTGATTCTCACCACCCCCCTCTCGAAGCTCGGGGCGGCGGATGCGCCCGTGAGCAGGCCCCAGGCAAGGATCGCGACAAAAGCGACATCAACCCTTAAAATCATCCGCCTCACGGATAACCTCATATAAAACAGTCATTTAATCGGTCAGGCAGGGACGCCCCGCTCTCATTCTTTCTGCAGAAAAACATCGTGAATTTATCGAAAAACCCCGTCAATTTATCGATATTTATCGATATTTTCATAAATTCATTATTCGGTTCGATTTCTTTGCGCAGCGCCACCATATCCGACCCGAAACTTCGCCGCTACCGGCAAATGCGAGGAAATGCGTGCTCAGCCCCACCCAGAAATTCACGACGTTGTGGTCGACTGGGCCGGGGGGCGAATCGGGCGCCGTCACGGGGGCGAGTGGATCCTGCACCAACATTGCGGGACATCGGAGCGTGATCGCAATCAAGCCGTTGCGGGTCGGATTTAGAGGTCAACTGCATGATAGTTCGACACGGACGCGCCGGGATGCGCAGTAGATATAATGAGTCCGCTCCCGTTTTAGTTACATTCTGCAGAAGGTGAACCCCTAACGAGACCGGGAATGATGAACCTTTCCCAATGATGTCAACAGGACAAAAGGATTCCATCGCCGATAAAACCGCCTCTCCGCCTCTATGCGGGCGAAAGCGGACATTATGGTCGTTTATGGCGGACATCCAGAAACCCCTCCGCCATCCGAACGAGCAAACTTTCGCTCCCGGCAGGGCCAAGCAGGGTGATTCCGTGGGGCACGCCCGGGGAGGTGAGGCCATTCGGGATGCTGATCGCCGCAAGACCGAGAGGATTCGCAAAATTGGTGTAGTAGCCGTTGTTGAAGTTGGGTTTCAGTGGCTCCCGCATCACTTCGTCCACAGTTACAATCGTTCCCACTGGCGGCGCGGCGATTTTCTCGTCTTTTTTTTCGATTATCGGCATATCTTCGCTGGCTTCCGTGGAAAATCGGGGTTTTCTGCGAATATCCGTCAGGGGGTAATCTACGGGGGGGGGGATAATTCAAAAGAATTACGACGATGTTAAACTGCTGTTTCCGCCTTATTTCGAGAACATTTCCCGAATAGCCCGTTGCGCCTCCCTGCGAGCCGGATTGCTCCTCTGGGGTATGTCAATAATTGCGTAGCTTCTCCCGCTCCCTCGCCTATCGGATGAGGTCTATAGAGAAGAGAAAAAACGCCGGTTCAGACAGGATAAGAAAAATCGATGATTTAGGTATGATGTTCCGTCACCCCGGGGCCATACCCAATTCTGCCCGTAACCAGAAACTCGCATCCAGGCGATTTATTTTCCTCTTGACTTTTTATTATTTTCATATCAAAGTTTCTTGTAGACATTTCGCTTAGAGTAGGGGCTTCCGCCTCTCCGTCCGAGCGAGGAAGCACGAACCGCCCGAAGAGTTCGGAGGGGGTGAGTGGCTTTCCCCGTCCGAGGAGATATAAGTGGCGCCGCACACCCGGCGCACTCCAGGAGGGGGAAAACGCTATGCTCAAGGACGGCAAGCCCACGACAAATGGATGGTTGTTCGTCGCTTTTCTCATTCTTGTCCTGACGACAACGGTCAATCCCTTCATCAACAACAAGTACTTCACGATCTTGTGGTATCCGCTGGTCGCCCTCTACGGGCTCTGGGTGCTGATTCGTGTGGTGTACGAAGAGGAGGACGCGTCATGATATGGTCCTCGCCGTACTTCATCTTCGGGTCGGTCGTCGTCTACCTCATCGTCACCATCTTGGTCGTTTACCGTTATCACTCTGAAGAGGCGACCGAGGAAGATTATTACGTGGCGGGCCGTAACGTCGGCTACATTCCCAACTCGTTCAGCATAGTGGCCACGCTCATGTCGGGCGGGATCTACCTGGGCACGGTGGGCTGGTTCTACCTGAAGGGCGTGGGCTTCCTGGGCTACGGGTTCGCTTACGCGTTCATGGCGTTCCCGCTCTGGTACATCGGCAAGCGCCTCTGGCCGGTGGGTAAGAAGTTCAACTACGTCACCGCACAGGATTTCTACGGGGATTTCTACCAGAGTGAGCTTCTCCGGATCTGCGGGGCCGTCGGGACCGTCATCTTCCTGGTTCCCTATTTCGCCTCGAACGCCGTCGCCATGGGCACCGTCCTCGAGCGGTTCGCAGGCATTCCTTACGTCTGGGGGGTGCTCC
Organism: bacterium; assembly: GCA_965218885.1. Classification (GTDB taxonomy): domain Bacteria; phylum UBA8248; class UBA8248; order UBA8248; family UBA8248; genus Bin107. Next base: position 2,508,084 of record OZ244713.1, on the reverse strand, counting down.
TCCTGCTCGTCATCGGAGTGGGCTACACCATCTACGGAGGGATGCGAGGGGTCATCTATACTGACGTCTTACAGGGCGTGCTCTCCTTGGCTTTCGGTGTGGTGGCCCTTTCGTATCTCTTTTACGCCGTGGGCGGTTACACCAAGTTGGTCGATGCGCTGCCTGAGTCGCATACCCTGTTTTCGTCCGACGCCATAACCTTCGGGCTTTTCCTCGGCTGGTTCGTGTTTATGGCCTCCCATCCCCTCACGATGGGAGACCGCATGACGCGCATGTACACCATCCGCAGCCTGGACGAGTATCGCCGAAACGTGATTCTGACGGCGGTGATGCTGCTCGTGATGGTCGTGATTTTCCTCTTCCTGGGGCTGATCAGCCGCGTCTTCGCCGGCCCTGACTTGAACATGGACCAAGCCATCCTCGTGACCATCCAGAAGCAGGCCCCCTGGCTTATGGCCTGGCTGGTGGTGGTCGTCTGGGCGTGCGGCATGTCCACCCTGGACTCCGGCCTTGTGGGCGCGAACGCCATCATATCGAAGGACATCGTCCGGGGCTTCGTCAACAAGGACGTCTCCCAGGCGCAATCCGTCCTGATCGGGAAGTGGGCCATGTTGGTCTTCGGGTTTCTGGCCGTGTGGATCGCCCTCGCCCGGCCGCCCTACATCTGGGCCCTGGTCAAGCTGGTGGTGATGTTCCACATGCAGTTCCTGCCCCTGCTGATCGGAGGCCTCTACTGGAAGCGGGCCTCGAAGCTGGGGGCTGAGGTGGGTTGGGTCGTCGGGGTGGCGCTCGGCACCTACTACACCTTCTTCGCCTCGGGGCCGCCGCCCATCAACGTGGGCAGCGCGCCGGCGCCGGGCTTCTTCGGGCTGCTGGTGAACGCGGTGCTCTTCATCGCGATCTCTTACTTCGCCTCTCCGCTGCCCGCCGAGCACCGGGCGAAGTACGAGAGTGCGTGGAACGGGGAAGATGCGGCGTGAGGAACCGTTTGTTGAAGGGGTGGCGAGATTCGCTAGGTTATGCGGATGGGACGACCGAAACGAGCGGACCATGGCGGCTTGGTTTCCCGCGTCCTCAACCGTGCGAACGCGCGGTTGAGGATCTTTGAGAAAGAAGGGGACTACGAGGCTTTCATTCGGGTGCTGGAAGAGGCAATGGAACAGACCGAGACGCGACTGACGGCTTATGGTGTGTTGTTACCGAATCGTTAGCATATCGTGGTGTGGCCGAGGGAAGATGGGTAGCGATGCGCATGTCGATAGGAGGCATTTGCGTCTCATTTCATGGCGAAACGGGTGAATTGAAATATAGTTGTATTTACAACGATATGACGCATTAAAATCAGCCCTCATGCAGCGCCGAACGGATTTTGCGCAGCGCCGCTACGGTTTGGGCGAATTCGTGGCGCCCGAGTGTAGCCGAACAAAAATAATGGCGAATCGAGGCGGAATCCTCCGTATCACGGTTCCAATCTCCCCTGCACTCGTGGCGCCGCCCGCATCTTCCCCGTTCGCCATTATTTTTGTCTCCCACAGTGGGCGGTGAACGTCTACGGCTCATCTCCTCTTTCTTTCGAGGCTTCAAAATGCGCCGACCTTCTCCATGAATCCGGGGCGATTTTCGGGGAGCGCTCCACGGCGCATCTTCAGGTTCAGGATTCTTTGAACCGCGCGCATTCGCATCAAAGGCCAATCGGTGGGAAAATAACTCATAAGTCTCATGGGATTTACACAAGGGTCGGGAGCGGCGCCTGAATTTTAGGGCGTGTATCCCGATTGGAGCACTCATCGAGGGAGCGTTCACCGGCATCGGCGGGCGCTCTCTCCCGAACGCCTGCGTCTTTCTTTGCGCCGCAAGCATGGAGGAACTTCAATGCCGGAAGATCATCATCATTTCATGGGGTTGACACTCGAGGAATCACGTCTTGCGCTCGATGCGGGGAACTCTCCCGTCGGCTCGATCATCGTCAGAGATGGAGAAGTGATCGGCAGGGGACAAAATCGCGTCAACTCTCACGCCGATCCCACCTGCCACGGCGAGACCGACGCCATTCGAAACGCATGCCGGGCATTGGGTTCTCCCGACCTCACCGGGTCGACGCTCTATACGGCGATGGAACCCTGCCCGATGTGCTGCTGGTCAATCGTCCTGGCGAATATCGAAACGCTCGTTCTGGGCGCGCGCCATGCCGAGATGAGGCGAACCGACCATGGAGACTATTCCGTCGAAAAGCTCCTGGCCATGGGGAATAAAACCGTCAATCTCGTGACGGGGGTTCGGGTGGCCGAATGCGAGGCCCTCAGGCGCAGCTGGTCGGGGTGGGTGGAACCCAAACCGTAGCCACCGGGCCGTCCGCGAAAATGAGGAGAAAGAATCATGAGCCGCTGGATACAGGAACTGGCTTGGCCGGACGTGGCGGAATACCTCGAGAATGGGGATACGGCGCTCGTACCCGTCGGCGCCACGGAGCAGCACGGGCCTCATTGTCCCATCGGAACGGATGCGGCCGAGGCCATCGCGACCGCCGAGGAGGTGGCCGAGCGGGCGGACGCCCTGATCGCCTCTCCCCTGTGGTTCGGGTGGTCGCCTCATCATCTCGCGTTTCCGGGAACGATATCGCTCGCCGCGGAAACCCTGACGCGCGTCGTCGAGGACGTATGCAACAGCCTCGTCATTCATGGCTTCAAGCATATCGTGATCTTGAACGGGCACCGGGTTGCGAATCTCCCCCCGCTAGAGATCGCCGTGGTGCGGGTCAGGAACCGGACGGGCGCCGCCGTCGCCGTCGTGGACCTCGCGCTCATCGCCGGGAAGGAGATTCGCGCCGTGTGCGAGAGTCCCCCGGGAGGAGTGGGCCACGGATGCGAATCCGAGACCTCCTTCATGCTGTACAAGTATGGCGATCAGGTCAGGATGGAGCGCGCGTTGGACGCGGTTCCCGAGGTGGGCGATTTCGAGCACCGCTTCGTTTCCGTGGACCACGCCGTCAACCGGGTTGAAAATCCAAAACTCTCCTTTCCGCCGACAATGGAGGAATACGGGCAAAACCGGGAAGCGATGGGAGTCGGCGGAGCGGCCACCCTGGCATCGGTGGAGAAGGGAGAGAAGATTTTCGAGGCCATCGCGGCGAACACGACGAGATTCGTAAAAACCTTTCAAAACGTGTCCGTCACCATCAAGGCGACCGTCACGCCCCTGTAGGACGAAATGACGTTCATCTTCGGTTCATAGGCCTTAGGGGCGTCGAGTGGCGACCCCTCTTCGAGGTCGCCCCACCCCGAGGAGAGGAAGTTCGTGCGTGTCCTCCCCTATGATGCGAGGACTCCATATAGAGCGACGTAGTGGCAGCCCCTCCTCGGGGCTGCCCCACAGGCCCCTGTGCCTGTCTTGATCGTATCCACCTTGAAAAAGGACAACCACGGGGGGTTGTCCCTACCCCTTTCACGAGGTTTCTAGAATCTCTCCGCCCGCGAGGGATTTGACGAAACGGGGTCTCTCTTTTTATAGTCATGAACATCCAAGGTGCCGGAGGACCCGTTGCCGAGGAGATAGTTTCATGACGCAATTCGAATCCATGAGTCTCATCGCCTCCTATTTCAATCTCATCGCCTCCTACGGCGGCCTGGCGCTACTTTATTACGGCATCCGCGAGATGGCGAAAGGCGCCGAGATGCGCTCGGCCGACTCCGAGCGCAAACACACCGAGGCGATGGGCGACTCCGAGCGCAGGCACGACGAGTTTATGGCCGACTCCGAGCGCAGGGAGGAGGAGTCACTCCGCAGGCATGAGGAATCGATGGCCGCCCTGCGCGCACTCATCGAGCGAACCAGGTAATCCATTACGACTGTCGAGAGAGGGATTGCTTGCGGCATGTCCCTTTCCCTATCATAGGTCGGAAATGACGACCCGAAAGCCGTCATTCCTGCGAAAACCGGAATGACAAAAAGGAAAAGAACGGGCGGACCTGTGTGTCCGCCCGAAACATGAAATACTCCCCACGGCTTGTAGGGACAGGCCCCTGTGCCCGTCCTGAGCGTATCCACCTTGAGAGGGACAACCACGGGGGGTTGTCCCTACGTTTTCTCAAAACTCTTCAAAATAGGCTGGCCCACCCACTCCCCCGCCCTAATCCCCCTTCCGCTCTTCCCGCGCCGCCTTCGGCTTCATCAAAAACGCGCCCAGGGCGGGCAGCAAGGCGATGGCGCCGACCATGTTGACCAGGAACATGAACGAGAGCACCGTGCCCATGTCGGCCTGGAGCTTGAGCGTCGCGAGAATCCAGGTCGCCACCCCCACCGCCAGCGTGAAGCCGGTGAGCACCACGCCCGCGCCCGTGGTGGCGAGCGTTCGCTCATAGGCCGCGGCGAAATCGAGACCCTCTCTCATATAGGCGAGCAGCCGTCCGCAGATGTATATCCCGTAGTCCACGCCGATGCCCACGCCCAGCGCCACCACCGGCAGGGTGGAAACCTTGAGGCCGATCTCCAGAAACGCCATCAGCGCGTAGGCGAGCAGGGAGACCAGAGCGAGGGGCGCGATGATGCACACGGTCGCCGCGGCCGAGCGGAACGAGAGCAGGCAGAGCAGAATGACCGCGGCGTACACGTAGCCCAGAATCGGGAACTGCGACGCCTCTATCTCCTCGTTCGTCGCCGCCATCACCCCGACGTTTCCGGCGGCCAGGCGAAAGGCGACCCGCGCGTCGCGCTCTTTTTCATTGAACGCCTTTACGGCGGAGACGACCCGGCGGATGGTCTCCGCCTTGTGGTCGGCGGTGTAGATGAGCACCGGCATCGCCGAGCAGTCGCCGTTCAAGAGCCCTGTGCTCGTCGGCACGAGAGAGACCGATTCGGCCAGCGCGTGGCGGTTGCGAGGGAGCGTGCGCCACTTGAGGTTTCCCTCGTTCCAGCCGGCGTTGAGCTTGCGGACGATTCCGGCGAGCGCGACCACCGAGCGCACGCCCTCCACGTTGCGCATGCGCCACTCGAACTCATCGATGAGGCGCATCACCCCGTAATCGACGCACCCTTGCGGTATGGTTTCCACGATCACCGTCAGCACGTCCACGCCGATGTCGAAACGCTCGACGATGGCGGCGGTATCACGGTTGTAGATGGAACTTGCGCGCAACTCCGGCACGCCCTGGTGCTGGTCGCCCACGCGAACCTCGGGCGCGTAACGCGCGCCGAGAGCCAGTAGAACGGTGGCGACGGCTATCGTCACCATCGCGGGACGCGGCCTGGCCGCCCGCGCGGCGAGCAGCCACAGCGAATCCAGGAACCCCGAGCGAGCCGCGCGCTCCCCTACCGTTTCCGCTTTGAGATAGGAAAGCGCCACCGGCAGAAGCCCCAGGTTCGTCAAGATGATCGCGGCCACCCCCAGGCTGGCGGTGACTGCGATCTCCTGGATGACGCGCACGGGAATGAGCGCGATGGCCACAAACCCGATGGCGTCGGACACGAGCGCCACGGAACCCGGCAGCAGCAGACGGCGAAAGCTCGCCCGCGCAGCAGGGAGGCCGCCGCCGCCTTCGGCCTGCACCGCGTTCACCATCTGCACCCCGTGGCTGACCCCGATGGCGAAGACCAGAAACGGCACCAGGATCGACATGGGGTCGACGCCGAAGCCGAGACCGGTGAGCGCGCCGAGCTGCCAGATAACCGCCACGAGGGAGCATGCCAGCGGCATCGCCGTGAGACGGACCGAGCGGGTGTAGGCGTATACGAATAGAGCGGTGATCACGACGGCGAGGCCGAAGAAGAACAACACCTGGGCTGCGCCGTCGGCTATCTCGCCCACGACCTTGGCGAACCCGATGATGTGGACTTTCGCGACGCCGCCGGCCTCGGCTTCGCGGCGGATTGTCTCGAGCGCGCGCGCGACTTCAAGATAATCGAGCCGCTCGCCGGTGTCGGGGTGAAACTCCTGAAGCCGCGCGCTCACGAGCGCGGCGGAAAAATCGTTCGCCACCAGCCGGCCCACGATGCCCGCCTTGATGATGTTCTCCCGCACCCGCGCGAAACCGGCCCGGGTCGGCTTGAAGTCCGCGGGCAGCACGTTGCCGGCGACGATGCCGTCTTCGACCACCTCGTTGTAGCGCACGTTCGGCGTCACCACCGAATAGACTTGGGTGCGATCGACCCCCGGCACGAAGAATACGGCGTCGTTCACCTTTTGAAGCAGGGCGAAGAACGCAGGCGTGAAGATGTCTCCCTCGCGCGCCACCAGCGCCACCGCCACGCGGTCGGCGCCCCCGAAGGCGACGCGGTGCTTTAAGAAGGTGCGCATGTAGGGGTGATCGAGCGGCACGAGCTTGGTGAAGCCCGCATCGACGCGCAGACCCGTAGCCATCCAGGCCATCGCCAGCGTGATCAGGATGAACGCCGCGAGCACCCATTTGCGTCGTGAAAAAAGCGCGCGCTCGATCCACGCCGCGACGGAAAATGTTTTAGGAGAAGAAGGGGCGTTCGGCATGGGTGATGATCTATTCGGCCCGGGGCAGGCGCCTGGCCCCGAACTCTCCCAGCAACACCAGCCCGCCGCCTGAGAGCGCGAGCGCTTTAGAGATTCCCTGGCGCGAGGCCAGGGGTTTGAACGCGGCATCGGCCGACACGCTGCGCCCGCCGTCCCGGCTGACGAGCAAGGTGCCTTCGAGACCGGTGACGAGCAACAAATCCGGCTTCAGCCGCACCGCCCCCGTCAGGGTCGCCTTCGTGGCGGTGCGCACCTTGGTCCAGCTCTCGCCCCCGTTCTCGGAGCGATACATGCTGCCCCTGAGCCCCAGCAACAATAATCGGTTCGCATCGAGCGCGAGCGCGGAAAACCACGAGCCGGCGTAGGGAGAGGAGAGCTTGCGCCAGGTGTCGCCGCCATCGTCGCTGCGATACAGGACGCCCGCTTCTCCGGCGATGAACAACCGCCCCGGCCCTGCGGGAACCAGGGCGTTCAGATGAAAATCATCTTCACTGATCGTCCGCGGCTTCCAGGTGCGGCCGCCATCCTTTGTGCTGAGGAAATAGCCATACGCCCCCACGGCGAAGCCCACCTGTTCGTCACGGAACCAGACGTCGAGCAGGGGGCGTTCTTCTTTGGGCGCGTGATGCGCCACGCTCCAGGTCATGCCGCCGTCCTCGGTGCGGAGGATGACGGCGTCGTGACCGACCGCCCAGCCGATGCGCGCATCGTGCATGTGCACCGCCGTCAGGAGAGCGCGGACGGGTACGCGGGCCTGTTTCCAGCTTGCGCCGCCATCGTCCGATACCAGCACGTGGCCGCGCTCGCCGACCACCACCAGGCGCGAGCCGGCGGACGCTCCGTCGAGCAGCAGGGATTTGGGCGCAAGCCGCGAGTGAACGGCCGGTTGGGCGCTCGCCGCTCCAAAGGGCAGCAGACAGGCGATCACACTGAGTAGCAGTCGTCTATGCAATCCGCTCAAAGCCCCGGAGGTCGCCGCTGTCATCTCCTGCCCATGCGGCGCAACGCCGAGGGCGTGAAACCCCTGGCGGAGTAGTTCGTGCCGAAGACGTTCATGGGATACTCGTTGTTGAGACCCAGCGCGAGGTAGCGCCCCGCCTGAACGTCGGTGTGCACCTCGAGGGTAAAGCCCAGCAAGGGTTTTTCGTAATAGTTGATGGTGTGCCCTTCCGACACGCGCCAGAGTTGATCCCGGTTGTCGTAGATGTCCACGAGCAGGATCATCCATGAATCCTCATCCACGTAGAGCCGCCGCTTCTTGTAGATGTGGCGCGCTCCCTTCTTGAGCGTCGCCTCGACCACCCAGACCCGGTGCAGTTCGTAGCGCAGATACTTCGGATTGACGTGCAAAGGCTTCAAAACGTCTGCGAAGGTGATTTTGTCGCTGTGCAGTTTATAGCTGTTGTAGGGCGCGTACATCTCCCGCTTGCCGAGGAGCTTCCAGTCGTAGCGGTCGAGCGCCCCGTTGAACATGTCGAACTGATCGCTCGTCCGCAGTCCGTCCGCAGCGGTGCCCGGGTTGTCGTAGGCGATGTTCGGCGCGCGCCGCACCCGTCGCTGGCCGGGATTGTACACCCAGGCGTGGCGCGGCTCGGCGACCTGGTTGAGCGTCTCGTAGGCCAGCAGAATCCGGCCCGCAAGCCGCGCTGGCGCCGCCACCTTCTGCCGGAAGAGAATCATCCTGTTGTTGAGTTTCGCCTCCGTCATGCCCGGCAGGGAATAGCGCGCGAGGTAGGCGTCCTCGAGCCGGACGAGCGTGTAATCGCCGCTCCGGGTGACGGCGGCCTGGCCGATGACGCGCGAGGCGGCCTCGCCCCGGAAGCGAAGCAGGTGATTCCAGATCACCTCTGCTCCGTGTTTGGGAACCGGAAACGGAATCCCGATCACCGCGCCCGTGACGCCGCTGCCCCCGGCGGTGAGTTTCGCGGTGGCGGCGACGCGCCGGGTGGCGTCATAGATGCGCTTCGGGAACGCGGCGCTGCGCCGGGTCGGATAGACCGGAATACTGAGCGTCGGGTAAATCTCCACCATCTTCTGAAGCCCGGCCGAGAGTTTACCGCGATATTTGTCGAGGTTGGCGCGGGTGATGGTGAAAAGCGGCTTGTCGCCGGAATAGGGATCGGGATGGTGATCGCCGACCTTGTAACCGGCCGGCGGGGTCGTGATGCCCCCCTTCCACTCCGGAATCGTTCCCGCGGCGTTGCCCGCCCGTTCCGCCCCGAGAGGGGTGAGATCCTTGCCCAGCCGTGCGATCTCATCGGCGGAAATCGCGGCGGAGGCGCTGGTCGCGACGAAGGTGAAAAGCATCGCGACGCTGATTCTCAAGATGATGGTTTTCATGGTGGTTACCCCATTTTCATCGCTGTTGGTCAGAACAGGTATTTGACTGTGGCGGAGACGAAGTCGCGGTCGCTCGCCTGGTTGTGCCTTCCGGCGCCGCCGAACATGGTGAAGCTCACGTCGAAATGCCAGCGGTTGAGATAGCTTGCGGCAAGCCCCAAGGTCAGCGCGACGCGGTCCTCCACGAACGACCCGCCGGGGCCGGGACTGGTGCCCTTCACGTCGTGCTGGAACTGTACGCGCGGGGATATGTTCACCGCGCCGATGGCGTTCAGGTAGGACAGACGCGCCGCCAGCCGGTAGCCGTAGGAAGTGGCGCTCGCGAACCGATCCAGAGGATCCGCCGGGAGGCCGGCGTGCGCGCCCGCCGCTGAGGAATGAAAGGGATTACCGCTGGTTTGCGTGCCCGGTCCCTCGAGACGCAACTCGCTCTTGTCCGGCATGTCGTGCACGTACATCAGTGCGGCTTCCGCGACGAACGCCAGGCTGTTCGCCCCCAGGGTGGGGCCGAAAACCTTGGTGGCCGTGGCCTGAATCTGGCTCACGTCGCGCTCGATGTAGCCTTGGACGTACTCTTCGGGGCCGAGGCCGGAGGGAGCGACCTGATTCCGACAATAGGCGAAAGGACTCGTGGCCGCGCAAGGCGGTCCGCCCGGAGCGGCGGCGGTGAGCGGCGTCAGGGAGGCGAAGAAAAGTTCGGCGTCGTCGACCTGCAAGGGCGCGTCCATGCGGTGGGAGAGTTCCCCCTGCAGCGCCCAGCCCGACGTTCCGAGTTGGGTGTTGAAGCTCACGCCCAGGAGCTGGATGTCTTCGGGGTATTCGACGATGTAGCCCGCCGTCTTCACGTAGCGATCGATGGCGAGGGGGCCGGCTACGGCGCGGATTTGGGCGGCGACCTGACTGGCGACCGCGCCGGGCACCCGGCTGGCGACCTGCCTTTGGATCTCCGCCTGAATAATCGCCGGCGGCGTTCCGGGCGGAACTTGCGCGGTGACCGCAGCGGTGACCTGATGGGTGACGGCCTGGGTGACGGCCGGTGTAACGGCCCGCGCAATCGCCCCCTTGGTTGCGGAACCCCTGGCGACCGCCCCCAGCGCGAAGAGGCCGTCCGCCACCCCCTGCGCCGTGCCCGTGCGTCCGCTCAGGACGGGCAGGCGGCTGTGGTAGTTCACGAAGTAGAAGCCGAATTCGGTGTTGTTCAAGCCCTCGGCGAGGTAGCGCAGCGCGACCCCCCACTGGCCGGAGTCTTCAGGCTCCTCGTCCGCCCTGCGGAATACGTTCAGGAAATAGGGGTCGAAGTCCGGCTGCGCTCTTTGGGGCAAGGGGACCAGGGTTCCCGGCGCCGCAGGGCTGGGGATATGGAAGCCCCGGAGGTCGGCGTTGACCGCCGCCGTGATGGGACCAAACCCGAGACCGGTATCGGGGACGGCGCCCCAACCGAGCACGACCCTCCTCCCGCCTGCGCCGGCGAAGTCACTCGTCGAGAAGTAGCTGCCCGGCGGGTCGATCTCGGTCTTCTCCCACTTCACCTGGTAGAAGCCTTCCACAGAGAGGCTCTCGTTCAGCGAGGCCGAGACGGAGACCATCGGAACCGGCACGAGTCCGTCGCGAAGCTCCGCGCCCGGCGTTCTGAGCTTGGTCACGTCGAAGGGATTGATGACGTTGATGCTGTTCTGGATGAAGGTGCTCTCCCCCCAGCTGATGACGTGATTGCCTACACGCAGGTCCATCGCCGCGCCGCCCAGGTCGAACGAACCGGTGAGGTAGAGGTCGAGGACTTCAAAGTCTTTTCCGACCAGATCCTTCGCTTCGGGCGAGAGCTCGCCGCGCGCCCTTTCGCCCCTGACGTTCTCGAAGTCGAAAAACCCGTGCACGCGGGCGAAGGCGCCGAAGTTGCGGTAGTTCAGATCGAGCTCGCCGATGAACTTGGACGCGTTGCTCACGATACCACTGTCGTAATTGAGGTTGCCGTCGTCGGAGTTGACGGAGTTCGCCGTGCCGGCCCCTTCGGCCCGGCCGATCAGGCTCTTGTCGCGATCGCCCACGCGTAAGGTGACGCCGTGGGAAAGCGTGATGTCGAGACTGCCCTCGAGTTCACCTTGTCTGAAATCTTCAGCCGCCGCAGGCGGAGCGCACAAGGCGAAGGCCAGAGCGAGCGCGCAGGCCGCAAAACGAAGCGGGCGAGGAATGGATTTGAAAATCGCCCCTGTGGAGAAGCGGTTCGTTGGCCGCCCGGTACTGGTGCGATGGGCGAAGTGGCTTGAGTGGGCTGGGTGCATGCCGATGGCCTCCCCCTCTTGCGAGCAAGGTTTTTTTCACGGATGTTCACTGTTTATGGATGTTCGCTTGCTCAAGATATAGTCAACATTTTGTACCTAGTCAAGGGGAAATCGAGCCCAACGCCGCAGAAAATGGCGTTTTCAGGACAAAGACGAACGTAGAGGCATCGCCCCACGCGCTCCGCCTGCAAACCACCGCGAGAGACGTAAGACTTGCTCTTATGGACGCTTGCCGAAGGTGCCTTGTTATCGGACGCGCGTTCCGTCGGATTCGAAGAGATAGACGCGCGCGGGGTCGAACGTGACGTTCAGCCGCTCGCCCGCCTTGAAGCGATCGCTCGCCTCGACGATGGCGATGGTCGGACGCTCGGCGCCGTGCTCAAAGTAGAGCAGCGTGTCCTTGCCGAGCGGCTCGACGAGCTGGACGTCGCACGAGAAGGCGGCGCTCTCGCTCCCCACCACCATGTGCTCGGGCCGGACGCCCAGGGTGTAATCCCCCGAGGATACGCCCGCGTAGGCCTCGGGGAGCGTGTAATCGATGCCGAAGCCGGTGAACGCGGCGGCGCCGTTGGAATTCTCCACCTTCCCCGCGATGAGGTTCATGGACGGGCTGCCGAAGAAATCGGCCACGAAATAGCTGACCGGGTCGTTGTAGATGTCCAGCGGGGTACCCACCTGCTCGATGACGCCCAGGCGCATCACCACGATGCGGTCGGCCAGGGTCATGGCCTCTTCCTGATCGTGGGTGACGTAGACGAAGGTTTTCTTGAGTTCCTCGTGGAGCCGGTCGATCTCGGCGCGCATCTCGCGGCGGAGCTTGGCGTCGAGACTCGAAAGCGGCTCATCCAGCAGGAAGGCCGATGGGTCGGTGATGAGTGTGCGCGCCAGCGCCGCGCGCTGCGCCTCGCCGCCCGAGCACTGGCCGGGCAGCTTGTTGAGAAGATGTCCGATCCGCACGAGGTCGGCCACTTCGCGCACGCGCTTTTTGCGCGTTTCCACGGGCACCTTCTTCATGCGCGGGCCGAACTCGATGTTCTCGGCCACCGTCTTGTGCGGGAACAGGGCGTGCGTCTGGAAGACCATGCCGACGCCCCTATCGCCGGGGTCGATATCGTTCACGACCCTGCCGTCGATGACGATCTCGCCCGCGGTGGGTTCCTCGAAACCCGCGACCATGCGCAGCGTGGTCGTCTTCCCGCAGCCCGAGGGGCCGACGATGACGACGAACTCGCCTTCCTCGATGGTGAAGTCGAGGTTCTTCACGGCCTCGATGTTCTTGCCGAATACCTTGCGTAAGCTCTTGAGTTCGATTCTCGCCATTGTCTTCTTACCTCTTCACCATTCCGAAAGTGAAACCTCGCACCAGGTGTTTTCGAATGAAAATGCCGATGATCATGAGCGGCAGGGTGATCCCCACAGCCAATGCCGCCTGATGGCCGTAGACGCGGCCCTCGTCTGAGCCTTCGTATTTCGCCAACTGGACGGGCAGCGTCACCACGTCCACCTTGGAGAGCATGAGAGAGAGCAGATATTCGCTCCACGTCAGGATGAGGATGAACAGGAACGTCGCCACTAACCCTGAACGAATGAGCGGAAATATGACTTCGCGAATCGCCTGCCATTTGCTCGCGCCCAGAATCTCCGCGGCCTGTTCGAGCTCGACGGGAACCTCGTCTACGAAGCTCTTCGTCATCCAGACGGAATAGGGCAGCGTGGTGATGAAATAGACGATCACCAGCCCCGTCGCGGTGTCCATCAAATGGATCGCCGAGTAGTAGAGGGTGAGAGGCGCCGCCACCACAATGGGCGGGATCATCCGCAGCACAAGGAGCTGGAACATTCGTATCTCGGATAGTATGCGGTAGCGCGAGACGCCGTAGGCCAGGATCGCGCCGAAGGCGACCGAAAGCGCGGTGGCGGTAATCGCGATATAGAGGCTGTTCCAGAGCGCCTGCCAGGGCTTGTTCGCCGAAGCCGACTCGTAGCGGGCGGTCTGCGTTTTCACATCCGCAGCCGAGCGGGGACTCTCGGGCCTGCCCCACACCGCCTGGTAGTTGGCCCAGGAGGCCTCCTGCGACCAGTAGACCGGCGGCCAGGCGTGCCACTCCCAGTCGGGCTTGAACGAGGTGGAGACGATCCAGAATACCGGAAACGCCACGATCAGCGACCAGAACAGAAGCATGGCGTAGCGGAATATGTTGAACAGGCGTCCCTTCATGACTCGGTTCATGCCTAAGCCTCCGTGCGCGGCGCTTCATACAGGGTGTCGAGCGCCTGTTTCTCGCGGCGCAGCACGTAGATCGCCATGAGAACGATGAATATCATGATGACCATGACGATATAGGACATCGCCGCGCCCTTCGATATGTCGAACGACACCCAGGTCGTGAAATAGAGATAGATGGGTATGGTCTCGGTAGCGGTGCCCGGCCCTCCCTGGATGAGGCCCCACGTCTTGGGGAATTCCGCCATGGCCTCGAGGAAGCGCAGGATGAGCGCCAGGAATATGACGGGCCGCAGGAGCGGAAGCTGTATCTCGCGGAAAATCTGCAAGCGGTTCGCCCCGAGGATGCGCGCGGCCTCCACGGGCTCGGCCGGCAGCGAGGAGAGGCCCGCCAGCATGATGATGAAGACGAAGGGAGTCCAGTTCCATATTTCCAGAAGAATGATGGTGAAGATGGCGAAATTGGGATTCGCCAGCCAGGTGAACTTCGAGAGGTCTCCCGGCAGGAAATAGCTCAAGAACCCGTTGATGGGTCCTTTTTCATATAAAAGCATGTCGGCGGTGTAGGCGATGACCACGGGCACCGTCAGCATGGGGATGATGAAGAGAATATAGAAAAACGCCTGACCCCTGAAGGGTTTGTACATCAACAGCGCCAGAATGAAGCCGCATATGAAACAGCCCAGCGTCGAGAGGCCCGCGAACATGAGCGAGCGCCCCATGGCCCGCCAGAAGCGCCCTTCGGTCAACACTTCCTGGAACAACTCCAGCCCCACGAACTCCGCGTCGAACCAGGTGGAGAGATAGACCGTCCAGGAATGAAGCGAAAAATATATCTGCAAAAGAAAAACGGGCATCAGGAACGCGAACAGGAGAATCAGCGGGGAGAGCGCGCTCCATTTGAATATGCGCACGCCGCGGGCGCGGGTGGAGCGTCTGCCTTTGGGCTGCGCATCTATGGCCGTCGCCATTCGTGAGACTCCTACCAATATCGAGTAGATCGGGGCATGAACCAGGAACCATCCGGAAGCGAGTATCGTATCGGCGACCGGGGCCGGCAACTGTCCGCCGGCCCCGGTCATCGAAACATGAAATCCCTCCCCGGAGCACGCGCCCCGGGGAGAGGAGTTTTCGTCCTACATAGGCTTGTCCATCTTCGGCATCATCGCCTTGTAGAAGGGAATCTCCTTCCTGAGCTTGCGCTTGCCGACCTTGCGAACGATCTTGGTCCACTCTTTCTGGATGTCGCCCATGACCTTCTTGGCGCCCTTCTTGCGGCCCGCGTAGGCCTCGGAGAGGTTGCGGTCCACGACTTCCTTGAACTCCTGGTAGCCGGTCACATACGGCGGCGGCGCGGTGACGAGGAGGTTCTCCTCCACGGCCTTGATTCCCGGCTTGGTGTAAACCTTCGTCACCTGCGGGTCGGTCATGTGCTTGGGATGCCAGGGGTCGTGGAAGGTGAAAATCGGATGACCGACCACCTCGGCGCTGTTCTTGTAGGTGCTCATGTACATGGCCCACGCGACGGCCTGCTTCTTGCGCGGGCTGTGCCGGTTGACCACCATGCCCATCACCGGAGCGGAGAACGCGCGGTGGATGAGCTTGCCGGAGAACTTCGAGCCCGGCACCAGGCCGTAATGCCACATGCCCCTCGTTTTCGTGCCCGCGGTCGGGCTTTCGATGGCCGCGATAATCCCGTCCCAGTACTGGCAGGAGAAAATCTTGCCGTTGCGGACCCGGGGGATCATCTGCGGCGAACCCCAGGCGCCCGCCTCGGGGTGGGAGACCTGCTTGCGCGCCAGCCAGGTGTCGAAGGCGTATTCGGCCGCAGGCGTGTTCAGCGTGGGGTTGGCGTCGTCGTCGAACGGGAAGCCGCCCGCGCTGTAGAGATACATCCAGTACCAGAAGCTGCTGTTCGCCTTGTCACGCAGGCCGCCGAAGCCGTAGAGTTCCTTGTCGGGCCTGTGGAAGAACTTCATCATCTCGAGTTCGTCTTCCCAGGTGACCGGCCACTTGAGTTCCTTGCCGTGCTTGTCGGCGAAGGCCTTGCGCTCGTCGGGATTGTCGAAGTAATCCTTGCGGATGAACTGCGGGCAGACGTTGCCGTCCGTGGGCATGGCGTAGGTCTTGCCCTGATACTTCATGAAGCTCTCGAAGTTGCCCACCATCTTGAGGTCGAAGCCCGCGTCTTTCATGTAGCCGTCGAGGGGCTCGATCATTCCCGCGGCCGCGAGGGAGGGAATCATCATGGACTCGACGTGAAAGATGTCGAACTTGCCCGAGCGCGTGATGGCCTCGGCCATGGCCCGCTGGGGAATCTGCAGGTTGGGAACGTCGCTGATCTTGTCCATGGAGATGCCGGTGGCTTTGTTGAACTCGCGATTGAGGTCGGGGTAGTTGCGCCAGTACAGGCCCCACATCATTCCGTTCAGCTTGGCGCCGCCCAGCTTCTTGGCCGCCTTGATGACGGCGTCCTCCTCGGGCCCGGCATAGGCTTTGCCGGCGCCGCCGAGAACAGCGGGACCCGCCACGGCGGTGGCCAGACCGGCCTTGAGGAGGCTTCTTCTTTTGATCTGTTTCTCGCTCATCTGGGTGTTCCTCCTTCACTTGGGTGTGGACCGAGAGAGCGAAGGGAAATCCGCGTCGTGCGTCCATCTCGCGATGGAACGCCGGCCGGCGGATTGATGTAACCCGCCTCTCGGCCCGTATATGCAACTCATAATGCCTAGGTGACAGGCCATTGTATGGAAGCGGTTATTTTTGTCAACAGGCCAACGAGGCGATCTTCCGAGATTTATGGGCCGCCAACGGAAAGCCATCCTAAAGGCGGCAGAGAGGGGAAACAGACGAAAAAACGCCCTCCCCGGCGCGCGCCGGCGCACTGGAGAGGGCGGTCGAAACCCGTTTTCTAGTTCCCGCTCGCCTCCGCCGCCTCGAGTTCCGCCATCTTCTGCAGGGCCACCTTGTCCCTCAACAGAAACACCGGACAGGGCGCGCGCCGGAGCACCTGCTCGGAGACGCTCCCGATCAAAAAGCGGCTCACCATGTTGTGGCCGTGCGTGCCCATGACGAGAAGGTCGAAATTCCCCGTCTCGGCGAATTGCACGATCTCCTTCATCGGCTCGCCGAAAACGACCAGGGTCTCGATGGGCACGCTCGATTCGACTTGTTTCACCATGACGTCCAGGTTGCTCTGCAACTCGACGCGCGTGTCCTCGAGCAGGCGGCTCGGGGAAATGGCGCCCACGAGTTCCGCGCCGTAGCCGCCGTATTTGGCCCCGTAGTCGGGGTTTCTGGCGACGTGAATGGCCATGACTTCCGCGTTGCGATTCTCCCCGATCTCCGCAGCAACCTTCAGGACGCCTCTGCTGAGATCGGAGAAATCCACCGCAGCCAGCACTTTCTTGGGATCGTATATTCGCATGGCGTTTCCCTCCGATATGAATAATGCACGATGTCGCCTGCACAGCCAACAAAAAGCGGAGCCTCCGGAGGCCCCGCTTTCAAGGATCGTTCCCTATTTTTCCGCCTGCGCGTCATGCGCCGAGCGGACGACCTCCAAATGTCTTGCGCCGGCTATCTTTTGTCATCCCCCGAGAGGCCGGCGCATTGCTTCAGGGGACTAGACTCCATCACTCCATCAACCCCCTATGGTCTAGTTCAAATATAGGCCCTCGCGCGCCATCTTTCAAGGAAATTCCGCGCGCAGGCGGCCCCGAGCGCCTTAATCGATTTCCACCACCACGTTTCCGACGTTCGCGAAATTCTCCATCATCTCGTGGGCGGCGGCGGTATCTTCCAGGGAAAAACGCGCGCCGATGTGGTGGGTGAGCGCCCCCGCCTCGCACGCGGCGTTGATGTCGCTGCAGGCCTGGGAGAAGGCGGAATCCGGCATGGTGTAGAGGAACACCATGCGGATGGCCGTATTCTCGGGCATCATCCGGTACCAGGGCAGCACCGGCTCGGGCGCCCGCGTGGATCCGTAGGCGGCGACGGTTCCGTTTCCCTTGAGCACCTTGCGGGTGACTTCCAGGTTCTCGCCGAAATCCACCTCGCAGATCCTGTCCACACCCGCCCCATTGGTTATCTCCATGATGCGCGCAGCGGCGTCTCCTTCCCGGTAGTTCACGACGTGGTCCGCACCCGCATCGCGCGCGATCCGCGCTTTCTCCTCATTGCTGACCGTGGCGATGACGGTCGCCCCGCCCCACTTGCCGAGCTGCACGCCGTAGCGTCCCACCGCGCCCGCCCCGCCGGTGACGAGCGCGGTCTGCCCCGCAATCGGCCCGTCGATAAAGAGCGCCCTGTGAGCGGTCATGGCCGGAATCGCCAGGCACGCGCCCTGGGCGAAATCCACCGAGTCGGCCAGTGGCGCCGCCTGCCGCTCGGGCAGGACGATGAACTCGGCCGCCGTGCCGTAGGGCCTCTCCCACTGGCCGTTGAACAGCCAGACGCGCTCGCCCACGCGGGCTGGGTCCACGCCCTCGCCCACGCTCTCGATGACGCCCGCGCCGTCTGAGTGAGGGATGATTTTCGGCCATCGCATCTCGCCGCGAGAACCCAGCCGCGCCTTGTAGTCCGAAGGGTTCGCGCCCGAGGCGCGGAGCCTCACGCGCACCTCGCCCTCCCCTGGTTCGGGGGTTTCGAGTTCTCCGAATTTCAGCACCTCTTTCGCCGGGCCATACGCTTCATACCAGACGGCTCGCATGTTCTCTCCTTAATATGGTTCTATCGTTTAGAATCAAAATCTACTTGTTCCAGTTTCGCTTTGTATTCCCGTAGGGGACGCATATATGCGTCCCGAGCGCAGGAGTTCGGCTACCTCGGAGGGACGCAGGTCTGCGTGGGGCGGTCCCAAGGAGTCGGTTCCGACCGAAGAGGGAGGGACCGCCACCTACAAAATCTCATGCGAAACGAATCCGCCGCTATGAAAGACCTTACGCCGCCGCGCGTTCGCGCTCTATCAGTTCCTTAATAAGAGGAATGAGGTCGCGCGCGGCGCGGCGGCATTCCTCCACGTGGGGATAGCCCGAGAGGATGAACTCATCGATGCCCAGCCGCCAGTAGCCGAGAAGTTCCTCGGCAATCTGCCCGGGCGTTCCCACGAGTGCGGAGCCGCAGTTCACCCGCACCTGGGAGATGCCGTTCCACAAGCGAGGCCCTACCCGGAAATCATCGAACGCGCGCGCCTGGGCGGCGGCGCCCACCATGCTCGTACCGGCCACCAGCGCGCCGCGCTGCGCTTTCACGGAATCCTCCGCTCTGCTCAAAAGCTCATGCGTCTCCTCCCAGGCTTCCGCCTCGGTGTCGCGCATCACCAGATGGGAACGCACCCCGAAGACGGGTGTACGCCCCGCCTCGGCGAAAGAAGCCCGCGCGCGTTCTAAATGCTTTTGAGTCTCCTCCACCGGCCCTATCCAGCCGAGATAAACGTCCGACTGCGTTCCTGCGAGTTTCAGGGCGGCTGGGGATGCGCCTCCCAGGTAGAACTTGGGCGTCTCTCCCGCCGGGCCGGGCGAGCAGTGCACGTCGTTTAATGTGACGAATTTTCCTTCAAAACTCACTGGTTCCGGCTTCTCCCAGAGCTTGCGAATCGCGGCGATGAACTCCTCCGCCCGCTCGTAGCGCGTATCGTGGTCGATTCTCTCCCCCATTTTTTCGAACTCGCCCTTGATGCCGCCGGGCACGACGTTCAAATCCACGCGCCCGCCCGTAATCTGGCTGAGCGTGGCCGCCATCTGCGCGAAAAGGCCCGGGTTCACGAAGCCGGGGCGCACGGCGATGAGAAAGCGGATTTTTCGGCTTTGCGCCGCCAGGGCCGTCACCATCGTCCAGGTCTCCGCCAGCGGCGCTCCCTGATCGAAAAGCCCGTTGGCGAAGCGCGTGGGAATGAGCATGGAGTAGAAATCGTTCTCCTCCGCCGCCTCGACCACCTGGCTCAAGTATTCATACGTGGGCGGACGCTCGGCCCGCAGCGTGCCGATGTGCTCACCGTCGCCGTCGATCGGGATGAACCAGTCGAAGCGGGGCGCGGGGCGCTCGTGATTTGGCGTCATGCGAAAACTCCCATGCGGGTTCAGTATCAAATTTCGGCGATTCTAGTACAGATGCAGAGGGCGTGAAAGTGACGAAACATCCGCGCAACCAACCCACTTCGTCTTCCTGTGACACTTTGACACGGGAACCAGGGTTTCATGATCTTACAGGGGCGGTTCGCGAACCGCCCCTACGGAATGGATCCTCCTCAGCGCGTCCGGCAACCTCCCGGCCGCCACCGGTCTTCGCCGGGATGAGAGGAGAGAAGTGGTTTTTATACGTTTTTGACTTCTAGGTCTAAATACGCTAGTTTTGTCGTAGAGGACCCGTACTCTTATATTCCACCGGGGACGGGACAAGGCAATGCGAAAAATCATCGGTAATCTAAAAGAACACGCCGGAATATGGACTTTCGGGTTATTCATCGTCGCGGCGGCGGGCGGAATCTATCAATTTACGGCAACTCTGGTCAGCGCCCAGATCACGCCCGTCAAGGTTCGCATCGACACGGAAGTCAAAAGGCTCGATGCGGCGGATAAAAATACGAACGACAACATCGCCGGCCTCGAAAAACGCATGAACGAACGTTTCGATGAATTGAAGAGGGGCATGGGTGAACTGAAGGAGGATGTAAGGCTCAACAGGGACAAAATAAGTCTTCTCGATGAGAAACTCGACAGGAAAATAAGCTTGTTGGATCAAAAAATTAACCGTTTGGATGAGAAACTCGACAAGAAAATAAGCCGTTTGGATGAGAAAATGGACAAGAAATTCGACCTCATCCTGCTGAGGCTCCCGCCACTCAAAAAATAGTCTTTCCGGTCCCGGGCGATTGGCGTATGGAGTTCCATCCGCTTTGCTCGAATACCAGCCAGAAATCCCTTACGCAAGGGTTATCGGCCAGCAACGCCGCTCGCCACTGCCATTCCGCTTTCAATCGAAATAAGCCGGTCGGAAATCCCTCACGCGAGAGTTTCGCTCAAGGCCGCCAGTTCATCGAGCGCCTCTTTTGCGAAGCGGCTCTGAAAGGCGGCCTCGGCTCCCGGCCCGATATAGACGGCGCACAGAGCGCCCCGCTCACAGAGCATGATGGTGGTGAGAGGCCGCAGAACGATAGCGCCTATAGTTTCGTGCACGTCGGGACGGTTGATCCAGTTTCTAAAGGAGGCTTCCTCATCCGCCGCCAGGGTGAGTTCCGAATCCCAGAGCGGATCGCCCGATGTGACGCTTTGAAGCCCCGGGCTTTCGCCCTCATTCTCCAGAAAGGCGCGCTCGGGGGGCTGTAGGCTCGATTCTTTCTTGTGGATTCTGAATGAACGAGAAGCCGGGCAGGCGACCCCGATCCGCATGGCGGCGGGGCTTCGGCGATCTTGCGCGCGATACTCGAACCACACGCGCTTGCCCGAATACCGGCCCCTCAGGCGCCCGCCTTCGAGGTTGGCCGTGCCTGCATCCATAATTTCGACCAGCGGCTTCATGCGGCGGGTCAGCCACACGTCGCGAAAGAAAACGTAGTAGACGACCGCCCCGAGAACCACCGCCAGAGCGAGCAGACTCGGCCCGTCGATCAGCATTCACCCTCCTGCGCATCCCGCCAGGCGGGGCGGCTGCCGGGGAACATGTCCGAATCGTGAAAAATCTCGATGCGGTTGCCGTCGGGGTCCAGGAAATAGATGCCCTCGTGCCCGCCCCACAGGCCGTTGCTCTCATCCAAGCGCAAAGGCCCCCAGACGACCTCGATGTCCTCTCGCGAGCGGATATAGGCCACCGCGTCGTCGAACGCCGCCTGATCGGCCACCTCGAACGCCAGGTGGTGGAGCCCCACGTCGTGGCGCGGCACGGTGTCCTCACCCTCAGAGTCCACCCAACCCTCGGGCACGCTGAATATCGCCAGTTGGTGGTGGTAGTCGTCCAGGTACATGAACGCCGAGCCGAACGGAGCCGCCGGGTGACTGCCCGCCTCGTGGCGCGAGCGCAGCTTGAAGCCCAGGACTTCGGAATAGAATTTTATCGCGCGATCCAGGTCGCGCACCTTGATGCCCATGTGCTGCAAGCGGATGGAGCGAATCATCAAAGGCCTCCTGAGAGTATGATGACGAACGGGAGCGAGACCGCCCCGTTCATCCTGATTCGCGGCGGTTCTGCGGTGCTGCGTCATGGGACGAGAATACGCGATCCGCGCACCGTAGTCATCGCCATAGTCCGTCCTCCTCACGGTCGAACTCCGCACTACGCTTGCCGAGAGTCGCCAAGTGGAGTATTTCATGGGGCATCAGAACCCGTATCGCTCGATTCCACTATTTCAGTTGTTTTTCCTCGAATGGAGGTCTTCCCCTTGGCCATCATCACAAACGAGACAAAAAGAAAATCCTACGCCGGAGAAGTCACCCTCGGCGTGGGCGTACGCATGGCGCGAACGGTGGAGGTCGGCCTCGCCATGAAGGCGGCCGGCTTCGACTGGCTCTTCATCGATCTCGAACACGGACCCTTTGATCTCGAAACCGCGCAGCAGATATCCATCGCCGCCCTCACGCAGGGCATCACGCCGCTCGTGCGCGTGGCCTCGCTCGACGGACACCTGAGCACACGCATTCTGGACAGCGGGGCGCAGGGCATCGTCCTGCCCCACGTGAACAACGCGCAAGAGGCCGAGGAATTCGTGAAAATCTGCAAATTCCCGCCCGAGGGCGGGCGCAGCGCGGGCGGGGGGCTGGCTCACGGCCGCTTCGAGGCCATCGGCGCAGCCGAGATGCTGAGCGGCATCAACGACGAGACGCTGCTGGTCGCCATGATCGAGACGCCCGAAGCCGGGGATGAGGCGGACGCCATCGCCGCCGTGGCGGGAATCGACGTGCTGCTCATCGGCACGAACGATTTGAGCACGGGGATGGGCATCGTCGGCCAACACGACCACCCCCGCGTCAACAAGGTGTATGACCAGGTGAACGCCGCTTGCGAGAAACACGGCAAGATAGCGGGTATGGGCGGGTCCTATGATCCCCAGATGATAGAGCGCAGAATCAAGGAGGGGATGCGCTTCATCCTTTCGGGCAGCGACCTCAACTTCATGATCGCCGGCGCCAAGGACCAGGCGAGCATGATTCGCGAACTCGCGGGCTGAGGTTTTTCACTAAAATCCAGATTCAATTTTCCATCTATGTTTTCGTAAAACCAGGGAGAGAAAATGAAACTTCTGACTTATGAATCAGAAACCGGACCGCGCGTCGCCGTATTGACGGAAAACGGCGTGGAGGACGTCGTTCCCCAGACCGGCGACGCGGCGGAAGTCATCGCCCGGGGCGGAACGCCCGAGACCAACGGCCGGCCCGTGGCGCTCGAGTCCATCAAAATGCTCGCGCCGGTGGCGACGCTCGCGCGGCCCGTCATCGCCGTGGGCCTGAATTATAAGAAACACGCCGATGAGGGCGCGCGCAAATATGGACGCCCGGTGGGCGTCTACCCCGAGATTCCGGTGTTCTTCTGCAAGTGGCCGGGTTCGCACAACAGGCCCGATGGGGAAATCATCCTCCACGGGAACGTGAATGAGCTCGACTATGAGTGCGAACTCGTCATCGTGATCGGAAAGGAGGGGATCAACATTCCGCTCGAACAAGCCATGGACCACGTATACGGCTACACCATCATGAACGAGGTCTCGGCGCGGGACGTGCAGCGCGCCCATAACCAGTGGTTCAAGGGCAAGGCGCTCGACAGCTTCGGCCCCCTGGGGCCGTGGATCGTCACCAAGGACGAGGCGGGCGATGGCGACAACCTGGCCGTAATCTCGCGCGTGAACGGCGAGACGCGGCAGAACTCGAACACGAACGACATGATTTTCGATATCGCCACCGTCGTTTCGACGTTCTCCGAGAGCTGCACGCTCGTTCCCGGCGACATGATAGCCACGGGCACGCCCGAGGGCGTGGGCTTCGCCATGGACCCGCCGGGGCTTCTGAGCGTGGGCGACGTGGTGGAGTGTGAGATCGAGAACATCGGTATGCTCAGGAGCACCGTCGTCGCGCCGTAAGAAGGTTATTGAAAAAGTCCCCAAAAACAGAGAATGGATTTTTCAATCGACATACGCTTATGAAATGACTCCCCCATTGAGGGTTGTTGGCACTGATAAAACAGAAAGAACCACTCCCCCCTTGAGGGGGAGTCGGTGAGGTAAGGGCGAAAGCCCGCAAGCGAACCGGTGGGGGGAGCTTTTATTATAGAAGAACACCCCCCACGCATCAGCCGTCGCACAAACCGCTCGGCTTCTGCTACTCCCCCTCAAGGGGGGAGTGTTTGGTTGGCGTTCTGCAAGGGGGGAGTGAAATCTCCTCCCTCCCCGGTCGGCTCCATATACCGAATCTCGAAACCAGGGCTTTTTCAACAACCCCCAAAGTCCGTGAAGCAGATGGGCTGACCAGCGTCTTCCGATACGAGAACGTGAGAGCGTCCATGACGCCCGGCGAATAGCGTTTTACGTCAGCGTTTGTTTCAAGTAGGGCACGAGGCCGCCCGCCTTCACCATGTCCATGATGTGATCGGGCAGGGGTTCGGCCTGCAGTGTCTGGCCCTTCGTCAGGTTCTCGACCCTTCCCGCTATCGGATCGACGCGAACGCGGTCGCCTTGTTCTATCGAATCCGCATCGGCGCAAATGAGCACGGGCAGTCCGATACACAGCGAGTTCCTGAAAAAACTCCGGGCGAACGTCCGCGCGATGACCGCGCCCACGCCCGCCTGCTTGATGCCCTGGGGGGCCGTCTCGCGGCTCGAGCCGCAGCCGAAGTTTCCTCCGCCGATTATCACGTCTCCCGCCTGCACGTTTTTGGGGAAATCGGGGTCGACCCCCTCCATCGCGTGAGCGGCCAGTTCCTCATCCGGCAGGCTCGCATACTTGGACGGCATGATGTAGCCCGTATCGACGTTGTCGCCGAACACCCAGGCGCCGCCCTCTATGGTTTGCGTCTCCTTGCTCATGAGATGAACTCCCTCGGGTCGGCCACGCGGCCCTTGACGGCGCTCGCCGCCACCGTGGCGGCCGATGCCAGGTATATCGACGCCTCGAGGCTTCCCATGCGTCCCTTGTAGTTGCGGTTGGCCGAGGAGATGCACACCTCCCCGTCTCCGAGTTGCCCGGCTCCCCTGCCCGCGCAGATGCCGCACGTGGTGGGCAGGAGGACGCCGCCCGCATCTATGATCGCCGCAAGCGTCCCGTCCGCCATGGCCTTGCTCATGATGTCCTTGCTCGCGGGCGCGATGAGAAGCTGAAGCCCGTGGACGACCCGCCTGCCCTTCAGTACCGCCGCCGCCGCCTGCAAATCGAGGAGCTTCGCCCCCGTGCACGAGCCGATGTGCGCGCGCTGGAGAGGAGGCGATTCCACCTCCTCCACCGGGTAGACGTTGTCCATCCTGTGGGGACACGCCACCTGTGGCGATAAATCGGTCACGTCGTATTCGTAGGATTCGGCGTAGGTTGCGTCCGGGTCGGAGCGCACGGCCTCCCAGCCGTCTTCCACCCCTGCGTTTTTGAGATATTCCGCCGTCGCTTCATCCACGTCGATGATGGAGCTCTTGGCGCTGAACTCCGCCGCCATGTTGGAGAGCGTCATGCGGTCCTCCACGGGAAGCGCCATGAGCGCCTCGCCCTCGAACTGGAGCACCTTGTATTCCGCCCCGTCGACTTTCAAGTCCTTGAGCGCGAGCAGCGCCATGTCCTTGCCGTAAATCCCGGCGGGAACCCGGCCCCTGAAGTGGACCCGTATCGTCTCGGGCACGCGGAGCCAGACCTCTCCCTTGGCGAGCACGCCGATGCTCTCCGTCGGGCCTATCGCCACGCCCAGCGCGCCCAGCGCGCCCGTGTTGGTGGTGTGGCTGTCCGTGCCTGTGACGAGAACCCCCGGACGCACGAAGCCTTTCTCGGCCATGAGAATATGGCAGATGCCCTCTGCGTCGTAAAAATGAGAAAGTTCCTGCTCGGCCGCCCAGGCTCTGGTGACGTTCAGCACCCTGGACTGCGAATCGTCGGTGGGCGGGTTGTGGTGGTCGGCCGTGAGCATGAAGCGATTCTTGTCCCAGATGGGAAGACCCAGTTCGGCGAAGTCCTTGCCCATGCGGAACGGCCCCTGGTTGTCGTGCATGACGTGGGCGTCTACCTTCGCCCATACGATGTCGCCCACGTCCACGCGCTCGCGCCCGCTGGCGCGGGCCAGTATTTTCTGCGTGGCGGTATCCCCGGACAAGACATTCTCCTTCAATATGGGGGTGCGGAAACGCGATAGTCTTGTATACTCGACTTGTCGCACACTATCGGACGAGAATCAAGACTTGAGGATTTGAGAGAAAATGGCCGGAGACAAGCAAATCGATCGCAAGGCGTTTTTCAAGGAAGGCCCGCTCTCTTTCATGCGCTCCTTCATGCAGGGGATGCAGCAGGGGGAAACCAGTATCCAGCGTTCGGACCTCGAAGGGCCTGTCTTGCGCCCGCCGGGCGCGGCGGCGGAAGCCGATTTCCTCGACCTCTGCACGGGCAGCGCGCAATGCGCGCTCGCGTGCCCGGCCGACGCCATATTGATGCTCCCTCGCGAGGACGGCTCGGGCCTCGAAGCGCCCCGCATCATCCCCGTGGACGGAGCCTGCGTGGTCTGCGACGACCTCTCCTGCATGAAGGTCTGCCCCACGGGAGCGCTCACCCTCGTCCCCCGCGAGGAGATTCGCGTCGGCCTGGCGAAAGTGAACCACGAGACGTGCCTCGCCTGGAACGGAACGGATGAGGAATGCAACTACTGCGTGACGCGCTGCCCCATCGGGGAGAGCGCGATACGCATCGAGGAACGAGAAGACGGAAAAGGCCCCGTCATCGGCGAGACCTGCGTGGGCTGCGGCACCTGCGAGCAGCACTGCCCCGAATACCCTGGCGCCGTGCGCGTGTTTCCCATCGAATCTTCCTGAAGCGAAAAACCGAGAAGGCTGATATCCCGCTCCGGGCGGGGAACCCGGCGCGGGCTTGTTGCCTCAAGGGGGAGTGATGCCTTTCCGCCTTGTTCGGCAAACCCTCCTTCGAGGGCCTCAGGACAGGCCCCTTCGATACGCCGCTTCGCGGCTACTCAGGGTGAGGAGCATAGAAAGCACCCTCATCCCGAGTAGGCGCGTCTGCGCGCCGTATCGAGGGATGCGCGCCCGGCAGCGTCAAACGGCGATGCGAGAAGGATGGGGGTGTTGAAAACTCCCGATTTCGTGATTCGGCGCATGTAATCGACTGGGGAGAGAGAAGAATTACTCCCCCCTAGAGGGAGCCGTTGAAAAAGTCCTCATCACTCGGAATTGGCCACCGCCGTCATTCCGGCGAAAGCCGGAATCCATTCTCAAGCAGAATGACAATGCTCCGGCTTTTCATCTCCCCGTCATTGGCGAGAACCAATGAGAAAATAAAAAAACAAAGGCAAAACAAATGGATTCCGGCTTTCGCCGGAATGACGGACAAAACCGCACCGCCTTTTGTAGTGGGCCGTTCTTGTGAACGGCCCAGGGTCGCGATCTCGGACAGGCGTAGGGGCTGTCCCTACGGCGAACGATCTCGAAAGTCAAGCAAGGACTTTTTCAACAACCCCTTGAGGGGGAGTGGTTGTTTGGCGCTCTGCAAGGGGGGCGTGGTTTGTCCAATCCGCAAGGGGTTTTTCAACAACCCCGCTTGCGCCGCGGGTGCGCCGCGCGGATCAGGAAAATTCCTCTTTCAGGATTTCGTGGATGAACCGCTGAACGGCGAGGGGGTAGAACCGGATGTCCGGCGTGCGGACCACGGCGGTGTCGGTGGTTTCCAGGCGCGCGAGTTCGTTCAGCACCTTTTCCGCCAGAACCTCCGGGCTCCATTCGTGGTGGGTGATTATCAAATTCTCGTTCTCGATGTTGAAATTTCCCGCCGCCACGGCGGGGAACGCGAACACGCGGCCGATGAGATCGGAATCCATCATTTCGGAATCCTTGAAAATCTCGCCGAACGTCTTCTGCGCCTCGGCGGGCGTCCACACCAGTTTGGGAGACACCAGGAGTTTGCCGGATATCTGGACCGAACCCGTCTCCTCTTTCATCTCCGGCCCCAGCACCCGGTAGCCGAGTTCATGATAGCCCGACACGATGCCCACGTAAGGCTTCTGGATGATGCGGATTTCCTCGCTCACCTGCCTGTGAAAATCGCGCTGCATGTCGTCGTCGAACATCGAAACGTCTCCGTCAGGACTAAAACCCCAAAACCCAAGCTGAAGTTGATACCAAATGCCGCTGCGCCCGGTCAAACAACACCGTCCCGAAAACAGGATCACCTATTCTCTTCTTTTTTCTTAAGGATTGATAGCCCGCAAATCATCGAGAATTTTATCCGCCGCCTCATTCGCGGATTTCACGCAATCGGGTATCCCCACACCGTGATAGGCGTTTCCGGCGAGAGCCAGGCCCGGCGTTGCCTCAAGTTCGTTCTCGATGCGCCGCACTTTCTCCAGGTGGCCCACCAGATATTGCGGCAGTGATTCCTCGTAGCGATAAAAGACTTTTCCTTCAGGCTCCCCGGAAATCCCCAGAATCGGGCGAAGCTCATCGATCAGCTTGCGAGTGAGGTCTCCATCCGTGAGCTTTGTGTGGGAGGCGTCCTCATCTCCTCCGGCGAACGCGCGGATGAGCACTTTTCCCTCGGGCGCTCTGCCGACGAACTTCGTGCTCGAAAACGAACACGCCAGGAGCGTCTTGTTCTCTATCGCCGGCGCCACGAAGCCCATGGCGTCGAGCGGATTCTGTACTTGCTCCGTGCGATACGCCAAGTTGAGCGTCGCCAGAGAACCGCTGGGTATGCTCATCAGCTCTCTTGAGATACCGGGCGCGATTTTCTCCAGCATCCGCCCCGTCGCGCGAGGCGGCAGGGTGACGCATACCGCATCGGCGTCCATCTGCTCCCCGTCTTGAAGATGAACGCGCCAGCCCGTTTCCTTTCTATCGAGCGCTTCCGCCTTACACCCTGTACGAACCGAGGCGGCGGAAATCTGCTCCGCCAGGGCGTCCACCAGCACGCCCATGCCGCGCTCGAAACTGACGAACAGGCCGTACCTCGGGCCGCTCGCCGATGCGCCCTCGCCCGAACCTCTTTTCTGCATCCGTATTCTGAGTCCCAGAATAAGGCTCCCGTGCTCGCGCTCTATCTCGTGAAACTGCGGCATGGTGGCTTTCAGGCTCAACTTTTCTGGGTCGGCCGAATAGATTCCCGCCACCATGGGCTGGGCCATTCTCTCAAGCGCCTCACGCCCGAAACGCCTGCGCACGAAATCGGCCAGGGATTCATCCGCATCCCCCTTCCGGCGGGGCAGAAGAACGTCCATCGCCATCCTGAGCTTGCCCAGCGGGCTGAAGATGGGCGACATCAGGAACGGACCGATTCGGTACGGCGCCAAAAGGTAAAACCCCTGTGGCACGGGCAGCAGATTATCACCCCTCAAGACGAAGCTGCGCCGGTAACGCTCGTTCGTACTGATGATCTCATTTTCAAGCCCCAGTTCTTCGCAGAGTTCGACGCCCTCGGGTTTTGAGGTGAGAAAACAATCCGGGCCTTTCTCCATCAGGACGCCATCGACGAATTCGGTCTCGATGATGCCGCCGAGCCTGGGTGACGCCTCGATAAGATGGACTTCGGTAGAGAGATTTTGCGCCTCGGAAGCACGCAGGAGCCGGTAGCAGGCGGTAAGCCCCGTAACACCCCCGCCAAGCACGACCACCCGCCTGACGCGGGAGGTCAATTTCCACTTCCCGTCATTTTGGCGCGAATCAGTTCAGAGAGCATGTCGATGAAGGCGGGATGCGTGCCCACCGTGGGCGCGCGATAAAAGCGAAGCCCCGCCCCCTCGGTGGCCTCTCGGGCCTCGATGTCGAGGTCGAAGAGCACCTCCACGTGATCGCAAATGAAGCCGACAGGAACGAGCAGGACGGCCTTTGCGCCGCCGGCGGCGACGCCCTCGATCACCTCCGTAACGTCCGGGCCGAGCCAAGTGTCGGGGGGAACGTCCGGACTGCTTTGGAAACCGACCTCATAGCTTCTCAAGCCCAACTTTTGCGCCGTGAGAGCCGCCGTTTCTCGAAATTCCTCCTCATAAGAAGAGGCCTTGGCCATCGAAACAGGAATCGAATGAGCCGTAAAGATGATTTTGGCGTCGCTCAACCCATCTTCACCCTCCGGGACGGCTTGCATTATCCTCTCGGCGATGGCGTCGATGAAGCCCGGATGCCGGTGCCATGACGTTTCCAGGAATTCGGTCTCGGGCGCATCGCCGCCCAACTCTTCGCGCGCCGACGCCACGGCTCCCCGGTAGGCCTCCCAGCTTATTTTCGTGCGGTGCGGCGCGAGTATGACGCCCAGCGCGCGGCGCAACCCGCGCCGGCCCATCTCGGCCAGCGTCTCTTCCACGTATGGCGTCCAGAACCGGTAGCCCGTATAGACGGGAACGCCCACGCCCTCCTGCTCCAGCGCCATTTCGAGCGCGCCCGCTTGTTTTTGAGAAAAAAACGTGAACGGCGAGACGCCGCCGAAATGCTCGTAATGCGCGGCCACCTCCCGGATGCGCTCCGGGCCGCCCGACCTCTGGCCGACGATGCCTTCCACGTAGCAATACGCCTCGCCCGGGCATTCCTCGTAGCGGCGGCAACAACCCCGCGTGGGGCCGCCGAAGCCGATCATGATGATGGAATCGAACTCGCCCTTCATTCGGCCCCCGCTTCCCATTCCTGAACGAACGCAACCAGTCTCTTGACGTTGTCGACCGGCGTGCCCGGCAGAATCCCGTGCCCGAGATTAAAGACGTGTCCCGGACGCCCGGCCCCCTGGCGCAGGACCTCCTCCGCTCGCTCCAGGATATATGCAGGCGCTGCGAACAAAACGCACGGGTCGAGGTTTCCCTGAACCCCCAAATCGCCCAGACGCTCCCGGGCGCTGGAAAGTTCCACGCGAAAATCCACTCCCACTACGTCGCCGCCCGCTCCGGCGAACGCTTCCAGATATGGCGCCGTTCCCGTGCCGAAGTGGATGACGGGCGCGCCTTCTGTGATTCCCGCAATCAGCGCGCGGCTGTGCGGCAGCACGAACTCCCTGAAATCAGCAGGCGAGAGACAACCCACCCAGCTGTCGAAAATCTGCACCGCCTGCGCGCCTGCGCGAATCTGTTCGTTCATATATACAACCAGCCCGCGCACCAGCTTTTCCATCAGCGCATGCCACGCGCCCGAATCAGCATACATGAATTTTTTGGTGTTCTCGAAATTGCGCGAGCCGCCGCCCTCGATCATGTACGACGCCAGCGTGAAGGGCGCGCCGCAAAAGCCGATGAGCGGAAGCGCGGGATTCATCTGCGCCCTCGTTTTGCGCACCGCCTCGAAGACGAAGGAGAGGCTCTCGCGCGGCTCCGCCTCTCTCAGGCGCTCCACGTCCGCCGCCGAGCGAACCGGGTTGTGGAGAACGGGACCTCCCTCCAAGTATTCCAGGTCCATACCCATCGGCTGAAGGATAAGCAGAATGTCCGAGAACAGGATGGCCGCGTCCGCGCCGATTTCATCGAGCGCCGTGATGGCGACTTCGGCGGCCAGATCGGGCGTGCGGCAAAGCTCGATGAAGGAGACCTTCTCGCGAACGGCGCGGTACTCGCGCATGTATCTGCCCGCCTGACGCATGAGCCAGATGGGCGTCCTGGCGTTGGGCAGTCCCCGGCAGGCGCGCATGAAGGCGGAATCCGCATACGTGGGCGCGTTTTCCGGCGATGATTGCGCCGACATGGAACCCCTCCCGTAAAACGTATGAGAACCCGTCCTCCCGGGCGGGCCAGATGAGCCAGTCTAATCCAAAAAGCGCGCGCGCGCCTATCGGGCGAGCCGTATGGACATCAAGAGGAAGAGCGTCGCTCGCTGGACAAGGTCGCTTGAGGTAGGATAATAAAGGTTCTTGATTTCGGGCATCATGCCCCGACACATCGGCGCCATAGCCAAGTGGTAAGGCAGAGGACTGCAAATCCTTTATTCCCCGGTTCAAATCCGGGTGGCGCCTCCAACTTCCCACGAAGGGAGACCATTCGATGGAGCAAACGACGACTGCGCCGAAGATAGAAACCAAAGAAGAGCTTCGCGAGTACTACGGCCCACCCAACGAGCGCAGCGCCAAGAAGCAGATGGCGAAACTCGACGAACACGCGAAGAATTTCATCGCTCTGTCTCCGTTTATGGTCATCTCCTCCGCCACGGCGGAAGGCGCGGACGCATCCCCCAAAGGGGACCCGCCCGGGTTCGTCAAGGTGATCGACGACAACACGCTGCTCATCCCCGACAGGCCGGGCAACAACCGCGTCGACACCATGAGCAACATCGTGGAGAACAACCACGTCGGCCTCCTCTTCCTGGTGCCCGGCATGTGCGAGACCCTGCGCGTGAACGGGCGCGCGCGCATCACGACGGACCCCAAAGTTCTCGAACCGCACGCGATGAAGGGCAGGCTCCCCGTGTCGGCGATGATCGTCGACGTGGACGATGTGTATCTCCATTGCGGAAAGGCCCTGCTCCGCGCGGACCTCTGGAACGCGGAAAAACATATCGAAAGAAAATCGTTCCCCTCGATGGGGCAGATGCTCGCCGATCAGATAGACGAAAACGGTTACGCCGACGGAGAGGAACTCGACAAGGGCATTCAGGCGAGATACAAGACGGACCTCTATTAAACGCAACCGGGGCGGACACACGCTCACCGCTCAAAATCGCAGTCCCGCCCTCTCCGGTCGGAACCGCCTAATCCGTCTCCCTTAAATAAACGACCGCGAGCGGGGGGAGCGTCACCTCTATCGAATAGGGCTGGTCGTTTAAGGGCGCTGCAACGGCATGGCAACCATCCGGATTCCCCATGCTGCTGCCTCCGTAGATTTCCAAGTCGCTGTTCAGCACCTCGACCCACTCGCCGGCGGCGGGAACACCCATCCGGTAGTGCATCCTGGGCACGGGCGTCAGATTCGCCGCCACGAGCAGCATGGGTTCATCCTCGGTGGCGATCCGCACGAAACCCAGCACGCTGTCCTCGGCCGCATCCACGGCCACCCACATGAAGCCGCGCGGGTCGTAGTCCCTCCGGAACAGGGCGCGCTCCTGATGATACAAGGCGTTCAAATCACGCACCCATTTCATCAGCCCCGCTCTGAGCGGCTCCTGTGCGAGATGCCAGTCGAGCGCGCCGTCATGGTTCCATTCGCGCCACTGGCCGAATTCCCCGCCCATGAACAGGAGCTTCTTACCGGGATGAGCGAACATCAGCCCGTAGAGCGCGCGTAGATTCGCGAATTTCCGCCCGTTGTCCCCCGGCATCTTCCCGAGCAGGGAGCTTTTGCCGTGCACCACTTCGTCGTGGGAGAGCGGCAGCACGAAATTCTCGTTATAGGCGTAGAGCATCCGGAACGTGAGCAGGTTGTGGTGAAATTTCCGGTGGACTGGGTCTTTTTTCATGTACTCGAGCGAATCGTGCATCCAGCCCATGTCCCATTTCATGCCGAAACCCAAACCTCCCATATCCACGGGTCTCGAGACCATCGGCCAGGAGGTGGATTCTTCCGCGATGGTCTGCACGTCGGGGAACCGGCGATAGACTTCCGTGTTCAGCCGCCTGAGGAAAGTGATGGCTTCAAGATTCTCGCGGCCTCCCTCTTCGTTGGGAAGCCATTCGCCCTCTTTTCTCGAATAATCGAGATAGAGCATCGAGGCCACGCCGTCGACGCGCAGCCCGTCGGCGTGGAAAGTCTCCAGCCAGTACAAGGCGTTGCTGATCAGGAAGGCGACAACCTCGTTTCGCCCGTAATTGAAAATGTGGCTTCGCCAATCGGGATGAAACCCCCGCCGAGAGTCGGCGTGCTCGTAAAGATGGGTTCCGTCGAAATAACCCAGCCCATGCCCGTCCGTGGGGAAGTGCGAGGGCACCCAGTCGAGTATCACGCCCAAGCCGCGTTGGTGGAGGTAATCGATGAGATACATCAAATCCTGCGGGGAGCCGTAGCGGCTCGTGGGAGAGAAGTAGCCCGTGATCTGATATCCCCAGGAACCGTTGAACGGATGCTCCATCACCGGCATGAACTCGACGTGGGTAAACCCCATGTGGAGCATGTGTTCGGCGAGTTGCGGAGCCAGTTCCCTGTAGGTGAGAGGACGATTCTCCCCATGCGGCGCCCTCCGCCAGGAGCCGATGTGCATCTCGTAGATGGAAATGGGCGCTTCGCGGCCGTTGCACGCGCCCCGGCATTCCATCCAGTTCTCATCCCTCCATTCGTAATCGAGATTCCAGACAACCGAGCCGCTCTTCGGGGGAACCTCGCTGCAGAACCCGAAAGGATCCGCTTTCTCCACCCGTAAGTCCCCGAACTGAGAATGAACCCGGTATTTGTATACCTCACCCGTCCCCACGCCCGGGATGAATCCCGCCCAGATCCCTGAGCTTGCCACCGGAGCCAACGGGTGGCTCTCCTCATCCCAGTCGTTGAAATCTCCGATAACGCTCACATACTCCGCGTTCGGCGCCCATACGGCGAAGTGAGCGCCCTCCTCCCCGTCCACCGTCATGGGGTGCGCACCCATTTTTTCGTACAAGGTGAAGTGGGAGCCCTGGTTGAACAGGTAAATGTCATAATCCGTGATGTAGGAAAGCGCGGGGTAGTGGACGACGCTCATAAGACAGTCTCCCCCTGCGCCACGGGTGGTTCATTACGAACTCTCAGCAAGACCAGGGTCTCTCCGGCCAGGAGGTAGGAATCGCCGGAGTGAATCCGCCAAGTCCACCCTTTTTCATCGACTTGGGATGTATCCAACACCACCGTCCATCTCTTCTTCCTGTCATCTTCGAGAAAAACGAAGGGTATCGTTTCATGATGCGCGTTCATGAGCACCAGGAAAGTATCACGATTCCTGCCCCCATGCCGAGAAAAAAGATCGCCTCTTGCCGCCTCCCTCAGCCTGAAGCCGAAACACTTCATGTAATGCACGTCCCACTCGTGCGCCCTTAGTTCATGCCCCAAATGGTGAAGCCAGATGACCTCGGCTTTTTCCGCCCCGACCGGGCTTTTTTGAGGGAAAAACTCCGTGCGCCGGAAGGCCGACCGGGCCCTGGTCCAGCGGATGAGGTTTTTGACGAAAGAAAGCAGACTCTCGTTTTTTTCCGCCAGTTCCCAGTCCACCCAGGAAGTCTCGTTGTCCTGGCAATAAGCGTTGTTGTTCCCCGACTGCGTGCGGCCGAACTCGTCTCCCGCCTGGAGCATCGGCACTCCCTGGGCGAGAAACAGGCTCGCGAGCAGATTCTTCTTGCGCCGCGCGCGCATGGTCGATACGAAGGAGTCGTCCGTCGGACCCTCCACCCCGCCGTTCCAGCTATGGTTCTCATCCGCGCCGTCTTTGTTGCCCTCCCCGTTCGCATCATTTTGCTTATGCTGAAAACTCACCAGATCCTCGAGCGTGAACCCGTCATGACAGGCGATGATATTGAGGCCGGCCTGAGGGGCTCGCCCGCCGACCTCGAAAATGTCGCTGCTCCCCGTCAGACGCGTGGCGAACTCCGCCGCCTGGCTGAAATCCGCACGCCAGAACCGGCGCGCCGCGTCCCGGAACTTCCCGTTCCACTCTGTCCAGCCTTTTGGGAAATTCCCCAGTTGATAGCCCCCCTCTCCCAAATCCCAGGGTTCGGCGATGAGCTTGCGCTTCGAGAGAACCGGGTCTTCCGCAATAGTCTTGAAAAACGCCGATTCGGGGTCGAACCCCCTCCCTGTCCGCGCGAGGGAGGTGGCGAGGTCGAACCGAAATCCATCGACGTGAAATTCCTCCGCCCAGTAGCGCAGGCTGTCCACGATGAGGCGCAGGACCATCGGGTGTGAGGCGTTCAGTGAATTTCCGCAGCCGGTGGTGTCGACGTAGCGGCTCTCATCCTCGGGCTTCACGCGGTAATAGACCCGGTTGTCCAGCCCGCGAAACACCAGATGCGGTCCCCTGAAATCGCCCTCCCCGGTATGGTTGTAAACCACGTCGAGAATCACCTCGACTCCCGCGCGGTGATACGTCTTCACCATCTCCTTGAACTCATCGACCTGCCCGCCTTTATCGCCACGGCAGGAAAAGCGCGCATCGGGCGTGAAAAAGCCGATCGTCGCGTACCCCCAATAATTGGAAAGCCCCAGCGTCTGGAGACGATGATCGGATATCCGGTGATGTACGGGTAAAAGTTCGATAGCCGTCACGCCCAAATCTTTCAGGTATTCGACCACGGCAGGGTGGGCCAGACCCGAATACGCGCCCCGGAGCTCTTCGGGCACGTCGGGATGCCGCATGGTGAAACCTTTTACGTGCAGCTCGTAGACGATGGTTTCAGACCAGGGCGTCCCGGGCGAGGAGACATCCTCCCAATCGAAAGATGAATCCACGAGCACGCTCTTGGGCGCCGCGTGGGCGTTGTCCCTCGTATCGAAATGGTGGATGTCGCCATCCCTGTACCCGTACATCTCCTCGCACCAGTGAACGTCGTCCGCAATCGCTCTCGCATACGGGTCGAGCAGCACCTTGTGAGGGTTGAAGCGATGCCCCTTTGCGGGCGCATAGGGGCCGTGGACGCGGAATCCATAGGGCCGGCCCGCCTCGAGGCCTACCACCTCCACGCGCCAGATGTCGCCCTCCCGCTCAAGGGGAATCCGCTCCGTTTCACTTTGGTGGTCACCCGGGTCGAACAGGCAAAGTTCGATCCCCTCTGCGTTCTCGGAGAAAAGAGAAAAGCGCACGCCTCCCTCGATCCATTCGGCGCCCAGGCGCCCTTCCGGCTGACTCATCTTCCTCCCGCCTTATAGTCGTATCGTCCCCGACGAACAAAATCGCGGGGCATCACGACGCATCCACCCGATAATGCCCCATCATACGCTAATTTTGTTGTAATTTTGTTACACAGGCCTTTGAAAACCGAGTTTGAATCTCCCTCCGCCAATTTCAAGACTTTCGCGTCAGTCGGTTCGGCTTCACCTTTTCCCCGGATAAGCTGTAGAATCCCCGCGTCCACCAGAGGGCCTACATCCAACCGAAACGGGAGAGAATCTTGAAGATCATCGACATCCGCGAGACGGTGGCGCCCATACAGTCCGACCTCAGAAACGCGTTCATCGATTTTTCCCTGATGACGGTGAGCGTCGCCGCGCTCGTCACGGACGTGGTGCGCGACGGAAAGCGCGTCGTCGGCTTCGGCTTCAACTCGAACGGACGCTACGCCCAGCAGGGGCTTTTGCGCGAGCGCTTTATCCCCAGACTTCGGGAAGCGGACGCCGAAACCCTGCTCAACGAGGAAGGTTCAAACTTCGACCCGGCAAACATTTGGGACTGCATGATGAAAAACGAAAAGCCCGGCGGGCACGGCGATCGCTCCGTCGCCGTGGGCATCATCGACATGGCCGTGTGGGACATGGTGGCCAAAATCGAGGAAAAACCACTCTACCGCCACCTGGCGGACACCTACCGCGATGGCCGATGCGACGAAAAGGTATCCGTCTACGCCGCCGGGGGTTATTACTATCCGGCTAAAGACCTGAAAGCCCTACAGAACGAGATGAGGAGCTATCTCGAGCGCGGCTACACCACCGTCAAGATGAAGATAGGCGGCGAATCACTCGATGACGACATCAGGAGAATCGAGGCGGTGCTCGATGTCGTGGGCGAGGGCCGGAACTTGGCGGTGGACGCCAACGGAAAATTTGACCTGAAAACCGCCATCGCCTACGCCGAGGCGCTCGCACCCTACGGCCTCCACTGGTACGAGGAGGCGGGCGACCCGCTCGATTACGCGTTACAGGCCGAACTCGCCCGGCATTACGACAAACCCATGGCGACGGGGGAAAACCTCTTCTCCACCCAGGACGCGAGAAACCTGATTCGCTACGGGGGGATGCGGCCGGGCGTGGATATCCTGCAGTTCGACTGCGCGCTCAGCTACGGCTTGGTGGAGTATCTGAGAACGCTTAAGATGGCGGAAGAACACGGCTGGTCGTCCCGTTCGTTCATCCCCCACGGCGGGCATCAACTCTCGCTCAACGTCGCAGGCGGACTCGGCCTCGGCGGCAGCGAGTCCTACCCCGACGTGTTCAAACCCTTCAACGGCTTCGCCGACGGCGTGGCGGTGGAAGACGGCTACGTCGGGTTTCCCGACCTGCCGGGCCTCGGCATCGAGGACAAGGCGGCTCTCAAGGACGTGCTGAAGGAGTTGTCTGAAACCTAGACGAACTCGGGCATCACCTCTTTGGCGAAGCGCTCGAGCGTCCTCAGAACGAGTTCCTGCGGCATCCCCGGCCACTGGACCCGGAACGCCATGTGGTCCACGCCCAACTCGTCGCGGTGGCGTCTGATGTCCTCGGCCACGTCCTCCGCCGAGCCGATCAGGAACCTGTCGGAGCGCAGCTCGTCGAGCGGCATCCTGAGCGTGTCGCTCTCGGGCAGCGCCTCGCTCTGGCCCCACTTCACATAAACGTTGTATTTCACAGCCAGATAATCCGCGCACTCGCGAAAGGCGCTCTCCCTGTCCTCGCCGATGAACATCTCCTTGATGACGGGCGTCGCATCGGGCGCGCCCTTACCTGCGGCGGCGCGCTCTTTGTGATACATCTCCATCTGGCGCTTCAAAGTGTCGAAGCGCGCATGGGGATTCAGGAACCACGCTTCGCTCATTCTGGCGGCTCGCTTCACGGCGCCGTCTCCGTTCGCCGCTATCCAGATGGGCGGCCTGGGCTTCTGGATGGGCCGCATGGTGAGCGTGACGTCTTCGAGCTGGACGACCTCGCCCTCATAATTCAGCGTCTCCCCTTCGAGCAGGCGCGTGAGGGCTTCCAGTTTTTCTTCGAACGCTTTTACGCGGTAGGGTTTTGCGAGACCGAACGCGCGATATTCGGGCTCGCGGTAACCGAGTCCCACGCCGAGCACGAAGCGGCCCTTCGTCATGGCGTCGAGCGTGGCGACCTGTTCGGCCACGTCCACCGGATTGTGGAGCGCGAGCAACAGGATGCCCGTGCCGACGGTCATATCGCCCGCGTGGGCCGCCACCTGGGCGACGCTCGGCCAGGTCTGCATCATCCACACGCCCTCGGTGAGATAGTGCTGGCCGCACCAGACGCTGTGAAATCCCAAATCCCGGATGAGGCGCACCTGCTCGAGATGCTCCTCCCAGCGTTCTGCGGGATCGTCCTCCAAAGAGTGCTGATTCATGACGAACATGCCGAATTTCATATCACCCTCTCGCTTTGTCTTATTAGTCCTTCGTTCCGAAATCATCGGCCAGGGCGATGACTTTCTCCGCCGCCTCGACCACGGGATAGTCGATCATGCGCCCACCGACGGAAACGCTCGCCTCTCCGCGCGCCGTCGCTTCCTCGAAGGCGACGACCACTTCGCGCGCCTTTTCGACCTCTTCTTTCGTCGGCGTGAACGCGTGGTTCACGATTTCCACCTGCTTGGGATGGATGCAGAACTTGCCGAACATGCCGAGCGCGCGGCACCGCTCCGTACTCACCGCGAGACCTTCCTGATCGTCCAGGGCAATCCAGACCGTGTCGAGCGGTTTCTGCAGGCCCGCGGCGCGCGAAGCCACCGCGATGCGCGAGCGCGGATAATCGAAGGTGAACTCATCGCGCGGCCACTCGATGTCCAGATCGTTGGTGTAATCCCCCGCCCCGAAAGCGAGCCCGAAACGCCGCTCCCCCGTATCGGCGGAGGCGACGGCGAAGGCATCCTCCACGCCCCGGGCGTTCTCGATAATGGCGAGCAGATGCACGCTCCCCGCCTCACAGCCAGCCTTTCTTTCCGCGTCGCGAAGAAGGCGGTCGGCCGCCAGTATCTGGCCTGCGTTCTCCGCCTTGGGCAGCACGATCCCCCGGAGCGCGGGACCCACGACGGCGGCGATGTCCTCCGGCCCGCAGGCGACGGAAAAACCCGTCACGTCATCCAGGGGATTCACGCGCACGAAGACATCCGCACCGTCTTCTTCGGCTATCGTCTTGACCGCCTCCCCGAGCGCACCCCGCGTGGCCGTCTTCTCATCGGCGGGCACCGCGTCTTCCAGATCCAAAACGACGGCGTCGGCCCCGGCCTTGCCCACCTTCGCGAGCATTCTCTCCCTGTTTCCGGGGGCGAAGAGAATCGTCCGGTAGAGTTTCATGAATGGTTCTCCTTTTCTCTCATTAGCTAAAGTGATGTGTTTTTACCCTTGATGGCGGCGCTTGCCAAGCCGTGGAGCCCTGCTATGGATTATCGGGTTTACGCGAAAACCGAAGCCGAGTCGGTCGGACAGGCGGTTGTGACCCCGTCCGGGAAAGTCTGGGCGCTTTTCCAAACCCGGCACGTTATGACAGTGCGTACTGCGCTCCCCGCGCCGGCGCGGTCTCGCGTACGCCGCGGCCTAACCATCCTCCGCCTCACGATTGTATCCCCCCGGTGGATGCCGTAGAGTGGGTTTACCGCTGTATGTGTGGCCAGGGTTCCGCTACGGGTCTGGACCGAGCGCCACGTAAAGCCGCAAAAAACGGCAGACACCTTAAGGGATAAAAGACCAGGGGGGATACGCGGGTGTGGGTTTGTACGCCCGTCATGCAAATCTTGAGGTGTCCCCATGACGTTTTTCGCCCTGGCGTTGGTGCTCACCGCTGCTCTTAGCCACGCCATCTGGAACTTGCTGGTCAAACGCATCAACGGCGGGCCGGAGTTGGTCTGGCTGTTTTCCTCTCTCTCGGTCTTGATATATTTGCCGGTCGCGGTGGGCGTTTATCTCATAGAGCGCCCCCTCCTGGATTGGCGCGAGGTCGGGTTCTGTATCGGCAGCGCCTTGCTGCATTTGGCCTACTTCCTGCTTCTCCAGCAGGGCTACCGCAAGGGCGAGTTATCCCTGGTCTATCCGGTTGCGCGGGCGACCGGACCGTTCCTGTCGACCCTGTTTGCCGTCTTCATCCTGGGCGAGAATCTGAGCCTCCCGATCGTCGGCGGCGGCTTGGCCATCATCGTCGGCGTAGTGTTCCTTAC
Source organism: bacterium (assembly GCA_965218885.1). Taxonomy (GTDB): domain Bacteria; phylum UBA8248; class UBA8248; order UBA8248; family UBA8248; genus Bin107. The sequence continues at coordinate 2,467,675 of OZ244713.1, read as the reverse complement.
CGGCGGCTTCGGCCGGGGCGCCACGCGGCGCAGAAGTTCGCTGATGTTCGGGGTCGCGGTCGGCGTGCTGATCGGGAGCTACACGGTCTGGGACGCCTTTACGGTCAGCGCTATCGCCGTACCGCCGATACTGCTTGACTACGCATCGAGCCTTGCGCGCACCGTATTTCTGGCTCCCTACGCGGTGGTGCGCAAGGAGGTGATGGCGAAGCACTGGCGGGAACACAAAGCCGCCGTGATCGGCATTGCCGTGTTCAGCTCACTCGCCTATATCCTGGTGCTGACGGCCCTCGTCTTCACGCCCATCGTATACGTTGCGCCGGCGCGCGAGGTCAGCGTTCTGATCACGGTGGCGATGGGGTCGATCCTGCTGGGCGAGGGCGAGTTGCGTCGACGCATGGGGTGGGCCTGCCTGATTCTCCTGGGCATGGCGATGCTGGTGCTGAACTAGCGCCACGGCGGGTTTATTCCAAAAGCCCGCCGCCGCCGGCATGAAAGACGCGGCTGCACCATATCTCCCCTGCCTCCGGTGCTACCGCTCGGGCTGAATTCCGGATGCGCAACGTTTGCGCCCCCCGGGCACTGGAGCGGCTCGGAAACACGATGCGGACGCCCATTGGCCGTTGGTTCTCATCACTGAAGCACCAGTGGTCTCACCGCACTTTGGGATGAACGCCCTCCTTCGTTTCGGCTCGAACGCTACCTGGAATATAATCGCGCCAAAATGACCCCATATAGGGAGCCTCCCCATGAATCGCGACGAACTGCTGTTTCGCCCCATTACCGAGTTGGCCGCCCTCATCGAGGCAGGCGATGCGAAGCCGAGCGAGGTGCTCGAAAGCCACATCGCCAGAACCGGGGGGCTGGACGCCACCATCAACGCCTTCACGAGAACCACCTTCGAACTCGCCAGAGCACAGGCGGAACAGCTCGACGTGGCGCTCGCACGGGGAGAATACCTGGGGCCGCTCCACGGAATTCCCATCGCGCTCAAGGATTTGCTCGACTTAGAAGGCCATCCGACCACGGCGGGCAGCAGGATTTTGGGGAAAACCGCGGCGCTCGTAACGGCGGAGTGCGTGCGCAGGCTCATGGAAGCGGGGGCGGTCATCATCGGAAAGACGAATTTGCAGGAATTCGCGCGCGGCGGCACCGGGGCGAACAGCGCTTTCGGCCCGGCGCGAAACCCCTGGAGCCTGGATCACACGCCCGGGGGGAGCAGCAGCGGCTCCGCCGCCTGCGTGGCGGCGGGGATGGCGGCGGCAGCGCTCGGTTCCGACACCGGCGGCTCGGTGCGCCTGCCCGCCTCTTTCTGCAACCTGGTGGGCATCCGCTCCACCTATGGCCGGGTGAGCAGGGCCGGCGCCGTGCCCTTAGGACTCAGCTTCGACAACGTGGGTCCCCTCACGCGAACGGTGGAAGACGCCGCCCTCATCCTACAAGCCATCGCCGGCCCCGACCCCAAGGACCCGACGACGGGAACCAAGCCCCCACCCGATTTTCTCAGAACAGTGAACGAGGGCGTACACGGCATGACTTTAGGCGTCCCCACCAACCACTTCTGGCCGGGTGAGGACCCGGAAGCGGAAGCCGTCGTCCGCGAGGCCATCGCCCGATTCGAGAAGCTGGGGGCGCGCATCGTGGAAGTCGAAATCCCCTGGGCGCGGCTCGGTCAGGTCGCCTACGCCGCGACCGTGGGGCCCGAGGGTGCGGAATACCACCGGAAATATCTGGAAAACCACCGGGACGGCTACGTCTCCCCCGGAGCGGATTTCTTCGAGCACAGCCTCTTCATTCCGGGCTGGCGCTACGTACAGGCGCAAAAGGCGAGGACCTTCTTCATCCGCCAGGCGGCGGAGGTTTTCAGAAACGTGGACGCCGTGCTCACGCCCACCGTCGCCATCGCGCCCCCCACCATCGCGAATTGCCTGGACGGCATGAAGATGTGGCCGGTGGTGAGCGACAACACGGCCGCCTTCAGCACCATCGGCAACCCCGTGCTTCAGGTTCCCTGCGGGTTCACGAAAGCGCACCTGCCTATCGGCCTTCAGATTGCGGGCAGATGGGGGGATGAGGCGCGTCTTTTCCAAATCGGCAAGGAGCTCGAAACCGACAATCCACTGTGGAAGATAAGACCGCCCGAAATACACGAGCAGCCGTCTCCCGAAGCGTTCCCGGAAGAGGCCGCCGCTCCATCAGGCCAAGGCGCACAGGACGACGAGGCGGCGGGCCATATTCTGGCCATGGCGAAAACTATGGGCTATGCGATCGACAGGGATAAAATCTCGCCGGAGCGTCTCGCGCAAGGCGTTGCGAACATGCTCTCGGGCCTTCAAAAATTGGACGATCTGAATCTCGATGGTTGCGAGCGCGCCGAAACGCTCAACCTTCTCGAAATGGATTTCGACTCCATCCCGAAGCCGTGAGAGTCGCCTAATCCGGTTTCAGGAGGACCTTCAGGCACTCCCCCGTTCCCGTGACCTCGATGCCCGCCTGCACCTGGGAGAGCGGCAGGCGATGGGTGAAGATGTCGTCTATCGGCAGGGTCGTTCTCAAGAGCATGTCCATCGCCGGCTCGAACTGCACCTGGGGATAGGCCCATGAACCGCAGATATCCACGTCCTTGTTGCACACCTGGTGGGGCCTGATCTCCACCCCGCCCGGGTCGCCGTAATGCCCGACTTCCACCAGCTTTCCGCCCCGGCGGACGATGTCCAGACCCTCGGCGAAGGCAGCGGGAACGCCCGCCGCCTCGATCACCACGTCGGGTCCCACGCCGTCCGTCCAGGAGAGAATCTGCTCTTTTCTTTCCTCTTTCGTGAGCGCCGCCAGACTCACCGTCTTCGTGGCCCCAAATTTTTTCGAGAACGCGAGTCTTTCTTCGCTCATATCCACCGCGATAATCTCGCCCGCCCCCATCGTCTTGAGAGCAGCCACTACCAGCAGGCCGATGGGGCCCACACCCATGACGGCGCACCGCGCGCCCACGCCGAAGCCCTCCCCCGCATAGGGGATGCCCGGAGAAAGCGAACGCCCTGCCGCTCTCTGGGCCACCGCCAGGGGTTCGCAAAGCGTGGCCCGCTCTAATGAGAGACCCTCGGGCAGTTTCAAGACGAAGGAGTTTCCCGGAATGTACATGTATTCTGAAAACGCCCCGAAAAGATGCGGCGCCTCGGCGGAGGTGCGGAAGCCGAAAACCGTGCGGTTCGGGCACAACTGGGGCCGGTGCGGCGTGTGAATGCAAAACCAGCACCTGCCGCAGGCCTGACTGCCCGGCGCCACGGTGATGACGTCGCCCTCCTGGATGGATCCGCCCACGATCTTCATGGCCGAATTCGCCAAAGGCCCCATCTTCTCGATGATCCCGCTGAACTCATGCCCCGGAATGACCGGCCACGCCACGTTCAGGTTGCCTCCGTACATGTGCTTGTCTGAACCGCAGACACCCACGGCGGCCACCCGCATCAAGAGGGCGTCGTCCTCAATCTCCGGCATGGGATATTCGCGCAGGGCGATTTCGCCCGGCTGTAGAATCGTGGCGGCCTGAACGGTGGACATCGAATCCGCCTCCTCGAAGTGATGATCTCAAACGCATGAAAAATCGACGCGGAGCGTCTCGGGAAGTTGTTCTCAAGGCTACTTTAGCGTATCTCTGATTCCCGCCACAATGAACATGACGAAGGCGAACCCCGAATCATCTGAGGAAAATCCATGCCGATCGAGAAGACGCTCGCTATTTTCGGCTATCCCCTGGGTCATACGCTCTCGCCCGTCATGCACAACGCGGCGGCGCAGGCGCTGAATCTGCCCTACCGCTTCATGGCGTATGATGTGCATCCGGATCAATACGAAGAAGCGGTTCGCGGCGCGGGGGCTATGAGTTTCGCCGGTTTCTGCGTCACCATCCCCCATAAGGTGGCCACCTTTAGGCTCATGGACGAGTTGAGCGAGGATGCGAGGCTCATGGGCGCGGTGAACATGGTGACGTTCGAGAGCGGCGGCAGGCTCAAGGGCCACAACACCGACGGCTCGGGCTGGCTCCGCTCTCTGGAAGAGGAAACGGGCGTCTCCCCACAAGGGAAGAGATGCCTGCTTCTGGGCGCGGGCGGGGCCGCGCGGGCGATCGCCATCAAGCTCGCGCAGACCGGGGCGGCGCACGTAGAGATTCGAAACCGCACGGCGGAGAAAGCCGTATCGCTGGCGCGCGAGGTGAAATCGCATTTCCCGGGAGTCGAAATCCACGGAGGCGGCCTGGAGGCGCTTGAATCCGCCGCCCGGGGGCGGGATATTATCGTCAACACGACGAGCCTGGGGATGAGCGGCGATAAAGAAAGAGAAGCGGCCTGCTGCCTTCCCGAGGAATATATACCGACTGGAAGTATTTGCGCCGATGCTGTCTACAGCCCGCTCGACACCCCGTTTCTGAAAGCGGCGCGCCGAAAAGGGGCGCGCGCCGTCTCGGGCATCGGCTGGCTTTTGCACCAGGGGGCCCAGGGCTGGGAGCTTTGGACCGGCACGCAGATGCCCATCGAGCATGTGCGGGAGAAGATGCTCGAAGCGCTTCAGAACCGATAGAATCCAATTCAGATGAAAGGAGCCGGAGAATTTCATGAGTATGCCGCTTGAGGGGATTCGCGTCCTCGATCTTTCCAGAATTCTGGCGGGACCATTCTGCACGATGATGCTCGGCGACATGGGCGCCGAGGTTATTAAAATCGAAAACCCCGTCGGCGGAGACGACACGCGCGGCTGGCCGCCTTTTTATGAGGGGGGTGAGAGCAGCTATTTCCAGTCCGTTAACCGCAACAAGAAAAGCCTCACGCTCAACTTGAAGGCCGAGGAAGGAAAAGAGGTTTTAAGAGCGCTCGTTCAACAATCGGACATCCTCATCCAGAATTTCAGACCGGGCGCCATCGAGCGGCTCGGCTTCGACTGGGATACCTGCCACGCGCTGAACCCCCGGCTCATCTACGCCAGCGTCTCGGGCTACGGCCAGAGCGGGCCTTCGAGAGCGCGTCCCGCCTACGACATTCTGCTGCAAGGCGAAGGCGGACTCATGAGCATCACGGGCGCAGAGGGCGGCGGGGGCTTCAAGACGGGCATCGCCATCGCCGATCTGACCACCGCCATGTTCGCGACCCAGGGAATCCTGCTGGCCATCATCGCGCGGGAGAAGACGGGAAAGGGCCAATACGTCGACACGGCGATCCAGGACGGACAAGCCGCACTGATGAGCCACGCCGCAGGGAACTTCTTCGCCACGGGCGCCCCGCCCGGACGGTTGGGGAACCGGCACCCGAGCATCGCGCCGTACCGCGATTTTCCCTGCTCGGACGGGGAACTCATCGTCGCGGCGGCCAACGACTCCTTGTGGCAGAGGTTCGCCCGCGCCATCGGCAGGACAGATCTGGCGGACGACCCCAGGTGGGAGAAAAACGCGGCGCGCGTCTCGGGGCGTGATGAACTCGAAGCGGAAATCGAAGAAACCATGCGAACCAGGACCCGCGCGGAGTGGGCGGACATCGTATCGGGAGCGGGCGTGCCCTGCGGGCCGGTGCGCACGATTGAGGAGTTGTGCGCGGACCCGCAAATCCATCACCGAGAGATGGTCGTCGAGATGGAGCACGCGAGGACCGGCGTCCTGAAGGTGATGGGCAACCCCATGAAGCTCTCGGATACGCCCGGCGAAATCCGCATGCCCCCTCCCCTGCTGGGTGAGCACACGCAAGAAATTCTCTCCGGCCTGCTGGGAAAATCAGATGGGGAAATCGCCGCTTTAAAAGAAAAGGGCGTCGCGTAGCGTTCATGGCGAAACGCGCCTTGTCAGACGTGGCGCTCGCCGATAGGATGCGGGAGAAATCGCGGACTTTACTCGATAGATACGGAGAAACGTCCTGAGAACGGTCACGTATTCATTCAACTTCACCTTGCCCATCACGAACTGGTGCGTGAACCACTGCGGCTATTGCAGCTTCCGCAGCAACGTTCCCATCCTGCTCTCCATGGGGGAGTGCGAACGGCTCGCGAGGCGGGCCTATGCGCAGGGGGTGGTCGAGGCGCTCGTGATGACGGGCGAGGGCATCGACCGGCACAAGGGCCTCAAAAACCAGCTAAAAAGCTGGGGGCATGGCTCCTACGCCGCCTACACGGCCGCAGTGTGCAAGATGTGCCTCGATGTCGGCTTACTCCCTCACGCCAACATCGGTACGCTGGAGGAGTGGGAATACGAGATTTTGAAGCCCTATAACGTCTCGATGGGTATGATGATGGAGACCGTGAGCCCCGAGGCCACGCGGGTCGCCCATAGGACGGCGCCGACGAAAACGCCCGAGGTCAGGCTCGCCTCGCTCGAGGCGGCGGGAAAGCTCGGGGTCGCGTTCACGACGGGAATCCTCGTCGGAATCGGGGAATCGCCCGCCGAGCGGGTCGAGACACTCGAAGCCATCGCCGAGGTGCACCGCCGCTACGGGCACATACAGGAGATTATCCTGCAACCCCTGAACCCACAGCCCCTGACGCCCATGGCCAAGTGGACCCGGCCGCCGGATGAGGATATCGCGGCGCTGATCCCGGAAGTCAAAAGGCTCATGCCGGGCGTACACATCCAGGTTCCGCCGAATCTGGTCGACGACCTGCTCGGCCTCATCATGGCGGGTGCGGACGACATCGGGGGCATCGCGCCGGAGCCCGATCACATCAACCCGAACCGCCACTGGCCCAAGCTCGGCAATCTCGACCAATCCCTTCATCAAGAAGACATCGCGCTGCGCCTGCGAATGCCGGTGTATGACGAATTCATCGAGGCGGGCTGGTGTCCGCCCGAAACCCTGCCTGCGCTCCGCCGGATGCTGGAGAGGCGAGAAGCGCGGGAAACCCTGCCACTGGAGATCGCATGAACGCCCTTTTCGCTCATGAAATTCTCGACGCCTTCGAGGCGGGCGAGGAAATATCGCGCGACGGCGCGACCGCCCTGCTCGCCGAGACGGACAGGGAGTTCACCGAACGCCTCTACGAGACGGCCAACGCGGAGAGAGAAAAAGCCGTCGGCGATGAGGTGAGCTACGTCATCAACGCGAACGTGAATTTCACGAACGTCTGCTACACGGATTGCAAATACTGCGGCTTCTGGCGGCGCCCGAACGCCCCGGACGCCTATACGCACGACGACGACGTGCTGCGCGAAAAATTCGAGCGCGCAAGGGATTTCGGCGTGCGTGAAATCTGCATGCAGGGGGGGTTGAACCCCCAGATATCGATTGATCGTTATGAAGAGGTGCTCAGGCTCGCCCGCGAAGTCATCCCCGGCGTCCACATGCATGCGTATTCGCCCGCGGAAGTCGACCACATCCAGAGAAAAACCCGGCTGCCGCTCGAAGTGGTGCTCACGCGGCTGAAAGATGCCGGGCTCGGCTCCATCCCGGGCACTGCCGCCGAGATTCTGGTGGAAAGGGTAAAGAAGCTCATCAGTCCGGGAAGAATCCCCGTCGAAAGATGGTGCGAGATCATCCGGACCGCTCATGCCGTGGGCATCCCGACGACGTCCACCGTCATGTACGGCCACATCGAGAGCAGCGCCGACCTCGCCGAACACATGGATATTTTGAGAAAGATGCAAAAAGACTCCCTGAAAACGAACCGGGAGGCCCGGTTCACGGAGTTCGTTCCGCTGCCCTTCATCCCCTATGACAACAAGATGGGCGAGGAATTCGGCATCACGGAGATGGCGGACCTGGAAACCATCTTCAGGCTTCATGCCGTCGCCCGGCTCTTCTTCCGGGGGATGATCGCCAACATTCAGGTGGCGTGGCCCAAGATCGGAATCGACGCCGCCCAGAAGGCGCTCTCCCTCGGGGTGAACGACCTGGGTGGAACGCTGATCGAGGAGAACATCTCCCGGGAATCGGGTTCCGAGTACGGACAGAGCCTGAGCCCCAGACAGTTCAACGACGCCATCCTGGGCGCGGGGCGCATTCCCGTTCAGCGCACGACCACATACGAGATCATCCGCGAAGACGACACGCGGTACCGCCCGCCCCGCGCGGATGACGAGACGCTGCTCGGCGCCGGCTTCTCGGGCGGGAGAAAAGAGGGCGACTTCATCCCGGAAAACCACCTGGGCGTCTCGAATCCCGAGCGCCCCCGCTAATCGGCCGGAGAGAAAACCCTTGAGTGAACTTCACCATCACTCCTTCAAAGACATGATGAACGACGTGGTGGACGCGGGCAGTTGCTGCGAGTGCGGAAGCTGCGTTCTCGTCTGCCCGCACAACGTCATCGAGTACATCGACGCCAAACCCAAGCAGACGGCCAAGGCGAAAGCCGATTTCGATTATTGCGGCATCAGCGAGGGAGTGGGCTGCGACGTATGCGCGTCTGTGTGCCCGAGGCTCTGGCCGAGGGAAATCCATTTAAAAGACGCCACTTTCCAGGAGAAGAGAAGCGAGACCTTCGAGGGCATTTTCGGCGCCTACCAGCACATCTTCATGGCGAGGACCAAGCGCGAAGACGTGATGGAACGCGCCCAGGACGGCGGCATCGTCACGGCGCTGCTCGCATGGGCGCTCGAGAACGCCGTCATCGACGGAGCGGTGGTCTCCGCCGTCGGGGAGGACGACCCGCCGTGCGACCCGAGCCCCAAGGTCGCCACGACGTACGAAGAGATTCGCGCGAGCGCGGGGAGTTGGTACACCTACTGCGCGAACAACCTCGCACTTGAGGAAGTGAAGCAAAGAGACTTGAAAAAAGTGGGCTTCGTGGGTGTTCCCTGCCAGATTACGCCAATTCGCAAAATGGAGCTCATCGACCCTGCCTTTCTGGTATCGCACAAGAAAAGGCCCCAGCACATTGATAAACAGCGCGGGTTTCTGAGAGGATTCTCCGAGCGCGTCGCGTTCCAAATCGGCCTGTTCTGCACGGAAGTCTTCACCTTCGACTTGATGACCGAAAAAATTGAAAAGGGGCTGGGCATCCCCCTCACGGATGTGGCGAAGTTCAACGTCAAAGGCGAGGTGCTCGTCCATAAAAAAGACGGGGAACTCGTCACCTTCCCGCTCCAGGAGGCGATGGAGAACTACCAGCGTCCCGAATGCCAGCATTGCGCGGATTTTTCCGCCGAACTCGCGGACATCGCCTGTGGCGGCGTGGGCACGCGGGGCTGGACGATAGTCGTCCTGCGAACCGAGAAGGGCAAGGAGATCTGGAGCGAATTCGAAAAAGAGGGCCTCGTGGAAATCCAACCGATACAGGAGAACCGGCGGGCCTGGAACATCCTGCAGATTCTGGCGAGGAGACAGCACAACCGCGTGCCGACGATGGGTCCAAGGAGCGGCACGCCGGTCGGCCTTCCCCAGTACGACCCGTTCGAGGACGCCGGCATCGCCGGACAAAGGATGGTCGATAGCCCCAAAACGCCAGAGGAATTAGAAGAATGCCTCGCCACGGCCTATGGGGAGGAGGCGCGCCCCGCCGATGTGCGCGGCTTCCTCGCAGGTCAGCCGATTCCGGGTGACCCGGGAGCTCCTCCCCTCGGAGAGAAACGCAAACTTCCTCCACCCCCGAGCCCGGCCCAGGGCGGCGCGCCGCCGGGCTGGGAGGTTTCAGGGGAATAAGTTGGATACCCCCGCTCTCACAGATAAAAAACCGGCGCTCTCCATCTCACTCGATGAGGCTCTGCGCAAAAGGCGCTCCATACGCCACTTCACGCCGGATCCCGTCCCGATGGAGATATTAAAAACCGCCTTGTCCGCCGCGTGTCTGGCCCCCAGTCCGCACGGGACGAGTCCCTGGAGGTTTTGCATACTCGATTCCAAAGAGGCGAAAGAGACCTTAGCTGCAGAGATGGGAAAAGATTTTCTCCGCGACATGGAGGCGGAAGGCGTTCCAGAAGAAGAGCGGGCGCGCAGGCACCAGGGAAGCATCCGCCTGCTTACCGGCGCGCCCGCCCTGATCATGGCGTCTCTCTCCTTCGCGGACTTAGACGAATACGAAGATCGCGAAAAACAATCCAACGAATGGATGATGGCCGAACACAGCCTAGGCGGCGCTCTGCAAAACCTGATGCTCGCCCTCGCGGCCCAGGGGGTGGGCTCCGTGTGGCGCTGCGCTCCCTTGTTCTGTCCCGAAACGGCCAGAAAGGCCCTGGACTTGCCCGCAGACTGGGCGCCAAGGGCCCTCATCGTCGCGGGCTATCCATCGCAGCAGCCCGCCCCCAAAGAATCACCCGAACCGGTGCTGATCGTCCGATGAGTTTTTCCGGCCCGGTCGTTGCGCTTGCAGGCGGTGTGGGCGGCGCGAAACTCGCCGTCGGCCTGGCCCATGCGCTCCCCGAGGGGGAGCTCACCGTCATCGTGAACACCGCGGACGACCTGGTGCTCCACGGCCTGCACATCAGCCCGGATATCGACACGGTGATGTACAACCTCGCGGGCATGTCGAACCCCGAGACGGGCTGGGGCATAGACGGCGACGGGACAAGCGCGCTCGAATTGCTCGGGCGCTACGGTGGACCCACCTGGTTCCGGCTGGGCGACAGGGACTTGGCAACCCACATCCGACGAACCCAGCGCCTGGCCGAAGGTGCTCGCCTGACGGAAGTGACCCGCGAACTCGCAGCCTCTCTGGGCATCAAGGCGAACATATTGCCCATGACGGATTCTTCCATCGCCACACGGGTGAAGACGCCCGAAGGGGAACTCGAGTTTCAGGATTACTTCGTCGCCAGAGGAACGAGGCCGAGCGTATGCGGCGTACGCTTTCAGGGGGCTGAGGAGGCGAAGGCCACGCCGGAGGTGATGCGCGTGTTCGATGAGGCGCGCGCGGTCGTTTTTTGTCCGTCCAATCCGATTGTGAGCATCGGCCCCATTCTCGCGCTCGCCGACATTCATGAGCGGCTCCGGCAGGCGTCCGCGCCGCGCGTGGGAGTGAGTCCCATTATCGGGGGCGCGGCTTTAAGAGGCCCCGCCGCCGAGATGCTCAGTAGTCTGGGGCATGAGGTGTCGGCCTTGGGGGTCGCCCGCATTCTCGAAGACGTGCTCGACGGGTTCGTCGTGGACACCGAGGATGAGGCCCTGGTTTCATCCATTGAAGAACTGGGGCTTAGAAGCATCGCGCTGCCCAGCATCATGTCCGACGTTGAATCCAAGAAAAAGCTGGCGCAAGGCGTTTTGGCGTTCGCCTCATCCATACAAAAGATGGCATAAGAAAATTCAGGTATACTCAAAACACATTTTCTCTTACACACTCCGGGATGGATGATGAATTTTTCGAGCCATTGCGTCGCCCTGATACCCGTTCGTGATTTCAGAACCGGAAAATCGAGGCTCGCGCAGACCCTGGTTGAGAACGCCAGAAACCAGTTGGGCCGCTGGATGCTCGAGCGTGTTCTGAAGGCCGTCGGCGCTGCAGATCGCATCGATGAAATTGTGGTGTTGAGTGATTCAGCGGAAGTCCTGACCCTCGCGGGGGAATACGGCGCTATCGGCTTGTTCGAAAAATCAGGCGGTCTCAACAACGACCTGGAAATAGGCCGCTCCTGGGCGAGACAGAAAAACGCCCGCTCTTTGTTCATCGTTCATGGGGACTTGCCGTTTTTGACGAGCGAGGAGGTGAATTCGTTTCTGGAAGGGTGCGAACCATCGGGGAACCCCGGGCGCGACATACGCATCGCCAAATCCAAGGATGGAGGCACGACCGCGCTGTTCATGCAGCCGATTGATGCGATTCCCTTTCTGTTCGGGGAGAAGAGTTTCGAGAAACACCGCGCCGCCGCGCGAAAGAAGGGCTGCGAAGCGCAATCTTTTGAATCTTTCGGCTTCGCGCACGACATCGACTCGCCTGAGGATCTCGAGTTCCTGCTCTCTCGTGAGGGAGAAGCGCCCGGGTGGCTCGCTTCCGCTCCCATGAGATGAACAGCGTCGAAATCATACCCGTCACCGGCTTGCCGGAAATTCAGGAAGGGGATGCGTTGGCACCCATGATCCTGGAAGCCATCGAGGCGAGCGGGGTGAAAATCCGGGAACGGGACATCCTCGTCCTGGCGCAAAAGATCGTCAGCAAGGCCGAGGGCAGGCTCCTGGACTTGAACAGCGTCGAACCATCCCGGGAAGCTCTCGACATCGCGAACCGCGACGGTCGCGACCCGAGGCTGGTCGAGGCGGTGCTCAGAGAATCGAACGAAATCGTCGTCGCCTCGGAGCGGGCGCTCATCGTGGAGCACCGCACGGGGGCGGTGTGCGCCCACGCAGGCATCGACCGCTCGAACGTCAAGGGGGGTGAGGATCAGGTCTTGCTGCTGCCCCGCGATGCCGATCTCTCCGCCCGGAAACTACATGAAGAGGTAAAACGCACGACGAACGCCTTCGTTCCCGTCCTCATCGCCGACACCCAGGGGCGCGCCTTTCGGCGGGGCGTCGTCGGCGTGGCGATTGGCTGCGCCGGCCTGGAGCCGTTGGTGGATCTACGGGGAGAGAAAGACAGAACGGGCCGTATGCTTGAGATCACCATACTCGCGCATGCGGATGAAATTGCGGCGGCGGCGAGCCTGGTGATGGGACAGGACAAGCAGGGAATTCCCGCCGTCCTGATTCGCGGTCTTGATTATCATGAAGGAAACGATCCTGCGCAGGCGCTTTACCGCACGAAAGAAGAAGACTTGTTTCGCCCATAAAACTACAACTCTCAATATGAGGATGCGCCCATGGCTATACTTCACTGGAACGACGTCGAGAATAGACAACTGAACGACATCATCCGCGGCAGAATCGTGAAAACGGACAACGTGATGGCGTGTAGGATCACGGCGAGCGCCGGAAAGCCCATCAAAACCCACACCCACGAGTTTGACCAGATAACGCACATGATTCGGGGAAAACTGAAGTTCCACTCCGGAGATGAGGATTACCAGGTCGTTCAGGCGGGAGACGTCATGGTCTTTCCGGCGGGAACCCCGCACGGAGGAGAGGTTCTGGAAGAAGCGGAATATATCGACATGTTCTCGCCGCCGAATCCGGATTTCCAGTGGGATAAGTAACCGCCAAGCTTAAAACCGCATTGAGGTGAGAACCCATTCTGCCCCAATGCGAAAAACCGGCCCTCCCCGAATCGGGAGAACCGGCCTTCTAGTTCTTGAATCGTCTGAGGTTTGCGCTTTTCCTCCCTGGTTCCCGCTGACTTCTCCGCTCCAGGGCCAAGCCGGCTTCGAGTACCTCCTGGTTGAAGCGAAACTCCTCCCAGGAGCATCGGGCCAGCAGGTGCGGGGGGAGGCCGTAGGTCTTCGCCTGAAAATGAATGACCCCCAGAAATTCTTTCCTACGCCGCCGGAAACGTATCGCCTCCCGGCGCGCCCTCCTCAGGGGCAAGGGCCGCCGTCTCGTTCTGCAGGGCCGTAACGGCGGTGAAGATCGCATCCGCATCCGCCGGGGCGAGTTCATGGATACTGAGTTCATCCGGCAGGCAACGGCCCGGCTCTTTTTCCGTCATCGAGCCGCGCTCGGGAACGAAACAGCGCCTCAGGATGCAGTGCACCCACTCCCCGGTAAGCGCGTATCGCTCCTCTTCGCTCGCAGCGTCGTTCGAGGCGCCCGCGAACAGTTTCGGATACGCCGCCATATCCAGCAGATTCGGCGCGCGCACGAAGCCCTTGAGCCCTGAAGGCAGGGTGATGGGCTTGCGGCCATGGTTTCTGTATTCTGATATTTCCACGATTCCTCCCTTTCGTTTTCGCTGAATCAGACTCACTTGAGGTAAAGAAGAATCCACCTATTGGGATGACGACTAGGTGAAGACGATGGATATCTCGTCATCGCCTATATCGCGCGCCAGGCGGAAAGGCGCATCGTAGGTCAACAGACCGTCCCGATCCGAAAAGCCCAGATCCGCATATTGGCACCTGGGCGCGGTGATGGTGCAGATGTTCCCGGCCCTGTGGCCGATCTGCACGCCCAGGGGGAGTTGCGCGCCGCTCTCCCAATCGGCGAACACGTCGTCGGTGGCCTTGAGCACGGCTTCGGGGTCGAACGAACCGGAGGGCGCACGGCCCGTCACCATGGCGTTCACGTGTCCGCCCGATGCGTTGGCGCTTTGGCGCAAAACCACCTCGTTGTTCATGGCGAAGCGGATGTTCGCCGCGTCGAAGTGAAACCCGCCGAACGAGAAGCCGCTCATGAGGACGGGTTCGGGCGTCTGCTCGTCGTAGGACGCGCCGCCTAGGAGCGGCGCATCGCTCACCTCGAAATCGGCCGCCTCGAACTCCCAGTCCACCGTGGGAACGCCGTCCAGAGGGCAGTTGATGGAAAAACTCCCCATGCAGCCCAGATACATGATCCGCAAGCCGTCGATGAACGTCGTCAGGCAGATTCTCGTGTAACTCGATTTATGGGACGTGGGCGCATAGGTGACGGAGGCGCCTCCGACGATCGTCTCCCTCATCGCACAGCCTTTGAACAACAATCCATAATCCGGAGCAATTCCCGCAGCGCCGGAACCGCGCAACTCGGTGGAAAAGGAAATCTGGGCGGAGCGCTTCCCGGGAATCGACGGGAAGGGCGAGAGGCTCGCATCCTTCACCGCGCGCTCGAGCTGCTCCACGCTGACCTCATGGGCGAAGTCGCCCGCCCGGAACAATTCCCCCGCAGCAGCCGGCCGATCCAGAAGATAGGCCGTGCCCGCAACGGGGGTGGCGTCCCAGGCGGCGTCCACCGTAATCGTGTCCGAGGTCGAATCGAATTCCCGCACACTTCTTTTTTGGCCGATGCCCACGCCTCGAATCGTTCGCAGCACCGAACCGTTCCAGAAATCATCATCCTCTGAAAGCGCGGCGTCCACCAAGGTGGAAGCGTCGGCGGAATCCGCCACCAGTTCTTTCTCTGCGGTCGCGCCGATAATTTGCCGATCCATCAATATCGTATCGCCCATCTGCTATTCTCCTCCTTCGGTTTTTTTTGAAGCGAAGGGACATCCTTCGCCGGTTTTCATTCCCTGTTCTCGAATCAATCCCGCCGAATCCGCTCTATCGCCCGAACCCGGATTTCTGCGTAATGGCAAAGCACGTTTCCAAATGTTCTCAGTTCAATCAGGTCCACCTGCGGAGGCTGAAGACGCTCCAGAGACCGAACGCGCGGGGAGCCTGATTCATCGAGGAGGCGAAGCGTTTTGTCGTTCCTGAAGCGATCGCAAATCTCCTCGATCAGATCCTGGAAGACCACCTCGCTGCCCACCCCGTCTTCGGCGCTCATGATTCCGAACAACAAGAACGTGTGGGTTCTTCTGCTGAGGCCTGAAGGCGTGAAGCCGCCGGTCGCGTTCGAGCCGATGGATGCAGCTTCCTCCCCGGCTCTCTCGCGCGTCAGCACCCAGCCCCTGATTTGGGTGAGGCCGTCGCCCGTCTCCCAACGGAAAAGGTCCAGATATTTGCCCAGATCGGCCGACCAGCGCTGATAGCTGTGCACCCGCCCCGCCTCCGCCACGCTCGATATTTCCGCTAAAATGGCGTCGCCAATTTCTTTGTATTGTGATTTAGCCACCGACTCTCCTCGCAATTTCATCCAGCAGTTCACGAATGCGCCTGTCGATTCGGCTCTGGTTATCCTCGAAAGCGCGCGCGAACATGCGGCGTCCCGGTATCCCGCGCCGGGCGATCGCGCGGGCGACGAGGAAGGCTACGCTCTCGAAATCCCCATTGCGCGACTCCAGTTTGTGGGCCACCCACCGGTATAGGGGCGAACCCTCCCTCCAGGGCGGAATTCTGCCGCCCGCCCGACGTCCGAATTCCACGTACCTGGCGTAAGGGACGCGCGAGGCGACCACGCCGCGCAACGCGCCTCGGCTCTCTCCTCTGATTTCGGTGAAAATGCTGCCCCTGAGGTTTCCGCTCGCGCCGATGGGCGTTCGCATCGCCACCTCGCGCTTGAGCATTTCGGTGATCTCGGCCATCGCCTCGCGCGCAAGGCGAAAAACCTCCTCCTCCTGCGCGCTCGGCGGCGCCTCCGCCAGGGCATCAAGCGTTATATATCGACGAAACACTTCGCCTCTCCTCCTTGCCTAACGATCCCCGGACGCGCCGTGCGTGAAGTATTCGCCGCGCCCCAGGGAGAGGAGCGCGTCCCAATCGAGAGACGCGCCCGCGGGACCCGCCACTTCGCCTTCCTTGCGGCCGAGATGGTTCTGGTATTTGCGCTCGAGCTCTCGCCCCAGGCGCGTGTATTCTCCGGCCTTGCTCTGGTAGTCCACCGAATCCGCCGCAAGGGTCGGGCTCGATGACTGGGCGAAGCGGCGGGCCAGAAGGTGGCAGCCCTCCGCGGCGGCCAGCCAGGCCACGGCGGTCAGATCGTTTTCGGGAACGCTCGTGCGCTCGTCATCCGCCGTGTGCTTGAGCGTGTAGAACAAGCGAAGCGTCTGGCCCATTTGAGGGACGAGGTACATGAGCCTGAACTTCGCCGCCGGGGTTCCTTTCGCATAGATGATCCAGGAACTCCATCGCAGATAGGAGGGCTTTCTCTCCCCCTGGGGATATTCCACCGCCCGGATGAAGGAGAGGGAATCGTCCCAGTCCCGGGGCAGGGGAAAATCGAACGTGGCGCTATCGCCCTTGAAATCGGCGAACGAGACGAGCGGCCTGTCCTTGCTGTAGCGCGTGAGCGCGGCATTCACCAAATCGGCGAAATCCGCCTCCTCGACCCCGAATTCTTGGGGCAGCGCGCCCGCCTTCAACAAAACCTTCACCTCCTTGATGATCGTCTGCCTGCCGGCCATTTCTGTTCTCTCCTTTGCTCGCTCACCCGATGCGGGCGGGGGTTCAAGTCTTGAGCGTGAGCTTGGCTTCGAACGTGAACGAAGGCTCCTCCCCGCCGACGGACCACGAGAGCCTGAGCCAGGGGCCGATGTTCGCGAGCTTGACGAGGGTTTTTCCGGCTGAGGTGATTTGCGCAGACTTGGTATGCGCGAAAGCCGCCTCATCGCCCTCCGGTCCGGTTTGCACCACGAAATCAAGCGTGGGCGAGGCGCCCGAGACCGCCGTCACGTCGATGAACAACAGCGCCTCGGTGAAGCGGCTCACCTCGAACGCCGTGCTGCCTCCCGCGGCGACGCGGGCCGCGGGAGGAGCGAGGACTATGGTGTGGGTTCGCCTGTCGGACATGGCTTCTCCTCTGTAAAGGCAAACGCTGCGCGAACTAGGCGGGCGCGCCGCGATAGAAGCCGCGAAAGTCCAGGACGGCGCCGCCGTAGACATGTCTGATCTTGTAGCGAATCTTGTCCGCGCTGAATCCGCTGCCTGCGGAGGGGTTGTCCTCGATGAAAAGCTCGGGCTCGCGCATGTCGTCCATGAAGCCGATTTCGATGGTGTCCATGAGGCTCGGGTCGGCGATCATGTACCAATCGTTCGCGTCGGTGAGTTCGGGCACCCACAAGGGCTCCATGCCCAGGCGGTTGATGACGCTCGGCTGCGCGGAGTTCCCGCCCGCAACAACCTTGACGGACGACTGGGTGACGTCGAACGCCTCTTCGAGCAACTCCGTGGGGTGAACGAGAAATTTCGGCCGCGCCTGAGCCGCCACCTCGACGCCCTCTTCTCCATAAAACGTCTGCTGGCCCATCGCCTTGATGCCGGCGATGACGTTATCGTACGTGAGGGCATTCGTGGAGGTGTTGTTGTGGTTGGCGTGGAACAGCGCGTCCCCGTCGTATATGTCGGCGTTTGCCGTCAGGAAATCGAACACGAAGCTGTTCAGGGTGCGCTGGGCCGCACGGGCGAGGCGCTGGGGAATCATGCGAATCGCGCCCATGTCGTCGTTCTGGATCATCTCCCAAGTGAGGTCCTCCACCCCGCCGCGCTTGGCCACGGCGTACGTCACTTCCTCATCCGTCGGGGAGGCGAGCGCCGGATAGGTAGCCTGTTCGGCGACTTTTTGCAGATCGCCGTAGCCGCCGACGCGCACCCGGCGGTTCGTGCGGAAATCCTTGACGGGCGCCACGGCAGAGACGATCTTCTTCCACTGGTGGAACCTCTCGTCCCTGAAATCGCGCAGCATGGCCCGCCGGATGGAATCCCCGAACGCCTCCCCCCATGTACTCGTCTGCAAGGAGGCGGAGAGGCGTCGAACGCCGTTCCAGTCCTCGGCGGCTCGGTGATAGTGGAACGTCTCGGCGAAGAACTGGCGCGGGCTTAGCCGATGGCCCGTGAAATCCTGAAACGCCTCGCTCATGAAGCGGTAGGGCCGCTCCCCGTCGACCACCTCATCGCGCGAACTCCAAAGCCCGTCGAGGGCCGCCTTCTTGCGGTCCGCCTCGTCTCGCATCACCTCCGCGCGCGCGCCGAAACCACGGAGTGCGCCGCTCGCCGTGAGTTTTTCCAGCGTGGACGCCTCGATGCGAATCGAATCTTCGATTTCCTCCTCCGTGAAGCTCCTGCCCCCGAACTGGGCGCGCATTTTCTCCTGAACGGCTTCGGGCAATGCGGAGGCCGCGAGTTTTTGAGCAAGCACCCTGCGCTCGGCGGTCTCCGGGGTCCTGGTTTCGTCCTTCATGGCGCTTCCTCCATTTTCCTTGAAGTCCAGTTCGAGGCCTGCGTCTTCACAGGCCGCGAGGAGTTGTTGCGGCGTCCATTTATCACCGAGCCTCCTGGCCGATTCGGGCGCCACGCTTTTGAGTTTCTTTCCGAGTTTCTCGAACATCTTCACCTCCGATGTAGTGGAATGATTGGCGGCGAGACCCAGAATCCCGCCCCCCAGCTTGCCTTTGTGCACGACGTCGACGGAGTGAACCGCCAGAATCTTTTCGAAATGCAAAACGAGCCCATCGGCCTCCTCACGGAACTCCGCTTGCGCCAAGACGTCGAAGGAAAAGCCAAAAGGCTCATCGAGACCCCGGGCCAGCGCATCGTGCGCCAGCGCCTGAAACCACCCTGCGGATCGCGAAACCGCAAAGGTGCTCAAAAGCCCCTCCTCACCCATTCGGACCTCGCGGTGCCAGCCGACCAGGTCCTTGATGTCGGGACCACCCGACCCGGTATGGTTCGCGAACGCCTGCGCGCCCTCGAACAGGGGAGCGGCTTCGCGCAGAACCTCACGGGGCAGGAACCACTCCCCATCCCTCGAGTAGCCGGCTTGTGCGATCAGCACGTCGAAATCCCAGGTTTCGCCCGGCGGCTGCGCTTGTTTCGCAACCGCGCGAATGAGGTGGCCATGCAGCCTTAAGGGGCAAAAATCCTTTTGCGCTTCCGCGCGCGCCAATATGAGGTTCATCCATTTCTTCAAGGGAAACTCCTTTCTCTCTGGTCCTTTCGGGTATCTGCTCCCGGCGAGGCGCCGGGGAGAGCGCCTCCCCGATACGGGAGGCGGGTGCAACGGGGACAATCTAGGGCAAGGGGTCTCAAACGCGGGCCGCGCAAATGCGGGGAAATGCGTATTTGACGTCTTTTTATGCGGAATTATTATTTTTGCTAATTGTTAATTTTAAGAAAATGCGGTAACATACGGAAAATTCTGGAGTTGCGGACGAAGCGGGTGGTCCCGGCGTCTACCAATTCTGGATTCTACGCCCGCCACTCGGAAATTCCCGGAATCGCCGAGCGACAAAGACCGCCCCTTTATTAACGTGGACGAGGTTTGATCTTATGTGGGGCGTCGCTCAGCCGGCCTTGAATTTCATCCAGAACCTCTCCTGGAACCATATGCTCGACATCGGGATCATGTGGTTTCTGCTCTACCAGGTATATATTCGTTTCAAGGGCACCCAGGCGATGCGCCTCCTCGTGCGCGTATTCGCAGTATGGCTCATCTATCTCGCCTCCCAGGCCGCTGGTCTGCACCTGACCTCATTCCTGCTGTGGGCCATCTGGATTGCCGTTCTCATCTTGTTTCTCATCAATTTCCACGGAGAAATCCAGAAGATATTCTTCCAGCTCAACCCGGTGCGAAGAATCTCCACCCTGCTGCGCCGGGCGATGCGCATCCGCCTGCCGGACGAGAGCGTCGCCACCATCGCAGGCTCCGTATTCTCGCTCGCGGCCAAGAGCTTGGGAGCCATCATCGTCGTGGAACGCCGCGATATGACCGAAGCGCTCTTGAACAGCCCGGGTGAGAAGATCGAGGCGGTCATCCAGCCCACGCTTCTCGATTCCATCTTCTTCAAGGGGGCGCCCTACCACGACGGCGCCGCCGTGGTTCGCGAGAACAAGGTCTCGCGCGCGGGCTGCCTCCTGCCCCTTTCGGAGAACCGCGCCCTGCCGCCTGAGTTCGGCACGCGCCACAGGGCGGCGGTGGGCATCACGGAGCGCTGCGACGCCCTGGCGATCGTCATATCCGAGGAACGCGGAGAGATCACCTGCGTGGAAGGCGGCCTTATCAAGGCGATGAAAGATGAAGATGAACTCGCCTCCTGGCTCACCACGCGGCTGCGCGCGGCCCGAGGGGCGGGACAGACGAAAGGGCGCATATCGCTCGGCCACGTTTTCGAGAACTGGCGGCCCAAGCTCGCCGCGCTGGCCGCCGTTATTTTCCTCTGGTCGCTCGGCGGGCAGGAAAACCAAAATCCGCAGAATTTCTTCCCGCAACTCGAAAGCAAGGTAGAGGAAGAATTCCGGGTTCCACTCCATTATTACAACATTCCGAACGGCGTCACTCTGCCGGCCGATGCAGTGAAGGTGGTCAAAATCCGCCTCAGGGGCAGGCGCGACCTACTGAACTACATCGACGCCACCCGTCTGCGCATGAACGTGAACCTCGCCAAAATGACGCCCGGCGCGCATTCGCGCACGCTATCGAGCCGCGATATCGACCTGCCGAGCGGCCTCGAATTCCTGAGCGTGGAACCCAAGGCCTTGGAACTGAACCTCGCCAAAGCGCCCGCGCCTGAGGAAATGACGAAATCTAGCGCCTCTACCGATACGCCCGGGTCCTCGAACTTTTAAGACCCCTCTTTTCAGATACTTGAATTTTCAGCCCTCAAAAATTTGCTTTTTTCGTGCAAAGAGCCGATATTGAAAAGACCGGGCTATCGTCGCCGAGACGTCCAAGGCGCTTTGACGAGCGATATGGGCGAACCATCTTTGATGGTCCTCGGCGTCAGCCGAACGAGGCGGTAAGGAGCCGACAAAGAAAGCGGTTCCGGTCCGGTTTACGGAAACCCTGAAAATAAAGGAGGATGCGATGATATTCACAAAAAATCGCTTCAGCCGTGCGGAGACGCCATCCTCCCCGGCCCCATTGCATCAGCCGGGCGGGGAGGAAACCTCAAGGCTGATGCCATTATAAAGGCGACAAAACGCCTTATTGAGGTGAGATGAGTTCTCACCCTGAAAAGAAGAAAAAAAGAGAGCGGGATGCAACGTCCCGCTCTTCTTTTTTAGTTGCTCTTGGCTTCCAGTTTTCGCATTTCGATTTCAAGCTGCTGGAGCCTGTTCTTGATCATGTTGAAGTCGTACTCGAACCCCTCGGCGAGCAACATGAGGCCTTTATACAACTGGTGTTTCTCCGGTTCCTCCTCCTCGTTCACCGAGTCGAACATCTCGACGAAAACCTCTCTCGCATGATGAAAGCTCAAAACCCCTTCCCCCTTTTTGAATGAGAACGCTCACTAAGAAGCAATCAACCTTTCGCGGGAAGAACCCCGCTTGTATCTCTGCTAGAATCCATCGCATCGACAAATAAACCACAACGCACTCAAGGAGTCATCTTCATGCCGGAAAGACCGAACACGCCGCAAGTCATCCTCCGCCACATCCAGGGCACCCAACTTCAGATGTTCACCACCACGGGCAAGCACTCCTACGTGCTCGACGAGCCGGAAACCCGGGGAGGCACGGACCTGGCCGCTACTCCCTTTGAGTTCTTCATCGCTGGCCACGCGGGCTGAGGCCTCTACACGCTGCCGGGAGCAGCGAAGGCCAAGGGCATCCCTATCGACGACGTGGAAGTCCACGCGGAGTTCAAGCGAAACATCTCGCCGAAGTTTCACGGCGATTATCACGGGGACCCGGAGCGGAGAAAACTCGCCATCGGCGTCATTCGCACGAACTATTACATCCACCGCGACGTATCCGAGGAGCAAAAGGCGGAGCTTCTCGATGAACTCGCCAACTGCCCCATCCACAACACGCTGATGACGCCGCCCAAACTCGAGGAGCGAATCGTCGTTTTAGAGAAGGAGGAAACCGCACCCAATGAAATTTCATAATGGCAGGGAAAGGAGGCACTCTTCAAAAAAGTGGAGCCTTTGAGCGAAAGGAACACTGCCTGGATAAATTTGATGCCGGCAGGGAAAGAAGGCACTCTTCAAAAAAGTGGAGCCTTGAACGCCACAGAAGCCATTTTTAAGGAAGTTCAGAAACAGGCAGGAAAGGAGGACGTTTATTAGAATCGGGAATCAATAGGAAATCGTATCGTCCATCTGCTCCCACAACCTGAAGGACTCGAGCGCTTCATTCTCCAGAAACCGCGTTGCTTCCAGTTTTCTTTCGTGGACCGGCAAAGCAATTTCCTTGTAGAGAAATTCATCGGAAAACCCGATCGCATCGGCCTCGACGATGGAATTTCCATAAAACATGCGCTCAATCCTCGCCCAGTAAATGGCGCTCAGACACATCGGGCAAGGCTCGCAACTCGTATAGAGTTCACAGCCTGAAAGATCGAAATTCTTTAGCTTCACACTGGCCGCCCGTATGGCGAGCATTTCGGCATGGGCGGTGGGGTCGCAAGAAGTCGCCACCCGGTTCGTGCCCTCGCCGATAATCTCGCCGTCCTTGACGACGACGGACCCGAAAGGCCCGCCGAGCCCCTCCCTCACGTTTTGAGAAGCGAGCGATATCGCCTTTCTCATGAAAGATTCCCGAGTCGTCATTTTCGCCATCTCCCGTTTGATTCCACTTTATCACCGCCGATTTCTCTTGGGCGCATTTTAAGTTTTTCTCCAGATTCGCCTCATCATAACTTGTTTTTGGAGTGGTTTACATTTATTTTGTAGGTACTCCTTTTATTATCTCCAATATGCGGAGCCTGAAACGAAAGAGATGCCATTCTGCGAAATTCGCAATCCAAAAAGGGACAGATGATGAAAATCGGATTTATCGGACTGGGAAACATGGGGGCGGGCATGGCGGCCAACCTCCAGAAAGCGGGCTATGAGCTCATCGTTCACGACATCGTCCGCGAGGCCGCGGCGGATCACATCGAGCGAGGCGCGCAGTGGGCGGACACTCCCGAAGAAGTGGCACTCGCGAGTGAAATCGTCTTCACTTCGCTGCCGGGTCCCAAGGAGGTGGAGAGCGTCGCCACTGGGCCGAACGGCATTCTCGCAGGCATTAGCGCGGGGAAAGTCTATGTAGACTTGAGCACGGGATATCCCGCCGTCGTCCGCCGCATACACGAGAAATTCTCAGAAGCAGGCGCGCACATGCTCGAAGCCCCCGTGAGCGGCTCCACCATCGGCGCGAACACGGGCCGCCTCGCTGTGATGGTGGGAGGTGAGGAGGAGGTATATGAGCGTTGCAAGCCTCTTTTCGATGCCATGGGAGACCGACCCACCTACACGGGTCCCATCGGCACCGGCACCGTGTGCAAGCTCGCCCATAATTGTATGATCTACGGCATTCAGGCCATTGCGGCGGAATGCTACACCCTGGGCGTCAAGGCGGGCGCCTCGCCCGAGGTCCTGGCCGAGACGATTCGAAACGGCGCGGTGGGCCGGGGCGTACAATTTCACTTCATCTTCCCCGAGACTTTCTTCAAGGGGAAATTCGACGAGCCCCATTTTCCCATGAAGGGCGCCGTGAAGGACGTAGGGCTGGCGCTCGAACTCGCCCGTGAGCATGACGTTCCCATGGTGATAGGCAACATCGCCTACGGGGAACTCATCGCGGGCTTGAACCGTGGATGGGCGGAGGATGACGCAAGGCGCGCCATGACGCTCCAGGAAGAACGCGCGGGCGGCGCCCAGATGAGATTTTCAGAATAGAAGATTCTACGCGTGAAACACGGAATCGCCATGCTGCCCCCTGCGCCCGAGACCTACGCGCACTGGTGCCGCCTCTCCGAGGAGGCGGGGTTCGACGTCATCTGGGTGCCGGATTCACAATCCCTCTACAGAGAGTTGTACGTCTCATGCGCCATCTGCGCGGCGAACACCACGCGCGCGCTGCTGGGTCCCAACGTCACCAACCCGCTTACGCGCCACCCGGCGACGGCGGCGAGCGCCATCGCCACGGTGGATGAATTCTCGGGCGGGCGGGCGCTGTTCGGAATCGCCACGGGCGACAGCGCCGTCCTGAACCTGGGGTTGCGCCCGGGTCGGGTGGACGACATGAGAGACTACGTGCTCGCCATGCGCGGGATGCTCGAAGAAGGCGCTGCGCACTACCAGGGAAAACCCTGCACGCTGAACTGGCATAAAAAACGGGTCCCGCTCTACATCGCCGCCGAGGGGCCGCGCACCATCCGGCTTGCGGGCGAGATAGCGGACGGCGTCACCATCGGCGCCGGCCTCACCCCGGAAGTGGTGGCGGATTCCCTCACCTGGCTCGAGGAGGGCGCGAGAAAATCGGGCCGCAAGGTGGACGATCTGGACGTCTGGTGGCTGGCGAAGGTGAACGTGCGCGAAGACGGCGAGACCGCGCGCGAGGAGATTCGCATGGCGCTCGCCGCGAGCGCGCACCACGCCTTTCGCTTCACCCTCGAGGGCAAGCGAATCCCCAAAGAACTGCTCTCCGCCGTCGAGACCCTCAAAAAAGGATACGCGTTCCACGAACACGAGATGGTGGACAAGCAGACGAACGCCGAACTCGTGGACAGGCTCGGCCTCCGCGAGTACCTGCTCGATCGCTTCGCGATTGCCGGCACACCCGCCGAATGCAGGCAGAAGATCGAGGACATGAATGCGTACGGCGTCGAGAACTTGAGAATCGCCGCCCACGTGCACGACAAACCCGCCTTCATCCGGGCGTGGGGCCGTGAGATTATCAGCCAAACCAATTAACGAAAGAGGACATCTTCATGAGACACGGCATTTCATTCAGACCGCCCGATACGGATTCATTCGCCCATTGGTGTAAGTGCGCGGAAGAACTCGGCTTCGACGCGGTATTCATCCCCGATACACAATCCCTTTACCGGGAGGTCTACGTCTCGAGCGCGATATGCGCGATGGAGACGAGCGAGATCATCTTCGGCCCGTGCGTCACGAACCCCGTCACGCGCCACCCGGCGGTGGCTGCGAGCGCAATCGGCACCATCAGCGAGCTATCCGGCGGGCGCGCCTTCTGGGGGATAGCCACGGGCGACAGCGCGGTATTGAACTTAGGGCTTAGACCCGCGAAGCTCGCCGAGATGCGCGAATACATCCTCGCGGTGCGCGGAATGCTCGAAGAAGGAAGCGCCCAGTACAAGGGGAAGAACACCCGGCTGAGCTGGCACAAATCCCACGTGCCCATCCACATCGCCGCCGAAGGCCCCAAGACACTGCGCCTGGCGGGCGAGGTGGCCGACGGCGTCATCATCGGAACCGGCCTCATCCCCGAGGTCATCGCGGACACGCTCGGGGTCATCGACGAGGGCGCCAAGAAATCAGGCAAAAGGGTGGAAGATCTGGATCTCTGGTGGCTGGTGGACGCCCACGTGGACGCAGACGGCGAGCGCGCCCGCGAGGACATCCGCACCGCTCTCGCCGCGAGCGCGCATCACTCCTTCGCCTTCACGATGGAGAACAAGCGAATCCCCAAGGAACTCGAATCCGCCATCCGCGCGCTCAGGGACGGCTACCAGACTTCGGAGCACGGCTTCATGAACAAGTCGAACAACGCGGCTCTCGTCGATGAATTCGGGCTCAGGGACTACCTGGCCGAGCGTTTCGCCATCGTCGGCACGCCTGAAGAATGCCAGAAGAAACTCCAGGACCTCGAAAACCTGGGCGTCAAGGGGCTTCGCATCAACAACAACCTGCCCGACAGGACGGTCTTCATGAACGCCTGGGCCAAGGAGGTGCGGGGGAGAGTTTGAGGAACCAAAATTCCAGGTGATCGAAGCGCCAAAGTCCTACTGGATGGATATTAACGGGAGATTTCCCTAAGGCCTTGCCTTCGGTTAGAATGGGGCAAATTCTAAAGACGGGCGAATTCGACCTCCCCGTACAATCTTTCACTGGAGGATGACATGAGCGAAATGACGAAGGAAAAGGAAAAAATTCTCGTCTACGAACCCGTGGCGGAGGCTCCGGGCGCGAGCGCGGTCATGGCCGCGCGGCCCGAGAACCTGAACGGCAAGAGCGTCGGCCTCATCAACAACACCAAGGATTTCACGGACGAGATTTTTGACGTGATGGGCGCCGCGCTTGAAAAACAATTCCCGGGCGTGCGCGTCGTGCGCTACAGGAAAGAATCCGTGAGCGGCGCATCCCCCGCCCTCATGGAGCAGGTGGAAGGAGAGTGCGACGCCGTCGTCTCCGCCTTGGGCGACTGAGGCTCCTGCACGTCGTGGAGTATCCACGACAGCGTCGCTTTAGAGAAAAGAGGGCTGGCCACGGTCACCATCGTCACCGACGCGTTTGAGCCCTACGCCAGGCAACTCACCAAGCTGCACAAGATGCGCGATCTGCCCCTCGTAGCGCTTCCCCACCCCATCGCGGGCAGAAAGCGCGAGGAGGTGGATGAGATGTCGGCGAGAGCGAGTGCGCATTTGGCGGCGGCCCTCACGCAGGCGAGCGGCTGATATCGGCATGAACGAACCAAGTCCCGCCCGCCAGATAGCGCTCGATGAAGACCCAAGCGCGATATTCGATCACTTCTACGAAGAGGGCTGGACGGACGGGCTGCCCATCATCCCGCCGACCGAGGAGCGCGTCTCAGAAACCCTGCGCTTTACGGATTATGCGCCGCATGACGTCATCGCCAACGTCCCGCCCAGAAATGCGCCCGCCACTGCGGAAGTCATCGCCATCAACGCCGTGATGGCGGGCTGCAGACCGGAATATCTGCCCGTGCTCATCGCCGCCGTTGGGGCCATGACGGAGCCCGCCTACAACCTCTACGGCCGCCAGACGACCACCCACCCGGGCGCGCACCTGATGATCGTCCACGGGCCTGCCCGAAACGAACTGGAAGTCAATTGCCGCCAGAACGTGTTCGGCCAGGGCCGGCGCGCCAACGCGACGCTCGGGCGCGCGGTGAGGCTCCTGATGATGAACGTGGGCGGCGGCATCCCCGGCGTGACGGACATGGCCACCCACGGGCATCCGGGGAAATACTCCTACACCATCGGCGAGGACGAGGAGGGAAGCCCCTGGCCGCCCTTTCACGCCGACAGGGGGCTTGCGCCCGATATCTCCGCCGTCACCATGCTATGCGCCGAGTCGCCCCACAACGTGAACGACCTGGTGAGCAAGACGGCCCATAAGTATCTCGGCACCGCGGCATCGGCCATGAGTCATTTGGGCGCGAACGGCGTCTACCGGAGCGGGCTGCCGAGCGAGCAGATGCTGGTCCTGACCGCCGAGGCGGCGACGTGGCTGTCGGATCAGGGGTGGACGAAGGCCGACGTTTCCCAGTTCATCTACGAGACGGCGCGCCAGCCGATTCGCCACATGCGCGATCGCGGCGGCTTCGACATGACGCCGCTCGCTCCTTTCGTGAATCTCGATGAGGATGAGGACATGGCCCCCATCGTCCCGAGACCGGAAGACATACTCATCGTGGTCGCAGGCGGCCACGGACGCCACATGCAGGCCGTCCTGACGGCGAGCTACAACCTGAGCGTCACCAAGCCCATCACCAGAAAAGACGGAACGCCGGTGGGGTCGATAAGGGAGTTCGTGGATTGAGGATATCACTTAAAATCGAAGGATTGTGAATAACTACGAGTCTTTACCTGACTTCTTTCCAAACCCATAACCACCGGCAAATCCAGCTCCTAAACCTCCTAAACCTGTCAATACCGGCGTTATTAGTTCTTTCGCTCCGAATGTTAAAAACAACCAGGACAAACCACCGCAAGCTAGCAAAACGACTACAAAACAGCCAAACCAAAGCGTTGGTCTCCTTTATGATTTTCTGATTGAGCGGCTAATACTTCTTTAGCGAGTTGATATTGGTTTTCATCTTTTTTTGCCGCAACTTCCAGACCACTCTTTAGAAGAGCGCCTTTTGTATTCGGATCTATATCTTTCAAGATTTCGGGATTTGCCCATGACGGACCCGAATATCCAGTTAGGCCTAGACTTAAAATGTTTTCAGCACGGAGATTTTCAGGAAGAGGCTTTGCCCTTGGAGGTGGCAAAACCTCAGGAATTTCTTTATCTGGCTCGTTAGCTTTTTCGGCATCCACGTTTTCAGAGCCCGAATCGGTCACGTACTTCCCTTTCATATTTTGTCGCTTCTTCCAAAGCATACGCATCAAACTCGGATTCTAAATCAAAAACAGATCCGCTCGCCTGCATGGATTCCGAAAAGGCCGCCCAAAGTTGGTAAAGAGCAAATGCATACACATCATTTTGAATGGACTCGCTATCATCTAGCTTGCCTTCGCTCTCATCCAACTTTTTTTCGAATTCTGATTGCAACCTTTTCAATCTATTTAGGTATTCTTCCATTTCACTCAGCGAAGACCGCCTTGATAATGGATAAAAAGCACCGCCGTACATTTCATTGCTCCCGAATATTTTTCTCATTAGATGGGCCTTACCCTACATCTAAAATGCAACATCATCAAGATCATATAAAAAATCAAGATTTTTTCAACAAGTAAACAAACAGACATGAAGTATCACCCCTCTACCCATCCAGCTTCATGCCGAACTGGCCCGCGATGTGGGTGATGAGCTTGCCGGCGGCCTCATCACTCATCCAGCCGCGTGAGGTCGCCGTCTCGAGCGCCGTGCTCACACGCAGAAGGGCCTGGGATATCTTCTCGGTGTCGCGCAAGGATATCTCCGGCAGGACGGGCGAGACGCCCGAGCGCAGCGCCTCTTCGGGCAATGCGCCCGCGCGGTGGGCTTCTTCCAACTGCTTGTCGGCCATGGCCTGTAGAATGTGGCGCACGGTGCGCTGGCGCCGCGTCATCTTCTTGAGCGTGGGCTGATCCATCGACTCGGCGGATGCGCGGTTCACGTCCTCCCCCTGCGCGAACCAGTGGGAAGGGATGCCCACGCCGCCCAGGAGAAGGCCCCGCATCATCTTGGCGATGCCCTGCGCGCCGGTTTCTCCACCTTTCAAGTCAGGCGAGACGGCCTGCCACTCCTCTTTCTCGTTATGCACGCGCACGCTCGAGGGCTTGGGCGCGACGCCGTTCTCGGAGAGCCACTCGGCTATCTTCTCGGGGCCTGCGCCTTTTAGAGTGACGTCGTAGATGAAGCTGTTCTGCAGGCGCGCGCGCTCCACGGCGTCGAAGATAAAGCGCTCATAGGTGTCTATCCAGTCGATGGCGGCGAGCAGGTCCGATGCCCCGCGCGCCGCGTCGCTCGCCTTGTTGATCTGGAACAAGAACGCCTCCCCGTCCGTAAAGCGCGCACGCTCCCTCTGGGCGGATGCGCTCAGATAACCGCGCGGGTCGCCGCCCAGGACCGTCTGGATTCGCTTGCCCTTGCGCGCCGCCCCGCCCGGCCCCTGAGCGCGCAGGACGACCCCGATGGGCAGGGCGCAGTTGTCCGGGTCCATCACCACCTCTTCTATCAGGCGGGGGCTGACGTAGCCCAGCCGGACGCGCCCCTCGAAGCGCGAGACGGCGACGGGCAGGAGGAGTTCCCCGAAAATGCCGAGTTCTGAGACCAGGCGCTCGAAGCGGATATCCATCTGGTTCACGGGGTCGGCCCAGAACGCCTTCACGACGCTTAGTGCGCGCTCATCCTCCCCGTGCCAGCTTATCCCCTCGCCCGCGACGTGATCCGTCACGATTTCGATCAGGCGCTGGCCCATCAGGTTGGTGAGCCACAACTCGTGCGCCAACGCCTGCATGCGCGCGTGGGTGTGGGGTGCGACCCCGCTCCGCCCCTCGCCCAGAGGCCGCCAGATTCTCTCATCCGGATCAATCTCCGCGCTCATGCGCCCTGAACGCTGCGCGGCCGCTTTCACTCGCGCCGCATCCCCTTTGTTCCCGGGTCCCCTCTCCCGCCTGGGAGCCTTCACGCTCCTTGCTTTCTCCATCTTCATCTCCTCCTGAGCATCCGCTGATCGAAAGACTGCGGCGCTAACGTTCCCCCGGCGAGGGGAGCCAGCATTCCCTCGCTCCGCGCCAGGGATTCGGCCAGCCGCGCATAGGCGCAGGCGAAGCCGAAGTGGTTCTCGTTTCGCTCATACGCCAGCACCGTCTCCCCGGAGGAGCGGATGCGCGGCTTTTTCCTCAAATTCATCAGGTGACGCTCCACCTCGCTCAGGAGCGCCTCCTCATTGGTGTCCTTTGGACTCGGCAGCAAGACCCGCCCGGCCCCCTCATGGAATTCCTCCACGAGGTGATCGAGCAGATCCTCCCGGTTCATCCGCACGTGACGGCGCTCGACGCCCAGAAACGAGACGTCCTTGGTCTGCATCTCGCCCTCGGTGTGCCGCCATATGAAGCCGCCGTCTGGATTTAAGTCGTACACCGCGCGCGCGGCCTGCGTGTGGGGTCCGCCGTCGACCACGAACGCCTCCACACCCATGCCGGCGAATACCGCGCGGCACCGCTCGATGAGCCGCTCGACGGGCGGCGCTTCAAAATAAATCCACCTGGCGTGCCGGTACTCCTCGCGCTCGCGTACTGCTATGGCGCAAACATCGCCCGTGTCGATTCCGCAGAAGCGATGGCGCGCGCTCATGCGGGCGCCTCCGCCAGGCGATAGGGCGAGGCGGTGCGCAGCTTTTGGAGGAGTTCCCTGGAAATCGGCTGGATATCGCCCGCATCGGGGGTGGCGAGCGTGGAGCAGCGAAACCGCGCCTTTTCGCTCGGAAGACCGGCGGCGGCCCATTTCGCAGCGATGCGATCGAGCCGCACCGCGCCGACCGCAAGCTGGGAGAGGCGATAGCTCCTGTGCCGGGGCTTCACGCGCGAGGCCTCCCACCGCCCCGCTCCCCTGTCGAGCGCTCCACCGCAGGCGGGACACGCGAGCATGCCTGCGCGCAGGATTTGCGGCCAGTTCTCCTCCAGGACGCTCTCTTTTCGGCACGCCGGACACCTCACATGCCAGCGCCTCTGGTCACCTCCCTCATACATGGCGTGAATGCCCGCGCCCGGGGTTCTGCCGACGGCGAGATTGAGCGTCAGGGCGAGGGGTGAGGCGTCGATGCGGTCGTTCGACCATTTGAGATTATCCGGCGGAAGATCGTCCACCTCGTCGCGGACAAGCACGTCGAGCGGAATGGAGATGGCGTTGCCGATGTCCTTGAGGCCCAAAATGTACAAGAACCGCGAGCCCCCGGGGCCGGGAAATTCCTTGAGACCCTTGGGCGATGCGCCCTTGTATTTCCCCTCGCGCATGATCGAAGCGATTCTCTCGCGCCTGAGCGCGGGGCGCACGCGCGTCTGATCGAATCGGTCGGCGAAATCCTGATCGGGCAGAAAATAGCCCACGTTCAGGCGGTGGACGATGACGCCGTACAGCGCAAAGCCTATCGCGAGGGTTGTCATCCCCACCTGCGCGCCCTTCAAGACGCTGATGGTTTGATCGGGCGTGCGGTTTTTCAGAACCTCATCGAGTGTGGCGACGATCTCCAAAAGCGCCTCTCTGCCTTCGAAGGTGAACGCGCCTGAGTCGGTCGACATCTCGCTCGCAAGAAATTGCCCCAGCCCGCGCGCCTCGCCCGAAAAGCGCGAAGACCCCCCGGCGGCGATGGCCATGCCGGGCATTTGAATGATTTTTCGGGACTTGCGCAATACCGGAACTCCTCCAGCCCAAGGATGCCGCGCGCATCCTCATGGGGGAGGAATATAGGGCAGGAGTCAGAGGGATCATGACGCGCAAATGCGGGGAAATGCGCGCTCAGGCTCTAATCGCGCATGTTCTCGAACTGGAGCGCGAGTTTCAGGTTCAGCCCCCGGCAGAGGGACATCACCTCCTGGAGGTCGTCTCGCTTCTTGCCGCTCACTCTCAGCTGATCCCCTTGAATCGCGACCTGAACCTTCATTTTCGTCGCCTTCACCTTCTTGACGATCTCACGCGCCGCGTCCTGGTCCACCCCCTGCTGCACGATGAGGGTCTGTCTGAGCGCCCCGCCTGCGGCGGATTCCGGCTCCTTGAAGTCGAGCGCGCGCAGGTCCACCTTGCGCCTCGTGAAATGGGTGTTCACCAGATCGTGCATCTGCCTGAGCTTGAAATCATCATCGGCCAGCAGGGTGATGACCTCTTCTTTTCGCTCCAGCGCGCATCTGGACCCCTTGAAATCGAAACGCTGGGTAATCTCCCGGCGCACGCCGTTGATCGCATTGTCGACTTCCTGCAAATCCGTCCTTGAAACGATGTCGAATGAAGGCATATGGTCCGCAAAGCTCCTCTAGAAATCGGGCGCATGCTACACACCCGGGGCTACTGATGGTATAGTGAGGGGGTACACTTATCCAACGCCCAGGATTGTTCTGGAGACGATTTCGGGATTCTTCCTCCATGAAGAATCCCTATTTTCTTGACTCAATGGCCGGCTTCGACGCCCTCCGGGGCGCGAAACCATCGCACGGAGATTAGTGTATGCGTCGAATCACGGCGATTATCAAGCCCGAAGACGTCGGGAGAGCACCAACCGGGTGCGGCGGCGAGGATGAAATTTCCATCCCCGCGGCGGAAGACGGCATTCGAACCGGCGAGCGCGCGAGGCCGCCGTCTTAAATCTGAATCAAAACATTTTTTCGATTCATTACCCGATGCACTTAAAGGGAGGTTCAAAAAATGAAACGCTTTTTGTTGGTCCTTTGGGCCACGGCGCTCACCCTGGCTCCGGGGGTCGCATTCGCGGCACAGGCCCAAAAGCTCGATACCGGGAACACCGCCTGGATTCTGACGTCGACCGCTCTCGTCCTTTTCATGACGCTTCCGGGCCTCTCGCTGTTCTACGGCGGCCTCGTACGCGCGAAAAACGTGCTCTCGGTGCTGATGCAGTGCTTCACCATCGCCTGCGCCGTGTCCATCGTCTGGCTCGTCGTCGGCTACAGCCTGGTGTTCGAGGCCGGCAACGCCTTCATCGGCGGGCTGGGCAAGGCGTTTTTCACGGGCGTGGGCGGGGATTCGCTCTCGGGCAACATTCCCGAGACGGTCTTCGCCATGTTCCAGCTTACCTTCGCCATCATAACGCCCGCGCTGATCGTGGGCAGCTTCGCCGAGCGGATGCGCTTCTCCGCCCTTCTAATCTTCTCCGTCGTCTGGGTCGTCATCGTCTACGCGCCCGTGGCCCACTGGGTCTGGGGCGGCGGATGGCTCGGCGCGATGGGGGCGCTCGATTTCGCGGGCGGCACCGTGGTGCACATCAACTCAGGCATCGCGGCCCTGGTGGCCGCCATGCTGATCGGTCCGAGACACGGCTTTCCCAACACGGCCATGCTGCCCCATAACCTGCCCATGGCGGTGACGGGCGCGGGCATCCTGTGGGTGGGCTGGTTCGGCTTCAACGCAGGCAGCGCGCTGGCGGCCGACGGCGCGGCGGGCATGGCCATGCTCGTGACCCACATCTCCTCGGCGGCCGGCGCCCTCGCGTGGATGTGCGCCGAATGGACAAAACACGGAAAAGCGAGCGTACTCGGCATCGCCACGGGCATGGTGGCGGGCCTCGTCGGCATCACGCCGGCATCGGGCTTCGTGGGGCCGATGGGCGCGCTGCTGCTCGGCGTGATAGCCGGTCTGGGCTGCTACTGCGCCACCAATTACATGAAACAGGTGCTCAAGATAGACGACTCGCTCGACGTGTTCACCGTGCACGGCGTCTACGGTATCATCGGCGCGATACTCACCGGCGTATTCGCCGCCAAGGGATTCGGCGGCGTCGGCTTCGCCGAGGGCGTCAGCATGGGCGGGCAGGTCTGGGTTCAGATCGTGAGCGTCGTCGCCACGCTCGTCTATTCGGGCGTCGTCTCCTTCATCCTGCTCAAAATCGTGGACGCCATGGTGGGCTTGAGAGCCGACGCCAACGAGGAATCGGGCGGTCTCGACCTCACGATGCACAACGAATCGGCCTACGAACGCTAGGCCGCAGCAAAGAATACCCCGGGGTCGCGCGTTCCCGCGAAAGCGCAGCCTCTCCTATTTCGGGTTGTTGAAAGAACCTGATTTCGTGATTCGGCAAATCGAACCAACTGGGGAAGAGGGTCGGTAGGGACAGGTCGCGACCTGTCCCTACAAGAGGTAGTCTGGTTTTGTTCGTCATTCCGGCGAAAGCCGGAATCCATTTGTTTTGTCTTTGTTTTTTATTGTCTGATTGCTTCCCGACTATGACGGAGTGATGAACAGCTGGAGCATTGTCATTCTGTTTGAGAATGGATTCCGGCTTTCGCCGGAATGACGGCGGTGGTCAATTCCGAGCGAGGAAAGCTTTTTCAACAACCCCTGTTCCGGGTGAAGCGGGAAAAACCCTTACGCGTTCGACTGCGCGGCGGACCCCCTGATTCGCTCGAAATACGCCTTGGCGTCATCGGGCAGGGAGGTGAAGCGCAGCATCAGCCGTTTCCCGTCCGCCTCCACGACTTTCGCGTAGATATCGGAAACATCCGCTTCTTCCGCCACCCGCAGCATCAGGTTCGCGTTCCTCTCGAAGGGGCTTTCCGCCTCCACGTCCATACAGTTCTCCGATGCGCGCTTGATTTCCGCGCCCACCGCTTCATCCGACACCGTCTTGCCCTTGAGCGCGAACATCCGCACCTCGACCGGCGAGGCGAGCTCCACGAACGCCTCGGGCGCGGCTTCGGGCATCTCGCACGCATAAGGCCCCGACATGCCCCGCACCTCGTATACGCGAACCGGCTCATCCAGCCCCTTGAAACGCAGGTCCTGCGTCTCGCCCACCTGAACGAATTCCGCCGTCTTGGCGTGCGTCTCGGGGCTGATGAGCACCTGCCCGCTCACGGTGTGGGACTCGATGCGGTAGGCCATGTTGATGGCCGTGCCCATCGCGCCGTACTTCGTGCGCTTCTCCGAACCGATGTTGCCGACGATCACCTCGCCCGTGTTGATGCCTACACCCATGTGAAGCTCGGCCATGCCGCGCGCGCGCTGCTCCTCGTTTATGTCGACGAGCGCTCGCTGCATCTCCACGGCGCAGGCCACCGCCCGGGCCGGATCGTCGGGGGCGGCGAGCGGCGCTCCGAAAAACGCGAGAATACCGTCGCCCTGGAACTCATCCACCGTGCCGTTGTACTTGGTGATGATCTCCACCATCGGCTCGAGAAATCGGTTCACCACCTCGATGACCTCCGCAGGCGCAAGGCGCGAGGAAAGCGCGGTAAACCCCCTGAGATCCGAAACGAGAAACGTCACCTCGCGCACCTCGCCGCCGAGCTTCAGGCCATCGGGCGAGTTCAGTAGCTCATCCACGATCTCCTCGCTGATGTAGCGCCCGAAGGTGTCGCGGATGAAATCGCGCTGCTTCAAGCCCTCGATCATGCCCTCGAACGAAGTGGCCAGGCGGCCCACCTCGTCGTGGCTCCTTTTCGCGGGAAGCGTGACGTCGAGGTTGCCCTGGCTCACTTCTTCCGCCGCGGACGTCAGGTTTCTGAGCAGGCGCAGCATTCTCGTTGAAGCCACCCAGAAGAGGATGAGACCCAGGGCGATCAGGATGACCGTGAAGCGGAGCAGTTTGAAGAGGTTCGACTTCACCTGATCGACTACGGGGTTTGCGTTCTTGTTCAGCGTCAGGATGGCCACCACCTTGCCGTTCAGCTTGAGCGGCGTGTTGAGCTGCAAAAAATGGTCGAACTCGCGCCCCCCCACATTTCCGCCGAAGAGCCGGGAGCGCATCATCTGGCCACGGTTCCAGGTGTCGTTCGTGGCCTTGTAGGTGGCCGGAAAGAGCCGGTGGATGTGGGCGTCCTCGCCGATGGCGAACCTCCCGTGCCCGGCGGCGACGTATTCGTAGCTGCCGTTCGGCCGCCTGCGCATGATGATGGCGTTATCGACGCCCGAGATTTTCTTGATGCGCCGAAGCGCGGCGAGCACTTCCCTGTACTCGACGGTATTCTTGTCGCTCGGTAGTCTCAGGCTGTGGACGGCTTCTGCGTCTATCGAAGAGGAGCCGCGCTCGGCGAAGAATTCGAGTTTGGCCGAGAGCACGTTGAGCTCGTAATTGTAGCTCGATTGAAAGTACCTGTAGGACATCGGAACGATGGCGACGATGAGAATAATCAGGACAAGGATAAGGCTCTTGAAGACGATGGAATAGTAAAAACGCTGCTTAGTTTTGGTGCTCGGCTCGGCACTGCTGGATTGGGACATCTCTCGCCTCCGGCGGCGGCTCCAGAGGCCAGTATACACCAGCGGCGCGGGAGAAAAAGCCGAAAACGAGGGGGCTTTCCACTCTTGAAACGGGCGGTGGGGCTGTTCTATCACCTCCTCGTCGGGCATCGCCTTTGCCTCCCTGACAAGGGGGGACAGGGGGGTTGCTTTTCCAATCGAGAGGGGCGTCCCCTCTCCCCCCTAAAAAGACCCAATCACTCGGAATTAACCACCGCCGTCATTCCGGCATCATTGCCGTTTCCGTGTAGGGGACGCATACATGCGTCCCGCATACCGGACGGGGAGGGCCGCATATATGCGGCCCCTACAGGTGGAATCCCAACTGAACAGCAAGGACTTTTTCTACACCCCCGACAAGGGGGGTTGGGGGGTTCACGGCAAGGAGGGATGGGGGGGTCGGAGGGAATGATGCTTCATCCGCCCCGCTCGCCTTCCCTCGGCTTGAAACCAAGCCCCTTGCCTTCTCGTCCTAAAACCAACCCCCCGTTCCCCCCTTGTCAGGGGGGTAAGAGCGACGCCCCCGACGAGGGGTTTTTCAACAGTCTTACGTCGTGCGCTTTTTCCCCACGTAGTCGAGCAGAACGGCGAGAATGATGATCGCCCCCACGGCCAGCAGTTGCCAGTCGGCGGCGATGCCCAAGAGATTCAGGCCGTTTCTGATGCACGCGATGATGAGCGTGCCGATGACGGTGCCGATGACGCGCCCCTCCCCGCCCAGCAGCGAGGCGCCGCCGATGACGACCGCGGCGATGACGTCCATCAGGTCGAACATGCCCATGATGGCCTGGGCGGCCATCAAGCGCGAGGCCATCACCACGCCCGCGAGCGCGCCGCAGAAACCGCTGAAGACGAGCACGAACAGCTTGACGGCGAAGACGTTCACGCCGGCGACGCGGGCGGCCTCCTTGTTGCCGCCCACGGCGTAGATGTTCGTGCCCAAAACGGTGCGCGAGAGGATGAGGTGCGCGGCCAGAAAGACGACGCCCATGATGACGGCGGCCATGGGAAACGGGCCGAGATAGCCCTGCCCCACCACGCTGAACGCCTCGGGCAGGCCGAAGATGGACTGCTCGCCCGTCAGGATGAGCGCGCCGCCGCGCGCGAGGCTGTCCATCGCCAGCGTGAGGATGAAGGCGGGAATCGCGAACCAGCCCACGAACACCCCGCTGACCCCGCCCAGAATCACTCCCAGAAGCAGGGCGGCGAGCACCGCCGGGACGATGGGCACGCCGTAGTTTTTAAGCAACAAGGCGACGACCACCGCGCCCATCGACTGGATGGAGGCCACCGAGAGGTCGATCTCCGCGCAGATGATGACGAGCGTGAGGCCCGCCGCCATGATGCCGATGTTGGCGGACTGGAGCAGGATGTTCATCATGTTCGAGACGGTGAAGAAATTCTCCGCCGTGATGGAGAGGAAGACGATCAACAAGATGAGAGCAAGGATAAGGCCGTACTTGGAAAAACCCGAGGCGATGAGAGAGGAGATGCCGTATCCCCCGCTCGCCCCGGCGGCGGGGCCTCGCCCGATATCCGTTTTCACCTCATTGCTCATGGTTTCTCTCCCCCGCAGGCGCGCCCCTTACGCCGCTGTGCTCGTCGCGTAGCGCATGATCGTCTCCGCGTCGGCGTCTTCACGGAGCACCTCGCCGGTGATTCTGCCTTCGTTCATCACGATGATCCGGTTGCAGATCGCCGTGACCTCGGGCAGTTCCGAGGATATCACGATAATCGCCACCCCGAGTTGAGCCAATTCCTCGAGTATGCGGTAGATCTCCACCTTGGCCCCTGCGTCGACGCCCTTGGTGGGTTCGTCCAAGATGACGATACGCGCGCCCGTGGATATTCCCCGCGCGAGCAGCACCTTCTGCTGGTTCCCGCCGCTTAGCTGGGCAATCTGATCCGTGAGGGAGGCGACCTTGATACTCAGCCTATCCACATAGTCGCGCGAGAGGCCCTCCGCGCCTGCGCCGTTGATGCAGCCCAGAAGGCGCGTGAGCTTTCGAGAGCGGCTTTCCCGGCCGAAGTTGAACAGGGTGATCAGCAGATTCTCCAGCACCGAGAGGAGCGGAAACACGCCCTGGTTCTTGCGATCCTCTGTCAGGAAGGAAAGCCCGTGGCGTATGGCGTCTCGGGGTTTTCGTATCCTCACCCTATTACCGTCGATGAACACCTCGCCGCCGTCAGGCCGTTCGAGACCGAAAAGCGCGCGGAACAAATCCGTCCGCCCCGCGCCGACGAGGCCCGCAAACCCAAGAATCTCACCCTGCCTGACGCGGAAACTCACGTCGCTGAACACGCCTGTTCTCGTGAAATTCCTGACTTCCAGAACTTCCTCGCCCACTTTCCCTGATATCCTGGGGTAGCGCTCGCTGAAGGTGCGCCCCGTCATCATGCGGATCAAGGTGTCGACGTCGGTGTTTTCCGCGCCGATGGTCCCGACGTGGCGCCCGTCGCGCAGGACGGAGATGCGATCTCCGATCGCGAGGCAATCCTCCAGGGTGTGGGAGACGTAGACCACCCCGATGCCGCGCGCCTTCAGACGTTCGATGACGCCGAAGAGCGCTTCCTTCTCCCCGGGGCCCAGGGACGAGGTGGGTTCGTCCATCAGAATGACTTTCGCATCGAAGGCCACCGCCTTGGCGATCTCGAGAAACTGCATGTCCGACAGACTCAGGGCCAATACCCCGGCGTCGGGGTCGATATCTATACCGAGTTCGGTGAATATCTCGCGGCAGCGCCGTTCCATCGCCGCCTCGTCGCGCACGCCCAGTCGCCCGAGCAGCCGGTTCCGCACTCTCAAATCGCGGCCCAGGAAGAGATTGCTCTTCACATCCATCAACCGCACGAGGCTCAACTCCTGATGAATCACGCTGATGCCGAGCTCCCGCGTGAGCGCGGGGGAGCACTTCTCGACGGTGCGGCCTTCGAACACCATCTCGCCGGTATCTTTTTCGGCGACGCCCGAGATGATCTTGATGAGGGTCGACTTGCCGGCCCCGTTCTCGCCCAGGAGCACGTGGACCTCGCCGGGCCGCACGCTGAAATCCACGTCATCGAGCGCCACGACGCCCGGAAACTCCTTGCCGACCCCGCGCATGTCGAGAATGAGGCGCTTGGCCGCGTCCTCGGGCGGAGATTCGGGTGGATTGGAGGGGGATGACGTCATGGGCGAGTTCTTTCAGTCGGGTCAGTCGGCGATGCAAGCGGCCGCCGCGTTCGCTTCTATCTCAAGCGCGCAACTCCACCGCCCCCATTCGCGCCGCTATATCTCTAGCGGCTCCCTCGGGAAGGACGTAAAGGAGACGCCGCCTTCTTTCGTCACGTGCACCATGTCCTCGTTGCCGAACAGATAGGTGTTATCGACGGCGATGCGCGGCTCGACGGCGAGCACCATGTTCTCCTCGAGCGGCAGTTCCTCGATTCCCATATCCGGGCGCTCGTGGATGTCCCACCCCAGGCCGTGGCCCAGGAACCTGTCCCACAAATCGAACCCGGCGTCGCGGGCCATCGCCTCGGCCATGTCGACGAGCCCGCTCGCCAGGATTCCCGGCTTCGCCTTCTCGATGACCGTCCGCTGAATTTCCAGAATCGTCTCATAGGCGCGCCGGTGGGTATCCGTCACCGGCCCCATGGCGCGGGTGCGCGAGGAATCGACCGGATAGCCCTCGAACCTCATGCAGATGTCCCAGTGCACGACGTTGCCGCGATCGATGGCCTTGGCCGGGCTGGGCATGTGCAACAGCGCGCCGGCCACCGGATAGCCGCTGCAGATGAGGCTCGGCGAAGAGCTGCACGAATCCTCATAAATCGGATCGGCGGAGCGCATCACATGCTCGGCGGCGCGGATGAGTTCGAGTTCGGTCGTGCCGACGCCCTCTGTGCTCAGGATGGCGGCGACGGTCTCGTGCCCCAAGTCCGCGACCTGTCCCGCCTTGCGCATCATCTCCAAGTCAAAATCGCTCTTCACCATCCGGAGTTCCTCCACGATGGTCGAGCGCACGATTTCCAGGTTCGGGAACGTCTCCCTCATCCCGACGTAGAGCGGCGCGGGAAACTTGTCGAAGGTCTCGATACCGACGCGGCGCACGTTCCCTGCGTCGAGAATCAGCATCTCCAGGTTCTCGACGGACAGCCCGTCGCCCTTTTTCGCCGAAAACCCCTCCCCGGCCACGATGCGCGGGACGCACACCTCCCGCGTCGGCATGAGGCCCGGATCGACCAGGAGCGCGGGCTCGTCCTTTTGCGTGATAAAGACCGCCCCCCCGTCGACGATGGCGGTCTCCGTGCGCGTGAGGCTAATCCACCCCGCCCGGTCGGGGAAGTAATCGGTGAGGTAGCGCAGGCTGCCGGAGAGCTTGTTGTTCCCGTAGACGATGAGGGCGTCGTATTCGCGCTCCGCCATCATCTGCCGGGTCTTCGCCAGCCGCCTGTCGATTTCGGCCTGAAGCACGTCGCGTGGAATGGGCATGTCGTCCCCCCGGCGAGTGGACGCGCGAGGAGACGGGGAATCAAAACCCCGCCTCCGCCGCGCGGCGTCGCGCGTGATTTCCTATTTGACCCCGGCTTTTAAGCTCTTGCCGACCGCCTGGAGCAGCTTCGTCTCGAGCGGAATCGTTCCGGTGTCGATCGTGTACTTGGACTTGTCGTCCCGATCCATCGCCACGTCGACCCCCGTGCGGACGAGTTGTTTGCCGACGGAATCACAAAAAGTCAGCACGGTCGCCAGCATGTTGCCGCGATAGACTTCCTGCACCGCCTCTTCGACGCCGTTAAAGCCCGTAACGATGATCTTGCCCAGCTTGCCGCGCGCCTTGACGGCCTGGAGCGCGCCCAGCGCCATGTCGTCGTTCACGGCGATGATGGCCGAGATATCCGGATGCGCCGTCAGGATGTCCTCCGCCTTCTTCAAACCCTGTGCGCGATCCCAGTTGGCCGCCCAGGTGCCGACCACCTTGATGCCCTTGTACTTGGCCAGCGTGTCTTTCGCGCCCCTTTTCCGCAGGATGCTGGACATGTTGCCCGGCACGCCTTCCATGAGCGCGACCTTGCCCTTGCCGCCCAATTCCTCGGCGGCGGCCCTGGCGACCGCGGACTGCCCGTAATACTGATCCGGGCCGACGAAATGCCGCGCCACCTGCTTGGCCAAATCGTCGGAATGGATGAGCACGCGGATGCCGCTTTTCTGCACCTTCTTCACCGTCTGCACCATCGCGTTCGGGTCGATGGCGCTGAAGGCGAGAACGTGCACTCGCTTCTGGATCATGTCGTCGATCATCTTGGTCACGCCGATGAGGTCGGTGCCCAGGGCGCCGCTCAGAACGGTGAGCTTGACGTTGGGATTTTTCTTGGCTTCCGCCTCGGCGGAGCGTTTGAGACACGCGAAGTAGGGGTTCCCCAGCGTTTCCACCACGATGCCGATCTTGATGTCCTTCGCGAACGCGGGCGACGTGAACCCGGCGAACGCAACTGCCACTGCTACGATAACGATGCCGATCATGCGCTTCATAGACTTTCCTCCCCGGTTAGATCTATGGACCAGTGTGCAATCGTATTCTCTGAAATGTATTGATGGGAAAATCATCACACACAGGCTTCGGCCCGTCAAGAAAGGAGACCGGCGGCGGGCGTGGGTGGATAGCCCGCCGCCGGTGGAAACTCCCTACTTCGGCGGAATGATCGGCAAGAGCACGTGGGAGGGAAACTCGGGGCCGGTATGGATGGTCACGTCGCCGCCGAACACTTCCGGGGGCCTGTCGAGCGGATCGTTGTGCCTGAATGGCCCCACGCCCGAGAAGACGGCGGGCATGTTCGGAAGACCCTTGGCGACGCCGCCCGGGTAGACGTAATCACAGCCACGCACGCTGAGAGCCAGGCGGTAGCCCCTGGGCGCCACGACGCAGGTGGGCCATATCTCGACGTCCAGTTCGTATATCTCGCCGGGCGTCAAGGGCTGCGCCTCGTCGTGCGTGTGGTAGGGCCTGTAGGGCAGCGTGCGTTTTTCATCCAGCTTTCTGTGCGAAGCCCTCAGCCAGCCCTGGGCCACCGGGGTTTTGGGGTCGAGCGCGCCCTGAAAGGTGACTTCCCTGAAATCGGGCGTGAAGACTCTCAGGACGAGGAACAGATCGGCGTCCTCGGTCGCTGAGGACACCCACAGTCTGGACGCCAGGGGGCCCGTGAGCTCGGTTTCGCGCTTCAAGGGAGGCGAGACGAACGTCACCCCGTCGCTCAGACCCGCATAGGTGGCCGAACCCGCCTCGGCGGGCGCGGCCTCGCCGAGCAGGTGTCCCTCGCTCTGGAGAAAGAGCTTCGTCCACTGCGTGCGCGCGATGGGCCACTCATCCTCCGCACGCTCCACGAATTTTTCCCCGGGGTGGCGCACCTGGAGCAGCACCCTCGGCTGATCCTTCCAGCCCGTGTCCTCTCCCTTCAAGAAATGGCCAAAGAATTTCTTCTGAAGCGCCACGCCGTAATCGGTGTAAAACTCCGTCCAGTGCTCGATGCCGTGGCTCTCCAGCCATTTTTCTTCTGAGGCCGCATTCATGAAGGCCTCACAGTTGCCCCTCGGGTGAAGCCCCTGGCCGCCCCAGTTGTTCGCGGAGAGAAACGGAACCTCGATTTGGGACCAGTCGGGGGTTTTCGCCTTCCAGTATTCATCATCGAGGGGGTGCGCGCGCATCTCCGCTCCCAGACGGCAGCGGTTCGCCCCGAGTTCTTCTTCGCTCAAGGTATCCGGCCCCGAGACCCAATCGCCCGTCACCCGGCTCTTGTAGCCGCGCTCGCCCAAGCCATGCTGTTTGGAGCACGCCCTTCGCTCATACCAGTTCTCCGTGAACGTGCAGTAGATGCCCCCGTGGTAGTTCATGTCGCGGTAGAAATCCGCCGCTCCCTCCCAGGCGCACATGGCGACGAGATGCGGGGGTTTAAGGCACGCGACCTGCCACTGGTTGATGGCGTAATAGGAGATGCCGTTGATCCCCACCTTCCCGTTGCTCCAGGGCTGCACCCCCGCCCATTCGATGCAGTCGTAAAAATCTTTGGTCTCACGATCCGAGAAGGGATCCATATACCCCGGTGAGCGTCCGGCGCCTCTGGAGTCCACCCGCAGGCAGACGTAGCCGTCCGGCACCCATTTCTCGGGGTCCACGACCTCCCAGTTCTGGTACTTGTTGGAGGAACCGGCGGCGACGTCGGGGTGTTGCTCCACCATGCGGCGCCATTGCTCGGGATAGCCGTCCTCGAGGTGGAGCCATTTTCCGTAGATCCCGTAAGTGATCAGAACGGGATAGCGGCCCTCGCCGGTGGGCCGGTAGACGTCGCAGCGCAGCACGACGCCGTCGTCCATCTCGACCGGAACCTCCCAGTCGATCCGCATGCCGTCCGCTATTTCTGATTTACGCCCTCTCATCGCACACCTCTCGTCTATTGTCGGGAATTATCCTTTAGGCGGAATCACCGGCAGCACCACGTGGGATGGATGCGC
Organism: bacterium; assembly: GCA_965218885.1. Lineage (GTDB taxonomy): Bacteria > UBA8248 > UBA8248 > UBA8248 > UBA8248 > Bin107. Next base: position 2,423,820 of record OZ244713.1, on the reverse strand, counting down.
CGGGCCAGTGTGAAGCGTCACCTTTCCGCCGAACAGTTCCGTCGGCCTGTCTTCTTTCAGGTCATGCTTGAAGGGCCCCACGCCGTAGTATACGCGGCCCGATATCTTCGCCGCGGAAGGCTCGTAACCGGGCCAGACGTAATCGCGCCCCCGGATGCTGAGCGCCAAGCGGTATTCCCTGGGGATCACGATGGAGGTCGGCCAGATTTCGACATCCAGTTCGTATATCTCGCCGGGCGTGAGCGGCTGAACCTCATCGTGCGTGTGGTAGGGCCGGTAGGGCAGCGTGAGCGATTCATCGAGCTTTCTGTGCGAGGCCCTGAGCCAGCCGATGGCCACGGGCGTGTGCGGGTCGTTCGCGCCCCGGTAGACGATCTCCGTCATGTCCGGCGTGAAGACGCGCAGGGTGAGGAACAAATCCGCATCCTCCGTATCCGAGGAGACGAACAGCTTGGCCGCCACGGGGCCCGTGATCTCCGTTTCCTCACTGAGGGGCGGCGAGACGTAGATTAAGCCGTCGCCCAGGGCGTCATAGGTTTTCTCCCGCTCGTTCGTCTGGGGATCGGCCCGGAAGGCGCCGGAGCCTGAATGCAGGTAATACTTCGTCCACTGCGTGCGCGCGATGGGCCACTCGCTCTCCGCGCGCGCCACGAATTTTTCTCCCGGATGCCGCACCTGGAGCAGGACCTTGGGCTGCTCTCCCCAGCCTGTATCCTCACCTTTCAGGAAATGGCCGAAGAATTTCTTCTGGAGCGCGACGCCGTAATCGGTATAAAAATGCGTGAAATGCTCGAGCCCGTGCATCTCCAGCCATTTCTCCTCGGTGGCCGATTGCGCGAAGCCCTCCGTGTTGCCTCTGGGATGCAGACCCACGCCGCCCCAGTTTCCCGCCGATAGGAGCGGCACGTTGATTTTCGAGTAATCGGGCATGCGCGCCTTCCAGTAATCGTCATCAAGGGGATGATCCAGTATGTCGCGCCCGTAATCGCTCCTGTTGGAAGCCAGTTCTTCTTCGCTCAGGTTCGCGGGGCCGGATATCCAGTCCCCGTTCAGTCGGCTCTTGATGCCGCGATGGCCCTTGCCGTGCTGGCGGGGCACTACGGCCTCTCGGTACCAGGTGTCCAGGAAGCGGCAGGCGATGCCCCCGTGGTGGGCCAAGTCTCGGTAGAAATCCGCCGCTCCCTCCCAGACGCACATGGCGGCCAGGTGCGGCGGCTGGAGCGAGGCCACCTGCCACTGGTTCATCCCGTAGTAGGAGATGCCGTTCAGACCCACCTTCCCGTTGCTCCAGGGCTGCCCTCCCGCCCACTCGATGCAGTCGTGAAAATCCCTGGCCTCGCGCGGCGACCACACCTCGAGATAGCCCGGCGAGCGGCCGGCGCCTCTTGAATCCACCCGCACGCAGGCGTAGCCGTCCGGCACCCATTTCTCGGGGTCCACCAGTTCCCAGTTCTGGTATTTGTTGCTCGTCCCCATGATGGTTTCCGGATAATCGTTCACCATCAGGCTCCACTGGTGGGGATAGCCGTCCTGTAAATGGAGCCACTTGGCGTAGGGGCCGTAGCTCATGATGACGGGATAATTTCCATCGTCGTCGGGCCGGTAGACGTCGCAGCGCAGCACCACGCCGTCGTCCATCTCGACCGGCACGTCCCAGTCGATACGCATCCCGTCTCTTGCCTCGCTCTTGTACTCGCTCATGTCTCGCCTTTCTGAAAAAAGGGTGGAATCACCGTCGGTGACATATTTAAGGGATGCGATAAATATAACCGAGGGGCGATGCGGCGTCCAGATGGGGGGGGATTGTTATGTCGGGAGGGGGGGGTCGGGCGCAATAATTTCAGGTTTATGGACGGCAGCAAGCAGGTGAAGACGTCGGCGAAGGAGTTTGAAGGAAAGCGGCTTCGGTGAGAAACGCTAACGGCTTAAAATCACAACAGTTAATAAACCTCCGGCAATTCCTTCTTCGCGCATTCTTCGTCGATATGTAGGTGTCGGACCATCTTTTTGATATGACCAACCTCGATCTCCGCCCGACGTTTCTTCCCATGCTCTCCCTTTGGGAATGAAGGGTAGGTCCGGCCCTCATATTCAATCCAGTAGTGATGCGTCTTTTTCGTGATAACGCATCCGGGCGCACAAACCTTAAGCATATCCCAAATTTTTTTTAGTTGTACGCGACCACTCGAAGCCATTCAAGCGGCGACAGCCCTTAGCTCATCCAGCATATTGTGTTGGGCTGTGGGTTTCTTCACCGTCCTTACTTGCACATAGGGCAGATGCTCGTCTGCGTTTTTCTTTTCCATTCCTGCGGCTTCAATATCCCCCCGACGTACCGCCTCAACGGCTTGATCCCATTCTTGTTTCGTCTCTTCGCAGATTTCGTTGAAGAATGTCTCCACTCGCTGTTTGAACATCGAGAAATCGTCGGCTTCCTCAGCCATGTCGAACAGGACGGACGTATAGGTCCGCCGGAACGTGGAGAATGCCTCATCCTCGTTCTGTCCGGTCGCAGCGATTCCACCCGGCTGTACGCCGTACATCCATGTGGAATCATCCTCTTTTGCCCCGAGGAGCGTTCCCATCATTTTCACGTCTGCCACGAAGCCGTTTCCTTCCACCTTGTCCGAGAAGGTAAAAAAGAACGGAAACGCACTCATGTCACTCTCCTTTTCGGTTTTTGAAAAACCTTGTCTCCAGATAGACTAATCCATCGGTCTTATCCGTGTTTCAAATTCGTTATGATTGTTCCATTATTTGCCCTGAAGAACTTTTCTGTCAAGGAAGGTGATTTCAGGCGACAACGGGTCCAACCCTAAAAACTCCCTATTTTAATACAAGAATCCACCTATTCGCTGCTCAAAAGATGGCTTTAGCAATTTCTTGTGGCGGCCCCAGTATCGGTTTGACAACATTCTTCACTGCACGCCCCGGTGATTCGGTGCGCTTGAGATGCTCCCTCTGTCATGCTAATGGATTCGACCGCCGTCTCACACAGCGCACCCTATTACATAACTTGTAGCACTTTGCAACTTTTTACCACATTTTTTTCGCATTTTATCAACACTGTCAAATTGTGCATTAAATTCCCTTTTATTCATTTCCAGGCATTGAAAAGTTATCGGTATTTTCCCTTTTTGATGATTGCGCGAATCACCCTCCCCCCCATCACTCGATGCGCTCCTCGAGCGTTCGCGTCGCCTTTTCAGTGATTTCGCACACCTTTTCCATCACCTCGGGATGCTCGCGGAGCGATTCGCGCACTTCCTTGATGATCGCCATCTTGGCGGCGGCGAAGCCGTCCTCGTACTCAAGCCTCAGCCGCTCGGCCGATATGCGGCTGCGCTCCAGAGCGTTCACCATCTGCGCGAGTTTCTCGGGCGTCAAGCCCTCGAAGGATTTGCTCCCCATCTGGGAGACGGCCTCGACCGCCTGGGCCATCAGCATCCGCCTGGCGGCGGCGGCCACCTTCTCGCCCGGGTCCCTGCCCTCGCCGTCATAAGCCATGACTTCTTCGATAAGCTCATCCACCATGGCTTCCACACGCTTGGTCTTGCGGATGCCCTCGAGCAGACGGTTGTTGCGCGCGTGCACGGAGCCGAGCGTTATCTTCTCCCCGGTGGCCTTCTCGAAAGCCTCGGCCACCTCCTTATAGGTCTTCCCCTCGGCGAGCAGAGGGTCGACGATTTTCTCGGCGCCGTATTCCACTACTTTCGACCTGCGTCCCCGCCTCCTCTCCATCACAGATCCCCCACGAGGATGTCGGGAGAGGCGGAGACGGCTCCTTCGAGCAGGCCGCGCCCCCTGCGGGTCAGGTGCGCCTCATAATCCGTCAGCAGGCGCCCGAAACCGCCCGGGGTGCGCTTTTCCACCAAACCCCGTTCGGCCAGATCGTCCACGAAGGCCTCGAGCGTCTCGCGGCCCAAGGGCGCGCCGTCCTCATGATGGCCCGCCTCCCGCAGCGCGCTCCAAAGGAGAAGGCTGCCCACGCACGATTTCACCTGAAAGGCATCCTGATAATAAAGCGTCTTCAAAATGTCGCCGCGCAGGACGCGGGCCGCCAACTCGTTCACGATGAAACACCTCCTCGATGACTTTGATACCGGTGCGCCGGACGCTGCTCGCCGAAATCCGGGCCTCTTACAAGCACTGAAACACCTCCTCCATGACTTTTATTCTGAAATACCAAAGACCCGCGCGCGCGGCGGAAACTCTTCCAATATAGAACGCGGCTGCGGTTCGGGCGGCCCGGAAAATGCGGGGAAATGCGGGCTCGGGCGCGTTGAGAAAAAAATTTCGGAGTTGCACAATGTCGCCTGAGGAGGAGGCTTCGATGCGCTCGAGTATCTGGATAATCGCCGCACTCGCCACATTCGCGCTGTGGTTCGCCTGGCTGCCCGACGCGCCGGCCCTTGGGCACGGGGAGGAGGAAATCCTCCTGTTCGCCTATCTGGCGGAAGAGCGCAACCTCCTGAGAATCTCGACCGCCATCGTGGGCGGCATCATTCTGGCGATGGGCGCCTTCATCACCCAGCAATCGCGCGCCGAGGCGAAGGAGAACGCCCGGCCCGAATACACGGGCTTCAAGGTGATGATGCCGGGGCTGCTCGTCACCTGTCTGGGCGTCGGCGTGCTGTTCACGGCCGCCTTCATCCTGCCCGAGCAGATCAAGATCGTGCACGATCATCCCCTGGAGCATATCGAGACGAAAACCACGAAATAACAGGCGCGGCCCGCGAGCCGCCCCCCTCCCCCTCATCTCGCCTTTCCCGTCAATTTCTCGACGGTGCGCAGCGCGCCCAGACCCAGCATCCCCAGGGTGAGTTCCAAGAGTCCCTCCGCAGAGACGGGATAGGGCACGAGCTCACCGCTCATCAGCACCTGCCTCGTCCAGAGCCAGGCGCCCAGGGCGTACTGGGGGATGAAATAAAAGGCGAGCGAGACGCCGCAGGTCCACAAGATGAACGGCCTGCCGCCTGCGACGAAGGCGCTTCGGTGGGCGGCCTCTATCTTGTTGATCTCGTTCTGGGCTTCGGCGGGGCGCATCATCAGCTTTTGTTTTATCGCTTCCGCCGCGCGTCTCTCATCAGGCGTCTCGACGAACTTGTCGATGACGTTGGCGACGCCCTCCGCCGCCGTGACGACGCCGCCGCCGATGAGTTTTTCCAAAAAGGCCATCACGCGCTCCTCATGCTCTCGGCGACCCTGCCGGCCCGGGCGGGGAGTTCCCTCGCGTAATCGGAATCGAGCGCCTCCACAGCCGCACGTTCGTAATCGCCCTCTGCGAGCGCGGCCCACATTTTCCTGAAGCCTAGCAAGCTCGGCACGCCCATGTTGTAGGCCATGTTCAAAACCGCGCGCCGCGCGAGGGGTGCGAGATTCGCATACACCTCGCCGACGCGGGAGCGCTCGAGTTCTCCGGCCATCAGACCGAGCCGATGCCGGAGGAGCATCTCGGCTTCGACTTCCGATATGCCGTCTTCCAGCAGCGTTCCGTAGCCGATGGTCTTCTTGCGCTTGCCGTCGAGATACACTTTCGCGACAAAACCCTCCTCGCGCTTGATATCCTCTACGAGTTCGTCCGTGAGCATCCCTCACCCTCCCCTTCAGGCAAGTCCCCGGCTTCGACCGCCTCTTGCATCAGTCGCCGGAGCGCCGCCGCGCCCTTGTAAGCACCCGCGCGATGCGCATAGGCCTGGATCGAGGCCAGGACGCGCCCGTTCCTCGCCCTGACGCGGAAACGATGCCGCCCGGATTTATCCCTGAAAATCTCGACGGGGCGATATTTGGCTCTCTTTACGGCCGGCATACGAAACCCCCCACGAAAAAGCCCAACAGCACGAGAAATGCGCCCGCGACGAAGAGGCGAGGCGCGGTGTGCTTCCCCTTCGCCCAGCGTGACAACATCGAGTCCGTTTTTCTTTCGAATTCATTTTTCTCAGACATGATTCTCCTCTCATTCGGGTAGCGAAATACCGCGCGTCGCCCGCGAGCGATGCGCCTCGATGCGGGAGAGTTTATGTCTTGATGGCGCGCGCCCTATGACGGAAAATGCGGGCAATTGCGGGGTGATGCGCTCCCGACTCCCGATACGCGCGAAAAACCTCGAAAACGCCGTTTCAAGCAAGGGGTATGGAGTGATAAAATACGCATCGCCCAAAGTCGTTTGATATAATGCGCGACGCAGCGCATGCCGCCACACAAAGGAGACGAACAATGAAAAAACTGACGGCCACCCTCCTCATCGCCGTATTCAGCCTGGGGCTCGCCGGGTGCCGCACCGATGGAAGCATGGACAAACAAACCGGCGGAGCGATACTGGGCGGAATCGCGGGCGGTCTACTCGGGTCAAAGATCGGCAAGGGCCGGGGCCGCCATATAGCAACCTTCACGGGCGCAGTCCTCGGCACCCTCGTGGGCAGTTCCATCGGGCGGCAGCTCGACGAGCGCGACCGCCTGCTGATGTCGCGCAGGACGCAAACAACGCTCGCGCGCGGCAAGACGGGCGTGGCCGGCACATGGGTGAACCCCGACACGGGCAACCGGGGCACCGTTACCCCCCGGCGCACCTACCGGGTGAGAAGAGGTACGACCACCAGGTATTGCCGCGAGTTCCAGCAGACCATCACCGTGGGCGGCAAGACAGAGCGCGCCTACGGACGAGCCTGCCGGCAACCCGACGGTAGCTGGAAGATAGTCAACTAGGCGCGCGTCGCATGGACGTTTGATAAGAAGTAGTTAGAAGCAAACGAAGCGTACTAAGGCGTAACTTGCATTCAAGCATCGCTCGGCTAAAATAGATGAGTTTGTTGAAAGAGCAAGTAATCCTGAGAACGATTTAGGAAAGGAGACCTACTCAATGGTTTCCGAGCAGACGCGAAACGATGTTTGGCAGGAACTTTTGGATGTCGCTCGGCTTGTTCGCTATTATGAAGCGCTCTCCGATCATCATCGACGCAACCACTCGGTCATTCGGTTTCTTCTGCTGGCTGCGGCGGCCGGAGGGATAGCCGCTTTGCTCAACCTGCTTCCGGCGATTGCCCAACTCATCGCCGGTGGACTCGTCGCACTGATCGTCGCCTGGGATTTTGTATCCGATTACGCCAAAAAGGCTGCCGTTCTCCACACCATCGGCCTTGAATGCAGCCTGCTGGAAAACGAATGGCGCGAATTGTGGAACGAAGCCAACAATCCAGACGCGAGTGACGCCGAGGTTCGAGACAAGAACATCCAATTGGCCCAAAGAATTTCGTACGTAACCGGTAGGGCTGGAGATGCCAACATCCGAGAAAACCGAAAACTGAACGAGGAATGCGCGAAAGCGGCATACAAAGTCATGACCGATCAATATGCCGCCTAAAGTTCAGAAAGGCGTTTCGTCCGTAACGTTCAGAGGCAAGCCTCCAAGGCCGGAAAATATACCTCCGCCGAAACCACCCCCGAGACCGCCTGCGCCACCGAAAAAGACCAGAGACTAACCCCGACTACTCCCGGGAAATTCGCCCGCCTGGAGTTCACGCTTCTTGATGGATATAATCCGGGTTCATCCATGAGGGGCATTGCATGAAGAAGCATATCTGCGCGGGCGTGGCGCTCATGTTCTTCGTATCCGGGTGCGCGGGCTCGGGACCCAACCCGGTGGCGCGCTACACCCCTGCGGATGAGAAGCGCACCTGCGCGTCACTCAAGACGGAAATCAAGGCCAACAAGAAGGAAATCGCGAAAAAGAACACAGAGCGAACGAACAAGACGTTCAAGAACTTAGGCCTCGGGGCGACGGGCGTGTTCCTCATCGCGCCGTGGTTCTTCATGGACCTAAAGGGCAAGGAAGCGGGCGAGACCGAAGCGCTCGAGCGGCGAAACGCCGCACTTCGCCGCATCGCCTTCGTCAAGGGCTGCAACGCGCCGACTCCCATCGTCACCCATCAGAGAAAACCGAAAGCAGGAGAGAAAAAGAAATAGCCCCGAGAATCACGACAAATCGAGTCGATCATGGACTTAACAACCCGCACCATCTGGAACTTCCGCCAAGTAAGGAATATAATCCATATTCAAGCAAAATCATCGACCAAATAGATCAGAAAGTGGTCGAGAAGCATTTCAACAACCAGGATCAATAATGTGAATACCAATACAACCATACGCGAGCCAAGCGCCAACGTTACGAAGGAGGCGACTTGCCGCCAAACACGGTATCCATCACCCGCCCCAATCAGTTATGTCAGGATCAACGAACTTGAAAGACCGCCCTTTGAAACCATAGATCGGTCACTACTCATATACGGGGATGCCCATCAAGCGCTTGACTTATTGCCGGATGAATCCGTGCAAACTGTCGTTACGTCCCCACCGTACTGGTCGCTTCGGGATTATGAGGTGGAGGATCAGATCGGGCGTGACGACGCCTTGGAGGATTATACAAACAGCATCGTGACAACTTTTGGAAAAATAAGACGCGTTCTCCGGCCTGATGGAACGGTTTGGCTGAACATCGGGGACGCTTACACGTCGGGAAACCGCCGCTACCGTGCACCGGACAAAAAGAATCGCGCCCGTGCGATGAAAGTCAGGCCGCCGACTCCAAGCGGACTGAAGCCGAAAGACCTGATAGGTGTCCCGTGGCGATTGGCGTTCGCGCTGCAAGATGCAGGGTGGTGGCTTCGTTCGGAAGTGATCTGGCACAAGCCGAACGCGCATCCGGAATCGGTTCGGGACCGGCCTACGAAAGCGCACGAAACATTGTTTCTACTTTCGAAGAACCAAAATTATTACTACGACGTCGGGGCCGTCCGAGGACCGAACGAACGGAGACTGCGCACCGTCTGGGATATTCCCACGGAGCCCAGAAAGAACGGGCATGTGGACGATCACCCGGCGATCATGCCTATGTCGCTCGCAAACAGATGCGTTAGCATTACCACCAAACCAGAAAGCGTCGTGCTCGATCCCTTCGCCGGATCGGGAACAACTTTGCTTGCCGCGCAAAAACTCGGTCGAAAATGGGTGGGTGTTGAACTCAAAGCCTCATTCGTAAACCTGATCGAGCGACGAATGAACGGCAAATGACTCTCCAAGAGCTTAAATCCAAACTAGACCAGCTATCACCAGTCAAAGTGCAGTTCGTGGCGAAGGTTATCGAGGCCCTATCCAATCCGCCACAAGTAAGCATCAAAAAGGGAACATGGATTACCCGCTCCGCGGATTGGATAGAGTATTTCGGCCTCGCGCTTTCGTTACATCACGGAACAACCACAGAACCTCTGGACCGGACCATGTTCGAGACAGTATTCAGGAATGCCTGTACTTCCATAAACTGGAAAGTCGATGAACCGGGAAGCCCGACCAGGCGCTTTGTCGATCTTGAAGTTCAAGCAGGCAATGAGCCCAAAAGACGAATTTCGTTGAAATCTACCTCTGCAAAAAACTTGTCAGAAACAAGAGTGCATATTTCCAAACTGACCGAAGCGGCATGGATACAGGATCTGCGCAGAGCGCAAGAACGACGCAACCAAACGCTCAGTTTGTTCAATGACTATACGAACGCCGTAGATGCAATCGTTATGTTGAGGGCTTTTAGAGAGGGAAACAATATCCCGCATCGCTACCAGCTTATCGAGATTCCAACTGCGATCTTTGAGCCGGTTCAGGAAGCTCCGGTAGAAATTTTCAGGAATGACGCGCCAGTTATCGTATGCAATATGAGAGGAAATACCGTCGCTCGGGTCGCGATAGATCGCTCCGATGCGAAAATCACGGTCCGAAGCATCCTCCTGAGCGCGTGCGTTATTCATGCGGAATGGCTTACATGACCAAACCTCACCTGTTCCCCAGTGAAAAACTGCTCAACGCATCGCCTCGCCGCCGCGTAAAGGAAACGCCATGGCGAAAAGACGCACAGGAAATCTTCTCGTCAAATCTCTCCTCATCGCCGCCTTGATGGTCAGCGCGCTCGGCGTTCCGCACACTGAGGCCAGAGAATGCTCCTATGGTCCCTACACGGGGCGCTGCCGCGATATCGGACTCATGCGCTCGATCAAGGGCGATGCGGAAAAACTCGCCTCGGCGCGCTCGGTACTCTGGGTGGAGGCGGGTTATCTCTCGACAGATGAGGCGAGCGATTTGCACCAAAAGATTGACGCAGGGATAGAGGCCGTGGAGAAGTTTCTGGACTTTAAGTTCTCACGCGAGGCGTACGGGCAGGAGAAGATGGAGTTCTTCGTTCACGGCCGGCGCGCGCCTTCGCACACCATCACGGCCTACAGCCCGCGAAAATACATGCACCCCGTGGTGTTTCTTTCTTTCGCAAAAGGAAAGAGAACACCCTATCTGCATGAGACGGTCCACATCATCGCGTGGGACTGGAACGCGCTGTGGCTGAAAGAAGGCCTGGCCGTTCACTTGAACGACCGCCTGGGCGGCTACGCCGCCTTTCCCAATTTCGGTGAATCGGTGGATGAGTTCGCGGGCCGCGTCCTCAGCAGAGAGTTCCCCCCCGCGACGGAAGCTCTCGACCTGGTAGGCGAGAACGGCATCCCCAGATTCGCGAACAGGCGCGTTCGGCGCATGTTCTACATCCTCGCTGGCTCCTACGCCAGCTATCTCCTGCGCGAGATGGGCGTCAAAAAACTCATGCGGGTCTACGCCGCAAAGGACACCAATGCCGCGATAGAAAAAGAGACGGGAAAACCCGCCTGGAGGTGGAAGGAGGAATGGCTGGGTTCGGTGAGGTAGAGTTAGAATCGTTGATGGGAGGGGGAGGTTCGAGTTAGAAGGACTAAACTTGATGCCACTGTCGCTCCGATATGGAACAGAGAAATCGCCAGCAATGCTCTGATAGTGGAAATTAACCACAATCTTGGCAAAACGGAGAAAGTAATTTTCAATGGCAGGCCAACATTTTATTCCCAGAATGCTTTTAGAGCGATTCACGAATAAGAACGGTAAGTTATATTGTTCTCGAAAAGACTCTCCGGGCAAGATATTTGAATTAGCTCCCAAGGATCTGTTCTTAGAAAACCAACTTTATACACAGCTCGATGCACTTGGAAATAAAGACGACTCAGTGGAAACGAAACTTTCCGAGTTAGAAGGAAAAACAAGTCCTATAATCGAAAAAATAATCCGGGCTGCCCGGCTCGGAAAACCACCATTCTTGACAGACTCGGAAAAAGAAACCTGGGATGATTTCCTCTGCCGTCAATGGGTACGCACGCCGAAAAATCGGGACGAAATGCAAAATCCGGCCTTTGTTTTAGACGCTTTAACCCATTTTGAAAATGATGAAGGCCGCTCTCTTAGCGATGATATGTACGAAAAATTTCATGACCCTAAAGAACAACCCAGGATCATGAGAAAAATTTGGTCGGGAAACCTAGTTGGAACACCGAGTCCGGAGATATTAGAAATATTTGGGAATAAGGGCATCGAAATCAGAATCGTTCGTAGCCCCAAAAGAAGTTTTATTATAGGAAGTAACCCGATTCTGATTGTCAAAATTACACATTCCGAACAAACTCATATTCGCGACCCGAATGTTGGCGTTCTGTTGCCAATTTCCCATGACGTAATCGTGACAGCCGCTTTCTCGCGTGGTGAAGAAAAACTCGTTAAAATGAATGATATGCTGGGCATTCGACAGATAAATAAAGCCATATTCAATCAAAGCGACATGATCGCTGGACGTTCACGAGAATTGATCGAATCTTTAGCTGGTTTGCGCAAGCAAAAAACCTAGGGCGTTAAGTTGGCGCACCTATCCCTCCAAAAACGCCTCAATCCGCTTTCCGAGCGCGTCCCGATCCTTCATCTCGCATTCCCAGATCACGAGCACGTCCCAACCCATCTCGCAAAGGCGAGCTTGGTTCTCCGCGTCGCGCTGCTTGTTGCGCTTCAGTTTGGGAATCCAGTAGTCCCGGCTCGACTTGGGCGAGCGCGACCCTCTCGGGCAAGCGTGCTGATGCCAGAAGCATCCGTGGACGAAGATGACCTTGCGCCTTGCGGGGAACACCAGATCGGGCTTGCCTAGGAGGTCCTTGCCATGCAGACGGTAGCGATAGCCCATGCCGTGCGCCAGACGCCGCACGATCATTTCCGGCCCCGTATCGCGGCCCTTGACCGCGCGCATCGTTCGGCTGCGAACTTCGGACCGCTCCGTCATCCGCCGATTGCAATCTTGAGGCTAGGGTCGGTTTCCACGTCTTCGACAATCTCGTTGTAACGACGCACCAAGTCCTTGATCGCATCGCGCCGCCCTCCCACCTCGAACGCGCCCCATTCATAGAGGTTCAGGGCCACGAACTGCTCGATCTCGAAAATATCGACCCGTTCGGCCAGCCCCTTGTTCTCGGCCAGCCCTTCGGCGAACGCGACCCCTCTTCGTATCGTTATGAGAACCGGCTTATAGCCACCGTTCAGATTCTCCAGGCATCGCTCGATCACCGCCTCACCCGGAGTGGTGGTGACGTGAATCACCACGTCGCCGATGGAGAAATCTCCGGCGCGATCTCCCGGCGCATCCGCCGTCGAAAAGCTGCGGTGCTCGACCTTTACACTTTTAAGCGCGCAGTCGAGTTTCGCGCCGACCAAGTGCTGCAGCACCGCCCCGGCGCAGTTCATCCCGGGAACTTCCTTTTGGCGTTCGACGGCTTGCCCCAGAACGTCTCGAACAACATGACGCAGACCCGCGAGGCGTCCAGCTTGATCGTGAACGGCTCGCCTGCGAAAAAGGAGCGGACGCACTCGACCCAATACGCCTCTATTGAGTCGATATCCGCCATGCCTCGCTCATGCAAGTCATTCAGGAAAGCGACATAGTCCCGCATGTTGTTCAAGCTGCCCCGGCTCGTGCGTCCGCCTTCGGCGGCAAGCACGCGCTCAATTCCATGCTCTTTCAAAATAGCCTGAACGCGCGTTTTCCCAAGACCGCGAACCTGACCGCCGCCATCCGTCACCAGCGTTTCCGGATCGAGTGGAAGTCTATCCTCACGCGCATGATTGGTTACGACAAGCGCAACGGATAATGGTCCTTTACCCATAAAAACATGATCCGAAACGAATCGCTCCAGTGCTTCTTTGTGATCGGCGGGCATAAGATCAGGCTACTTTCGTTTCCGCCGTCTCGGAGGCGGCCAGAACAGGCTCCAGAATGTTTTTCGCGATATGCCGGATTACCGGAACCACCAAACCATCTCCGGCCAGGTGGTAAGCCTCGTTGTAGTTTTCCGGCAACTCGTAATCCTCGGGCAACCCCATCAGCCGCGCCGCCTCGCGCGGGGAGAGAAGCCTCGAGCGCACCTCGTCGCCTTGGACGATCATGATCGTCTGTCGGCTCGATCCGCCCAAGGGCGTGCGAAGGCACCCGGCGACGCCGTCGAAACGGATTTCCGCCCGTTGCGTCCTGCCTCCGTTCCCATCCCGGCGCGTGCGCTTGTATATGGTTCCGACCATTCGCCGCCCGGCCTTTTTCGCAGCTTCAACTTTAGCCAGATTCACCGGACTCATCATGTCGAGAAGCTTCCGGGTTTCCTCGGGGGAGCGCCACTTTACGTCTTTCGGGTTATCCTCGATCAAATCCGCGAAGACCGTGCGGCGCCCCGGCGGCGAGGGGAGGCGCCACCACAGCCAGTTTTCCCGCATCCAGCGGGGGAGGCGGCCATGCGCCTCAGTCAACGCTCTCGTGCGCCATCGTTCATCCGGCTTTGCGGATGTCAGACCCTCGGGTATAGGGCGCTCCTCTTTGGCGGCTATGATGAACAACCGGGGCCGCGATTGCGGGACGAAATGAACCGCGTCGATAACGAGCGCGCCGAAACGATAGCCCGTCTCGACGATGGCGGCGCCTATAGTGGCGAAATCCTCACCCCCGTGCGAAGTCAAGGCGCCGCACACGTTCTCCAAAACGATGATCGACGGCGCACGATTCTCGGCTCGCAACGACTTCATGAGATTCCAGAAAGGCCAGAAGGCGCCCGACCTTTCCCCACCAAGTCCCGCGCCGTAGCCTGCAAGCGAGAGGTCCTGACAGGGAAACGACGCCCACGCCAAGTCGGCGACTCCGGGCAGATGAGCCGGGGCCAGTTCGGCCACGTCCGCCAGTCGAAATACCGCATCACCCCAGTTGCGGGCGTAGCTCGCGGCTTTCTTCGCGTCGACGTCGTTGGCGAAAAGGCAAGACCATTCCGGACCCAGGCCCATACGGGCCATGCCTCCTCCTGCGAAGAACTCGTAAAATCCGTTCATGCGCCATGCCTCGGTGTCATCGTTTATCACTACCTGCGATTTCGCTTACGTTTCGCCTATTCTCTCTGATTTTGGCCCGATACGCAAAGCATCCCCTTGCTGCGCCGTATGCATAAACGCCGGTCGTTTCCCTCGTCTTCGTTTCGCATGAGCCTGTCGGTTTCATCGGGCGGGATACTCGTAACAGAAACCTTATCAACATAAGCCGGAGGGGGCGGATACGTCAATTCATGAAGCGGGGAGATGGCGTATCGAATTCCCGGCGCGGATTGTCCGCCCGAGATGACTGCACCAAAAAGAAAAGCCCCCCGGATTTCCCGGGGGGCTTTATTTCGCATCGGGCTTCTTTGCTAGAAGCCGGGGTCCTCATCGTGTGTATGGAACATGGCTTGGTCTCCTTTCAAACAATACGAAATTCTATCTAAATCTTTTTATACCATTATGGGCAACTCCGGATCGTTTTCGTGTTCAAACTGTAAAGGTGCCACAAGCCGGATCACATCTTCAAATTGGGAGGTAGACCGACCGATAGGCCGTTCATATCGCTCGACTTCGAAATGATGTGCCAACACATCTGCAACTGCGAGCGCAAAACCTTCATCCTCAACTAATGGGAGTGCTTTAATCTCTCCAAACGAAATCTCGCCACGCTGAAGTAGCAATGCTGCTGCTAAGCGAGTCGGAATCATTGAATAGTCCACCATTTTCGTTTCTCCTAGGGACATCTAGATATCTCACGTACCCTCATTCATGGACACAGGAGCATTTTGTCCCTTCGGTTCAGCTCCCATTGACCCCGGCGGCAACATGTCCAGAAGTCCAGGGGGCAAGTCCTTTAATTGATCCTTCAATTTCTCTTGCTTTTCTTGGCGAATCAAGTCCTCCTTTTCTCTGTTGAATTTATGAATTTTCCAGACTAAATCCAAAGCATCACCTTCGAGCTCACGCGCATTCAAACCCAATTCTTGCGCTTCTCCAATAGTAATACACCAACTATGATCTGCATATCCACTCGTCAACTCTTTACCAATTTCCTTGGCCTTGTCGCTGTGTTCTTTAAGCATTCGAGAAGACAACAGCTTCTCGACATATTCTCTTCCTACATCGAGCGACTTCTTAAAACTGCCAAGAGTAAGAGGAAACTGTAATCGTTGCATAAGTCCTTCAGCCAATTGCGAATTTCCATTTTTGAACTCATCTCGAATAAGTTGAAGAGTTGACTCTATATGAAGGGGAGAAAATCGCTCAACGCGTTGTTCTAATGGGTTCATCTCCGTAATCTGTGGATCCAATGGTCCTAGTTCTGCAACGGGCGTCATAAGGATTTCATCACCAGCACAAATCAAAAGAGTTGCCGCACTCTTTGCCCACCGTGGGATAATAAAGGTTAGCTTTTCTTCACCATACCGACGAAATAAAAGTGCGAGATTGTACGCTGCATCAATATCCCCACCACCAGAATCAATAATGACATCCAAACTTTTGCACTGATATTCTGCCTCTCTTAATTCGTCATATACTCTATCAACCAGAGTACTCCGTATGCTGGCATCTCCAAGAAGTAGTGGGAAACATTCTGAATTTCTGACATCCGCTAATTTTTTGCGCGCTTCATGAATGTCTTTTTCAATAGACACGAGCGTTCTTTTTTGTTTTCTTGTTGACTTAGGTTTCGCCATTCTATCCTTGCTCCTATTGCTTCCACTCTACTAATCTTAAAAAAATCTCGTTCCAAATCGGCAATTTGCAACTCCTAGATTTGTCAGCTTAGCGAGCAGTCGTATAGTTCGTTGTCAGAACATGTTCCGGTTCCTTCGTAGCAGAGCGATAAGCGTCAAGCCCCCGATCCTTCTCCTTCCAATCGTCATAGACCTTCATTGCCTCACGAACACCCGGACGAGCCAGTACGAGCTTGAGCATTTCGGCGTGCTCTTTTTCACGCTTGGAAATTTTGTGCGAGGTGGTTTCTCCTTTTGTCATACGTCATTCCCTTCAATCATTCGCCGCCCATGCTCCACAGGGACTTGACTTGGAAATTTTCCCATACTTTTTACACACACTTCCACTTCACGGAAGCTTGTGCTCCAGAATCTACCAGTTCGTCAATATCCCTGGCGGCTAGTTTGTGTGATTAGACACACACTAAATATACCTCTTTCCACTCAAATCTCAACCTCATCCTGCATTTTTCCCGCCCGATAGCGATGAAAGGGTTTCTTGCTTCCCCTCCTCGGTCGAAAGCGCAGGCTCCCCCTGCTCGGGAAAGCCTGACCTCCCCGTCGGAACTGCCTACTCCCGCATACCGCCGAATTTCCATTCCAGATCGAGCGGGAAATCCTCCTGCATCTTCTCGACGTAGGAGAGCACGTCCTCGCGGCGAAAGCGCGCGCTCTTGAAGGAGGGATGGTTCTCGGGCTGCTTGACGCCCGCGCGCGGGGGCGGGCGGCGCAGATAGACGGGCCGGAGGCAGGGCGCGTCGCTCACGCAGTCCTCGGCGATGATGGCGTCGAGCGTGCGGTAGCTCTTATAGCCGAGCACCTTGGCGAGCATGGGTTTGGTGAGAAACGCTTCTTCCTCGAGAATCCGGCGCGGCGTTCTCGGGTCGGGCGGGGCCTGTTTCGTACTCCTCTCGCGCCGCTTGCGCACGGGGGTTTTCTTTGCGGGCGGCATCAGCGAAGCGCCTCGGCGAGCGGGAGTACGGACACGTCGCGGCGGCGGGCTCTCCTGGCCCGGACGAGAGCGTCGGCTCGCGCACGGGCGGAGGCGAGATTCGGGAAGATGAGGCTCACGCGCCTCTCGCGGGAGCGATCGCGGTAGACGAGCAGTGCGGCCTCCTCCGGTACGCCGAAACCCTCGTCCACAAGGTCTGAGAGCGTGCGCTCATGGGTTCCGATGAAGGAAGCTGCCTCGTTCATGACGTACCTCCCGGGCATGCGCATGGTGATTCGCATGGCGCCTCCTTGATGAGAAGTATTACATGCCCGGATGACCCGCGCGGTCTTGAAAGTGCAATGGTCTCGGAAAGGGACGCCTCGCGGGCGGTTCGAGACGCCGTGTTCGGTGGGAAAAAAGGTGGGGTGTCGCGGGACGGATCATCCGGGCAAGCTGAATTCCTGAAAATATCGATAAATTTAGATAAATTGACGAGGTTTTTCGATAAATTCATGAAATTTCCTTTTTTCTTCATAAAGTCAATAATATCAATCAAGTAACTCATTCATCCGCTTGTGCGCGATCTGCTCGTTCGCACATCAGGCACCGTGAATATATCTATATATACTCATATTGTCAAGAATAATATACATAAATAATTATATTTGGGGATATGTCAGTACAAACTGTTGATAAAAAAGGAGATGCGGAAGGGTTGCCGCTAGTCGAGATCCCTGCCCAGAAGCTCGATGAAGCGCTTTACGCCGCCGTGGAGCGGCTTGTCCCGCCTGTAGATGAGGCCCAGGGGCCGGATGATGCGCTCCCCCTCGAAGGGCAGCACCGCCAGCGTGTTCATGGCCCGCTCGTTGTGAACGGCCGAGCCGGGTAGAATGCTCACCCAGGTGTCGATGAAGAGCGCCTCCTTGATGCTCTCCACGTTGTCGAACTCCATCACGACGTCCACGCTCACGCCCGCCTTGCGCAAGACCCTGTCGATCGCGTTGCGGATGGAGAGATCGCCATCGAAGGCCACGAAGGGCTCGCCCGCGAGGTCGGAAACCCTTACCGCGTGGCGAAAGGCCAGTTGGTGCCCCGGATGAGAGACGAAGAACATGGGCTCATCCCTGAAGGGCACGACCCGCAGCGCCTTATCCCTCGGGGGGTAGGAAAGAACGCCGATGTCCGCCGTATCGTCCAGAACCGACTGCACCACCTTCTCGGGGTGCAAACATTCCAGCAGAACCCGCGCCTGGGGGTACAGGGAGCGGAACCGCTGCATGTAGGCGCCCATCTGGTGAAGACCCACCGAGTAGATGGCGGCGACGCGCACCTGTCCGTGCACCTCGCCGATGCCGTGTGATATCTCCGCGCAAACCTGGTCGAATTCCCCCAGCATCTTGCGGCAAGCCTCATAAAACCGGGCGCCTTCTTCGGTGATGCCGAAAGGCCGCTTGCTCCTGTCGAGCAGCTCGACGCTCAAATCCCCCTCGAGCTGGCGAAGCGCCTGACTCGCCGCGGACTGGGTGACGCCGCTTTGGGCGGCTCCCTTGGAAAAACTTCTCTCCTGGATGATACGGCAATAGAGCCGCAAGGTCTCGATGTTCATGAGAAAAGGCTACAATATAAATTATCCTAATGCAATATATTAAATATTTTAGTTTGCCTTATTTTCACGGGTATGTTACAGTTCAGATTCTGTTGCATGGAAATCACCACACGATATCCATAAGACGCATTTAGAAGTTCCCTCGTACCATGGGAAGACGGGGAACTTGCCGAGAAAGATACTCTGAGAAAGAAAGTTGGTGAAACGATGAGAAAACCCTTACAAAAACAGGGTCTGTATGATCCTGCCTTCGAACACGACGCATGCGGCGTGGCTTTCGTCGTGGACATCAAGGGGCGCAAGTCCAACGACATCGTCCAGAAATCCCTCACCATTCTCCGCAATCTCGCCCACAGGGGGGCGACGGGTTCTGAAATCAACACGGGCGACGGGGCGGGAGTTTTAATCCAGATACCCGACAAGTTCCTGCGCAAGGCCTGCGAGGCCGAAAAATTCAGGATTCCGGCGGAAGGCCGCTACGGGGTGGGTTCGGTGTTTCTCCCCAAATCCTCGAGCCGGGCGAATGAGTGCGAGCAAATCTTCGAGTCCATCGTGTACGAGGAAGGAGCCGTCGTTCTCGGCTGGAGGCCGGTGCCGAACGATCTCTCCTCGGTCGGGCCCACGGCGCGCGAAGCCGCGCCGCAATTTCGCCAGGTCTTCATCGGCGGATTCGATGACTCCCTCGACGCCATGGGGATAGAACGCAGGCTCTACGTCATCAGAAAGCGCGTGGAGCACGCGATTCGTGAATCGGACATAAGAGACAGGGACGAGTTCTTCATCCCCTCGCTCTCCGCGCGCACGATGGTCTACAAGGGAATGCTCACCGCAACACAACTCGAAGACGTATTTCCGGATCTGAGCGACCCGGACATGGAATCGGGACTGGCGCTCATCCACTCGCGCTTCTCCACCAATACGTTCCCCTCCTGGCCCCTGGCGCACCCGTACCGGTGCCTCGCCCACAACGGGGAGATAAACACCCTGCGCGGCAACATCAACTGGATGCGCGCCCGGGAGGTGTTCTGCAAATCCCCGCACCTGCCCGATCTGGAGAAAATCCTGCCCATCATCGTCGAGGGCGGAAGCGATTCCGCCATCTTCGACAACGTGCTGGAATTTCTCTACATGGCCGGCCGGGAATTGCCCCATGCCGTGTTGATGATGATTCCCGAGCCCTGGGTGGGCCATGAGTCCATGAGCGCGGAGTTAAAGGCATTTTACGGGTTCCACGCCAGCCTCATGGAGCCGTGGGACGGCCCCGCCTGCATCACGTTCACCGATGGTTCGGTCATCGGCGCCGCGCTGGACAGAAACGGCTTGCGGCCCGCCAGATACTACGTCACGCACGACGACCTGCTCGTCATGGCGTCCGAGGTGGGCGTTCTCGACATCCCGCCCGAGAACGTGAAGCTCAAAGAACGCCTCCACCCGGGACGAATCCTCCTCGTGGACACCGAAGAAGGCCGCATCGTCGATGATGAGGAAATTAAGTCGCGCTATGCGTCGGAGCATCCATACAAGGAGTGGCTGGAGGCGCACCTCTTGCACCTGAACAGGCTGCCGGACGCTTCGGAACTTCCCGAACCCGACCACCAGACCATCCTCAAAAGACAAAAAGTCTTTGGATACACGCAGGAAGATCTGCGGTTTTTCATCGGCCCCATGGTGAACCTGAAAAACGATCCCACGGGTTCGATGGGCAACGACGCGGCGCTCGCCGTCCTCTCGAACCGGCCGCGCCTTTTGTACGATTATTTCAAGCAACTGTTCGCCCAGGTGACGAACCCGCCCATCGACGCCATTCGCGAAGAGATCGTCACGCAGCTATCCTCCACCGTAGGCCCGCAGAAAAACCTGCTGGCCTCGGAACCGGACTCCTGCCAGCAGGTGAAGCTCGATTCCCCCATTCTCAGCAACGGGGATCTCCACAAACTCGCTCGCATCGATCAGCCGGGTCTGAGAGCGGTCACCCTGCCCATTCTCTTCCGGGCCGAAGATGGCCCCGATGGCCTCAAGCAGGCGATGGAGGAGTTATGCAGAAAGGCCAGCCGCGCCATCGAGCAGGGCTATAGCTTCATCATCCTCTCGGATAGAGGGGTATCGAAAGAGTACGCCCCGATCCCCGCCCTTCTGGCCACCGCCGGCGTTCATCACCATCTCGTGCGGGAGGGAACCAGAACGCGCATCGGGCTTATCCTCGAAACGGGCGAAGCGCGCCAGGTGCATCACATGTGCCTGTTGCTCGGCTACGGGGCCGCGGCCATCAACCCGTATCTCGTTTTTGAAACCATCGACGACATGATCAGAAACGGGCTTCTCAACGACATCGACCCCGACACGGCCAGGAAGAACTACACTGCCGCGCTCAACAAGGGCATCCTCAAGGTGATGTCCAAGATGGGCATCTCGACCATCCAGTCGTATCGCGGCGCGCAGATATTCGAGGCCATCGGCTTGAAGCGCGATTTCATCAAAAAATATTTCACCTGGACGGCCTCGCGCATCGGTGGGATCGGCATCGACGTCGTGGCCCAGGAAACTCTGAAGCGGCTCAAAAACGCCTTCCCCGAAAGGCCCGTCGGCTCTCAGGAACTCGAAGGCGGCGGAGACATCCAGTGGCGCAGGGACGGGGAATTCCACCTGTTCAACCCCGAGACCGTGTTCAAGCTGCAGCACGCCACGATGTCGGGGCGGTATGAGATTTTCAAGGAATACACCGGCAAGGTCGACAACCAGAACAAGCATCTGGCCACGTTGCGCGGTCTTCTGGATTTCAGGACGGCGGAAAACCCCATTCCTCTCGAGGAGGTGGAGCCCGCCGAGAAAATCATGAAGCGCTTCAGCACGGGCGGCATGTCCTACGGGGCCTTGAGCTCCGAGGCCCACGAAGCGCTGGCCATCGCGCTTAACCGCATCGGCGGAAAATCCAACTCGGGCGAAGGCGGAGAGGACGCGAAGCGCTACACCCCCGATGAGAACGGTGACTTCAGGCGAAGCGCCGTCCACCAGGTGGCGTCGGGACGCTTCGGCGTGACGAGCGAGTTTCTGGTCAACTGCACCGATCTGCAGATAAAAATAGCGCAAGGCGCAAAGCCCGGAGAAGGCGGCCAGCTCCCCGGCCACAAGGTCTATCCCTGGATAGCCAAAACCAGGCACTCCACTCCCGGGGTGGGGCTCATATCTCCTCCGCCGCATCACGACATCTATTCGATTGAAGATCTGGCGCAGTTGATATACGACCTCAAAAACTCGAATCCGCAAGCGGGCGTTCACGTGAAGCTCGTCTCAGAAGTCGGCGTCGGCACCGTGGCGGCGGGCGTTTCCAAAGCCCATGCCGATACCATACTCATCTCGGGCCACGACGGCGGAACGGGTGCTTCTCCCATCACGAGCATCCTCCATGCGGGCACCCCCTGGGAGTTGGGGCTTGCCGAAACCCAGCAGGTCCTCGTGCTCAACAGGCTGCGCGACCGGGTGGCGGTCCAGGTGGACGGGCAGATGAAGACAGGGCGCGACGTCATCGTGGGCGCTCTTCTGGGTGCGGATGAATACGGCTTTTCCACCGCGCCGCTCGTCGTCATGGGCTGCATCATGATGCGCGTGTGTCATCTCAACACCTGCCCCGTCGGCGTCGCGTCTCAAGACCCGAAACTTCGCGAGAAGTTCGACGGAAAACCTGAGTTCGTGGAGAATTTCTTCCGCTTCGTCGCCGATGAGGTGCGCGAATACATGGCCATGCTGGGCTTCCGCACGATGGAAGAGATGATCGGGCGCGTGGACAGGCTCGACACCAAAAAGGCGGTGATCCACTGGAAGGCGAAGGGCCTTGATTTCTCGGCCATCCTCCATAAGCCTGACGCCGGACCCGACGCGGCCATCCACCAGATCACGAGGCAGGACCACGGACTCAAGCGCTCGCTCGACATGCGGGAGCTGCTGCCCAGATGCAAGGATGCGATTGAGAACAAAACGCCGATCACGTTCGAGCTTCCCATCCGCAACACCCACAGGACGGTGGGCACCATCACGGGCTCGGAGATAACGCGCAAGTATGGCGGGGAGGGTCTGCCGGAGGACACCATCCGCATTCACTTCACCGGCTCCGCCGGGCAGAGCTTCGGCGCTTTCATCCCGCAGGGAATGAGCCTGACCCTCGAAGGCGACGCCAACGACTACATGGGCAAGGGTCTCTCGGGCGGAAAACTAATCGCCTATCCCCCGAAAGGGGCCGGCTTCGCGCCGGAGGAGAACATCATCATCGGTAACGTGGCGCTCTTCGGGGCCACCTCGGGAGAGGCGTATTTCCGGGGCGTGGCCGGCGAGAGGTTCTGCGTGAGAAACAGCGGCGCGCACACGGTGGTGGAGGGCGTGGGAGACCACGGCTGCGAATACATGACGGGCGGTCGCGTCGTCATCCTGGGCAAGACGGGCAGGAACTTCGCCGCGGGCATGTCGGGCGGCGTGGTCTACGTGCTCGATGAAGCGGGCGACTTCGCCAGGCGCTGCAACATGGAAATGGTGGACGTCGAGCCGCTGCAGGCGCCCGACGACGTCGAGGAAGTGAAAGACCTCATCAGAAAACACATCGAATATACGGACAGCGCGCGGGCCAGGGATATCCTCGACGCGTGGGAGGCGCACCAGCCCCGCTTCGCAAAGGTGATGCCCAGAGACTACAAGCGCGCGCTGACGGCCATCGAGGAGGCGAAAGAAAAAGGCATACCGTGGGAAGAAGCCGTCATGGAGGGAGCCCATGGGTAAGCCGACGGGTTTTGTGGAATTCGGAAGAGAAGCGCCCAAAACGAGGCCCGTGGACGAGCGCGTCCACGACTGGGGCGTGGTCTATCTCCCCACGCCGCACGAGACACTCCAGCGCCAGGGCGCGCGGTGCATGGACTGCGGCATTCCCTTCTGTCATCAGGGATGCCCGCTGGGAAACCTGATTCCGGACTGGAACGATCTGGTCTACAAGGATTTGTGGAAAGACGCCATCGATCGGCTCCATGCGACGAACAATTTCCCCGAGTTCACCGGCTGGCTCTGCCCGGCTCCGTGCGAGGATTCCTGCGTTCTCACGATCAACGACTCTCCGGTGACGATCAAGGAGATCGAAAAATCCATCATCGAACACGCTTTCGAGCAGGGCTGGGTGAAGGCGACTCCACCCGCGGTCCGCACGGGCAAGAAAGTCGCCGTCGTGGGTTCGGGCCCTGCGGGTCTGGCCGCGGCCCAGCAACTCAACTGGGCGGGGCACCACGTGACCGTGTTCGAGCGCGACGACAAGCTCGGCGGGCTCATGCGCTACGGAATACCGGATTTCAAGATGGACAAGACCTATATCGACCGGCGCACCCAGCAGATGGAAGAAGAGGGCGTGGCGTTCCACGTGAACGCGAACGTCGGCGTCGACCCCAAGATGTCAGAATTACAGGAAGAATTCGACGCGGTCGTGCTGGCCGCAGGCGCCCTGCAGCACAGGGATTTACAGATTCCGGGCCGTGAGATGGAAGGCATCTACTTCGGCATGCAGTATCTCACCATGCAGAACCGAAGGCTCGCGGGCGAGGACATACCGGATGAGGAGTTCATCACCGCGAAGGACAAGCACGTGGTCGTCATCGGAGGCGGCGACACGGGGGCGGACTGCGTGGGCACCGCGCACAGGCAAGGGGCCAAATCCGTCCGGCAGTTCCAGTACCACCCGCGTCCCCCGGATACGAGAGACCCGCTGAGCGACCCCTGGCCGAACTACGCGCACATTTTCCGCACCCCGCCGATCTATGAAGAAGGCGGTAAGCGCATCTTCCAGATCCAGACCCGCCGGTTTCTGGGCGAAACCGGCCACGCCAAAAAAATCGACACCGTGCGGGTGGACGAAACCCAGGATGAGAACGGAAGGGTCGTATTCACCGAGATTCCGGACACGGAAGAAGAAATCGACGCGGACCTCGTTCTCCTCGCCATCGGCTTTCAGGGACCCGACTGCCATCCGCTGATGGACGAGCTGGCGCTCGAGCGCACCGGGCGCGGCGCGGTGAACCGCGATGAGCGATGGATGACGAGCACGCCCGGCGTCTTCGTGACGGGCGACATGATGCGCGGCGCATCCCTGGTCGTCTGGGCGATTGCGGACGGACGCTCCTGCGCCCGCGCCGTGGATGAATACCTGATGGGAGAATCCTACCTGCCCGCTCCGCTGGACTAGGGGCGCAGACTCTTCCCACCCCGCCACACCCCCTCTCGTAACTGCACCTCAAAGGCGCTAAAAGGGTTTGGTTTTTGAACGGACGGACAAAACAGTTGACACGGCCGGGATTCCCGTATATTGTTTGTGTAATGCGAATGTAAAACGAATGTTATGCGAACGGAGTGTCATCATGAGCCAAGAAATTCTCACCGCCATCGCCAAGCTGGACGAAAAAACAACCACCGCTATCGCCAAACTGGACGAAAAAACAACCAAGGCCGTTTCAGAAATAAGAAACAAAATCGCCTCTTTCAGGGAAGAAACCAACCAGCGATTCGACAAACTTGAATCAGAGATGAGCGATGGTTTCGAAAAACTCGACGGCCGCATGGTGAGTTTGGAGGCGCAAGTAGAGGCCCTGAAAGAAAACAAGGAGTGGGAGTAAGGAAATATCCTCCAAAACGACGTCAGAGAACCGTAAAAAAGATATGAAGCCCATATCACATAGCAGGGGAATCAAGGCCCTGCAAAATTTTTCATCCGACCCATCCAACCCTTCTCCTCTATACACCAATGAAAGATGCGACTTCTCCGCCCACGATCGGAGACGCCACCCAAAATACTTAAACCAAACACTTCATCCTGCGCACCGAGCCTCACCGCCACTCCCGACCTGCAACAAGGAGGAATATAGAGAAAATATCCAGGAGAGGTGTTACAAACAAGTGGCGATTCCGTGTTTTTTCGACAAATCCAAACCGGTGGACTGAGCCGCCGCACATCACCCGCACAGCGGGGCGAAACCTACCTGCGCCAGTCCAATCTCTCTGCGATGCGCAGGATGATGTCCGAGCGGTTGAGCGCGTAGATGTGGAAATGCCTGACGCCCATCGCCATCAACTCCTGAATCTGGGCCGCCGCCAGGTCTGCTGATTTTTCCTGAAACGCCTCAGGCGCATCTTCATACGGCGCGAGAGCGTCGACGACACTCCCGGGCACGCTCGCCCCGCATTTTTCCGCAAAACGCTGCACCTGCGCCACGTCCCGGATGGGCAGGATGCCCGGCGCAAGGGGAATCCCGACACCTCGTCTTCCCATCTGCTCCAAAAACCGCTCCCAGACCCCCGCCTCAAAGAAGAACTGGGAAGCCGCGTAATCGGCTCCCTCGTTCACTTTCCGGACGAAGTAATCCATGTCCTCGTCCTTATCGGGCGTTTCAGGGTGGCCTTCGGGGTAACAGGCCACGCCGATGGAGGAGAATCCGCCGAGAGCCTTGAGCCAGCGCACCAGATCGGCGGCGTAGCGGAATCCGCCCGCCACGGCCTCATCGCGCGTCATGTCCTCGGGGATATCTCCCCTGAGCGCGAGAATATCGCGCATCCCGTTTTCCTGATAAACCGCCATCAAACGCGAGATTTCGACCTCGTTCGCACCCACGCAGGTGAGATGCGCCACCACGCGCCCCGGGTAGCGCCTCTCCAGTTCGAGCACGAGTTCGAGCGTCCCCTCTCGCGTGGAGCCGCCCGCCCCGTACGTCACCGAAGTAAAGGCGACGTCCATCACCTCCTGAATCGCAGCCACCTCGCGCAGCGCGCGCTCCACGGCCTTCCGGCCCTTGGGCGGATATAGCTCGATGGAAACGCTGACCTCAGGAGAGCAGATGCTCTCGATAATCGCCGACAATCCATTACCCCTGCCCGACGCCGTGATAGGGGCGCCGGGAGAATGAGAGACGCAAAAAAACGGGCGCGGGGCAAATTCACCCCGCGCCCAGCAACACGAAATTCAAAAACAGACTAGCCCAGACCCTCGATAGCCGCGAAGAGTTTCTCATCGTCCGGCTTCTCGGGCGGAGCGGCCGTCA
Source organism: bacterium (assembly GCA_965218885.1). GTDB lineage: Bacteria > UBA8248 > UBA8248 > UBA8248 > UBA8248 > Bin107. Next base: position 2,397,270 of record OZ244713.1, on the reverse strand, counting down.
CCTCCATGTAGGCGACGTTCCCCTCTTTGTTGACGAGAACCACCGCGCGGTTGCTAAACCCCTTGTCGTTCAGGAACCCGTAGGCCGCACACGTTCCCTTGCCGAAGAAATCGCTCAGCAGCGGGAATTCGATGCCGTATTTCTCCGCCCAGGCGGCGTGCGCGAAAGGGCTGTCCACACTGATGCCGATAACCTCGCAGTCGGCGGCGTCGAATTTCGCCTTCTCCGCCTGATAGGCGGGTAACTGCTCGCTGCACACGGAGGAGAAATCGAACGGGTAGAAGCACAAGAGTACGTTTTTCTCTCCGCGAAAATCGCTCAGCTTCACCGTATCCCCCTCGGCGAGGGTTCTCGGCAGTTCAAAATCAGGCGCTGCATCACCTACGCTCAAAGCCATGATATCGCCCCCTTATTTGGCGGCCGCGAAGCGCGCGGCGACGTCGTCCCAGTTCACCACGTTCCACCATGCGGCGACGTAGTCGGGGCGACGATTCTGATAGTTCAGGTAATAGGCGTGCTCCCAGACGTCCACGCCCAGAAGCGGCACGTAGCCCTCGGTGCGCACGCTGGTCTGGTTGGGCATCTGCTTGATCTCCACGGCGCCGGAACCCGGCTTCGTGCAGAGCCACGCCCAGCCGCTTCCCTGCACCGTCACCGCCTTGGTCGAGAAATCACCCTTGAAGGCCTCGAAATCTCCGATGGCCGCCGCCAAGTCGCCGCCCGGCGCACCGCCGCCGTTCGGGCTCATGTTCTTCCAGAAGATGCAGTGGTTGTCGTAGCCGCCACCGTTGAAATTGAGACCCCCCTGATCCGGCGAGAGATTACCGAGGATGTCCTCGATGCTCTTGCCTTCCAGGTCGGTGCCGGCAATCGCGTTGTTCAGGTTCGTGAGGTAGGTGTTGTGGTGCTTGGTGTGGTGAATCTCCATCGTGCGCGCGTCGATGTGCGGCTCCAGAGCGCTGTAGTCATAATCGAGAGCGGGAAGTTCGAATGCCATTTCGTTTTCTCCTTGATGGGAATGGAATGTTCCTATTCACATGGTAAAAATCAAACCATTGCGGCCGCTGCCTCGTACATTCTCAAAAAACCGCCGAATCAGGTGAACGGCGAATGACGAGACGCTGCGGAGAAGTTTTCCGTTTTGCGCAAACTTAGCTTTCTGCCCCTGGTTCACAAGAGGCCGCATTCTACTTTTAGGGATTGGCCCGCGTCAAATCTCATCCTGCACGGAATCCGCCCGCCTTTAGGCTATTCGGTCGCGTCCATTTTCTGTATTTGGTCGAAATCTCGGTAGAGAAGCGATAAATCCTCTTCGATCATCCCCCGCGCGACGGCCTTTTTCAAAAACGAGAGCGTGTGCTCGGCCAACTGGACGTCCGCGCGGCGCTTTTTCCCGATGCCGACGGCGATGCCGACATCCTTTTGCAGGTTGTAGATGCGCGCCTGCCCGTTCCAAGTGCCCGAGAGGATGTTGTTCGGAAAGCGGTGGCGGCTGGCGTAGCTATAAGCCGTCGATGCGTTGAAGATGTCTATCATGTCCTCGACGCGCATCCCGAGGCGCTCGACGAGACGCGCTCCCTCGCAAGTCGCCAGGAACATCGTGTGGAGCACCATGTTGTGGACGAGCTTCATGGTGTGGCCCGAGCCCTGCGCCCCCAGATGGAAGATATTCTCGACGAAGGGTTTCAGGTATTTCTTCGTGCGCTTGAGGAGCGCCTCGTCTCCGCCGATCATCAAGGTCAGCTTGCCCTCCAGTATGTTGCCGGGCCCGCCGCTCATCCCTGCGTCGAGATAGCCCACGCCCGCGCGCGTAGCGCGCTTCGCCAGGCGCTTCGTCTTCGCCGGGTCCGAGGTCGTGAGGTCGTAGACGACGAGCCCTTTTCGCGCGTTTTTGAGCAGGCCGTCTTTCCCTTTGAAGCACGCCGCTATCTCGTCCGATGAGGGCACGACGAAGAAGACGACCGCGCAGGATTCCCCTATTTCACGCGGCGTGGCGATGGCAACGCCCTCTGTTTCCTCGAACGGCTCCCGCCTTTCCTTTGATACGTCCCAGAGCATCAAGGGCATCTTCGCCCCGATGAACCGCTGCGCCACGGGATTCCCCATGCGGCCCAGGCCGATGACGCCCACGCTATTTCGTTTCGCCATGAAACACCTCGGAGGGGATAATCCGGATGATGGATTCTTTGGAGCCGACGACCGGACTTGAACCGGTGACCTGCTGATTACGAATCAGCTGCTCTACCTGTCTGAGCTACGTCGGCTGAAAGAGCATGGAACCCTGGTGAGGCTCGCGTTCCCCATGAGGATGGTATTGAACACGCCGCTCCCGCCTTCGTCAAGCCGAGAGGCGGCGAGACGGCCCGAAATTTGCGATTCCCCGCCACTTGTGGTTTCATTCTAAGGCTTGACTTGCGAGCCGACGCATCGTAAACCTCTTTTCTCTTTGTGCCGCTAGCTCAGCTGGTAGAGCAACGGACTTTTAATCCGTAGGTCCAGGGTTCGAGTCCCTGGCGGCACACCACAAATCACCCCGAACTTCATTCGGGTTCCGTTTAATTTCCGAAGGAACGCCCGGTCGATGGCATATGAAGCCGGGCGTTTTGCGGGTATGGCGTCCGCCCCCGGACGGGGGCCGGTTGGCGCGCCGTCCTGGAGGAGCGCAAGACTTAGGATTCATTTTTTTCATATCCCTGGGGGGACACCGCATGGACAGAAGCATCTGGGCCACCTGGTACGACCTGCCGAAAGAAGATGAAGAAGAGTACAACGACTGGCTGCACCACACGCACATCAGGGAAGCGCTCAAACGCCCCGGCTACATGTGGGCGGCCCACTATGAACTCGTGGACAGGGAATCGCCCAAATCGAAGAAAAAAGACCACTTGGCCTACACGGACGACCCCTCGATTCCAAACGGCACGGAGTTTCTGCTCCTCTTCGGGGCGGCGAGCGCGGAGGTATTCCTGAGTCCCAACCCGGCTCAGCTCGAAGAAACGTATTCCGATGAGACGAACGCGATGATCAGTAAGAGAATCGGCGAGCGCACCGGCATCTTTACGGAAGTCGACAGGGTGAACGGCCCGGACGCAGCCACCCGCGCGGTGGGCGGCGTGCCCGCGCCGATAGTCCAGATGGGCGCGTTCAACTGCTTCACGCCCGAGGACGATTTTGACTTGAGTTCCTGGTACGCGCAGGACCGCCTGCCCGCGATGAAGTACATGCGCGGCTGCGTGGGCACGCGCAAGCTCGTCTCCGTGGCGGGATGGGCGAAGCACAGCATTTTTTATGAATTCGCCTCGATCGAGAAAGTCCTCGCGCACTACCCGCGTGTGGACAAGCTCTTCCCCGGCGAGAACGACTGGTCGTATCACGTATGCCAGCGCCTGCTCCATGCGCCCGGCTCGCCGACGCGCGGCAAGCGCATCTGGCCCCCCGTAGAGTGAGTGGGGTGTGAAAATGAATTACATGAAACCCCTACCGGTAGAGGAAGCCCAAGGTGAAGCCGCCAAACTATTCGAAGGCGTAACGAAGATGCTCGGCCGCGTGGCGAATTCCTTCGCCGTCATGGCCTACCAGCCCCACGTCGCCAAGGTCATACTGCCGCTCACCGTCACGCTCATGCGCGAGGGGCTGGGCACGGTGCTCCCCACCAAAATCAAGGAAATCGCCGTCATCAAGACGAGCCACCTGAACGGGTGTGAATACTGACTCGGGCACAACACGGCGCTCGGTCGAGACGCCGGGGTCACCGAAGAGCAAGTGCGCGAGATTTGCTCGGACGCCTATATGGACTCCCCTACGATGAGCGCGCGTGAGAAAGCCGCCGTCCTGTGGGCGGAGCACGTGACGCGCAACACCGCCAAGACGCGCGACGACGTGTTCGAGGATGTGAGGCGTCATTACGATGACCGCGAATTCGTCGAACTCACCATGGTGATCACCTACTTCAACATGAGAAACCGCTTTCAGGACGCCCTGCGGATTCCGCTCGATGCGCCTAAAACGATAACGGGCATCACGCTCGGGCGCAGGCAGGACCCTGAAAATCTCAAAACCTATCTCGAAGAGGTGGCGGCGGAGTGGCCCGAGAGTTTCCCGGGACCGGAGGAGGGGGATGAATAAGCCGAATTGGCGCAACGAACACATCCGCCCCTGTGGAGTGAGTTGACAAATAGCGAAAATAATACGAAATTGCACCTGTTTCCTTGACAACGTCACGGTGATTAGAGACACTGCCTACGAAACAGGAGCAAGAGAAATGACTCAAACGGCGCCCAGTGGTTTCCACCGCAAAAACTTTATACAGGACAAGAAATCTTTGGAAACCAAAGACACACTAGCAACAACCCTATCGATACCTGAGCGTGTTGCGCATAATGCACTCCACTGCGGCGATTGCCTGAACGTCATGGGTGAAATGCCAGACGAATGCGTGGACCTCATCATCACATCACCGCCCTACGCCAATCAGCGGGCGACCACCTATGGGGGCGTCAAGCCCGATGATTACGTTGAGTGGTTCTTGCCCATCGCTGCAGAGATGCGACGGGTACTCAAAAAAACCGGTACCTTCATCCTGAACATCAAAGAACCAGCGGTTAACGGCGAACGACACACCCACGTGATCGAACTGATATTGGAAATGCGCAAGCAGGGTTGGTTCTGGACCGAGGAATTCATCTGGCACAAGAAAAACTGCTACCCCGGCAAATGGCCCAATCGTTTCCGCGACGCATGGGAGCGCCTTTTACAATTCAACAAACAGCGCAAATTCAAGATGAACCAATCCAATGTGATGGTTCCCGTCGGTGAATGGTACGAAAGCCGCATGAGCAACCTCAGCGTAACCGACCGCAATCGCGATGAGTCCAAAGTCGGCAGTGGATTCGGAAAAAAAGTAGAGAACTGGTTGGGCCGTGATAGGGTTTATCCAACCAATGTTTTGCATCGCGCCACGGAGTGTGGCAATCGCGAGCACAGCGCCGTATTCCCCAACTGGCTTCCTGAATGGTTCATCGACCTCTTCACCGACCCGGGCGACGTCGTACTCGATCCCTTCATCGGTTCCGGCACCACGGCGTTCGCCGCTCTGAACAAAAGCCGCCATGTAATAGGCATTGAGATACACGAGCCTTATTACCAGAGCTTAAAGCAGAGACTAGAACAAGAACTGCGCTGGTGAGTATATGGCAACCCCCATTACCAACCAGCAGATTGCCGATTACGTTCAAACCAACATTGGAAGTTTTCACGACAAAAGGCTGGAAGCACTAAACAAATTGCAATTGAACAAACTGCTCAGGCGCAAAAACCCCTACCTGTTTCGAAGCAAGAACATCAACACTGCTTCCGAGTTGATGACTTCCCTACTCGACGCCCATCTGAGTTCACAGGAAGAAACCTTGTTCGGAGACTTCCTAGAGGGATTAGCACTCTATGTCGCAAAAACGGTTCGCGACGGCTGGAAATCTAGCGCCACCGGTATCGACATCGAGTTTGAAAAAGAAAATGTCCGGTACATCGTCTCCGTAAAATCTGGCCCTAATTGGGGCAATTCTTCTCAGATCGCTAGGATGAAGGATAATTTCCGAAATGCAGCCCGTTTGGTCCGTCAAGGCAATCCCTCCAAAAACGTCAGAGCGGTGAATGGCTGCTGTTATGGAAGGAGCCGAGAACCTGACAAAGGCGGTTATTTCAAGTATTGCGGACAGGAATTCTGGCTTCTGATCTCAGAAGACCCCGATCTTTACACGCGCGTCATCGAACCTTTAGGACATGAAGCCAAACTGCGCAATGACGATTTTTTTACCAAATATCAGGCCATCATCGACCGACTTTCGAGTGAATTCAGCGAGAGATTTTGTGATCAGGAAAGTGCGATAGACTGGGAAAAGCTCGTTTCCTTCGTTTCCGCCAAAAACCAATCATAACGGCAAAATAATAATTATTCATGTCTCTGGCATTCCCCTCTGATCAGCACATGGAGCATGGTTGATGAACGACAAGCCCGATTTCGTCTGGGAGAATTTACGGGTCGGCATGACGATCGGTGAGCGCAACCTCACGGTGACGCAAGAGATGGTGGACGCGCACTGCGACGCCGTGGGCGCAAAGCGGGAGTGGTATGAGGGCGCCTCTCCCGCAGGCGGCCCCATCGCGCCGCCGATGATATTCATCAACGACCTGCTCGCCATTTATGATGAGAACTACAAGCGCTTCGGCACCATCCACGCGAAGCTCGGCTACCGCTTCCACCGGCCCGTGCCCGTGGGCGAAACCGTGCGCCAGAAAGTCACGGTGAAGGACCTGTACGTGAAGCGCGAGAAGGGCTGGATTGTGAGCGAGCTCAGCGTTACGAACGAGGCGGGGGAGTTGCTCTTGACCTCCTCTCATACGTCGGTCTTAAGCCTCACGAGAAAGCACCAGGATAATGACTGACTCACTACTTAAAAACATGGAAATCGGCGACGCTCTGCCCGAGCGGACGCATGAAGTGGGTTGGGAGGATATTCTCAAATTCAACCGCTACGTTACCGGCGGCGTGGATACCAAGAACATCCACACCGACGATGAGGTGGCCAGAAAGGCGGGCCTGCCCCGGGCGGTGGCGACGGGCCGCCATCCGGTGTCCTTCATCACCGAACTCATGGTCGATCATCTGGGGATGGGCTTCATCACGGGCGGAGAGATCGATGTTTCCTTCGTCAAGCCCATATTCCCGGGCGACGTTTTACGTCTCACGGCGACGCTCAAGGAGAAAACTTCGGACGATGGCGCGAAGAGCTATTCGTTCGACGTTTCACTCACGAACCAGGATGGCGTGGCCGTAACGATCGGAACCGCAAGCGGCCGCTTGGCCTGACACCCGCCCATGAGCGCGCACGAATCCCTCAAAAGCCTGTTTCATCCCAAATCCTTTGCGGTGGTGGGCGCAGCCTCGAACCTGAACCGCTTAGGCGGTATCCCCCTGCGCCTCACGATGAAATACGGCTTTCCCGGCCCCATCTACCCCATCAACCCGAGGCGTGAGGAGATAGCGGGGCTTAAGTGCTATCCCGACATCGCTTCCCTGCCCGAAGCGCCCGAATTCGCGCTCATCTGCACGCCGAGAGAAGACGTGCTCCCCGCCCTCGCCCAGTGCGCGGAGCGCGGGGTGAAGGCCGCCGCCGTCATCACCTCGGGCTTCGCCGAAGCGGGCGCGGAGGGCGTGGCGCTTCAAAAGAAAATCATCGAACTCCGCGACGCATCGGGTATGCGCGTTCTCGGCCCCAACTGCATGGGCGTGGTGCACGTGCGCTCACGCCTCATGGCCACATTTACGATATCGATCAGGGACGACGACCCGCTCATCCCGGGGGCCGTGGCCATCGTCACCCAGAGCGGAGCGATGGGGGCGTGCATGCTCACGGGCTTTCAGGAGAGCGGTTCCGGCATCAGCAGCCTCGTGAGCCTCGGCAACGAGGTGGACGTTGATTTCGCGGAATGCGTCGAATACTTCCTCGACGACCCGCACACGCGCGTCATTTGCGGGTATCTGGAATCCGTGCGCAACGGCAAGCGTTTGAAACGCGCCGCCCGACGCGCCTTGGAGCTTGGAAAACCCATCGTCCTGCTCAAGGGCGGCAAGACCGAAGAGGGAGCCCGCGCCGCGCGCAGCCACACCGCCGCCATCACGACCGCAAGCGATGTTTTCGACGCCTTCGCCGCGCAATACGGGATTCAGGCGCCGGGCTCCATGGATGAGTTCATCGAAATAGCGGATTTTCTCGCGCGCTCGAAACCGATTCAAGGAAACGGGGTGGGGATTTTAAGTTTTTCAGGAGGGCTGGGCGCACTGGCGGCAGACTTAAGCACGGACGCAGGTCTCAGGCTTCCCGTCCTCGGCGAGGAGACGCAAGAAAAATTGGGAGCCGTCCTGCCCGACTACGCGCCCAAGGACAATCCGGTGGACCTCGTATCCCTGATGGTCAGCCGGCCCGAGAGCCAGCCGCTCAAAACGGCGGGGGAAGCGGTGGCGGGAGATGAGAGCGTAGACGCCCTGCTCTTCCTCATGGGCATCTATCACCACGTGGCCGATCAGATAGCCGAAGAGGTGAAGGCGCTTTTCAAATCTTCGGAAATCCCCATCGCCTTCGCCTGGCTCACCGGGCCGCGCGAGCACATCCAGGCGCTCAGGAAAGCCGACATGCCCGTTTTTGGTGATTATTCACGCGCGATTCGCGGCCTGGAATCCCTTTTATCGCTCAAAAACGCGCGCGAGGCCGCCTCGTCTCAGCACCTCTCGAAAAACCGCACACGAAAAGAAGCGGCCAGGCGAAGCATCAGACGAAGCCGTGCATCCGCCGATGGCTTTCTGCCGCCCGAAACCTGCGCCGAAATCATGGACCTCTACGGGATTCCGAGACCACGGGAAATTCTGGTCGATACGGCGGATGAAGCACGCAAGATGTGGGAGGAGTATCAATCCCCCGTCGCGCTTAAAGTCGTATCGGAGAGCCTCGCACACAAGACCGAGGCGGGCGGCGTAGCTTTAAGTCTCGACACGGCCGAGGAGGTGCTGGCCGGAGCCGAAAAATTGCTTGCTCTGGCGGATGATGCGCGCCTTCTGGTGCAGGAGATGATCGGAGGCGGCATAGAGCTTCTGGTCGGCATATCGCGGGATGAGACGTTCGGCCCGTGCATCACGGCGGGGCTGGGCGGGGTGTACGTGGAGGCGCTGGGCGACGTGGCCCGCCTGCTGCCTCCTTTTGGCGCTACACAGGCCGAAAGGGCGCTATCGGGCCTTCGCTCGCGCGTCATATTCGATGGCTTCCGGGGCGGCCCCAAAGTTCAAATCTCGCGCATATCCGATATAATGGTCAAAATCTCGAGACTGGCGCTGGAGTTGAGACACGATATCGCCGAGATGGATATCAACCCGCTCATCGCCACGGCGGAGGGCTGCATCGCCGTGGACGTTCGGATAAAGACGAATTCCTGACGAGAGGATGCGCATGAGCCAAAGAATCACGCCCGAAATACGCTCCCTGGTGGGGCGAAAGCACGGTCCCTACCGTATCCGGGTCGAGCAAGGGGCGATCGAAAAATTTGCGGACGCAGTGGGCGACGAGAATCCCGCCTACCGGGGGGCAGACGCCATCGCGCCGCCCACCTTCCCGACCACCTTCCGGGCAAAAGACGCCTATCCCGACCTGCCGCCCGGTTTCGGCGACGTGGGGCTCCACGCTTCGCAAGTCTATGAGGTGGAGCGGCCCATCCGCGCGGGCGATGAACTGGATGTTTCCTTCACCATCGTGGACATCACCGAAAAATCGGGCCGCACGGGCGATCTGGTCTTCATCGAGCGAGAATACGAGTTTCTGGACGCGCGCGACGGCTCCCGCGTGGGCGGTGGCAAGTGGGTATCGCTCAGGCGATTCAGGAACTGAAGGAGAGACGATGAGCTACGAACCAGGCGACCCGCTCCCCGAACTCGTAAAGGAACCCGTATCGCGGACCCAGCTCGTGAAATACGCAGGATCCAGCGGGGATTACAACCCGATTCATTATGACGACGAGGCGGCGCGGGCGGGCGGTCTCGCCGGCATCATCGCCCACGGGATGCTCTCGATGGGCTTTCTCGGGCAATTCGTCGAGACCGCCTTCGGCGCGGGAAGCTGCAAAAGGCTCGAGGTTCGCTTTCAGGGCATGGTGAAGCTCGGCGAGGTCATCACCTGCCGGGGCGTCGTCACCGAGGTCACGCAAGAGAAGAACCGATCATACGCCACCTGCGAGATCGAGGCGGTAGACTCAAGCGGCCGCGTCGTCACCAAGGGCTGCGCCCAGGCCTGGCTGGACTAAATCCACCGAGACAAAGAGAGGAATCCCATGAGACTGGAAAACAAGAACGCCATCGTCACGGGCGCCGCCCAGGGCATCGGCCGCTCGGTCTGTGTGCGCTTCGCCGAAGAAGGGGCGAAAGTCCTCGTCGTCGACATGAATGAAGAAGGCGGCGAGGAGACGGCGCAGCTCATCCGGGAGGCGGGCGGCGAGGCGCTTTTCCACAAGGCCGACGTGAGCAAGCTGGAGGAGATCGAGGGCGCGCTCGACGCTTCGGAGGCCGCGCACGGGCCCATCAACGTCATGGTGAACAACGCAGGCATCGTGCGCGCGGCCATGCTCCACAAGATGACCGAAGAGCAATGGGACTCCGTGATCGCCGTTCACTTAAAGGGCACCTGGACGGGAATTCACGCGGCGGCCAAGCGCATGATCCCCAGAAAAGAAGGCCGCATCATCAACGTCACCTCCGGCGCGGGGCTTCGCGGCACCATCGGCCAGATCAACTATTCCTCCGCCAAGATGGGCATCGTCGGCGCGACGCAAAGCGCCGCGCGCGAACTGGGCCGCCACAACATCACCGTGAACTGCGTCTCGCCCGCGGCCATCACCCCGATGACGGAGACGATTCGCACGGATGAGCGCTTCGAATCCAAGTATTTAGAGCGCATCTGCCTGGGCCGGTGGGGAGAACCCGAGGAGATGGCGGCGGGGTTCGTATTCCTCGCATCGGACGAGGCGAGCTACGTGACGGGCATCGTCCTCAGAATCGACGGCGGGTTGGGGATGTAGGCGGGGGGAAGAAACGTAGGGACAGGCCCTCGCGCCTGTCCTGACCATGGGCAACCACAGAGGGTCAGACGACCCTTTCGAGTTGTCTGCTACGGGATTCAAGACTTTTGCCCCGAAAATACTCACTCCCCCTCAAGGGGGGAGCAAAGGCGAGCGGACACACAAGTCCTTCCTTACGAAACAACCACCACCCAAATACTCACACCCATCTGGCGTCGTCACCACGGGGCTGATAGAATCGCCTCCGATGCGCTCCTAAGACCAGCAAAACGGAGGAACCGCCCATGAAGGCCATGATCCTCAAACAATTCGGCCGGCCCCTCGCCTATGAGGAAGCGCCCGAACCCAAAATCGGCCCCCATCAGGTTTTAGTGGAATCGAAGGCGAACGGCCTGTGCGCGACCGACCTCAAAATCGTGGACGGAAACGTCAAGTCGGCCCCCACGCCCTTGATGCTCGGCCATGAGAATTCAGGCGTCGTGCTCGAAGTGGGCGCCGAGGTGGATTCAGTCGCACCCGGTGACCGCGTGGTCGTCGTGAGCAAGCAGACCTGCGGACGATGCCGCATGTGCCGCCTGGGCCATGAGGAGATGTGCCTGAACTCGCCGGGGCGACTGGGCATCGAGATAGACGGCGGCTTCGGCCAGTTGGTCGCGGCCTCTGAGCGGAATCTCGTGAAAATCGGGGACAACGTCTCTCTGGCGGCCGCCTCCCTCATCGGCGGGACGCTCGGCTCTCCGCTCCACGCCATCCGCATGGCCCGGCCCGAACTCGGCGAGTGCGCCGTCATCTTCGGCGTCGGGGGACTGGGACTGCACGCCCTTCAACTCCTCCGCCACCTCGGCGCGAACATCATCGCCGTGGACGTGAAGGAGGAAAAACTCGCCAAGGCGCGCGAACTGGGCGCGTTCGAGACCGTGAACGCCATGGAGACCGACCCGGTGAAGGCCGTGATGGACATCACGAACGGATTCGGGGCGGATATCGCGCTCGAGATCGTCGGCGGGGCCGCCGTGCCGCCCGTGCTCCAGCAGTGCCTCGACCTGCTCCGGCCCGGCGGACGCCTCATCGTCCTGGGCTACGTCTTCGGCCAGAAAATGGAAATCGAACCCGCGCAGCTCATCACCAAATGGATCCAGATCATCGCGTCGCACAACCACACGGTGCGCGACGTGACCGATGCCGCGAGCCTGGTGAACGATGGCCGCGTGCGCGCCGTCATCACCGAGGAGGCGCCGATGCCCGACGCCAACGACGCCCTGGCCGCCCTGCGCGCGGGCGACCCGGTGGGCCGAATCGTCCTCACATGGTAAGTGGGGCGGGCTTAAGAATCGCCGTCACGAGCAGACGGCCAGCCTGAAGAGACCATAAGACCAAAAACCGACAAATCTTTACAACGCATCCGCAGGAGGCGACATGGCGCATCGAATCGAAACGGACAGCATGGGCGAGATCGAAGTGCCCGAGGACAAATACTATGGCGCGCAGACGGCGCGCTCGCTCGTTCATTTCAAGATAGGCGGCGACCGATTCCCGCGTGAGATCATCCGCGCTTTGGGCATCTTGAAGAAAGCCGCGGCCATGACGAACGAGGAACTGGGAATCTTAAGTTCCGATAAGGCCGCGCTCATCATCCAGGCGGCGGATGAGGTGATCACGGGCGATCTGGACGAACATTTCCCCCTGGTCGTCTGGCAGACCGGCAGCGGAACGCAGACGAACATGAACGCGAACGAGGTGATAGCGAACCGCGCCATCGAACTCACGGGCGGTAAGATGGGCTCCAAAGACCCGATTCACCCCAACGACGACGTGAACAAGGCGCAATCCTCGAACGACACGTTCCCGACGGCGATGCACATCGCGGCGGGGGAGCAGATGACGAAGAAACTTATCCCCGCCGTGGAAGCGCTTAAAGATACCCTCGCGGCGAAGGCGGAGGATTTCGAGACGATCATCAAAATCGGCCGCACCCACCTGATGGACGCCGTTCCCCTGACGCTGGGCCAGGAATTCTCGGGCTACGCTCAACAACTCGAAAACGGCATCGAGCGCGTCAAGATGTCGCTGGACGGCATTTATGAGCTGGCGCTCGGCGGTACGGCGGTGGGCACGGGCCTGAACACGCATCCCGACTTCGCGGACAAGGCCGCCGCCGGAATCGCCGATATGACGGGGCTTCCCTTCCGCTCGGCGCCCAACAAGTTCGAGGCCTTGGCCGCGCACGATGCGGTCGTATTCGCGAGCGGGGCGGTAAAGACGCTCGCGGCGTCGTTGATGAAGCTAGCCAACGACATACGGATGCTGGCCTCGGGCCCCCGGTGCGGCGTGGGCGAGCTACTGATTCCCGAGAACGAACCCGGCAGCTCCATCATGCCCGGCAAGGTGAACCCCACCCAGAGCGAGGCGATGACGATGGTGTGCGCCCAGGTGATGGGCAACGACGTGGCCGTGAACATAGGGGGCGCTACGGGGCATTTTGAGTTGAACGTCTTCAAGCCCGTGATGATCTTCAACCTCCTGAACTCGGTGCGACTGCTGGCCGATGCGTGCGATTCGTTCAACGAGCATTGCGCGGTGGGGGTCGAACCCAACCGGCCGGCGATAGACGCATATCTTCAGAACTCGCTCATGCTGGTGACGGCGCTGAACCCCGTCATCGGGTATGACAACGCGGCCAAGGTGGCGAAAAAGGCCTTCTCGGATGGCGGCACGCTGCGCGATGCGGCTCTCGCGCTGGACCTGCTCACGGGCGAGGAATTCGATGCGGCGGTGAAGCCCGAAAACATGATCGGGCCAAGGGGGTGATGGGGAATTATAAGAAAGATTTCGCCCTTCCATGTGTGAATGAGCGATATCCGAGCGAGAATTGAAGGGGCGTGTTCAAGGTTGTGTTTCTGGCCGCCAAGTTGACGAAATACCCGAATACTTTTTGATATCTCTAGCTATTGTCGGGATCATGCTCTGTAATGATTTGAAGCGCGGTTATCCCTCCAAAATGCCGGGCATTGTGCGTTATTAGAGGCACGGCATGTCGGACAGCACATGCTGCGATCCACGCATCGTTCGATGCAATAGGGCTTCCGTTGCGTTGTCGTTCCGCAACTAACCGACCATAGCAACGAGCGATTTCATAGTCATAGGGGATAACAACAAAATTGCGCAACGTAGTTTCGAGTTCTTTCCGCCTTCTCTCACCCCAATCATTTTTCTCTGCGCCGAAGTAAAGCTCACCAACCGTGACAAAAGTGATCGCCAGTAATTGCCCTTGAAGAAGTGGCATGTATACTTCAGCCAGCTGATGGCCTTTCATGGAGTATGAGACAATATTCGTATCAAGAATAATATGGTCGCTCATACCCTACCGTCATTTTTTGTGTTCGAATGCCGCAACTCCTCAATTGCCGCCTCGAATCCGTCATCTTCCTCTCCCGGCCATGTGCCAAAAAGAGACCGAACATCCACCATCGGCTGCACGTTCTGTGAATGCGTCAGATCTTCCAGCGACGGTGATTCCCAGAACCCCCGTGCAACCGGCGTCCCCTGAGGTAAAAGTTCAACGGACTCGTCCTGACGATCTTCTAAACGCTCTATATCGTGAATTTTAATGCTCGTAATTTTTCCAGAAACGGGATCTTCTTTTGCTTCGCCTATGATGCGTACATATTGAAGAATGTCTTCCAATACCTCATCTTTCTGTTCCTCATCGAAAAGGCAAATGACCGGTTCTCCGATGGACGGATGCACTCGACACCGGGTGCCATGCTCCTTGAAATCCGCCATCAATAACCGGCCTTCGATAGTTCGAACATTAATTTGCGGTTCCTTGATTCGTTTTTGCATTTGCTCAAAGCCGTTTCGGGTAAAGGTTGTCCGCATCGGCTCAGCACGATGATTTAAGGTAAATTCAATTCTGTCTATTCCTTGGGAAAAAAGAATCCCTGCATCACGCCATGCTTTTAGTACCCCTTTGTCGCATCCCGTCGGTAACGTCTCCTCTGCATCGCTATCTTGTACTGCTTCCAGTCCATTAAGTGTTTTTTGCAAAATTTCCAACCCAAAATCCATTTCAGGAAAGGGTTGGTTTTTCTGTCTGCGCTCGAAACCCAAAACCGCCGCCGGGCTTCCATGTGTCAGCGAGACCAGTTCTAGCTCCACTTCCGATTTTATGTTGCGTGGTGGTTGGCCTCGACGCACACTATTAGAATCACCTTGCAAGACCCGCCCTGTTCGCTGAAGTACTTTGTTCAAATTGGAAAGGAAGCGCAACAGATGCGATACTGGGATTTTACCCGGGCCCACAGCCTTACCATCGAAGCGAATTTTCAGTAAGAGAGGATTGTCTTTGTTCATAAGAAACCTCCCGTCATCTCTTGAGCAGTACTTCGTGCTCTAAAATTTATCGTAAACTCCACACGCTCCTACCGATGGGACATCGCGGCGATCCCACCCAGACTATACTAGCCTAGCACTAAAGCGCTCCTATTCAAGGTCACTCTGGACCCCATTAGCTTCTCAAACACTCAAGATTGCTTTTGAATAAGAAATGATAGCGGAGTCGCGCCTCAAGAATCAAATGATGTGCCCGCCCATGCAGGCATGCTTTCCCCGAGGAGGGGAAGACTGTCGGCAAAACGAGGGCGAAGCCCGAAGTTGCGCCGGTGAGAGTACTTTTATTTTAGAATCATCCTCCCCACCGCATCACCCCTCGCACAAAACGCTCGGCTTCTGCGGCATTCCTTCCCTTATCGGTCGGAAATAACCCTCAAGGGGGGGAATAATTTCGCACACTTTGGAGGATCTCGACCATTCCTCATGAAACAACCTCTTGAAGCCGCGCCCAGAGGTATTCCGCGTCCTCGTCGGTGAGCGGGTCGGGCGAGATGTAGATTTCCGATTCGCCGGATACGCCGATCTGTATGCGCACCTCGCCCTCCCATAGCGCATCGGCGATCTCGTCGCGCGATTTGCCGAGCGATTCCTCGTCGATTTCGATGACGACTTCGGGCAAATCCTGCCCCAGCGTGTTGGGGCGTCTGAGGCGGGGCGATAGTCCCTTCATCCCGGAGATGCGCTCCATGAAGAACTCGCACCACCGCTCGTTGTGGACGTACTGGTCGGCCTCGCCATTTTCTAGATAGTGCGCGAGCGCCGCGAGCAGGCCCACGATGTCGTCGCGCCCCGCCTTCATGGGCCTGCCGATGGCGTACATGGGGCTTCCCATCATGGCGCAGGCCTCGATGATCGCCTTTTTGCCGAGGATGATGCCGGTGTTCTGCGGCCCGCCGATGCTCTTCCCCCCGCTGAAGATAGCGGCGTCGGCCCCTAACTCCTTCGTGTAGCGCCAAAGATTGGAGGATGGGGGAAGCTGCGCCGCGGCATCCACGACCACGGGCACGTTCTTGTCGTGCGCAATCTCGATGATGGTCTCGAGCTTGAGGATGTTCCGGCCCGCATACTGGCCCGGGAAGTAGAAGACGGCCGCCGTCTTCTCGCCGATGGCGTCTTCGAGTTCCCAGGGGTGGGTCTGGCGGTGAGAGCCTATCTCGACGAGCCGCGCCCCCGCCTGGCGGATGTTGATGTCGTAATGGTTTCTCTGAAAGCGGTGGATGACGATTTCGTTCTTCAGTCCGTCGGTGAACGGGAGCTTGTCCATGAGGGCCGGGTTCGCGCCCGTGATGCAGGCCGCCGCGCACAGCACGAGACCGGCGGCGGAGCCGCTCGTGACGTAGGCCGCCTCGTTTTGCGTCATCTCGGCGATGCGCGCGCCCGCTTTTGCGTGCAGTTCGGTCATTTCCACCTGGGCGGCGTTCGCCTCCTGCATGGCGGCCCATACCTCGGGCCTCAGTTTCGCGCCGCCCATGCGGGTCTGGCGGGTGCGCGCGCTGATGACGCGGCGGACTCCGAGGTTTTTCAGGAATTTGGGATTTTGCGGGGACTCGTTAATCGCCTTGCTCCTTATCCTGGGGTGGAGAATCCGAGGTCGCTCACGTTTTTGAGAATGGTCCAGGAGGCGTCTTCCGTTTTTCCGCATAAGGAGAGGGTGTGAAAGCCCTCCTCCTCACGGGAGAAGCGCCTCTCCATTTTGAATTGAAAGCGCTGCGTCTGCGGCGTGACCTCCAAATCGGCGGATTCGGGCGGCGCGCCATCCGTGCCAACGCCAAACAGGAGCGGCGAGGCGGCTCCCTCGCGCGCCACTTCTCCCTCGATTTCGAGATGCACCGCCTCCTCTCCCCATACGAGGAAAGAAACGGAGAGGTCCGGCGATACCTCGCGCCACCCGCCCGGTGAAATCGCCGCATCCACGCGCAGGCGTTGCCTCCACTTGTGGGACTTTCGGTTGTGGCGGCTCAGGATGAATTTTCTTTGCTCGGGCCTGTCCGCCCAGTGGTAGTGCCCGGGCCTGCTCTCATAGGGCCTTCCCATGCCGACGAGCAGGGCCGCCGGATCGCCGCGCATCACCTCTTCACCGTCTATGGCTTCATGGTCCGTCGTCGTGGCGATGAGCTTCACGCGCTCTCTCTTTTCATCCCACGTCGCGTAGACGTACTGCACCGTATCGATTGGGGGCCGCGAGGTCACGTTGGGCGGCGGTTCCTGCAAGGTGCGCGGCTCCCCGCCGATGCGGATTTGCTCGCCTCCGCGGCGCACGAGTTCCAGTTGATGAAAGCCCCGGTATTCCAGACGGCA
Organism: bacterium; assembly: GCA_965218885.1. Classification (GTDB taxonomy): domain Bacteria; phylum UBA8248; class UBA8248; order UBA8248; family UBA8248; genus Bin107. Next base: position 2,379,966 of record OZ244713.1, on the reverse strand, counting down.
TGGTTGGGACATGACGCCTCCTCCTGCACTCGGCTTGAGCATGTGCTCGATGCGGCCATGGTATCACTATATGCGCGCGTGGTGGATCATGTATCATGCGCCGCGCAGCCTTCCGGGCGGCGTCTTTTTTTCCACTTACAGGAGCTACGACATGCGCATCGTGACCACCCTACCGATGGATGATCTGAAAAAGGCGGGCCCCGCCGCCCAGGCGCTCGAAGCGGCGGGCTATGACGGCGTGATGACCATGGAAAACGCGCACCACCCGTTTCTGCCCCTGGCGGTCGCGGCGGTGGCGACGGAGCGCGTAGAACTTCTCACCGCCGTGGCCATCGCCTTCCCGAGGAGTCCCATGGTGTGCGCGAACGCAGGCTGGGATTTGCAAGAAGGCTCGGGCGGGCGGTTCGTGTTGGGTCTCGGCCCCCAGATCAGGGCGCATAACGTGCGGCGTTTCAGCGTGCCCTGGACGGCGCCCGCCGCCCGGATGCGCGAATACGTGGAATCACTGCGCGCGATATGGCGTTCCTGGAGAAACGGGAAAAAACTCGATTATCAGGGCGAACACTACCAGTTCACCCTCATGACGCCCGCCTTCACACCGCCCTCGAGCGGTGCGCCCATGGCGCCCGTCACCATCGCGGCGGTGGGGCCGGGGATGCTCAAGGTTGCGGGACGCGCCTGCGACGGCGTAAGGCTCCACCCTTTTTGCACGAGAAAGTATTTCGAGGAATTCTGCATGGGGAAGCTTGAGGAGGGCTTGCGCGAGAACGAGATTTCGCGTGAGAACTTCGAGATCACGGGCGGGGGCTACGTCGTCACCGGAATGGATGCAGAGGCGCTGCGCCGGGGGATGGATGAGGTCAAGGTGCGGTTGGGCTTTTACGGCTCCACGCCCGATTACTGGCCGGTGCTCGAGATGCACGGCTACGGTGACTTGGGGCGCAAGTTGAGACAAATGACGCGCGAGGGCGAATGGGACGCGCTCGCGGACGAGATTCCGGACGACCTCGTCCACCTTTTCGCCGCAGTGGGCGTACACGGTGAGGTGAAAAAGGCGATAGAGGCGCGCTTCGGCGGCGGTGTGGATACGCTCTACGCGGGGATGCTTCCCACGGCGGATAAGGATCTGCCGCCCGATTTGATTCAGGATATCCAGACGATACCGGCGGCGTTTACGGGGTATGCCGAGAGGTAGGCGGAATGCCGTGGACCTCTGGCCGCCTTTCCGGCGAAACGGGAATCTTCATCTCCCCCAACCCGCTCACCGATGAGGACGCGGAATACCTCTGGGCAAAGCTTCAAGAGGTTGTTTCATAGAGGAACGACCTAGACCTGCTCCATCACTCGTGAGCCGTTTCTCGTAGGGGCGCAATTACTCCCCCCTTGAGGGGGTTGTTGAATAACCCCTTTTCGGAAGCGGGTGGTATGGCGGCTCACGCGGCGGCGGAGAGCAAGCCCCAGCGGCGCGAGAGACCGCGATGTGCGCGCATTCGGCTTTTGCGGGCGGCACAGGCCCTCCAGAGGGCGAATAAATGCGCTGCAACAGCGGCGGCGAGCCGCTTGAGGTTGACCGCAGTCGCCGTCAGGTAGGACTGGATCTTCATGTTGTCCAGACCGCGACGCACCGCTCTTGCCAGTCCGTGCCAGGTTTTCGCCTCGCCGTGGTAGCCCTCCGAGCGCCACATGTGGCGCCGCCACAGACGACGCTCCTCCTCCCCCCAGCGCGCATGCCGCCGACGCGCGCGCCACAGCGCCGGATACTCGTGCGGCACCAACACCATCCTGCTCGTGCGCGACTTCGACAAACAATCGGGCTTCAGCGCGCACCCCGCGCAATCGCGCGTCTTCGATACATAGTAGCGCCCCCGCTCCGTCGCCTGCCGGGGGGTCAGCGTCTTGCCACCCGGACACTTCACCACCTTGCGCCGCGCGTCGTAGCGGAACAACTGCATCGGAACACGGCTCTGGGTGGGTTCTTTCTTCGCCGGTATGAGCGCATCCACGCCCCGCCGCTCCAGTGCCGCGTAGACCTTCGAATACGCGTAGCCCGAATCCGCCGTCACCAGCGCAGGCTCGCGACCCGTGAGTTCGTGGACCGCGTCCACCTGCGACTCCATCATCTCCCGCTCGTTCACCATCCCCTCCCTCACCGACACGTCGAGAACCACACCCCGCTCATCGTCCACCACCGCATGCTGCTTGTAGCTCGGCTCGAACCCCACGCGACCGCTCTTGCGCGCAAGACGCGCGTCGGGGTCCGTCCGGCTCACCTGACCCGGACCCCCGCCTCGGCGGCCCCCACGCTTCTTCTTCCCAGCCTCATCCTCCGAGGCGTTCTCCCGAACCACATCGTCCACGTGACGCTCCGCCAGACTCTCCCAACTCACGTCCGCTCGGATCAAGGAAGCGTCCACGTGAACCACCTCCCCCTTCGCCACCTTCGCGTCCAGGCAAGCCTTCACCGTCCGGCGGAATATCTCCCGGAAGCGCGTCTCCCCCCAGCGCTGACGAATCCGCGTCAGGCTCGAATGGTCCGGCAACTCCTCGTGCAGCCCGTACCCGATGAACCACCGGATCGCCAGGTTCACCTTCGCTTCGCGCAGCAGGCGACGGTCGTGAACGTAGCCCAGCAGCAGACCCGCAAGCATCAACCGCACCGCAACCTCGGGGTCCACACCCGGACGACCATTGTCCGCGCAATAGCAGTCCGCCACCTCCTCGCGAAGCCAACTCAGGTCCAGTACGCGGTTTACGCGGTGCAATATGTGATCTTTGGGTATCAGCTTCTCAAGCGAACCGGCGACGAACAACTCCATCTGCTCGCGCCTCTTGCGTCCCAACATCGAGGGAACTCCCATCTCGGGCGAGATAGTGTCCTTACACCGAACCATAATGTGGGGACTTTTTCAACAGCCCCGACAAGGGGGAGTCGGTGAAGCCGAGCCCTTTGGGCGAAGGTTGAAGCGGTGGGGGGTCAATTTCGAGCGAGGAGCGAGAAATTGCGAACCAATGTGTTCCTCTTCTATGGCCTTTGCAAACGCTCGTTCCTCACTCGCGTTTGACCCTTAGTTCCGCCCGCTCTTCAAGAGCTGTCTCAGCACGTACTGCAGGATGCCGCCGTGCTGGTAGTAGGCCACCTCGTTGGGGGTGTCGATGCGCACGACCGCGTCAAAGCCGATAGCCGCACCGCCGCCCTCGGGCGTGGCGACGACCCGCACTTCTTTGGCTTCGCCCTGATCCACACCCTCGATGTCGAAGGTTTCCCGGCCCGTGAGGCCCAAGCCCTCCGCCGAGTCGCCCGGCTTGAACTGAAGCGGCAGCACGCCCATGCCGACCAGATTCGAGCGGTGGATGCGCTCGAAGCTCTCGGCGATGACGGCCCGGATGCCGAGCAGGCTCGAACCCTTGGCGGCCCAGTCGCGCGAGGAACCCGTGCCGTATTCCTTGCCGCCCAGAACGACGAGGGGAATCCCCGCCTCCTGGTATTCCATCGCCGCGTCGTAGATGGGCATGACCTCGTTTTTCGGGAAATAGGTGGTGAAACCGCCCTCGGTGCCCGGCGCCGCCCTGTTCCTAAGGCGCACGTTCGAGAAAGTGCCGCGCATCATGACTTCATGATTCCCGCGCCTGGAGCCATAGCTGTTGAAGTCGGTGGGCAGCACGTCGTTCATCACGAGGAAGTGCCCGCTTGGGCTGTCACGCTTGATGGAGCCCGCCGGCGAGATGTGGTCCGTCGTCACCGAATCGCCCAGAAGCGCCAGACAGCGCGCGCCCCGGATGTCCTCTACCGGCTCGGGGTCGGGCTTCATGCCGTCGAAATAAGGCGCTTTTCTGATGTAGGTGGACATGTCGTCCCACTCGAACAGGCCGCCCTCCGGCGTGGGGATGCCCTGCCAGCGCAGATCGCCACGGAAAACGTCACCATAGCTTTTCTGGAACATATCGGCCTTCACGTGGTTCATCACCACGTCCTGAACCTCGCTCTGGGTGGGCCAGATGTCCCTGAGATACACCGGGTCGCCTTGCTTGTCCTCGCCCAGGGGATCTCTCGTGATGTCGAGATCCATGCGTCCGGCGATGGCGTAGGCCACCACCAGGGGCGGTGAGGCCAGGAAGTTCATGCGCACCTCGGCGTGCACGCGACCCTCGAAGTTCCTGTTGCCCGAAAGCACCGAGCAGGCGACGAGGTCGCCCTCGGCCACCGCTTGTGAGATGTGCGCGGGCAGAGGACCCGAGTTTCCGATGCAGGTGGTGCAGCCGTAGCCCACGTTGTGGAAACCGAGTTCCTCGAGATAGGGCGTGAGGCCCGCGCTCTTCAAATACTCCGTCACCACCATCGAACCGGGCGCGAGTGAGGTCTTGACCCAGGGCTTGGCTTTGAGGCCGCGCTCGGCGGCTTTTTTCGCCACCAGGCCCGCACCCAGCATGACGGTGGGGTTCGAGGTGTTGGTGCAACTCGTTATCGCCGCGATGACGACCGCGCCGTGCGTTATCTCATACGTTTTCGCACCGTCTCGCACGGTGACCGCCGCGGGCGCCACGGCCGTACCGCCGCCATCGCCTCCGCCGAGTTCGATCAGCATCTTGTCGAGTTCGCGCTCGAAGGTGGCGCTCGCCTCGGTGAGTACGATGCGGTCCTGCGGACGCTTGGGGCCGGAGATGCACGGGACGACGTCGCCCAAGTCGAGTTCCAGCGTGTCGGTGTAGACCGCCTCGGGCGAGTCCGTCTCCCGGAACATGCCCTGCGCCTTCGCGTAGGCCTCCACCAGCGCGATCTGCTCGGCCGGCCTGCTCGTGAGTTCCATGTATTTGAGCGTTTCCCGGTCGATCGGGAAGATGCCGCAGGTGGCGCCGTACTCGGGCGCCATGTTGGCGAGCGTCGCGCGATCGGCGAGCGGCAGGTTGTCCAGCCCCGGGCCGTAGAACTCCACGAACTTGCCCACCACGCCCTTTTCTCTCAGCATCTGCACGACCACGAGAACCAGGTCGGTCGCCGTGGCGCCTTCGCTCAGATCGCCTGCGAGCCGGAAGCCCACCACGTCGGGAATGAGCATCGAGTAGGGCTGGCCCAGCATGGCGGCTTCGGCCTCGATGCCGCCCACGCCCCAGCCGAGAACGCCGATGCCGTTGATCATCGTGGTGTGCGAATCCGTGCCCACGACCGTATCGGGAAAGGCGCGCGTGACGCCTCCTTTTTCGTCCGTGCCCACCACCGGGGCGAGAAACTCGAGATTCACCTGATGCACGATGCCGGTATCGGGCGGCACGGCCCGGAAGTTGTCAAAAGCGTTCTGCGCCCAGCGCAGAAAGGCGTAGCGCTCGGTGTTCCTGTCGTATTCGAGCTGCGCGTTGTTCTCGAGCGCCGTCTCGGTGCCGAATTCATCCACCTGCACGGAGTGGTCGATCACCAGATCGACGGGTTGTAAGGGATTGATGAGGTCGGGGTCGCCGCCCAAATCCTTCATGGCGTCGCGCATGGCGGCCAAGTCGACCACGACGGGAACACCCGTGAAGTCTTGTAAGAGCACGCGGCTCGGCATGAAGCCTATCTCTTTCGCCTCGTAGTTCTTGGCGTCCCAGGAGGCGAGCGCCTCGATGTCTGCGGAGCGCACGGAGCGGCCATCCTCGTTTCGAAGCAAATTCTCCAGCAACACCTTCATGGCGTAGGGGAGCCGGGCGATGTCGCCTTTGTCGCTGAGGGCGCCTATCCGGTAAATCTCATAGGTTTTCCCGCCTACTTCGAGATCCGAGCGGGCATCGAAACTATTGCTCATCGTTCACCTCTTTCGGGCGGTAGCGCCGCTTCCCAAAAAAGCCACCGGGAAAGCGGACTCCGCCGCATCAAGCGCTCTTCGCGTCCAAAACCGGCCCCCGGTTAAGGGTGATTTCGCACAAAAAGCCGTTATCCATGGAGTCATACGGAATGACGAAAAACGAGTTTCACACGCGCTGAATGATAGCACAGATGGAAGGATAGGACGAGGGCGACTCGGGGTCCGCGCCCAGAAGTTCTTTTACGCCTCTTTGATGACCATATAGGTGGCCGAGGCGAAACAGACGAGTTTTTCCGCATCATTGAGAATACGCATTTCCCACACCGATGTTTTTCGGCCCAGATGCAGGGCCTTCGCCTCTCCGATGAGGGTTCCCTCCTTCACCGGACGGACGAAGTTTATCTTCATCTCCACCGTCACCACCTCCGTGCCGACCGGATAGCTCACATAGCTGCCCACGCCGCCCACGGTATCGGCAAGCGACGCCAGCGCGCCGCCGTGAATGATACCGAAGGGCTGAAAGAGCCGGGGCTCCACAGGCAGCGCGACGCGGGCGAAGCCCTCTTGCGCTTCCAGCACCTCGAAACCCATGAGGTCGTTGAAATTCCCCCGCCAACGGGCCTGGAATACCCGCTCGACCTCCTCCCTCGTCCACGAGCGACCCATGGCTATCCTTTCGAACGCGCACCGCCTCGCGTGAGGGATGCGCGTGAAATGCACTCAAGAATTCACTGGAAAAGCCGGCGAAAGGGAACTACCACAGAAAGGCTGGAGAGCCTCCGCGAAACGCCGCAACTTACGCTGACTTTTGAAGCAGGACCGCCAGGGCCTCGGTTGATTTCCCCAGGGCATCGTTTGATTTCTGCGAGCCTTCTAGCAATTTCTCCCAGGATTCGTTCGATCTTTGTGAATCTTCGAGTATTTTCCCCAAAGATTCGTTTGATTTCTGCAAGGCTTCGTTCGAACTCTGGGAGCCTTCTAGTAATTTCCCCAGAGATTCGTTCGATTTCTGCGAACCTTCGAGTAATTTCTCCCAAGATTCGTTCGATCTCTGTGAGCCTTCGTTTGATTTATCCAGGCCTTCGAGTGTTTTATCCAAACTTTCCATTGATTTGTCCAAGCCCTGCATTGATTTCCGCAGCGCTTCCCTACCTTCCCGGCCCTGGGCGATGATTTCATCCAGCGCCCTGTCCCTTTGCCTTGTTCCGGCGCGCATGGTGTAGAGTCCATACCAGATCAAGGCGCATTGCGCGATGCCTATCAGGTCTCCCGTATTGATCGGTTGCAAATCCATCATCTTTCCGCATCCTCTCTTTCCGGGTCCTCTTTCGGTATACTCGTGAACATTAGAACCAAAACGCGGGATGAGCGCAAGAGGATCGAAACCCTCCACACTCATACGACTTTCTCCACTTCATCCGGGCGGCGGCCATATCCGTGAAAACATATGAGGCCGATAACGCCAGAGGATCAGCCGAAGATTTGCGTCGGCACGCGCCCCCAGGCGGACGGGTCGGTAAGGATGTCGCCGCCCTCGCCCTCGTAGGAGAAAAACAGGATTTCCGTTTCGGTCTTGCTGCCCTTCTTCTCGAGACGCCGCACGGTGATGGTCGGCACGTGGACGCCGAGTTTAAAGTTTTTCGCATGGCTCACCGAGACGCTCGCCCCGAACTTGGCGGCGCAACCCTCGAGTTGTTCCCTCGTCGTCTTCACCCGGCCGTCCGCGAGGATTTCTCCGCCGAAATTCTCCGTGAGATCGACTACAAAAATATTCGGCTCCAGCATGATGGCGTATTCTCCCTTGAAACGTGATGAACGAAACCCCGAAAAGTGTTTTCCGGGGTGTGCGAAAGCGCGGAGTCTAGCAGAAAGGGGATAATGTGAGAAAGGGCGCAGGGATTTCCCCGGCCGTCCAGGGCCTTCCGGAATGAAGGGTATCCCACCAACTCCGTTCCGTCGTCCCGCGTCTCCGGCCTTGATCGCGCTTTCCGAAACCATCCAGGCAACTGTTCCAGACGGGCCTGCACCGCTTTATGAGCGCCTGCTCGGCGAATACGTTCCAGACGGGAACGATCGCCAGCACCCTGCACGAAAGCTCTTTAATATCGAGATTCCTTACCTGCTCTACAGATCGAGCGTGCTCCTTAAGCCTGTTCCGTAATGCCGGATGCCCGATGTCCGGTTCGCCGCCCGTTCTCGAACCCTTGGGAACAGCTTTACCGGCGTAAATGGGCCGCGTCCCATTTGCAATGGGTTGGTATTCAGCCATTACGCCCTCATAGTACAGCGCGTAGATTCCCGGTCCTTCGACACCTGCGATATCACCTAGGGGAATCCGTTCCTGTTTCTCGAAGTACGCAATAGTCCCGGCCATGAGATTGTCGTAGGTAAGCGGGTCCCAAAGTTCCGACATTACGTACGTCTCAATTCCACAATTGACTCGTACAGCGCGCGGCCATTCGTCTTTCCAGCGCGGACGCTCGAGTTGATGATGCTGTTGCCGACCCGCGCTTGCCGGGGAACGTGAATGCCCGCAATCTCGAAGCCGCGCGATTCCGCGATTCTGGCGAGGTATTGGTCGGTCGGGATCGGAATTCCCTGCAAGATGGAATTCCCGATGACCACCAAGGCGATCGCGCCGGGCCGAAGACACCATGACGCTCCACCGGCGAAGCGCGCGCAGTCGTTGAAATAACGCGCCGCGTAGTTGGCCCAACCATTTCCTCCATAAACTCCCTTGTCGGGGTTCCGGCGTCGGACTTCAGCGAGCGTCTGCTGAATATCCTCGTCATCAATGGATGGATCGAGCGCGATGTTCCCTTGATCCCGCGCGTTCTGCCAGTAGGTCCCGAAGTTGAGTTCCTCCAAATACTTCATCTCGCTCGGAGAAGAACAAAATCCGAGCCAGTACAGATGCGGACGAGTATTCCGATTGTAGTGGTAGTTGTTCAGATATGGTGGGGACGTAACGAGAAGGTCCACGCTTCCCGCTTCGAGACTCGAATAACCGTCGAAGAACGACTGCTCGAAAATTCGCCCGTCCTCGCGTTTTCGCGCATCGCGGGCCTCTCGATACCAAATGGCGTCTTCCACCATTTGGAGCACCTTGTCTCCCATCGCCTCGGCTACGTCGTAGTCGTCTACGTCGGGTCTTCCGACGGCTGCCTTGCGACCCAAACTCGGTTCGTAGGAGTAGTTCGAGTAGCTGACCATCGTCGCCGCAAACGCCAGGCGGTAGATGTCGGCGATTCGAGTCTCCTCGCCCGCGATGAAGTCCAGGGCCATCAACACCTTTTGCTCGACCTTGGGACTGTAAAAAGGCGCGCGCGTGCGGAAAGCGGCTGGAGGGTTCGTCCGCGGCTTCGTCCCTCTCCGCACACCCTCTTCCATGAACGTCATGAAGCGGCTAACAGTGCTTCGGAGGTAATCCGGGTCGAGCCGGTGGGCCTTCAGCTTCGCTTGCGCCGCAAATGCGGCGTAGGGATTTATCTCGAAGCCGACGGCCTCATGCCCCGCCAGATCGGCCTCGACGAGCGTCGTCCCGACTCCCGCAAACGGATCGAGCACGACGCTGGGTCCCGAGGTGTAGCGCGTAAGCGCATCCTCGACGAAATGCTTGGAGAATCCTGCGATCCAGGGAACCCAGCGGTGGATCGGAACATCCCGGTTCGCCATGAACGCCGGGTCCCGGAAAGCGCTTCCGTTGCGGGTTTTGACATCTAAAGTTGTCACCGGATCACCAAATTCCTGTATCTTGGTTTTTGCACGACCATATCGAGTACGACTCTCGTCCATCGAGTCGCGGCGTCCATCGAACCCTCGTTATGGTGGATCGAGAAATCCGTTACAAATCCGTTCGTATGGGTTTTCCGTTTGATATTCTTGTAATGCGTAATGGCGGACTGTTCTGTCCTCAGTGGGCGGGCTTTGGCAAGTTCTATAGGTATCAGTATAGATGATTGAACCTTGCGCCGTAAAATGGCGGCGAAAAACCTGCCGCTCACCCTACCAATCCCAGAACAACGTATACGCGCGTCCGGTGACGGGCCCGGTTTCGCGCCACTCCAGGCGGGTCTGGCCGGTTTCGTTCAGCATCCGGGGATAGACGCGGCGCTTGTTGAAGCTGTTCGACGCCCCCTGGGATTCCTCCCTGCGCGCGCCCACTATCTGGCGGCCGGGTGGGATGAGCACTTCCAGGTGAAACTCTTCGGTGGGATATTCGACGACCAGGGTGACCCATTCGTTTCGCGCCGTGAACGAATCGCGCAGAACGAGTTCGTGGCGAAGCTCGAAGAGCGCGCCAGCCCGAATCGGCTCGGCCAGCGAGAGACTGGCCGAATAATCCGCCCCCGCTTGTTTCTCGATCCGGTATTCCGCGGGCGTCCAGGGGGGGTCGGCTTCTTCATCTTCGGCGAGACGGTAGGAATAGGACACCCCCCTATCGCCGCTGCCCGTGTGATAGCGCGTCCTCACCCGGGACAACTCCCGCCGGGCCAGACACCGGCGCACGCTCTCCATGCGGGCGCTTCGGCCTTCGGCGTCTTCTATCGTGTAGGTGCGTGTGTGGAGAAGCACGCGGTAGTCGAACTCGTCGTCTTCTCCCCCCTGCGCCGAGGGAGCGAACCCTGCGGAGAGGGCTTCTTCTTCGAGACGGCGGAGGCGCGCTTCGAGCGCATCCAGCTTCTCGGAAAGCTCTTCCTGGCGCTTGAGAATCGAAGAAATGCCGCCGGCCAGCTCTTGGAGCAGGTCTCGCGTTTCCGGATTTTCGTCCGCCATGTTCGTGCATCCCTCGCGTTTCGCCGCGACTTTCATGGCGCATTTGCCCGCATTTGCCGTATTCCCGACTCACCAGGCAAAGGTATACCAACATACCGGGCGCAGAGGCAAGGAGCGCGCCCCGGGCTTCGTTTTCCCGTCGATGAATATGTGAAAAATAGTGAAAAATACGATAAATTTCGATAAATTCACGAGGTATTTCTGAAAGTTTAAATATTTGAATTATAAGGGATTAATCTGTTTCAGACGGCTTAGGGACGCCACGCGGCGGGCATCGGCCAGTTGTCCGCACGCCGCGAGGATATCGCCTCCCTTGCTGACGCGCGTGGTCGCCACCAGGCCAGCGGCCAAGAGTATGCGTCGGAATTCCTCGACCCGCCCATCGTCCGGCCGCTCAAACGGGGATTCCGGAAACGGATTCCAGGGAATCAGGTTCACCTTGCACCTGAGCCCCTCCAGGAGCCTTGAGAGCTCCTTCGCTTCTTGTTTCGAGTCATTTACCCCCAGGAGCATGACGTATTCAAATGTGATGCGGCGCCGTTCGCTGACCGGCAACTCTCGGCATTCATCAATCAGCGCCCTTAAATTCCACTTGCGGTTGAGAGGCACGAGTTTTCCTCTGGTTTCATCATCCGCCGCGTGAAGCGATACCGCCAAACCCACGCCCGGAACGGCAAAGACGAAATCCCGAAGTCTCGAGACGACCCCCACCGTTGATACGGTAAGCCTCCTGGCGCTGACGCCATTTGCTTGCGGGTGCGTCAGAATTTTTACGGCCTTGACAGTGGCATCGAAATTATCGAGCGGCTCGCCCATTCCCATGAATACGATGTTATGAAAACGCTCTCCCTCAGCGAGGTGGTTTCTCGAGGCGATGAATTGGCCGACGATTTCACCGGCCGTCAACTGCCTGACGAAACCCATCTTCGCCGTCAGACAAAACGCGCATCCCATCGCGCATCCGACCTGCGTGGAGACGCAAAGAGACCACCGCATTACGCCATTTACGTTTCTCATCGGTATCCGGACGCTCTCGACTCGCGCGCCGTCGCGAAGCCGCCACACATATTTTTCCGTGCCATCCGCACTTTTGCTCTCCTGGTCGAGTTCGATAGTCTCCAAGCGAGCCGTTTTCCCGAGTTTTGCTCTAAAACCCTTTGGAATGTTGGTCATTTGAGAGAACTTGCTCACACCGTGGGCGTATAGCCATGAGAACATTTGCCGGCCTCTATAAGAGGTTTCCCCCATCTGCTCGCATAACGAAACGAGATCCTCTTCATCCATGCCGACAAGCCCAATTGACCCGGAGGACAGCGATCGATCTTCCCGACCTGATGCGATTTTCGGTGTCGCGTCATTTTTCATAGATGGGCTCATGGTGTTATGGTTTGTCCGCTTCGCTTCTCGCTTGAATCATATCATGGTTATCCATTCGTGAATGGAGAGTGCTCATATGGCCATACGCGCACTTCTTTTAGACCACGACGGCACACTTGTCGACAGCTATGAGGGAATCGCCAAGTGCATGCGCCTCATGTGCCGTGATTTGGGCGTACCCGAAATGAGTGATGCGGAAATTCTCGCATCCATTGGTCCTACGCTCGAAGAAAGATTCACCCAACTGTGGGGAGAAGACATGACCAACGAGGCAGTGCGCATCTACCGCTCCCATTACAAGGTTCAAAATGTCGCAGGCACCTATATTATCCCTGGGGTGAAAAAAACACTCGAAACCCTCGCTCACCGGGGTATTCAGATGGCTTGCGTTTCGAACAAAGCATGGTTTTTCTGTAAGCAGCAATTAGAGCATGTCGGTCTTCTCCCCTACATTCTGAAGGTATTCGGGCACCGCCAGGGATATGCACCAAAACCGGACCCTGAAATGCTGTTCGCCGCCATCAAATCGCTCGAAGTGAAACCTGAAGAAGTCGTCATGGTTGGGGATACGGCGACAGACGTACAGGCCGCCAGAAACGCATCTATCCCTGCATGGATCATCAAAGGAAAATACTCCCAGTACCATGAAATATTAAAATTAAACCCAGATAGATATTTAGAAACAATAGAGGATATTCTGGACCTAGTATAATTTACCATCTGCCGCTTGCGCACTCGATCGCGGTTCCTTATCTTGTTTCGTCGAGAAAAGGAGAGATGCTTTCGCATCAACTTCAATATCTCGCCAAAATTACTTCTATTTCGCGCAAGATATTTATCTTGCCCTTTCATCTCGTGGCCTTGAGTCTACAGAGGAAGGCTCTCACCCTATACTCATTCTAATACTCTCCTCGGAATGAATCTCATGAACCTCATCATTGGCGCCCTGGTTGCAATTTACATCTTATTCCTAATACTCGAACTAAAGGACTTGCGCCGTGGGCGAAGCAAATACACGTGGGCGCTTTCGAGACTCCCACTGGCCGGAATTACTCTTGCCGCGGTATGGATGCTCCATGCGCAACCTCTTCCGTCTATAACGAAATTGATGCAGCTAAAAAAAATTCTATTCCTCACCCCAAAAATTCATCTCGATGAACATATGGAGACAACGACGAGCGGAAAATTCGTGACCGAAGAACCTGGAATCTTTTGGTACATACATCATTACTCCAGGCTCTATGAGGTCGACCCCCTGCTGGTGCGCGCCGTCATCGAAGTGGAAAGCAACTTCAATCCAAAAGCCGTTTCTCGCAATGGCGCCAAAGGACTGATGCAAATCAACTCGATTACAGCCAAACACTTGGGCCTCAACAATGTTTTTGATATCCGTGAGAATATCGAGGGCGGCGTGCGCTATCTACGATACCTACTTGAACTATATGATTGGGATTTGCATATGGCGCTGGCCTCATACAATGCGGGGCCCGCTAACATCCAACGCTATAATGGGGTTCCGCCTTTTCAAGAAACACGCCGATACATCTCAAGGATCATAGAAGTATATGAGCGTCTCACAAGAACGAAGGAAGTCTTTAATGACACATCTCGACTTTCAGCCTTGCTCCGTCAATCGCCCAACGCTCAAACAAAACCAGACAGCGCAACTCGGTAGGAAATCGTACTCCCATGCCCATAAACCACAAATATTGGCTTCATTTGAATGAAGCGCAGGTATTTGAAGTTTGTGGCAATGATGCATCATTATAAAATTAGACTGCCAAACCACGCGTGATTTCTATATTTTGAAAATTCAACGAAAGCCACTCGGACCCGATTCATCAAAAATCATAGCACCAGGAAATAGAATGCCGACCCGAACTGCCTCATCAACCACCCGAAAACGAAAAATCCTGACACTCGCGGATAGATTATTATCTCGTTTCGGGAGGCCAAAACGCATCAAACGAGGCAATCTTTTAGATGCCTTGGTCGAAACCCTCCTTTCACAAAGCACGACCGACCATAACCGCGATCTGGCGTTTGATTCCTTGAAAAAAACTTTTGCCAACTGGGATGATATCGCCGACTCCCCTCAAACGGATCTTGCTCGAGCAATTCGTTCCGCTGGTTTGGGCAATCAAAAAGCCGGGCGAATTCGAGACTTCCTCAGATGGCTTCGAAAGGACCGAGAGCATCTCTCTTTGGAATTTTTGCATCAAGAATCAGATGATTTCGCCGTGCAATATCTTACTCGACACAAAGGCATCGGCGTCAAAACCGCTTATGTCACCTTGATGCTGGCTTCAAACCGGGATTTATTCCCAATCGATGTTCACATTCACCGGATCATGATTCGCCTGGGCATAATCTCCGAGAAAATCACGCCCGAGAAATCTCACTCAATGCTAGCGCCACTTATTCCAGAAGGGCGTGCTCATGAATTACACATGAATATGCTGAGTTTTGGGCGGACCATTTGCACCGCTCGAAACCCAAAATGCGCTGATTGTGATTTGAGGCGAATGTGTCGCTACTACAAAGACAAGAGCCCAAGGAAATCTAAAGGCGGAGAAATTCATCTTCCCAAAAAGCAAATCAGCCCATGAGCTTGATCCAACTGGTCGGGCCGGGAGAGCTGTTTGCAATCGCATCTTCCATCACATTCTCCGTGGCGCAAACTTTTCTCAGACAAGGGATGAGAAGCGTATCCCCGCTGGCCACCGCTCTCACCATCAATGGAATCGTATGCCTGGGCGGCCTCATCATATCCGTCCTAAACGGCGCACTCCTTACTTCTAAACCAGAAGCAATCTTTTGGTATGCCGCCGTCGGAGTAACAGGTCCGACCATTGGAAGATACTGTTATCTAGTGGGTGTTTCCCGCATGGGGCTCAGCCGCACCGTGCCCATCTCTTCCGCTGCCCCAATTTGGGGGACCTTTTTCGCGATCCTGCTACTGGGTGAGGCGCCAACGGCCATGGTCATACTCGGCACTCTCGGCATCGTCGTCGGCGTATCCATTCTCGGCATACAAGATGACAAGTCCCAATCTTTCAAAAGCTGGTTTCAAGGGGCGTTGATATTCCCACTCGCCGCATCGCTGGCCTATGCGGCGGCGCCCATCTTTGTCAAATTCGCATATGCGCATCAACTAACACCCAGTGTCGGCATGGTCGTATCTTTTGCTACGGCCAATTGTATTCTTCTCCTCACCAAGCCAATTCTGCCCGGGCAAAGAGATATCAAGGGTGATAAAAGAGGTTTCATATGGGTAGGAGGGGCGGGACTCATCGGCATTTGTAGTTCTTACATGCTTTGGACAGCTTTTACTATAACGAGCGTATCCACCGCTCTGCCTTTGAGCAGAATCGCACCGATTTGGGTATTGATTCTGAGCTATTTTTTCTTAGGAAAGCTCGAAACAATAAATCGTAAGACAGTTTTGGCCACGATTTGCGTTGTCGCAGGCGGAGTGCTGATCACCGCTTTCAGGAACTAGCTCTCGTGAAACGAGCGAAACCCAAAATTTCGTCCCGATGTCGAATCTCTACCGCTTCACGAAACCTTATCTTCCCGCCGCCGCCTCAGCCACACGAGGGGAATAGACGAGATCGTCCATTTGCGGCGGATCTTCCAGAAAACCTGCCGCTTTAAGTGTTAACACATCGTTCGTCCCGTCTGAATGCAGAAAACTCAAGGCATCACGCATGAGTTTCTCGATGGGGTTTTTCCGCATATACCCCGCTGCTCCCCATAGTTCCATGGCCGCCTGACAGACCTTTACGGCGGACTCGGATGCGAATACTTTGCTCAGCATCGCATTTTTCCGGTCCATCTCCTCAAGCTGGGTGGACCACGCCGTACGCCATAAATAAGAACGAGACGCCTCTATCTTCATCGCCATCCGCGCAAGCCTCACCTGCTGAAGCTGGTGGTCAAGCAAAGGCACGCTCCCTTGAATTCTGGCATGCGCATATTGCAAAGAAAGATCATATGCCCGTTGCGCAACACCCAAGACAGTGGCACCCGCTTGAATGTTACTTCCGTGTCTTATGAACAAATTGGCGAGAGCGGGCAAAGCTTGGCCCACTTCCCCGATTTGGTCCTCATCAGGAATTACCACATCGTGAAACTCCAATGTGCCATTCTGAACACACCGCTGACCGAGCTTGTCCCACACTTCCGTGACTTCAAAGCCCTTGGCGTCAGAGGGAACCAAAAAAGCCGTGAGACTATTCATCATAGGGTTATTCTTATCTGTACGGGCTGCAATTTGATAAACTTTTGCGAGACCCCCATTCGAGATGTATCGCTTGGCGCCATTCAACACCCAGCGGTCTCCCTTTTTTTCAGCATATGTCTGTATTCCAGCACCGGGATTTTGATTGGGCCATACATTGTCACTACCCGCCATGGGTTCCGTCCAAGCCGTCGCCAGAATACATTCATCATCATCCATTATTTTGGGGAGCCAGCGTTTTTGCTGTTCTTCATTCGCCATATTGGCAATCGACGTCATAATCTTCCATGTCTGATCAAAGGCGACGGCAAGTCCCAAATCCCCATACGCCAAGGTTTCACCCACAACGGCGCAGGAAAGCACATCGGCGCCTTCACCTCCAAATTCTTTCGGGACGGTAAGCGTTCTAAGACCTCGCCTTGAACCTTCTCTGATGACTTCCCAGTTAAAGGATTTTTCAGGGTCCTGTATGCTGTCTGCGACCTCCGCGGCGGGAATCATCACTTCGGTAGCAAATCTTTTCGCAATATCTCTGAGTTCAGTCTGCCGGGGTGTAAGTTGGAAATCGACCATCGGTTTCATCCTCCAAAGAGAACACATGTCATGTCTATTTCATCGCGATGAAATTGTTGTGAATCATTATGCCGAGGAGAACCCGTGCTTGAGTCCCCGTGTTTGCTAATGCGCAGAATGGGAGAGCATTTTACTGAGCCGATACATTCTCGCATAACTCGATGCGAATGTTTCCGGGTCCCCTAACGTAGGCGATCATGCGCCCTCCAATACCACGGCGCACGGGCTCTACCATAATCTCCGCTCCTTTGTTTCTTAGCCATTCGACTGATGCTTTCACATCCGGGACTCCAAACCCAAAATGGTCCAAACCCTGAACCAGTTCCGGCCCCACGGAATCTGGCGTTTCTTCAGGTCTGATGCCACGCGCGAATATCACCAAGTGACCGATCTGAATCGCCGCATTGGGCGAGCCCTTGAAGTCCTCGTCGTAGCGAGTAATTTCAGCGTCAAACACATTCTGAAAATACTCGGCAAATGCCTTCACATCTGCACAAACGTAGTGAATATGATCAAAACCAAATTCCATCAAACCCCTCAAATTTGAGATTACGGCATGATAATGACGGGAGAATCTTCCGAATCAGTACTTTTTAAAGCACCATCACCTTCGACATCTTCTTGTTGCATTTCCCCTCCCTCGCCCTGAGACTCCCGGACTTGGCGGATAACACGCTCAAGCATCACATTGATGGAATACTGAACCATTTCGACAAATAGTGGCGCAGGTTCATCTGCAACGATCCGCACCTCATCCGCTAGCGTCACACATTCTCGGGCCATCGCTTCATCGCCCGCTCGATGGAACATGTATCCATTATCTTCCAACTGACCTGCGATACGTTCTCGCAATACTTTGTCCTGAAAAATTTCTTTCGCGCCGTTTCCCACAATCTGCTGAAGACGCTCTTTTTTCTGCCTTTCATCTATCGCCACCTGACTTTCCATCGACTCCAAAAATTCCTGAAAATAGGGCGCCACACGCTCTTCATCCATCACCCAACTCCAAAAAGATCGATGGGCGAATATCGTGCGCACTTCCATCCTGGTTTCGTCTTTTGCAAGAGGATTCACCATTGCACGGACAGGGTGTGGTCCTTCCACGGGAAATACATCACTTTCCGCCAAGGAGTCGAGCATGAGCTTCGCATGTGTAAAGCCACGGGGAAGCGGCGTTTCTCCCGCTTCATTTTCACGCTGACTACGCTCAAGAAGCCAAATAGCATATCCGATAGGCACTTCCTGTGACGCCAAAGTGGGTATTTCTGAAATTCGACGGAAAACATCGCGTAACTCTTTGGCGCTCATTTCCGCATCCGTGAATTCAACAATGCCTCGCCCCCGATGCAAACGCGCTTGCACAAGATACCTTCCGCGAGGAACACGAGAACGAGCAAGCCACAAAAGCATCTGCCCACGCCCGTCTACGGCGCTGACCACCGCATGAACATAGTCAGGATAATTAGTTCGTTGGGCGGTGCGAATACCCGTATCAGACAATTTTTCAATTTCTACGCCTTTGTTTTTCAACCGAAAAATCGCTTTCCGAATTCGTGACAACGTATCTTTGTCTTTGGTGGATTCCGAGAGCTTTTGAAGCGCAGTCGCGGCATCTTGCGTACCCATGTTTGCTAGAAGCTGAATGAAATATGAAGGTGGTAATGTTCCTTCTCGGACCATCGCTTCAGCCAGCACAAGCGGGCGTTTCTTTGAAACGTCAGCCGTGTTCTCGAAGCCATCACGCAATACCACTTCCTGTAAAAAAGAAGGCAGGTTTGTTAATAACGATACTATGGATATCGCGGAATCAACCGTGAGAAGCTTATTTTCCCTTAATTGATCAGACATTCCCTGGGCTTTACTTAACATTTCCTCATCGAAACCAGTCGGCAATTCTACTTTCGCATCCAGCGTCCGAAGAGTATCGAAAAGCGCGGTGAGTCCTGATATCGACCAACGCATCGTCCGAATAAGAGCAACAAGTTTTGAAACGACGGATGGATCGCCCAACTCGCGTAGGGCGAGAAGCGTGGGGATACGACCCTCAGGAGTAGTGGAAGATAAATGGCTCAATACACCGGCGATCCCAACCTCACCCATTTCCCTGATTTCATCTAAAAGAGGCGCAGGCGCCATGGCGCCCGGCGGAGCCGGCACCGTGAACGACGCTTCAAGGCCGGCCGCTATGGCGGCGGCCCGAATTAAATCATCTTTTAAAAAAGATTTTTTCGAGGTTTTTATCCTCGATTTCTTTGCCAAAACCACTTCTCCTATAGTATTCGTTTCAAAATTTACATCATCAGGGGGTGCAGCGCGTACTGTCAAGACGATACCGAGGCGTGAGTTCCCCTCTTATTACTTTTGCCAATCACAACATATACGTGACACAATCGTTTATATACTGGTCTTGGGAGATAAGGTGAACTTTCGATTTGCCCATTGCGGTGATTTCCATCTCGGCTATGACTTCGACTACCTTCCTGCTCGCAAAGCTGCAGCGCGTCAAGCCGATCTTCGGGTAGCATTTTTCCGCTCCGTTCGCGAGACACTCAAATGGGGCGCACAGGTATTCCTCATCTCGGGCGATTTATTCGATACCCCTTACCCAAGTGATCGTGACATCGAAATCGTCTCAAAAAATCTCTCGCATTTATCCAAAAAAGGGGTACGTTGTTTCGCCATTCCTGGCAATCATGATCCGATGCACCCAAAATCCGTATGGAACCGATCCGAAATTGCCAGTCATATCCATCTTTTCCATGGGAACCCTGCCATTGAGTTAAGTCAAAAAAACATCGCTGACCTCAATCTTACGATTGCTGGAATCCCTTGGGACCCGAAAGATGTCTTCAAACCACCTTTGCAGGAAATCCTCACTCAGAAACTCCATTTGAACGATAGATCCATCTTACTCTTACATGGCTCAGAAGCCACCCTCGCTTCGGAACACCCCGCATTCAAGGAACATACGTTCCAAGCAGAAGACCTGAAGCGTCTGCCCTTTGGGTATGTGGCGATAGGCCATTACCATAAACCCATGGATGTCGCCCGGTGGAGTGGCGGCGGTGCATGCTACAGCGGTTCGCCTGAAGGGTTGCGCTTTAGCGATCACAATCTGGGTGACCGCTCTATGGTCTTAGGGGAAATGGATGATAGGGGTTCTCTTGTTCAGGTGAAGCGAAAATCCCTCAATGCACGCACTATGAGAACGCTCTCATATTCCTCTGGTGATGGGACCACGGCAGACGACTGGTTTCGGGCTATTGATGATATAAGAAATCCGGATACCCTTTTGCGGGTGCGCGTGCCCAAACAACAAGGCTACCAACAAAGGAGAGCGGAAGTTCTCTTATCCTCCCTATGTAGTGATTTTTTCTATCTGGACATCGTTTGGGAATCGCCCTCGTGAGCAAAAACATTTGGTGCGATGTCGCTTTTGCTCACCCGGAAATTCCTGTGCGACTTAAAGATGCGTATCAAGCACATGGGGAAAACACACAAAATATTGTATGTGTCGTGATAGACATATTAAGGGCCACTTCGAACATCGCCGTTATTTTGGAGAATGGATGTCCTGCCATATATCCTTGCGCATCTCCTGGAAAAGCGTTTGAATTGGCCGAAAAGCTACGGTTCCGACATGGTTCCGAAAATATACTCCTGGGCGGGGAGCAAGACGGCAAACCCATTGAGGGATTTGACGGAGGAAATTCTCCTCTTGAATACTCGCGCCGGAGAATCAGCGGAAAAACTTTGATTCTCTCCACGAGCAACGGAACCAAAACACTCTCCGCCGTAAAGAGTTGTGGGGAAATTTTCACTGCCGCTTTCGTGAATATTACCGCAATTGCCCGTCGCGTTACGTCCATACTGCATGAAAACCCGAGCCAATCTCTTTTGATCGCCTGCTCGGGTCGCGAAGGGGGCTATTGCGAAGAAGATGCCGTGGGGGCGGGAATCTTCTTGCATCTCTTGTCTGAAAGTTTAGATTCCCTGGAGTTTTCCGATACCGCTCGAGCAGCCCTCCAAGTCGCCAAAAGTGCTGAAAATAACCTGGAAAAAATGCTTTTTGATAGCTGCTGGGGAAAACACTTGTCCGCCTTAGGACTCGGAAATGATATATCCTTCTGTGCGCAGAAGGATATAACGAGCATCGTTCCCAGACTAGATGACGGGGTGATAAGGATTGCTTAAGTTACAAACCCCTTTGGCAATATGCCTTCAACCAAAGCTTGTGCTTCCGGGGAATTCGCCCCAGGCTTCAGATGAAGAAAGAACTCCCGGTTTCCTTTTGCTCCCGTAATCGCACTTAAGGCGATTCCTTGAGGGGCTAATTTCATTCGAAGACATTCATCCCAAATGCGAATGAGTACTTCACGGTGAAGTTCGGGGTCGCGGACTATTCCTCCTTTCCCGACACGGCCTTTACCCACCTCGAACTGTGGTTTGATGAGAACGACTACCTCTCCACCTTCGCCTAGCAATTCATGAATCGGCCCGAGCACCTTCGTGACGGAGATGAATGAAACATCCATGACGCATAAACTTGGTCTTTCTTCTCCTGCCCGCATTCGAAAAGTCTCAAGTGTCAAATGCCTGGCGTTCACACCCTCTAAAAGGGTGACCCTAGGATCATTTCTCAATTTCCAGTCGATCAGACCTTTACCCACATCTACCGACGTGACTCGGCGGGCGCCACGAGTGAGCAGCACATCGGTGAATCCGCCCGTCGATGCGCCGATATCCACGCAATATCTCCCTTCCGGATGAATAGAAAAAACATCCAGCGCGCCTGCGAGCTTTAGTCCCCCCCGGCTTACATAGGGACAAGCATCTTTTTTAAGGGTGATTGATGCGTCCTGCGGAAATGAAGAACCCGCCTTAGTGGCGGGTTTGCCGTCAACACTCACAAGGCCCGCTAAAATCAGACTGCGCGCACGTTCCCGGCTTGGGGCCAGCGCACGTTCAACGACTAATTTATCAAGCCTCTGTTTTCTTGCCATGGACCGCTAAGTCAGCAGCATCAGGCTCGACTTTCATCAAATCACGAGCTGCTTGCGTAATTTCGCCTGACGTGAGCCCACAATCCTCGCGCTGGAATTGAGGCGCCCCGTGCTCAATAAAACGGTCGGGTATACCCAAAACCGTTACGGAAACATCTCGTATGCCATGCGCCGCCAAAAGTTCCAAAACGCCGGCACCCATCCCGCCTATACGCGTCCCTTCCTCGATCGTTACGACGCGCTTACATTGCCTTGCGAGTTCTAAAACTTTCTCTTCATCCATCGGCTTGACAAAGCGAAGGTTCAAAACCGATGCCTGTATTCCGAGTTCTTCTAATTGCGCAGCGGACTCCATGGAGAGGCCCACCATGGGACCCAAGGCAATGAGCGCCACATCATCACCATCACGAAGCAGTTCCGCTTCTCCGATAGGAATCGTCTCGATATTTTCATCCATCGGGACTCCCTCACCGGAACCACGCGCAAAGCGCAACGCAGCCGGCCCGGGATGTTCGATGGCTGTCAGAACCATTTTCTGAAGTTCATTTTCATCTTTAGGCGACATGATAATCATGTTCGGCAGACACCGAAGATAGGCCAGGTCATAGGCCCCCTGGTGAGTGGGCCCGTCATCACCCACAAGACCTGCCCGGTCCAGCGCAAAGGTAACGGGCACATTCGTGAGGCAGACATCGTGGATGATCTGATCGTAGGCGCGCTGTAAAAACGTACTGTAAATAGCGGCGACCGGCTTCATCCCCTCAAGCGCCAGCCCTGTAGCAAAAGTTACCGCATGTTGTTCACACATCCCTACGTCAAAGCAGCGATCGGGCAACACTTTTTGATAGTTCACTAGAGCCGTGCCCTCAAGCATGGCTGCCGAAATAGCCACTATCTTTTCATCTTTTTGGCTGAGTTTGACCATCGTATCGGTAAAAACTTTAGAATAGCCGGGAGGCCCAGGCGCTTTTTTGTGGAATTTACCGGATTCGGGGTCGAATTTCGTTACGCCGTGATAGGTGATGGGTTCCGCTTCACTATAGGGATACCCATGTCCTTTGCGGGTAACGACGTGAACCAGATTGGGGCCATCTAAATTTTTTACATTTCTGAGAGTGGGAATCAGCAAGTCCAGCCTATGTCCATCAACCGGGCCGATATACCGAAATCCCAACTCCTCGAACAAAATACCCGGCGCGATGATATTTTTCAGAGACTCCTCGATCCTGTCCATAAGCGTAACGGCATGGCTCCCCACCAAGGGAAGATGACTGATTATTTTTTGCACTTCACCACGCACCTTACGCGCCCGGTTCGCCCATTCGCCCGTCATGATTCGCGCCAGATATGAACACATGGCGCCAACATTATGCGAAATGCCCATTTTATTGTCATTGAGAATAACGGTCAGGTTTCTCTTCGAATCGCCGGCATTGTTGAGCCCTTCCATCGCCATGCCGGCCGTTAAACTGCCGTCACCGATGACGGCGACGACCTGAAAATCATCGCCCAGAAGATCTCGCGCCGTCGCCATGCCCAGCGCAGCCGATATGGATGTGCCTCCATGCGCCACATTCAGGTGATCATATTCGCTCTCACGCCTGTCCGGGAAACCGGCGATTCCTTCCCATTGTCTCAGCGTATGGAACTGATCCCGGCGTCCTGTGAGAATCTTATGCGTATATGCCTGATGTCCAACATCCCAAATCAGCTTGTCTTTCGGCGTATCGTAGAGATAGTGAAGCGCTACAACGAGTTCCGCTGCCCCCAAGGAGGCTCCAAGGTGACCACCCGTATTGGACGTCACCTGAATGATCATGTCCCGGAGTTCATCCACAACTTGAGGAAGTTCGTCTTCCGGCAGTCGCCTCAAATCCGCCGGGCTATCAATGCGCTCGAGCAATTCGCCCATATCATCTCCCCTTCGGGAATTCATCATAAAACGAATCTTACTTCATGAAGGGAATGTCTCGGGCTCCGACACTCCACTGTCATTCAATGACTAGCCAAACAATGATAGTCAATCGTCAGAACCGACGCAAGATAATAAAATGCGCCAAAGATTCCAATTCAGGCGCTTTATTCGGGAAAATGTCGAGCGCTTCCAACGCTGCCTCGCAAGTGGATCGCGCCAGTTGTTTCGACGTCTCCATGCCATACAAGGCAGGATAGGTTGCTTTGTTCAATCCCTCATCCGAACCCGTGGGCTTTCCCATAAGGGCTTCATCGCCTTCCACATCCAAAATGTCGTCCACAATTTGGAACGCCAGCCCGATCTTCTCGCCATAAACACGTAGCGCTTCTATTTGCGCTTCATCGCCACCACCGAGGAGCCCACCCAAACAAACTGAAACTCTCAAAAGCGCACCCGTCTTTCTTCTGTGGATTTCCTCTAAATGCGCTACGTCACTCACCCGGCCATTGGCCCGGATGTCCAAAAGCTGTCCCCCCACCATGCCCTTTGCGCCTGCCGCCTCTGCGAGCATCCGCGTCGCCTTCACATGACGCTCAGGCGAAATTTTTTCGCCCATCCCCTCACTCGCCATCAACTCGAAGGCCAGGGTCTGCAATCCATCACCCGCCAGAATCGCTGCCGCCTCACCATAAACCTTGTGATTCGTAGGCATACCCCGCCTGAAATCATCATCATCCATGGCGGGCAAATCATCATGAATCAAAGAATAGGAATGAATACATTCGAGAGCGCACGCAGCGGGCAGAATCCATTCAGGGTTACCACCTACGGCTTCACATCCAGCCACACAAAGCACGGGGCGCAAGCGCTTACCCCCTGCGAAAAGGCTATAGCGCATAATCTCGAAGATCTCAGGAGGCTCAGACGATTTCGGCACAAGACGATCGAGTTCTTCTTCCACACGTTTCGCCCAACCGCTCAGGTAAGCCGCCGCATCGATGCCACCTGGAGCCCCGGTTTCATTCATCATCTTCACCATCTTCAAATGGTTGCAACAAAAATGTTTCTTCCGACTCTCCCACGAGTTCCTCCACCCTCTTTTGCGCCGCGTTCAATTGCTCTCGACTATAGCGGAAGAGCTTCACACCCTCTTCATATAGCGAAACGGCTTCTTCCAGAGAAGGCTCACCCCCATCGAG
Source organism: bacterium (assembly GCA_965218885.1). Taxonomy (GTDB): domain Bacteria; phylum UBA8248; class UBA8248; order UBA8248; family UBA8248; genus Bin107. The sequence continues at coordinate 2,355,106 of OZ244713.1, read as the reverse complement.
TTCCTCCACAATGGCTTCCAAACGCTCCAGCGCAGATTCAAAGCTTTTTGGTTCCGCATCGGGGGATTCATTTCCAGAATTCATGGGCCCTCTCCTTCCGGGAAGACATGCTCTACTCGGCACAACAAGCAGCCCTCCGATAAACGAATCCGCACGGATTCTTTTTCCTTCACATCCCTGGCTTTTTTGAGCAAAGTGCCATCCGGGTCTTTCTGCACCAAGCTATACCCGCGCGCCAAAACAGCGAGCGGCGATACTAATCCAAGGCGCCCAGCGGCGGTTTCGAGTACATCTCGCCTACGTTTCAGAAACAATCCACGCGCCGCGCGCAAACGATTTACATTGCCCTCCAGCCTCGATATAGAAACGTCGATTTTCTCTTTGGGCGATACCGCTCGTAGCTTAGGAGCTATTGTAGCCAAATACGCCCATCTCATTTGTTGTCGATGTCCGGCTTCTCTACCTAGACGCTCATAGAGGGCATCCACTCTCTGAGCTAATACCTCAAGCGGCGCCTCTGGTCTTTTGAAAGCAGGCTCCCTCAGTAATCGAGAGAATCTGGCCTCTAGCGAAACTATTCGATCCTCCACTGTTCGGTGCATATTTTCAATAAAATTATTTATGTCTCGGGCAACACCCTGCCAGCCTCTGGCCACGCGCTCCGCCGCCGCCGTAGGTGTAAGCGCCGACTCATCGGCTGCCAGATCGCTAAGCGACGTATCGACCTCATGACCTACCGCTGAAATGACCGGCGTCCTGCATCCGGCGACCGCCCGAACCACTTCCTCTTCGTTGAACGCCCACAAATCCTCCCGGCTTCCTCCGCCACGGCCCATGATGATGAGATCTACGGGACATTTCATATTTGCGAGGCTTTGGTCCACTTTTTGTATCGCCCCCGCGATAGAAGACGCGGCTTTTTCTCCTTGCACCGGTGTGTGAACGATGACGAGTTCTACAATCGGCGCGCGCTCTTTGAAAACCCGCAACATATCCTGGAGGGCCGCGCCTTCTCTGCTCGTCACCAATGCCACGCGATGGGGGCGTTCAGGAATCTCTTTTTTGCGTTCAGGACTGAATAGCCCCTCTTTTTCCAATCGTTCATGCAATTGACGAAAAGCGACCTCTAGCGCACCTTCTCCCAGGGGCTCCATCGAAAGCGCCGACACCTGAAAGCGTCCGTCTTTCTCATAAAGTGTCACCCGGCAACGGACCATCACGCGCATACCTACTTCCGGCTCAAAGCGCAAAAACCGCCTGCGGCCCGAAAACATCACGGCACTTACCTTGGATGTAGCGTCTTTTAAATCGAAATAGGAATGTCCCGATGGATAGGTACGCCAGGAGAAAATTTCCCCCTCGACCAAAACCTCACCAAATTCATCTTCCAGCAATTCTCGTACACGCGCGTTGAGTTGTGAGACGGTAAGCACCGCTGGCGTTGCGCGAGGCGTATTGTCACCCAGGAGGTCGACGCTCATCCGAAAATCCTCATCAGTTCCGCGTCTTCTCTCCTTACGACTCAAAAGAATACGCGCGAACCGTGTTCATCATCAGCATAGCGACAGTCATAGGCCCCACCCCGCCCGGCACCGGCGTGATGGCGGAAACCTTTTCGAGCAAAGGTTCAAAATCACAATCTCCGACCAATTCCCCGTCCACACGGTTAATACCAACGTCAACCACGGTCGCACCTTGCCGCACCATATCCGCCGTCAAGAATTTCGGCCTCCCCAAGGCAGCCACTACGACATCGGCTTCTCTGGTGATCATGGGAATATCGCGCGTTCGAGAATGACACACCGTCACCGTGGCATTCTCATGCAACATCAAAACGGACAACGGAAGTCCCACAATCTTGCTGCGCCCGATGATGACGACTTTTTCCCCTTCCAAACTAATACCGTAAAACTTCAAAATCTCGAGTACACCGGCAGGCGTACAGGGTTTGAGCGTACCCTGCTTGAGCGCCAGTTTTCCAAAATTTTCCGGATGAAAGACATCGGCGTCCTTCTGAGGGGATACCATGCGCAACACTTCTTCTTCATTCAAATGTCCGGGAAGCGGCAACTGCACCAATATCCCATCCACTTTTTCATCATGGTTCAACTCTTCAATAAGCGAGACAATATCCTCTTGTCTCGTATCCTCAGCCAAGTGATGATCGAAAGTCTGGATGCCGAGTTTCTTGGCCGAACGGCCTTTGATGCGGACATATACCTGAGAGGCCGAATCCTCGCCCACGAGAACCACAGCGAGCCCCGGAGGCCTGCCCAACCGGGGAAGCAGGGCATCAATGGAGGCTTTCAGCTCCTCCATCACCTTATCCGCCACTGGTTTACCTTTGAGGAGTAAGGCTTGTGCCATTTTCATCCTTTGTCATCGGGCGTGCAGAAGGCGGATTTTATCGAAATTGGCGGCTAAAGCAAAATTTTTCCGGCCTGAATAATCATCTGATCATCCGCCCACACGGTGGGGTTGTCGAAAATCATGTCGATGTGAAGGGGGGCTTCGATATTACCTCCGATACTCCCGCTATCACCCACTGCCATGTGGCAAGTGCCCCATGTCTTTTTCGCCTCCCGCATTGTCTCCCGAGGCCTACATGCCGGATTCGTGCCAATCGCGAATTCAGCCACGTTCTTCGCCAAATCTCCATTTTCATCCAGTAATTTCCAGAATCGATCCGCGGCGGCGCTTCCCGTGATGGATACAACTTTACCGTCCTTAATTTCAAGACGCATGGGCTCGGTGACAAAACCCAAATCTTTTCTCTCGATAGAAAAAGGATTCACCATGACGCCATTCGATGTACCCTCCAAAGGACTCATGGCCGCTTCTCCATCGGGACATGCCGCGAATTCTCCGGATTTCCTGGCCACGCCGATGAGAGGGAAGCAAGTTCTCCCTTCCAGGGAAAAGTGCATGTCGCATCCATCCGGCGTCGTGAATCGGCCCGTTTTGGCTTCGGTGTATATGTCGGAAATTGTTTGGGTGACCCGGGCGACTTCGTCGTAATCCGCCAAGGCGCCACCTGCGACCATCATATCCTCACGCCATCCCCACATGTCCAGAACGCGCGCGCCCTGCCTGAGCGCGTTCCTTGCCGTCTCGGTATGAATCGTGGCGAAGCTGGTCTGGAGAATCACCACATCAGAGGCCGCCATTGCCGCCCCCACATGCGGCAGCGGGTCGATTCCCCCATTCATATGGGGGGGCATGTGCATGATGGATAGCTTGGCGCCCGCAGCGCTCAAAGCATGCGCAAGTGCTTCCGTGACTGAGGCTGGACGATCCGAATCCGTTACGAGAAGCACCAGTTCGCCCTCTTTCACGTCAAGAACCTGCTCTACGATTCGTCTGGCGGTAGACGCCATATTAAACTTTATCATTTGATCACCCCTGCGTATTGGAAGCTAAGAATTGACGATGCCTCGATTGGAAATAAATCGATTTCCGACGAAACTTCCCTAGATTCATCGCATTATATGGGCCTATGAAACATAGTCGCAAGGGCGCGACTTGATGTGCGAAAATCAGTTGCAATTGATCGATCTCACTTCACAATAAAGCGAGCAAAAAGATGCAGACCCCCAGAAATCCTTATCTTACGGTGGACATCATCATCGAGTGCGAGAACGAGATAGGCGATGAGGGCTTCGTGATGATCTGGCGGATTCGTCGACTACGGTGAAACGCTTGAAAGGGCGGCAATTCGAGAAGCCAAAGAGGAAATCTCGCTGGACGTAGAGCGCTGATTCGCCAATTCCATGCCTACAGCGACTCTAAACGCGATGCGAGACAGCACAACGTCACAGGGGTATTCATCGCAAGGCCTCTTGGAAGTGTCCTCAAAGCGCGAGACGATGGGAAGCGCGCAAGCGTTTTCCGCAAAAATTCCCTGCCCTCCGAAATTGCATTTGATCACGAAGAAATACTAAGCGATTATTTTTCAAAGAAGAATTAGCATGAATCACCAGGGCAAAGGTATATCGAAACACACTGTGCTATCATGGATGAGTAATGCGGGGGAACACGTGTGTTTCCCCGATTTTTCATTGACATAGGATTTACGAGACATGGGCGGACTCCTCGGAAGTTTTGTGCGCGGATTCGAATCGATTCGAAAGGACATCGCAGCCGTCATGGAGCGAGATCCTGCCTGCAGAACGAAAATGGAGGTGATACTCTGTTATCCGGGATTTCACGCTGTCTGCCTGCACCGGATGGCCCACTTCTTCTGGAAAAGGGGATTTCTGCTCGTTGCGCGCTGGCTGAGCCACTGGAACCGCTTCATCACGGGTATCGAAATTCACCCGGGCGCACAGATTGGCGAGGGGCTTTTCATAGACCATGGGATGGGCGTCGTCATCGGAGAAACGACACAGGTTGGAAAAAACTGCACCATTTATCAGGGCGTGACTCTCGGGGGCGTGAGTCTCAAGAAAGAAAAAAGACACCCCACATTGGAAGATAACGTCGTCGTCGGCGTTGGCGCCCAGGTTCTGGGGCCACACATTGTCGGCGCCGGCAGCCGCATCGGCGCAAGCTCGGTCGTCATTTCAGACGTCCCTCCCGGCTGCACGGTGGTGGGTGTGCCCGCGCGCATCGTCTACCGGGAGGGGCAAGGCAAAACGGATGATCTTCTCCCCGTTTCTTTTGCGCACCACGAATTGCCGGATCCGGTGGAAGCGGCCATTCAAGTCCTGAACCAGCGCATCACAGCCCTTGAAAAGGAATTGGCCCAGACGCAAGAGCCGACGCCGGAAAAATAAGAGACGTCATGAAAACCATCTATATGGACCACAACGCAACCACACCGGCGCGCCCTGAAGTCTTGGCCGCGATCCAGCCGTACCTCGGCGAGAAATTCGGAAATCCAAACAGCATCCATCGGTATGGTCGCGAAACCAGAATCGCGATCGAAAACGCCCGCGACCATGCAGCGGCCCTTATCGGCGCTGCGGATAGTGATGAAATCTTCTTCACCTCCGGCGGAACGGAGAGCGACAATTGGGCGCTTCGGGGCGTCGTCTCCGCCGCTTCCGGGAAAAGCCATATCGTCACCACAAAAATTGAGCACGAGGCCGTACTCACGACATGCCATATGCTGGAAGCCGAGGGGGTGGAAGTCACCTACGTGAAGCCGGACCAGAAAGGACGCGTTTCAGCCGAAGACGTGGCATCGGCGATTCAACTAAACACGAAAATCGTATCCGTCATGTGGGGCAACAACGAGGTCGGCACCATTCAGCCGATTCATGAAATCGGCGCTATCTGTCGGGAGCACGGAATCGTGTTTCACACCGACGCCGTGCAGGCGCTAGGCAAAGAATCCATCGACGTAGAGCGCGCCGGCGTATCTCTGCTTTCAGCCAGTGGACACAAAATCAACGGCAGCAAGGGGACGGGTTTTTTGTATATAAAAAATGGAACTACCCTCGACCCCCTTATCGCCGGCGGCGGGCAGGAGCAAAAGCTGCGCTCGGGCACGGAAAACGTCGCCGGCATCGTCGCGATGGGGGAAGCCTGCCGTATTGCGAAAAACGAAGGCCCGCAATTCGCCAGGAATATTTCCGCATTAAGGGATCGGCTTGAAAACGAAATTTGCGAACGCGTTCCCGATGTGTTGGTCAACGGCGACACGGATCATCGACTTCCCGGCACATCAAACCTCGGCTTTATCGGCGCAGAAGGAGAAACGCTCCTGATTCGCCTTGATTTAGAAGGCATCGCAGTGAGCACCGGCGCCGCCTGCAGCTCGGGCTCTCCCGAGCCCAGCCACGTTTTACTGGCGATGAACTTACCCGAAGAAACCGTACAGGGGTCGCTTAGATTCAGCCTCGGCTACGGGAACTCGGATGAGGATATCGACAGGTTGCTCGAAGTGCTGCCGGAGTCCGTCCGCAAGGTTCGCGAGATGGCGCCTCGTCTGAAATCAACAAAAACATGAGAAGAAACCTTGGCTCCAAAAGACGATTATCACTATAACAACACCGTGCTCGCCCACATTGCGGATCCCCACAACATCGGCGCCATTGAAGATGCAGACGCCCAGGGAAGCGGAACGAACCCCGCCTGCGGCGATGAAGTAACCCTTTATCTTAAATTCGAAGGCGACACGGTCTCGGACGCCAAGATGAAGATCCTCGGTTGCGGGGCGATTACCGCCGCGATGAGTTCACTGACAAACTTGATATGTGGCAAGACCGTTGATGAACTCGCGCAAATCACCGCTGAGGAAATCGCGGAAAGCGTTGGCGGTCTCCCCTCTCATAAGCGCCACTGCGCCACTCTCGCCCGGCGGGTACTCCAGAACGCCCTGAAATCGAAAGGCGCAAGCTGACCCTCATGAGGACATCACAACCGGTCAGAATCCTGGAACTCGACGGTTTCAAGGGTTGGGCATTGCGCGCCGATGAACATGCAACATCAGAGAACATCGGCCTCATACAGGCTCGCCTACTCAAGATTTGCGCGAATCTTCCCAGAACCGCTCCCGCTTACGGACTCGACCACGGAGACAAAGGTTATGAAGCCTGCTGGAAAGCACTTTCGGATCTGCCCATGCCCGAGGAACTCCATGAGACGAACTTTCCGGGCGGATGGCATGCCGTAGGAACACACCTTGGAGGATACGACACGCTTGGCTTCACATCAGGAAAGATGCTCACCCAATGGCTGCCGCATAGCGGATTCAGGAAAAGAGAGGGCCCATTGATGTATCGATACATCACCGACCCCCGCGAAACGACGGAGTCTGACATCAGAACCGAAATCTGCGTGCCCGTTCAACCCGACCCGATTGAGTGAGCGCCTGAAACAACCGTATTTCCCCTATTTTCAGCCCATCATGCCTTGCTGATTCGGCATAACAAACTCTTCATATTCGTTTGATCCGACACCGGATCGCGTTGCGCGAAATCCGTCAGAAAGTTCACGGAGCGCCAAGGATGGTAGGGCTGGCGCTCTCCCCAACCGATGGGAACGTACACCGAGTCCTCTCTAATGCCTGCATTCACCCAAGCCATCGCCTCGATGGCGCCATGCATGGTCTCGACCCTGACTTTCTCTCCATCTTCGATTCCCAACTCTTGCGCTTTATGGGGATGTATCTGGCAATAGAGATCCGGCCACATCTCTTGCGCCTGCCAGAAATAGTGCGTCCAGCTATGAAAGTGCGGAGCAGGCGGCCGCCCGGTTATCAATATCGTTTCAAAACCTTTTCGGCGAAGCTCATCGCCGAGGCTTTTCTCATCCGGCTGAACGATTCTGGCGGTGCGAGAGCCTGTGGGCACCTTGCTGAATGGAGAGATGATTTCCAGATCATCATCTTCGTGGCCATATTCTAGATAGGGTAATTGCGACAGATTTTCTTTCTCGCTGTAAAACTCCGGCAGCGCGGATAATCCCACTTGCGCGAATTTTTTCTCCAATTCCTCCGTCCAGAACTCAAGCCGTCCGCTCGGCGTAGGAAAGCGCTTACCCTCGGGTTGCCCCGTGGCGGTCGTCCCTTCGAGGTAAAGCGTTTCCTGCTCGGGAGCATCTTCGCTTGCAACAGGGAAACGCACCCATCGATAGGGAACCGAGTGGAGTCTTTTTTGTGTTACTCCCCGCAAAAAATCATTGTCGATACACATTTCATCCCAAAATTTCCCCGGATCCTTGTATTCCTCTTTCATGACGTCGCCGAACCCCAGGCGTTTCCCGAGTTCTATCCATATCCACCCATCGGGTTTCGCCTCCCCCGGCGGGTCGATCATCTTGTCTATCCACACAATCCTTCTGTCATCATTCGTGCGGCCAAGCTCTCCTTTTTCGATGCCGCCCGCTGCAGGCAACACATAATCCGCAAACGCGGAGGTTTCATTCGGGAACAATTCGATATGGACGATGAGATCGAGCGCCTTGAAGGCCGCGCGCGCTTCATCCTGGCCTGGCCATTGCGCCAGTGGATTGTTGCACGTGATGAGACCCTGAATGGGGTATGGCTTTCCTTTCCGCATGGCGCTCAGCCAACCGGCCGGGCTTCTGCGAACCATCGGTTTTTGAATTTCCACCCTTCTGTCTTCCGGCGCATTGGCGGCTATGGGCGGGCCCGCCGTCATGTTCACGTAGGCTCCGCCCTTGCGGCCCCAATTCCCCGTTATGGCGGCCACGAACATCATCACCCGGTTGGTTTGCACGGAATTGGTATGCTGATTGAGTCCCCGGCTACCAAAGATGACACAGCCATCCGCCTTGGCCACATCCTCTGAAAGCGCGCGAATCTCCTCCGCGGATATGCCAGTGATGGCCTCCGCCCAACCGGGGGAATATCCTTTGGAAAATATGAAATCGCGCCAGCGCTCCCAGCCCAGCACCCATTCATCGCAAAAACGCGGGTCGTGCATACCTTTTGAGAGAATATGGTGCGCCATGGCCAGGCCAAGGGCCATGTCGGTGCCCGGACGAATGCCCAGCCATTTATCCGCCTTGCTCGCCGTCGCGGTGTACCTTGGGTCCACCACCACCATCCTGGTTTTGTTTTTGATGCGCCAGTCATTCACCTTGCCGAAGTAGACTGGCCGCGTCTCGGCCTGGTTGTCCCCGATATAGAGATACATCTGGGCGCTGCCGATATCTTCGGGCGTATAGCTGTTCCCGTTTCCATTGATCCCGTGCGTCACCTCGTAGGCGACCACCTTGCCCGCCGCACAAAACGGGTCCGTCCCCTGCAGATTGGGGGTCCCCCACATCTGGCTGAACAACCGCACATAACCTTTTTGTGTAATCAAACCCGTGCGGGTCCCCACGAAAAGCGCCAGCGCCTCCGGGCCCCATTGTTCTTTAAGAACCTCGAGTTTCGCGGCGATCTCATCGAGCGCCTGGTTCCAACTGATGCGCTCAAACTCACCTTCGCCCCGGGCGCCAACCCGTTTAAGAGGATATTGCAGGCGATGCTCATTGTGGTGCAGTTGAAGCGTAAACTGCGCTTTCGGGCAAAGTTTTCCGTTCAGGACAGGATCCTCTTCGTTTCCCGTCACGTTGATGAGTCGGTCCCCTTGAAAATGAAACTTGGCGCTACAACAATTAAAGCAAAAATTGCACCCCCCGGGCATGACACGGTCCGCCTTCAACGTCTTTTTATCGTGCAGGTAAGGGAAGTCAGGCCCTTTTTGCTCAAATACGTCATTCGCTCCGGGTGAATCCACAAAACGAGTCCGACTCGGGTTTTCGTATAATCGTGAGGTATCTTCCTGCTTCGCGCGGCCGTTTTCCCTTTCGATTTTTTCAAGATAGACCGTTTGCGGTCTCAGGAGGAAATGATCGTGATCCCGAGGACGCCGACCCTCTTCGTCCGCTTTTTCAAGAAGCGTCTCCCTTTCTCCAAAAGAGATGGCGAAGCCCGGACAAATTTCAGCACACGCGGGTTCCAATCCCTTTTCTCGTCTGTCCGGGCACAGATCGCATTTCACCGAATGATGCCCTTTGGCGTCATAGCCCATCGCGCTATAAGGACAAGCCATGACGCATTCCCCACAACCCGTGCAAAGCGCTTCATCCACTTCCACCACGCCGGTATCGGGATCTTTCGTTATCGCCTTGGGGTAGACGGGACAGGCCCTCAGGCAAGCGGGGCGCTCGCAATGCTGGCAAGTCAGCGTCAGGAAATCAGGCGCTCCAGTAGAAGCATCTCCCAGCCAGACCACTTTGTTTCGGTATTCGCCGGGCCCCAGCCTGTGCTCCTGCTTACAAGCCGCCTCACAGCTTTTACAGCCAAAGCACCGTTCCAAATCTATCATCAAGGCTAGCTGACCCAAGACGCGCTCCTTGAACACATGCGGACTACCACCTCGTCAGATGCCACCAGTATATATCTCCCCCGCCGGAGACATAACCCGCAAAAAAAGTAACGGTGACGATGTGCCCCAGCATACCGAGAACGAAGACGAACGCCAAAGCGATGTGAATCAACCGCCAATATGCCTGCGCGGGAGACACGCCGGCGCGCATTCCCATCAACTTGTTTTCCCGGCCAATCAGCCGGGCATAAGCGAGCGTAAGGCCAGGCCTGGAGAACCAATGCTTGAGTCTCGGGGAAAAGGTGCCCTCATTCGCTCCCGGCTCGAGTCTGGACAAAAGGGATTCTTTCTCCTGGATGAGACGGGCCATGCGCTCTCGGTTATCCGAGCCCAACGGAGAGAAGGATTCGTCTCTTGAAGCGAACGTGGCCGACATTCTTCTCGAGAGACGAACGCGCGCCCACACGCCCAGAATCACTAGGGCAAAAAGCGCGACGAGCAGCAACGCCGGCGCATAGCGAAGAAACCCGCCCGAGTGGATGCTCACCAACACGCCACCCAGGGTGGCCGTCACGACATGGGCGGAAAACCACCCCAGGGGAGAGCCGCCCACGCCTGTTCGTTTCGTGATCACGAAAACCACGGAGACGCACAAGAGAACGGCCCCTGCAACGCCGACCAAATACAGCGTCGGGGAACCCGGCAGATGCCATTCGCTCGATAATTTATGCTGAAACGCGAAGAAGGTGACCAGTACAACCGCCGCCGAGAAGAGGAGATACGCAAGCAGCTTGTCGCCGATATCGAATCGTCTCATGAAAATCAGGGAAATTCTATTTTTGCTACATCCACGATTTCAAAGTTTCTCACGCCACCGGGCAACTGAACCGCCACCTCATCGCCGGGTTCCTTTTGCATGAGCCCGCGCGAGAGCGGCGCGCTGAAGGAGATGATTCCATTGGGAAGGTCACTTTCCTCCTCGCCCAATATCTTATAGGTAATCTCTTCATCCTTATCCAGGTCAAAAAGAGTGACTTTTGTGCCGATGGTGACCTTGTCGCCGGAGATGGGGAGTTCCTCAATCACGCTCGCCTCACGGATCTTATCCATAATCCGGCTCACCTCGTTCTTCAGGTTGCCCTGCAACTCAATGGCCGCCTCCCACTCGGCGTTTTCGCTCAAATCACCCAAACTCGCCGCCTTGCCGATCTCTTTCGACACCTCATGCTTCAGGCGGTGCTGAATTTCTCCAACCTTTTGTCTCAATCGCTCGAGCCTCGCTTTGGTTATATAGTACGGCATCTCTTCCTCATCTACATGTGAAATAATCTGAAAATGCGCCTCAGGCGTCTTTGGCTGTTTTTTCTTTCAGTTGTTCTCGAAAATCATACCCGGTATCTTCCACAAACGCTTCGATCAGGCGTTTCGTGACGGGCCCTGGAACGCGCGCGCCTGGCTTGAAGCTGTCGATTTCACGCACCGGCATGGCGCATATCGCGCTCGATGTGATGAAGTACTCTTCCGCCTGCGCCAAATCGTATGTCGTGATGTCTCTCTCTTCGACTGGAATTCCCAGACGCGCGGCCAGTTCGAACACCGCCAGGCGGGTCACGCCTTGTAATATATTCCTCTCCGGCGGCGTCCAGAGAACACCGTCTTTCACCATGAAAAAATTGGCGGACGAGTTTTCCGCCACGTTCCCGCGAACGTCGAGCATCAAGGACAAAGAACCCGACGCGGCGGCATCGAGTTCCGCCAGAATCTGGTTCATCTTACTCGTCACCTTGGCTCTCGTCTCGATGCACTCGGGCGGATTGCGCCTCGTGGGCGTTATCGACAAGCGTACGCCGTTCAAATAACGCTCCGCGAAAGACGCGACGTTCACGGGCCGCCAGAATATGAATACGGAAGCGGGCCCCGCCGCGTGAGCCGCCATGGAAGGATCATCGAAACCACGGCTCACCCAATGGCCGACACGGTACATGGCGCCCTCTTCGAGACGACATAAATTCGACTCCAGGGTAGCCAGCGTAGCCTGCTTCATTTCCTCTTTTTCGAGACCCACGCCGATGCGAACATATTTGAGTGATCGATAGAGACGATCGAGATGATCATCGAGTCGATAGAGCTTTCCCGCAAAGCAAGGGGTGACCTCATAAACTCCGTCGCCCCAGAGAAAGCCGCGGTCGAAAGGCGATATCCTGGCGCTCTGCTCTTCTATGATCTCTCCATTGAGATAAACGAATCGCTCACCCGGCATCGGACGTTCCTCCCATCCGCATCAACAAAGAAAGGCCGGCCCGAAGCAACGGGCGCAGCCACATGAAAGATATAAAATCATCCTACATCCAGTTATCTTACAAAGAAAAGCCCCGAGGGCAAACCCGCTTCGAAAAATATTTCACCTAAAAATCCGCTCAATTTCAGGTTTTTTATCTTTCTGGCTACTTGAGTCGGACCGCATCTAATTTTTCCCAAAAAAGATGGATACGATTATTCTTTCTTTCCCCAGCCACCACCGCCCGGCGTTTCAAGACGTACCTTGTCTCCAGGCTTCGCCGAAAACCGGGATTTGCCGGAGAATTGCCTATTCTCACCTTCCCTGATGAGCAAATTCCGGCCTTTCATCCCCGGCTCCCCTCCTTGCAGGGGCCAAGGCGCTATTTCCCGTCTTTCCGTCATGAATGAAACGGTGGCGTCTCCCAGAAGTTCGATTTCTCGAACAATTCCGTCGCCACCTCTATTTTTCCCCCGACCCCCACTGCCCCGGCGAACGGTGTACCGGCTCACACGAAACGGATAGGCGTGTTCAAGCGCTTCAATCGGGGTGTTCAAGGTGTTGGTCAAATGCGTATGGATCGCATCCTCCCCTGCGCCCCATGGCCCCCCGCCCATGCCGCCGCCCGTGGTCTCATAATAGGCGTATGGACGACCCTGCCTGGGTCCCGGGCGATGGTCTATTCCTCCTACAGTGAGGTTGTTCATCGTGCCGCAGGAAGCGGCGGGGATTTTATTGGGGCAGGCTTTCGCGAGAGCACCGAGTATCACGTCCACCATTCTCTGGCTCGTCTCTACGTTTCCCCCCGCAACAGCCGCAGGAAATTCCGCATTCACTACCGTGCCCGCCGGAGCAATCACTTCAATGGGAGTCATGCAGCCTGAATTGTTCGGGATATCATACGGCACCAGGCAGCGCAGAGCATAGTACGCCGCCGTGCGGGCGATGGATTCCACGGCATTCACGCTTCCTTGCGTCTGTGGAGCCGAGCCGGTGTAATCGACGCGCATCCTGGAGCCACGTATGGTGATTTCCACCCGTATCGGAACAGCGCCGCTGCCGAAACCATCATCATCCATGAAATCCTCGAAACGGTAACGTCCATCGGGTATGTCCCGAATCACCGCCTTCGTCAGACGCTCGGCATACCTTTGAAGCTCCACCGTATAGCGCAGCGTCTCGGACAAGCCATGTCGCTCGATGATCTCCAGAATTCTCCGCTCACCCACGCGATTCGCCGCGATTTGCGCGGCGATGTCTCCCTTGCGCTCCTCGGCCGTGCGCACGTTCGAGAGTATGAGAGCCAAAACATCTTCCTGCATCTCTCCCCGGCGCACGAGTTTAACCGGCGGAATCACCACGCCATCCTGAAATATCTCCGTCGTAATGCTCATCGAACCGGGCGCGATGCCGCCCACATCCGCATGATGCGCCCGATTGGCCACGTAATAAATCAGTTTGTCTTTTCTTCTCTCCCTGACGTATACGGGCGAAATCATGGTGATATCCGGCAGATGGTTCCCCCCGTGGAAAGGGTCGTTCAACACGACTACGTCGCCCGGTTCAAGCACCATCCGCTCGATGACGTATTCCACGGACATCGGCATGGAACCCAAATGGGCGGGCAGATGCGCCGCCTGAGCCGCCATCCGGCCTTTTACGTCAAATATGGCGCATGAGTAATCTTTTCTTTCTTTGATATTCGGGGAAAAAGAAGAGCGGCACAGCGCCACGCCCATCTCTTCTGAGGCCGCAAACAACAGATTGCGAAAAACTTCCAGGAGTATCGGATCGTATTTACCCGCCATCGCGCTCACTCAGCTCAAGTTCTTCAATATCAGATTACCCCAATCATCCACCCGGCATTCCCAGCCTGGAGAAACGACCGTCGTGGCGCTGAACTCGCACACCAGCGCCGGGCCCTTGAAGCGATTGCCACGAGAAAACATATCCCGCGCATATACCGAACCCTCGATTTCTTTTCCCGCAAAAATCATTTTTCGCCTTCCCATGAGCGCATGAGAAATGCTTTTGGGAGCTTTGGGAAGCCGCCTCATGGGCGGACGCTCCACCTCGCCGACGACCCGCACCCTGAGCGTCACGATCTCGATGACGCTCTCGGGGCTCGAAGTGCCGAAGCGTTCATCGTGCAACCTATCAAACGCCGCTCTAAGGCTCTCGCGAAAGACCACGCCCGTCTCGGGTCGATAGGGAAGCGTTAATTCGTATGATTGCCCGAGATAGCGCATATCGATGAAGAACGAAAAGGCGGGTTTCGGGAAACCCTCGAATTTCAAGTCATCCCGCCCCTTTTCGAGCAAAGGTGCAAAATGACCAGCCAGAGATTTCTTGCTCAACCCCTCGAGCGGCAGCAGGACCGTTCTGGCATAGTCTTTCACCACGTCCGCGGTCAGCATCCCGCGCGCGGAGAGAATCCCCGGGTCATTGGGAACGATGACGTGCGGAATCCCGAGGATCTCCGCCAAAGAGCAGGCGTGCATCGCTCCCGCGCCGCCAAAGGAGATCAGGGCGAATTCACGCGGATCGTGACCTCGCTCCACGCTAATCAGGCGAATCGCGCGCGCCATGTGCTGGTTGGCTACGCGAATGACGCCTTCGGCCGCTTGCCGGGCGTCGAGGCGCAAGGATTTCGCCATACGCGCGATGCCGACTTTCACCGGCTCCATGTCCAGGCCCATCCTGCCACCCAGGAATTGTTCCGGGTCAAGATGGCCGAGAAATAAGTTCGCATCCGTGACGGTGACCTCGCTTCCCTTCCCATAGCATATGGGGCCCGGATCGGCGCCCGCGCTCTGCGGCCCAACGGCCAGAGCGCCACCCGGATCGACCCGGGCGATCGAGCCTCCTCCGGCGCCTACCGTGTGAATGTCGATGAGGGGAACCCGAATCGGACAACCGGCCACCTCTGTTTCCGCCGTGAAACCAATGCCGCCATGCAGCAAGGACACGTCCGTACTCGTTCCACCCATGTCAAACGCGATCGCATTTTCAAACCCCGCTCTTCTCGCCACTTCATAGGCACCCACAACGCCGCCGGCAGGCCCGGACAAAATGGTCCGGATGGCCTCCTCGCCCGCCATCGTGCTCGAGATGACGCCGCCGTTGCTCTGCATAATCCGCAAACGCGCCGAATCAAGACGCAATTCCAAATCCTTCAAATATCTATTCATCATCGGAGATACATAGGCATTCACACACGTTGTGCTTATACGCTCGTATTCCCTGAATTCAGGAAGCACCTGGCTGGACATCGATACGTGCATACCGCTTCGCCGTACCGCGTCAGCCACTTTCTCTTCATGCACAGGATTCGCATAAGAATGCAGCAGGCAGATGGCGACAGACTCGACACCCCTTTTCTGGAGTTTTTGTTTCAGCGCTCTGATGGCTGAATCCTTTAAGTGAAGGAGCTCACCACCTTTTTCATCTAGGCGTTCCGCCACGCCCATCCTGAGATTCCTCGGCACCAAGGCCGGGGGCCTACGATACGCGAGATTGTAGAGTTCTTTTCGGTTCTGGCGGCCGATTTCGATCAGATCCTCAAAACCGGCCGTCGTCACGAGAGCGGTCTTTGCGCCACGGCGCGTGAGCAGTGCATTCGTCGCCACTGTGGAGCCATGGGTGATATCCAGAGCGACGCCGCGGCCCTCCAGAATCTCATCCAGCCCCTGGAGTATTGCGCGCTCAGGCGCGTCGGGCGTGGAAGGCACTTTATGAATTCGCACCCGGTCGCCATCGAACGAAATGAAATCGGTAAAAGTTCCACCCGTGTCGACGCCGATTCTAAGCGTCTTTTTTTCACGCCCGGGCATCACCGTCTCCTGTGCGACCAGGCTTGCGGATTCAATAAATCTGGAGGGCGCTTGCCGAGCAGATAGGCCTTCACGTTTTTCTCCACGCGCTCTGAAACCGTTTTTCGGCCCAGATCGGTATTCGTCCCCAGATGCGGCATCATGACCACGTTCTTCATGCGCATGAGCCTTGGTTGCGGCTCGGGCTCATGCTCGAATACATCAAGCCCCGCTCCGCCGAGGCGGCCCGAGCGAAGCGCTTCGACCAGAGCCTCCTCATCCAGAATGGGGCCTCGGGCCGTATTGATTATCACGGCCCCTTTTTTCATGAGGGCGAACTCCTCCGCCCCAATGAAATGGTGCGTGGCGTCGTTTAAGGCCAGATGCACGCTCAGAAAATCAGACTCCCTGAGAAGCCGCCGGAAAGAGCGGTACGAGACGCCCACTTCCTCTTCCATCTCGGGGCTTTTTCTGTTTCGGCTCCAGTACCGGACCCTCATGCCGAACGCATTCGCCGAGCGCGCCACGGCGCAGCCTATGCGGCCCAGACCGATGATCCCCAGAACTCTGCCGTTCAGGCCCCGGCCCTCCAACAACGTGGGCGTCCAGCCCTTCCATTTTCCCGTCCGGATGTAGGAATCCGCCTCCACCACGCGCCTGCTCACCGCAAGCAGAAGCGCCATGGCGCATTCCGCCGTAGGCTCCGTAACGACGCCGGGCGTGTTGGTAGCCAGGACTCCACGCTTCGTGACTTCTTCCATATCGATATTGTTAAATCCGACTCCGCAATTGGCGACCAATTTGAGGCGAGGCGCCGCATCCAGAAAATCAGCGTCTATCTCATCTCCCACCATCGAGATGAGAATATCCGCATGACGCACGGCGCGCCTGTAGCTGCCGGGGCTCGGCTTCACGTCTTTTGCGTGCATGATGAATTCAGCGGATTTTTTCAATTCCTCGAAATGAGGCGGAGGAAACATTCTGGAGAGAAATACGCGCGGAAGAGCGCCCGGGGATGCTTTGTCATTCATTTTCACAACCGCTTTACAGCATCCGCGATGCGATCGATCGCCCGTTCCAGATTCTCCACGCTGTTGGCGAAGCACATTCGCAGGTGCTTGTCCGCATGAACGCCGAAGGCCGAGCCGGGCAAAGTCGCCACTCCCACCTCATCGAGAAGATAATCGGCGAAATCATCCGCGCTCATGGAAAGCTGACTCACGTTGGGGAACGCATAAAAGGCGCCGTCAGGATATTGGCAGGATATACCTTCCACTTCGTTGAGCCCTGAAATAAAAATATTCCGCCTGCGCTTGAAATCATCCATCATGGCGCGGCTCTCGGACTGATCCTCCAAAAGCCCCTTCGCACCCGCCAACTGAATGAAAGGGGGCACGCAACTCACCGAGTTGGTGATGAGCTGGGCCAGCGGTTCGGCAAGCGTGGCGGGAGCGGCGATGAAGCCGAGGCGCCAGCCGGTCATGGCATACGTTTTCGAGAACGTCTCGAGCATGATGGTGCGCTCTCTCATGCCCGGCAGCGTGCCCAGGGATACGTGTTCTCCCTCGAAAAGCATGTGGGCATACACCTCGTCCGATAAAACGATGATGTCGTTCTCCACGACGATGTCCACAATGGCGTCTAGTTCATTTCGCGTCAAAGTCCCGCCGGTCGGGTTGTGCGGATAGTTCAGGATGAGGAGACGGGTTTTGTCGGTGACCCGCGCGCGTAGATCATCAGCCGTAAACCGAAAATCATTTTCCTCCAAAATCGGCAGCGGCACGGGCTTCGCGCCCGCATAGAGCGCCACGGACTCATAGACCGGAAAGCCCGGATCCGGATAAATCACCTCATCGCCCGGCCCCGCCGTGGCCATGATGGTGTAGTACAAAAATGGCTTTCCCCCCGGCCCGACCACGATTTCGTTCGGCGAATAATCTCCGCGCCCATCGCGCCTGAGCCATTCGCAAGCGGCTTCTCGAAGCTCCAACACACCGGCGGATGGGCAATAGTGCGTCTGGCCCGCTTTTAATTGCGCATACGCTTCCTCCACGATGCTCGAAGGCGTGTCGAAGTCGGTATCGCCAATCTCGAGGTGGATGATGTCCCGGCCCTGGCGTTCCATTTCACTCGCTTTGGCGAGTACCACGAACGCACTTTCTGTTTTGAGCAGCTTCATCCGATTAGCCAAACGCATTTTCCATCTCCGTTTCTTATATCGACGAGCGAAGAGGCGCATTCGCCACGACACCACACCTCATAAGCATATTCAACACTTCCGTCACGGGCAGGCCCACCACATTGGTGTAACTTCCCTCCACCTTGTCCACCAGGCTTCCGCCCAAACCCTGAATGGCGTATGCGCCCGCCTTGTCCATGGGTTCACCGCTTCTTACGTAGCGCTCGATGGTTTCTTCATCAATTTCCCGGAAGGACACCTTCGTCGTGACCGCCTCCTCCTGGCGGGAATCCGCTCCCAAGAGAGTGAACGCGGTGATCACCTCGTGCGTTCGCCCCGAAAGCATCTTCAGCATACGCGAGGCGTCATCCACACTCGATGGTTTCCCAAAGATTTCCCCCTCCAGGACGACCACCGTATCGGCTCCGAGCACGAACACACCCGTATGCGCCTTCGCCACGCAACTCGCCTTCGCCAAGGCGCGGCGCATGGCCTCGACTTCAGCCACAAGTCCCGGCGCGATGTTCTCCTCGACATCCGGGGGCACCTGGACTACATCAAAAGCCAGGCCCGCATCTTCTAAAAGCCGTTTTCTGCGCGGGGAGCCCGAGGCCAGGATGAAATGTTGAATCTGTCGCAAGAACCAGACCTGCGGAAGGCTAATTGTCGCGATCGACAATGTAGTCGGCGATGTCGCGCAACACGTCGACATGGTAGGAATCCGGCAAAATGGAGAGAGCCGCCTTTCCCGCCTCCACGTATCCCCGCGCCCTGTCAAGGGTGTAGTCCACCGCTCCGTATTTGTTCATCAACTCGAGAACGTCATCCAAATCTTCCGTGCGGATCTCATCCGCGTGAACCACCAGGTGATTCAACCTCTCGAACTCCGCATCCGTGGCCCGGGCGCAAACCCTGAGCAAAGGCAGCGTCACATTCCCCTCGCGCAGATCCTCTCCCACGGATTTGCCTATTCTCTGCGCATCGCCCATGTAATCGAGAGCGTCATCGACCAGTTGAAAGGCGTACCCGATCTGAACGCCGAACTGATGGATCGCGTCCGCAATCGTGGGCGGGCTGTCGGGGATCAAGGCACCGACCCGACAACTCGCGGCGATGAGGGCCGCCGTCTTGCGGTAGATGACGTCGAGATATTCCTCTTCCTTCAGCCGGAGATTGTACATATTCACCAACTGAAGCACTTCGCCTTCAGAAAGAAGGGTGCAGGCCTCGCTCATGATTTTCATGATCCGGGTGTCTGAGTCTGCGGCCATGAGCGAGAAACTCTTGGCGAAGAGGAAATCGCCCACCAAGACGCTCGTCTCATTACTCCACTTGGAGTTCGCGGATGGATTGCCCCGCCTCATTTGCGCATCATCCACCACGTCGTCATGAAGCAGCGTGGCCGTGTGGATGTACTCCACTACACAACCCATCGTCGTGGCGCGCGGGCCCTCATAGCCGCACGCCTTGGCGACGAGTACCAAGAGCATCGGCCTGATTCTCTTGCCGCCGGAGCCAATAAGATAATCACTCACATCGGGTATCAAGACGACGTCCGAATGAAAATTCGCCTGAATCGCTTCTTCCACATCATTGAGTTCAGAAGCGATTGAATCCACAATCTCAGAAAATTTCATTCCACCTCCGACCTGCGAGAGCCACCCCCCACTGCAGGGTTTCTTTCTCTCGACATTTTCCCCGAAAGCCGATCTCGAAAGCAACTCAACCTATTGAGGAGGCGCTTGAGTGTCAAGGCGATGAAACGCCCCTTTTCCTCAAGGCGAAGCTCGGCTATGTTGCCAGAAATGAAGCAATTATCCAACCGTGGGGAGAACTTTGATTTTGGGTAAAAAAATTCAAATCACCGCCGGCAATCTGAAAATGTCGGCAGAACTAACCGAGGGCGAAACCGCGAACGCCTTGTGGGAGGCCCTGCCGATTACCGGTATGGCGAACGTCTGGGGTGAGGAAATCTATTTCTCTATACCCGTGGAGGCGCCGTTGGAGGATTCTGCGCGCGAGGAGATGGAAGTCGGTGAAATCGCCTACTGGCCTCCTGGCAGCGCGTTTTGCATTTTCTTTGGCCGCACCCCGGCGAGCGTAGACGATGCGCCTCGCGCAGCCAGCCCCGTGAATCCACTCGGCAAAGTGGATGGCGACCCAAAAGATTTCCTCAACATCCGCTCGAGAGAAGAGGTTCGCCTGGAGAAAACATCGTGACCACCAAGGGGCCGAAAGACATCTCCATCCTCATTCATTACAACGAGATCGGACTCAAGGGGAAAAACCGCCCGCTTTTCATCGAGCGCCTCTCCAAGAGAATCGAACGCGCGGCTTCTTTGTTTTGCGAAGCGAAAATCAAAAAACGCACGGGAAGACTCATTCTGAAGACGATCGGCCTGGAAGACCCGGACGCCCTCATCGAGGCGCTCGGCAAAGTATTCGGGGTGGCCTACTTCGCACGGGCGCAAAGAGTTCCGCTTGACCTAGAAGCGGCGACAAAAACGGCGCTTGAGATGATCGCTTCTTTGAAAATAAAAAGTTTTCGGATACGAACCCGAAAATCGTTCCCATCTACACCCGTCAGCACGAGGGAGTGGGATAAGACTATCGGCTCTAAGATTCAGGCCAGAAGGCACCTGCCGGTCGATTTGGAGCATCCCGGACTGACGGTGCACATCGAAGTCATTCCAGGAGAAGCCTGGGTGTATGTGGAGAAAATACCTGGTCCGGGCGGTCTGCCCGTCGGCTCGGTCGGCAGGGTAGCGGTGCTCTTATCAGGCGGTATCGACTCTCCGCTGGCCGCCTGGCGCATCATGAAGCGTGGCTGTGAAGTGGTGTTCATCCATTTTCACGGCGTTCCCTACCTCAGCCGCGCATCCGCCGATAAAGCGACCGATTTGGCCCATGTGCTGAACGGCTACCAGTTGGGCAGCAGGCTGTATATGGTGCCGTTCGGAAACCTGCAAAAAGAGATCGTTCTCGCCACGCAACCCGAATATCGCGTTATCCTCTACCGACGGTTCATGACGCGCATCGGCGAGCAGATAGCCAAACTCGAGGATGCCCGCGCCCTGGTCACCGGAGAAAGCCTGGGCCAGGTGGCGAGCCAGACGCTTTCGAATCTGGCCGCTATAGAAGATGCGGTGCAAATCCCGATTCTCAGACCCCTGATCGGCATGGACAAAGAGGAGATCATCGAACAGGCGAAAGGACTCGGCACGTTCGACATTTCCATCGAGCCCGACCAGGATTGCTGTTCATTGTTCGTGCCGAAACACCCTGCCATTCGCTCTCACGCGGGTCACCTGCGCGGGATCGAATCCCGTCTGCCCGTCCAGGAGATGATCGACAATGTGATCCATGAAACCGAAATCATCGATTTCGACCCCGAAGGGCGGACCAGGAATTTTTCTTTCGCCCAAATTCATGCCGCGGCCGAGGAAGCACGCATCCTGCCGAAAGCATAGGCGCGCACTCTTTATTCGTTTTTCTCTTTCTCCATGTCCGCCGCCAAATCCCTTTGCTCCACGAAATGCGTATCCGGGTGCAGGTAGCCCGCGAAATTATCCTGACGTATCGGCCCGCAAGCCTCGAAGGCAACCGTGTCTTCCAGATATTCCGCCTGATGTTCGGTATGCGGCGGTACGTACCAGACGTCGCCCGGCTTTAACACCGCTACCGGTTCGTCTCCACACTGCACGCGGGTGGAACCGCTGATGAGGCAGAAAATCTGCTCCGCCTCATGGTGGTGTCTCCGCGTGGACTTCCCGCCTTTCGCGTGGATATAGCTGATCATGCAGTGTTTTCCGCTCACGAGACCCACTTCCACCCCCGGGAACGGTACTTTCACCGGCAGTTCGTCCCAATTCGTCACTGGCATTTTTATCTCCTTGGCAAACGCGATCCCGTCGCCCCGGTTGAAGAGGGCAACGGGTTATCGCGGACATCGGAAATCGCGACGCTTCGGCCGACTCGCGCCTAGGCCTCCTGCATTCTCCTGACGGCCTCGGCGGGCAGGGATTCGCCGCAGGCGGCGTTTTGCGCAGATTGCTCGGGCGTTCTGATGCCGGGAATCACGCAACTGACGTTTTCGTTCGAAACGCAGAACCGGATGGCCGCCTGGGCCGGTGATATCCCCAGATTCTCCGCCACCTCGCGAGTACGGTTGAGCTGGTCCTGGAACTTCCGGATGTTCTCAGGCGATAATATGCCTTTTCTCCGGTCGCCCTCGGCGAACTCGAACGCCTCGTCAATTCGCCCGGAGAGAAAACCCCGCTTCATCGGTACGCGGGATATCACGCCCACATCCGCCTCTTTCGCGCGGGCGAAGGCGGGCGCCGCCTCCTGGCTGATGACGTTGTACTCCATCTGCAGGGTGGCGGGCTTGTCTTGCTCCACCGCGAGGTTGCATTCTTCCACCGTATTCACCGAAACGCCCCAGTGCTTGATTTTCCCGTCGTCTTTGGCTTTTTCGAGCAGCGCATAGCTGTCCTCGGCCGCCATGTTGTCGACGTTGGGGTTATGAAGCTGATAGTAGTCGATCGCATCGACCCCTAGGCGTTTGAGGCTTCCCTCCAGACAACCGGCAATATAATCGGGCGTGAAATTGCGCGCGCCCGTCGTCATATCGTTTCCGCCTTTGGTGAAAATCAGAATTTCACCGCGGTCGGAACGCTCGGTGAGGAATTTGCCGATGACCGTCTCGCTATGGCCCACGCCATAGGCGTCGGAGGTGTCGATGAAATTCATGCCGGCGTCGATGGCGACGTGCAGCGCGCGGTTGCTCTCGTCATCATCCACCGGGCCGAACGCGCCCCCGATGGTCATTGCGCCGAACCCGATGGCCGTAACCTCCAAACCCGTGCGTCCGAGTGTTCTTCTCTCCATGCTCAATCTCCATATAAAAATGAGTAAATTTTAAAAATCCCATAGGGAAGTCCCAAGACTCCCTGGACGCTCATCTATAAAGACTAGCGATGGGATGAATGTCCGCGAAGATGGCCGCATCATATCTCTCTTCAGCCGATATCCGCAATCAAACCTGCTCATATACGAAACACATCGCCTGGGCTATACTCTCCCCATCCAACCATCACCATCTGCGCCACCATGTGGAGGAAAACATGGACGATCTTAGACAAAAAGCTCTCGATTATCTCGATGCCCAAACAGGCGAGGCGCAGGAAATCGCCCGGGAAATCTGGAACTTTGCGGAAATCGCTCTCGAGGAATTCAAATCCGCGGAATTGCTCGAAGACGTTTTGGAGCAAAACGGCTTCGAGGTGCAGCGCGGCGTGGGCGATCTGCCTACAGCCTTCATCGCGAGATGGGGCGATAGCGGTCCCGCCATTGGAATTCTCGGAGAATACGACGCGCTCCC
Source organism: bacterium (assembly GCA_965218885.1). Lineage (GTDB taxonomy): Bacteria > UBA8248 > UBA8248 > UBA8248 > UBA8248 > Bin107. Next base: position 2,331,669 of record OZ244713.1, on the reverse strand, counting down.
CCACTGCGGGGATTCACACGAAAAACAAGGCCACGGCTGCGGGCACAACCTCTTCGGCACAGCCAGCACCTATGCCGCGATTGCGGCGGCGCGCGCGCTGCGCGAATCGGGGGCGAAGGGCCGGGTCGTCTGCTTCGGCTGTCCGGCGGAAGAAACCCTGGAGGGCAAGGTGTACATGGCGCGCGATGGCGCGTTTGACGGCATCGACGCCGCGGTCACCTGGCACCCCGGGGAGAAGAGCTTCACCCGGGGAGGCAGCACCAACGCCATGGATTCCATCGTTTTCGAGTTTTATGGCGAAACCGCCCACTCGGCCCGCGACCCGTGGAACGGCAGAAGCGCGCTCGATGGAGTGGAAATTATGAACTATGGCGTCAACATGATGCGCGAGCACGTCATCGAGCCCGTCAAGATTCACTACGTCATCACGGACGGTGGGGTGGCCCCTAACGTCGTGCCCTCCTATTCGCGCGTGTGGTACTACGTGCGGGCGCCCAAGAGAGCGATGGTCAACGAATTGAGCGAGCGCGTCCGAAACTGCGCGAAAGCGGGCGCGCTGGCATCGGGTACGCGGATGAAGGAAACCCTGCTCACCGCCGTGTACGAGAATCTTCCCAACAACGCCCTCGCCCACTGCGTGCAAAGGAACCTGGAATTCGTGGGCGCACACACCTATTCGGACGAAGCGAAGGAATTCACCCGAAAACTGGGGTATGAGGAACCGCTCTCGGAAGAGATATCTCCGCTCGACCCGGCGGACATACGCCCAAGCAACGAGCGCGGCAACGTGAGCTGGCTCACGCCCCTGGGCAACCTGATGACCACTTGCCACGCACCGGGAACGCCCGGGCATTCCTGGCTCGCCACCCAGCAATACGGCATGGAAATCGGAGAAAAGGGCATGATGACATCCGCCAAAACCATGGCGGCCGCTACGCTTGAACTCATCAGCAACGAGAACCTGTTAAAACAGATTAGAGATGAGTTCAAGGAGAGAACGAGAGACTTCACCTACGACCCCCTCATCCCCGAGGGACAAAAACCGAATCCCCTGGGCATGAGGTAGAAATTATCCACGAATCATTCATCATCCAGAATCAGGAGAGCACACCATGAAGTTCGGCGTTGCGATTTTCCCGACCGACTATTCCATCGCCCCGCACCAGGTCACTAAAGAGGCGGAAGACAGAGGCTTCGAGTCCATCTTCTTCCCGGAACACACCCACATTCCGGCGAGCAGAAAAACCCCCTGGCCCGACGGTGCGGAACTCCCGCTTGAATACTCGCACTCGCTCGATCTTTTCGTGGGTCTCGGGGCCGCAGCGGCGGCCACGCAAAAAATTATGCTGGGCACGGGCATATGCCTCGTCATCGAGCGCGACCCTATAGTCCTTGCCAACGAAGTGGCCACGCTCGATCACATCTCGAACGGCCGCGTGCTCTTCGGAGTGGGCGGCGGCTGGAACCGCGAGGAGATGGAAAACCACGGAACGAGTTTCGAGAAGCGCTGGTTCGTCCTGCGCGAACGCATAGAGGCCATGAAAGCCATCTGGACCGAGGACGAGGCTAGCTATCATGGAGATTTCGTGGATTTCGATCGCATCTGGTCCTGGCCCAAACCGATCCAGAAGCCGCACCCGCCGATATTCGTGGGCGGAAACGGGGCGAGAACGCTCGAGCGCGTGGTGCGCTACGGAGACGAGTGGATGCCCCTGCCCCGGGGGGATGTGGATATGTCGCCGCGAATCCAGGAGCTTCAGGAACTGGCGGCCAAAGCGGGACGCGCTCCCATTCCCGTCAGCATTTTCTTCGCACCTCCTGACGCCGATAAGCTTCGCGCTCTCGATAGCAATGGAGTGGGGAGGAGTATTTTCATCCTGCCATCGGCGGAGGCCGACGTCGTCTTGCCGAAACTAGACGAGTTGGCCGGCGTCGTGGCGCAATACGGCTAAGCCGAGAAAAACCAAAAGAAAAGGCCCCCGGTGGGATTCAAACCGCCGGGGCCTTTATCGTTCGAATGCGGCTAGTGGCAGATGATTCCGTTTTTCTCGGCATACTGCTGGTGGTAGTCCTCACCCATCCAGAATCGCGACGCCTGTGTGATCTCCGTCACTATCGGTCCCCAATGACGACCCGATTCTTCCTGCTCCTGCTTGGAGGCTAGCGCATCGGCCTCCTGCTCGGGCGAGAAGAAATAAATCGCCGAGCGATACTGGGTGCCCACGTCGGGGCCCTGGCGATTCAGCGTGCAGGGATCGTGAATCCGCCAGAGCACATCCAAAAGCTCCCGATAAGAGACTTTCTCCGGCTCGAACTCCAGATAGACGACCTCTGCATGGCCCGTGCGGCCCGTGCATACTTCCCTGTAGGTGGGCTCGTCCTTCGCACCGCCCGAATACCCTACAGCGGTGTAGGCCACGCCTTCCACCTTGCGAAACGCCGCCTCCACTCCCCAGAAACAACCTGCGCCGAACATGGCCTTTTCCATAAGCGCTCCTTAATGAAAAACAAAAATTACGGCTCTATCTCCACGCTCCCCGGCGGGCCTTCCACCACTTCGCCGAACACGGCGGCGGGAGCAACGCCCGCTCCATGCAGCTCATCCAAAAGCGCTTCCGCCTTGTCCGCATTTACCGCGATGATGAGTCCGCCGGATGTCTGCGCATCATTGAGCAAGGCGACCATCTCCTCATCGACGCCCGGTTTCGGCTCGACGAAAGGTGTTGTCCACACGCGGTTGCGATCGCCCCCTCCCGCCGTGCCTGCGATGGCGTGGGGAAGCAAATCTTCAAACCGGGGCACATCGGAGAAAACGACGCGCGCACGCGCGCCGCTGGCCTCCATCACGTTGTGCAGATGGCCCAGGAGACCGAACCCGGTCACGTCCGTACAAGCGTTTACACCCACGCGCATCATGCATTCGCTCGCTTTTTTATTGAGCTCCTGCATGGAGGCCACCGCTTCTTCGAACACGCCGTCGCGGAGTTTTCCGTTTTTCCCGAAAATACCGCGCGCGGCCTTTACAACCGGGTTCACTTGTTTCGTCACGTTGGTGACGACGCCAGTGCCTATTTTTTTCGTCAGAATAAGCTTATCGCCGGGTTTCGCCCCCTGGTTCGTCACCATCTTCCTGGGGTCGACCGTTCCGGTGACGGCCATGCCGTATTTGGGCTCCGTGTCATCCACGCTGTGGCCGCCCACGATGACGCCGCCCGCCTCGCGCATTTTATCCGCGCCGCCCGCCAGGATTCTCCCCAGCACATCCAGACCGATGTGGCAGGGAAACCCCACCAGATTCAACCCGGTAATCGGCTGCGCGCCCATGGTGAAGCAATCGCTGAGCGCATTGGCCGCTGCTATCTGGCCATAGGCATAAGCGTCATCCACGATGGGCGTGAAGAAATCCACCGTCTGGACGATGGCCAAATCCTCTCTGAGCCGATACACACCCGTGTCGTCCCCGGCGTTCGTCCCGTAAAGCAGATTCGGATCCGAAAACGGTTCAAACTGGCTCAACGCCTCTCTCAGGTCCTCCGGACCCAGCTTTGAGCCTCACCCGCCCGCCTTGACCATCCGGGTAAGCTGTACTTTTCTCTCTGATGTCGTTGCCATTATCTCTCCTGAAAATTCCTGCGCGGCTTGGGGAAATTCCCATCCAGGGGGATAATAATACATCTTCAGATGATAGACAAAAAACATATATCTTTCCCCTGTTTCCAATGAGTGCCTCCAGAAAGGACACCTGAATGAAAGTCGTGATTTCAGATGATTATCAAGACTGCATCCGCAACCTCGAGTGTTTCTCCAAGATGGCGGAACACGACGTCACCATCCACAACGACACGGTCGACGACCTGGACGCACTCGCAGAGCGGTTTCAGGAAGCGGAAGCCATCGTCCTGATCAGGGAGCGCACCCACATCACGGATGCGCTGCTCGCCAGACTCCCGAACCTCAAGATGGTGAGCCAAACCGGCGCCGGCTTCGGCTCGCACGTCGACCTGGAAGCCTGCACGCGCCACAAGGTGGCCGTGGCCGCAGGCGGCACGGGTACGCACTCCACCTGTGAGATCACATGGGGCCTGATCCACTGCGCCATGCGCTCCATTCCCCTGGAAATCCGGAACCTGGCGGGCGGCAGCTGGCAGACCACGCTGGGGGAGGACCTTTTTGGCGAAACGCTCGGCGTGTATTCCTACGGCAACATCGGGAGCCAGGTGGCCGCCGTGGGAAAAGCCTTCGGCATGAACGTCATCACCTACGGGAGAGCGGGTTCCGCAGAGCGCGCCCGGGCGGACGGCGTCACGATGGCATCCAGCAAAGAGACGCTCTTCGCGGAAGCCGACATCGTGAGTCTCCATATTCGCATGACGCCCCAAACCAGGGGCATCGTGACGGCGAAGGATTTGGGCCTCATGAAGCCGAGCGCCCTTTTGGTGAACACCAGCCGCGCCGGACTGATAGAACAAGGCGCGCTCGTAGCGGCGCTCAAAGCGGGAAAACCCGGCTTCGCCGCCGTGGATGTGTATGAGAAAGAACCGGTTCGAGGAGCCCAGCATCCACTATTGGGCATGGAGAACGCGATTTGCACGCCGCATCTCGGCTACGTCACGCGAGGCACGTTTGAAAGATACTTCGGGATTGCTTTTGATCAAATCAACGCTTTCGCGGATGGAAACCCGATAAACATCCATAACCCCGAAGTTCTGGATTGAGAGGGTTTCCGCGCTCACTTCGCCGTCTGGCTTGATTTTTCGCGCCGGGCAGTGTTCAATCGCGTCCCGAAGCCGAAAAACCATTTCACCTTTGAGGTTCGCCAACTTGGATTTTGCTTTCAACGAGCGCCAGGAACTCATGCGCCGCACGCTGTATGAACTTCTCGAGCGCGTCTGCCCGCCAGAATACGCAATGGAGTGCGACAAGAAGGGCGAAGCTCCCATCGAGGCCTATAAAGCCTTGGCCGACGACGGGTGGATAGGCGTGTCCACGCCCGAGGAATACGGCGGAATGGGGGGTGATGCGCTCGATCTGGCTCTGGTTCTCGAAACCACGGGCATGCACTACCTCGACCTCGCCACCATGATCTTCAGAAACGTCTGCTACGGCGTGGACGCCTTACTCGTCAGCGGAACGGATGCGCAGAAAAAAGAGTTCATTCCCGCCACCATCCAGGGCGAGAAGTATTTCGCATTCAGCCTCACCGAGCCGGACGCAGGTTCGGACGCCGCGGCCATCATCACCCGCGCGGATCGCGAAGAAAATCGCTTCCGGCTCACGGGTACCAAAAACTTCACTTCCGGCATGCCGACGGCCACGCACATTCTCGTCGCTGCGCGCACGGACAACGCAGGCCAAAAGCACGAGGGGATCACGAATTTCATCATTCCCGCCGATGCCGAGGGCGTCACCTGGTCGAAGCTCGAATTGCTCGGCCACCGGGCGATGGGCACCTGCGTGGTGTATTATGACGCCGTAGAAGCGAGCGAGGCCGACGTTCTGGGAGGAGTGGGGGACGGCTGGAAGGGCTTGATGGCCTACATCACCACCGAGCGTTTGTGCCTGTCCGCGGCGCGAACGGGCGCGGCGGCGGCGGCGCTCGACTTGGCCCTGAATCACGCGAAGGAGAGAAAACAGTTCGGACGCCCCATCGGCAAGTTCCAGGCCGTCAGTCACATGCTCACCGAAATGCACATGCTCGTCGATACGGCGAGGCTCCAAGTCTACCGGTTCGCATGGCTGGTCTCTCAAGGGAAAGCAGGACGCATCGAGGCGGCGACGCTCAAACTCTATGCCGGGGAAGCCTACAAACGGGTGGCCGACTTGGGCGTTCAGGTGATGGGCGGGTACGGCTACAGCGGAGAATACGCCATGGAGCGCCACTACCGCGACGCGCGTCTGGCCACCATCGGCGCGGGCACGAGCGAGGTGCAAAGAAACATCATCGCCAAGGCGCTGGGGCTTTAATAATTCCACCCGGGATACTTGATGATTTCGCCGAAAGAGCCGAAACTGAAATCCATCCGAGCGATGAAGCAGTATTCATGAGGAACCGATTTCATGCCGTTAGATAAAAGCGTACTGGAAAGAACGTTCCCCGAGTTCGAATTCCTGGTCGAACGCGGAAAAATCAGAGAATACGCCTTGGCCTTAGGGCTGACCGACCCGATGTATACGGACCTGGAAGCCGCCAAAGCCGCGGGCTTTGACGATCTGCTCGCTCCGCCCACGTTCGTGCGCCAGTTCTGGCATGAAAACCCCGGGAACGACCCCATGCCGCATCTGGGCTACGACCCCAAGCGCCGCCTCCACGGAGAGCAGGAATTCGAATACCACAATCCCCTGGTCGCCGGCATGAACTTAAAAGGCCGAAACGCCATCGTCTCCACCCGCGAGAAAGAAGGCCGCCGGGGCGGGATGATGACTTTCGTCGTCATCGAAACCAGATTCGTGGATGAGGCGGGCGAGTTGGTTCAGGTGGCGAGGCGCACCCTCATCGAAACAGCGGCCCCTCCCAAAGAGGGTTGATGGAGCTTTCAGATGACGACAGCTACTCAATACGCGAAATGGGCAGAGCTCACCGAAGGCGTCGAGCGTGAGTTGACGGTAGGCCCCATCACCCGGACGGACCTGGTTCGCTACGCGGGCGCAAGCGGGGATTTCAACCCCAACCATCACGATGAGATTTACGCCATCCGCGCGGGGTTCGACAAACCCTTCGCGCACGGGATGCTCCAGGGTGGATATCTCGCCCGCCTGCTCAGTGAATGGCTGGGGCCCGATTCTTTCAAAAATCTCAAAATCCGCTTCAGCGCGCAGGCATGGCCTGGAGACATGGTGATTTGCAAGGCCAGGGTTGTGCGCCAATACGAAGAGGCGGGGAACCGTCTGGTGGAAATCGAGGCAAGCGCCGAGAATCAGCGCGGCGACGTGCTCATCAAGGCGGAAGCGATTGCCGCCCTTCGGGCTTAACTTCAGGATTAGTCAAATGCTGGAAGGCTACCGAATTCTCGATCTCGGACAGGTCATCGCTGGAACCATCGGCAGCATGATTCTCGCCGACATGGGCGCCGAGGTCATCAAAGTCGAATCCCCCCAGGGCGACATCGGGCGCAACCCCGCCATTGCGGGCATCGGCCCCGTTTCAAGCATCTTCCTCACGTTCAACCGGGGCAAGAAGGGTATCGTCATCGACCTGAAAAAGCCCGATGGCAAGGAGGTGTTTTTGGATCTTGTGGAAAAATCAGACGCCGTGATGGTGAACTTCCGGCCCGGCACGATGGAGCGGCTCGGCCTCGGGTTCGACGTGATGAAGCAGAGAAACCCCGACATCGTATTCGTGGATTCGAGCGGATATGGGGAACAAGGCCCCTGGCGCGATAAACCGGCTTTCGATCTGGTCGAACAGGCCGTGAGCGGCCACATGTCCATCACGGGCGAGCCGAACCGCCCGCCCGCCCGAAACGGTTCTCCCACGGCGGATATCTCCACCGCGCTCTATACCGCCATCGCATGCATGGCGGGCCTGTTGGCCCGGGCGAAAGGAAGAAGCGGGGCGCACCTCGAAGTGCCCATGTTCGACGTTCAACTCGCCATGCTCGGTTATATCTCGACCATGTATCTCAACAACGGAGACATCCCCGATCCGCCCGGCAGCGCCCATGAGTACATGGTGCCCTACCAGGCGTTCCCGACGGCTACGATCTACATCGTGCTCTCCCCGCGCGAGGAGCGCTTTTGGAAAAAGATGTGCGAGGTCATGGGAATGGACGAACTGGCGGACGACCCGCGCTTCCGTACGAACGACCTCCGCTCCGAGAACAGGGACGTCCTGCTCCCCATCATAGAAGAAATCCTGATGGCCCGCTCGGGCGAGGAATGGCTCGCGCTCTTCGAGGCGGCGGGCGTGCCCTCAGCCCCCGTGAACCCGCTCGATCGCGCGCTCGACAACGAGCAGGTAGAAGCGAGACGCCTGATCCGCGAATATGAATACCCCGGATACGGAACGGTAAAAATAGTGGGCAATCCCATCCTGAACCGCACGGAAAATGGAAACCCAGATCCCGCCCCCGCTCCCCTTCTTGGGGGCGACACCGAGGGTATACTCCGCGATATTCTTCACATGAGCGATGAGGAAATTCATTCGCTCGTCTCATCCAAAGTCGTCTTCGCCACCGGATCCAAAGTGTCCGAAAAATAAGCCGCACCCGCCATGCACCTGGACGCTCATCGAATCTCCTCCCGTCCTCGCCCGGATTCGCCCCTCGATATAGAACGTCCGCAAACTACCGGAAATCATTACATCCTCTTCGCGCCGACTCCTTCTTTTCTCTTCAAATACTCCCGGTATTCAGCGAAAGACTGAAAGGAAATTATATTATTTATATTTAAAAGCGCTGAAATTTATAAAATCAGGGTTGATTTCGTTTTATATTCGTTATATATTTCGCTTTATATTTGCTACTCCACGAGACAACCCGGAGAGAGACCATGCTGGCCAAAACCCAAGCAGCAGCCGTACTGGGCGTAGACGCCTACCCCGTCGATGTGGAGGTCGACCTCGCGTCGGGTCTCCCCTATTACTCCACCGTCGGCCTGCCGGACGCCGCCGTCAAGGAGAGCAAGGACAGGATTCGGGCCGCCATCGTCAACACGGGCTTCATTTATCCGATGGGGCGCATTACCGTCAGCCTCTCGCCGGCGGACGTTCGCAAGGAGGGCAGCGCCTTCGACTTGCCCATTGCGCTCTCGTTGCTGCGCGCGAACGGGGTGTTTCATGCCCGCTCTCAAACGGAGGATTCCCTGTTGTTCCTGGGCGAGTTGGCGCTGGATGGTTCCTTGCGGCCCATCCGGGGGGCGCTGAACATCGCCGTTCTCGCCAAAAAGATGGGCAAGCGCGGAATCGTTCTCCCGGCGGAGAATGCGCCCGAAGCGGCCGTCGTCGAGAAGCTCGAAGTCTATCCCGTACATACGCTTCCCCAAGTGGTGGGATTCATCAGAGAGGAAATTGAGGTTCCCACGGCTTGCTACCAAAAAAACGGCGTCGAAAAAAAAGATACCGAAAAAATCGATTTTTTAGATATTAGAGGTCAACACCAGGCCAAGCGCTCCGTGGAGGTCGCGGCCTCGGGCTCGCACAATCTTTTGATGATAGGCCCGCCCGGCAGCGGAAAAAGCATGTTGGCGAAAAGATTCCCCACCATACTCCCGCCGCTATCTCTGGATGAGGCCATCGAGACCAGCCAGGTGTGGAGCGTGCTGGGCAAACTCACGAAACATGATTCTTTGATTCAGGAAAGACCCTTCCGCGCTCCGCACCACACCATCAGCGACGCAGGTCTGGTGGGGGGAGGCGCGTTGCCGCTTCCGGGAGAGGCTTCGCTCGCGCACAACGGCGTGTTGTTCCTCGATGAATTGCCCGAGTTTCGGAAAAACGTGCTTGAATCCCTCCGGGGTCCGCTCGAGGACGGGAAAATCACCATCAGCAGGGCGCAGGCGAGCCTCTCGTTTCCAGCCCGCTTCATGCTCACCGCGGCGATGAACCCGTGTGTTTGCGGCCTGCGGGGAGAGGGCGCGTGCACCTGCACACCCAAGCAGGTGGCCCGGTATCGCTCCCGCATCTCGGGGCCGATTCTCGACCGCATCGACATCCACATCCAGGTGCCGAGAGTGCCCTGGAAAGAACTCGCCGAAGACCCCGAGGGCGAGAGCTCGGCGACGATTAGAAGCCGCGTTCTCGCGGCGCAGAAAATCCAGAAAGCGCGCTTCAAAGACCACCCCGGCGTATACGCCAACGCCCACATGGGGCCTTCCCTCATCAACGAACACTGCAAGCTCGACATGGAGGGCATGCGATTGCTCAAGCTGGCTGTGGAAAAGCTGGGTCTGTCGGCGCGCGCCTATCATCGCGTACTCAAAGTGGCGCGGACCATCAGCGATCTGGCCGGCAACAGAGACATCGCCCCTCAGCATGTGGCGGAGGCGGTCCAGTACCGGCAGTTGGATAGACAGATTCCCGTCTGATCCTGGCCGTCGTCTTGAGATTGACGCGCATTCGCCTTGTTTGTATTTTCGGAATCTGACGAAGTGAATACATGTGCGTCCATTTGGGGTTATACTGGGCGCATCTTTCACTATAGAGGTTTCTGAATATGGGGACAGAATACGCCTGGTTTCTCCCGTCGGCCAGGGCGGGTGACGGCCACAAAATCAACACCCGGAAGCCTGAGCGAAAACCCACCATCGAATATCTATCGCACGTTGCGAGCGCCGCGGAGAGGGCCGGTTTCGTGAACCTCCTGGTGCCCACCGGCACCCACTGCCTGGACGCCTGGCTCGTGGCGGCGGGCGTGGCCCAGCATACCGAAAAAATCAAATTCTGCGTGGCGTTTCGGCCTGGCCTCACCAGCCCCGTATTCGCCGCCCAGACGGCGAGCACCCTCGACGCGCTCACCGGCGGGCGCTTGACGCTCAACGTCGTCACCGGCTCGAGCCACGTGGAGCAGATGCGCTACGGCGATCACCTCGTGCACGATGAGCGCTACGACAGGACGGAGGAGTTTCTGGAAATCGTCACTCGCATCTGGAGCGCCGACGCTCCCATCACCTACCAAGGGAAGTATTTCGACATCAGAGAAGCCGCCTTTTTCCCGATCCACGTCTCCAAACCCTGGCCGCCCATCTATCTCGGCGGGAGTTCGGAGCCCGGCCGCCGGGTGGGGGCGAAATTCTCGGACGTGCACATGATGTACGCCGTGGATGTGGAGACCATCGCCAAGGACGCGCTCGACATAAAGCGGCGCGCCGCGGAGGTCGGCCGCGAAGAGCAGATAAAATTCGGCGTCCGGATGCACATCCTCTGCCGGGAGACAAAAGAGGAGGCGAAAAAAGCCGCACAAGCGCTCATCGAGGGGAGCGACATCTCGAACGTGCAGGTCTGGGCCGACTTGAAGACCAAATCGGAGAGCACAGGCCAGACGCGCGTGAACGAACTGGCGAAAGGCGATTCGCTCTGGATAACCGACACCATGTGGATGGGCGTGAACACGGTTCGCGCGGGCCCGGGCGCCTCCCTGGTGGGAACGCCGGACATGATCGCCAAGGCGCTCAAGGAATACGTGGACGTGGGCGTTCACACGTTCATCCTCTCAGGTTGGCCGCACATCGAGGAAGTCGAGATATTCGGACGCGAGATAATGCCCCTGCTCGAGGATACGGAGCCCATCACCCTGGAGCCTCCCATGCCCGCCCTCGCCGAATACGATTGATAATAGAACGCAACGAAAAGAGGAAACCTTTGATGAACAGTTCCGCCGGTGCGCTTTGCGCCGAATCTCAATAATCGATCGAGATCGCCGAATCCCTGGGCAGGAGAAATTCGCGCCGCGCGCGAAGATGACCGACGAGGAATCACGCTTTCCGGCAGAAAACTATCAGGACCTGTCCGACGCCGGTCTTCTCGTCCTCATGGTGCCCAGGGAATTCGGCGGTAGCGGTGGAAAAGCTGGGGCTATCGGCGCGCGCCTATCATCGCGTACTCAAAGTGGCGCGAACCATCAGCGATCTGGCCGGCAACAGAGACATTGCCCCTCAGCATGTGGCGGAGGCGGTCCAGTACCGCCAACTGGACAGACAGATGCCCGTCTGATCATCGCGGCCTCGCCATGGAGATTGACGCGCATTCGCCTTGTTTGTATTTTCAGAATCGGGTGGGACGAATACACATCGGGCGATTTTGGACTATACTGTGCCCATCTCTCACTATAGAGGTTTCTGAATATGGGGACAGAATACGCCTGGTTTCTCCCGTCGACCAGGGCGGGTGACGGCCACAAGATCAACACCAAGGTGCCTGAGCGAAAACCCACCATCGAGTATCTCTCCCAAGTGGCGAGCGCCGCCGAGCGAGCCGGTTTCGTGAACCTTCTGGTGCCCACTGGCACCCACTGCATGGACGCCTGGCTCGTGGCGGCGGGCGTGGCGCAACATACCGAAAGAATCAAATTCTGCGTGGCGTTTCGCCCGGGCCTCACCAGCCCCGTATTCGCCGCCCAGACGGCGAGCACGCTCGACGCGCTCACCGGCGGACGCTTGACGCTCAACGTCGTCACCGGTTCGAGCCACGTGGAACAGATGCGCTACGGCGACCACCTCGAACACGATGAGCGCTACGACAGGACAAATGAGTTTCTGGAGATCGTCACACGAATATGGAGCGCCGACGCTCCCATCACCTACAAGGGGAAGTATTTCGACATTCGCGAGACCGCCTTTTTCCCGATCCACGTCTCCAAACCCTGGCCGCCCATCTATCTCGGCGGAAGCTCGGAGCCAGGCCGACGGGTGGGGGCGAAATTCTCCGACGTGCACATGATGTACGCCGTCGACGTCGAGACCATCGCCAAGGACGCGCTCGACATGAGGCGGCGCGCGGCGGAGTTCGGCCGTGAGGATGAGATACAATTCGGCGTGCGGATGCACATCCTCTGCCGGGAGACCAAGGCGGAGGCGAAAAAAGCCGCGCAGGCGCTTATCGAGGGAAGCGACATCTCGAACGTGCAGGTCTGGGCCGACATGAAGACCAAAACGGAGAGTACCGGACAGACGCGCGTCAACGAACTGGCGAGGGGCGAATCGCTCTGGATCACCGACACCTTGTGGATGGGAGTGAACACCGTTCGCGGGGGCGCCGGCGCTTCCCTGGTGGGCACCCCCGACATGATCGCCAAAGCGCTCAAGGAATACGTGGACGTGGGCGTTCACACGTTCATCCTCTCCGGCTGGCCGCACGTCGAGGAAGTGAACATATTCGGACGCGAGATAATGCCGCTGCTCGCGGATACGGAGCCCATCACCCTGGAGCCGCCCTTGCCCGCCCTCGCCGACTACGATTGATAAGAGAAAAAATCACCACTGCAACAGAAAGAGGGTATTTTTGATGAACAGTTCCGCCGGCGCGCTTTGCGCCGAATCGCAAAAGTGGGTCGACATCGCCGAATCCCTGGGGCAGGAGAAATTCGCGCCGCGCGCGAAGATGATCGACGAGGAATCACGCTTTCCGGCAGAAAACTACCAGGACCTCGCCGACGCCGGTCTTCTCGCCCTCATGGTGCCCAGGGAATTCGGCGGCATCGGCGCGGATTCGCTCACCTACGTCACGGTGCTCTCCAAGATTGCGAAAGGCTGCGCCTCCACGGGCCTCACGTTCAACATGCACAGCGCCGTCGTGGATTTTCTGGGGCAAATCGCCTCCAAGGATCAGATGGCGCGCTACTTCTCGGAAGTCGTGAACGAGGGCGCCATCTTCGCCTCCATCACGAGCGAGCCGGGCAGTTCCTTCCGGGACAAGCTGGCGATTCGCACCTCCATTCGCGAGGAGGGCGGCGGCTACCGCATTCACGGGAAGAAACATTTCTGCTCCCTATCCACCGGGGCGACCTATTACTTCACCTGGAGCTATCTCGACGGCGCGGAAAGCCTGCAAGACGGCCTGCTGAACGTGATGATTCCCGCCAAGAGAGAAGACATCGAGATCATCGACGATTGGCACACCATCGGCATGCGAGGAACCGCGTCGAACTCGCTCATGTTTCATAACGTCGCTGTGAAGCCGGACGAGATCATCGGGGAGCCGGGCAGCATTCTGGGCAAGGATATGAGCATGTGGTCTTTGGGATACACCGCCGTCTACATCGGCATTGCGGAGGCGGCGTATCAATTCACGGTGGATTACGTGAAGAAAATGAAATCGGGCATGGGGGTTCCTCTCGGGGAACTCGACAGAACGCAGCGCCAGATCGGCGAGATGGCCATGCTTTTAGAAAACGCGCGCCGCGCCGCGGAAAAGCTGGGCGAGTTGAGAGGAAACCTGGGGAAGATGGAGTTGACCTTCATCCTCAACCAGGCGAAATACTTAGCGACCGAAGCCGCCAAGGAACTCGCCGAGCAGGGAATCCGCCTGTGCGGCGGACGCGGGCTTCACCGATCCCTGCCGCTCGAGCGTCACTTGAGAGACGCGGTGGCCGGCATCGTCATGCCGCCCGCCAACGACAGGTGCCTCGAAACCATCGGGCAGATCGCCCTGGGCAGCGAAGCGAAGACGCTCGATTTTCAATAGCGAATCGTCTTACGCACCCGCATTCGGGTGGCAGGGAAACGGACGAAGGTTTCGCAGGTGGCGGCCCGACCGCAGAGGGGATTACCTCTCCGGTTATCTTGCCATCAAAAAGGTTCTCATCACTCCCCCCTCTGGAGGGGGTAGATTCTCGTCTGTAGGGGCCGCATATATGCGGCCCGGCCGATAAGAGGGGAATGCTGCTCTATGCGGGTCGCATATATGCGACCCCTACAAAAACGAAAGGCGACAAGGCAGGCGGCTACGCGATATTTCATCCGAAAGGCATCTCTGCATTCCGTATAAAAGCATTGCGGGACGACGATCAAAAACAAAAGGCGGGGCGCATATATCAGGGGACAACCCGCCCCCTGATCCTTACGCAATCCCCCCGCACGCATCCAGAAAACATGGTTTTGAAAAACAGCCCGGCAAACAGGGAGGATTTTTCACCTATTCCCTCGTGCCCGCCCTTCCCGCGCGGCGCGGATCACCAAAGGCGGTGAGGTGGCCGCCATCCCCCACCTGCACCGCATGCACGCCGCCGAAGAAGTGGTGCGGATACGCGTGGGGCAAAACATTGAAACCGTTTTCCCGCGCGCACTCCAAAACCACGTCTTCCACCGCATCCTCCACATGGAGGGGGCCGACGTCGAGGTGCATGCGGGGGGCCTTCACCGCCTCTTCAAGCGGCATCTCCCGGTACAACAGATTCAGGAGGACCTGCGCCACCGCCGTGGGGATGCGGTAAGAACCGGGACTGCCGATAGCCAGTCGCAATTTCTCCCCCGCAAAGGCGAGGGTGGGGGCATAGCCCGCTATGGGGCGTTTGCCCGCCCCCAGGGAATTTCCGCGCCCCGGGCGGGGGTCCATCCAGTTCGTGTGGTTGTTCAAAACGATGCCCGTGCCTGGAGGCACGACGGCCGAGCCCCACGTCATGCCCAAAGTCTGCGTATGGCAAACCACATTGCCTTTGTCGTCCACAACCGTGAAATGGGTGGTGGAACCCGGCTCCGCGTCGTGAACGTGAACGCCGGGCGCTCGCTCCTCCGCTATCGCGGCGGCGGCGTATTCCTTGCTCAAAAGCCGCTCCACAGGCATGTCGTAATGGTAAGGGTCGCCGTAAACCGAGAACCTGTCGCGAAACGCCGCGCGCATAGCGTGTGCGAAGGCCAGACCGCGCGCGACCTCATCCGCCGCATCCCAATCGGGTAATAAAATTTCCAAGAAATTCAATATCTGAATCAGGATGAGGCCCGAGGAAGGAGGCGGCGCCGTGAAGAAAAGATGATCCCGGTAGCTTGAAGCAAGCGCCTCCATCCACCGCACCCGGTAGTCTTTCATATCCGAGGCGCCGAGATAGCCACCACCGCTTCTCACCTCCTCCGTAATGGTCTCTGAGAGCGCGCCATCATAGAAATGAGCAGGGCCTCTTTCTGCTATCTCTCGAAGCGTTTTCGCCAAATCCGGCTGGCGCAAATGTTCGCCTTCAGAAAGCGGCTCGCCACTCGTCGAGTGAATTCCCGCAAACTCCGGGTAGTTCTCACAAAGCCTCCTGAAGCGCGGCTCCGCCTGTTGACGACAAAAGAACCAACCGACGTGAAAACCCTCATCCGCCAAGCGAACAGCACTCTCGAACAGATCGCCCCAAGGCTTGCGCCCGTATTCGCGGTGTATGGCTTCCAGCCCGCGCAGCAGGCCTGGAATCAGGATGGAGCGATGGCCCCGGCTGTGCGCCTCTCCTGTGTGTTTTCCGTTTTCATTACACGCGAAAATGCCCGGTTCCATCCCGACGGGACATTCATTGCTGAAATCGATGAATCTCGCCTTATTCTCGTCCGCGCGCCAGAGGAGCGCCACGCCGCCGCCGCCCAGACCGGAATAGAAAGGCTCCGCTACGCCGAGGGCCAGGGAGACTGCCACCGCCGCATCACAAGCGTCTCCTCCCTCTTCCATGACGCGCAACCCCGCTTCCACCGCTCTCTCATGGGCCGCCGCTACGGCGAACATATGGCCTCCTCCCGTGCCTTCTCCATCATCAACTCCCGAGAATCATAAGCACACCAAAACCCTGAGGCGCACTCCCCACTCGGGAACAGCAAAAAGACAGCCTTGTCCCGAAAGGATTATCCAGCCCGATTACCGAAAACCATGACCGAAAAGGAAGAAAGACATATCTTTCGGGGGGCCTGAAAGACCCGACCGCCCTGCGCCCCGATAGCGAAACGTGAACGCCGGGCGCCACTCTCAGAGAACGCAACATATTACACCATCGCGCTTTTCGGCCACTCGCGATGACAAACCTGCATTACTTGCTGTAATTTAAGCAGGTTCTCTTCGTAAATCACGGTTTTTGATGCGTCGCCACTTTCCTCGAATTCTGGACCGCTCCGATGACAGATAAACCGCCAGATGGGGATAATCCCGCCCTCACCAGCCCTGATGAGGGGGAGATAAATCCGCTGGCCAAAAAAAATCGGCGACCTAGGAAACGGCGCTTCACATTTTCTTTCGTCAGGAAATTCCTCCTTTTCCTGGTGCTCGGCGTGGGCTTGTTCGCCGCCGCCGAGGGAGGATATTTCTGGTGGCAGCACTGGGAGCGATACGTCTCGACGGACAACGCCTATGTGAAGAGCACGCTGACGCCCGTGAGCACCGAGATTGCGGGCGTGGTCAGAAAACTCATGGTCAAGGACAACCAGGCGGTCCGAAAAGGGGACCTCCTTCTCATCCTCGACAAGCGGCGTTTCGAGGTGGCTCTCCAAAAAGCCAAGGCCGCCGTGGCCGTCGCCCGCGCTAAGTATGAAGCGAGCAAAGTCTCAGTCACCCACTCGATGGGCCGCGCGAGCGGTCTTCAGCAGGAAGCAAGCGCGCGCCTGGAGACCCTGAGGCGCACCCTCCGCTCGGCCCGCTCGCTGCTCGTTCAAAGAAAAAACGAAGTGCGCGCCCATGCGGCCACGGTGAACCAGGTGCGCGAGGATTTGAACAGAAAGCGGCGTCTGCACGAGCAAAAAATCATCTCCGACGAGAGCCTGGCGCTCGCGCGCGCTTCTCACGATGTCGGCAAGGCGAATTACGACGCCTCCCGAGCCGCGCTCAACGTGGAGGAAAACAAGGTTTCGGCGATCGTGAACCAGATCGAAGAAGCGCGGGCCGCCGTAGCGCTAGCCAAAAACGAAGACCGCTCCCGGCGCATGAAAAGCCATGACGCCGATTCCCTCAAGGCGGAACTCGAAGAAGCCCTCGCCACCTACAGGGAAAAGGAGCTCCTCCTCTCCTACGCCGAGATTCGCGCGCCCGTGTCCGGCTACGTGGAGAAATCCGTCGACCCGGGAACCTACGTGCAGCCCGGGCGTCCTCTGCTGCTCATTGTTCAACTCGACAAGGCGTATATACGGGCGAATTTCAAGGAAATAAAACTCGAAGGCATCCACGTTGGCCAGCCCGTGGATATCGTTCTCGACGCCTACCCGAACAAATCGTTCAAGGGCCACGTCGAGAGTCTCTACTCGGGCACGGGAGAGACCTTCTCCCTCCTGCCGCCCGAGAACGCCACCGGCAACTGGGTGAAGGTCACCCGCCGCATTCCCGTGAAGATATTACTGGACGAAACGCCGCCGGTGAACTTCCCGCTTCTGGTCGGCATGTCCGCCTACGTGACCGTGGATACCAAAATACGGCGCGGCCCCCGCCTGCTGGCGTACCCGATGAACAAAAAACCCAAAAACCAGAAACCTTGAACGAAAAAACGACTTCATCCGCTCCCTCAGGCGGGGGAAAACCCACCTCGGATACGGGCTACCCCACCCCTTTCAACCGCGCGATGATAACGCTCGCCGTCGTATCGGCCGCGTTCATCTCCATAATGGACGCCAGCGTCGTCAACGTGGTGATGCCGCACATGCGCGGTTCGTTCAACGTCGATCTCTCCACCATCACCTGGGTGGCGACCATCTACACCATCGCCCAGATCATCACGATCACGATGTCGGCCTGGTGGAGCACCTTTTTGGGCCGGAAGCGGTTTTTCCTCATCTCTTTCGTCATCTTCACCCTGGCGTCTATCCTGGTCGGCACCTCGCAAACCTTCGCGCAGATGCTCACCTACCGCATCCTGCAAGGACTCGGCGGCGGCGGGCTCATACCCGTGGCGCAGGCGATATTGCGCGAGTCGTATCCGCCGAACAAACAAGGCTGGGCCATGGCCATGTTCGCGGCGGGCGTGGTGCTGGCGCCCGCGATGGGGCCGGTGGTGGGCGGGTGGCTGACGGAGACCCTCAGTTGGCCGTGGGTTTTCTACATCAACCTACCCGTCGCCGTCGTGGGAATCACTCTCGTCTCCACCTACGTGTACGACCCGCCCCACATGAAGCGCGGGATCAACAAGGTGGACTGGATGGGCATCATCCTGATCGGCGTCGGCCTCACCGCGCTCCAGGTCGTCCTCGAACGGGGACAGGACGAAGACTGGTTCGAGTCGGGCTTCATCATTTTGATGACGATATTCACCATCATCGCCTTGACGGCGCTGGTCCTCTGGGAGCTCAGGACGGAAGAGCCCATCGTCGATTTCAGGGTTCTCAAAAACTTAAACCTCGGTTCATCGTGCTTCGTGGTCCTCATCTTCGGAATCGTGATGTTCGGAACCACCTTCATCCTGCCGCAATTTCTGCAAAACCTGCTCGATCACAGCCCGTATGAAACCGGCCTCGTCATGCTGCCCCGGGGTATCGCGCTCTTTTGCATGATGCCCATCGTGGGGCACCTGTATAACCTGGTGGACTACAGGATATTGATGTGCAGCGGCGTCGCGCTGGCCATGACGTCGTTGTTTCTGATGTCGGGGCTCTCGTTGCAGACGGACTACTGGGACATGGTGTCGCGCCTCGTCATCCTGGGGTTTGGTATGCCCTTCGTCTTCGTCACCCTGACGACGGTCGCCTTCAGCACTACCGCGGTGACCGACATCAACTCCGCCACGAGCCTCTACAATCTGGCGCGCCGCCTGGGGGGCAACCTGGGGTTCGCCGTAATGGCGATACTGCTCGAGCGGCGCGCGGCCCTTCATCGCACGAACATGGTGGGACACATCACCGAGTCGAACCCCACGTTTCTCTCGTACAAAGAGACGCTATCAGAAATGCTCGTCCGCAAGCAAATCGACCCGCACACCGCGCAAACCAAGGCGATGGCCCTCATCGAGCAGACCATCGACAAACAATCCACCATGCTCGCCTACAACGACATCTATTGGATCATGGGATGGAGCTTCATATTCGTCATCCCGTTCATTCTGGTGCTGAAAGTCAAGAAGGCGTGAGTTCCGGACGGATTCCCGGTGAGCGATGCGGACGAAACGGTACTACCCCTAGAGAAAAAGTAAATTGAAGGTTCGGGGGAAGAAACACCGTAAAGAAAAAAAGAGGGCTATCTCTTTGGGTAAATTCCGAAAGGGTCCTTGAGCACCACCTTCCACACGAAGATGAGCACGACCACGGCCACTACGATAAACACAAGCGTTTTCATATGGAACCGACTCTCCCATGAATGCGCGAAAACTGGTGGGCCGCCGGGGAATCGAACCCCGAACCCACGGATTAAGAGTCCGTTGCTCTGCCTAGTTGAGCTAGCGACCCGATATCTGAATTATTGCCGATCGGTTATCTTCAAACCGAAGTTAGCACAGCGATCTTCATAACAAAACCGGCGCGGCCCATCAACTCTTGAACGACTTTGAGTGAGCACCGCTTTGCAGCGCTCCGAGCGACAATCTCCTCCAGGAGCATGAAACCGCAAATCCCGGGTTCGCGGGCGCACGGCCGGCAGCTTTCGGGCCTTTTGACGAACACCTGCCTATTTTTCCGGAATGAGGCCCCGGGGACTGAAGCGCAGAACCAGCAACAAGAGCACTCCCATGGTCATCAACCGCATGTGGGCCGCGCTTTCGAGCAGATGGCGTCTCAAAGCGCTGTCCTCCGCAAAGCCTGAGGTGAGCAAGTCCATCAGCCACAGGCCGATGGGTTCGGCTTCGACCCAGAAGAACCAGATCACGAAACCGCCCAGAACAGCTCCCCAGTTGTTCCCCGACCCGCCGACGATGACCATCACCCAGATAATGAAGGTAAAGCGCAGCGGCTGGTAGGAGGCGGGCGTGAATTGCCCGTCCAGGGTGGTGAGCATGGCCCCGGCGACGCCGACCACCGCCGAGCCCAGGACGAACACCTGGAGATGGCGGCTCGTAACGTCTTTTCCCATGGCGGAGGCGGCGAGTTCGTTGTCCCTGATGGCCCGCATCATCCGGCCCCACGGCGAATGCAACGCCCGCTCGGAGAGCCACAACACCACGAGGAGAACGATGGCGAACAGCCCCGAGTAGCACAATTTGACGAAGATGGAGGAAAACTCCACGGGCGAAACGCCCATGCCGGCGGCCCAATCCTGAAACCACAGAGCCTGTTGAAGGTCGACCTCATACGGCACGGGGCGGGGCAGACCGCTCACGTTCTTCACGCCACGGGCCAGCCAGTCCTCGTTCTTCAGGACAGCGATGATGATCTCGGCAATACCCAGCGTGGCGATGGCCAGATAGTCGGCTCTGAGACCCAGTGTGATTTTTCCGAGCACCCAGGCGACGGCGGCGGCGAACAGGCCGCCTGCGATCCAGGAGAGGAGGATGGGCAGCCCGAGGCCGCCCAGGAACCCGGCTTTGGTCGGTTCCACCGCCTCGATGGCTTCTACTGCAGGATAAAAAACCGCGCGCGCGAGAAAATAGCCGAAGATGATGATGCAGGCGAGGACGAGTTTTCGCGGCGCGCCGGCGGGCATGCGTCTGACGGCGAAAATAGCGGCCAGAATCGTCGCCAAAGAGATACCCAGGGTGGCGACGATGCCGACGCCGCCTGCTTCCCAGGCCGTCGGGACGGGCGCCACGGAAATCAAAACCGCCGTCACCCCGCCCAGCGCCGCGAAGCCCATCACCCCGATGTTGAAGAGCCCCGCATAGCCCCACTGTATGTTGACGCCCAGAGACATCACGGCCGATATCAGGCAGAGGTTCAGGATCGCCAGCGCTAAAGACCAGCTTTGGACCAGGCCGACTACGGCCAAAGCCGCGAACATGGCGGCGAACATGGAGATGGCGCGCATACGGCCCGCAGGGTTCATGTGGCCTTCCCTCCAAAAATACCGGTGGGCCGGAGCAGCAGCACCAATACCAGAATGGTGAAGGAGACCGCGAACTTGTAGTCCGTGGACAACAGTTGCACCAACCCTTGCGGCGCCCAATCGCCAGGCAGGGAATAGGCGAGGAATTTCTTGTAGGCGTAGGTGATCCCGACCTCTGAAAAGGCGATGGTGAAGCCGCCGACGATCGCGCCCAGCGGGTTCCCCAGACCGCCGACGATGGCGGCGGCGAAGATCGGCAACAGAAGCTGGAAATATGTGAACGGCTTGAAGCTCTTGTCCAGGCCATACAAAACACCGGCGATAGCGGCGAGTGTGGCTGCAATGGCCCAGGTGATCATCACCACCCGTTCCGGATCGATGCCCGAGAGCAGGGCCAGATCCTCGTTGTCCGAATAAGCGCGCATGGATTTGCCTGCGCGGGTGCGATTCAGAAACCAGAACAGCGCCGCCGCCACGATGATCGCCGTCAGGATGGTCAGACCCTGCGTGGTCTTGAAAGCGATGCCCTCGTCGAACCGGGTCAGTCGCTTGAAGGTTTGCGCCTTGATGATGAAGCGTTCCCCGTCGGCGAACCACCGATCGCCCGGGCCGATGATGAAACGCACCAGGCTGTTGTAGACGAACATCACCCCGACCGAGACGATCATCAACACTGCGGGCTCCGCCTTCTCCCGGCGATAGAAACGATACACCCAGCGGTCGGTCAACAGGCAAAGGAGGACCGTGCAGAGGACGCCGAACGGCAAGGCCAGGAGCGCGGTGGGCAACGGGGCGATTGAAGCGCCCCAGGATTGCAGCGTCCAGGTCAGCAAGATGGTCACCATGGCGCCGAAGGCCATGGTATCGCCGAAGGCGAAATCGGAAAAACGCAGGATGCGGTGAATCAAGGTGATTCCCAGGGCGCCGATCGCCAACTGGCTGCCATACGTCATACTGGGAACGATGACGAAATTCGACAACAGGAACAACGCGTTCAAGATGCCGTCCATCGCCTCAACCACCCAAGAACGCACGGCGGACTTGCGCGTTCGCCATCAGAGCCGCGCCGGTGTCGGTGTATCGGTTTCGTCCCTGCACCAGGACGTAGCCCTTGTCGGCGATGTTCAGGGCCTGGCGGGCATTCTGCTCCACCACCAGAATCGCGATGCCGCTTTTGGCGATTTCGATAATGCGGTCGAACAATTCATCCATCACGATGGGCGAAACCCCGGCCGTGGGTTCGTCCAGCATCAACACTTTCGGTTGGGTCATCAGCCCACGGCCCACCGCCAACTGCTGACGCTGCCCGCCGGAAAGCTCACCGGCGAGTTGGCGGCGTTTCTCCTTCAGGACGGGGAAGAGGTCGAAAACCCCTCCCATGGTATCCGTAAAATCATCCTGGCGAACGAAAGCCCCCATCTCCAGATTTTCCTCCACCGACATGGTGGTGAAGACGTTTTGATTTTGCGGCACCATGCTCATGCCTCGGGTGACGCGCTCTTGCGGTTTCAGTCCGGTGATGTCCTCTCCATCCAGGCGAACCGACCCTTCGCGCATGTCCAACATGCCGAAGATCGCCTTCATGGCCGTGGATTTGCCCGAGCCGTTGGGGCCGACGATGACCGCTATTTCTCCAAGTTCGACGCTGATGGTGCACGCATGAATGATGTCCGGACCGCCATAGCCGCCGGTCATACTCTCGCCGATGAGATAATCCACGGATTCATTCATCGGAGCGGTTCGGCTTGTTTTTGCCCAGATAGGCTTCGACGACGCGCTCGTCGGCTCTCACTTCTTCCGCGCCGCCCTGGGCGAGAATCGCGCCTTCGGCCATGACGATCACCGGATCGCACAGGCGCGAAATGAAATCCATGTCGTGCTCTATCATGCAAAACGTATAGTCGCGCTCGCTCTGCAAACGCAGGATCGCATCGCCCAGGGTATGGAGCAGGGTGCGGTTGACGCCGGCGCCCACTTCGTCCAGAAGAACGATCTTGGCGTCGGCCATCATGGTGCGGCCAAGCTCCAGAAGTTTCTTCTGGCCGCCGGAGAGGTTCCCGGCCAGTTCGTCGGCTACCTGGGTGATTTCCAGAAATGCGATGACTTCCTCGGCCTTGGCTCGAACGCGCTCTTCTTCGGAGCGCACCAACTCGGGCCACAGCCAGACGCCGAGCAGATTTTCTCCCGACTGGCCAGACGGCACCATCATGAGGTTTTCCCGAACCGTCAGGGTGCTGAATTCCTGGGCGATCTGGAAGGTGCGAAGCATGCCCATGGCGCACAATTCGTGAGGCTTGAGACCGGTAACGTCCGCCCCGTTCAGATAGACCCTGCCCGAGGTAGGCCGATAGGCACCGGCAATGACGTTGAAAAGCGTGGTTTTGCCGGCTCCGTTCGGGCCGATAAATCCGGTGATTCGACCGCCTTCGATGGACAGGGAAACGCCATCGACGGCGCGAATGCCGCCAAAGTGCATATGTAGGTCAACAACCGCGATCATGAGATCCACAAAGAACGCCCGGGGCTTTTTCCCGGCCGCTTCCCATGGAGCGAATCACGATCAAATCACTCGGCCTAGCGGAACCGTACGGTGGTAATCTTCCCACCCTTCACCAGTATCTCGCGGTAGTTGCCGGCGCTCTCACCAGCCCCGATCAGCTCGACCGCCGAGGCGCCCACGTAATCGACGTCGCCGCCCTTGGCGAGAATCTTGAGCGCCTTGGCCAGTTCTCCGGGGTAAATCTTCTCACCCGGCGCATTGGCGACCGCCATGACTTTACCCTTGAGCGCCATGCTCTTACTCGAACCGGCGGCCTGCATGGCCAACAGGATCAAGGCCGCGGCGTCATAGGACTCGGCCACGAACGGGGTGCCCCCCTTGAAGCCGGCCTTTTTGGACAATTCGCCGAGCTTCGCCGCACCCGGGCTGTCCGTGCCGGGAACGGTGCCGTAGGAACCTTCGAGCGCCTTGCCGATCGCCTTCGGCAGGCTCTCGCCGATCATGCCGTCGGGCAATACAAAGGTCTCGAACGCGCCGGTATCGACGGCCGCCCGAATAACGCCCTTGCCTCCCTGGTCCACGTAACCGGCGACAATCAGAACATCACCGCCTGCGGCTGCAAGCGCGCCGACTTCCGCCGTGTAATCCGCCTTTCCGTCTTCGTGCGCCGCGGAAATCGTAATCTTGCCGCCGGCCTTCTCGAAGTTGGTCTTGATGCTATGGGCCAGACCCTTGCCATAATCGTTGTTGGTGTAGGTCAGGGCCGCCGACTTGACACCTCTTTCTTTCAAAATCGCGCCCAGGACCTGCCCTTGCCGGGCGTCAGACGGGGCGGTACGGAAAAACAGACCGTTGTCCTTGAGGGTGGAAAGAGCCGGCGAAGTCGCCGAGGGGGAAATCATCACGATGCCGTTGGGCATGGCCACGTTTTGCAGCATGGCGATTGTGACGCCGGAACAATCGCCGCCGACGATGGCGTTCACCTGATCGGACGTGACCAGACGCTCGGTCGCCGCCCTGGCGGCCGCTGAATCCGTGCAGGTGGAATCGCCGCGCACCGAAACCACTTTGCTGCCGCCCAAAAACGCGCCGCTGTCGCTGACTTCCTTCATCGCCAATTCAGCGCCCTTGGCCATAGGCGGGGTGAGGGATTCAATGGGCCCCGTATAGCCGAAAATGACGCCCAATTTCACGGTTTCCGCACTGGCCGTCGCGCTTGCAAGCAAAACCAAAGCCATCGCAACGAGTAGTTTTTTCATTGCCTTATCTCCTCGAAATCATCGTTGGACAATATGGTAAATGGTTGGGTCCCTCAACGTATATGAAGCCGAATTATACACGAACAAGAGGTTGAGAATCGATGAAATTCTTAAAGGCCAGCGATTTCATACACCCGGCGTATCAGGCAGGGAACTTGCCCGGCCTGCCCTTATCAGGAACGCGAAGGGCGGGATGACACACAAGGCCATCATACTAATTAGGTAAATCATTTCGCAAAGGAAAAAAGCACGCTCAGGCGAGAACTCACCCCAAAGTTTCTTTACGACTGTCATGAAAGGTAGAACAAGCGTCACGGGATGTGTGTTGATCTCCCGTTCATTAGAACGCAGGACGACATTCCAAGGTGGTTGGAGAGCAGGAACGGAACCACCCGACACCTGCATCCGGTTGATGGGATGATGCTTCTCGTTTTTCAATGGCACGCCCGGTAGGACTCGAACCTACAACCTTCGGATCCGAAGACCGGTTGCGGCAATCACCAATCTCATCCAGGGCAAGGACATTCAGACCCAATCGGATGGCGGAATCCTGGTTTTCTGCATTTTTGTTGACCTAGCTATTCCGGGTAATTGCCTGCTCTGGAAATTAGCGAAAGTCAAGAACTTAACGCCCACAAAAACCACGAACGACCTCTCTCCTCCTCGTCTCCATCAACGGTGGAACGGCCTCTATGAGCAAAGGGGGAGAGCGATGCTATTTCTATTTTTTTCTGGGCGCAGCCAGCGCCAAAGCGGAAGGGGCCCTGCGGAGGCTCAACATGTAGACCGTCAGCGCTTCTAAGTTCTCCGGCGATAAATGGACGTAGGCGGGCATGGCGGACCCGGGAGAAACCTTTTGCGGAGCCTTGAAATGTTCGACGTGCCATTTCGGGTCCTTCCGGCGCTCCCCCGCAAACGTGAGGTCGGGTCCGACGACCCCGCCGACCCCCCTGATTTTGTGGCAGGCGAAACAGCCGTTCGTCAGATAAAGCATCTGTCCCTTTTGGATGAGGGGGGCCTCTTTCAAGACGCCTGCGTGACACGGACCGCAACTGGCTTGAATGAATGAGCCCCGGAGGAGCGGCTCCTCCCAGAACGGGACTTCCCCGTGGGCGTCCTGAACGGTCGTCGCTCGGCCCTGGCCCTGGTGGCACACGGTGCAGCCGAATTGCTCAAAGGGATGCAGCGGCATTGAGGGATGCCTGGCGAAGGGCTGGGCGGCGCCTTGAAACGCCGGGTGCTCGACCCCCCGGTGGCACATGACGCACCTGTCTACGCGCTCGCCTCCGGCCACAATGATCTGTTCGAACTGATCTCCGCTCGCCAGAACGGCTTTGCGCTCCTCCTCGGTTGCTGCTCTTGCGACGAGCATTTCACGGAACGTCCGTTGATAGCCCCTCCATTCGCGGTCGTAATCCTTCCAGACGGACAGCAGAAAAAACAGGGCCGCGCACACGCTCAGCGCGGCAAAGGCGACCACCCACCCGAACGACACATAGGAATTGTTCTGATTTGAATTAGCCATTCGCTATCGGCCTCAATGCAAGCCCATGGCCTGCCACGGCCATACCCAGGCCCAGTTGGCTCCACGAAAATAAAGCCCGATTACCGTGTAAATCAGGTAAGCCGCCAGAAAATAAGAATACAAAGCCAAGGCCCCCATCCGGCTCGACCCCGTCCGCCGCCAGGTGTAGAGCGACCCGACCGCGAACAGAGCGATCAGGATGGTCCCCGGATTCAAGAGGTCGACCCAGATTTGGGAAGCGCCCGGAACCAGTTTCCGGACGGCATAGTGCTCATTCAGATAGGTCAGTACGAGGACGACCGGAATGATCGCCAGGATCGACCAAAGCGTAATCCGCCGGCCCTGGCCAGAGGTAAACCAGTTTCCCTGGCCTGCGGGGTTGCGGTCTATGTAGGGAATGCTCATGAGGCCGATAATCGCAACGGCGGGAACGATGACGCCTCCCGCCAAAGCGGAATAACTCACGATTTCCTGAAGTCCAAGGAAATACCAGGGAGCTTTGGCGGGGTTGGGCGGATGGTCCGGGTTGGCCAACTCCTCCAGAGGAGCATCAAAAAAATAGGCGACGACGGAGAGAACCGCCACGACTCCCACGAAGACGACCAGCATTCTGAAAACCGTATGGGGCCAGCTCATGACCTCTTCTTCCGGGGCCTGGGCGCCCACCATGGGCGTTTTCCCTTCAGCCAGTTCCACGAGCATGTACGTCTTGTGCGGCGAAAAAGCCGCCGACTTGCCCTCAACGGCCCCCAGGGGTTTAGCGGGCGGACGAGAGAGGCCCCCGTCTTTGTGAATCCGCCAGAAATGGACGCCCATGAGTATGAGCATGATGCCCGGCAGGACCACGACGTGCATGACGTAAAACCGGATCAACGCATTCTGCCCCACCGTGTCGCCTCCGAGCATCAGCGTGCGGATGTACTCTCCAATCAGGGGCGGATAACCGGCGATGCTCGACCCGACGGTGATGGCCCAATAGGCGAGTTGATCCCAGGGGAGCAGATAGCCCGTGAAGCTCATCATCAGGGTCGCCCCCCAGAGGAGCACCCCGATGACCCAGTTGAACTCACGCGGCGCTTTGTAGCTGCCCGTATAGAACACCCGACACATGTGCAAGAAGACGACGGCGACCATCGCGTGCGCAGACCAGCGATGGAGGTTTCGCAAGACGACGCCGTAGGAGACGACGAATTGCAGGTCTTTCATGTCGCTATAGGCGCGTTCGGTCGAGGGGACGTAGAAGAACATGAGCAAAGCGCCGGTGCCCAAAAGAATAAGGAAGAGGAACAAAGAAATGATGCCGAGTCCCCAGGTGTAGGTAGGCTTCAGGGTGTTGATGTGTGTTCGCGCTGGAAGAACATGCAGGAAGAAATTCGAGAACATAACCGCCGAGCGGTCCAGATCGTTGTTCGGATAACCGCGGCGGAAGATCGAGCGGACTACGCGGTTGTCCCTAATCCACGATACGGCTTTTCTCCGTCCTGATTTCGGTGGGGATTCAATAGCCACGATGTCAGCTCAGAGTCTGAAATGCTCGGAAGGACCGACGATTTTGCGCGTATCGACCACGACGCGGCCATCCGGCGATTTCTTTACGAGGAAAAAGTCGAGTCCTCGGGGCGCAGGCCCCCCGAGCACCTGTCCCCGGCCGTCGAAAGTACTGCCGTGGCACGGACACCGGGCCCTTAGAATATCCAGAGACGCCCCGGGTGCGCCCACAAAGGGGCCAATCACACAACGAAGATGAGGACAGATGGCCGTGCAGGCCCGGAATCCGTCCTTTTCGCGAAAAAGAACCACCTTCTTCTGTGCGAAAAACGTGATGGACCCCACGGGGTATTTCTCCAGGGAATCGAGTTTCAAAACCGCCTCGCCCTCATAAACGACGTTGGGGAACAAGAACCGGACGTTGGCGAGAACCGGACCCAGCAGGGAAATCAGGAAGGAAACCCAGCCCAAACCCAAAAGCATCCGGCGCCGGGGAGTCGATTCGTCCAGGCTCGCAGTCATGTCATCCATGCTCCATCCACTCTTCCTGGAAAGAAAAATTCTCGATAGTGACGGCGCCCGTGGGGCAACGCTGGGCGCAGAGCGAACAACGGATGCACTTGTCCGGATCCATGATCATGGCCGCGCCTATCCCCGCCTCACCGGCGCCTGCGGCGGACGTTCCATAACGGGCGCCGATTAAAGCCGCCAAGTCCTCTCCTCCCTGAAGGGCTTCCAGGGGAACCATTCGAAGGCAGCGCGACGGGCAGACGTCCACACAACCGCCGCACAGTATACACTTGGCGCCATCGAAGATCGGGTTTGCGCTGCAACGCAGACACCGGAGTCCCTGATCCACAGCTTCCCCGGGCGAATAACCCAGTTCCACTTCGGCGACACCGATTCTGCGCTCGATGGGCAGCGCGTCGGGGTTTCTCCGGGAGGCTGTCTGGTAGCCGGGATTGATGACGGGAAGGGAAAACCCATCTCCCGGCTCGTGAAGCAGCGCTTGCCGCAAGGGTTCGATGGGGGCCCACTGGAAATGGGTCTGGACGCCTGCCTGACCGCCTGAAAGATAGGTGTGAATGGAGCGAGCGGCCCGGTGTCCGTTTTCCACCCCTTCGATGAATATCCGGGGTCCCTGGGCGACGTCTCCTCCCGCATACACGCCCGGAGCGGTTGTGGCCAGGGTTTGGGGATCTGTGCGGATTGTCCCTCGCGGCGTCGTCTCGATGCCGTCCTCCTCGCCGATCCAGGACAGGTCGGACGCCTGGCCGACGGCCACGATCACCGAATCGCACGGAATCACGCGCTTCGTGCCGGGTTCGAATTCCGGGCTGAAGCGACCCTCTTCGTCACGGGTACGGATGCACGTGTGGACTTCCAGCCCGACCACCCGGCCCCCGTTCTCTACGATACGAATGGGTCCCACCCGAGGCTCGATCTCGATCCCCTCATCCATTGCTTCTTCAATCTCGAAATCCGACGCCGGCATCTCGTCGCGGGATTCCAGGCAGATGACATGGACACTCCTTGCTCCCACGCGCATCGCCTCGCGGGCCACGTCCATCGCTTCCCGCATGAGGACGGCGTCTTCCGTTTGATCGGCCGCGCTTGCGGGGGCATCCGCCTCGCCGGCGACCCGGGCGGCGACCCGCGCGGCGTCCATGGCCACGTTTCCCCCGCCGATCACGACGACTCGCTCGCCCAATTCGACGCGGAAATCCAAATTCACGTTCAGCAGAAACTCGACGGCCCGGAAAACGCCGTCCGCGTCCTGTCCTTCCATGGGAAGGCTGCGGCTCAAATGAGCACCGATGGCGATGAACACCGCTTCAAAGCCTTCCTCGCGAAGAGCGGCGAGGTCGAAGTCTCGCCCGATGGCTTTGTTCAGCCGAAGCTCCACGCCCAAGCTGAGTATGGCCTGTATCTCCGCCTGAACGAGATCGCGCGGAAGGCGGTATTCAGGAACCCCGAGCATCAGCATACCTCCGGGAACTTCCTGTTTTTCGAAAACGCTCACGTCATAGCCGAGCAGGGCGAGATCGTGGGCGCAAGTCAGCCCCGCCACACCCGATCCGACGACGGCCACCTTTTTCCCCGCCGTCTCCACCTGCTCGGACTTGCGGCGGGCCGCTTCCAGCACCGAGAAATCGTTGATGGTGCGCGTGGAGGGCTGATAACGGAGGTCCCGCATACTCCTGAGACTCCGGTGCGAGAGAGAGGATTCTCCCTTGCCGGACGCCAAATCGGCCTCTACTCCGTAGCGCTCCGTCACGAATCGCTTGAGCGCCCGGATGGCGACAGGCGCATCGATGTTCCCCCGACGGCAGGCCGCTTCGCATGGCGCCGCACAGACGCGTCCGCAAACCGACGCAAAGGGATTGGGACCCCGGGCGATGATGTATGCGCGCTCGAAGTCCCCTTCGGAGATGGCGGTCACGTAACCCCGCGCGTCCGTGTGGACGGGACAGGCCGCCTGGCAAGAAATCGTTTTCCGCCAATGGTCGTGGCCGGGCAACTCGACACGAAAGGAGCGCTCGGGGAGGGGAGCATCCCGATCCATTGAATCCATCCTCGCAGTCCTATTTCGCCAGGGAGCGGATGAATGCGACCACGTTTTGGACATCGGGGTCCGAAAGAACCCCGCCCCAGGGGGGCATCAACGGCGATTTGCCTACCGCCACGCCGCCGAGCTTGGTGATCTTGGCTATATACTCGTCCGATATGGTCTTCATATATTTGGTATCCGTGTGATTTCTCGGCTTCGGGTTGAGCGCACCGGCTGCGGGACCGTCGCCCTTGCCCGTTGGCCCGTGACAGGAGGCGCAAAGCTGCTGGTATTTGACCTTGCCGGCCGCAGCGTCGCCTTTTTGCTGAGCGGCCCCGTCATTAGAGGACCAGAAAAAGATCGCCATTCCGAGTACGCAGCCGACGCAGATGAAAAACCTTCTTGATCGAGACATTCGTTTTCAACCTCCCTCACGATTCTACGGGGGAAACCACCATCTCCATTAAAGCGTCCGGGGAACGAAACTAAGACTCGTCAGCGAATGCTTGTGCGGAGATTCTCCAATCTTCTTCAATCGTCCCTTGCCCAGCTTGTACCGATAGCGGTTGGTCAAGGGATCCGGCACCCGATGAACCACCGAATTGGCCGGGTTTTCGGGAAAGCCGAAATAGGCGAAGGTGACGCCTGCGCGAACCGCATCCGTGACGATGGCCACTGCGGTGAAGCTCCCCTTGCTTTTCTTGATTCGTCCGGCCTTCATCAGCTCGGTAAACGTCTGCTCCTTGCCGTCGACGCCGATGTACCCTCCCGTCTGCACGAGCAGGTCGTCGTTCTCGATGGCCACGAGGTCTCCGGACTCGATGCCTCGGGCGCGGGCGTCTTGCGGGTGAATTTCCAGGAACTGCTGCGGCCATCGCTGCATGATATAGGGACGCCGCTTGTCGTCGTAGCCGGATTGCCAAAGCTCGTTTATCCGGCCGTTCGTCACCCACAACTCATCTCCTTGCGGAGTGACCCGATCGTAGAAATCCTTGAAATCTTCCCAGTAGCTTTTCAGCAAAACCGCCTTGCCGCTCTGGGTCCCGAAGGAGGTAAGCCATTTTCTGTGCATCGTGGGCCCTTCCGGGGTTCCCAATTCAAGGGTTTCGTCGTGGAGCCGCTTCGTCCCGACAAGTTCTCCCTTGACCATGCGGATGGGGGTTTGAATGCCGGCGGTACCGTATTCGCGGAGCAGTTCGTGGCCTCGTTTCCCCTCGCGCTTGGCCTTCACGACGAGCGGATGGTAATTGAGGACCCCTTTGCGTCCGAAGCGGGCCGCCTCCTCGAATATCTGGTTGCTGTTCTTCCAGTCGAAACCCTTGAATCCCATCTTCCTGGCGAAGGCCGCGATGATCCACCAGTCGGGCCTGGCCTCTCCGGGGGGATCGGCGAACTTGCTGTACAGCCGGAGGCGACGCTCGCCGTTGCACCGGGTGAAGTCTTCCTCGCCCCAGGTGGCTGCCGGAAGCACCAAATCCGCATACTCGGTTCCGATCGGAGTGACTGGATAAATGTCCTGGTTGGCCACGACCATGCCGCCGGCGTCCGCCCGCCGCTTCAGGGCGTTCACCGCCGTCTCGACGTCAAAGCTCTCGATCTGATGGGGATTGCGGCGAGTCAATCGCTGGAAGACGCCCATCAATTCCTGGGATGCCGCCATGGCCTGACACCAGGTGGTTCCGATGACCCATGCAAAGCGGACGTGGCCGTCCACGACCCACCGGTCCAGATCGATCTCCTTCTTGCGGCGTCCCGGCGCCTTCTCCGGTGACAGGGTCCTCGGATAACCGGCTGCACCCATCCAGCCCCGTTGATGCCCCCCTCCGCGCGAGATCACACGGCCCGGCCGGGACCCGGCCCCACAAACCAGCCCGAGGGCCGC
The DNA here is from genome assembly GCA_965218885.1 of bacterium. Classification (GTDB taxonomy): domain Bacteria; phylum UBA8248; class UBA8248; order UBA8248; family UBA8248; genus Bin107. The sequence goes on along the minus strand of OZ244713.1, from coordinate 2,299,190 downwards.
GAAGGAAGCCGTGTTCCCGAAGCTGTTGCACCAGTAATTTCCCTTCTCGAGCATGAACGAGGTTTTTTTGCGCGTCCCGTCGGGTTTGGGCTTGGCCAGGATTTCAGCGGTCTTCCGAATCGATGCCGCGGACACACCCGTCATCTTGGCGGCTTGGTCCAACTCGGCGTAGGGATAGCTGAGAATCCACTTTTTATAGCCCTCGAAGTCGGTCCCGTACTTGCCCCATGTCGTGACCCACTGCCACGGCGTATTGCGGGTTCCGCGTCCCATGCCGGAGCCTATCTCCCACTTGTTCGCCAACTTTCGCGCAATCCACTCCTTATCCTCCCAGCCGTTTTCCAGGATCAGGCGGATGACGGCCAGGTGAAGAACCGTATCCGTTCCCGGAATCACCGGAAGGAAGAGCCCCCCCTGTTTCTCACCATAGGCCACACCCGTGGTTTTGCGGGGAAGGGCGAAGATCAGTTTCTTGCCGGGCGTTTTCCCTCCCATGATCCAGGAGGTGAACAACACCGACTTGGTTTCCCACGGGTCGACGCCGGAGAAGAAGATCACCTCGGCCTCTCCCCAGTCGTCATAGGAGGCGCTGAAAGGGTTGATGCCGGAAAAATCGATCCCGGGCGTGTCCGGGCCGGGACCCGGCTTGTCATGCGGGGCGTAGGCCGGCGTTCCGATGGCGCGGAAAGCGAGCTTGGAGATGGCGTAGGTATTTTCGAAATACTGATAGGAATACGTCTTCATGGCCCAGGCGTGCTCGCCGTACTTCTCGAGGACGTGTTTCGAGATTCCCGCCATGACGCCCAGGGCCGTATCCCACGAAACCTCCTGGAGGGTTCCACCAACCCGCATCATCGGCTGACGCAGGCGATCCTGGGAGGGTTCGTTCGGATTAAAGAGCTTCTTGGCCAGGACGCCGCCCCGGATGGAGTGGTTCCCCCCGACGTTCACGACCTTCGAATCCTTATCGGGCATGACGATAACATGGTGGGGGCGGCCGCCCACCATGATGATGTTGTGCATGTTCGGGCTGATCCAGCCGCCGCTCATCATGCCGGTGGGGAAATCGACGCCCAGGGCATTCTCCCCGCCCTTGGGCCCGCCCTCGCGCCCGATGGGCCACCGGTACACCTTGTACCCGCAGCCCACGATGCAATAGTCACACGCCGTGGTGAAAACCTCCGCGTCCGGCGGCGGGAGGGGGACACTGTCTTCCGCAAGGTAGTAGTTCGTTACCCTTCTCGCCATGGTGCGTCCTCCTCAGCGCTGCAGCGGCGCAAGGTTCGAGTGATAACCGTATATGAGGCCCATCATCCCAATCGCGTAGATGTCGTCTCCACGGGTCTCGAGAACGACCTGGGGGAGGCTTTCCGTGGCTTGCCCCGCCGCGACCATGCCGTGCTTCATCAGGTCAAAGGACGTCAGATGAAAAGGGCACGGGCCTATGGCCTTATACTTCCCGTTGTAGGTGCCCTGAAGGGGACCGCCCATGTGGGTGCAAAGGGTGCTGAACGCCACGACGTCTCTCTTAGAACCGACGCCGCCGCCGGCCTCGACGCCCAACTTGACCAGCATGCATCCCGAGAAGACGTCCTTCCACGGATATTGGAAGTATTGCGGCGCATCGACCTTCAGACTGCTGAGTTTTCCGATTTTCTTGCGGGGATAATCAGCCTTCTGCAGGGCCGCCCCGGCCAGACCGGGGATGCCTTGGACCAGCACCACGCTCACGGCGGCTCCGCCGGTCAGGAGAAAGGCTCGCCGGGACATGCAAGGCCGGTTTTCCTTGGCTTCCTGAGTCATGGATTCCTCCTTACGGCATGGCCGCGTACGGCGGCAGTTCAGGGGGCTGGACGAGCAAAGGCTTATCGCTCGAGAGCGACTCCAGGAAGGCCAGCAGATTCTCCTTCTCCTCGTCTGAAAGCCCCAATTTCTTGAGAAGGGGACTCTTGTTCGAGTCCTGCCCGCCTCCTTCGTTATAAAAATCAATGACCTCTTCGAGCTCGAAAAAAGCGCCGTTATGCATAAAAGGGGCCGTGTATTTCAGTTCCCGGAGGCTGGGGGTGCGGAACTTCCCCCGGTCGGCTTTCCTCTTGGTGGTGTAGTAGAGCCCCAAATCCCGGTCCGCCTTTCGGTACACGGATTCAGGAACCCCCCGAATCACGTGCTGAAAACGAAGCGTTATCTGCCGCAGGGGGTCTTCCTCGAACGCGGGATTTTGGGGAACGCCGATGTTGTGATAGTCATCGTCCGACAACAGGGACCCGTTATGGCACTGGAAACACTGCGCCTTTCCGCGAAAAAGAGCCAAACCCCGTTTCGCGCTTTCGGAAAGCGCTTTGCGGTCTCCTTTCATGTAGCGGTCGAACGGCACGTCCTTCGCACTGGAAACCAGTGTGCGCTCGAAAGCCGAAATGGCGCGCCAGGCGTCGTCGATGGTCGGCCAGGCGGCACCGAATACCTCACGAAAGCGTTTGACGTACTCCGGAACCTGACGCAGGCGCTCCTCCATCATCATGGTGTCGCCGTTTCCGGCCACGTTGCCGGTAGCGGCGCTCTTGGCCTGGGCTTCCAGACTCGGAACCTCGCCGGCCCAGAACAATTTAGCGTAATAGGCTGAATTCAGGATTGTCTGGGAGTTCCTCCAGTGCTGCGTGCCCGGATAACCCCGGCTCAGATCCCCCCCGTCTCCCCAACCGCTCTCCGGGCTGTGACAAGAGGCGCACGACGTGCTGGCGTCCCCCGACAACCGGGCGTCAAAAAAGAGGAGCTTGCCCAACTCCACCTTGGCCGGAGACATGGGGTTGTCCGCCGGAACCGGAACCGGCGGAAGGGGCCCCAGGGGAGGAAATTTCCCCTCCTGGGCCGAAACCGACCCTCCCATCAGAAGGGCGGCGATGAAGCAAACGGCCATCCTAGAATCCACGAACCAATTCACCATTCGCCCTTTCATGGCCGCCTCCTCAATTATCGCCTAGTTTGCGAATTGCATAATCGGGAAGTTTCGGCTCCTGCATGGAAACCGGAGAGCCGGAGAGAGTTTTCAGAAACTCCACCAGGGCCTTGCGCTCATCCGCCTTGAGACCCAGGGGTTTCAGCCGTGGACTCTTGTTGGGGCCGCGGCCGCCGCCCTTGTTATAAAAGGCGACGACATCCTCCAGCGCGGCGAATGCGCCGTTGTGCATGTAGGGAGCCGTCCGGGCGACTTCCCGCAGGGTCGGCGTGCGGAACTTGCCCCGGTCGCTCTCTTCTTTGGTCACGACGTAGAGACCCGGATCGGCCCGAAGGTTCATGAAATTCGGAACACCGATAACCTTATTGAACCGGCGGAAAGTGATGTGGCGCAGCGGGTCTTTGAATATCTGCTCGTTCTCAGGAACGCCGAGCGCATGAAATTCGCCGTCGCTCAAAAGAGCTCCGTTATGGCACTGGACGCAACCGGCCTTCCCCTGGAACAAGTCGAGACCCTGTCTGGCCTGGGAGGAAAGGGCCTTTTTGTCTCCCTTGAGGTACGCGTCAAAAGGAACGTTCCGGGAGGTGATGGTATGGAGGAACGCCGCAATGGCCTTCAGCGCCCCACCGAAGGAAGGCTCCCCTCCGTATACTTCTTTGAATTTTTTCACATACGAAGGAATCTGCTTGAGCCGCTCGGGAAACAACCGGCCATCCACCAGCATGAAGTGGGCCTCGGTGAGGTGATCGCGAACGAGCGTGGGCAGGTCGGCCCCGCTCAGGCGACCGTCCCAGAAAACTCGTTTGTTGTAGGCGGCGTTCAGGAGAGTTTGCGCATTCCGGAAATACTTGCTCCCGGGATAACCCGTGGACAGGCTCTGTCCATCGCCCCATCCCTTGGCGGGTTCGTGGCAGGTGGCGCAACTGATCCCCCCGTCCCCCGATAACCGGGGATCAAAGAACAGATACCGGCCCAAATCGGCCCGGGCGGGCTTCTGGGCCTTGGGGGCCGGAAGGGGCGAGAGAGAAGCCCCCCAGCCGGCGGCAGGAAGAAAAACCCAGGCAGTCAGTAGGATTCCGCTGAACATCCGACACCCGACAGCGCGAACTAAATCCATTCCCCCTACCTCCAAAGCCGGCTTGTCTATCCCCTATAGGACATCCGTCTCATCCGTGACGGAAATTCGGCCTTATTTCGAAGAGAACGTGAAGGCGGCGGTCTCCTTTCCACCGGCGGAAACGGCGATCTTTTTCTTCTTCATCCCCAAAGCCGGATGCCACGCCCTCAGGGAGTATTTCCCCGGGGGTATATCCTTGATCCGGAAGGTCCCATCCCCGCTCATGATCGCGTAATAGGGGTTCCTGGCCATGAAGAGAAACCCCTTCATCCAGTTGTGCACGTCGCACTCGATCCGGACGATCGGGCTCCGCCGAACCTTGGCCTTACGGACGACCTTTTTCCGAAATTTGGGTTGAGAGATGTTCCACATGGACCGTTTGGAGCGTCCTATGATCTCGTAGGTGTGAATGTTGTGATGGGCGGCGTCGCTGTTCAGGATGGTGACCTTGCCCCCTTCGGCGACTATTTGCAGGTAGGGAACATAGGCGCACTTCTTCTGGTCCACCACGACGCTCTGGATTTTCTTGGGAAAGGCCTTGCCCTGCTTGACCTTGTGGAGATAGACGATCACGCCCCGGAGAGCGCCGTCCTTCACGTCCACCTCCTGGCGGGTGACCTGGCCCTTGCCACAGGCGTGATGGTCCTTGGTAATGATGTATTTGACGGGCGCGGGAGGAGCACCCTTGAAGCTCACTCGACCGGTGATGGTCCCGCCGCTGGTGGTGGATACGACTTTATACTTTGCTGAGGAAGAGTCAGGAGAAAAAAGAAAAAGCAGGGAAAAAACGAAAAGTAAGAAGGATTTACCCATCATTGAAAGAACTCCCTCGCAATGTCTTCTGTTGGCTTACGGCAACACGATTATCGACCATCAACTATCCCGAGTCGTTTTCCGTCCTCCTCATCAGCGAAGTATCGTCAAGGAACGGGAATGTCCTTTCGATGCGGGGCGCGCTCAGGTCGGCGACAAGTGGAATCGTCCCCACCACGGACGCAACAGAAACCCAACGTTCATCGTAGCGTGTCGCATGCTCTTTATGAACTTGTTCCTAATTTCAATATACGAGCAACTCTTGAATGTTGCAACAAGATTAAAATTCGACCTTTCTCGTGAGGCGGGCCGTTGCGCTCTGAGACCTACTTGCTTAGAGAGAACAAGAGAATGGAGACTCAGCATCGAAACGCAGTGTGACCTACGTGAAAAACCAAAGACCACATCTAATAATCAAGAAAACTCTCCCCAGCAAATGACGAATGCACGAACAGATGAGAAGAGAATCGAGTGTCTGTTTTAGTGGCTGTTACAGGGACATATCGGGATATTCAGAGGTGCACTGGGAGGAAAATCAAAATCTCAAGATTGCCTCTATCTATTTGATTTTCATTTGTTTTCCCTTGTTTTCAGATGGCACGCCCGGTAGGACTCGAACCTACAACCTTCGGATCCGAAGTCCGACGCTCTATCCAATTGAGCTACGGGCGCGTGATATCCGGCGGTCTTGTTCGGATGACAGGTTCCGCTCAAGAATATGTAGACGCTGTGGGGTGAGTGAGGGGATTTGAACCCCCGACCTCCGGGGCCACAACCCGGCGCTCTAACCACTGAGCTACACCCACCGTGCCTTCGCCCCTTTCTTCTGCGCGTGGCCTCGCATCCGGCGAGAGGAGCGACGCGATTTCCCGAAAATATGGTACGCCCGGCAGGATTCGAACCTGCGACCTACGGATTAGAAGTCCGTTGCTCTATCCAACTGAGCTACGGGCGCCCGCCTCGGCGATTCTTTCCGTGGCGACCCATTCGCAGGTGCCGCTCTCCGCCCAAAAGGCAAGAGAAAATATCACAAATCGAGATCGTCAACAACGCCTTGATCAGGAAGACCCATCCTGCGCGAGAGGTCACGATGGAAAAAGAATGGCTTGGCGCTCAGGCCGGGACAGGAAGATGACCAGGAGCGATACGCGGACACGCAAACCCGGAAACGCACGCATGGGGCCTTTCGGCCCCGCCCCGCGAGCGCCCCCCGTCTCCCCAAATTTTCGTATTGAGCGTTTTAGTATAAGGAAACCGCCGGAAATGTCCAGTGCCGCCGGGCAATGGCCACTATCCCAGGCGGGCGCAGCAAAAAATCTACTCTCCCTCGAAGGGTTTTCTGCGCACCTTGCCCTCGCCCACCAGGGCCGCCTTCATGAGGAGAACCAGGGTGTTGGTTCTGGGGATGAGGTGGATGAAGCGATCGAGTTTCTGATCGATCACGTCGATTTCACTCTCAGAAAATCCGAGCGCCGCCACACGCTCCCTGCTCAAATCGACGGCGAAGGGAAACTCCTGCGCCGCCGCCGCCGCAGCGCCTTGCGCCTGGGTGACGGTAATCCTGTACCCCGCCTTCGCCATCTCTTCTTTAAGAAACGGCCACACCCGCTCCAGAAAGGCGGGATGATGCCCCAGAGCGCGCCAGACGCTGCCCAGCCCCCCGGTCGACTCGCGAATCTCTTCATACAGAGCACCCAAAGAATCATCGACGGCGGCCGGGTCCACCAGACTTTCTCCGCGCATCGAGGCGGGCGGACCCTTGGGCAACTCATCGGTGTCGGATTCTGCGCCGGGGCGGACGCCGCCTATCTTCATGCCGTTCAGCGCGCCCTTCAAGGCAGCGGCGAGGATGAGGTTTTTGGGATTCGCGTCGTTGTATATGTCCAGGACGCCGTCGACCGCGCCGATATCCTCAGGCCTGTAGTCGCAGTCATCTTCCAATTCTTCGCCTACGTCGGGCACGTCGGGCGGCATGGGCGGGGCCATACGCATCCTGAGGTTGTCCGCGCAGCGCTCGAAATAAGCGATCGATGCATTGGGCCTGAGTGCATCCCAGGCCGCGGAAAAGTATTGTTCATGAACGGCCAGGGTGCGATAGATGAGGTTCACCTGCGTGCTGCGGAGCACCTGACGCATGTCTTCATAGATCGCCGCAACCTTCCCGGTGGCGCGATCTTCGGTGATTTCATCCAGGGCGATGGGTTTCATTCATTTCCCCCTTCGAGGCCCGAAAGGCAAAAGCGAAAAAGCGGCCCGGCGAGGCGCCGCGCGAATCGCCCAGAGTATATGGGTGGTTGTCGGATGGAAACAAGCCAGTTTCGTTCCAGAAGCCCATCTGTGCGCAAAAAACAAAAAAACTCTTGACAAGAAAGTTGAATGGCAATATATTTGATTCAGTCAAATATTGATGTCCGCATATTTGACGAGGATCAAAATAGAACCATCAGACGAAATGCCCGGGAAACATCGAGGCTGCGCTTCCAAAACCCGGGCCTCGGAAATCCGGGAAAGATGACACAGGGGAATCATGAATAAAATGGACATCACGCCGCAAGCCTGTTGCGAAGGGGCAGCACTCGAGACCCACGGCCTCGGCGCGCGTCTTCACGTAGCGCTCGATAATCTCTTTCATCAGAAAAAACCCGCCGACAGAGAGGCGGTGTGCCGCCACGACATCACAAACAACCAGTGGACGCTTCTTCACATGCTCGCCCATGCGGAAACGGGCCCCCTGCCCATGGGGGTGATCGCCCGGCGGATGCGCCTCACCCCGAGCGGCGTGACGCGCTGCGCGGACCCGCTCGTCGAGCGCGGGCTCATCGAGCGCTGCATGAAAGAAGGAGACCGCCGCGTGTGCTGCCTGGGATTGAGCGAGGCGGGCGCCGCGCTCCACGGGACCATCTCGGAAGGCTGCGCACTCGAGGACGGCGCGCTTCTGGACGCTTTCTCCCCCGAGGAGCAAGAAGAGATCGTCCGCGCGATAGAAAAACTCGCGCGCGCCGCCAAGGAGTCCTCGTCATGATCACCGAAGCGAAAACAGTCCAGGCGGTCGATAACGCTACATCGCCCGTAGACGAGGCCTCCTGCTGCGCGCCTGAGCCGAAATCCAGATGGACCTCCCCCTACCTGTGGGGTTTCATCTCGATAGGCGCTCTGCTGCTGCTCATTCTGTGGGCGGGGGCGGGGCGGGAGATTTCCGCCGGCCTCATCGTCGCCGAAATCAAGCGAAACCTCCTCTTCATGCTGAAGAGCTTCTGGAGCATCGCGCCCTTTTTTCTCTTGAGCGTGGGGGTCTCGGCCTGGGTCACCGTCGCCGGATACGCGGATAAAATAAAAGCGGTGTTCGACAAGCGCCAAGGCATGGCCATAGCCGGCGCGGCGTCGGTGGGCGCCGTCGTCCCGTTTTGCTCCTGCGGCGTGATTCCCCTGATCGCCGCCATGCTCGCAAGCGGCGTGCCTCTGGGTCCCGTAATGGCCTTCTGGATCAGCTCGCCCCTCATGAGTCCCGAGAAATTCGTTCTGACCGCCGGCGTGCTGGGCACGGACTACGCCATCGCGCGGCTCATCAGCGCCATCGTTCTCGGAGCGGGCGCCGGCTACGCCACATATCTCATCGGGCGAGGCGGCAGGCTCGACGGAGAACTCAGGAGCATCGTCACGCCGAGTACGCAGACAAACGAAAGCAATACCCGAATGAAGGGGCCGTCTTTGAGCGACTTCACCGCCCAGGCGAGGAGCGTGGGCTTTTATCTCGCCAAGTGGCTGGCCGTGGCGTTTTTCTTAGAAGCGCTGATCGTCCACTACATCGACCCGGCGTGGATAGGCGCGATACTCGGGGCGGATAACCCCTGGTCGATTCCCCTGGCGAGCGCGGTGGGCATCCCGCTCTACACCTCGGGCGTCGCCGCCATCCCCATCACCAAGGGGCTCCTCGCCGCAGGCATGGGCGGGGGCGCGGCCATGGCCTTTCTCATCGCGGGTCCCGCCACGTGCATACCCGCCATGGCCGGCGTGTGGGCGCTGGTGAAGCGGAAAATCTTCGCCATCTACCTCGCCACCGGCATCCTGGGGTCACTGGTTGCGGGATACGCATTTCAGCTTCTCATCCAGCCATAAGGCTTAAGGCCGCTCATCGGTGATATCCTGCCCGGCGCCTGTTTTCCACATCAGGCGTCGGGCTTTTCTGGTTCCTGAACCTGGAGTTTGCGGGACGACATCCGCTTCGGCATATAATCGTTTCCCGAAAGACGCCCGACCCCTCGACAAGATGCGAGCGCAGTCGTAATCTCCCAGAAAAATTCACGAGATTTTTCCACTCTGGAGACATACGAAAATGCCGATATCCCTTTACCCCGCCGAATACTCTGAACCCAGCCAAATGAGTGTGGGCTACGTCATCACCACGCCCGAGGTGCGCTCGCCCCTGATGCCGGGCGTACGCGGAGATTTCGGCGAGAACCTGGCCGTACTCAAGAATTTGGGCTACGACACTTTGGAAGTCGCCATGCGCGACCCCGATGACCCCGACGCCCAGGAAGTGGAGGCGGAAATCGCCCGCTCGGGCCTTTCGGTGACGATGATAGGCTCGGCCCCCAGCGAGCTTCAGGACGGGGTGATGATGTGCCATCCGGACGCCGAGATCCGAGAAGCGGGCGCCGCCCGGCTGCGCTCCCTCATCGATGCGGGCGAGAAACTCGGCGCTCTCGGCGTGAACATCGGCCGGTTCCGCGGCACGTGCATTCCCGGCGAGATGTGGGAGATATCGAGCGCCTGGATGCGCGACGCCATGCGCGCAGGTGCCGACTACGCCGCAAAGCGCGGCATGAAAATCTACATCGAGCCCTACAACCGCTACGAGACGAACTTCATCAACACCGTGCGCCAGGGGATGGAATACGTAAAGGCCGAGAACCACGCGGGCCTCGCCCTGATGATAGACAGCTGCTGGATGAATTCCGAGGACGCCTCCATCCCCGGAGCCATCTTCGCCGCGCGCGAGTGGATAGAATACGTGCACGTGGCCGATTCCACGCGCGGCTATCCGGGTTCGGGCCACATCCACTTCGGCGACTTCATCCGCGCGCTGAGGGAAATCGGCTACGAGGGCGTGCTCTCGGTGCAGATCGACCAGAAACCCGCCTTCCGCATCGCGGCGGAGCGGAGCATCACGCTGCTCAGGTGTTATTTGTAGGGGCTGCGGATAACCAACGCCGAAGTGAGAAGTGCGACGAACTCAAAGGCGGCATTTCACTGCCAGTATCACCTACATCGCTTCCGGCAATGCGGCCCGAGGCGGGAGACCCTCCCTCGTAGGCAGACGGCGGATATCATCGCCTGATTCCCCCTCGGCGCGGGCGAGTTCGAAATGCGCTTGCAGGTTTAGCCAGAACTCGGGCTCGACGCCGAACCAGTGGCCGAAGCGCAGAGCCGAATCGCCGGTGATAGAGCGCTTGGCGTTGATGATCTGGCTCACCCGGTTGGGCGGCACGCCGATCTGGCGCGAGAATTCCGTGGGCGTGATCCCGAGTTCCGCCAATTCGTCCTTCAATATCTCACCGGGATGCACAGCTCGCTTGAGCACCTGCATTTCTCCTCTCATGAATGATAGTCCACTATCTCGACCCCCCTCGGCCTTAATCCTCCGTCGGGCCATTCGAAACAGATCCGCCACTGCCGGTTGATACGGATCGAATACTGTCCTTCCCGATCTCCACCGAGGGCTTCCAGTCTATTACTCGGTATGGCTCTTAAAGTTTCGAGAGACGGGGGCGCGTTCAGAATCGAAAGCCGTTTGGCGGCTTGTTGCTCGAAGCCTTGAAAATCCTTTACGAAGCGTCCATTGGCGAATCGTTCTGTTTTCCTGTCCCGGTAATCAAGGATCATGGAGACTCAGTATAGATGATTGACGGTGGACGTCAAGAGTACATAGATTTTACGCTCGAGGATCACTCCCTACTTCTCGCACTCCCCGCGTGCGAGCTTGGTGGCGATGTGGGCCGGAAAGGCGGGGAAGATCTCGATTATCCTTTTCTCCTTCACGTCGCGCACGACCACGGTGTGCGAGTACCTTCTGGACAGGAAAAACCCGGTAAGGCGAAAGCGGCCGAAAGGCTGCCAGGTGAGAACGAAGGGATAGGTGACGGATTTCTCCTTGCTGAAGGGCCGCGAGATGCGAAGCTCCCCCTCGCCGCCGATGGGGTAGGCCAGTTTTTTGAACTCGCCCTTTTTCCGCTCCACGAGCCAGATAGCCAGATCGCGCTTGCCGTCGGGCAGCGTGATGCGCACCTTCTGCTCCACCTTGTAGCCGTTCAGTATCGTGTAGCTCACCTCGCAGTTCAGCACTCTCTCCAAGTCCGTCTCGGCACTTGCGCCGAAACAGGAGGCGAGCAGCACGAAAACACAGATGATGCGCTTCATCCGAAAACCCCGGAAGTTTGAGAGGTAGCATACGACGGCGAACGTATTATGGATGATTCGAGCAGGTGATTTCCAGTAGGGGCGGACAGGGGTTTCTCTTCAAACACGGGAGACTCATCCCTCCCCAATAAAAACCGCCCCGGAACAGATAGCCCGGGGCGGTTTATTGCGTGAGATTGTTATGCGCTCTTGTTCGGGTTCTGGGCGTCGGGTTCGGGATACTCGTTCGGCCAGTGCTCCACTATCGTCTTGTAGTAGGTCTTGACCTTCCCGCCGTCGAGATGGAGGGATTTCTTGATCTTGTCGACCTCGCGCTGCTCCTCGAGCGGGATGCCGAGCGAATCCATGAAGCGGTTGAAGAGGTTGAACAGACCGCTCACCATCGTGAGTTCGACGATTTCGGCTTCGGAGAAATGTTTCCTCACCTCCTCGAAAACGTCGTCTTTCGAGCGCGCCGTGTTGAGCGTTACGTGCTCCGCCCACAGGATGGCCGCCTTCTCACGCGGGGTGAACAAATCCGATGCCATGTAGCCGTCCGTGCCGATGACTTCCACCTGCTCGGGGGTGATGCCGGCCGCTTGACCAAGCGACGTGTTGTGCGCGTATCAGTAGGCGCACCCGTTGAGATGGCTCGTCTTGATGACCACCATCTCCTTGACCTTGGTCTTGAGTATGCTGCCCCCGCCCTCGCGCTGGAGCGTCGCTATGAAGGGCAGTATTGCCTTTGCGACGTGGGGGGTTTTGGCCAGCACCCGCATCGAATGCGGCACGCGGCCCAGCATGGCGGTGGTGGCCTCGTAGAGGCGGGCCACGTCGGCGTCCGCCTCCTCGGGCTGAATCATCTCTATTCTGGACATACCTGACGTCTCCTGTCTGCGCGCACCATGAAAACATGGGCGCCGTGTGTATCTCGGCCCCAGCCGCCGGGCGGCGGCGAACAGCCGAATCCTGATAAATTTCTCCCATTATGACCCATCCGCCGCCTCGCGGGCCAGCCACGCGCGGAATTCCGCGAGCGCGAGCCCCCGGTGGCTGATGCGGTTTTTCACATCGAGCGGAAGTTCCGAGACGGCGCAGCCGTGCTCGGGCAGATACATGAGCGGGTCGTAGCCGAAACCGCCCTCCCCGCGCGGGGCGCGCAGAATCCGCCCATGCAGCGCGCCCTCGAAAAAACCGAACCACCCATTCGGCTTCACGAAGGCCAGTACGCAGGCGTACCGCGCGGAGCGCTCGGCTTCGGCCACATCGCGCATTTTTTCGAGCAAGAGCGCGTTACGCCCGCTATCGTCCAGCCCGTCGCCTCCGAAGCGCGCGGAGCGAACGCCCAACTCGCCGGGCAGCGCATCCACCTCCACGCCCGAATCATCGGCCAGCGCGGGGAGGCCGCTCGCCTCGCATGCGGCCCGCGCCTTGATGAGCGCGTTTTCCGCGTAGGTGGAGCCTGTCTCTTCGACGTCGAAACGGAACCCCGCCTCATGTGGGAGCAACAGTTCGACGTCCATGCCCAGGAGAGCGGCGCGCACCTCGCGCGCTTTTCCGGGATTCCCACTAGCGAGAACGATCTTCATTTCGCGCCGATATACGCGGCCTGAACTTCCAGAAGCTCCCCGACCCCTTTTTCCGCCAAGGCGATCAAGCGGTTCAGATCGCTTTTGCGAAACGGGGTCTGCTCGGCCGTTCCCTGAAGCTCCACGAAGCGGCCACCGCCGGTCATCACGACGTTCATGTCCACCTCGGCGGTCGAATCCTCCGAATAATTCAGATCCAGCATGGGGACGCCCCCGACGACGCCGACGCTCACGGCGGCTACCGCTTCGCGGATGGGCGACTCGGCGATGCGCTCCTCCGCGAGCAGGGCGTTCACCGCGCGCACAAGCGCCACGTAGCTTCCCGTGATGGCGGCGCACCGCGTTCCGCCGTCCGCCTGAATCACGTCGCAGTCGATGTAAATCGTGGTCCCCTCTATTTTCGAGAGGTCGACTATCGAGCGCATCGAACGCCCGATCAGGCGCTGAATCTCCTGGCTGCGGCCCGCGCGCGCGCGTTTTCTGTCCACGCGCCAGGGCGAGCTGCCCGGCAGCATGGCGTATTCCGCCGTCACCCATCCCTCGCCCGAATCGCGCTTGTGGGGCGGCACGCGCCCCTCCACCGAGGCGGCGCACAAGACCCTCGTGTCGCCCACGGAGATGAGGCAGCTCCCGGCGCAGGTTTTCACGTAATCGGCCTCGACGCTTACTTTTCTGTTCTCATCGGGAAGCCTCCCGTCCGCGCGCACCTTATCGCCCACTCCTTTTCCGGCCATGCTCTCTCCCTATTGAAAACGATCCACCATTCCAGACGCAGGGGATACTACGGGGATTTCATGCGCAAATCCAGGGAGGAGGGCTTAGGCGGGTGCGGTGTATTTCGTCTCGCGGAGACCCACGGCGCGCCGGAGGGACCTCACGAAGTTCTGGGCCGCGAGGTAGATACAAGGCACGAGAAAAAGCGTGAACAGGGTGGAGAGCGAGAGTCCGCTCAACACGACTAATCCCAAGGGTTTCAACATCTCGGAGCCTTTGCCCCAGCCGCTCGCCAGGGGCGTCAGCGCGATGATGGTGGTGAGCGTGGTCATGAGAATGGGGCGCAGCCTCGTCGACGCCCCCTCGATGATGGCTTGCCTGATATCCATGCCGCGTTCTCTCAAGCGTTCGACGTAGTCGATCATCACGATGGAGTTGTTCACCACGATGCCCACGAGGAGGATGACGCCGATGAGCACCGTCGAGCCGAAGGGCGTGCCGGTGAGATAGAGGCCTACGAGCGCGCCCGTGAGCGCGGGCGGCACGGCGAAGATGATGACGAAAGGGTTCACGAGCGAGTCGTATTGAACGGCCAGCACCGTGTAGACGAGGAAAAGCGCGAGCAGGGCCAGGATGAGCAGTTCGCGGTTCGATTTCTTCAGGTTCTCCTCATCCTCGCCCGGCAGGATGAAGTAGCCCCTCGGCACGTCGACTTCTTTTAAGCGCGCGCGCACGTCCGCTCCCACGTCGCCCAGGGAGCGGCCCTGGATGTCGCCCGTTATCTGGATGATGCGGTTCTGATCCGTACGGACGATGACCGAACTGCCCTGCCCGTAGCGAATGCCCGCCACGTGATGGAGGCGCGTGGAGCGTCCGTCCCGGGGAAACAGGGGGAGGCGCGCCAAATCCTGCTCGCTCGTGATCTCGGTGTCGGAGAACTTCACGCGCACGGGCACGCGCGTATCCACCCTGTTGATGAACGTGGCTATCGACCCATCGACCGCCGTGGCCACGGTGTCGCCCACGTCCTCGACGGAGAGGCCGAGTTCCGCCGCGCGCTCCCTGTTCACCTGAATGCGGAACTCAGGCCGGGGCCTGTCCTCGTTCATCTGCACGTTATGGAGCCCGGCCACGCCCTGGAGTTTCTCCACGACTTCCTCGGCGATGCGGTTGAGCGTGGGCAAATCCTCGCCCCGGACGCCTAAGGAGAAGCTCTTGTTGTGCCGGGTGTTGGAAGTGCGCAGGCCGCGCACCCTGCTCTTGAAGGCGTAAATGCGCGCGTCGGGATACGTCATCCGCGCGAGACGGGGCCTGAGCTTCTTCAGGTAATCGAACACGCTCACGTCTTCTTTGAGCGTCACGTCGATTCTCCCCCGGGAGGCGGAGGGCGAGAAATTCCTACCGAAAAGACGCCCCCCCGCCGTGGCGAACACCTTCTCCACAGATGGGTCGCGCACGAGCATGTCGTGAATCTCGCGCGTCACCTGTTTGGTGTAATCGAGGGTACCGCCCGGAGAGAAGCGAATGTCCACCGAGATGCGCCCATCGTCCACCTGGGGCAGGAGTTCGTTGCCCAGTTTGCCGATGAGCGTGTAGCTGCTCGCACAGACGGCCAGGGCCACGATGATGACCACCCACCTGAGCATGAGCACGGGCCGCAGGATGTAGCGATACACCCGGTGAACCAGATCGACGAGCCAGCCGAAGAGGCGGAAGAGCGGAAAGCGGCTGAGACCGCTGCTCATCGGTATCTGCAGGAGTCTGGCGGAGAGCATGGCCACGACCGTGAGGCCGACCAGGAGGCTGCATATGAACGCCAGCGTGATGGTGAGTATCAACTCGCGGAACAGGAGCGCCACGTAGCCCGAGATAAGCAGAAACGGCATCACGGCGGCCACGTTCGTGAGCGTGGAGGCCACCATGGCGCTTTCCACCTCGGCGGAACCGCTCTCCGCCGCCACCACGGGGTCGCCTCCTTCCGCCTGATGGCGCGAGATGTTCTCGAGCATGACGATGGCGTTGTCCACGAGCATCCCGACGCCGAGCGCCACCCCGCCCAGGCTGAATATGTTGAAGGTGAAGCCCAGCATCCACATGAGGAAAAACGTGAAGACCGAAGCGACCGGGATCGCCAGGCCGATGATCAGCGTGCGCCTGAGACTCCCCAGGAAGCAAAGCACCACCAGTATCGCCAGCGCACCGCCCACCAGGGCGGAGGAGAGGACGCTCTTGATCGAGGCGCGGATGAAGAAACTCTGGTCCGAAATCGGGACGAGGTTGATGTCGGGCGGCACGATGCCGTAGCGCTTCAGGAAAGCGAGTCTATCCTTCAAGCCGTCCACGACGGAGACCGTGTTGGCGTCCGGCTGTTTCAGGGCCACCATCTTGACGCTCTCATCACCGTTCAGCCACACGAATATGCGCCGCTCCTTGCCGCCGTCCTGAATCTTTGCGAAATCGCGCAGGTACACCCGGCGGCCGTCCTTGGTCGGGAAAATCAGGCGGGAGAGTTCGCCCGCGTTTTTGAGCTTTCCCTCCGTTCGGCTCGAATACTCGCGCTGGGCGGTCTTCACCCGTCCGGCGGCGAGGTCCATGTTCTCGGCGCGCATCCTCCTCAGGACGGCCGGCAGGTCGAGGCCCAGCCCCTGCATTCTGGGGAGATCGACGAGCACCTGCACCTCCTCGTCCTGCCCCCCGAACGCCTCCACCGAGGCGATGCCGGAAACGGTCATCAACTGGGGGATGAGCACCTTCCGCGCCCAGGTCTGAAGCTGCGGTCCTTTCAGGGTTTTAGACGACAGGGCGTATTCGATGATGGGCACCTGCGCCGGGTCGGACTTGAATATCCGGGTGTTCTGAAGCTGGTCCTGTATCTCCTGGGGTAGGTTTCTTCTGGCGACGTTGAATTTGGTGATGGCGTCCTGAAGCGCCAGATCGATGTCGCGCTTGAAATCGAAGAACATCCAAAGGCGCGCGGCGCCCTCGCGGCTGATCGAGAAAATGCGCACCACCCCCTGGGTGGTCGCGAGTTCACGCTCCACCACCTTGGTGACCTGCTCCTCGACCACTTTGGGGTCGGCCCCCTCGAAATCTATGCCGATGAATATCCGGGGATAGATGATTCTCGGAAGAAAATCGACCGGCAGCCGCGTGAGCGCGAAAAAGCCGAGCACCAGTGCGCACACCACGCCCATGATGGTTCCCACGGGCCTTCGGATGCAGCTTCGGCTCAGCATGGGGCCGTCCTCCTCAGGGCTGCACGACCCGGATGGGCCGTTTGTCCCGCAACTGGGTGGTGGCGCTCACCACCACCCGCTCGCCCACCTTCAAGCCCTCGAGAATCTCGATTCGCCCGTCGATCATCTCGCCCAAGCGCACCTCGCGGCGCACCGCCATGAAGCGCGGGCCGCGTCCTCCACGGGCGCCGCGCCTCGCCCCTCCCGCGCGCTCGTTCGCCTCGGCCACGCCCCCGCGCGCGCCGCCTCTACCGCCGGGATCGCCCCGCCCGCCGCCGCTTCTCCCGCCTGCACCCCGCAACCTTTCCACGACGAAGACGGCGCCCGCCTTCGTGCGCAAATCCCCGTCCCAGAGCACGGCGTGAACCGGCAGGTTGATCGCGCGCCTCCCCAGCAGGGGGTCGAACTCGACGCGGGCGAGAAGGCCGGGCCTTAAAGAAGAGTCGGGGTTTTGAACGTCCACCTCCACGATGACCTGGCGTGAACTGGGGTCGACGCTCGGGAAAATACGCGTCAGCTTCCCCGAGAACGAGCGTCCCCGGTAGGCGTCGAGTTCCACCCGCGCGCCCTGGCCTTTTTTGATGAGCGGCAGATCCAACTCGCTCACACGCACCCGGGCGCGCAGCTCGTCCGTCTGGGCGATGGTGAACAGATGCGCCCTGTTCACGGCCAGATCGCCGGGCTCGATTCTTCTCTCGGTGATGACGCCCGAAATCGGCGAGCGAACGGTGAAGTATTCAAGCTCGACCTTGAGCCGCCTTACCCGCTGGAGACGCTGGCTCACCTCCGCCTGCGCCATGGCGACCTCCTCCGCGCGCGCGCCTATTTTCACCAGCTTGAGCTTCTCCTGCGCGACGCGCACGCGGGCGGCGTCCTCGGCGAAGTGCGCCCGTCGCTCGGCCACGTCCGCGCGGGCGCGATTCGCCTCCGTCGTCACCTTACGCCACTCCCGTGCGCTGATGACGCCTTTTTGGTGCAAAGCGTCCAAAGAGAGCGCGTTGGCTTCCGCCTCCTCCTGTCTGGCGAGGGCGGAGCTGATTTCCGCCTCGCTGCGCTTGCGCGTCGCCTCCGCCTGTGCGACGGCGGCCGCAGCCGCAGCGATTTCCTCGGGCCGGCTTCCGGCTTTGAGTCTTTGGAGATTCGCCCGCGCGGCGGCGAGTTCGCTCTCCGCCAGCTTCAAGTCTATCCGTTTGATGGTGGAATCAAGACGCGAGAGGATTTGCCCCTTCTTTACCTGCGAGCCCTCGAGCACCAGAACCTCGCGCACCTGCCCTTCGGCGCGCGACATGAGCTTCACCTCGCTTCTGGCCAGAAGGGTGCCGGTGGCCGCCACGCGCCTGCCCAGACGGCCCATCGAGACTTTCTGCGCCTGAACCGTGACGATGCGGTTTCTCCGCCCCCTGGGGCGGCCCGCGTAGGCGTAGGTGAACTCGCCCGCTACGATGAACACCATGATGAGCACAGCGGCTGTTCTTGCAGACATCTTCTCGCGGCTCCCGAAAGAAAAACCCGGCGACGAACCATTCACGCGAAGGATGTTAAAAAGCGACGCAAACGATCTTATCACAAACCAATGGTGTTCTATTTTGGACGGAAGCGGGTTCCTGGGGGGGTGCTATCTGGAGCGGCGAGTTGCCAACGCAAGAATCTCACATTCCTCACCCGGAGGAGAGCCATCCATCGCCGGGCATGATACGGCGCATGAATTCATTGAACATGGGAACAGTGAAATCCGTATCGCCATGATTCGGACTCCAGACCATGCCTTTGTTGATCAACTGGCTGCGGATGGGCGCCAGAGAGGTTACCCGGCGGTTCATTTCCCTAGCGATGACACCCGAACGATGAGGTCCCTCACCAAGTTCGGCCATCGCTCTGAGATACTTTTTCTCCATCGGGGCCAGCCTGTCGAACCTGACCAAAAAGAAACTCTGATCCAGATCGGCGACGACCTGCCGGGTGGCAATTTCAACATCGGAAACCGTAATGGGAGAACACTCGGCGACGTCCCATACGTGCTTGCCCCATTCCTGCAGAAAGTAGGGATAACATCGAGTCTTGGAGACGATCTCATCAAGAGCGAGAAGTTCAATCTCCACGCCTTCATCTCTGGCGGGCTTTTCGAGCGCAAACTTTGCGTCTCCAGGGGACAAAGGCCCTATCTCGGAAAAATCAAAAAGTCGTTCGGCATAGGATTTCGCCTTTCCCATACGTCCTCGAATCTGTGGGAGGCCCGCCCCCAACATGACCACAGGAAGTTGCCGCTGGGATATTCGGTGCAATGCGGTGATCAAGGCCGTGAGCTGGTCTTCCGGTACATATTGAAGTTCATCGACAAAAAACGCCACGCAGGCCGCATCCGCTTTGGCCGCGGCCCCTACAACTTCGAATAATTCCTGTAAATCGCTTTGCAGTTCTCCGTTGTCCGCCAGCCCGGGTTCGGGATCGGCATCCAAACCAACTTCTATATCCCGATATTTCACTTTCAAAGCCCTTACGAATCCCGCGAGCCCTCTCAAGGCTCTTTGCGCCAGTTCTTTCGCTGCACGCCTACGCGAGAGCTTCAACAAAACCGTATGCAGTCGAGGCGCTAAAATAGAGGGTAACGATTGGTTTTCGGGCGCTTCTATCGGCAGCGCGTAGATGCCGCTTGCCTCGGCTTCTTCCCGGATGAGGTTCAACAGCACGGTTTTGCCGACTCCTCGCAACCCGACCATCATGACGCTTTTGGTCGAGCGCCCTATTCTGGTCCGCTCCAACGCGATTCGCGCGGATGCACGAATCGCATCCCGACCAGCCAACTCGGGCGGCTGCGTACCTGCTCCAGGGGCATATGGGTTGCGTATCGGATCCATAACAAGAGCAGTTTATATCAAAATTAGCTAGTTTACAATTTCTTTATAAAGTAACTAATTTCACTATAATCGAGGAATCTTCTCACCAAAACAGTAGATGATTTAGACAGAGTTCCATGTCCAGTCCACGCCGAGCCATATGAGTCGCACATCAGGTCCATCAAATAAGTTATAGCAAAATTAGCTGATTTATATTTTTTTTATAAACTAACTAATTTCGCTATAAATCAAGAAAAAGCGCTACCGAGGTGGCGCTGCTCTCGGGAGATCTGCGCGTTCCGATCCATTCCAAGCGAAAATGAGTCGCGCATTGGGTTCACAGAAGAAATTTATAAGGAAGTTACAGAGTTTATAATCTTTCTATAATATAACTAATCTCACTATAATCGAGATATTTCGGCAAATCCAAGCATCCATCCCATCGTCTGAAGCGCAAAAAAAAAGGGGGAAGTCGATTTTCAGTTTTCAAGGGTTTTTAGCGGCGGCATGTAGACGCCATTAGTCTTATGTAGAAGCGCTGGCCAGTGATCGAGGGACGACAAGGCCTCAGTCCAGGGTGCGGAGCCAGTCGGCGATTGCGCGGCCGATCTCGTCCGGTGAATCCTCCTGGATGAAGTGAATCCCCGGCACGGTGACTTCGGTCTGGCTCGGCCAGGTGCGGCAGAATTCGCGCTGCTCGCCTATCAGGATGGCGCCCGGCTCGGCGTTCACGAACAGCTTGGGAACGGGCGACTCGCGCAGCCATTCAGCGTAGTCGCCGACAATTCCAGCCACATCAGCCGGTTCGCCCTCGATGGGTATCTCGCGCGGCCACGTGAGGGTCGGGCGGCGGCCCTCTCCGGGTACTGCGAAGGGACGCCGGTATTCGGCCATCTCCTCCTCGCTCAATTCGCGCTTGATCGAGCCCGGCAGCACGCGCTCGACGAACACGTTCTTCTCCAAAACCATGGACTCGCCGCTCTCCGAGCGAAACCCCTGAAAGACCCGTTGCGCCGCCTCGGGCCATTGCGCCCACGTCAACGGCTGCACGATGGCCTCCATGTAGGCCAGTCCACGGACGGCCTCCCGGTGCCGGTTGGCCCAGTCGAAGCCCAGGGCCGAGCCCCAGTCGTGCATGATGAAGGTGACGCGCTCGCCGAGGCCCAAAGCCTCTAAAAGCGCGTCGAGATAGCGGCGGTGTTCTATGAATCGATAGCTGTGCGGGCCGCTGCCCTCCAGTTTGTCCGAATCGCCCATGCCGATCAGGTCGGGCGCGATGCAACGGCCAAGCGAGGAGAGATGAGGGATGACGCGGCGCCACAGGTAGGAGGAAGTCGGGTTTCCGTGCAGCAAGACGATGGGGTCGCCCTCGCCGGTCTCGACATAGGCCATCGTGCGGCCATGCACCTGCGTGCGTTTCTTTTCAATCCACGGCACTGCGGATCTCCTTTTGGGGCTTGGCGTTCAGGCTCTTCAACGACGCCTGCGCGCCACGGAAGCGTCCGTTTCCTAATCAGAGTGATGGAATGTCGAGCGATGGAGGATAAATCTAGCCGCCGATGGCGCTCATGGTGCGCTCGGGCTGGATGAACTCTTCCTGGCCGATGAGGTGGCCCGGCGTCTTGGTGAGCACCACCTCGGCGAGCCAGGCCTTTATTTCATCATCGGTAGCGCCGCCCCTGAGCAGCTTTTTGACGTCGTGCTCGACCGTGGAGAAAAGGCAGGTCCGCACCATGCCGTCCGCCGTCAAGCGGATGCGGTTGCAGTCCTGGCAAAACGGCCGCGTGACCGAGGCGATGACGCCCACCTCACCCTTGCCGTCCTTGTATCGGTAGCGCGTCGCGGGGTCGGAAGGGTGTCCGCTCACCAGTTCGAGTTCTCCCTCGATGGAGAGGCCCTCCAGAATCTCCTCCGCCGTCAGCACTTTCTCTTGCGTCCAGGTGCGGTCCGCATCGAGCGGCATGTATTCGATAAAACGCACGACGTGGCCCGTCTCGCGCGACCACCTGGCGAAGCGCGGCAACTCCTCCTCGCTCAAGCCCTTGACCGCCACCGCGTTTATCTTGATCGGCGAGAATCCCGCCTGCGCCGCCGCCTCGATGCCCTCCATCACCTGGCCGAACACGTCGCGGCGCGTCATGAACAGGAATTTGCCCGCGTCCATGGAATCGAGGCTGATGTTCACGCGCCGAAGCCCCGCCGCGTACAGATCCTTCGCCATCTTGGGGAGAAAGACGCCGTTGGTCGTGAGCGCCAGATCCATTTCGGGCTGAATTTCCATCATCTGCTCGACCAGGCGGTGTAAGTCCTTTCGCAGGAGCGGCTCGCCGCCGGTCAAGTGATAGCTCGTGAAGCCCAAATCGGTGGTGATGCGCACCACGCGGGCGATTTCCTCGTAATCGAGAACCTCCGCGTGCGGCAGCCACGTCATGCCCTCTTCCGGCATGCAGTAGAAACACCGGAAGTTGCACCTGTCCGTCACCGAGATTCTCAAATCGTCGTGCGCGCGTCCGTAGCGATCGAATAACGCCATTTCCTCTAGCCTTCCCTTGGGGGTGCGGCCATCATCTGGCCGGTCAACTCCGTATTATACCCCCCTAAAGCCTCCACGGCATCCTTAAAAGTCGCATCTCGCAAAATATCCACCACCTTCTGTATCGCGGGCGTCTCCCAATGCTCCCCGGGCACGATGAAATCGAACCGCTCGCGCTCCAGTGGGATGAAATCAAGACCCAGCATATTGGCTGCCGCGAAAATTCCCAGGCCGCAATCGGCGCGGCCCGCCGCCACCGCCATGGCCACCGCCATGTGCGTGGTCTCCACCCGTTCATAGCCCCGGACCTCCTCGGGCGAGAGGCCGGCGCGCTCCATCAGATGATCGAGCAGAACCCGCGTGCCCGCCCCGCTCTGGCGGTTCACGATCGCCAAGTCCTCACGGCCCAAGTCGGCTATCCCCCCTATGTTCTTGGGATTCCCCTTGGGCGTCAGGATGCCCTGTTCTCTTTGGACAAAATTCACCACCACGACCTCGCGCCCCTTGAGATAGCGTTGAATATAATACCAGTTGTACTCCCCGGTCTCGGGGTCGAGCAGGTGGCTGCCCGCGATGTGCGCCTCGCCGTCGCGTACGGCGATGAGGCCCGCCAGCGAACCCACCGCCGAGGCGGAAAGACGCGTGTCGTGGTGGCGTTTTTTGAGTTCCTCCGCCAGCAGGTCGAGCGCGTTGTCGTGGCTGCCCGCCATGAGCAGGTTCCCCCGGATGTCGGCGAGCGGCCTCAACAGCTCGACCGTGACCTCCTCGCCCGTCTCGATTCCCTCCGAGTGGGCGGGCACGCGCACCACGCCGTCGGCCTCCACGAGCGAACTGATGACGCTGGCCCCGCGCTTGGCGGGCAGGCAGACCATCCGCTCGCTCACGCGGCCGAGTTTTACCCGCAAAAATTCCTCCATCCCGAGCCGCGAGGCGCTCTTCCGGCTCATGAAGGCTTGTATGCGTTCTTCTTCCCCTGGGGCCGCGCCCGCCATGTGCGCCATAAGCGGGCGCACGAACTCCTGAAGCGCCAGCACCGCCGAGACCGGATAGCCCGGAATCCCGAGCACGGGTTTTCGCGCGCCCGATTCCGACTCACAAACACCCAGTATGGTGGGCTTGCCGGGGAAGATGGCCACGCCGTGCACCAGAAGCTCACCCAGTTTTTCCACCACGGCAGCGGTGTGATCCTCCCGCCCGGCGGATGAGCCCGCGTTCACCAAAACGACGTCCGCGCTTTCGAGCGCGCCTCGAACCGCTTCCTCGATGGCCGAAAACTTATCCTCCAGAATCGGGCCGGGGAGCGCCTCTCCCCCCCACTCGGTGATGAAGGCGGACATGACGCTCGAGTTGAACTCCACCAGATCGCCCGGCTTCAAATCGGCTCCCGCTTCCACGAGTTCGTCTCCGGTGGGGATGATGGCGATTCTCGGCCGGCGGCGCACGCTCACCCGCGTGATGCCCGCCGCCAGAAGCGCGCCCAAATCGTAGGGTCTTAAAGTATGTCCCGCCGTAAGGATGAGCTGGCCCTCGACGACGTCCTCTCCCGCGACGCGCACGTTCTGCCAGGGCGAGAGCGCCGCCTCGATACGGATAGCGCCGGGACGCGTCTCGTGCACGTGCTCGATCATGACGACGCAGTCCATCCCCTCGGGCATCGGGTCGCCCGTGTCGAGGGGGTTGGCTTCATCACCGAGCAGAAATTCCTTGGGTTCCACCGGCGTGGCGCCGGCGGTCTCCGCCGAGGCGAGGGCGTAGCCGTCCATCGCGGCGGCGTGAAAATGCGGGCTTGAAATCCGCGCGTAGGCCGCGCGCGCCGTCACGCGCCCCAAGGCCTCTGTGGTCGCGATTTCCTCCTCTCCGAGGCGGAAGTCGCCTACTTTCTCGAGAAGACGCGAGAGCGCCTCTTCGCGCGGGATGTTTTCCAAATAAATTTTCCGGCCGCCCTGGGCCAGTGATGAATCGCTCATTCGCTCACACCTGATACGATGAGAAAATCCCGTTCAAACTGCTCTCAATAAAGATGCACGCGCACTTGCGCGCCCTCGCGCAATCCTTCCGCTTCGAGCGGAATCGTGATGTAGCCGTCCGCCTTCGTCATGGTCGATATCATCGCGGAATTGCCCATCAAAGGATGGGCCACGCGCCCGCCCTCGCCTATTGAAAGCGTGACGCGAACCAGGTCCTCGCGTCCGGGAGCCGAGGCCACGTTCCTTGAAAGGGTGGCCGCGAGACCATCGGAGTTCAAGTCTTCGCGTACGACCTCGCCGCTCAACTGCCTGATGATGGGGCGGACGAAGGCGTGAAAGATCATGAGGGCCGAGACCGGATGCCCCGGAATGCCGATGACCGCCTTATCCTCGTCGTCTCGAACAATGCGCCCGATGATGGTCGGCTTGCCGGGCTTGATGGATATGCCGTGCACCAAGACACCCGGCTCTCCCAGAGAGTCGATGGCCTCCACCGTATAATCGCGAAGACCCATGGAGCTTCCGCCCGAGATGAGCACGACGTCCGCACGGTCCACCGCTTGATCGAGTCGCTCTTTGATGACGGCCAGATTGTCGGGGAGGATGTCTTCGGTCTCGGGCTCGCCCCCCGCCTCAACCACCCCCGCCGCGAGAGAGAAGCGGTTGATGTCGCGCACCTGGCCCGCCCGGGGCGTCTCGCGCGGGTCGATGAGTTCATCGCCCGTGGGGAGTATCGCCACCCGTGGGCGGCGGTGGACTTCCACCGAGGTGATTCCCACGCCCGCAAGCGCGCCGATATCCTGACTCCGCAAGCGAGCGCCGGCTCTTAGAATCAACTCGCCTTTTTTGAGATCATCGCCTACGCCGAGTATGTTCTCACCCACGGCGGCGGGACGCCTGACCTCGAGCGTCTCCGCGTCGGGAGCGGTGGTGAACTCCTCCATCACCACCGCGTCCGCACCCTCTGGAACCATGCCGCCCGTCAGGATGCGCGCCGCCTCCCCCCGGCCCACGGAGAATTCCGGCGCCGCCCCCATCGGCACCTGACCGACGATATCGAGATAGGCGGGTATGGACTCGCTCGCGCCGAAAGAATCCGCCGCCCTAAGCGCGTAGCCGTCCATCGTGGCGCGCGGGAAATCGGGCAGATCGACCGGCGAGTGGACGTCACAGGCCAGGACGCGGCCCACCGCATCGAAAGAGGAAACACTCTCCGCCCCCAGCGCGCGGAAACCATCGAGCGCCTCTTTCGCTTCTTCCGGCGATACGACCTTGAAGAATTCCACCCGGTCTCTCCGTCTTCAAAATGAAAAACCAACCGCTGCGCGCGCAGGGCTGGTCGCAAAATGTAACCGGCGTTCACGGGGCTTTGTCCGGCGCCCTCTTGAAAGGATAAGGCCGCGCTGCGCCCTACGAGGCTATCCCCGGCCCATCTCCCGCAACTCCCGGTAGGCGCGGCGCGTCATCGCCCTCTATGAGAAATAACCCGCCGCCGCGAGGAGTACCAAGCCCAGGAACCCACGCGCGGTGGACTCAGAGCGAACCGGCTATTCAGCCCTTGTCGCCCTCTCCGGCGGCGGACGCCTCTTTCTTATCGGGCAATTCCGGGTCGTCGCTTATCCCCTTCTTGAAGCTCTTGATTCCGCGGGCGAGGCCCGAACCGATCTCGGGCAGGCGCTTCGCGCCGAAGACCAGCACGCATATCGCAAGAATGACCAGAAGCTCGGGAATGCCCATATTCATCGGGAACATCGGCAAGACTCCTTTGGATGAATGATCAGGAAGCGGCGTCCGCAAACACCTGCGAAGCGGCTCCGACACCATCTCCAGCCTTTGTAATATACCCTAATCTGGAGAAAATCACCTCCAGCGCCGAGAGAAGGTAGACCACGTTCGCCTGGGTGGCCCCGTGGCCCATCATTCCGACCCGCCAAATCTTGCCGGCCACCGCGCCCAAGCCGCCGCCGATCTCGATGTTGAAATCGTTGAGCAGGCTCTTGCGAACCGCGCCGTCGTCCATGCCCTCTTTCAAAGTGATGGTGTTGAGCGTGGGCGTGCGTGCGCCTTCCTGGGCGAACATGGACATCCCGAGCGCCTCCACGCCCGCTTGTAACGCCTTGCTCGTCAGGGCGTGTCTCGCGAAGCGCGCCTCCAGGCCCTCATCGAAGATGATCCTGAGCGCTTCTCTGATCGCGTAGTTCATCGTAATCGGCCCGGTGTGGTGATAGACGCGCTCGTTGCCCCAGTATTTCTCGACCATGCTCACGTCGAAATACCAACTCGTGACCTTGGATTTTCGCTCGCGCACCTTGCCGAGCGCACGTTCGCTGAAGGTGATGGGCGCAACGCCAGGTGGGCAGGCCAGGCATTTCTGCGTGCCGCTGTAGGCGACCTCCACCCCCCATTTGTCGAGTTCCACGGGCACGCCGCCCAGGGAGGTGACGCAGTCGAGTAGCAAGAGCGCACCGTGTTCGCGGCACATCGCGCCGATTTCCTCCATCGGCTGGAGCACGCCCGTGCTCGTTTCCGCGTGGACGATGCCGACCATCACCGCGTCGGGGTTCGCATCGAGGGCCGCCTTCACGTCCTGGGGGTCGATGGGCTTGCCCCACGGGGCCTCCACGGTGACGACCTCCGCCCCGTAGCGGGAGGCCACGTCGCTCATCCGCCCGCCGAACACGCCGTTCACGCAGACGATGGCCTTGTCCCCAGGTTCGATGATGTTGCAGACCGAAGCCTCCATCGCGGCGCTTCCCGTTCCCGATACGGGGAACGTCACCTGGTTCTCCGTGTTGAAGAGTTCACGCAGCATCCCCTGGCAGTCGTCCATCACCGCCAGGAAATCGGGGTCCAGATGCCCCACCACGTGGGTGCTCATGGCTTTTAAAATTCTCGGGTGAACCGGGCTCGGCCCCGGCCCCAGCAACAAACGCAAATTCGGATTCAACTCCCCAGACAAGACTTTTCCCTCGCTCGAATCAAGTTTTTTGAATGGATGAGAAACCCCTGACCCTCTCGCTTGGCCCCTCGTTCCGAAATACGACCGCGAGATACTACCACACGCCCCCACCACCGCAAAGGGGGGTGGGGGTGGAGTGTATCTAAGGGATGGTGCGGCTTCGTGAGTACGAGGAGGCATGCGACGAACCATTAAAATCAAAAGAGTTTGACAAGCATTCTCGTGAGAACCTAATGTGGGATTGGGAAATTGGCATACAACCTGGAAGAAAAGAGAACTTTATGGGGAAAGAACGATGACCGAATTCGAGATCGCAACATTGGCTATACAAAAATCAACCTTGGCATTCCAAAAATCCGCGCTCATGGCGCAATACGCCGCCGTATGGGTGGCCGGCGCGGTGGGTTTTGCGCAATGCGCGCTCATCGGCGTCGGTCTCTGGTTCATGCGTCGCGCGGCGATCGCGCGGGACAAGGCGCTGGACATACTCATGAAACGAGCGGAGGACCAAGGCCTGGCGCTGCTAACCCTCATCGAGCGAACAGCGAAGTAGAAAATCACGGAACAAATACGACCGACAGAATCATAGTCCCGCAAGGATTCCGGCAGGCGTCTGAGGCTCGCCCCTACTCCCCATCCAGCGCGATGTTGTCGTAATCGGGTATCGCGCCCATGCCCTTCTTGGCGGCCATGGATTTTCGCTCGTATTCCATCACCAGTTCCCCGCGCTGGTTGTAGGCGCGCGTCTTGATGGTGACGATTCCCCGATCGGGCCTGCTCTTCGATTCGCGCTTGTCCAGAATCTCCGATTCCGAATAAAGCGTATCGCCCGCGAAGACGGGCGCGGGCATCTTGATGTACGTCCACTCCAGGTTCGCCACCGAGCGGTAGGAGGTGTCGGTGACCGTCATGCCGGCCACGACGGCGAGAGTGAGCGCCGAGTTCACGAGCGGTTTTCCGAACTGGGTCTTGGACGCATAGTGGGCGTCGAAATGAATCGGGTGGGTGTTGTTCGTCAGCAGGGTGAACCAGGTGTTGTCCGCCTCGAGTATGGTGCGGCCCGGCCTGTGCTTGATGACCTCGCCCACCACGAAATCCTCATACCAGCGTCCCATCTGAAAATCAGGCATCTTCATTCTCCTCGTCATTCTCCCGTCCACGATCAAGGCGCGGTGGACCGGCGGTTCGCTCGCTCGTGCGATTTTTCCCGTCTTCATCCGCCCCTCAGGCGGGGTATTTCTCCAGAAGCCTCTTGGCGATGATCAGGCGCTGAATCTCGTTCGACCCCTCCCCCACCACCAGAAGTTTCGAGTCCCTGAAATAACGCTCCACCGGCAACTCCTGGATGTAGCCCATGCCGCCGTGCACCTGAATGGCCTCGCTCGCGCAGAACTCCGCCGTCTCCGAAGCGAAGAACTTGGCCATGCCGGCTTCCAGGTCGCATCGCTTGCCCTGGGCCTTCAGGTTCGCCGCGTGGTAGGTCATGAGCTTCGACGCGTGGATGCGCGTTCCCATCTCGGCGAGTTTCGCCTGGATCAGCTGATGGCCCGCCAGCGGCTTGCCGAAGGTCTCGCGCTGCTGGGAATAACGCATCGAATCCTCGAATGCCGCGCGGGCGAGACCCACGCTGCGCGCCGCCACGTTGACGCGCCCGCCCTCCAAGGCGCTCATGATCATCGGAAATCCCTCGTTCTCCTCGCCGAGCAGGTTTTCGAGCGGCACACGCGCGTCCTCGAACACCAGCTCGCTCGTGCGGATGCCCCGGTAGCCCATCTTCTTGAGATGCCGGCTCACCTGAAAGCCGGGCGTTCCCTTGTGCACGAGGATGCAGGAGATGCCCTTCGCTTTCGGTTTTTCCGGATCGGTGCGCGCGAACACGCTGAACATCGTGCCGTGCTCGGCGTTCGAGATAAACATCTTGGAGCCATTCATCACCCACTGGTCGTCCTGGCGCACAGCGCGCGTCTTGAGAGCGGCGGCGTCAGAACCCGAACCCGGCTCGGTGAGCGCCATGCCCGAGTGCCACTCGCCGGTGGCCATTTTCGGCAGATACGTTTTTTTCTGCTCGTCCGTCCCGTAGTTCAGAATCATCCAGGCGGTCATCATGTGTGTACCCAGGATGCCCGCCACGCTCATCCACCCCACGGATAGCTCCTCCATGGCGATGGCGTAGCAAACCTCGTCCATGCCGCTTCCGCCGTATTCCTCGGGTATCGTAAAACCGAAAAACCCGAGTTCCTGCATCTTCTCCACGGCGGGCGTGGGGTATTTGTCGGCGAGTTCGTATTCCATGGCGATGGGGATGACCTCGCGATCCACGAAATCCTTCATCATCCGCTGAACGCTCATCTGCAGTTCGGTGAACTGGAAATCCAAGGGATGTTTCCTCCTGAAATTGAATGGCCGGAATTTCCGCCAGGTATTAAATCACGCCTTCGCGGCGTAGGTACGCCGTCTCGTCCGGGGAGTAGCCGAGAGCCTCGAGCACCTCTTCGGTATGCGCGCTCAGGCCCGGCGGGTGCTCGAGCTTCGGCGTCATCTCGCTGAACTTGACCGGAAAGCGGCACATTCTCAAGTTTCCGTATTCGCCTTCCACCTCGGGGAAAATCTCGCGGTGCGCCGTCTGGGGATGATCGCACACTTCGCCCAGATCGTTCACCGCCCCGCAGGGAACGCCCGCTTCCAGGAAAATCCGCCGCCATTCCTCGCGCTCCCTGGTGGCGAGAATCGGCAGCACCTGCGCAAGCAGCGCGTCCTTGTTCTCGTGCCTGTCGGCGTTGGTCGCAAATCGCGGGTCGTCCACCCATTCGGGGTGTTCGAGGACACCTGCGAACAGCCGCCAGGTGTTCTCGTTTCCGCACGCGACGCCGATGAGTTTCCCCCCTTTGGCGGGATAGGCTCCGTAGGGCGCCAGAAAGTGATGCCCCACGCCCACGCGGCTCGGCTTCTCGCCGTGCAGATAGTAGTGAAAGTGGAAATACCCCTGCATGCTCACCATGCAGTCGAACATCGAAACGTCTAGTTCCTGGCCCTCGCCCGTGCGGTCGCGCTGTCTGAGGGCCATCATCGCGCCCAGGGCCACGAAAAGCCCCGTCACCCCGTCGCAGATGGAATGGGCCATCTTGGCGGGCGCCTCAGGCGATCCCGTCATCTCCATGATGCCGGCTTCGGCCTGGATGAGGCCGTCGAACGCCTTCATGTCGCGGTAGGGGCCGTCCTGCCCGTAGCCCGAGGTGTGGATGTAGATGATGTCGGGCTTTATCTTCTTCACTTCTTCATAGGAAAACCCGAGCCTGTCGACCGCGCCCGGGCTGAAATTCTCGAGAAAAACGTCCGCGCCCTCGATCATTTCCCCTAAGATCTTCTTGCCGCGTTCGTCTTTCAGGTTGAGCGTCACGCTCTTCTTGTTGGGGTTCACCCAGAAGTGCACCGCCCCCTCGCCGAAGACCGCATCGTCCCAGAGCCTGACCATGTCGCCCGTGCCGGGCACTTCGACCTTCAGGACTTCCGCGCCGAAATCGGCCAGATGCCGCAGCCCCACCGGCCCGCTGATGGATACCCCCAGCGAAACGATTCGAACGCCATCGAGCGGAAGCGCCATTTTCTGGCTCCTAGAAAATGCGTGTTCCCTAAAACGAGGCGAAGGAGGCGGCAACGGCCGATTCCATGCCTTCGCGAGTCAAGCGGTTTCTGGAAAATGTGTCCCTACGAAACCACGACAGGAGCCATGACAATACACCAACGATTTCAGGGATGACAAGGCGGTGGGGGGTACGGGGAAACTGAAATATCAGGTGATTTTCGGTTAGGGTATCAATAGGGGAAAGAACGCTAAAAAAATAACTAGAGAGGAAGAGAAGATGACGCGAGAAGAGTTGCACAAAGAGTTTGAACTGCTTCGTGAACAAGCAATTTTCCTGCTTCAGACTTTTCATTTCTACAAAGATTTATTCGAGTCCGACGACCCGAAAGTCCTGACTATTTTACATGAGTCGGCGGGGTCGTTCTTTATCAATCTTCATTAGATGATGCAAGAATACATCATCTTGCTGGTTTGCCGTCTCACCGACTCACCAGAAACGTCTGGCAAGGCGAACCTTACGATTCAGCGCATGAACGAACTACTGCGTGAAAATGATTGTTTCAGCCCGGAAATCGAAACTCTAACGGATGGAATCATGTCTTACAGAGAGCTTTTAACCCCTGTACGGAACAAAATCATCGCGCATAAAGATCGCGAAACATGTTTTCCTCATGCGCTCTCGGTAAACACACAGAAGAGGAAATGATGCAATTTTTTGACCATGACCTACAAGAGTATTTCGATGCGGTCGGAAACGCCATCGGTGTTGGTCCTTTAGATTTTCGTGCAACACCTGGGGAGGGGGATGTCCTTGATCTAATACGCACATTGAAAAAAGGGCTTGGGCTTATTCCAATACGAGATTGACCCAACTATTTCTCTAGAAACATATTCCGAACTATCCCCCTCCGACCCATCTACTTTAATGCGACCCTCGGCCGTCACTCCCCCCTTGAGGGGGAGTCGGCAAGCTAAGGGCGCAAGCCCAAAAGCGCGCCGGTGGGGGGAGCTTTTATTTTAGAATCATACCCCCCACCGCATCAGCCATCGCACAAAACGCTCGGCTTCTGCGACATTCCCTCCCTTCTCGGTCGAAATTGACCCTCAAGGGGGGAGTGATAATAATCTCGCGTACCGCCTCATCAGCACGCGAAAGAGGCTACCCCTTGCGCATATTGGACTTCCGCCGCGTCGAGCACGTCCTGGCGAAAATAGCGGCTCAAATCCTCCGGAGTGCGGAGGTCCACTTTCCGCCCGCCGAACAAGTCCGACAACTCCCGCTCCATGCCGGCTACGCCCAAAAGCCCCGGCGCGCGGCCCGGCTCGAACTCGACCAGCACGTCGATGTCGCTCTCGGGGCCGAAGTCCTCACGCAATGCAGACCCGAAAATGGCGAACCGCTTCACGCCGTGAGCGCGGCAAAACGCGGCGAGCCGCTCTTTGGAGATGGATACTTGCGGGTTCATTCTCTTAATCCTTCATCACAATGCGTTCACTTTATGATGATAAGACAAACCGGCTGGGTGAAACAAATAGAGGGGTCAAACCCGACCCGAGAGGGAATGTCGCTGGGAAGTAGGGACAGGTTCGCGACCTGTCCCTACAAAACCCCCCACCAGACACATCAGACGTCGCAGTACCCTCTCTCGCGATCTTCGCGGATGAGAATTTCAGAGGGTATCCGCAAGCCGCTTTTCGTCTTCTGCCGCAGTTTCAAGGACAACTCCAGGAAAAATTTACGCTTCTCCACCACCTCATCATCGGCGTCATTCGTACTGTGACGCCGCACCTCATCCTCAGGTTTGCACATCACCCCTCCCCCGCCTCATTGAGATAAGCCTGAAAATCTCCGCTTATCTGCGAGATGAAGGCGACGGCGCGATCGAGCGCGATGAATTCCATGTCCTCGGGGTCGTCGGCGACCTCCTCCTTCAGTTCGGTAAGGACGTCGAGATATTCTTCGGCTTCGGGGCCTGCGGCGGTATCTTTTTTCTCCGAAGGAGCTACCTCCTTCTCCACGAAGTCCGCGAACGGGCCCACCTCATAGGAGATGAAGCAAAACGCATGGTAGAGCACTTTTTCCTCGATGCCGCCCTCACCCTGCGCGTCTTTTCTCAACTCGTTCAACTTCGCCAAAACGGGTTCGTGCTTCAACGGCGTCTCCTTCATCCATCTCGCTCAAGCGGCGTTTGATATGTGTTTCAGATAGAGGCTTCCGAGAGCCTTATTAAAACAGCCTCCCGCCCCTGGCAAGGCGGGTTCCCCATACATCACGTGAATACAAGCTCCTGCGCAGGCCATATCAAAATCCCCGCATGTATTTCATGGACCCACCATCGCAGGCCCCATTAAAACTCCAGCGCAGGCCATATCAAAATCCCCGCATGTATTTCATAGACCCACCATCCGCAGGCCCCATTAAAACTCCAGCGCAGGCCATATCAAAATCCCCGCATGTATTTCATTGGCCCATCATCGCAGGCCCCATTAAAGCGCGCGGGCTTCGACGCCCGCCATGCGCTCCAAGACCTTGATAATGGCGATATGGTCGAGTTCCCCCTCCCCGTTCGCCACCAGGGAGTTGAACATCTGCGCCACGAGCGATGCGCCCGGAAGCGCGACCCCGCGCTCGCGCGCCTGTTCCAGCGCATAGCGCAAATCCTTCACGTGGCTCGTTATCTTCCCGCCGGGGGAGAAATCACCCGAGAGAATCTTGGGCGCCTTGACCTCCAGGCCCCCGCAACGCGCGAGACCCGCTCCCAT
Source organism: bacterium (assembly GCA_965218885.1). Lineage (GTDB taxonomy): Bacteria > UBA8248 > UBA8248 > UBA8248 > UBA8248 > Bin107. Next base: position 2,265,733 of record OZ244713.1, on the reverse strand, counting down.
CACGTCCACCAGCGCGGCCGGGTCGAGACCGGCCTTGGCCCCGAAGACGAGCGCCTCGCCCACGCCCAGAAACGTCACGGCGACCAGAATCTGGTTCGCCAGCTTGGCGATGCACCCCGAACCCGCAGGCTCGCCTACGTGCACCACCTTCGCCCCCAGAACGTCGAGCAGGGGCTTGCAGCGCGCGAATACGTCCTTGGGACCTCCGGCCATGATGGCGAGCGTCCCCGCAGCAGCACCCTCGGGCGCGCCAGAGACCGGCGCGTCGAGCATGCCGACGCCCTTCCCGCACAGAGCCTCGGCGACATGGGCGGAGAAAGCCGGGTCGTTGCTCGTGCAATCGATCAGGACGCTTCCGGGCTTCATGGCGTGAAAGAGTCCGCCCTCCCCGAAAACCACGTCTTTCAAGTTCGGCGCGTCGGGCAGCATGGTGAAGACGACTTCTGAATGCGCCGCCACCTCGGCGGGCGAACCGCACGCCCTTGCGCCCTCGCTTGCGATTTCATCCACCGGCGGGCGGCTGCGGCTCGATACAGCAAGCGGATGCCCCGCCGCCAGAAACCGCCGCGCCATCGGCTTTCCCATCAAACCCAGTCCTACGAAACCAACCGCTGTCTTGGACATTCATTTCCTCCTGCGGTGCTTGACGCTCCCCCGTTCCCTACGTCGTCTCCGGCGGAATGAGCGGTTCGATGAGGGAGATCAGGTCGGGAACGTCGTTTTGCACAACCTACCACACGCGCCTTGGATTGATCTCGAAATATGCGTGCACGAGATGATTCCGCATGGCAATGATCTTCGGCCAAGGAATCTCGGGGTGAGCCTCTCCAGTCTCCTGGCTGATGCGGGCGGCGACCTCGCCGATGATCTCGATAGTCTTGAGGATAGCCTTCTGATACAGGGGGTTGCGCTCAAACTTCTCGTAGTCCAACCCGGAGGCGAAATCCACCGCGTCGCGCTCCGCCAGCAACATGTCGAGCAACCAGGCGTCGTCACGCCGCATAAACGATCTCGGCGGTTCGGAGTATCGCTTCTCGGCGAATGTAGTTGCGGCTTGTTTCGATAGCGCTGCGCTCGATCAAGTCCACCTTCCGCCCGCCGAACATGCGCGACAACTCCCTCTCCATGCCGGCCACGCCCAGCAACCCCGGCGCGCGGCCCGGCTCGAACTCGACCAGCACGTCGACGTCGCTTTCGGGTCCGAAGTCCTCGCGCAATGCCGATCCGAAGATGGCGAACTTCCTCACGCCATGCGCCCGGCAAAAGGCGGCGAGTTGTTCTTTCGGTATGGAAACATTTTGGTTCATTCTCTCGTCCTCATCGCAATGCGTTTTCTTCTTGATGATAAGACAAACCGGATGGGCGAAACAAACGAAGGAGAGCGCCTTACCTTTGTAGGGACCGTTTGCGAACGGCCCCTACGACGCCATTCCGGCGCACGCCGGTGGCAACCGCAAGGTCGACCAGAACCGATGAAGTTACGCAATGACGAATAAAGGCGTCGCCGCGTAATGCGCCGGATCAGAACTGCCGCACGAAGCGAAGCTCGACGCGGGTGCGCTTGTAGTCGTAGAGCTGCGCGTTGGACTCGCGCTTCTCCTTCACCACGACGAGTTGGGGGCTGAAGCCGAAGGTCGTGAAACCCCGGTTGAAGATGGAGGCGCTGAATATGCGGACCTCGTCCTCGCGTGAGGAGTTGTCGGGGACGTAGGGAAACCACCCGCCCTGATAATCCGTCGTGCGAAGCTCCGCGTTCCCCCCCACGGTGAAGCCGAAGGGAAGAGCGATCGACGCGCCCAGCCGCCCCCACCGGCTGCGGTTGCGCCAGATGCGCGATTCGGGATCCTCGGCCGCGTAGCCGAGCGCGCCCCGGATCTGGAGCGTCGGCGTGAGCACCCACGAACCCACCAGCGCGAGATCCAGCTGCTGGCCGTCGAAATGTTTGCTGATTTCGTAGTCACGCTCGTGCCAGGAAGCGCGCCCGCTCAGGCGGATGCGGCGCGTGAGGCGGTGTTCGAGTTCGAAGCGCCCGCCGAACTCGTGGCTGTGGATGAGGCCGCCGCTTCGGCGCTGGCGCGCGCTGGCGAGCAGGCTCATCTCGGTGTTGGGACTCATCCACCAGCGCGGCCCGGCGTGGAGGGAGATCGTCATCTGGTCGAAGCGGCTCCCCTCGTATTCCCGGCGGGAGATATCCGCGCCCAAGCGCATGCGCAGGCGCTCGCCCAGTGGATGCTGATACTCCCATCCGCCCCAGAAGACGAAGCCGAGCCCCGAGCTTTCGCCCTCGAACTCGTTGCGGCGGAAAGGCAGATCGTAGATGTAGATGATCTCCGAAGCCGACACCGCGCCGATGTTCGTGTCCGGCGCGATGGAAAATCCGAAATGCGCGCTCCAGCGTCTGCGCGCGCGCATGATGCGCAGGAAACGATTGATGTTGGAGACCATCGGCTTGGGCGGCTTGCCGGCGAGGACGCGATCGAAGTGGCGGCGAGAAAGGTCGTCCTCTTGCTTGTAGAAGAACGCCCGCGCGAGTTCGAGCCGCACGCGCACCAGGGCGGGCTTCTCGATGAGGATGGCCCTGAGCGCGGAGATGGCCGCATCGAGAAGCGCCGTCCTCTCCCTCGCCTTCGCCGGAGGCAGGCGCCTGGAAGCCTCGATGGCCGAAAGGCCGTAGAGGAAGAGCACGTCCGTCCTGTCGGCGCGGCCCTTCGACTCTCCGGCGATGGGATGCAGTATCTTGAACGCCTCGATGTAGCGGCGCTGTTTGACCAGCCCGCGCGCGGCCTGGACCTTCGGGTCCTTGGAGAGATGAGACCGCGCGGCGAAAGCCCCCCCCGCCGTCAGGTGCGCGAGCGCAATGATCGTGATGCAGATGAAGAGCAGAATGGATTTTTTCATGATTTGCGACGTGAGACGAGCGCGCTCCCGAACGCTCTCCCGCTCGTTTCTCCCTGGTATGTCGGACTCGCCCGTGGTTTCCCAAATCAGGAGCGGGCGAAGTGTAACTCACATTCCAGACCAGGGGAAGGCGACCCGGAGGCCGCCTTCCCTCGTTTGCTAATTTCTGCGCCCCCGAACTACGGGGCGTTTTCTTGCCGCTGCGGACCTTCTATTGCTTTCTCGCGCCGTACGCGCCGGCCACGTGCCCGTTGGAAAAGTGGGCGTTGAACTCGCCCACCACGACGGTCGGCTGGTTCTGAGCGTTACCGTCGTCAGCGGCTTCGGTGTCTCCCCCGGCGCCATGGAAGGTTCCATTCCACATCGCTTCGTCTCCACCGCCATTCGCCGTACCGGTGAATTCATTCGTGGTACCGAAACCACCGGCATTCAAATTCACCGCCCAACCGTTCTCCTCTTCACCGGACAAGGCGAAGTTCGAAATGCTTCCGGCGATGGAATATTGATCGTTGACAGCCACGTCATCACCGCCGAAGTGCGCCGTCAACTCGATGTCCGCCGTGAAGGTGCCGGCGGTGGCGCTACCGAGACTTTTCTCCGGATCGACAACGCCCGTAGCATCGAACACCTTCCTCGCATACACACCCGCCGCGCCGCCTTGATAGGTCGCGCTGCCCATGACATCATTCATGTCGCCATTGGGGAACTCCTGGATCGACGAACCCGCGAAGGTCTGCACGGCGTTGTAGGTGGTCACGCCGTCTTCATCCGTCGTCTTCTTCAGCCAGAAGCCGTAGTGCAGGTAATCGCTGTCCGGCACAGGGGACGTGGCGCCCTCATCGGGCGTGAATATCCATCCCTGGGAAACCGCGGTTACTTCACCTTTGTCGTTGAGGGTTACGGTACAATCGAAATTACCATTACACCTGTACGTGCCCGGCGCGCTGTTGTAGGCGCCCGCGACCTCGTCAGCTTCGTCCTTATCTGCGGTGCTCGCGTCGTCATTGTCGAAAGTAAGTTCAGACGCGCCGGTGGCGCTGAAACCAGCCGACATTATCATTGACGAATCAGCAGTGAAGACCGTGAGCGCTTCATACGTGGTTTGTGGGGAATCGTTCTCCGTGTTGGTGCTGACATCCAGCTCTTGCCCAGATACTTTCGCGAATTCTGTGGCCTTGGGCGCTTCGATATCGGTGTGGACGACCACGATTTCCGTCTCGCCGTCATCATTCGGCCCACGGACATGCATGCCCATGTCGTTCATCATAAATTTCGGATCATCATCATCGTTCATCCGGGGATCGGTGACCATGACCTCTGCGGCACCGCCGGTGTGCTTGATCGAGACCGTGTACCTGTCGGCATTATCGGTATCGTCAAACGCTCCCGAATCCGCCCCGGGCGTCGCAGAGGCCTCGGCATTGATGGCCATCGCTTTCGTCAGCGCCTCCGCCGTCATCGCATTAATTTCTTCTTGCGTGGGCCCCTCCGGATCCGGATCCGGCATTACCACCGGCGGATCCGGATCAGGCTGAGCAGCACCGCCGCCGCCACCGCCGCCGCAGCCGGCCAGCGTCGCTGCGAGCAGCAACGCCAGTCCGAAAACATACAATTTGTTGATGGATGTGTTTGCGCAGAACAACATAGAGTGAGTCCTCCTCATCGTCGTGATAAGGCCTCCATGAGAAGGCCCCCGTATGAGACCCTCAAAGAGAAGGCCTCCCGTGTGATACTAGAAAATCAAATTGTCATCCTTCTGATCATGGAATCAAAGCCTACCTTGGCCCCGATGGCCATGCGAACAGATACGCCAATCCGATAACATGCAATTTTTGATGGGTGTTTTGGTGCAGAACAACATAGAGTGAGTCCTCCTCATCGTCGTGATAAGGCCTCCCTGAGAAGGCCCCCATATGAGGCCTTCGGTGAGAAGACCTCCCGTGATACTAGCAAATCAAATTAGCACCCTTCTGATCATAGAGCCAAAGCCTATGCCGGTCCGTATGCCATGATGCTGGAACTGCCTGAAGTAAAGCGGTGAATCTTTCCCTGCCTACCACAGCCTTTTCCGATATTCAACCTCCTTTCTCGTGTTTCCGACTTTCCGATGTTCTCCGACTCCCATGATCATGATGCCTCAAGCTACTCTCGCGCAAGCATTACGCACGGAAGTTTCAGCCGCAGCAAAAATCATGGAATCTCCTTTGATTTATCACATTCGCCTCTCGCGTTCAAGCCCTATATCGGCTCCGCCGGGCGGAGAATTCATCCCCTCCGCGCGTGGGGCTTCCAGGCGTCTTGCGCCACGTCCCCGTTACACGCGTGCAGCGCATCTTCATGAGAATACGGGTCTCGCCGTTCGTTGCGAATGAGCGTAATATATAGTTTGCAATATCCCGGGGATAAGTTCAACCCCTCCTTTTTTTCGGGTGAATCGCGACCAAGTCGCGCGCCTTTTATTTTCGTGATCACCTCGCGCGTTAGTGATATGATACCCCCCATGCGCGACACAAACCGATGGTGAATGACGCCCGCAGGCGGTGCGAACCAGGGGAACCCTGATGGATAATGCCGAGTACGACAATAAATTCAACCAATATCTGCGCCTCGGCTCGTTTCCCGTGGCGGTGAAGTTCCTGGAATCCTGGGAGGAGGTTCCGCCCCGGACGAAGCGGCCCAAAGAGCACCTGGGCAACCGGTTCACCACCTGTCAGGCGGTCTCCATGGCGCGGCGCTACGGGTGGGCGCTCGCGCTCGGACGCGAGGACAGCAGCTGCGTGCTGGGCGCGATGGCGCTGGGTCTCGAAAAGCGCCTGCCCCATTACACCGAGGGCAACCTGTGCATCGATCTGTATACGGAGAATCTCGAAGCCGGCCGCCTGAGCGAGGAGAGCGTGCCACGGCTTCCCGAGGGAAAATACGTGGGCGTGCTCGTGGCGCCGCTTCACCGCGCGGCGTTTGAGCCCGATTCGATCGTCATCTACGGGAACGGGGCGCAGATCATGCGGCTGGGACAGGCATGGCTCTGGAAGCGGGGCGGCACGCTCACGTGCGAGTTCAGAGGCAGAATCGACTGTGCGGATCTGGCCATTGCGCCGCACACGACGGGCGAGCCCCAGATGGTCGTGCCCTGCACGGGGGACAGGATATTCGGGCAGGTGCAGGACCACGAGGTGGCCTTTTCGTTTCCCTACACGGCGACCGAGGAGATACTGGAAGGCCTCGAGGCCACCCACAAGGCGGGAGCGGCGCGCTACCCGGTGACGAACTGGCTGAACTACTCGGGCGGATTTCCGCCCTCTTATGACCAATACCGGGAAATGCTGGAGGAGGAGGAATAAGGGCATCGCAAACCCTCCCTTCTCGGTCGGCGAACCCTCCTTCCTCGGTCGGCGAACCCTCTCGCATTGGTCGGGTTCGACCCGGTGACGAACTGGCTGAATTACTCGGGCGGATTTCCGCCCTCTTATGACCAATACCGAGAAATGCCGGAGGAGGAGAAAGCCGACTGATGAGGGAGGGACCTGTAGGACAGGTCGCGACCTGTCCCTACGAGGGCGCGTAGTGGTCAGCCCTTACGTTTTTCTCGCTCTCAGGAAAGGTGAGCGACAAGAAGTTCGTGTTTCACCAGAGGAGAAAGATGGAAAGAACGGGGACAGAAAACGAAGGGGGCGTACCCCCCCTGCACCGCGCGGCGCTCATCAGCGAGACGGCGGTCGTCGTGGAATCCTTGCTCGCCGAGGGATCGGACGCGAACGCGCGCGACAAGAAAGGACGCACGGCGCTCTACATCGCGGCGGCGTTCAACGAGACGCCCGGCATCGTGACCGCCCTGGCCAAGGCGGGCGCGGACGTGAATGCGCAGGACGACGCCGGAGCGACGCCCCTGCACGCAACGGCGCGGCACACCCCGGCGCCCGAGATCGTGAAGGAATTGCTCGACGCAGGCGCGGACCCCGGGGCCACGGATAAATACGGACGTACGCCCTTACACCTCGCGGCGCAAGGGGAAAGCCCCGCCGTCGTGGAAGCGCTGATCAACGGCGGGGCGGCAGTCGATGCGCGCGACGAGCATGAACGCACGCCCTTACACCTCGCGGCGGCGTTCAACGAAATCCCCGGCGTCTTGAATGCCCTGCTGGAGGCGGGAGCGAAAGTGAACACCAGGGACGGCAACGGAGGCCCTCCCCTGCACGCGGCGGTGCGAAGCGCCTTGACGCCCGAGAAGACGGAGACGCTGCTCGCCGCCGAGGCGGACCCGCAAATCAGCGACAAATACGGACGCACGGCCTTGCACTTCGCGGCGCAGGGCGATTCACCCACCATCGTGAGCACGCTTATCGACGCGGGCGCGGAATTGCACGCGCGCGACGCGCGGGGGGGTTGGACGCCGCTTCATCTGGCGGCGTGGATCTGCAGGACGCCCGCCGTCGTCACCGTTCTGCTCGATGCGGGCGCGAACCCCGGGGTTCGGGACGAGGACGGAAAAACGCCACGGGATTTCGCCGAGAAGAACATCTTCCTCAGAGACGACGCGGTCTTCCGGCAACTGAAATAGGAGAATATAACCAGGCGAAGAGGTGAAATGCGAACACCGCAGCAGGGGCGGGCCCCCGCGCCTGTCCGTTTTCATGTGTTCACCCTTACAACGCGCAGATGCGACCATCGAATGAACAAGACGACACATCATTACACGGAGGCGGGCCCGAGAAGGGGCCGCCGCTCCGAGGCGACGCGACTCCTGATCCGGCTTTCCGCATGCGCCGGAATGGCGTTACAATCGGACGGCGAAAAGCACCACGACCGAACAAAAAACCATCCCGACCACGAGGGGAACACGGGAATGACTTTACACACAAAGGCGCGGCGGACGGCGCTTGCACTCGCGCTCGCCGCAGGCATGATACCGGGACTCGCAAGCGCGGCGCCCGTATCGTGCGAGCATTGGAACACGCTCGCCTTTTTCATTCGCGCCGGGGAGGCGGACGTCGCTCGCTGCTTAAAGACGAAAGACGCGAATGCGCGCGACGCGGCCGGACTCACCCCCATGCACCGCGCGGCGGGCTTCGGCAGTACGCCCGCCCTGGTGAGAACCCTGGCGAAGGCGGGCGCTCGGCCGAACGCGCGCGATACGAACGGCATGACGCCGCTCCATCTGGCGGTGAACTTCAACAGGAATCCCGCCGTCCTGACCGCGCTCATCGCCGCCGGGGCCGAAATCGAGGCGAGAGAACAGCGCGGGTGGACGCCGCTTCACCTCGCGGCGGCATTCGGCAAGACGCCCGCCGTTGTGCGCGCGCTCGCGAAGGGGGGCGCCGACATGAACGCGCAGACGGGCATCGGACGCACGGCGCTCCATCTGGCCGCGCAGGGGGGTGCATCCGCCACCGTGGCCGCGCTCTTGACGGCGCGCGCGAAGGCGAACGCGCGGGACAACTACGGACGCACGCCGCTTCATCTGGCCGCCCAGGGCGATTCTCCCGCCGCCGTACGCGCGCTGCTGAAAGCCAGGGCGAGGGTGAACGCGCGCGATAAGCGCGGCGCGTGGACGCCGCTTCATCTCGCGGCGTGGTTCGGGAAGTCGCCGGGGGTCGTCAAGGCCCTCATCCATGCCGGGGCCAACCCGCGCGCGAAGGACAAATCCGGCAAAACGCCTCTTGACTACGCGAAACAAAACCCGGCGCTCAAGGGGAACCTCTCCCACTTCAAGCGAAAGAAATGAACTCCCCCCCCTTGAGGGTCAAGCCCGATTGAAGAATGAGGGATTGTCGGCAAGGAGAGGACGGAGTCCGTGGGGGGAGCTTATATTCTTAGAATCATACCCCCCACCGCATCAGCCTTCGCACAAACCGCTCGGCTTCTGCTACATTCCCTCCCTCCCCGGTCGGAAATGACCCTCAAGGGGGGAGTGTTTCTTGCTCTTTCATCGATCGCGTCAAACCCTCGTTCATCGGGGCTTTTTCAACAGCCCCTCATCGGTCGGGATTGACCCGCCGTCGTCCGCGCGCTCATCCAGGCCGGGGCCAACCCGCGCGCGATGACAATCAGAGGCAAAACTAAATTCCTGGATTGCGATGGTTCCGTAGGGAAGAACTCCAGGCGGATTCAACGGCAATGAGGGCTCACACCTCGACTTCCAGAAGGTCGCGCCCGAGAATGATTTTCCCGCCAAAATCCCGCCGGACATCTTCTTCGATTGCGCGCATGAGGCTTTCGGGCTTCGCGCGAAAATGGGTCAGGACGAGTTTCTTGACGCCTGCGCTCGCCGCGATCTTTCCCGCCTGGGCCGAGGAGGGAAACAGATGCCGGGTCAGGCGCTCCGCGTGTGGGTCGATGACCTCCGCTTCGGCCAGATAACAGCACAGGACGAGCACGTCCGCCCCGCGCGCCAGACGTTCCAGTCCCTCGCAGGGGATCGTATCCCCGCTGATGGCCACGATCTTCCCCTCCGCCTCCAGGCGGTAGCCCAGCGTCACCCAGTCGAAATCAGGTATTCCCAAGCCTTGGCCGTGCTCGACGAACTCCGCAAAAACCTTCCAGCCGCCGCCGTCATGGACCAGGCCCGCGCCGGTTTCGCTCACTTCCACCGGCTTCCACCCCCCTACGGCGGGCTCTCCCTCGGCCCGGAAACGAATGTCCCTGGCGTACACCCGATCGAGAAGGGCGGAAACGATGTCCGCCGTTCCCGCCGGACCGAAAACCCGCAAAGCGCCCGGACGGCCCTGGAGCCAGGTGCTCAGGATCACGTCGCCGAGATCGCTGATGTGATCGTAGTGATGATGGGTGATGAAGACGGGATTCACCTGCCCGAGAGGCGCTCCCGCGCGGACGAGTTGGGTGACCGCCCCGCGGCCGCAATCGAAGAGCAGCCACTCCTCCCCGGCGTGGACCACGAGGGAAGAACCCTGGCGCTCCGGATCCGGCCGTGGGCCGCCCGTGCCGAGCAAGGTGATTCTCATTCCTCCTCCTCCCGCGGGAAATGCGGGGTGTTCTTGCCGCGCGTGAAGAAGGGATAGAGGAGAAGGATCGCCGAGGCAATCCACGCGAGCAGGGCGAGCGGGTGCGCGATGAAGGTTTCATAGCTTCCGCGCGAGATGACGAGCGACTGGCGAACCTTTTCTTCGAACAACTGGCCCAGGACGAACGCGAGCACGAGCGGAGCCCCCGGATAGTTCAGCTTGCGCATCATATAGCCCAGGAGCCCGAAGATCGCCATGAGCAGGACATCCAGCGGGTTGTTGCTCACGCTGTAGGCGCCGATGCCGCAGAACAGAAGAATCATGGGCCACAGGTAGCGATAGGGCACGGTGAGCAGGCGCGCCCACATGCCCACCAGCGGCAGGTTGAGCAGGAGAAGCAATACGTTTCCGGTGTACATGCTCGTCACCACTCCCCAGAAGATGGTGGGGTGTTCGGTGATCAGGAGGGGGCCCGGCTGGACGCCGTGGGTGAGAAAGGCCGCCGTAAGAACGGCCACCGCCGCGCTCGGGGCGATGCCCAGCGTGAGGAGGGGAATCATGCTGCCCGCCGTGGCGGAGTTGTTGGCCGCCTCCGGTCCCGCCACGCCCTCGATCACCCCTGTGCCGAACATCTCAGGTCTCTTGGAGATGCGCCGCTCGAGCGAGTAGGAGAGAAAAGGGGGTACGATGGTGCCCATGCCGGGCAGGATCCCCATGAAAAAACCGACGATGCTCCCTCGCCCGATGGCCGGAGCCGAGTCCCGCCAATCCTGGCGCGTGGGCCACAATCCCTTGATGCGGCCCTGGAACACTTCCATTTTCTCCTCTTTCTCCAGGTTGATCAGCACCTCCGAGATGCCGAACAGACCGATCACCAGGGGAGCGAAGCCCACCCCGTCCATCAGGGTGAAGGTGCCGAAATCATAGCGCGGCGTGGATTCCACCGGGTCCAGGCCGACCGTGGAGAGGAGGAATCCCAGAAGGGCGGCCGCCGCGGCGCGCGGGCGCGAGCCGCCGCTGAACTGGATGACCAGCAAAAAGCTCAGGCACAGGAGCGCGACCAGTTCGGGCGGGCCGATCTTCACCGCCATCTCGGCCAGGGCGGGCGCCATGAGCGTGATGCCCAGAACGCCCAGCGTTCCCGCGATGAACGAGCCCCAGGCGCAGATGGCGAGCGCCGGTCCCGCTCTGCCTTGCCGCGCCATCTGGTAGCCGTCCAGGGTGGTCACGACGGAAGACGCCTCGCCGGGCAGGTTCAGCAGAATGGAAGTGGTGGAACCGCCGTACATCGCTCCATAAAACACCCCCGCCATGATGATGATGGCGGCCGTGGGCTCCATCTTGATGGTGATCGGGAGGAGGAGGGACATGGTGGCGACCGGGCCGAGGCCCGGAAGCACCCCGATGGCCGTCCCGACGAAGACGCCCATGAAGCAGGCGAACAGGTTGTGCGGGGCGAGGCTCACCGAGAAGCCGAAATAGAGGTTGGAGAAAAGATCGCCCATCAAAACCCCAGCAGACCACGGGGGAAGTGCACGTTCAACACCTTGACGAAGAGGAGAAAGGCCGCAGTTGAGGCGATCGCCGAGATCAGGAGACCCCGGAGAAAGGGCTGGCGGTCTACGACGAGCCAGCAGAACGCCATGAAGATGAAAGTCGTGGCCAGGAACCCGGACACTTCGAGAAGCAGCCCGAAGAGCGCCGTCCCCGCCATGACGGAGAAGACCCGCAGGCACCCGGCGAGCTTAAATACCGCCCCGGGTTCGGAGAGCGCCTCATCCTCCGAACTTGGGCGGAAGGATTGCGTCATCAGGCGCACCGAGGTGGCCGCGAGGCCTGCGCATATCCAAAAAGGGAAAAACCCCGGTCCGGGCCGGGTGATGCTCCCCAGCCCGAGCCGGTGGGCGAACCACCCCATCAACAACGAAACGACGAGCAGCGCCGCGGGGGAGGCGATCCTGCGCATGGCGGCCGCTCTATTTTTTCTTGATGCCAACGGCCTTCATGATCTCCCTGGACGTATCGTGATCCTGCCGGGCGAGCTTCATCGCTCCATCCCCGGACACGAATTCCACCCGGAAGCCCGCCTTGTTCAGCTTTTTCACCACCGCCGGGTCCGAAGCCGTCTTCTGGAGGGCCGCGGACAGCCTGGCGAGAACGGCTTTGGGCGTTCCCTTGGGCGCCCACAGACCGGCCCAGAGCCCGATGCTCGCTCGTCCGAGTCCCTTTTCCTTCAGGGTCGGAATTTGGGGGAACTTCGGGTCGCGCTTGTCGTCCGTGATGGCCAGGCCCACCAGCTTGCCCGCCCGGAGGAGCGCCTGCATCGCGCCGAATCCGCCCGCCGAGAAGTCCACGTGGCCGCCCAGGGCGGCGTTGCGCGCGGGGCCTGAGCCCTTGTAATGCACCGGGGTGGCTTTCAAGCCCCGTATGGCGAGAACGGCCGCCATGGTGAGATACGGCGCGGTCGGCGCTCCGCTCGTGCCGTAGTTGAGTTTTCCGGGGTTTTTCTTGATGTAGGCGAGAAGACCCGCCAGGTCCTTCCACCGCTTGTCGGGTTTGGAGACGATGGCCGTCGCGCCGAAGGCGTACGCGCCGATGTACTCGTAATCATCCAGCGCGAAGGGCAAGGTGCGCAGCGCCGTTCCTACGGTGAGGGGCGCGGACATGGTGGAGAGAATGGTGTAGCCGTCCGGCTTGGCCTTCTTGACGTAGGTGTAGGCGATGGCGCCGCCGGCGCCGGGCTTGTTCACGAGCTGGATGGCGCCGCCGAAATTTTTCTGGAGGGCGGGATGGATGATGCGGATCGTGGTGTCCCCGGGTCCTCCCGGCGGGAAGGAGATGATGAACTGCACGGGGTAGCGGGGATACTCCGCCGAATGCGCGCTCTGAAGCGGCAAACAAATCAGCGCAAGGACAAACAGGAAAAACAGCGAACGACGAGGCATGACATTTTTCTCCCTGCTGCAGGAAATGCCGGGAACTGCGCCCCTCAACCGAGGGAACCGGAGCCCGCCCCCGATACATCTCCCTGGCTCAAAGATCGGAAAACCTCTTCACATGCGGATTGTGCGTGGTTTCCGGGAGTGTAACAAAATGGCGCGCCGGACGCCATCGGGCGTAATCGGCGCCTTTTGTGATCGTATTCGAAAAACCTCTCGCTACGCGCGGCGCGTGGACGCCGCTTCACCTCGCGGCGTGGTTCGGAACAATCCCTCATTTTCCATCGGGATTGACCCCCGCCGGCCGCAAACTCTCCCGCATCGGCCAGCAAACGCTCCCGCATTGGTCGCGTCAAGCCCTCCTTCCCCGGTCGGGTTTGACCCCGCATTTGCGGCTGTGGGGAATCGTGGGAAGCGCGTATATTCGGGAAAGCCGAGAGACGGAGCAATTCAATTGCTCCTCGGCCCGCGCCATTACGCGCATTACGCTCGGAGTTGCTCTCCCCGGTCGGGATTGATCACCACCGCACCCCAGGTTTTTTCAGAAAATACCGAAAAACAATTCGATAAAATACGATAAATATCGATAAATTCACGGGGTTTTTCAATAAAAAAAACGCCCCGAAACGCCTCCTTCCGGCGCCTCGACGCCTCGCCTCCGAACGCGCGCGAACGCCTGTGGACGCGCGGAAAAACACACCCCCGGGGGCGTCGGCTGAAACCTGTAAATAGCTGGAAATAAAAGACTTGCTAGAGGGCGCGCGCGCGCCTCTTGATGTCGGCCATCACCTTCGAGATGCCGCGCTTGGCGATCACCTTGAGGCCCTTCGCCGATACGCGCAGCTTCACCCAGCGCTTCTCCTCGGGCAGATAGAAGCGCTTCACATGCAGGTTCGCCTCGAAGCGCCGCCTCGTCTTCTTGTGCGAGTGCGAGACGTTGTTCCCGTACATCACGCTCTTGCCGGTGACGGCGCATCGCTTGCGCGCCACGGGATTCTTGTGGGTTTTCATCTATTTGGTCTCCCGAAACGGCTGGTGGCTTCGGCAGAATTTACAATACTTTCTGAATTCGAGCCGATCCGGCGTGTTGCGCTTGTTCTTGGTGCTGGTGTAGCGCATCTTCTTGCAAGTCGTGCATTCGAGTTGAATGTTCTCTCGCATCTCGAAACCTCAACGAAAATCAATGTCTTGGGATACATCCACGTATCCACGGTCCACAAAGAAGCGCAACATAGCCAAGCCCGAGAAAAAAGGCAAGCGGCGAGAGAGGTATTTTGTTTGTCTCCGGTGCGCTAGAATCGCTTGTTCAAAATCAACCGGGAACCGGAGGGCGTCGAACCATTTTTAGACGAGGCCCCGCATCCGAAAATCAAACATCGAAGGAGAGAGCACCGTGTCGAAAATTGTTGCATACCTAGGACTCGGCACCATGGGCGGAGCCATGGTCAACAATCTTCTCAAGGCAGGTTTCGTCGTTCACGGGTTCGACCCTGTGCCCGAGGTCCGCGCCCGGGCGGAAGAGGCGGGAGCGAAAACCTTCGACTCCCCGGCCGAGGCAGCCTCGGAAGCTGAAGTCATTTGCTCATCCGTGCCTGAAACCAAGGATGTTCATGAGACCTATCTGGGAGAAAAAGGAGCGCTCCTCACCTCCCAGGAAGGCGTCGTCTGTTTTGATTTCTCCACCATCGCCCCCGCCGGCAGCCAGGCCATCGCGGAACAAGCAGCGGAAAAAGGCGCGATATTCCTCGATACGCCCGTAAGCGGCAGCGCCCCCAGCGCCATCAGCGCCGAGTTGAACGTGATGGTCGGCGGGGATGAGGCGGCGATGGATCGACACCGCGACGTTCTCGAGGCCGTCTCCGAGTCCATCAACCATTTCGGGCCGAACGGCGCGGGGCTGCACATGAAACTCGTGGCCAATCAAATCGTCTCGGTGTTTCTTTCCGTGGTGTCCGAAGGACTCACTCTAGGGGAACGCTCGGGCCTCGACCCCGTCGAGATGATGGAATACCTCAAGGGAGCTTCCATCCCCAAGATTCTGGCCATCAAGGGGTCCGCTCTGGCGAGGAGGGACTACACGCCGTCTTTCAGAATCGACTTGATGAGAAAAGACCTGCGCCTCATCTCCGAGATGGCCGAGGCCGCGACGACGCCGACACCGTTCGCCGCGCTGGCGAGGCAGGTTTTCATCGCCACATCGGCCATGGGCTTCGGCGAAGTGGACCAAAACGCCGTGCGCGAGTTTTTCGATAAATCCGCCGGGCTCGGCGCTTAATCCATCGCGCCTGAAACCTAAGTCGCCTTTTTGAAGAAACCCTCTACGGGGAGTTGTGAACCTACGCCCCGAGCCTTGGCGCGCCGATAGAGTTCCGCGCCCAAGGCCACGTCTTCTATCGCGACCCCCTGGCTCAAAAACAGATTGACCTCATCATCGGACGCGCGCCCGGGCATGGCGCCCGTCGCTATCAACCCGATCTCCGATACCTGACCCCACTGGATGACGTTCGCGCGTATGGCGCCGACCAGGTCACCGCTCTCGAATTCGGCGCCCTCGAGGTTATCCGTCACGATTCTTCCTCTCGCCGCGCGGCGGAAAGTTTCATCGTCTATCTCGCGGTTCGTGATTCGGTTCGAGCCCGCCGCGATAACCGTCGCGCCCGGCTCCAGATCGTTCCCGTCAAAAACCGGTTCACGCGCCGTGGTGATGGTGCACACGATTTGCGAGCCTCTCACCGCTTCGGTCGCAGATTCGACCGGAACGAGTTCCGCGTTCACCCTATCCTGCATCGCGCGAACGAATTTTTCCCTCTTCTCGGGACGGCGGCTGTGCACTTTCACCACCTTGAGCTTGCGCGCGCAACAGATGGCTTCAAGCTGCGCTCTCGCCTGCCACCCAGTGCCGATCAACCCGGCCACCGCAGCGTCTTCTCTGGCCATATATTTCGCGGCGACGCCGCTCGCCGCCCCGGTGCGCATCTGCCCCTGTATGTTGGCCTCCATGAGCGAGAGCATCTCAGACGTATTGGCATCCCACAGCAGGAAGATGAATCGCACGCCGATGCCCGGAAACGTGGTGTAGGCCTTGAGACCCAGATAACCCTCGTTTTCATCGACCATGCCGCCGAACATGACATGCATCGTGCCCTTGGGAAGAAAAACCCGCCGCCTCGGCTGATTCGGCGCGCGTCCTTCTCCCTGGGCCTTGAAGCATTTCTCCACCACATCCATGACATCGGACATGCTCACCAGACTCTTGACGTCGGACTCACTTAAATAAAGCAACGATTCTTTCTCCTCTGTGATTCATGATTTCCCGAAACCAAAATATTTCAAGTCAAAGCAACGCTCGAAAAAGTGACCGTTCCGTTCGGGTCCGGCCATTGAGAATAGCGGAGCACTTCCCCCTCGCAGTCGCCCAGAACGCGCAACATGGTGTAAATGGGCGCCAGACCACACACGTTTCTCGCATCCCCATCCTCCGCCACGCTCCAATAAAACTCCTCTGCGTCTCCTCGGCATACCGCTTGCAAGGATTTCCCATCCGCTTCCTCGAGTTCTTTCAGCCGCACTTCATCCACGGGGTCTTCATCGCCGAACTGGGGGCCGACATGGGCGAAATCCACACTCGCAATCAGGCAGACCCTTCCTCCATTTTGCCGGTATGCCGCTATCATCTCTTTCAACGCGGCCAGAAAAGTCTCCACTTGCGCATCACCCCGGGGAGATTCGCCATCAACGACAAACCGGTGGAACGAACCCACCAGGATGGGGACGAACCGAACAGGCCGGACGCCCGCAAAGAGATATTGCAGAAAAACCGTTTGAAACTCGATGGAATGCTCGGCGCGATGCACGAATTCATCCTGAAAGGAATTCACCTTCAGCCGACCCGAGAGTTCCTTCACGAATCCTGCGTTCGCCTCTAAAATTCCGAACGGCGTCTCAAAAGACTTGTCCGTGAGGTTATACATGTTTTTCGTCGGAGCGTGGACCGTTCCCAGAACGACAAACAAATCGGCATCAGATCGCTCTGCGATTGATTTATAAGCCCATGCGAAGGTGGCGCCTCCGCGATGAAAATCAATATGCGGCGCGACCACGCCCCGAAGCGATTTGGCCGGGGCCGGGGAATTTTTCGCAAGACTCCCCGGGCCGTCATCTCCTGTGAAAAAGCCATCGATTTGAGAGCGCAAACGCGCCGGGTCCGCATCGTAGCTTCTACCAGACAAAAAACTCGGACGCACCGGAGCACTCAAGAAGGCGCTCTTGAGCGATGCGCTCCAGGAGGCGAAACCATCCCCCTCGAGTAAATGCGCTTCTTCGAGTCGGGACACCATTGCCCGGTAACTTTCTTCGGAGATATCCATCCCGTGGAGGGATTTGCACTGTTCTTTGATGTCTTCAAACGTGTGGCGACCATCGAGCCGCTGAAGTACGGGAACCAACGCCATGGGAGCAAAAAGAACCGCATCGCTGAGACGAAGCGGATCGCTGAGCCTCAACATCCTCTGGCCTCGATGTTCCGCAGGAGTAGCCTCCACGGGTCTCAGCTTCAATCGCTCCGATGTCATGTCCAAAATTCCTCACCCTCTGCTTTGAGTGGCGTATCTTCCAAAAAACGGTGCGCAAGATATCCCGATGACCGATAAAATCGCCAACGTGTAAAAACCCGGACCGAACGACCCGGCCCAATCCCTTATCGCGCCAACCATCCAGGGACCGACAAAACCACCCAGATATCCCATGCCGATGATTAAACCGCCGGCCCGGCCCACCTGGCTTTTCTCCACATATTGAGCGGGATACGCCAGGCAAAACAAAAACCAGCAATTCGTGGTCAAGCCCAAAACGGCGGTTCCCGCCGCGGCAACCCACAGGTTTCCCTCCGGCATCATGGCGAGCGCCGCGGCCGTGAACAACCCGCACAAAACCATCATGACCCGCTCGCCGCCTACGGCCAACGCTATTTTATGCGCGCTCAGGGAAATAATAATTCCAAGCAAAGGCAAACTCGACACGATAAGCGCGGCACTCGATTGCGGCCAGCCCTTCGCCATCAAAATCGTGGCCAGCCAACCCAAACTCGTATAAAAAACGACGTTGTTGACGAACAAGGAGCCGGCGACGGCCCAGACGGCGACCAGCCGATACACCATGCCGCTATTGGCCGAGGCGGAATCGGGTTCTAAGTCTACCGCGATCGAGGCGGAATTTCTTCGCCAGACGATGAACGCCACGACCAAAACGAGCGCCCAGCCCATATAGCCGCCGCGCCAGACGCTCCCTCCCCAAGCGGCGGGCAAAATTCCCGCGGCCGGCGTCATATAGTGCGAGGCCGCGACGCCCAAACCCGCTCCCGCGATGATGGAAGCCGTGTAAACGGCGGAGCCGAACTCGTTGCGCTCAGGAGGAACTATCGTCCCCACCACCTTCGGCATGACGGGAAACACCAGACCCGTGCCGGCGCCCACGAGCGCGATTCCCGAAGCGAGCGACCAATAATCTCCGCTGCAGAAGCGAACGACTCCTCCCAGCAAAGTGAAGAAAACGCCACCCAAAACGATTTTCTTCACCCCCAGTCGATCGACCAGACGACCTCCGGCAACCGCGAAAAACGCTATCAACGGAAACGGCGCGGACAACAAAAAACCGCCCGCGCCGTAGGATAAGTTCAAATCATTACGAATGAAGCCGATGAGTCCGCTCGTCGATACCAACGAGCCGAAAACGGCGAAAATGATGAAACAGGCAGACCCAAATATGGAACGCCAATGCGGGTATTCTTCCTTCATCCATCCAGCTCCAGCAACCGCGCCGCGTTTCCTCCCAGCCACTTTTCCGCAACGTGCGGCTTCAAGGGGAGACTCCTCGCTTCTTCGAGAATTTCGCCGAGAGATATCGGCAGAAGCGGCCAATCGGTTCCAAACAGAATTTTATCCTGTATCGTGGAGTTCCCGAAATGAAGGAGCATCTCCCAGCCGGAATGAGGGGTCGAGAAATACTTCCACCTATGGCCGGAAGGGTCGATATACAGATTCGGGTGCCGCCAGGCGGCGGCGACCATCTCCGGCACCCAGGGCCAACCGCCATGGCCGGCGATTACCTTCAGATCCGGCATCTCTCCACAAAGACGATCCAAAGCCAGGGGCCTGCCGAGTTCCATCGGATGAGCGGGCGCCCAGTTCACCGAAGTATGAATCCACACGGGAACGTCCAACTCGACGCACTTTTCATAAATCGGCCGATACGCAGGCGCGTCGGCGGGGAGGCGATGAAGAAAAGGAACGAGAAAGGCCCCGTGCAGGCCAAGATCGCGCACGCCTTTTTCCAGCGTAACCGCCGCATCGTCCTTGTTGGGGTCGACGCCCTGAAAAGCCAGAATCCTGCTCGGATACGAATCCACCGCACCGGCGAGAACATTCGGGTCGAGCGGCGAAACGCCGGTGGTGCTCTCCTGGTCGATGCTGAAAACTACCGCCTTGTCGTAGCCGGCCGCATCCAGAGTCGCTATAAACTCTTCGAGGGGTCGCCCGAGCCTCGTTGATATCTCATCGATAAAGGTATGGATTTCTACTCGCGGCCTCCCCACCGCCCTGCGACGAAACTCCTCTTCCTCCACGCCGCAAAAAGCGCTCAAGCCCTTCGCGAACATCTTCAAATAACCGGGAATCGAGGCCCAGCCCAACAGGCGGGCGCGGTAGGACTCCGCCACGGGCAAAAAGCTGCAAATATCGACGATCACCGCAAACGACCCTGAGCCTGCCCGACAGAAGCGCTCGGCCCGGAAAGAGAGAAATCATTTTGACTCAAGGTCAATCGCGCTGAACTCACCGACACCGCCAGGATGAAAACGAGAAAGATGGCGATAGAACCGGTCATGCGCACGCTCCCGCCTCGCCTGAGCGCGCCGAGCAACAATTCGAACAACGATATGACGCAGACGGCGCCGATGATGAGGAACGTGACGAAAGGAGAACCGCCTGACGCCAGCATGCCTACCATGAAATCAGACCCCTGGAGCAAAAACCAGCCTCCCGCGACCCCTGCCTGAATCATCAGAAAACACAAGGAGAACTTGGCGCCGAGCCGAACCCACCGTGCGCCGTTCGACACGGAAACGGAACTCTCCCACCTGAAAGCCTTTCCCCCCAGAAACATGAGGACGAGGCCGCCGACCGAAAACGCCGAGAGATAAAAATGCGCCATGGCCCACCAAAAAAGGGAACGCGCCAAAAAGCGCCAACTCCACCCCTCTTCCAAACCGAGGAGATTCGGATTCACACAAGAAAGCGTGAACACCCAAACCAATCCTGCGCATAATACCATCAAGACGCCCGGTGGAATCATCATCAGGTGCGCGAATCTGAATTTCGAGCCCTGTCTCGTATGCTTCGAATGCGCAAAGGCGAGAACGGCGGAGACGAACAGCAAGAGCGACAACACGCCCAATGGGCGTATCAGCGCGATCACGGAAGTGAAAAAAACGGCCGGCTGCATCGTGGCCGCAAGCAAGGTGAGCGCCGCCCCGATGAAGAATACGGGAACGAGAGAAGCCAGGCACAGGCCCGAGAGGCGACGTGCGAATTCGACGTCGTCATCGTCGTTCTCCCGCCACCCCCAGAACGCGAGATGCGCCGAAAACCACGGCACCGAAACGCTCGCGCCGGCGCACAGCCACAACGCGGAGCCGAGCAGTACGATGAGCCACTCGCTCGATTCGATGATCATCGTGTTCATGGCGAATTCTTCTCTTCCGGTTTTTTCGCGCCTTGCGGGGTGCTGGGCGGACCGGAAGGGGCGATGGGGACGGCTCCCTCTTTTTTCGAGATTTTTGCGTCCTGGATGCCGATGTCCCTCGACCGAGTGGAAGAAACGGCGGAGCCTGCCTGTTCCTGCTCTTGTGATTTTTTCACGCTTTGTGCGGCGTTCGAGAGGTCGGGAGAAATGGTAGTCCCGCTCTTTTCTTTCACCTCGGGCGCACCTTGCGCTTTCGCCGCAGCCCGGATTTCTTTTTTTATCCCGGGCGCGGTTTCTTTCTGCACCTCGCGTATATTCGACTTTGGAACCTCCGCGCGCTTTTCCACACCCCGGGCAGAGGTTTTCGGAACCATCGCCGGGCGAACCGCCGGTTTCCGTGTGGCGGGCGGAGGCTCGGGGCGTGATGCTAAAGTTCGGCCTGATTTCGCGATCATCGCCTCGAGATACGCCGCCAGGGCGCGCCGCTCCTCGGGCGCTCCCGCAAAAAGGGGATACGGGGGATGTTTGGAGCCTATTTCTCCAAGAAACCGAAGGGCATCTCCCTCGAACCTGAATCGGGGGGTACGAGACGGATCCTCGGATTTCACCCAATTCTCGTGGCAGGCCATGCATTGCGCGCGGAAGCTGAACGCGCCGAGTTCCTCCTGCGCGGGCAGGGGCTCGCCAAGGTTCACGACACTCCACAGGCTCGTTCGATTCGAGTCCTCCGCCTCCTCGATGATCATTCCATTGCGATACATATATCGATGAATCTGGAAATTTCCCTTCGCCTCCACGTAAACCCACCCGCACGCCACCATCAGGAGAACGACCAGAACCGAAGCCGCGCCCGCATGCCATCGATGCCGTCTTTCGGGGTCGCGAACGCCCCATCTATAGGCGATGACTCCCATAGCCGCCTGCGCCGCCACCGCGACCGCCATCAGCCAGAACACCCATTGCCGATTCGTCCCTCCCGGAAGGCGGATTCCCCACCACATCCATCCGAGAACGCCGATGACGGCTCCCGCCACCATCCACTTGCCCAATTCATGCTCCAGGGCGACGCGCCACGGGCCGTCCTTTCGGGTCGCGGCGTAGAGCAAACCGAAAGCGCCGAAGGCCGATACCGAAATAGCCGCCCACGTAACGAATACGGCGGGGAAGGTGGGATTCCAGAAAGCATTCGACAACCCGGGTTCCGCCACCCACCCGCCCGTGTGTATGGAAAAGGCGCAGAGCGAAACCAGGACGGCGGCTGCACACAAAAAGCCGATTGCCGAGGAGAGGCCCCATACAAAATGAAGCCTGCTTTCATGGCTTCCTCTTCCCCATAGGGCGATGTATCGACCCAAAAAACAAAAACCCGATAAAAAAAGCAACAAGCCCAAAAGGGCGGGTGTGATGAAAATCGAATGGAGTTGCTCCATCATCCGGGGTCGTTGGGCCATCGTGACGACCCAAAGGCCAAGACCCAGGGGACAGGCCACCCAACCCGCCAGGGCGCGCGTCGTCTTCGCGCACCGCAGGGCGAGTTCGTCCCATCTCGGGTCCATGCTGTCCGAGGCGCGGGACCTGGCGAGCAGGGTGAAAACCGAACCGCCGCAGACGCACGCGCCCGCAAGGGCGAAGAAGAACGAAAACCCCGCCGCCAGGAGATGATCGGCCAGTGTGAGTGCTTCCTGAAATGGAAATGACACCAGAAATACCTGCTCGAAAATATAAAAGATGCCTGAAAATCGAAACCGGAGAAGCCGATTCCGCCGAGCTTTATACCTTCACCACCTGCCGTGTCATGTATTTCTCGAGTTTATCCTCATCGAGGGCGACGCCCAACCCGGGCGCGTCGGAAATCGCATACCGCCCCGAGTCCATGTCGACGGGAGAATCGACGACGTCGTCCAGCATCTTCTCGGGACCGACGGATTCTATCGCCGCCAGAAAGGCGTTCGAAGTCGCCGCCACGTGAATCTCGCCCAGCGTGTAGGGCGACAACCCGAACCCGTGACCGATGACCAGTTTCATGCCGGCGGCCTCCGCCGTACCGACCATGTCGCGGACGCGAAGGGGGCCGCCTTGCTTCATGATCTTGACCTTGACGGTATCGGCGGCTTCGGCCCGGATGATTTCGAGCAGACTCTTGGGCCCGAATATGCATTCATCCGCCATGACGGGGATGTTGATGGAGCGGCGCACACGGGCGAGTCCCTCGATGTCGGTTCTCGGAACGGGCTGTTCGAAATGCTGGATGTCCGCCTCTTCCACTTCCCGCGCGAGCGCAACGGCGTCCTCCACGCTCCCGTAGGATTCATTCGCGTCGATTCGTATCTCGAAATCATCCCCCGTCGATTCCCGCACGGCCAGCACCCGAGCCGCGTCCGACTCCACGTCTCCCCCCATCTTCACCTTACAAGCTCTCCAGCCGCGCTCATAAAAACCCCTCGCCTCGCGCGCCGCCTCATCGGGCGCCTTGATGCCGATCCAGGCGTTGAAGCGCACCTCGTCCTTCACCGCGCCGCCCAGCAGTTCATACAGGGGGATGCCCAGGTATTTCGCATGAAGGTCGGCCAGGGCGAGCGACAAGGCGCCCTTTCCGCCATCGAAACCGTCGCAGGCCTCATCCATCTTCCGCGTGAGTTCACGCGACGCCCTGGGGTTCGCGCCGATGAGAGCGGGCGCGAGCATCGTCTCCATCGCGTCTGCAATCTCATCACGTCCCAGACCTGAATACCCCGCCACGGGCTCGACATCGCCTATGCCCGAGAAGCCGTTATCCGCAGTCACCCGAACGACGATCGCCGGCTGGACGTTGTGATTGTGGTTCGCGTTCTTGAAAAAGTCCCGCATCGGCATGTCGACGCGGAATATCTCGATGGATTCGATCTTCACGGCACCTCCCCCTCTATTCATTCTGAACCGGATGAAGTCTTTGTAAAAACCCCTACTCCGCTTGCGCCACGGCCTCGCATACGCGTTCTCTTAACACATCATCGACGGGGCAGGAAACGTCGACGCCCGGACGCAGAAAAGAAAATACCAACTCATGGACTGTAAGACCCGTCGCCGCCTCAAGTCCCATGACGTAGGCGCCCCCCTGGTTCGCGTAAAACGAGGCTCTCTCATCCGCGTCGCTCGCCGTGATCTTATCCGTCTTGAAATCCACGATCGTCAGTTTCCCCTCTTCTTCGAACACCAGATCGATGAATCCCCGAATCATCCTGCCGGCCAACTCGAACGTGAAGGGTAGCTCCCGCCAACGCCTCGAAGCGGCCGCCGCACGCGCCAGTATCCTTCCCGTCTCCATCGAGTCTCGAATCAGCTCCATGGCGTGGTCCACATCCTCAGGACTCAAATCGAGCGTGCGGGCGTAAGCGATGCTTTCCTCTCTCAAACCCTCCAGACACTCAGGCTCCGGCGGCTCCAATCTTGCGAGAATCACATGAACCAACCGCCCGAACGCCACGCCCCCCGCATGAATCTCTAGGTCTTGAGATTCATCCTCATCGAAAAGCGTCCATGAGGCCGCAGGCTCCGCTTCGTCAAACCCTTTGACGAGCCCACTGGGAGCCAAGGGCTTCAACACTTCGATCGGTTTCTTTAACCGCTTCAATTTTTCATCCAAAGCGACGCGCTGATTGGCAAGGCTCACCGAACCCCCGCTCACCTGACGGAAAACACCATCGGGCACACGGAGGATGGATTCGAGAGGTTTCGACTCCCCCGGCGAAACTTCGAGGGGAGATGCGGGCGCTCCTCGAATCACCTCGTCTACTTCTTCCTCTTTCAGGCCCGCACTTTTCATCAGGAAGCGAAAACCCGATTCCGGCCAGAGCAGATAGTCCTGCGCCCTTGTCGCGCCCACATACCAAAGACGCTTTATTTCGGCTTCCCGGAATTGTTTTTCCCGCTCCAGCGCATCCGCATATCCCGCTGAATTCAGCCACCGGGTACTTGAGCCTAGATGTAAATCGACTGCTTCGTTTCCTTTTTCGTAATTCGCGATCCACGTCTCCGTGCTCTTATCGGGTCGCCCCTCCAGGTCGGCCAAGGCAACCACCGGAAATTCCAGCCCCTTGGCCTGATGGATAGTCATGAACCGAATCGCCCGGCCCTCATGGGTATCCAGAAACGCCTCGGGCTCTTTGGCTTCGCGCCCCAGGTCGTATTGCGCCTCCAGGTGTGCTGCGAACGCATCTACGCCCCGTTTCCCGTTCCCGGCGAATTCATGCGCCATGTCCAGGAGCTTGAGCAAATTGGCGACGCGCTGCTCTCCTCCTGAGGACGCCAGGAACAACTCGAACGCCTGCGTGCGACGGTAAATTTCCTCAAAAAGGGCGCGCGCACTCAACTCTTTTTTCCTATCGTGAAGCAGATGTATCTCCCGAACCGCCTCTTTCAACTCCCCCGGCGGTTCATGTGTTTTCAGGAAGTAGCGGGCGATGTCCTGATCCGAGAAACCATACAAGGGAGAGCGCAAGGCGGCGGCCAGCGCCAGCGGTTCGCCCGGACGCACGACCGCGGATAATACCGAAATGGCCGCGCCGACCTCGAACTTGTCGTAAAACCCGTGTCCGCCATCCGAGACGAAAGAAACATCCGCACCGCGAAACGCATCCTCGAACTGGCGATAGCCCGTGCGAACGCGGAAGAGGACGGCGATGTCCCCGTAATTGACCGGGCGGCGCGCGTCGCCCTCGCCGATCTCTAATTTCCTCTCCTCCACCAACTCTCGAATCGCGGCGGCGAGACAGGCAGCCTCGTTTTTTCGCCTCTCCTCCTCTTTCATCCTCCCGCCATCCTCGGGCCCATCCCCATTTTCTTGCTTCTGGATGAGGAAAACGCCCGGGTTTGATGATTCGCGATGCGCCATCAGTTCGACATATGGAGGCTGAACCCCTGCTTCAGGACGGATGACCCGCGAGAACACCTCGTTCACGAAACCGACCACGCCGGGGGTGCTGCGGAAGTTTTCTTTGATATGCAGCACGCGGCCACTCGGGAGAGCCTCAATCCTCTCCTTCACTTCATGATAGATGGCGATGTCCGCACGGCGGAAGCGGTAGATGGATTGTTTGGGATCGCCCACCAGAAAAAGTCCGGCGTTGTCCATCCGCGCCTCGCGCCAATCGGCGGCATCTCCCCCTCCCGTGAGCAGAAAAATCAACTCCACTTGCAAAGGGTCGGTATCCTGAAACTCATCGATCAGAAAATGTTTGATGCTCTCGCGAATCCTCCTGCGCGCCCCGGGATTCTCCCGGACGAGCTTCGCCGCCAGAAAGAGAATATCCTGATACGACAAAACGCCCGCTTCGCGTATTTCCGTTTCGAAGGAATCGGCGAAACTCTGGACGAGGGGAACCAGCCCGGCAAGTATCTCGTGGGTGATCATCCCGGCGCTATCTTGTAAAAACCGATCATACCCCGCGCGAAAGAGTTTGAGATTGTCTCCGCCCTCACCCTTGGAATCACCCCAATTCGTTGGGGAGCCCACACGCTTGTTCAGCTTGAAGCCCGGACGCCAGAGTTCACGGAGCAATTCTGTCTGCGATAATCCGGAGAGGCCTTCCAGCCAGTTTTCGGCTTTTTCGAGTTCCAAAAACGCCTTGTCCGATTCATCGCTGCAATGGCGCTTCCCGAAATCCACCCAATCGTCGAACGCATCTTTGATGGAGCCGTGGATTTCATCGAGAGAAGCGCCGTTCAAGCGGGGGAAATGTTCTCTGAGTTCGGGCAGCTCGAGCAGGGCGTCGCGGATTTTCTCCAAGTCGGCCACAGAGAATCCCAGATCCAGGAAATCGCGCAATCGCCTATCATCACTACCCAACTCCCGGATCAACCAATCGCGCCACGCCGCATCGCGCCTCGCCTCGTATTCTGTTTCATCCACATCCCCCACCTCGGGCCGAAGTCCCGCTTCCACGGAAAATCCCCGCAAGATATTCAGGGCGAAGCTGTGGATCGTGGAGATGCGTGCGGACTCGATATTCTCCAGCGCATCTTGTAAGCGCTCTTTGGCTCCGGCGTCTTCTTCTTCGGGAACCGCCTCGATAAGGCGTTTGCGAATTCGATCTTTCAGTTCCGCCGTCGCCTTTCGCGTGAAGGTGATGGCGGCTATTTCACCCAAGCGCACTCCATCTGCGCGAATCAAATGCAGGATTCTCTCCACGAGCAGGGTCGTCTTGCCCGTGCCCGCGCCCGCTTCCACCAGAACGGGGCCTTCCTTCCAGGTCGCAGCCTCATCTCTTTGCTCTTGATCGCGAGGCTGCGCGTTCATATGGCCCTCTCTCTCAATGCCCGGAGCGCGCTCATCCCCGGCGCCCCCTCTTTTCGCGCTGCGCGCTCGGCCCTGTCGGGTCCGCAGAGGGTCTTGTAATCGCAATATCTGCACCCATCGTCCGTGGGCGTCGGGAAAAAACGCCCCTCCCCGACCGAGGCGAGAAAATAATCCAGAAGCGCATCCACGTCCGCCATCTTCTCTTCGATGTCCTCACGGGAGCGGACGCGCTCTTCTACACCCTCCTCCTGGGTGATGTAGACGTATGCGCCGCTCACCCCGGCGCCCTCCGGCAAGGCGTCCGGCCGCGCGCGCAGATGCCGCGCATAGAGATGAAGCTGAAGACTCCCGCCGCCGTCCAGAACTTTTCTCCGGGCCGGGACCAAATCCTTCCTTCTCACGGTCTTGAAATCGACGACCCGGTATTCCCCCTCTTCGTTTCGCTCGAGCAGGTCCATCCGCCCGCTCAGAGAGATATCTCCACCTTCCAGCGATATCCGCAAAGGCTCCGAACCCTCCCCGCCGAATCTCTCTTCAACGCTCACCGGAAGCCAGTCCGAGGGGTCCGAACGCTTTTGCTCGACGTACCCCCACAAGCGCCGGAAGAGCGCATCTTCAAGCACACCCCAGGGCAGCGCGAGCAGGGGCGGCGGCTCGGCCTTCTGTTCCTCCTCGCGCATCGCCTCCCTGATCGCCTCTCGGAGCGAATCGCGCGCGACCGGTTCATCGAGCGCATGAAACGGCAGGTTCGTCCCCTGGAGCCGGCCGTGGAACAAATCGAGAATCCGGTGCGTCAACTGACCCCTCAGCCTCCCATCCATGGCGAAAGGAGGGAGTGGTTCCTCCCGCTTTTCCATGCGCGGGTGCAGACGATCGTTGATGAACCGGTAAGGACACCCGAAGAAATTCTCCACCCCGGTGACCCCGATAGGACGCGTGGGTGAATGAATTCTCTTTTCGATCATCTCCCGCAAATCAGGGGCGGTGAGCATCCCGTCGTGCGCGGTCAAAGCGTCGCGCCGCCATCTCTCGGCCAGTGCGGCCCGCCTGCGGAGAAACCCTGGAAAATCGTTCATGTAGGAGAGACGGCCCGGGTCTCCTCGCCGAATCTGCTCCAGGATGTTCTCGAGATCGTATTCGCGCAGGTGAACGCGCGTCTTTGAAACGGCCTCGGCCTCCAGCGTCGCGGCGGCGGTGCGGCTGCGTGCGCGCGCGAAAAGCCCCCACGCGCCGTCTTTCGCCTCCCCCAATGCGTCCGCCAGATAGTGAAGAAACATGCTCGGAAAAGACGCCGCATTCTCCCCCAAACCATCCTCAGCACTCGTCGCCGAGAGGATGAGGCGCTTCCTGGACGATTGAAGAATCGTCCACAACTGAAACCGCGCTTCGCCCTCCCTGGATTTTTTGAGCGGAAGCGCCACCCCCCCGTCCGGGAAGGTCTCTTTGGCGACGTCGTTCAACCTCTCGCGCACCGAATCGGGCATGAGCGGGTCTTCGGTTCCCGCGGGCGGAAACAGGCCCTCGCCCAAGCCCGAGAGCACCATCGCATCGAAGGAAAGCCCGCGCGCGCTCTGGACGGAAGAGAGGCTCGCCAGATGCCCTTCGCCCGGCTCGTTCCCGCGCAGGGGGGTTTTCTCGAAAAATCGCTCGCAAAGCGCACAGAACGCATCGCGCGTCATCTCGCCGGTAATCGCGTCCCAATCCGCCAGCGTCGAGAGCGCCTTCTCCAACTCATCCCGACCCTCCAAACCACTCGTCGTCTCCGAAAAAACCTCCAAGGCCGATTCAACGAACGAAGAGGGCGTCCCCTGTCCCGGAATTTTCTCCAGAAGCTCGAAAACATCGCCCATCGCCATGCCGAGAGAATATGCGGCGGGATATTCCTCATCCTTATCCCCCATCTCATCCAAAGCGTCATCGAGCGCCGCGAGCCAGGCGTCGGGGCCTCTCAGATAGGGCAGGCTTCTCGAGAAAAACTCCCATTTCGAGGCGAGGACGGGATCGGCGGCGAACTCCTCGAATCCATAATCCCGCGCCAGCGCCCGAAACCTCGGCGAGCCGGAGAAGGCGCCCTCATCCAGAAAGCGCATCACCTCGGCGCGCGGGTAATCATCAACCGGCAGGCGAAGCATGAGGAAAAACAAGCGGGCGACAGGCGCTGCGGACAAGGCTGTTTTCTCCTCGGCCCGGCAGGGAATTTCGAGGCTTTCGAACGTTTCCTCGAATAAATCCTGATACCCGCTTCGCTCGGTCATCAAGACGCAAATTTCATCATCGCCCTCAAAATCCTCTCTCGCCCGCAGCATTTCCCGGCATACTTCCCACGCTTCCCTGCCTCTTGCGGGCGCCGCCACGACCCGCAGGGCGTCTTCCGCCAAAGGCTCCGCTTTCTCATCGGAGAAAAGCGCCCCCGCCAGACCCGAGAGCGGCCTCGGCTCGATCGCTCCGGCTTCTTCCCGGTAAAATTCCAGCTTCTCGAGCCAGTCGAGCAGGGGTTGCGCATGCTTACACGCGGGCGCGCCCCTTTGCGCGGGCACCAGGGCTTGCGATTCCGCCTTCCGGCAGACCGCCGCCGCCAGCCTGCGCTGAAGCGCGTTCATCTCGGCGAAGCCGTAAAAGATTGTGGGAACGCGCGGCGGCTCGGCTTCCGCCTTCTCGCACGCCATCAGAAGAAGGGAAGAGCCGTCGTAAAATTCACGCTCGTTCATCTCGCGCCGGAAACTCTCGGCCAAAAGCCCTAGGTCCCGGCAACGCGCGGCATCGGGACCTGAGATTTTTGTGCTGAGTTCCCTCAAAGCCTCGGGCGAGAGGTTCGCCTCGGCCAGGTCGGTGAGCGTGGCGTAGAGGCTCTCTCCATATCTTTGGGAAGCAGAGCGAAAAAAGGCGAACTCCCCCTTTCCGCGCTCGAACGCCCTCCCCGCCAAAACCTCGGCGAGGGCCGGATGAACGCGCTGGAAGCTCCCTGGGGTGCGGTCGGCCTCAATGATTTCGCGCGCCAAGTCGAGCATGCTCAGAACCGACACACCGGCGAAACCGCCGGCGCGCGCAAGCACCCCCTGGACATGATCGCGCAGCCGGTTCGAAATGACGACGACCCGCCTTTGCGCGAGGGGGTCTCCCCCGCCGAGGCAGCGCACGCGCGGTGGAAGGCATGATTCCAGATGGTGGAAAGGAGCGGCGATCAGAATTTTAGGGGCCGGCGCCATGGGGATTTCCATCTCGCGGATGATGGGGCGGTTTCTCAGTGAAGCAAAATCCAAACGCTCGACTAGGTGTCCAGCACGCTCTCGCCGAATAAATCCTCCACCGCGAGCAGGCCCGGCGTAAGGCCCTGCGCGTGGGCGTAGGAGAGGAGTTTTTCGAGCGATGTGCGGTTCGCCTCCACCCCGTAGGGCCAGAAATCATCGCCGAAGATCTCCCGCGTCTCGTCCATCACCGCAGGCAGAAACGGGATCATGGCCGATAGCGCGCCGTTGTCATTCAGCAATTCGAGCGTCTTCTCGCGCGCCTCGCACATGGCCTCATAAATGGCCCTGAGCGCCCAGGGGGTTCGTTCGTGAATTTCTTTACGCAGCACGACGCAGTGCATCATGGGGTGAACGCCCGTTCTTTTGTAATACTCCGTCTCGGCGGTCTTGTAATCCGGAAACAACCGCTTCACGCGAGGCGAGCCCTTTGCGAAACACTCAGGCACCTGGTGTATCAGGGCGCCATCCACTTCGCCCGATTCGAGCATGTTCGATACCGTCTGGCCGGGCTTCATATAGCGGATGCGCGCGCCGGGCGGCATGGGTATCGACACGCGCGGCTCAATCGCCGCCACCCAATCCACCGAACTCACGTCGAGCCCGTATTCTTCGGCGAGAATGCCCACGATCCAAACGACCGCCGTCATCCCCCATTCGCGGATCGCGATTCGTTTGCCGTTCAGATCGGGCACCTCGTCGACGCCCGCATCCACGTTCGCATACACCATCGAATGCCGGAAGACGCGGCTCGGGAAGGCGGGCATCCCCACGAAGGGGCTGTCTCCCTGACCGAGCAGGAACATGTGCGCTCCCATCGACATTTCGGATAAATCGAACTCCTGGTATCTGCACATGCGGAAGAATATCTCGGTGGGCGGCAGGGAGAGCACCCTGAGATTCACCCCCTGCGGGCGTACCGAGCCCATTTTGAGAATGTTGGTCCTGTCATAATCGCCAAACGCCGCCGTAAGCTCCAGATCCGGCATACCTTCTCCCTTTCGCGTCATCCATCGTGAAAGCGCACCTTTGCAATGATGGTGGAACGGTCAACAGGTTTCTCATAGTTTTCACCGCTCGACAACGAGGCGAGTCCTTCTATGCGGAAAAGCCCCGAGTTGACCACCCCCCGCCCGGCGTGGCATGAAGGGTCGAGAAATCTTGAGACCCGCATCTACAACCGAAAAGGATGGCGCTTGGCCGAGAAGATAAGAGTGATCGTATGCGGATTCGGGCGCGTGGGGCGTGAATTCGCGAGACTCATCCACCAGAAAACAGATTTCATGCGCACCGCCTACGGCTTAGATGTGGCCATCGTCGGCGTGGGCGAATTGAGCGGCAGTATCCACCACCCCGGCGGACTCGACGCCATTGAGGCGGCGGATGCCTTCGAGCGCGAGGGCGGCTTCGCGGGTCATCCCAGTCTTGAGGCCGCCTGGCGGGGGCTCGACCTGATTCGCGCAGCTCGCGCCGACGTGCTGATCGAGACGACGCCCACGGATATCCAAACGGGCGAACCCGCCATGAGCCACATACGCGAGGCGCTTTTAAGGGGAATGCACGTCGTGAGCGCCAACAAGGGCCCCTTTATCCGCGCTTATCGCGAACTGACCCGGCTCGCCCGGGAGAAAAACGTGGAGCTCAAAATTTCCGCCGCCGCAGCGGCAGCCCTCCCTACCATCGACGTGGCCGAGACGTGCCTCGCGGGCGCCGAGATTCTCGGCATCGAAGGCGTACTGAACGGGACGACGAATTTCATACTCTCAAAAATGCGATTGAGCGGACAGAGTTATGAAGAGGCGCTCGCAGAGGCCCAGGCGCTCGGCATCGCCGGGGTATCGCTCGAAGAGGTGCAGGGCGCGAGCGCTGCGGGCAAAATCATGCGCCTGGTGGGCGTCTCTAAGAGAGATGAAAGCGGACGCGTCTCGGCCCGCGTCGCGCCCGAGCTTCTAACGCCCGATCATCCCCTCGCGGGCGTGGAAGGGGCCGAGAAGGGAATCACCTACACGAGCGATACGATGGATCGCGTCACCGTGGTGGGCGGCAAGAGCGACCCGCGGGGCGCCGCCGCCGCTTTGCTAAAAGACCTCATCAACATTTATCGTCATTCTTCATCCTGAATCCGGAGATTTTCCATGAACAACGCGGACCTGATCGTCAAAACCATGAAGGAAGCGGGCGTCACGCACTGCTTCGGTATCCCCAGCGGAAACGTCCTGCCCATGCTCGAAGCCATGCGCAAGGGGGGGCTCACCTTCGTCTTGACCGCGCATGAAGGCTCCGCGAGCTTCGCCGCCGACGTGATGGGCCGCCTGACGGGCGCGCCGGGCTTTTGCATCGCCACCCTGGGACCGGGCGCCACCAACCTCTCGACCGGCGTGGGCAACGCCTATCTGGACCGCTCCCCGCTCATCGCCCTCACCTGCAACCTGCATACGCACCAGCTCGGACGCCGCATCCAGATGTATATCGACCACCACACCCTCTACCGGCCCATAGCCAAGGCGAGCCTTCCGCTGAGAAAAGGCCGCGTCGCCTCGGTATTGGAAGAAGCAATGGGACTGGCGATGAGCGAGCCGCACGGTCCGGTGCATCTGGATTTACCGGAAGACGTATCGCTCGCGCCCGCCACCGAGGAGCTTCCCCCGCTTCCCCAGGGAAAGCGCTACCGGGCGGCGCCTGAAAACGCATTCAAAAAACTGGAATTCCTTCTGCAAAACGCCAAGCGGCCGATCGCCGTCCTGGGCTCCACGAGCATGAGAATGGAAAACCCCGCACTCTTGCGCGCCTTCATCGACAAGCACCAGCTTCCCTTCGCCACGACCACCATGGCGAAAGGGATGATAGACGAGGATCATCCGCTATCCATAGGCTGCATCGAACGCGGAAAGCGCCAGGTGCAGCGCGAGTTCCTGAGAAGCGCGGATCTCATCCTCGGCATCGGCTACGACGTGATCGAGGTGGAATACGAACAATGGATAAAGGAAGCGCCCCTCGTAAGCGTGGACATCGACCCGGTGGACGCGGATTCTTCGGTCGAGATCGCGCACGAGGTGGTGGGCGATCTGGATGCGTCCCTAAAGCGCATGAACGATTTCGCGCCCGGCAGCTACGAATGGCCGTCTGACGCCGCCTTGCGGCACAAGGAAAGATTCCAGAAGGCGCTACGGCCTGCGGTTCCGCATTTCGCGGCCCACGAGGCCATCGACGTGGTACGCGAGGTGACGCCCAAAGAGGGAATACTCTCTTTCGACGTAGGCGCGCACACGCACCAGATAGCCAGCCAGTGGAGCGTGCATGAGCCGCGCACCTTCCTGATCACGAACGGGTGGTCCTCGATGGGCTTCGGCCTGCCGGGCGCCATCGCCGCGAAACTCGCGCATCCCGAAAAACCCGTCGTCGCCCTCATCGGGGACGGTTGTTTCCAGATGACGTGCGGCGAGGTGGCCGTGGCGAAGAGGATGGAGCTCGCCATCCCCATCGTCGTGCTGGACGACCGCTGGCTCTCGCTCATCCAGGTCAAACAGGACAGGCGGGATTACGGCCGC
The DNA here is from genome assembly GCA_965218885.1 of bacterium. Classification (GTDB taxonomy): domain Bacteria; phylum UBA8248; class UBA8248; order UBA8248; family UBA8248; genus Bin107. The sequence goes on along the minus strand of OZ244713.1, from coordinate 2,232,133 downwards.
TACGGAACAGAACTCCAGGCCGAGGAATACCAGGCGCCGCCCGCCCATTATTTCGGCGTCCCCGCCGTGGGGGTAAGAACACCCGAGGAACTAAGGCGCGTGCTCAAAGAGGCCTTCGACGCCGACGGGCCGACCGTCATCGAGGCGGTGGTGGATTCCGCGCATTATGACGACACGGTGTTCGACTAGAAAGCCCTGAAGCCGGAAGATCACCAGAGCGCATTCGAGCAAGAGGGTTCGGAGCCTTCTCTTCACACGGCTTTACCACACCGCCTTCACCGCCCATGTGGATTACGCCCAAGGTTTCTCTCCCAGCGCATCATTCTGGCGGCAAACCCAGCCATTATCATTGTATATTAAAAGTCTAACTTTTAATTTACTAGGACAATATGCTTTTTATCACACAAAATGCACCGGATTCGCATGAGCGTACAAAGGTTCGGAACCTTGCCCTGCGTCGCTTTGACGGCAATTATCCTTGTAAAATAAAAGTTTATCTTTTAATATACTAGAATATATTTGTATTATCCTTGCATATTAAAAATAAATGTTTTAATTTACAAGAATGATACGTCGCCGCTCATATCAAAACGTACTGAACGCGCTGGGCCGCCAAGCCGCCGTCGCCCTGCTCGGCGCGCGCCAGGTCGGCAAGACGACTCTGGCGCTCGAGATCGCCGAAAGCGCGGAGGCCGTTTATCTCGACTTCGAATCCCGCGCGGACCGCGAGAAGCTCGCCGAGCCTGCGCTCTATCTCCGCGAGTACGAGGACCGCCTCGTCATTCTGGATGAGATTCACCGCGTCCCGGAATTGTTTCAGGAGTTGCGCGGGCTGATCGACCAGGGTCGTAGGCGGGGAAAGCGCACGGGCCGCTTCCTGATACTGGGCTCGGCGTCGCTGGATCTGCTCCGCCAATCGGGGGAGAGCCTCGCCGGGCGCATCGAATACGTCGAACTCGACCCGCTCGACGTAAGCGAAGCCGCACCGGACGCGCGGGCCATGACGGCGCTATGGGTGCGCGGCGGTTTCCCGGACAGTTTTCTGGCGGCAAACGATCCCGACAGCATGACCTTCCGGCGGAATTTCATCCGCTCCTATCTGGAGCGCGACGTCGCGCAATTCGGCCGGCGAATCCCGGCGGAGACGCTGGAGCGGTTCTGGACCATGCTGGCGCACGGCCAGGGTACGCCGCTCAACGCATCGAAGCTGGCAGCAGGCCTTTCGGTCAGCGCCCCGACGGTGAGCGGCTACATCGATCTGCTCGTCGACCTGCTTCTCGTGCGCCGCCTGCGCCCGTTCCACGCGAACGTGAAAAAGCGCCTGGTGAAATCGCCCAAGGTCTACGTGCGCGACAGCGGCATCGTCCACGCCCTGCTCGGGATCGAGAACCACGACGCGCTCGCCGGCCACCCGGTCGTCGGCCCGAGTTGGGAGGGATTCGTGATCGAAAACCTCCTCGCCGTCGCACCGCCCCGGACGATGGCGAGCTTCTACCGTACGCTGGCGGGCGCCGAGATCGATCTCTTGCTGGAGATCCCGGGGAAGCGCGGTCCGTGGGCGATCGAGATCAAGCGCGGACTCTCCGGGGGTCTTGGCAAGGGCTTCCACCACGCCTGTGAGGACGTGCAGCCCGAGCGCGCCTTCATCGTCTATTCGGGAGAGGAGCGTTACCCCATCACGAAGGACGTGGAGGCGGTCGGCCTGCGGGAGATGGTCTCTCTCATAGAGCGCGGGGGAGAGTAGGCGGAGTCGGGTACGGCGAGCGCCCTCAAAGAAACTGCGCGTTCTCGATGATCGCCTCATCGAAATTCACGCCCTCGATGTCGGCGCCGGTCAACTCCGCGTCCCGGAAGCTCGCACCCGCTACGTCTGCATCGCCCAGAAACGCGTCGCGCAGAACGGCGCCCTCCAGATCCGCGTTTCGCAGATCCGCCTCACGCATGTCCGCGCCCGAGAGATCCGCGCCGCTCAAGTTCGCGCGCACCAGACTCGCACCTCTCAGATTGGCGTCGGTGAGGTCGCACCCGCTCAAGTTCGCCCAGGAGAGGTTCTCCCCCTCCATCGAAAGAGGCTCACCCGACAGGGCGGCTTGTTCGATGATTTTCTCCAGCTTCTCGCGCCGCATGTTCATGATGGGGGAAATCATAAATCAGATCGGTGAACTTGCAAGGCCGGATTGACAAGAATCCGGCGCGAAGCCTACAAATAGAGCCGCATACGGAAACTTTGGAGATGAGCAACCGCCCCTCTTCGAAGAATTTTCATACTGAAAATGCGTGCTGCAAGCAGCCAGAATCCGGGTGGGGGAGAACGTTCCCGCCGGTGAAAATCGACAGGAGAATTCCATGAAGGTTCAAAAGGTGGGCGTCGTCGGTCTGGGAACGATGGGTTCGAACATCGCCATCGTGTGCGCCCGGGGCGGCAAGGAGACGGTGGCCTTCGAGGCCAACCCCGCGGCCATGGAATCCGGCATGGGGCGGGTGCGCTCGTTCGTGGACGCAGGCGTCGAGAAGGGAAAGACCTCTCCCGAGGAGAGAGACGCGATGATGGGCCGGATTCAGGAGGCCGGGTCGCTCTCCGGGCTCGAGGATTGCGATTTGGTGATCGAGGCCATCACCGAAGACCGAGAGGAGAAGAACAAGCTGCTCAGGAATCTGAACGTCGTGCTGGGTAAGCGCGCCATCATCGCGTCCAACACGAGCACGCTATCCATCTCCCACATGGGGGCGGCGTCGGGACGGCCGTCCAAGACCATCGGCGCCCATTTCTGCCTGCCGGCCGCGCTCAACAAGCTCGTGGAAGTCGTCCCCGGCCTCCTCACGAGCGATGAGACCACAAGCGCGACAAGCGCCTTTCTCGAAGAAGTCGGGCAGACGCCCGTTACGGTCAAGGATGCGCCCGGCTTCGTGCTCAACTACTTCCTCGTGGCGTTTCAGAACGACTGCATCCGCCTCATCGAGTCGGGCTACACCAACCCGGCGGACCTGGACGCGGGCGTGCGGCTCGGCCTGGGTTACAGGATGGGCCCCATGCGCCTGCTCGACATCGAGGGACTCGACATCCACCGCACGGTCTCGCTCTCGATGTACGAGCAATTAAAGGACCCGCGCTACATTCCCCCGCCGCTGGTGGACCGCATGATAGACGCAGGCCACCTGGGCGCGAAGACGGGCAAGGGGTTTTACACCTATAAATCCGCGGGCGTGTTCGGCGTCGCCGAACCCGAAGAAGATGCGGCGCATGCGCGCGATCTCTCCCGGGGACAACCCATCGCGGACGCGGTGAAAAAAGTGGGCGTGGTCGGCCTGGGCGCCATGGGGTCGGGCATCGCGCAGGTCTGCATCACCGCAGGGCTTGAAGTCACCGGCGTCGAGGTGAACGCAGACGCCCTGGAAGCGGGCCTCACCCGCATCCGCAGGAACTTAGGCGGAGCGGTCAAGCGCGGCAAGATGGATGAGGCCCAGAAAGAGGAAACGCTGGCCCGCCTGAGCGGGTCGACCGATTTGGACGCGCTTTCCGATTGCGACCTCATCATCGAGGTGATCGTCGAGAATCTGGACGCCAAGCTCGTGTTGTTCGAAAAGCTGGGATCCATCGCGAAGGAAGGCGCCGTCATCGCGTCCAACACCTCGTGCCTGTCGGTGACCGCCATGGCGGCCAAGACGAAAACCCCCGAGCGCGTGGTCGGCCTTCACTTCTTCAATCCCCCCTACGCCATGCGGCTCGTCGAGGTGGTCGAAGCCATCCAGACGGCGCCCGAGATCACCGAGTTCGGGATCGCGTTCTGCCGCCGCATCGGCAAAACGCCCATTCCTGTGAAGGACAGGCCGGGATTCCTGGTGAACCGCCTCCTGGTGCCCTATCTCAACCACGCCGCTCATGCGTATGATGAGGGCCTTGCGGACAGGGAAAGCATGGATAAGGCCATCAGCATGGGACTCGGACACCCGATGGGCCCGCTCACGCTCATCGACCTGGTGGGCGTGGACGTGCAGACCTTCGTCGCCGATTCGATGGCCGAGGAACTGGGCGAGGCGAGGTTCTACGCCCCGCCCATCCTGCGCCGGATGACCTCGGCGGGGTGGCTCGGGAGAAAGACGGGCAAGGGTTTTTATGATTACGCGTAGGCGGCTTCGCCCGCAGCGCGCCTGATTTCAAGTTGCCGACCGCCGTCAAGTCCATCGCCAGAGGAGGAGCGATGAGCCGCGCGTTCGCAAAACCCATCGTCGTGGTGAGCAAGTGCCTCGAATTCGAGGCGTGCCGCTACAACGGCGAGCGGATTTCCTCGCATTTTATCAATCGCTTGAAACCGCATGTCCGCTTCCGGCCGGTGTGCCCCGAGGTGGAAATCGGCCTGGGAACGCCGAGAGACCCGATACGAATCTACCTACAAGGCGAGAAGAAAGCCCTCTACCAGCCCGGCACGCGCAAACACCTGACCCAGAAGATGAACGCCTTTTCCGGGCGGTTTCTTGCGGGTCTCGAAGAAGTCGACGGTTTTATCCTCAAGGCGAAATCCCCTTCTTGCGCGATCACCGACGCCAAGATATTTCCCTCTGCCGCATCGGCCGCCCACGTCGCCCAGGGGTCGGGCCTGTTCGCCGGAGCTGCGCTCGAGAGATTCGGCTCCTGCGCGTTCGTGGACGAGATGGGCCTGAACTACAGGCAAGTTCGCGCGGGTTTTCTGACGAAAATCTTCGCGCTGGCCGGTTTTCACGAAATCAAGAAATCGGGCCGCGCCGCCCGCCTCGTCCGCTACCACGCGGAGAACAAGCTCCTGTTCATGGCCTATCATCAAGAGACCATGCGAGAGATGGGGCGAATCGCGGCGAATCACGAAAAACGCGAATTCGGCGAGGCCGTCTCCGCTTACGAAAGCGCGCTCTTGCGACTACTCGCCCATCCGCCTGCGCGCGCCTCATACGTGAACGCCCTCGCCCATGCGATGGGACATTTTCCGGAAAAAACCAGTAGAGAAGAAAAGAGTCGCTTTCTCGATATGGCGACACGATACCGCGAGGGAAAAATCCCGCTGGATGCACTGATCGAAACCCTGCGGGAATGGACGGCGCGCATGGGCTCGGAGTATCTGGAGGCGCAGACTCTTTTTGAGCCCTATCCGAGGGTGTTGGGGGGGTGGGTGATTCCATGACATTCCGACCTATAGTAGTCAGAATCTGCGAGCCTCATGATCAAGATTGCCCACCCTGGGAGTTGGTACCGGATCATGGTGAAAACCCCGAACTATTCCAAATCAATTCACCATTTGAGTTGAGAAAAGCAGTTGTTCCGGTGTTTTGGAGTGACAAGAGGGGCCATCTCGAAGGCAAGGGTACAGCGTTTTCTCTTAACTCTTGCGGCAAGTTCATCTCTGCCGAACATGTGGTCGCCTCAAAAAGAGATGAGGTGGGTCAGTACAGAGCAGTACGAAACCATTACAAAGCAAAGATGCCTGACGACGAAGGGTTTGTTGTTTTGCTAGGTATGGGCCTAATCTACGGAAAACCTAACATCCCTCCTCATGCACTGCCTCGCGTCGCAAGCCTTTGGACGCTTGTATTTGAGAAAGATGACCCAATAGCCGCTCTTCAAGCGAAACCCGAATTTAATCCAATTGATATTACCATGATGGAGACCAAAGGAGCGAATCTCGAACTCATCCGTAACCTTCCGATTCGATCTCGTCCCCCTTACCCCGTCGTAGGGGAACAGGTCGTTGCGCTTGGTTTCCCAGAAATAAAAACCTTTGAGGGAACTGCGGAAAAGGCTCAAACCACAATAAGTGAACAGATGCACGCAGCTTATGGCAAAGTGACGAAACTTTTGCCTAGCGGTCGGGACTGCACATATCGAACACCGGCATTTGAGGTTAAGGCAAATTGGCCCTCGGGTATGAGCGGAGGTCCGGTGCTTAATTCAAATAGCGAGGTTATCGGCATCGTCAGTCGCTCACTTGAACCCAGTGACGGTCAGCCTGGGGTAGGATGGGCCACAATGCTGGCAGGGCTTTCTGATTTTCCCAATTTGAGCAAATGCTCTTGATCTCAAAAATGTAGAATTTCTATAAGGTAGCGTTCCACTAACACGACGGGCGGTTCACGAACCGCCCTGTATTGACAGATTATCGGTGATTATTCGTCAACAGCTATTAGATATCCACGTTCATGGAGACTCTCAGCTTCTTTACGGACGACATCCAAAATGAGGTGGGGCTTAACTCCCACAACTTTTTGGGAAAGTTCATTCACGGAATTCCGAACTCCCCGCTCTTTCGCACTGCGGTCCACATAGACGATTGTGCTGATCATCTCCAATTCACCCGCGGTTCTGGAGCCGAACTCTTGAACTACCGAGTCGATCTCATCATCGTATTTCTTCAAAAAAACCTTGGCGCGCTTTTTCAATTCCTTGCCTTTGGAACCGAGTGAATACTCATAACCATATCCGCCGGAAAAATGAACCAGTGAACTCTCAACCGCTTCCAGCGCTTCGGCATAGCTCAGATCATCCAACAGATCAGAATCGAAAGGGCCGTAGGTGTAAAGCGTGAAGCGGTAGTCGAGCGGGACGCTTTTGAGTGCTTTCAAAAGATAAGCGAATTTCATGAGCGCGGTTCGCCCGGCTTTTCCCTTGCTCTTTTCAACCAAACTGCAAATCAGGCCCAGTCTGTTCCATACAAAATCATCCATTATCATCCTCCCTTTCTCTTAGCCTCCGATTGGCTTCATCCCGATCATCAACTCTCACGTATAATCGAATCTGATGAATCGGTTTGATGCTGCTCGCAACAGACGAAAAAGATGAAAGCGGCTTCCGCTCACGATCAGGGGTTTCCATAAGAACAGGAATGTCGGAGCTTTGAGTATTGTACCAGGACTTTTTCGCCGGAATTTCAGCGGCAACCAGTTCACCCAATTTCTCTTTCTGTTCTTTCAACTTCTCCTCATCATCGGTACCCGGTATTTCGGGCGTGTGCCATACTTCCCGGTAGTGGTCTCTCTCAAGAATTCGCCTGCCATGTTCGCCACCTTCTTCATTTTTCAGAGCGCCCACACCTGCCAATCGTCCCAATCAAGGTATTCATCGAGACGCTCACCAGTCGGCGGCGGAAAGCACCCGTCAGGAAGAATTTCCTTGAGCGCTTCTTTAAGATGATGATCGTAGGCAACGCGTGTTTTATGGAAATAAACCTGGGTAAACATGAAATAGCGCGCAAGGATCAAACCTTCCGCCGCGTGTAATCCACCTTCGGATACCCCGAGGGTTGGGCTACCGCCACGCAGGCCCGGAACCACCTCTACCGTTTGCACAAGGCGTCGCCAATCGAAACGCCCATAATCGACCCCCGCGTGATGCGAATCTCTAAGAAGATAATCCATCCGATCCGCATCCATTTGGCTCACTATAAGATTGCGCCAAAAAAGTGAATTCTTTGCGTCATCGCTTCCTTCAAGAAGTGCGATTACTTCATCAGGCGAAAATCTATAGTTATTGTTTGCAGGATGATCTTTAATGATATCAGCAAAATCCCGACGTATAATTGCCGCAGAATACTCTTCATGTGTATATCTTCCATTACCACTCCCGACAGGGTCATCCTTTAGTGGGAAGAGTTCTTCACTGGCATGTGAAAACGGCGAGTGGCCTATATCATGAAGAAGCGCCGCCAATCGTACCAAGACACGATATCTCTTAAATCCTGCCTCATCGTAGCCGAACTCGCTTTTCAGCAGTTCTCTGGAGCGCTCCACGATCCCGTCATAAAGCAGCGTCGCCATGTACATGACGCCGAGCGAATGCTCGAAACGCGTGTGCATTGCTCCGGGATAGACATAGTTCGTGAAAGCGAGTTGGCCGATCCGTCTCAGCCGCTGAAACGCAGGTTGGGAGATGATTTCCCTCTCCCACTCCGAAAGGGTAATAAATCCATAAATCGGACATCTAAACTCGAATGCCCTTTGTTTCAAGGATTTCGGCATTTCGTCTGTTTTGGCGGAATGGGAGAAGAGAATTATCTTTATTTATATCGCTATTGATTTCATGTCAACGAGACGAATCCCTATTGAAATTATCGGGGAAAAGCAAGAAGCAGTCCCTCCCTCGCATCTCCCCGCATATGCCGTAGGTAGGCGTGAAATTTCGGGCTACCGGAATGCCGCACGCGCCCTCAGATGCCTTCGATCTCCGGTTCCCCCGAGGAGGAATCGTAGAAACTGAAATCCTCGGCATCCAGATTCGACGAGTCGAAGTTCTCCAAGGTGATCGTGCCGCCACCGTGCGCGGTCAGGTCGATGACGGCGTTTTGCCCGTCGGCGGTGATGGTCAGATCCGCGAATTCGGTAATGCCCGAGATCGCCGTGAGGTCGATGGTGTCTTCCCCGTCGGTGAAGTCGGTGATCGTGTCGTTCCCGAAGGCGCCGTTGAAATAGAAGGTGTCCGCATCGGCGCCGCCCGTGAGCGTGTCGTCCCCGAGCCCGCCGTTGAGTGCGTCGGCGCCCGCGCCGCCAAAGAGTTCATCTTCGCCTGAGCCGGCGACGAGCCTGTCGTTGTCCGCGCCGCCGTAAAGTGTATCGTTGTCCGCGCCGCCGACGAGCCAGTCGTTGCCTGCGTCCCCATAAATAGTGTCGTCACCGGCGTCGCCAAGGAGCGAGTCCTGGCCCTCGCCGCCCCGGATCCTGTCGTCGCCTCCGCCGCCGAAGACCGTGTCGTCGCCCCCCTGGGCGTCGATGTTCTCGGCGGCGCCGTCGCCCAGAATCCTGTCGTTGGATTCCGTGCCGTATTCCCAACCGGCGAATATGAAATCCTCGCCATCCAGATCGTCAACCGAAAAACCTTGAAGGAATATCGAGCCGCCGCCGTGATCGGTGAGGTCGATGGTGACGCCGGTCGTGTCGGAAGTCACCGTCAGGTCGTCGAAACTCCTTATCTCGGGAAACGCGCTGAGGTCGATTCGGTCCGTGCCATTCGTGAAGCCGGTGATGGTGTCGTCCCCGTTGTCCGCCGTGAACACGAATACGTCGGCGTCGCTCGCGCCTGCGTGCGTGCCGTCTCCCGACGTATCGGTAATCGTGTTTTGCTGAGGCGTGTTGCCGCCGACCGTGTTTTCTTCGGGCATGATCCCTTCTCCTTATTCAGAAACCGGCTTAACTCCGAGCGCCATGGCGACAGCCGAGGACCCGTCCATCGGGGGCGCCCTCTCGCCCGAAGCGGATGGCGTGACAAAAACCGAGCATTCACCAAGAAAGTCTTTCTAATATTTTACTATTCCTTCAAGACACGCGTCAAGAGGAAATTTTTTGGGGGAAGGCGGAGTACCTATTCCACCTCGGCAAAATGAATTTCAACCGGAGCCATCCGAAAACGACGGGAACAATCCCTCCCCCGCATTTCCCCGTATTTGCCGCTATCGCGTCATCAAGGGAATGCGCCAGAATCTCCTGCGAGGAGGCGTTTTCATGGATGCAAACTATTTGGAAAAGGAAATGCGCCGCGCCTCTCTCCCCGATCGGGATTGAAGTGCGCCAAAGGATGCGCCATGAATTTCGATAAAATAGTGAAAAATTCGGTAAATATCGATAAATTCACGATGTTTTTCGATAAAAAAAACGCCGGGAAAATCATCGTAAGATATTGAAATTAAAAAGTTTTTAGTATAAATACGAGCGCAGGCGACTCAAATAAACGCTGAAAAATTCCAGCGTTTCGCAATTGCCCGCATTTTCGATGATTTGAGCGGGGGTTCCCGCATTTCCCCGCAACAGGGCTTGGATGCGCATCATGATCCGGGGTCAATCCTGGACGGCAGGCCCCCCATCTCGCGCAGGACCTCGAAGAAGGCGACGGTGTCTTCTTCCGCATAACCCCGCTCATAGGCCATCTGCACCACCTGGGACCACAGGTTCGTCATCAGCATGGGCGAGCCGTGGAGTTGGCCTTGCTCGAGCATCAAGCGCGAATCCTTGAGCGATGTCTTCACCTGGCCCTGTTTCGAGTAATCCGCGTGAATCATCTTGGGACCCTTGTCTATCATGGTTTTGGAGGAACACGCCCCGTCCTTGAGCACCTCCAAAAGGGTATCCATCTCGAGGCCCACCTTCGCGCCGAGCATCAGCCCCTCGGCCAGGGCGAGCCTGTTGCCCGCCAGAATCATGTTGATGACGAGCTTCGTCCGCGCGCCCGAACCCACCGGTCCCATATAGTAGGCCGCCCGGCTGAAACCGGCGAAAACGGCGCGGCAGGCGTCGAAATCCTCCGCCTCACCACCCGCGATGACAACCAAATCCTTCGCCACCGCCATGGTGCTCGTTCCGCTCACCGCTGAATCGAGAAATCGGATTCCCCGCTCGGCCAAATCACAGGCCAAGCGAACCGAATCCTCAGGACGCGAGGTCGTCGTATCGAGATGGTAGAGACCCTCTTTCGCCCCCTCGGCGATGCCGCCGGGGCCTAAAGTCGCCTCACGCGCGACGTCGCTGGTGGGCAAAGAGGTGATGACGAAGTTCACGCCTCTGGCGGCGGCGGCGGGCGTCTCGGCGGGATGGCCGCCTTTTTCGCGCAAATCATCCATGCGAGCGGGATCCACGTCGAAGCCCTGCACCTCGAAGCCCGTCTCATGCATGTTCTTGATGAACGCCTGGCCCATCAGTCCCATGCCCACGATACCCACACGTTGCGACATACTTCTTTCTCCTCTCATGCGATGAATTTCGCTTCCTTTTAGGACGGTCCCGCCCCGAGAACAAGCCGCGCGGCTCCCCCGAAAGCATTTCGCGCCGCGAAAACCCCTAAAGGCGCTTTCAGAACCATCCCCAGCCGTTGTATTCTTCTCATGGGAGCGCATCGGTGCTGGTGTGCCGCCTGGACTTCAAATCCAGTGGACGGGGCTAATCACTTCGTCGGTGGGTTCGACTCCCACGCGTTCCCGCCAGTTACGTGCCCTGAAACATCACACAATCGTCAAGCCGCCGTCGAGCATAAGAATCTGGCCCGTCATGTAGGATGAGCGGGGCGTTACCAGATATTCCATGGCGTCCAGCACTTCTTCGACCCGGCCGAACCTGCCCATGGGGGATTTGCGGTAGCGCTCCGCCAGGTTCTCGGGGTCGCCGTCTCCCTGCGTTTCTCTCAGCTTCGTCAGCACCGGACCCGCCGCTATGGCGTTCACGCGTATGTTCCAATCCGCCAGTTCGACGGCCAGCGCACGAGTGAGGCCCTCCACCCCGCCCTTTACGGCGACGTACACCACGCGCTCCTTGGTCGGCGTGTGCGCGTAAAAACTCGACATGTTGACGATGGCGCCGCCGCCTCGCTTATTCATCTCCACGGCCGCGCGCTTCGCGCAAAGGATGTTGCCTTTGAGTCCCACGGCCAGCGCCAGGTCAATCGTGGCTTCCTCGACCTCCGCCAAGGGGCCGTTTCCCCGAATCACGGCGCAATTGATCAGAATATCCACGCCGCCGAATTTCCCCACCGCCGCGGCAAAAGCATCTTCGACGCCCCCCGCATTCGAGATATCCGCCTGCACGCCGAGAATGGAACCGTCCGATTCCTTTTCGAGTCGCCGTAGTCCATCTTCTTGCATGTCCACGGCCGCCACATGCGCGCCCATGCCTGCGAACCGTCGCGCGGCGTCCGCCCCGATTCCCCGGGCCGCACCCGTGATGAAGAAAATTTTTCCGTTCAGCTCCATAGCGGTCCTTCCACTCACCGACCAACGAGAGGCGCAAGAATCCCGCTCACAACGAGAGCACCGCCTCGCCTCGTGAAATTTCCAGCCGAGTTCCCAGTTTCTTGGAGAGCGATTCGAGGGTGCTCAGGATTTCCGCCGATTTGGGCTCCTCCTCGGCGAGAATCCGGGGGCTGCCGTCCTCTTCGATCAACACAGGCGCTAAAGCCACCCGGCTGAGCGCTCCTCCCCTAAGACTTATCTTCAGGCAAATCGACTCGCGCACTGTGGGCATGAACATCGGGTGGTCATGATCCAGCACAAAATTGCCCAACGCATAAAAAACAGGCCGGCCACGATAGACCTCGATTCCTTGCAGGATATGGGGGTGATGGCCGACGACGATGTCCACCCCCGATTCGATGGCCGCATGCGCAACGGCTTGCTGGGAAAGCGTGAGCGTACGGCTCTGGCTCGCGCCCCAGTGGAACGACGCCAAAAGAAAATCGACTCTCTGACGCGCACGTTCGATGTCGGCGGCCATCGCCTCCATGTCCTCTTCATTCACATAAGGGGGGCCATAGAGCGCATCCTGCCGGATGGGGGTGACGCCCGGCTTCTCAGGGCCTGCCCCCCAGCCCATGGGCAATTCGAGCACGTAGGATAAAAACCCGTATCGTACTCCTTTTCGCTCCATAACGGCGGGCGTTCGCGCTTCCTGGATATTCCGGCCCGCTCCCGAGTATGCGATTCCGTTTCGCTCGAGAAGTTCCATCGTCTCGACGAATGGTTCGACCCCGTAGTCCATGCAGTGGTTGCTGGCGAACGCCAATACGTCGAAGCCTCCTGCGAGATATCCCCGAATCATGTTCGGGCTATGGCGCATCACGATCTTCCCGCTCGCGGGCTCACCCAGATGAGACATCGACGCCTCGAGTCCACCGAAGCGCAGATCGGCCGCATCCAGAAAAGAGGCGACTTTCGAAAAAGTGTCTCCTGGTTCGGGACGATCGATTTCCATATCGCCCACCACGACGAGCGTGGACTCGCTATCCGCTAAATCTTGCGCTTCACCAGGCAACGGCCACCCCCATTATTGAGATACTGCGCATTCCACCTCTGATCAATTCAGAACGGACGCAACAGTTTCCTCTCACTCGCGGGCGCGCCCCATCTATCAGATGAGAAAGCCCGGGCGAATTCTTCTATTTTTTGTTCTCTCGATTCAGGTACGACAAATAAACCGCCGCGCTGTCCAACTCCCCATTACCTGCGCGCGCGCCTTCCTTGTATAGCGGCGCGCATGCGTTGCCTACCGGCGTCACGGCACTGTGTCTCCTGGCCAGCCTGAGACCTAGCCCGATGTCCTTCAAGATGACGTTCAAGGTGCTCCGGGGACGGCGAAACCGACCCCGCACCATGTAGCCGCCGTGGCCATGGAACATACTTGAGTCGCCCGCGCGGCTTCTCTTGAGCGTGTCGAACAAAAAATCTTTCCCGAATCCGTTGCGTATGCCCAGCCGGAGGCCTTCGGCGATGACGCAACGCCCCATGGAGGTCATGTAGTTCACGACCACTTTCATCGCGGCCCCGGAGCCGGAAGGTCCGCAGTAAATCTGATCAGATAGCATCGTCTCCAAAAGCGGGGCCACCTTGTCGTAGGCTTTCCTGTTCCCGCCCACGAGAAACAAGCCTTCCCGATTCGTCACGTAGTCGCTGTTGCCGCTTACGCATGCATCCAGGTAGGGAATTCCCTTTCCCCGGCACAGTTCTGCGTGTTTTTTCGAGTCCTCCGGATCCGACGTCGTCGTGTCGAGCACGACTTCGGGCGCTAATTCCGGCGAGCAAGCCAGATAACCGTCTTTCCCACGCGCGGTCTGAAGGGATATCTTAGAATTGGGAACGGAGATGAATACCACTTCGGCGGCTTCGGCCACGGCTCGCGGCGATTCGAGGGCTTCTCCTCCAAGGCGCTTGAATTTCCGCTTCGCCCCCGCCTGCACGTCCGTTCCCACGAGGCGATGACCGTCTGCAATGAGGTTTTTGGAAAACGCCTGGCCCATGAGGCCCAGGCCGATGAAGCCGATGGTTATTTTCGGGTTCTTCTTTTTTGACATCTTGCCCCTCCTATCGAATGGAAATATGAATGAGCGCGCAGCAGAAGTGGTGGGACTACTCGCTTACGAGTTCTACCCTATATCGGTGCTGATCTCCGCGGTAATAGATTTGAGAGAATTCGACGGGCTCGCCGCTTTTGCTGTAGACGAAGGTTTCCACATATAAAACCGGCGCCAGGACGCCGATGGAAAGATGGTCGGCGACCTCACTATCGGCGACACGGGCTTCGAGCGTCTGTTGTATCTTGCCCAGCGGTATACGCAGTCGACTTTTGAGGATGTGGAGCATACTGCGGGTGCGAATATCCTCATGCGGGATATTTTGGGCGAGTTTTTGGGGCAAATAGTTCATCACATAACAAAGGGGTGTCTGCTCCGTCATTCTCATGCGCTGGATCCTGGTCAATCTTTCCCCATCGCCCAGGCCGAAGAATTTCTCCAATCGAGACGAAGCGTCCACATCCTGCATTGAAATGACGCGCATGCTCTCGCTGCCGGCGTCCTCTTCCCAGATGACCCCGGTGAGTTGAATCATTTTCGGTTTCACGCCCGCGCTGTTGACGAACGTGCCTTTTCGACGTTCGCGCGTCACGAGCCCTTCTTTCTCCAGTATGGAAAGCGCTTGTCGAAGGGTCACCCGGCTGACGCCGAAATGTTTGGAAAGGTCCAGTTCCTTGGGGAGCTTCATGCCCGAAATCAATTCCCCATTTTCGATTTTTCCGCGCAAAAGATTGGCAATCTGATAGTAGTAGGGGATGAATTCGTTCGAGAATGGTTTTTCCGCAATCAATTCCCGCATTCTTTTCTCGCCTTCAATGTCCTCGTAAACCGACGGGCCTCGGGCCTCAAGCAAGGGGCAAGTTTTACATATTACAACTTCGTTGAAAATGAGCCTCTTCCCTAAAATAAAACTTGCGTTCCTTAATGGTATTAAATATAATACCATTATTCAAGGCTTAATTTGAGCGATTCTTCCGCATCGAGATTAAATGAAGCGGAAATTATTTTCGTTGATTTTGAGGATTCATACTTTTTCGTTCACTTGTGGGGTGAGTTCGGAATGAAGCTGGAAGGACGCGCCGCGCTCGTCACCGGCGCCACGCGCGGCATCGGCAAAGCCATCGCCCTCGCATTGGCGCGCGCAGGGGCCGTCGTCGCCGTGCATTACCACGCGGGCGAAGCGGCGGCGCAAGGGATAGTGGAAGACATTCGCAATGAAGGCGGCAGCGCCTTCAGCGTCCAGGCCGACGTGAGCCGCCTCAACGAGGTGGAGCGCATGTTCGAGGAATGTGAAAAGGAAATGGGAGGCGTCGATATCCTCGTCAACAACGCGCGGCGATTGGTGAAGGGCAGAGCCTTTCTCGAAATGAACTGGGAGGAGGATTACGACCCGCAGATCCAGGTGATGCTCAAAGGCGCTTTCCATTGTTGTCAGGCGGCGCTGCCGGGCATGCGGGATAGAGGCCGGGGCCGCATCGTCAACGTTCTTTCCACAGTGCTGGGCGAGAAGCGCCCGCGCACGAATTCCTACGGGGCGGTCAAATCCGCCCTTTTGTATTTCTCGCAAAACCTGGCCGCGGAAATGGGCCCCCACGGCATCACGGTCAACATGGTCTCGCCGGGCCTCACCGAAACGGAGCGGCCCATCCTCCATTCGGATGATTATCAAAAAAAATATATCGACACCATTCCGATGAAGCGCCTGGGGCGCTCGGAAGACGTCGCCGGCGCCGTGGTGTTTTTTTGCAGCGATGAGGCCGCCTATGTCACCGGCGTCAACATGGCCGTCTCGGGCGGTAAGGTGATCTTTTAACGACCCGCAACCCGGAGGAAACGAAAGTTGGGACTATCGACCAAAGAGCGTGATCGTCGCCATGCGAATCTAAGAGAGGAAATGGAGCGCGAGGGGCTGGATGTTCTCGTCGTCTACGGCAACAGCGGCCGCCAGGGGCCGCGCACGGGGAACCTGGCCTACGTCAGCAATTTCATTTCATTCTCCGGCCAGCAAATCCTGGTTTTTCCGCGCGAGGGAGAACCCGTCCTGTTCGTGGGGGTGGAGAACCAACGAATCGAATCCCTGCGAAACGGATGGATATCCGACACCCGCTGCGAGGCCATGACGCCCGTTCCGCAGCAGGCGCGCCGCTATTTGAACCAAATCGCCCCCCCGGGTGCGAGAATCGGAATTTCCTCGCTCGCCATCATCCCCGTGGCGTGGTACCAACAGCTTCAGGGTCAGGTGAACGCGAGCGAATGGGTAGAGGCGGGCGACCTCGTCTGGAAGCTGCGCCTGGTGCAAAGCGAAGAGGAAGTCGCGATGTCGCGCCATGCGGCCGAGCTCGGCGACAGGGTGTGGAATCACCTCCGCGACTTCATTCGTGAAGGAGTGACGGAACTCGACATGCGCGCCGAGATGGACCGGGTGATCATCCCCGAGGGCGGGACGGAAAACTTCAACATGATGGGCCTGGCGAGCATGGCCAACGGCGGCGAGGCGCCCTGGGGCTACGTCATCCCTCAAACGGATCGCCCCATCAAGAACGGCGACGCCGTTTTGCTGGAGATTTCCCCGCGCGTTCAGGGGTACTGGAACCAGATCGTTCGGGTTCTGGCGCTGGGAGAGGCGGAAAAATGGCTGGTCGACGCCCACCAGGTGGTGCGCGAGGCGCGCGACGCCTCTTTGGAGCATCTCGGGCCGGGGAAGCCGATGGTCGGCATGGTCACGGCGATGAACGACGTTTTCAAAAAACACGGATACGAGGTATGGCCCTACGGGCTGGTGCACCTCACGGGGCTGGACCTCACGGATTATATGATCACCCCGGTATCCGAGGGAGACCTTGAACCCGGAATGGTGGTGACGACGCATCCCATGTTCAACCTGGGACCCAACCGCCAGATTTTCTGGGGTGAAACCTATCTGGTCACGGACGATGGCTATGAACCGCTGAACACGAGTACGGATGAATTGGCTTGTCTCTAATGGCTTGGTTGATTCTTATTTAAAAGGAGGAATACGAGATGAAGAGGCTTTGGCTTTGGATGGTCGTTCTGGCGTTGTTGCTGCTCCCCGTAGGAGTGAAGGCGGCGCCCAAGGGGAAGGTGGTGCTGGGCATGGCCGGCGCCTTGACCACGTTCGATCCGCACACTTTCAGTTCCCTGCCGATTTCGATGCACCACCCGAACGTCTTCGAGACGCTGCTCGCGCGCGCTCCCGACGGCTCCATGACGAACCAGCTCGCCGAGAGCTACAAGATGGTGAGCCCCAAGGTGTGGGAGTTCAAAATCAGGAAGGGCGTGAAGTTCAGCAACGGGGATCCCGTGAACGCGGCGGCCGTGAAGTTCAGCTTCGAGCGAATTCTCGACCCCAAGATGAAATCGAGGCAGTACCGTTACTTCAAGAGCATGGCGAAATTAGAGGTGGTCGATGAGCACACGGTCCGGATTCACACCAAAAAACCGGACCCCATGCTCCCGCCGTTTCTGGCGATCTACGGCTTCATCGTGCCGCCAAAGTATTACAAGAAACACGACAAGAAATACCTCACCCGCAATCCCGTGGGCAGCGGGCCCTTCGTGATGAAGAAATGGCGCAAGGGTCAGGAAGTCGTATATGAAGCCAACCCCAACGCCTGGAGAAAATCCAGGGTGAAAACGGCCGTCGTGAAGTTCATTCCTGAGTCCACCACGCGCGTCTCCGCGCTCATCTCGGGCGATGTGGACGTCATCGACAACCTGCCTCCCGGCTTGAGCGGCCGCGTCCGGGCGGGCGGCAAAACGCGCGTCATCGCCAAGCAATCGCCGCGCACCAACTACATCTTGATGGTCATTAAAGAGGGCGCTCCCTGGATGGACGTGAGAGTCCGCAGGGCCATGAACCTGGCGATTAACCGCAATACCATCACTAAAAACGTGATGATGGGCTTCGCCAAACCGGTGGCGATCATTCAAGGCCCCGCCAGCTTCGGCTTCAACCCCGAGCTCAAGCCCTATCCCTACGATCCCGCCCAGGCGAAAAAGCTGCTCGCCGAAGCCGGATACGCGAAAGGATTTTCGTTCGACGTGTATATTCCCCGCGGACGCTTCATGATGGGCAAAGAGGCGCTCGAGGGCATCGCGGGCCAATGGGCGAAGGTCGGCATCAAGGCGAACGTCCGCGTGATGGAATGGGGCGCGATGAAGAAGATAATCTTCAGCAAGTACAAAAAGAACGTAAAACCGTTCTTGTACTATCTGGCGCGCATGAACACGGCATTCAGCGCGGAGCACATGTTCGCCGGCGCCATCAGCAGCCGTTCGGCCTACGGCGGATTCCGCGACAAGGCCGTGGACACGATGATCAACGACGCGCGCTCCACGCTGGACGACAAGGCGCGGGAGAAGAAATACCAGGAAATCGCCCGCGTTCTGCGTCACGAGAAGGTGCCGATCATTCCGCTGTATCAGACTTTCCGCATCTTCGGCGCGAGCAAGAAGATCGACTGGCAACCACGCGCCGACGGCAAGCTGATAGCCGCCGAAGTCGGCCTCAAGTAGGGTTCGATTTTTCAGGCAGAGACAAAGCTCCGGCCAGGGACGCGTGAACTTCGCTCTGGCCGGAGCCGTTCTCTAAACCGGGGCGCTTCCCCGCCAATGCGTGGTTTGAATAAAGCGCGCTCCCTTGGTGAGGCGAGCGTCGCCGCCCTCGAAATAAGATGTATTCCTGCTGCTGGGTAGCTCTATGGCCGGATATGTTGTCAAGCGCTTGATTCAGGCAGTAGTCCTCCTCAAGTGCGTCATGATCATCGTGTTTCTCCTGCTTCACATGACGGGCGACCCCGTCCTGGTGATGCTCGACACCGATGCGACTCACGAAGACATCGAATACCTCAGAAAACTCATGGGGTTCGACCAGCCGCTGCACGTGCAGTACGGGCGTTTTTTCACCAACGCCCTGCAGGGGAATTTCGGGGAATCCACCGAGCACGGCGAATCGGCCATGGGCCTCGTTCTGGAGCATTTCCCGGCGACGATAGAGATGGCGGTCGGCGCCTTCGTTTTCGCCGCCGTCATCGGTATTCCCTTCGGCTGTCTGGCGGCTTTCAGAGAAGGCTCGATTTACGACAAGGGCTGCGTGGGCATTACGGTGCTGATGCAGGCGGTTCCCGATTTCTGGCTGGCGATCATGTTCATCATGTTCTTCTCGGTGACGCTGGGGCTTCTGCCCTCTTTCGGCCGCGGGGGTTGGGAGCATTTCATCATGCCGGCCTTCGTCGCATCCACGTATCACCTCGCGCGGCTCGCGCGGCTCATGCGCTCCCAGATGCTCGAGGTGCTGCGCCAGGACTACATTACGACGGCGCGGGCGAAGGGGCTGAGTGAAAAAATCGTGCTCATGGTGCACGCCTTAAAGAACTCCTCGATCCCCATCGTCACCGTCATGGGGCTGGATTTGGGCATTCTCCTCGGAGGAACCGTGATCATCGAGGTCGTTTTCGCCTGGCCGGGGCTCGGGCGCCTGGTGGTCGAGTCCATCGCGAATCGCGATTTTCCGATCGTCCAGGCCGCCGTGTTCATCCTGGCGTCGGGGTTCGTGATCATCAATCTGACGGTGGACCTCATCTACGCCTATCTCGATCCGCGGATTTCATACGAATGAGAGAACAAGCGCTGACCTTTCAGGACCCGATGGAGATAGAAGAACTCCCCGAGCGCGAGAAGATATGGGCGTCCTTGTGGCGGGATAAATCCGCCCTCTTGGGCTGCGTAATCCTGTTCTGCGTGGTGATGATGGCGGTATTCGCACCGCTGCTCGCGCCGATGGACCCCCATGCCCAACTCCTGGACAGAAACTTAAAACCACCCATGTGGTCGGATGGGGAGAATATCTTTCTCCTGGGCACGGACCATCTGGGGCGGGATTTTCTGAGCCGGCTCATCTACGGCGCGCGCATTTCTCTCATGGTGGGCTTTTTCGCCGTTTTGCTCACGGGATGCTTTGGGCTTTGCGTGGGGCTGGTGGCGGGCTATTTCGGCGGAAAGGTGGATTTTCTGCTCATGAGACTCGTGGACCTGGTCCTCTCCTTTCCGTTCATCCTGCTGGCCCTGGCGACCATCGCCATCGTGGGGCCGAGTCTGGTCGTGCTGATTCTCGTGATGTCGATGCGCATCTGGGTCATCTACGCCCGCGTCGTGCGCGGCGAGGTGCTCACGTTGCGCGAGCAGGAGTTCGTCCAGGCGGCGCGGAGCATCGGCAGTAGCCATTTGCGCATCATCATCCGCCATATTCTCCCGAACGTCCTGGCGCCCGTCATCATCATCGCGTCCCTGTATCTGGGGCGGATGATCATCATCGAGGCGGGCCTGAGCTTCCTGGGCCTCGGGGTGCCGCCGCCCACGCCCACCTGGGGCGGTTTGCTCAGCGACGGGAAGGTGCATCTCTACACCTCATGGTGGGTCGTCACCCTGCCCGGCCTGGCGATTACGGTGACGGTTCTGGGGGCGAATCTGGTGGGTGACTGGCTGAGAAACGTGTTGGACCCGCGTTTGAAATCGTTGTGAGTTCGTTTCGGAATGAGGAGAAAAACCAGATGAGCGATCCATTGAGAGTGGGCGTGGTCGGGCTGGGCCGCTGGGGCAACACCCTGTCGTCCTATATCGAAAGAACGCCCGGGATGAAAATCACCACGTGCTTCACGAGAACGCCCGAAAAACGCCGTGCGTTCAGCGAAAAATTCTCATGCGGCGAGGAGAAAAGCTATGAGGCGGTCATCGAGCGCCCGGACGTGGACGCCGTGGTCATCGCAGCGCCCAACAACAAGCACGCGGAACTCGCCATGGCGGCCGCCGCGCAGGGAAAACACGTGTTCGTCGACAAGCCGATCACCGCCACCATCCCGGATGCGAAGAAGATGATACGCGCCTGCGAAGGCGCCGGCGTCACCCTGGCGGTGGGCGCGAGTTCGAGGTGGCTCCGGGGCCATCGCCTCTTCAAAAAAATGCTGGATGAGGGAACCATCGGCACCCTGGCGATGGCCGAGACCAACTACTCGAACGACCGGGGGCTTCACTACACGCCGGACAACTGGCAATGGTACGCGGAAGGCTCCCCCGGCGGCCCGCTGCTCCAGGTGGCCATCCACCAAGTGGACAACCTCTTGTATCTGTACGGGCTGATAAAGCGCGCTTCTGCGGCGTTCAGCAAAATAAAGACAAAATCGGAAATTCCCGACGTGAGCGTCGTGTGGTTCGAATTCGAATCCGGTCTGCTCGGCACGCTGGGGACGAGCTTCATCAGCCCGCGCACGCCGAACGGGCGATACACCTATTTCATGAACGCCTACGGGGATGAGGCGAACCTCTACCACGACAGGTGGGAGGGCATTAAAATCCTGCGAAAAGACGGAGAGAAGCGCGAGGAAATCCCTTATGAGGAATACCCCAGACAAGATTATCTGATAGAGGAGTTCAAGGATTTCGTCGGCGCCGTTCGGGATAATCGCCCACCCGAGGTGGGCGGACCCGAAGGACTCCACGTTCTGGGCGCCGTATGGGCGGCCATGCGCTCCTGGGAGCGGGGCGAGCCCGTGGAAGTGGCCGAGGTACTGGAAGAAGACGAATAGACACGAATGGCTGCGGCGGGGTAGACCCGCCCATCACCTGGAAGGAAGGAGACCCATGTTCGACTACCGAATGACGGATGAACAAGAGGAGTATCAAAAGATCGCGCATGAATTCGCGCGGGATGAAATCCGGCCCATCAGCCTGGAGCTGGACCATCAGCAAGACCCGCTCAAGTGCGCCTATATGCCCCATCTTCTCGAAAAACTCGACAAGACCGGCCTGAGAACGATGAGCATTCCCAAGGAATACGGCGGAGGCGGCGTGGACGATTTGCTCACGCACTGCATCGTGGGCGAGGAGATTTCCTGGGGCGACAGGGGCGCCACGGGGTTCATGCTCTCCTCCACGAAGATCTCCCACATCCTCGCGAGCGAGCTTCTGGGAGACCCGGAACTGGCGGACTACTGGATGCGAGAATACGTGAACGACCCCACGTTCCTCATCGGCACGGCGACGACCGAGCCCGCCTCGGGGTCCGAGAACCAGCTCCCCTACAACGGGGCGGACGGCGGATACCAGACCACCGCCGTGCTCGACGGCGACAATTACATCGTGAACGGAAAAAAACACTTCATCTCAAACGTCGGCTGGGCGCGGCTCATGTTCACCTTCGTTCGCACGAACCCCGGCGTGGGCGTCGAGCAGGGGGCCTCCCTGCTGATGATACCCACAGACGCGCCAGGTGTCCGCATGGGCAAGGTGCACAACAAGATGGGCTACCGCCTGAACCAGAACGCGGAGATCATCTTCGAGGACGCGGTGATCCCCGCGAAATACCGCCTGGGACCCGAGAACTGCGGCGTCTCCTACATCAGGCGCCACCTGCGCGGCGACGCCCTCATCAACGCGGCGGGCCAGATTGGCGTGGCGCGCGCCGCGTATGAGAAATCGCTCGAATTCGCGCAAAACCGCATTCAGAGCGGACGTCCCATCGCGCACCATCAGTCGGTCGGCATCAAGCTCGTCGACATGTACACGAAAATCCAGGCGGCGCGCGCCTATGTGCACTACGCGGCATGGCGTCAGGACATGCGCCACGAGATTCCCGTCGACCCGCCCATGACGCTCACCGCCAGCGCCTTCGCGCACGAAATCTCCTGCGACGTCACCAAGATGGCGATGGAGATACACGCGGGCGTGGGCGTTCAGCGTGAGAATTTTCTCGAAAAATGGTTCCGCGACACCCACAACATGCTCTTCTCGAGCGACGGCGGAAACAACATGAAGAAGGTGCGGGCGATGTACGCCATCACCGGCGAGTGGGGTGCGCGAAACGAGGAGGAGAACCCCGTGCCCGGCGGCGCATACGTCTCCGCCGGAGACGGTCTCTAGGCCCATCAAGAACAAGGGAGGAAAAAGGGTGGCCTCACGAACCCATCACGTGCACCACGTCGCCAAGGACCCACAGGCGGCGGCCGATTTCTACATCAACCACTTCGGCGGCGAGTTGTTCACCCCCGAGATAAAATACAGGGGTTCTCCCTACATCAGCGTGATGCTCGGGGAGGTGGAGATTCGCATTCGCGGCCTGAGAGCCGATGAGGACGATACGATGGCGAAGGTGGGCCGCGGCCTCCACCATTTCGGAATCCAGGTCGAAGGACTCGACGAAGTGGCCGAACGCCTGGAGAAAGCGGGCGTCGTCTTCACGAAAAAACCCGGAGACGGCGTTCTGGGGTCGAGGACGGCCTTCATCATAGCGCCCGATAACGTCGTGATCGAACTGGTGGAAGAACCCTAAAAACGATTTACTTTTTCACGAGAACCATTCGGGGCGCTGCGAGAGCGCCCCGCCAGAGGAGATGAAACTGATGCCGGGATTCGCGCGGGGCCAATTCAACGTCGACTACGAGGAGCGCGTCGACGTGAGCGCGCTTCGCCGGAAGCGCGTGGACAAGGCGCAAAAAGCGATGGCCGAGGCGGACATCGACGCCCTATTCCTCTGGAAGGTGGAGAACGTGCGCTACCTCACGAGCATGCGGTCTTCTTTTCTGGCCCACCGGGAGGGAACGAGGAACGCCGTCATCCTCCCCAGGGAGGGAAGAGCGCACATCATGACCAACGGCGGGGAGATACCCCGCGTCTCGCGCGACATGCCCTGGATAGAAAAATTCCATCACCTCGCGAAGATGGAGGAACAACCCCTCGTGGACAAGATGATCCGAGAAACCCTTCGCCCACTGTTCGAGGAGTTAGGCCTCATCGGCAAGAAGGTGGGCCTCGACCTGATGACGTTCATCCAGTTCAGCGCCTACCAGAAGCATCTGGACGACGTGGAGTTCGTGAACGGCGATTCGTTCATGCACAAGGTGCGCCGGCACAAGATGCCCGAGGAAATCTATATGATTCGCGAGGCCTGCGCGATCGCCGACGCCGTGAACGAAGAGGCCATGGACAGCGTGCGGGCGGGCAAACGCGAGTGCGACGTGGCCGCGGACGCGATGAAGGTGCTCCACCACTACGGGGGGGAAATGGCGCACCTGGTCTCCCCCTTCGTCGCCTCGGGCGAGCACATGTCTCCGCCCTACCGCTTCGCGAGCGATAAAATCATCCGAAGCGGCGACATGGTGTTCATCGACATCGGCGCGCAGTGGAACGGATATTTCGGCGACGTGGCCCGGACGATGATCTGCGGAAAACCCTCAAAACGGCAAAAGGAAATCTATACCGCCGTCCATGAGTCCTTGCAGTTGGGGCTCGAGCGCACCCGCCCCGGATTTACGAACAAGCAGGTGGCCGAGCGGATTTGGGAAACGGGAGAGAAATACGATTTAAGAAAAAACTGGTTCTCACTCAGCATCGGGCACGCGGTGGGCACCTCGCCCAACGAGCCTCCCTACATCGGAGAACCCGACCCGGACTCGGAAGAAGTCGACCTGGAACCCGGCATGGTCTTCGCCATCGAGCCGCTCATCTGGGTGCCGGACGTACCCGGCGGCGGCGGGGTGCGCATCGAGGAGACGGTGCTCATCACCGAAGAGGGCCACGAGGTATTGACGCGCTCGCGCATGGACGACCGCCTGCTTCTTTGAGGCGCTCTTCTCCTGGCTCCGGCAAGTCGCCAGAAATCATCAAAACAATCGAGCATACGAGGCCGCGCCCTCCGTCGGGTCACGGCGGGGAGCCTTTGTGCTCATCGCCTCTCAGGATTCCCGATCTCGATTGAAGGCGAGGAACTCGCGGCGTAGAATGCCCGCGCCGTTCCCGTACAACATCATTCAGGAGGCTCGCGTTGGCGCTTTTCGATAGAAACGAACTAGGTGTCGCCGTCGTGGGCGCCGGACGCATCGGCACGCACCGCTCCCGCCTCGCGGCGCAACACCCCGCCGTCCGCTTTCTCGCTATCTCCGACGCCGACCCCGAACGCGCAAAAGCCCTCGGCGCGCGCGTGGGCGCGCAAGTCGCCTCGGGAAACAACGAGGAGGTCATCTCCCACCCCGACGTGGGCGCCGTCATCGTCTCGACTTCGGAGTTCGCCCACGTGGAGCCTGTTCTTCAGGCTATCGAGCTCGGCAAGCCCGTGCTGGTGGAAAAGCCCATCGCGATGACTTTGGAGGACGCCGACCGCCTGCTCAGCGCGGCGGAAAAATACGAGACCGACCTCCGCGTGGGCTACATCATGCGCTACAAGCGGCGCTATTTCCTGGGGAAAGAACAGATAAAGGAAGGGCGGCTGGGGAGACTCATCGGCGCGACGGGCCGCGTGTTCAACACCAGGGCGCAGGCGTTCGAGATATTGAAGCGCTCGGCCGACGCCACGCCCGTTCTCGACGTGCTCACCTACTGGGTCGACATGATGTGCTGGTTCATGGAGGGAAACCCGCCCGTCGAGATCATCTGCCGGGGTGGAGGCATCGTCTTCAAGGAGGCGGGCTATCCGAATGTGGATGACGTGAGCTGGTCGATCATCACGTTTGCCGACGGCGCCACCGTGAACCTCGGCATCTGCTACGCGCTGCCTGCGAAATACCCCACCGCGGGGCAGAGCATCCGCCTCGAAGTCATCGGCACGGACGGGGTGATGCTCTTCGATGAGGATCACAAGGAGAACATCCTCTACACCGAAAAGGGCTATCCACACGCCTATGTTCCCGACCATAACCTGCCGATGGTCTTTCTGGGCAGCACGTCCTCAGGCGACTGGGCGCTCGACACCATGTACGGCCCCATCGGCGATGAAACCAGGAGTTGGCTGGATTATCTCTCCACGGGGCGGCCCTGCCACCTCGCCACGGCGGAAGACGCGCGCCAGACACTGGAGGTGACCATCGCCATGGAGGAATCGGCGCGTACCGGCGACGCCGTGAAACTCCCCCTCGAAGAAGGACACTAGGCCATGACTCTCCGGGGCTTGAACGGCGGCGCGCCCATGCCATATGAGTATGCAGGCGGCGAACCCGCCACGAGACGAAGCGAAGACGTGAAAAATTTATCGAGTGAATGAGCCTTGAAATGAGCCCAATGAATCCGCTTCACGTAAGAAAGAGCGGCATCCTGCTCCATCCCACCTCGCTGCCGAGCGAGGCGGGCTTCGGCGACTTGGGCGCCAGGGCGTTCGAATTTGTCGATCGCCTCGCATCCTGCGGGCAGAGCTGGTGGCAGATGCTGCCCGTATGCCCGACCGACGAGACGGGTTCACCCTATGTCTCCTCATCCACGTTTGCGGGAAACCCCCTGCTGATATCGCTCGACCGGCTCGCCGAAGAAGGCCTGCTCTCCCAAAAAGATTTGGAGACCCACCGCCCGCCCGCCGCGCAGGGGATCGAGCCGGCCCAAGCGCTGCAAGCCCATAAATCGCTGCTTGCAAGGGCTTTCGAGGCGTTCTCGAACGATGGCGGGGCGCGCGACGCAGCATTCGCGGAGTTTTGCGAAACACAAGGAGGCTGGCTGGCCGATTACGCGAGGTTCCGTGCGCTCAAGCACGCTTTCGGCGGCTCCCCCTGGTGGGAGTGGCCCGAGGACACCGGGCATCAGGACCCCGACGATCCTGTGTTCGAAAAAAACATTCGCTGCACGCATTTCGAGCAATTCGTCTTTCACCGCCAGTGGCGCGCGCTCAAGGACTACGCCGCCGGGAAAGGAGTCGGCTTAATCGGCGACATCCCCATCTACGTCGCCCATGATTCGGCGGACGTATGGGCGAGGACGCACCTGTTCGAACTCGATGAATCGCGCCGCCCGAGCGCCTACGCGGGCGCGCCGCCCGATTACTTCAACCAGGAGGGCCAGCACTGGGGAAATCCCCTCTACGACTGGGCCGCGCACCGCGAGGAGAATTTCGCCTGGTGGAAGATGCGCCTCGCCGTGAACGTCGCCCGGTTCGACGCCTTGCGCCTCGATCATTTCATCGGCTTCGCGCGCTTCTGGGCGATTCCGGCCGACGCGGAATCGCCCAAGGACGGCGCCTGGCGCGAGGGGCCGGGAGAGGCCTTCTTCAGCGCCATGGAAGAGGAATTCGGAGCACTGCCGCTCATCGCCGAAGATCTGGGCGCCGTGGGCGACGACGTCCACGCCCTGCGCGACCGCTTCGATCTCCCCGGCATGCGCGTCTTGCAGTTCGCCTTCGACGGCAGCCCGGACAACCCCCATCTCCCCCACAACATCCCCGAGAACGCGGTGGTCTACACCGGCACGCACGATAACGACACAGCTCTCGGCTGGTTCCATGGCGGGGACCGGATTCTCCGCAACGAAACGCCCGCCGGCTTCGCCATCTCGCGCGCCACGGCGCTCAGGACCTTCGGGGGAGAACCCGAGGACATCCACTGGTCGATGATCCGCGCGGCGATGAAATCACGAGCCGCGCTCGCCATCATTCCCGCACAGGACGTCCTGGGTCTCGGCAACGAGGCCCGCATGAACCGCCCCGGCGTCCCGAAAGGAAACTGGGTCTGGCGAATGGAAGAAGGCGCATGGAACGGGGAAATTGAGGAAAGACTCTTGGGCATGACGCAGCGCAGCGGCCGAGCGACTGAATGAGGATTTGCTGGCGTGTTATTTAATTCCGACAGCAGAGAAAAGAGACTTAGTTTGTCATAAAAGACGAACCCGCATAATTCACGAATCTGACAAAGCGCTTCTTAACTTACCAACGAACTCAACGGCCTCCTGGGCCTCGCCCGGACTGATGTGGGGTTTTAGTTCAACGATTTTAGGCGCTATTTCACCGGGGTCAATTTCTTTGTTATTTTCAGAAACATAGTATGCCGTGGCGTATCTCTCCAAATCCCTCACACCCATATAGGCGATTTTCTTCACGATTTTCTCCACTTCGTCGGCATACCGTTCCATTGGTTTTGGGTATGTTTTCTTCAAGAGTTCCGCATTTTCACCGGGTACCAGTTTCGGCCCATACGGCCTTTGTTGAGGCTGCAATTTCAAAAGATCATGCGCCCGCATCCAGGATATTTCATCGCTTAAATCAAAGGAAAAGGGGCCATGCTTGTAAAGAATGAAATCGAACTCTAGTGGGACTTCCAGTAAATCTTGCAAAAAATAAGTCCCTTTCTGAACGTGCGTTTCCCCACACCAGCTATCACCATCTCTTAGCTTCTCAATCAAAGACAACAAAACAGCGGCTCTTTCCAATCGCTCCATGTCTTTTAACCCCCTCCGGCGGATGAAAGGATTCTCTGCCTATTTTCAGTCAACCAGGCATCGGCTTGCTCTCTCATTTCAGATAAAATGAACACATGATCACAAGTTGCCGGGGGAACTCTTGAAAATGTTTCTTTCTCGCTCGTTGCTTCCGTGATTCTCGCGCCTCGTATGAGAACCGGAAAATTACTTTCGCTGCTCTCCTGAGTTACTTGGACATGTTTCACATTTTCCTCACCAAATTCCTTGGATACGGCTTCATATGTTTTCTTGCCCGGTTCTAAAAGTTTTCTGTCTTCAGCAGTGGGCCTATAAATGCTTTTGAAATGTCGTCGATGAACTATACGGTCTGCATGCGTATGGGCGGGATGAGACTTATCTTTTGCAATGGATAACATCCCAGATATTACTTCATTATCCGTATATTTCAAATGTTCTTCATATTCCGTCGGAAACATTCCCTCATCCAACCAGGATTTTAAAAAATCCGCCAAGTGCTGATCATAAATGAGCCGGACGGGATGAAAATATATTTGCGAGAACATGAAATATCGCGCGAGCAGCAATGCCTCCGCAGATTCCAAACCTCCCTCCTCAACGCCTAAAACTGGTTCTTGAGAACCATCCGTTCCTTCTTTGGGTAATATTCTCATCGTATCAATCAAGCGGTAATGATCAAATTTTCCGTAAGCAACGCCCGTGTGATACGAATCCCGCAGCAGATAATCCATCCTGTCGGCACCGAAAACATCCCCTGTGATAATTTCCGATAAAATACTTTCCCATTCATTAAGCTCAACTTTCAGATAGGCTTTTGATTTTTTCGGTCCAATGGCCAATTTCGCAACATGCTCCGGCTGTACATCAATTTCTTTCCAGATATCCGCCATTTCTTCGCTCAAAATTATTTCCATCGTTATGCGTTCGTGATCCCAACCATCCGGCAATAATGCTTCCGACGCATGAGAAAACGGGAGATGGCCCAGATCATGGCACAACGCCGCAAGTCTTAACGTCCTTTTCCATTTTAGATGCTCTAATTCTCTATGCTTTGGAATAATCTCTCTAACAGCTCCAGATTCCTGATAAACATTTTCCGGGTCCGTCACGACATCATAAATCCTGCCGGCGAGCTCCATCACGCCAAGCGAATGCTCGAATCTCTTGTGGGTTGCGCCCGGGTAGACGAGATAGGTCAAGGCCAGTTGATGAATATGGCGCAATCGCTGAAACGGAGGCGAATCAAGAATTTTCCTCTCATCAGAATCCAGTCTGATGAACACGTGAATGGGATCTCGAATTTCGTGTGTTCTTTTTCTCACCATACGAAAACAATACCATATTTTCGTTTTATTATCGCCATTGAATTGCAAACTTCGTGCGATAAAAATAAAAGCGGAAACAACTTAAGGGTGGGCAGAGCCATCATACTATATGTTTATGACAGAAAATTAAATCCCCCTCACGTCACGGGCGGTATCTCGAAGGCGTTCAGGGTCAGAGAGATGGCCGAATAAAAGCCCACGAGGGCGGTGAGGTCGACCACGCCATTCTCCCCCAGCATAGAAAAAGCCTCCTGATAGACGGCGTCCGACACCTCTCGGGTCTTAAGCAATTCGGTGCAATACCGGTGAACGCAAAGCTCGAGCGGGGCGCCCTCGCTAGGCGTCTCGCCCGCCATCACGGCGGCCACGAGGGCGGGCGTCAGCCCGCCGGCGAGAGCCTGCGCCTCGTGCGCGGCGTAGGCGTACGTCGCCCCCCAGTGGCGCGTGGTGATGAGGATGGTGAGTTCGCGGATGTCCTCTGTGATGACGCTTTCTTCCAAATAAAACTTCATGAGGCCGCGCAGGGCGGCGACGAGGCCCGGGCTGCGCACCCAGACCCCGAAAGGCCCGCGCACGCCGCCGCGCTGATTGGCGATGAGCTCCTCATACGCATCTCGTTGACGGGGCGGCATAGATTCGGGTGCAAGCGGTGCGAGACGGCTCATCGGCTGCTCTCCTTTCAGGATCGTTTGTCCTCGAATTTTGCTACAATAGTGAAAACATTCTTTTTTTCATTCCTAGCGAGGTATCTCATGAACTTCGAAGATGCAAGGCCGTTTATGGAGAAAAACCACAAGGGCATGGTCACGACCTTAAGGCCGGACGGCTCGGCGCAATCGAGTATCATCGTGTGCGGGGCGTATGAGGATTGCGCCGCTTTCGTCATCGTGCGCGGCTGGTCGGTGAAGCTCAAGAACCTGCGCGCGAACCCGCAGTGCACGGTGCTCTACGTCACCCCCGACTGGCGCACCTGGGTGAGCGTGGAGGGCAAGGCCAGACTGTTCGACTACGAGAACACCGAAAGAGAGCAAATGCGAGTGATGTTCCGTGAGGTGTTTAGCGCCTGCGGGGATTCGGACCATCCCGATTGGGAAGAATACGACCAGGCGATGGTGGATCAGGGCGCGGTCGCCGTGCTGGTCACGCCCAAGCGCGCCTACGGGCGGCTGCCGGCTTAATTTTCGAGCGTTCCCACAAAAGCGGCGATTCCCTCATCTAGTGAGTACCGGGGCCGCCAGCCGGTTTTTTGCTTGAACGCACTCGCGTCGAGACCGATTCTGAACACCTCGCCCGCGCGCAGGGGCTCGCGCTTTACGTCCACGCATTTTTCGCCCAGGTGGCGGCAGAGGACTTCCAGCAGCGTCTCCACTTCGGTGACGACGCCGGTGCCGATGTTGTAGGCCCCACCGTCCACGCCGCCCTTCCCCGCCGTCATGAACGCCGCCACCACGTCTTTCACGTAGACGTAGTCTCGCCCCGCGCGCCCGTGTCCATAGAGAGTAAGGGGCTCGCCCCTGGCCAGTTTTTCCGCGAAAATCGATATCACGCCCGCATCCAGGTCCGCGCGCTGCCTCGGCCCGTATACGTTGGCGAGGCGCAGCGAGACGGCGCGCAGCCCGAAATGCTCCCCGTAAAAGGTGAGATACCGCTCGCCCGTCACCTTGCTCATCCCGTAGTGCGAAGCGGGAGCGAGCGGGCAGCCCTCATCCACAATCTCCTCTTCGGGATCCCCGTAGCAAGCCCCGCCCGTGGCGGCGTAGACGATCCTGGGCGGCGTATCGACGCTTCTGGCCGCCTCCAGGACGCCGAGCGTACCCATGACGTTCACGCGCGCGTCGCGTAAGGGATCGGCCAGGCTGTGCGTCACGCTCGCCTGGGCCGCCAGATGGTGGATGACCGCGGGGCGCGCCTCTTCCACCACGCGGCGCATGAACCCCGCATCGGCCACGTCGCCCTCGCGAAAAACAGCTCCCGGGGGGACGTTCTCCGCCGCGCCCGATGCGAGATTGTCCATCACCCAGACGGAATCGCCCGCTTCCAAACAGGCCTCCGCTACATGGGAGCCGACGAACCCGGCCCCTCCGGTCACCAACACGTTCGCCATCTGAAATCCCAACCCTTGTCATATCAAAATACGGTATACCAGTATGAAACCAACCATTGCGGATCACGGCGCGGATTTCAACCATGGGCCGCGCTTCGCCGGAATGAGAGACATCTTTGATTCGGGGATTGCCCTGCGATATGCCTTCCAGAATCACTCCCCCCATGAGGGGGAGTCGCAGAAGCTGAGCGTTTTGTGCGAATGCTGATGCGGTGGGGGGTCACGGATGAGGAACTAATCGGTACGCAACTCCTAGCTTCATGCTCGAAAGAATTCCTCCTTCTTCAGTCGGAACAATCGCTCATTCTTCAATCGCGAGCATTCCTCCTTCTTCAGTCGGAATTCACCCCCCACCGGCGCGACTTCGGGCTTCGCCCTCGTCTTGCCGACTCCCCCTCAAGGGGGGAGTGATCCCAAACAAGAGGAAAGCGCGGCGTTCGCCGGTCGTTTTACCTGAGCCGCCTGCTACTGATAGCCTTGGGCGCAAGCTCCACGGCAAACGAGTTCGTTGTAAGGAGAAATCCGGATTGGCCAGATATCTCGTCACGGGCGCTGCGGGCTTCATCGCTTCGAGAGTTTGTGAATTTCTGATGGATGGAGGCCACGCCGTCGTCGGTTTGGACGACATGAACGACGCCTACGACACACGGCTGAAAGACTACCGGCTCGCACGCCTGAAAGCGCAGCCCGGTTTCGTTTTTCACCAAATGGACATCGCCCGTCTCGACCCCTTGCGCGCGTTGTTCACGGAAAACGCCAGAGATTCAGCGCCGCCTTTCGGCGCCGTGCTGAACCTGGCCGCGCGCGCGGGGGTGCGGCAATCCATCGAGAATCCCTGGGCGTATTTCGAAACCAACGTCACCGGCGCGCTGAACCTGCTCGAACTGTGCAAGGATTTCGGCGTCATGAAGTTCGTGCTCGCCTCCACCTCGAGCGCCTATGGGGCGGAGGCGCCCATGCCGTTTCGAGAGGACGCCCCGAGCGACAGGCCGCTTTCCCCTTATGCGGCATCCAAAATAGCGGCCGAAGCGCTCTGCCACACCTATCACCATCTGTTCGGGATCGACGTGACGGTGCTGCGCTATTTCACCGTCTACGGCCCGGCCGGGCGGCCCGACATGAGTCTTTTCCGCTTCACGCAGTGGATAGCCGAGGGAAAGCCCGTTCTCGTCTATGGCGACGGAACGCAAACGCGCGATTTCACCTACGTGGACGACATCGCCCGGGGCACGGTCGCGGCCTTAAAGCCGGTTTCCTATGAAATCATCAACTTGGGCTCGGATGAGCCCGTTGTCTTGAACGAGGCGATCGCCCGCATCGAAGCGCTCGTGGAGAAAAAAGCCCACATCCGCCACGAAGAGATGAACCCCGCCGACGTCAAGGCCACGTGGGCGAACATCGAGAAGGCGGAGAGGCTCCTCGGTTGGCGGCCCCGGGTGAGGCTCGCAGAGGGCCTCGCGCATCTGGTGGAGTGGTACGCCGCCAACCGCGAATGGGCGAAAGACATCCGAACCGACGAGTGAAACCCTTCGTCCCGATGAACCGCGCGATGCGCGCATGTTTCCTCCCCTTCGGTGATTTTCCGCCGCGCGTTACTCCTTCGGGACGCGATGCACTAAACTGGCCGGAAAACTTTCACCCCATTCACGGCGGGAGATGATGATGAAAGCGATGGTATTGGCGGAACCGGGCGCGTCCTTCGTACTGGAGGAGCGGCCCATCCCCGTAGCGGGACCCGGCGAGGCCGTGGCGCGCGTGCTGGCCTGCGGCGCGGGCCTTACCATTGAACACACGCGCGCGGGCCGCATGGGCGGGAATTTTCCGCTCGTGATAGGCCACGAAATTACGGGCGAGATCACCCAAGTGGGCGCGGGCGTGGAGGGGCTCAGGGAAGGCGCGCCCGTGACGGCGTATTACTATTTCACCTGCGGGCGCTGCCGCTGGTGCCGCGTGAACCGCGAGACCTTGTGCGAGAATCTCGCCGGCCAAGTGGGCCGCCAGATGGACGGCGGCTACGCCGAGTACATCAAGCTGCCCGCCCGGAATTTCATCCCCCTGCCGGAGGAGCTGGACTACAAGGCGCATCCCGCCGAGGTCGGCGTCATCTCGGACGCCATCGCCA
The DNA here is from genome assembly GCA_965218885.1 of bacterium. Taxonomy (GTDB): domain Bacteria; phylum UBA8248; class UBA8248; order UBA8248; family UBA8248; genus Bin107. The sequence continues at coordinate 2,198,600 of OZ244713.1, read as the reverse complement.
CGCCGTACAAGGTGATCGGCCACGCGGGAATTCGCCCGATGGAGAACGTGGCCGTGGTGGGCGCGGGCGGCGGCGTGGGAATCCACATGGTGATGATGGCGCGCTGGGCGGGCGCGCGCGTCATCGCCGTCGATATCGCGGCCGGAAAACTGGGCAAATGCCGCGACATGGGCGCGCACGAGACGGTGGATGCGTCCGAAGAGAACCTGGGCGAGGCGCTGCGTGATTTGACCGGGGGGGCGGGCGTGGACGTCGTCGTCGATTTCGTCTGCACCGCCGAGGGGGTGGAAGGCGGGTTGCGCGGACTGGGCAAGGGGGGCCGCTTCCTCGCCATGGGGGCGAACCGGATAGAGCGGTTTCCCTTCTCTCCCCGGGAAATGCTTCGCGAGGAGCAGCAGATTATGGGCAGCCGCTACGCAACCAGGCAGGAGGTGATCGACTCGCTCGAACTCGTGGCGCGCGGCGAGGCCTGGCCGCTGGTGAGCGAGACCTACCCGCTCGAAGAAGCGAATCTCGTGCACGAACGATTGAAAGTAGGCCGCGTCACCGGACGCGCCGCTCTCGTGATGTCTCCCGCATAGGAGGCGCTTTATTCAAGGGATGGCGGGATGGATTGCCGTGCCGACCGAGGAGGTCGATTCTTCCTTCGTCAGGAAGAATCGTGCTTAGCCGGAGATGGATATTCCTTTGTAGAGGCCGCATATATGCGGCCCTATATTCGTGCTCGTAGGGGGCGTTCGTAAACGTGGGGCGTTCACGAACGCCCCACTACGGATGCCCCGTCGGCGCAAGAGGTCCGCCTCCTGCAAGGGACGCATATATGCGTCCCCTACAAGGGCATCTTCCCTGCCTGCGCACGGAGCCGCAAGGTCGGTCAATCCGCATCCAGCGCCTCCCTCCCGAACCGCTCGACCGTCTCGAGCGTCTCGCGCACGTCGTTCCAGGTCGTGGTGTGGTTGATGATGCAGAACCTGAGCGCGAACTTCCCCTTGAGAAGCGTCGATGAGAAGAACGCCTTGTCGTCCCAGAAGATGCGCGCGAGAACCGTCCTGTTGACCTCCTCCAGCGTTCTCTCTTCGAGGCCCGCATCCCCCAGATTGACCCGGAAGCACACGATTCCCAGCGAGACGGGCGTCAGCATCTCCAGATGCGGGCTCTCGCGAACGTACTCCTCGGCTTGTACGGCCAGCTCCATGCCCTTCGAGACGGCTCGGCGGAACGCGGCCATCCCGAAGGTCTGCACCGACATCCAGACTTTCAAGGCCCGGAAGGAGCGGCTCAGTTGCAGGCCGCGATCCGAGACGTTCGGGTGGTTCGCGCCCCATATCGTATCCTGGAGGACGTCGTGGTGAATCCCGAACGCGCGCTCGAGCGTGCTTGCGTCCTTCACCAGAAGACCGCCCGCCTCGTAGGGCTGGAAGAACCACTTGTGCGCGTCCATTACAATCGAATCGGCGCGCGCCATGCCTCTCAGGATCTTTTTGCCCCGCTCGGTCACGGCCGCGAAGCCGCCGTAGGCGGCGTCGACGTGCAGCCAGATGCCTTCGGCCTCGCAGAAATCCGCCATCTCTTCGAGCGGGTCGACCGCTCCCGTGCTGACCGCGCCGGCGTTGGCGCACACCGCGATGGGATGTAGCCCCGCCGCGCGGTCCTCGGCCACGGCGCGCACGAGGGCTCCCATATCCAGGCGGAAGTCTCCGTCGCTCGGAAGCAGCCTGATGCGCTCGGGCTTGACGCCCATAATCCGCGCCGCGCGTATTTGCGCGCTGTGGCTCTGGTCGCTCATGTACACGCTTGCGCGCTCGGGATCACCCGCCGCTTCGCGCGCCGCGACGAAGGCGTCCAGGCTGGCCGCCGAGCCTCCGCTCGTGAATAGACCGCCCGCGCCCTCGGGATAGCCGACCCAGCGACGCAGCCAGTCGATGACGACCAGTTCGACCTGACTCGGGCCGCTCGCCATGAGCCAGGTGGCCGAGTTGACGTTGAAGCCCGCGGCCAGGAAGTCGGCCAGCACCCCGGGCCAGGTGGGCGCAGAGGAGACGAACCCGAGGGAGCGGGGGTGGTCCAACCGCAGCGCGAGCGGGAGAATATCGCGCGCGGCCCGCTCCATCACCTCGGCCGCCGGCCTCCCGTCCTCGGGCGGAGCCTCCATGAGTTGCTTTTCGAGTTCCTGCTGGAAATCTCCATCCCAGGCCCCTTCTCCTGGCAGCTTCTCGATTCGCTCCACCAGGAGTTCCGCCGCCCTGCGCGCCAGATCGAGCATCTCCTCAGGCGCCATCCGGAGATCATCGCCTCGCGAATTCTCCTCCGATGCCTCTACTCTTTTCTCACTACTTTCCATGACGTTCCCTTTATCCTCGCGTAACGGAAAATTGAATGTGGCGAGAGTCCACACGGCAATCTCAAAAGAGTCAGGCTCTACTAATACCCCCTCCGCTGAAATTGCGTTCTCAAGCAGTTGAATATACAACTTTATTGGCAAATAGATGTTTCGCAAGTATCATCGCTTCTCATTAAAGCGTCAATATGAAGCCCGGGATTGCCCCATCCGCCCCGGCCACCGGGCGTATCCGGTGCAGGAAGCCCGAAACGATGTTGAACCGGGAAAAACGCCATGAGTTGCCAAACGTGGAGAAATTCTATACGGTGTGGAGCGCTTTTCTCGAAGAAGTGGTCCTGTATGACTACGTTGCCTGTCCGAGAATTGGTGGGATAGACTTGCGTTCATGCAAGAAGAGGCATTGCGCTAGGCGCATTAAATTTGCTATGTGTTCAAATACTCTCGGGATGTTGGGTCGATAAAGAAATCTCACGCTGTTGGGAGGCAGAGCCAAGCATGGAAATCAAGACTGAGCAGGAAAACGGGACCTTGGTTGTGCAGGTAGATGGCCGCATCGACGGGGCTACCGCCCCTGAATTCGAGAGCACGATTAAGAACGTAATCAGCGACGACGACCGCGCCGTCATCGTAAATTTCGAGGGTGTCTCATATATCAGCAGCGCCGGCCTCCGCGCCGTCCTGCTGGTCGCCAAGCAGCTTAGTCAAAGCAATACGAAGTTCGCCCTGTACGCGCTCGGGGAACTGACGCGCGAAGTTTTCGAGATATCCGGTTTCGACCGCATCATCCAGATCCACGGCTCGAAAGCGGACGCGCTCGCCTCAACCGCGAACTGACGGCCCGAAGGCAAGGAGCGAAAACGCCCTTCTCGCCGTTTCGCGTTGTGGATTCGCGCGTCGCGGTTCTTGCCGCGACCGCAACAATCCTTCATCCCTCTCTACATTTTTTCAGAACTTTTTAGGTGGAAAGCCGCGGCGGATCACCGAGGCAACTCGATGATCATTTCCGTGAACTCATCAGGCTCGGTTTCCACTCGTATGCTTCCCCCATGCTGACGAATAATGTCGCTGGACAGGGAAAGGCCGAGCCCGGTGCCCTTGTCCGTCGGCTTGGTCGTGAAGAAGGGGTTGAATATCTTCTCGACGACTTCGGGCGGCATACCGCTCCCGTTGTCGCGAATGCGGATCTCGATGCCGTCCGGCCTGCACCTGGTAAAGAGGCGAAGGGTGGGATCGTAACGCGGCGCATCTTCGGCGGCCGAGGCGGCGAGACTTTTTCGTCTCTCGTCCGTGGCGTAGCTGGCGTTGCTCACCATGTTCAGGAAGACACGGCCCAAATCCTGCGGAATGACCTCGCATTCCACCATGTCGGGGTCCAAATCCCAATCGAGCGTGAGGTTGAAATTCGGGTCGGCCGCCCGGGCGCTGTGATAGGCGAGACGCGCGTGCTCCTCGAGCAGGGTATTGATGTTGGCCGGCTGCGCTTCGCCCGTGCCCCGGCCCATCTGGAGCATGCTCTCCACGATATTGTTGGCCCGCTCCCCGTGTTCGCGGATGCGCTGGAGGTTGCCGGTGAGGTCCCCTCCGATTTCGTTGATGATCTCGATCGGATCTTCTTCGTCCTTTTTTTTCTCCTCCTTGTCCGTTTCTTGCCCATTTTCCTGTCCGTTGCCGCTATGATCCAGCGCCTTCTCCAACTCTTCCATCAATTCTTCCATCAACTCCTCGGAAACTTCCGAGAAATTCTTGATGAAGTTCAGCGGATTTCTGATCTCGTGGGCGACGCCCGCCGTCAGTTCACCGAGCGCCGCGAGTTTCTCGCGCATGACGATCTGATCCTGCGCCTTTTCCAGATCGCCCAGCGCGCTTTCGAGTTCCTCGTTCTTGCCCTTGATCTCCTCGGCCAGCTTCTCCACCAGGTTCAGGCGCTGCACCTCCAGAGCGTGGCGGCGGAAGATCTCGAGCGCCGCGGCCATTTCCGCGACTTCGTCCTGCCCGCCGATATCGACTTTCTCCTCGAGGTCGCCGTCGGCCATGCGGCGCATGCGATCCGAGAGCTGCCCGAGCCGGCGCGAAAGCACGCGGCCGATGAACAGCCAGCCGATCAGCACGGCGCCGACAAAACTGATGACGCTCAGCGCGAGCAGGATGTTGCTGCCGGTGCTGACGGCCTGGGCGGAATCCTGGGTGGCCTGCCGCGCACTCTTGCGGGCCGTGCTCACCAGCGTTTCGGTGGCGGCCAGGATTTTCGATTCCAGAGATTCATGAAACGCGAGCAACTCGCCCTGTTTTCTCTCTAGCGCCAGTTCATTCGCGCGTAGGTTGAACCCCCCATCCTCCCCGATGCTCAACTCGATCATCTGCTCGAAGAGAGGTTCGAGAGCGGTGCGCACCGGAACCTTGCCGAGCGCGTCCAGACGCCGCCTGATGCCGCGCACCGTGGCCTCGAAACGCTCGCTCAGCGGTTCGAGCAGGGCGGCGTCCGACACGCTGAAGGCCGTGGCGAAAAGCTGCGCAGCGATGGTGGCGTCCGACCGCAAACCGGCGATGTAGCGGTAGAGGTTGAACCCCTCTTCGGAGAAGTGTTTCTCGCGGGGGACGGGCGCCTCGTCGATTCCGCGATAGCCCGTCATCGCGTAGAACAACTGATCGTCGATGGCGGGAACCATGACGTTGTTCAGCTCCTTGCGCACCCATGTGAGCTGGAGTTGCAGCGTATCGCGCAGATCGGTGAGGTCGAAGCGCTGCAACACCAATTGTTTGATGGCCCTGAGGTTCTCGATCAGCACTTCACCGAGCTTCTTGATGCGCAGGGAGATTTCCTTGTTGCCTCCCTGGCGTATCAGCGCCGCCAGCGCAGTCTCGAACGCCTCCTGGTCCTTGGCGACTTCGGTGGCTATCTGGTCCAGATTGTCGGGATTCACGACAGCGGCCAGGCGAGGTGCTGCGGCCACCAGGGCGCTGCTTCTCTGGGCGGTCTCAAAAGCGCTCGCCAGGAATGGAACGGTGCCCTCGTTCACGCGCTTCTGCACCTCTCCCACGAAACCGAACGAGACCCATGCGACCACGCTCGCGATGACGGTGAGAGAAGCGGCGGCGCCGATGCTGAGGTAGAGTTGCGTCGATATCTGATAACGCTTGTCCAGGAGGTTTTTCAGCGCGCCTTTCATCACTTCTCCGGTCGCCGGATTTTTTCGGTCGGAATGTAACGGCCGCCCTCTCCGATGACGGTGAGGAAAACGGCGTCCGAGCCCTGGTTGTCGTCCTTGCCGTAGCGGAGCTTGAATCCGCCGAGATCGATGTCGGCCGCACGGCGCAGACCCTTGAGAAGACAGTCGCGATCGGGCTTGCGCCCGCACAACTCAAGAGCACGAATGGTGAGTCTGCCGGCCATGTAGCCCTCGAAGGAGACGAAGCTGTGAGTCGAGCCCGGCTTATAGGCCTCCAGATCCCGCCGGTAGTCCGCCGCGATCTTGAGGTTCTCCGTCGTCGGGAATGGAACCACCTGGGTGACGTAGATGCCAATGCCGGCGGGGCCGAGTTCGCGCACGAGCGCATTGCTGCCCACGAAGGAGATCGTCACGAATATCGGATTGAAATTCGCATGGCGCGCCCAGGCGATGAAGGAAGCGACCGGCTTGTAGGCTCCCACGAGGACCACCGCTCCGGGGTTCGCGCGCTTGATGTCGAGCAGAGCCGTTTTGACCGCCGTCGTATTCCGTGGATAGACCCCGGTGACCGCCGGTTTGAGTTTGCGCCGCCCGAGGGCGCGGCGAACGCCCCGGTAGCCCGCCAGACCAAAAGAATCGTCCTGATAGAGTACGGCGATCTTCTTGACGCCTAAGTCATTGATCAGCCGGTTCACCATCTCCTCGGTCTCCTGGAAGTAGGAAGCGCGCAGATTGATGATGTTCTTCCACTTCGGATCGCGAAGGAAGGCGGCGCCGGTGAAGGGCGCGATATAGGGGACGCCCGCCTTCGCGGCGACCGGGGTGGCCGAGCGCGAGGTGGGCGTGCCGACGGCCCCGATGAGGGCGAAGACCTTGCTCTGTTCTATCAATCGGCGGGTGTTCAGGATGGCGGCTTCGGGTTCATACGCATCGTCGAGCGAGGTGATTTCGAGCCGGCGCCCGTGAATGCCGCCGCGCACGTTCACCGCGCGAAAGGCGGCTTCGATGCCGAGGCGCATCTCCTCGCCCAGAGCCCTCGCGGGTCCGGTGAAGGCGGCGGACTGGCCGAAAAGAATCCGCTGGGGAGAAACCCCGGGCACGGCCGCCTGCACTCCCGGCGCCGAACAGATAATCACTCCGGCGAGAAGGGAAAGCGCCCGGCGGATGCGGAGCGGGAGCCTCATTCACTCCTCCGCTTGACAAGGCGTATATGGTTCTTGTTCTCCTCCCGTCGATAGGACACCTCGTCCATCATCGTCCGCACCAGATGGATGCCGAGCCCGCCCACGGCGCGGTCTTCGATGCTCGATTCGGTATCCGGTTCGGGCGCGTCGGTGAGAGGGTCGAACGGCCGGCCGTCGTCGATGATCTGGATGGTCACCGCTTCCTCGTCCGAGACGAGTTCGATTTTGATTTCACCCTCTCCGCCGCCGTTGCCGTGGTTCACGACGTTGAGGACCAATTCTTCGAGCACGAGGTCGACCTGGAATTCGATGTCGGGCGGCCAATCCTGCTCCCGGCTGAATTCCCCGATGGCGGCCTGAATGCGTGGGAGGTCGGCGGCTTCAAACCCCATTTTCAAGGAAAGTTTCGCGCTCATTCACTCCCTCCGCGGCGATAAAGGGTCAGGCAGGTGATATCGTCGAATTGGGGCGCTTTGCCCGCGAAATCCTTCACCGACTCGAAAACCTTCGTGTTGATCTCCTTGGCGGAGGTCGGCGGCGAACCCCCGAGAATCCCCCGGAGGCGATCGAGACCGAACTGCTCGGTCTTCTCGTTCTCGGCCTCCGTCACGCCGTCGGTGTAGAGCACGAGGGCGTCACCTCTCGCGAGAGTCGCATTGTACATGTCGTAGTCGAATTCAGGCGCGATCCCCAGGGCGACTCCCGGATCCTGGGCAAGCAAGCTCGAAGAGCCGTCTGCATGGAGGATGACCGGGGGATTGTGCCCGCCGTTGGCGTAAACGAGTTCCCCTGTCGTGGAGTCGAAAATCGCGAAGAAGACGGTGACGAACATCACGGCGTCGTTGTTCTCCTGAAGGAGGCGGTTCACCTCGCTCAGTACGTCGCCGGGCCGGAGCAGACGATTCACCTCGCCGAGCACGTCGCCCGGATTGGCGCGCGCGACGGTGACGCTGTTGAGCAGCGTGCGGCTCGACATCATGAAAAGGGCGGCGGGCACCCCCTTGCCAGAAACGTCGGCGACCGTGATTCCGATGCGGCCCTCGGCCAAATTGATGACGTCGAAGAAATCACCCCCCACGTCACGGGCGGGCTCCATACCGCCGAACACCTCGTAGTGAGGGCTTTCGGGAAATTGGGTCGGCAGGATCGATTGCTGCATCCTGCTGGCCAGGTCGAGATCGCTCCTGAGCGCGACCAGCTTGTCGCGCGCATCGAGGGCCTCGCGCAGCATGACGAGGTGCTCCAGTGTGCGCTCGATGGTGATCCGCAAATCCTCGAAGTCGATCGGCTTGGTGACGAAGTCGAACGCGCCCCGGTTCATCGCCGTGCGGATGTTCTTCATGTCCCCGTAGGCCGAGACGACCACCGAGCGCACATTGGGGTCGACCGAGGGGATTTGCTTGAGCAGCGTGAGGCCGTCCATCTCCGGCATGTTGATGTCGGTGAGCACCATGTCGATAGGCTCGCCGCCGTCGTTATCGTTGAGGCGCTCGAGCGCCTCGACCCCGTTGCGCGCGAATACGAACGAATAGCGGCCCCGCCGAATCTCGCGCCGCATGCGCTGGAGCACGAGTTGCTCGAGATCGGGCTCGTCGTCCACCACGAGTATCCTGTGGGGCTCTTCCACTATGGCCTCCCCTCCGCCAGCATCTTGTCACGCGCCTCGAACGCCTCCCGCATATTCGCGAGATGCTTCACGGACTTGTCGATGGTCAACCGCAGGTCCTCGAAATCGATCGGCTTGTTGAGAAAATCGAACGCGCCCCGGTTCATCGCCGTGCGGATGTTCTTCATGTCCCCATAGGCGGAGACGATCACGCAGCGGACCTTGGGGTCGTAAGCCGGGATTTGTTCGAGCAGCGTGAGGCCGTCCATCTCCGGCATGTTGATGTCCGTAATGACGATGTCGATTTCACCGTCCTCTTTCAGGCGTTCGAGCGCCTCGACCCCGTTGCGCGCGAAGACGAACGAATAGCGGCCGCTGCGAATCTCGCGCCGCATGCGCTGCTTCACGAGGTCTTCCAGGTCGGGTTCGTCGTCGACTACGAGTATCCTGCACGAATCCATCGTCCGGTCTCCCCATTGCTCAGACTTTGCCCGACCAACGCTCAAACGTTCTTAATTTCCCGCTCAATGTATATAAGACTCGCGCGACGCGCAACTCATTTCTCACTCCGCCTCGCCTCCGAACGAGGCTGCGCGGCGGCCCGCAACCCCCTGAAACCCGGGCTTCACCGGCGCTCGCTCCCGGCTCGGCACCGCTCGCCCGGCGGATATCATCCATCCCGATTTCTCCTCCCGCGAGTGTTCCGACCTCCCGATCCCATGAACCGATTCTGCGACGAATGGAGATGAAGCCGTGAAAATTTTATCCGCCGCCTGGTTGTCCCGGCCCTCTCGTTTGCGTATCCTGGAGTAGCCATCCGCCAGGATGGCGTGCGCCGCCGACAGCACTTGAAGAGAAAGGCCCCGCCTTGTCCCGCAAACAATCAAAACGCAAGCAATCAAGAAAAATGAAAAATCCCGGTCCCGCAGGGCGCCGCGCTTCGCGTCCGGCGGCGGCCATTGGCTCCAAGAGCAACCGCACGGCCCCGCTCGTCTGGGCGGGCGTCATCGTCGCGGTCGCCTTCGGCATCTATTACCTATCGGGCGCATCCGCGAACAAGGCGCGCGACGCGCCCTCCCTCGGCAACCGCCACATCCGCGTCGGCACGAGCCCCGCCGTCTCCTATAATACGGACCCCCCCACCTCGGGGCCCCATTATCCGACCATCGTCCGCTGGGGCGTGCACCAAAGACCCATCGACAAGGGCTTCCAGGTGCATAACCTGGAAGACGGCGGCGTGCTCGTTCAGTATAACTGCGGCGATTGTCCCGAACTCGTGAAAAAACTCAGAAATCTGGTGCTCGGCTACTCCAGGTACGTCATCCTCGCCCCCTACCCGTCCATGAAACACAGAATCGCGCTCACCGCCTGGGGCAAAATAGATACGCTGGACGCTTTTGACGAAAAGCGCATCACCTCCTTCATCAACGACTTTCGCGGCATCGACCACCATGTGCGGGGAAGCAGATAAGGCTTCTCAACTCCCCCCGCCGCGCGCGAGGCTTCCACGCGAACGGTAACGATGTCCGTATCGTGGTATTGCTGGTGGCGAACCGAGGAGGCGAGGTGGCGCAGCAGCCTGAGCGAGACTTCTCGCTCGATCGGCGCGGCTGCCGTCTGCTCGCCGAGCAGCGCGATTTTATTCTGGAGATTCTCCTCACCGCCCGCGGCGACGAACTCCAACATCGCGCCGCCGTCTTCTTTGTGCGCCACCACGAGCAGACGCCGCCGCTCGCGACCCTCGTCGGCTTCATCCGGGCGCAGAAGCGTCAGCAGCGTCTCCTCACCCGCGGCGTCCACGCGGATTTTCAGGCGAATGTTCAGGGTTTGAGGCGAAAATCGCATTTTTCGCGTATTTTTTTGGGCGAACGATTACAATTTTGTTGACGAAACGAACACGCCATATATACTTTTCGGATAACGTCTTCTTATTTTGCCCGGACGCTGGGACGGCAAAGCAACCGCTCTCTCCCGGACACGGCGGCTATGGAGCCCCGGCGGGGGAGAGTGAGGAAGCACTGCCCGCTTTTGGAGCAGGCTTATCATCTGGAGAACTCGAAGAAGTGAAAACCGTAGAGGAAGTGCGCGAGGAAATTATCAGAAAGGCGAGCGAGAACGAGGCGTTCCGCTCCGAATTGCTGGCCGACCCCAAGGCCGCCATTGAACGGGAATTGGGGGTCACCATTCCCGATGGGTTCAAGATCGGCGTGCACGAAGACAACATCATGAGCATTCACCTGGTCTTGCCGCCGTCCGAGTTGAGCGAGGCGGACCTGAGCGCCGTCGTGGCCGGAACGCAGACGATGCAAGACTTCGCCAACGCCTGGAACAACTTGAACCAGAACTCCTGATGCGATATACCGAAAGAGTTCCATAATCTGATCGACAGGTTTGCCGGGAAACCCTGAGAGGGGATTGGTGCGGGATGCCGCTTTGTGGGTTTGAACGGCTCTGCGACCCGCTTCGTTGAAGGGAGACCGAAGAGCCGAACTTGCTCATCGTCGTATTGACCCCAATGTATGTATCCCGCTCAGAAACAGGATTCGATGATGTCTGAGAATTTCGGGGACGTCTTTCCTAGCTTGCGCCGCTTTGTTCCACCCGCCTTGCTCGACGACCCGTGGTGGGAGCGCTTGCTGGATCGTGTCGGCGAACTTCCGAGTTGGCTGACCCTGAACTACGCAGCCTTCGAGTTCCGGTTGGGAGACCCTGCGCCCGCCGCCGATTATTTCGTCTCGGTTACGCCCGGGCGTCCATCCATGGAGTATTACGTCCACCTGGGCGAGGACGCAAAACCGGACTCCGCCGAGGCGGCCCTCGCCCGGGTCTACGCCCGCATGAACGGGGCGGGCTCCCCTTCCGAATCCTCTCTCGCCGGCTGGTTCAGAGCGTCGATGCTCGAATACGACATCGCGGAGATTCCTTTGAACCAGCGACAGGCCCCGGGCGTGTTCCTGGCGCTTCAGCCTCAATCCGAACTGGATGAAAACCTCGCGGGTTCGCGAACTCCCGACCGCCTGGCCGCCACCATAGCGAGCGCGGTCGGGTGGGACGAGGACGAGGAAGAGCGCCGCGCCGTGGAACGGGCCTTCGCCGCCTTGCCCCGGGACGGCGTGGTGGATCAGATCGGCGCCGTGGCGCGGCGCGAGCCGCGCTCGGTCCGCCTCATCGTGGACGGGTTGAAACAGCGCAACATACCGGCGTTCCTGAAGCGGCTGAAATGGGAAGGCCCCACCCTGAAGGTGATGGACGTTTTAGAGGAGATGCGCGATATGACGCCGGTCTTCCGGCTCGCGGTGGACGTCGGCGCGCACGGCCTGGGGCCGCGCCTGGGCCTCGAGATGTACAGGCCGAGAAAACCCTCGAACCTCGACTACTGGCTGACGTCCGGGCGCAACGCCTGGCGTCCCGTCGTGGACTACCTCGAAGAGATGAAATGGTGTCTGCCGGAGAAGGGAGACGGCCTGCGCGCATTCCCGGGAATCGAGCGAATTTTCGATGAAAACGGCATGTCCATCCTGTATAAGGGAATCAACCACTTCAAGCTGTCCATCGAGGGCGACGCCGTCGAGGCCAAGGCCTACGCCGCCCTCGCCTACTTCCGGCTCTACGCCGCTTCGGAGGGGGAATCCGCCGCTTCGCGATCCGGGCGGGCTTGAAAAAAGAAGACCGAACGAAATCGACAAAATTCCGCGCGGGTGGTAACGTAGCGCGATTTTTTTAAATATCAAGAAACCAGAGGACCCGCCGCCCGTGGATTATCTGCGCCCAGTTTTATCGTCGCTATACGCCCTTTTTCAACCCGTTGTTTCTCCCACAAGCGATCCCGAACGACTCACGCAAGTTTTTTGCGGGGTAATACTCGCATGTTTTGCAATCTGCATCGTGTTCGGCTTCTGGAAAAGAAACGCCCTCAGATTTTCGCAATCCACGACGACCGTTCTTGGAATCCTCGGAACGTTCGTGGGCATTTATCTCGGCCTGAAAGATTTTGATACCAACAACATAGAACAAAGCGTCCCGCCGCTTCTCGCCGGTCTGAAAACGGCGTTTCTCACTTCCATATTCGGCATCCTCAAGCCCTCGGTGTTGGGGTAGAAGCCAGACCCATGAATGCCTTAGGGGCTGTAGGTCGTTTCAGAGTCGAACGAAGCGGGCTGGCGTCTTTCCTGTTCGCAGTCTTGCGCCCGCGAGACGCCAGGGCTGCTTACGTGAGCGCGAACTCCCTGAGGCTGATGCACGGGTCCCGATACACGGAAATTCCTATCGGGGACATAGCGTCGGTCAAGGTCGAATCCGGCCAGCGCTGGTGCGGCATCCGTTTTCATCATGCCGCAGGGCAGGCAATCGCGTCGGGGCTGTCGCGGGACGACGCCAGAGCGTTCGCCGAGTCGCTGGAGGCCGCCAGGGTACACTGGTGGCGCAGGACGATAGCGGCAGAAATCGCGACGCTCCATTCGGTAAATGAGCGCCTGGCGCAGCTAGCGAATCCGAAAGAGTACATGGCGCGCAGCATCCTCTTAGATTTGAGACGCAATGCGGAGAAGGCGACGATCCGCTTCGCGGGCCGTTGGCCGAAGACGCTGTCGAACGCTCCGGAATTCCGGCTACTGAAGACGGTGCAGGATTTTCTGGAAGACTCCGATCGGCGGCGGGAGAAAGCGAACAAGACTTTCGTCGCGAACGAACTAAGCAGGTTGCGGGAGTTCTTTAACCGAATTGAAGCCAGACCGCTTACCGAGGAACAGCGCCGTGCGGTCGTCATAGATGATGACCGGAACCTGGTGGTCGCCGCTGCCGGCAGCGGCAAGACCTCGGTGATCGTCGCCAAGGCAGGCTGGCTTCTCCATAGAGGCGTCCGTCACCCGTCGGAACTGCTACTCCTGGCGTTCGCGAGAGACGCCCAAAACGAGATGGGAGCACGGGTCCGCAAGCGTCTCGGTGACAAAGCGGCGGACGGCATGACAGTCAGGACGTTCCACAGCCTGGGCATGGCGATCATCGGTGAAGCCGAAGGCAGGCGCCCGGGACTGGCCAAAGTAGCTGAAGACGAAAAGGCGCTGCTCGAACTGCTCAAGAGCATCATCACCGATCTGGCTGAAGAACGTAAGTTCTTGGGAGCTTTGCTGAAGTGGTTCCAGTCTCAGTTCGCGCCTTACAGGAGCGAGCACGAATTCCAGAGCTATGGTGAGTATTGGGACTATATCCGGCAACATGAGATTCGTGCGCTAAAAGGCGAGAAGTTACGGAGTTACGAGGAATGCGAGATCGCCAACTTCCTCTATCTGAACGGCGTTCCCTACGAGTACGAACGCGACTATGAACACGAAACGGCTACGCCAGAGAAGGGACTGTACAGACCGGATTTTTATCTGACCGAAGCCGGTATCTACATCGAGCATTTCGGGCTCGACATCGAGGGGAAAACCGCACCGTTCGTTCCACAGAAAGCGTATCTTGAGTCAATGGCCTGGAAGCACCAGACTCACGCCGAACACGGCACCATTCTGATCGAGACATTCAGCCACGAGCATGCCGCCGGAAAGTTGACTGAGAACCTGGCCGCGAAACTGCGCGCTCACGACGTAATCCTGTCTCCCATCCCCCATGATGAGGTCTTCGCCATACTCAATCGGCAGGGACGGATCGACCCGCTCATGCACCTGCTGCTGACCTTTCTCAAGCACTTCAAGGGCGCTCAGCTGAGTTTCCGTGAGGTTGCCCGACGGGCTGTCAACCATCGAGACCGCTCGCGTGCCGAAGCCTTTCTCGATTTGTTCCAGCCAGTTTTCGAACGCTATGAGGAAACACTAACCCGTTCCAAACAAATTGATTTCCACGACATGATCGACAGAGCAACAGACCATGTCGAAACCGGGCGTTATCGCAGCCCGTTTGGCTATATCCTTGTCGACGAGTTTCAGGACATTTCGCCGGGCAGGGCAAGATTGTTGAAAGCGCTGTTGGAGAATTCTCCATGCGCCCGGCTGTTCGCCGTCGGTGATGACTGGCAGGCGATATATCGATTCGCCGGCTCGGACATTGGAATCATGCGGGAGTTTGAACAGCATTTCGATGATTACGAGCGCATCGACCTGGAGACAACTTTCCGCTGCGCTGATCGTATTGCCGCCGTCGCCACCGAATTCGTCCTACGCAACCCCGCGCAGATCCGCAAAAGGGTTGGTTCGCTGAGTCAGTCGGACGAACCATGTGTTCATATCGGTTTTCCCGGTGAGCAACGGCTCCCCTTATTGAATGAGGCTCTCGACAGGATCGCCGAAGAGGCTGCTAAATTTGAAGGAAAGTCGAGTGTGCTGTTGTTAGGCCGGTATAACCAAACGCGGCCGCAGAACATACCAGCCCTGAATAGGAAGCATCCCAGGCTACAGATATCATACAAGACCGTGCACAAATCCAAAGGCCTGGAGGCGGATTATGTCGTAGTGCTCGACCTGTGCTCCGGAAAGTACGGCTTTCCCGCCGAAATCGACGACGACCCGTTGCTTAATCTGGTCCTCTCTGCGCCCGAAGGGTACCCGAATGCAGAGGAGCGACGCCTGTTCTATGTCGCCATCACTCGCGCCAGACGCCGTGTCTTCCTGCTTGCCGAGGGTGGTTCGACTTCTCCCTTCGTTTCGGAACTGATTGACGGAGAATACGACGTCAGCGTCTTCGGTCGCTCGCCGGAGAACGAAGTCCCCTGCCCGGTATGTATTAAGGGTAGGCTCGATCAACGCAAAAACAAGCAAAACAGAGGCATCTTCTACGGCTGCTCGAACTGGCCCTATTGCAGTCACAGACAGCGGCCATGTCCGGTTTGCGGGAAGGGGTTGCTGGTCAAGACGGAAGATGCCTTCCGCTGCCGCGACTGCAACCAGCCCATCGAGGCCTGCCCCGAATGCGACGGCTGGCTTCAGGCAAGAGTCAGTCGATATGGTCCCTTTCTTGGGTGCTCGAATTATCCCACGTGCAAATACATCCGCGACCATACGAAAGAAAAATCACAGAGCAGAACAGACAGCCACGACGCCGCACCGTCTCCCGAAAATCCACGCCCATAGTGGGTGCATACATGCGCTCCTCCAACCTGAAAAGGAAAGGCCGCTCCTCCCGGAACGGGGAGAAGGGGTATGCAGGCGCAGGAGAATGGTTGACAAGTGTCGATAGACACATTACACCTTTCGGCTCCACGCGCTCAAAGGCGAATGGAGAGGCTATTGGTCGGTCGCCGTGAACGCGAACCGGCGCATCATCTTCCGCTTCGAGGGTGAGGATGCGCACGACGTTGAACTCATCGACTATCACTGAATAAAGGAGGACCCCCATGCCCATGAAGAATCCGCCGCATCCCGGCAAGGTCGTGCGCGTCTCCTGTCTGGAGCCGCTGGGCCTGAGCGTGACCGAAGGCGCCAAAGTTCTGGGCGTCAGCCGCCAGGCCCTCTCGAACCTGGTGAACGGGCGCGCGCGGATGTCGTCCGAGATGGCGATACGCCTCGCCAAGGCCTTCGGCTCCACGACCGAGACCTGGATACGCCTTCAGACGGCTTATGACATCGCACGGGCGCATGAGCGCGAAGATGAAATTGAGGTCGAGCGCTACGAGCCGCAACCGGCGTGAGACAGATCGGCGGCGAAACGCAGCGTCTGGCCGGATAACGGGCAAAGCATTTTCTTCGCTGTTCGTTCTACAGCAGGATTGACGTCAGTTGCGCTCTCCCACCGCATGATCGAAAACCATGACCGGATCGAAATCCGCGACCTCTATCCTGGGTAAAGAAACGCCGGCGTACGTTCCCGAGGCACGGAATTTCTCGAGCAGGTCCTTATCGCTCAGCGGTCTTTCCGGCATACCGCGCGCCGTGCCGCAGAACCCGGCGGAGGAGCGGCCGTCGCTCAAGGTCAGCGTGAGGCGGGCGCTTTCGGGGTATTTCCCCCGCATGGCGTCGGTGGAAAGATCTGCGGCGCGCTTCACACTCACCCGCGCCATGATGGCGGACTTTTCGGGGGTGACGCAGGCGCCGGGCGCGACATCTTCGAACCGCACCCGTCCGTTAAGCGCGGCGCAGGCCAGAGCGTAAGGTAGGCTGAACTGCATCTGCTGCGGCGTGGCCGGATTCGGAAAGACGAGACTCTGGTAGGCGAGTTCCGGCAATTCGGCGTGTATCGCGGCGATATCATCCGCGCTTGCGCCGAGCTGCGCCATGAGTCGGTTCATCTGCTCAATAGCCGCCAGCGCCGCAGAGCAGACCGGATTGGTCTTGAACAGCAGGCCCGGTTCGCAAAGGCGCCAGCGCCGGCCGATGGTTTCGAGTTCGACCTCGGCGGCTACGCCGCTGTTCAGCAGCTTCAGGTAGCCCCGTTCGTCCTCGAACGCGGTTTGCGGTCCACTCAGCCCTGCCTGAGCCGCACAGGCGAACGTAACGGCCCGGCGCGCTGCGTCTCCGACGAGGAGGGGCTTGCCTTCCGTGCCGAGCACGGCCTTGCCGCCGCCTGAGGCGACTGCGGCCAGACCGATAGCATTCGTCATCGCGTCCTCATCGAGACCCAGCAGGCATCCTGCGGCGGCGGTCGCGCCCGTAAGGCCCAAGCTGATTGTGCTCCACCAGCCGCGAAAATAGTGCCCGTGCGTGCAAATGTCGGCGAGCACGTAAGCAACCTCGGAACCCGCGACGAAGGCGCGGCGAAGCGATTCTGCGCCGGAACCAAGTTCTTGCGCCACGGCCATGGCGGCGGGCAGCACCACCGCCGAGCCGTGCATGACGCCTGTGTAGGACGTATCGTCGAAGTCCCAGACGTGCGCCGCCGTTCCATTGATGAGCGCCGCGGTTTCCGGGTCCGCTCTCCCGCCGGTCGCGAGCGCCGCCTTCCCATCCGGGCGCGTCGCCGCCCGAGCCAGGGCGCGCACGGATGGATGCGCGCCCCCCGCAATCATGACGCCCAGGGTGTCGAGAATGGCCCTGTTCGCAGCCGTCCTTACGTCGGAATCGATGCGCTCCAGACCGCAGGCGAACACCGCGAATCGCCGGGCTATCGGCCGTGTTTTCATGCGTAGGCGGCGGCATCAAGGGGTGACGGCATGGTTAGCACGCGGAAATCCTGATCTGGCATGATCCGAAACACCGGGGCGGAGGGAAACGAGGCCATGACGCTAATAATCGCTACGAGTTCAGTTAAGAATAAACCATTCGAGAAATTTCAAAAACCGAAAAATGCAGGCGGTATGAAGAACCGACATCTATCGGTCCGCGCGGGTCAACTCCGAGCATGCGATTCGCTCGGGCCGTCCGGTTGTGAAATCCTTCGTCAGATCGGTGAAGGCGCGGCGCCGGTTCATGGGATCCGACCCTCCCTTCTCAATACTTCGAAGCGCCGGTCGAGTCATCCATACCACAAAGGCGCATTCGCTTCTCCCTTCAGAAAAGTACGCGCAATCCCTCTCTCCTCTCCCGGAACCTCGCCGCGCATTTGCCCGCATTTGCGGTCACGGGGTTTTGGGGGCAGTGGCGTATGATCGGAAGACCCTCCGAAGGCCTTTGGTTCTGCAGGGGGTAGAGCGGGCGCAGATCCAAGGAGTCGGGTGGTCGCTCCGGCGAAGCGCGGAACACGAAAAATGCAAAAAATAATATCTGAAAATATCGATAAAATACGATAAATTCACGGGGTTTATCGATAAATTTCCGACAATTAATTTACTCTGGAATGGGCGCAACAGTAGCGACGCAGGGGAATTCTGCCATGAACCGCGACTCCCTCGATGACGGCAAATGCGGGGATTTGCGCCCCCGCTCGGCACCATCAGGCCCTATAGCGCGCCTGCGAAGGCCTCTCCCGCCAGGAGCCTGCCGAGTTTCAGGCGCGTGGTGTCGTTCAGCCCGTCGATGTGGTAGCACATCATCGCGTCGCGCAGGTGGCGCTCGGCCGGGTGGGTGTCCATGTAGCCGTTGCCGCCGAAGATGTTCATCGCCTTGATGCAGACCTGGGGCGCCATCTCGGAGGCGAACAGGGCGCAGCGCATGCCCTCCTTGTGGTCGTACTCGCCATCAGCCGCCGTATCCGCGTGCCAGGCCGCGCGCCAGATGGCGTCCCGCGCGACGGAGATGCTCACGTACATGTCTGCGAGAATCTCGCGAATCCGCGCATGCTCGATGATGGGCTTTCCGCCCTGGACGCGCTCCCTCGCGTAGGTCATGGCGTCCTCATAGGCGGCGCGCGCGATGCCGACGGCGAAAGTCGCCGTGGTGGGTGAGTGGCGCGAGAAGACGCGGGCCATATAGGGCAGGCCGCCGTCCACCTCGCTAAGCCGCCATTTTTCAGGCACCTCGGCGTTCTCGTAGATCAGCTCTGCGTTCATCAAGAGGCGCGCGCCGAGCTTTCCGTGGATGGTTCCGCGCCTAAAGCCGGGGATCTCGTCCGTCATGATGAACGCGGTGACTCCCTCGTTGACGGGAACGTTCGGGTTGGTTCTCGCGAGAATGAAATTGATGTTGCTCATCGCCGCGCAGGCGATGAAATGCTTCTTGCCGTTCAGTATCCAGTTATCGCCCTGCCGCACGGCGGAGAGCCGCGCGCCCCCGTCGACGTTCGTGGCGGGCATGATGTTGTCCGTACCCGCCTGGGGCTCCGTCAGGCCGATGGCCATGGTGGAGGTGTCCACGTCCATGTAGCGGGGCAAAAATTCCGCCAACTGCTCCTCGGTGGTAAAGTGGCAGAGCATCTTGGCGATCTTCCAGTTCTGGTGGATCACGGAGGCGAAGCCCGCCTCGCCCTGAAAAAGCTCCTCCAGCAAGACCACGTGGGCGAATATGCCCAAACCCTCCCCGCCCATCTCCTTGGGCGTCGTGAGCGTCCTGATGCCCGCCGCCGAGGCTTTCTTCAGCGCTTCCATGGGAAAGGGATGCGCCGGATCGACGCCGTTTTGGCGGTCCCACTCGGCCGCATAGGGCTTCAACTCGTTTTTGGAGAATTCAGCGATTTTGCTCTGCCAGCCTTTTAGTTCGTCATCCAGAATGTAATCCACCATGTCGACTCCCCCGCATGAAGGTTCACGAACCCGATTTTCGCTCCGTTTCGTGTTCCAAAGCGTTGTTTTGTCTATACCAACGAATCAACTCCGAATCCCGCGCCCTAGCTGCCTCCCGGGCCGATTCCGCCGTCCATTTATAAAACCCCTCGCCGCTCTTGAGACCAAGCAGGTTCTTCTCCACCATCTCATCCATCAAAGGCGAGGGCTCGGGGCGGTGGTCGAGGGAGGGCTGAATATGCCCATGCACGTCGCGCAACACGTCCATTCCGGAGAAATCGTTGAGCATGCAAAGCCCCAGCGGCGGAAAAAGAGGGGCGATGGCGCGCCACACGGCATCGACATCCTCAGGGCTGGCATAGCCTTTCTCCACGATATGAAAGGCCTCGCGCCTGAGCGCCGTCGTAAGCCTCACACCGATGTGCCCGGGCACTTCGCGGCATACGATGGGCTCCTTACCCGATTTTTCCAACAGCGCGCACGTGATTCGCATCGTATCTGAACTCGTTCGGCGACCGGGGGAAACCTCCACGACGGGGATCAGATGCGGCGGGGTGTAATTGTGCGTGACGATGCAGCGCTCCGGATGCTTCGTTCGCGCGGAAATATCCGTCATGCCCAGGCCCGAGGTCTCGCTCGCCAATATCACGTCCGGCGGGGATATTTCATCTATTTTTTCGAAAACTTCCTGTTTGAGCGATAAAATTTCACTCACCGCTTCCACCACGAAATCACCGCCCCGCACGGCTTCGTGAAAATCCTGCGTCGAGTCGATGCGCTCTAAAATATCGCGCGCCTCCCCTGCGCCCAACACATCCGCATCAATGAGTATATCGAGGCTTTTTTCGATTTCAGAACGCGCGCGCGCCGCGCTCTCGGAGCTTCGGTTGTACATGAGAACGCGAAAATTCGCCTGAGCGAACTGCAACGCCACGCCCCGGCCCACATATCCACCCCCGATGACCGCGATGTTTTGAATATCGCTCGCCTCGCGCATAATGGCTCCTGGTATAGAAATAGACTCGAGGTATGAGTCAAAATGTATCATAGACGAGTTCCCAAGGCCATGAGAGCATCTGGAAGCCTCCTGTTCCAAGCAGCCCGAACCCAAGGGAGTACGATGGCAAAGCGAACGATCACATGTTTCTTGCTCGGTATCGCCCTGGCCGCCTGTGGCGGCGAGGGGGATTTCTCCTCCACGGGAAACATGAATACCCCCCGTCATGGGCACACGGCCACAAAACTCGAGTCAGGCGAAATACTCATCACCGGCGGACTCACCAAAACTTCTCCGCTCGATGATTTCGAGATATACGATCCGGTCCAGGGAATCTTCAAACCCTACAAGATTCAAGGCTTGCAGGCCCGGGGGTGGCATAAGGCCATCCTGCTAAAAGGAGGAGTGCTGATTTCCGGGGGCTGGACGAATGGCGGCAAAGCGCTCAGGGACGCTTTTCTCATACAATCCGGCGCGGGGCTTCGCTCACGCGCCATGATGAAATATGGCCGTTATGATCATACGGTGACAAAGCTGCCTACCGGAAACATACTCATCGCAGGCGGCAACGATGGAAAACGCGCCATCCCCCACTTGGAAATATATGCGACCGAAAAGAAGCGCTTCATCCCTGCGCGAAGGCCCATGCTCATGGCGCGTCAGCAGCACAGCGCCACCATGTTGCACGGAGGCGCCGTCCTGATCCTCGGCGGTACGGAAGGAAAAGGGGCGCGATATGCGGAGCTGTACCTGCCTTCCGAAGGAAGAACACGCCTGGTTCGAAGCCTGACGACACAAAGGAGCCGCCATAGCGCCACACGACTGAAGGATGGGAAGGTCCTCATTGCAGGCGGCCTGGGCAAAGATAAAACACTCGATAGCGCTGAAATCTTCGACCTGGCGACGGGAAAATTCATCCCGTTAAAAAACAAACTGCACGCCAAGCGCCAGCAGCATACCGCCACATTACTCTCGGACGGCAGAGTCGTTCTCATAGGCGGCTGGGGTGGCGAGGGACGGACCCTGGCCAGCGCGGAAGTGTTCGAGCCCGAAAAAAGATGTTTTTGGCGGGTGGGAGTCGAGATGAAGTTTCCCAGACGCCTTCATTCGGCCACTTCACTGGGAGGAGGGCGGGTTCTCATCGCTGGGGGCGCATCTGACAGCGAAGTTCTGAAATCAGCGGAAATTCTCACCATCACGCGCGAAGGAAAAAGCGGATGCTGAACTTTCAAGATATCCCGATAAAACTGGGCAATCATAAAACCTGACCAAACGAGGATAATCACATGTCTTTGAAACACGTACGCCGCCGGGACAATCAGCAATGGATACTGGATTACATCGCCAAAACGGCAGGAATGGTCCAAAACTTTGAAGACGATAAGTTCGAGCTTCCCAAGGGCGTCAAGAACTACAAGATGATCAGCAAGCTCCAGGGCGAGGACGCGGAACACAAAGAAGAAATCGCGCAGGCGGCGGAAGAGGCCGGCATGCGGGAAACGGCGCTTGAACTCTACATCCAGGCGACGGAATCATACCGCAAAGGACAACATGTCATCTTTGAAGATGATCACCCGCAGAAGATCAAACTTCACGCCGGATTAATTCGCTGCTATGACCGGGCGATGGCCTTGGCCGATTATCCAGTTGAGCGCATCGAGGTTCCTTTCGAGGGCCAGGAGATTCAAATTATTCTTCATCTCCTGCCGGAGAAGAGAAAAGCTCCCTGCATCATCTATATTCCCGGCATGGACCAGACAAAAGAATTCTATCCCTACATCCTGCAGAACGACATGATTCGTCGAGGTATGCACGCATGCGCCATCGACGGCCCCGGGCAGGGCATCTCCAACATGCGCAAAATTCGCGTAACCGAAAACAATTATGAACGCGCCGTTTCGGCGGTGATTGATTATCTGGTGACCCGCGAGGAAATAGATGCGGATAAAATCGGCGTATTCGGCATCAGCATGGGTTCTTATTGGGCGCCGCTCGCCGCATCGATAGATGAGAGAATCAGGGCTTGCGCGGGAGGCAGCGCCACCTTTTCGGACAAACACGTCATCTTCGGCGAAGCGTCTCCTCGCTTCAAACAGATATTCATGTACATGGCCGGATACACCGACGAAGATGCATTTGATGAAATGGCCGGGAAAATGACGCTTAAAGGCTGCGGTGAGAAAATCACCTGCCCAACGCTATTGGCCACCGGGGAATTCGACCCGCTGAGCCATTTGGAAGATGCTTTCCGCTTTTTCGACGAGATCACAGCCCCCAAGGAATTCTGGGTGCTGGAGAACGAGTTCCACAGGGTATGGGGAATGCAGGGACTCGGTGGTCTGGATTTGAACCCTTGGGCCGTGGATTGGTTAAGAAAAGCATTAAACGGAGAAATTCCCGAGGACCACGACAAGACCGTCTACATCAAACAAAAATCAGGCCGAGGCGCCTTCAGCGACGCTATGCCGGATGATCATCCCAAACGATGGTGAACAAGCTTGAGAATAATCAAGGAGCCATCGATAGCTGGCTCACGGAAGCGCCGAGCAGCTTCGAGATGGTGCGCGTCACTTCCAATACGGCTTCGATATGCTCCTCCCACCGCTCCTCGTTCATTCGAGATGCGGGGGTAGCCGTGCTGATGGCGCCCACCACCAACCCCCTCGCGTCGAAAATCGGGGCCCCCACGCCGCACACGTCCTCTCTGAATTCCCCTTTGTTGAGCGCATAACCCCGCACTCTGATCATTTCGAGTTCTTCACGCATTTTTTGGGGGTCAACAATGGTGTGAGACGAATAACTTTTTAAGCCGGACGCCAGAACACGCTCCACAAGTTCTGGATGATACGCCAGCATCGCCTTGCCGCTGGAGACGCAATACGCAGGAGCCGTTGCTCCTACGTTCATTTGGGTGACCACCGCTTGCGTACTTTCCATCATTTCCAGATAGGTGATCCGATCACCTTCCAACACCGTCAAAAGCACATTCTCGTTAATGGCGTCTCTCAATTTCGCCATGTGCGGAATCGCGATTTCCCTTAAATCCATGTCCTCGATGGCCCTGCAACCCAACTCGAAGAGTTTCAAACCCAGGCGAAATTTTCCACTCCCCGGTTCTCTTCTCACGAAACCCAGGGCTTCCATCGTGGAGAGAAAGCGCGAAACCGTGCTTTTGGGCATATCGAGTTTCCGCGCGAATTCATTCACGCCAACGGGATTGTTCTCCCCCATGAGGGTATCGAATATCTGCGCCGCTTTCATGAGCGAACGATTCATCACAAAACTCCCACGTCACCCGCAAATTCAAGTTTTCGCAACTGCTCGGTCATCGCATTCATCTTGTTAAACCCATGCTTTTTGAAACGCATTCCAAAAAGGATTGAGCAGTATTGCGAAGCGATTCCAACTTCGTTGACTTCTCAATCCAAATCCATTATCTTGGATAAAACCAAAATATGCAACAACATTCCATTATTTAGAACAAAATACGCCGTGCTCGTTCTTAAAATGAGACCTTTCCAGTTCGAAGCTGGTGGAATATCCGGCGTATATTCACCGTGCTGGAGAAAACTTGGCCGTTCAATTTCATTGGGCCTTATGCTCTTTCAATGCAGGCGATGGGCACCAAATCAACCCTGCCGTTCCCGAGCGTCCCGCCAAACTGGATTATCTGGCTCGGGTTACGCAAGCGGCCGAAGACGCAGGATGCGTCAACATTCTGGTGCCGACGGGTACGCATTGCCTTGATGCCTGGCAGACGGCATCCGCCCTGGCGATGCAAACGAAAAAAATCAAATTTCTGGTCGCCTTTCGTCCCGGCCTCGTGGGTCCGGTCTACGCCGCCCAGCAAGCGAACACGCTCGATTACTTCACGAAAGGACGCCTTTCACTCAATGTCGTCTCGGGTGCGAACTCTGCGGATCTGAGACGTTACGGCTACCATGCGCCTCATGATGAAAGATACGAGGTGACCGAGGAATTTTTGGACCTGGTGCATCAACTTTGGGAGGAAGACGGACCCATCGATTACAAGGGCCGCTTTTTCCATGTGGAAGACGCCCATGTCTGGCCGAAGCGTTACTCGGATCCTCATCCGACCATCTTCTTGGCAGGCAGTTCTCCAGGAGGGAAGCGCGTTGCTGCGCGCTTCGGTGACGTTCACGTCTTTTTCGCCTATGAACCGGAAACGGTGGCGAAAGAAATTCAAGAGGTCAGAAAGCTGGAAGAAGAATTCGAACGGGAAGCTCCTCTCGAATTCGGGGTGCGCCACTGCGTTTGCGTGCGGGAGACAAGACAAGAGGCAAGGCGTGCCGTGGAGGGCTGGCTGAACGACAGCGACATCGGCAATACCGCCACCTGGGCGGATTCGGTTCGCCTGAGCGAATCCACGAGCCAATCGCGCATCAACGAAATGGCGTCGAGGGAATCACTTTGGCTCACCGATACCATCTGGATGGGCGTGAACAAGGTGCGAGCCGGCGGGGCCACCACGTTCGTGGGCACGCCACAGATGGTGGCGAACCAGTTCCGTGAATACATCGACGCCGGAGTGACTCATTTCATCATGCACGGCTGGCCATACCTGGAGGAAGCGCAGATTTTCGGTCGCGAGGTTTTGCCGCTGCTCAAGGATGTGGAACCGGTGATTTTGGCTGATCCCTGAGAAGGCAAGCGAGAAACATTCTTTGGCATGTCTTCTTACTTGTGGCGACAGAACAAGGACTTGTGGCGGCAGAACAAGGAAAATGGGTGGGGTATGGGATGAATAAAACATTCCCCGCGCGATGAGCGAACAAATGCGCAACTGGAAAATTGACGCGAGGTTCTCATTTTCGCCGAACCTACGTCAGGCGATGAAAATCCATAAAAGGAGGTTGTAATGCCAGGCTATCCCGTAAACAGCAATTTGGAACCCACTACCGAGCACTGGAGGATATCGCAGCATTGCTTCTCCGAGGAAATCCGCTCGCAGATGACGCTTCCCGAGAAATTTCAGCTTTGCGATATCACCTTGAGGGAAGGCAGGCAGTTGCCCGGCGTGTCCTTGAGGCGGGATGAGGTCATCCGAATCGCCGATGCGCTCGTCGACGCCGGTGTAAGCATGGTGCAGATGCACCACGACGACCCCCTGGAAATGGAGGAGGTGAAAAAGCGGCATCCGGACCTCATCGTGGAAGCCCTCGTGCACCCCACCGCTGTCTTAAACCCCGAACTCGCCAAAGTGGAAGTCGACCTGAACGTGGACCACGGCGCGGATTACACGACCCTTTGCTTCTCCTTCTCGCCGAACCAGATGTGCCTGTTCGAATCGATGGCCGGAGACCCGAACATCACCATCGAACAGGCCATCGAGCGCGCTTGCGGCTCCGTAGCCTACGCCCGGGAGAAATCAGGGCCAGAGAAGAAAGTGGGCTGCCTGATCCAGGACTGCACGCGCATCCCTATCGAACGGTTGGCCGAAGTTTGCGGCAAACTCGTGGACTCGGGCGCGGACATGATCAAGCTCGACGACATCAACGGCATGGCGATCACGCCGGTCTATACATACGTCGTCCGCGAGATGAAGCGCCTGCTGCCCGGCACGCAAATCGGCCTCCACACCCATAACGACATCGGTATGGCGTGCGCCGCCTTGTATGCGGGTCTGGAGGGTGGAGCCGACCTCATCGACGCTTGCGTGAACGGCTTGGGCGAGCGCGCCCACATCGCACCCCTGGCCGAAGTCGCCGCCGTGATTCAGATTTATTACGGCATCGACTGCGGTATTCAACTCGAGAAAATGTATGAACTCTCCAGACTCGTCTCCGACATCATGAAGTGGCCCATGACGGATACCATGCCCTTCGTCGGTAAAACGGCGTTCTCGCACCTGGTCGAGGTGCACTATTGCGTGCCCGATACGGAAGAAGGCTTTTGGGCGTATTCGTGCATGAAGCCCGGGATTTTCGGAAACGGCATGCACAATCTTTTGGGACACTATTCCGGCAACTGGGCCATACGCACCAAGGCGCGGGAGTTGGGCCTCGATCTCCCGCAGGAGAAAGAAAAAGACGTGGTCGAGCGGGTTCGCACGGAGATCCGCTGGCGCAAACGACAACTGGAGAATGAGGAATTCGAAGCCATCGTCCGGGAAGTTTGCTGAGAAAAAGCGCTTTCCCGACGAAATACGCATAGGACCTCGGAGTTTATTCACCAAATAAGGAGAAAGCATGAAACTCGAAGGCAAAGTCGCATTCATTACGGGCGCATCCGGCGGCATCGGCGGCGCCGTCGCGCGCACATTCGCAAGCGAGGGAGCGAATCTCGCCCTGGCCGCCCGCTCCGTGGACAAACTGGAAGCGCTCGCCGAGGAAATAGAGACCTTGGGACGAAAGGCGCTCGTATGCCCGTGCGACGTCATGAAGGATGAGGACATCCTCGCTTCGCTGCGCAAAACGGTCGACACGCTCGGCCCCATCGACATCCTCGTGAACAACGCAGGCATCGTTAGCTTCGAGGCGGTGCACGAGTTGCCCGACGAGGTGTGGGAGCGCACCATGCAAATCAACGCGAAGGCGCCGTTCACGGCGATTCGTGAAATCCTGCCCTCGATGCTCGAACGCAAATCCGGAAAAATTATCAACGTCGCCTCGGTTTCGGGCAAAATCGGTCTGGCCTACAGGAGCGCCTACGCGGCGTCGAAACACGCCGTCCTGGGCCTCACCAAAGCGCTCTCCGCCGAAGTCGCTCCGTTCGGGATCACGGCGAACTGCATCTGCCCCACCTTCGTCTCCACCGGCATGTTCGAGGAAAGCATCCAGAAATGGGCCGACGAAACGGGCAAGACTTTCGAAGAGCAGTCGGAGGAGCTGAAGAATAAAGTGCCGATGAAGCGCTTCATCGATCCGGAAGAATGCGCCCCGCTGGCGCTTCTTCTGGCGTGTGACGACTCCGGCGGCATCACGGGCCAGGCCATCAACGTGGACGGCGGCTTCGTTCAATTCTAAAACGATGGGAGACCAAATGCGCCTGACGGATAAGGTAGCCATCATCACGGGAGCAGGAAGCGGCCTGGGCGAAGCCGTCGCCAGGCGCTTCGCGTCCGAGGGGGCGTCATTGCTCATCTGCGATCGCAACGCCCAAGCCGTGGAAGCTCTTTCGAACGAACTATCCGCGCACGCACCCGGCGTTCGGGGGTGTGAAGCCGACGTTTCAGATTCCGGCGCCGTGCGGGAGATGGCCGAATCCTGCCTGAAAGCATTCGGCCGAATCGACATTCTCATCAACAACGCGGGCATCTCTCCCAAGAAGGGATATCTCGAATACTCAGAAGAAGACTGGGACGCCGTGATCGACGTGAACCTCAAAGGAGAATACCTCTGCGCCCGCGCCGTTTCCGAACACATGATGAAGAGGCGCTATGGCCGCATCGTCAACCTCTCATCGTCCGCATGGCGCTCGGGCGGCTTCGCGGGCGGGATTCCCTACACGTCGGCAAAAGCCGGCGTCATCGGCCTCACGCGCGCTCTCGCCAAAACGCTGGGGCCTTACGGCATCACCGTGAACGCCATCGCACCCGGTCCCACGGCCACGCCGCTTACGGACGGGTGGCTTCCCGCCCGCAACGAAGAGATAGTAAAGCAGATTCCGCTCGGGCGCGTGGGCAAACCCCTGGACGTGGCAAACGCCGCGCTTTTTCTGGCCTCGGATGAGGCGGAATACATCACGGGCATCTGCCTGGACGTGAACGGCGGCATCGCCATGGGCGGTTGAGCCTTTATAAAGGGGAGCAATAAAAACCCGCGCCTCGCCTTCCGGCCCTCTGGTGTTCATTCAGCCGAGACGCTACGCTTGCATTTTTCCGCCCTGCATGACACCCTTTTCGGTTCATGAACCTTTGTTCGAGCGATGGTTGAGACAGCGCATTCTCCGCCGCTTTATTCGTTTCCAGGAGATGAGTATCTGCACATTCTCGACATAAAACCAGAAAATCGAATCCGAGATATCACATATTGGAGAGGAAACCGCCATGAACCTGCCCTTTGATGACAACAAGCTCAGCGCCTTGATGGAAGAACAGGGCGCGGACGTCGTTCTCGCCTCCTCGAAGGAAAACGTCCAGTATTTGCTCGGCGGCTACAAATTCTTTTTCTTCGCCCACAAAGACGCCATCGGCGTGAGCCGCTACCAGCCTCTGGTAGGCCTGCCCAAGGGTGCTTCGGACAAAGCATTTTACATCGGAAACATCATGGAAGGCTGGCAGCAGGAAGTCGAACCCCTGTGGGTGCACGAGAAGAGAAACAACCACTGGCACAGCGACCAGGCCGGCAAGGACGCGGCCGATTTCATCCGCAGGCTCGGCCATGAGAAAGGCACCGTCGCCGTGGAGAAATGCTTCCTGCCGGCGGACACGTATGAGGCGCTTCAGGAAGAATTGCCCGACGCGAAATTCATCGACGCCGTCTACCTGCTCGAAGAACTCCGGGCCGTGAAGCAGCCCCATGAACTCACCTTGCTGAAGGAGGCCTCCGAAACTATCGTCGAATGTATGCTCGACGTCATGAAGAGCACGCCTCCTGGCACCACCATGTACGAAGTCGCCGATGAGATGAAAAAGCTCGAGACCCAGAGGGGACTCGATTTCGAATACTGCCTCACCTGCACGGGGCCGAGCTACAACCGCGCGCCCTCGAACGCCACATGGGATGAGGGAAACATCCTCTCGCTCGATTCGGGCGGTAACAAGCAGGGATACCTGGGCGATCTGTGCCGCATGGCCGTCATGGGAGAACCCACGCCGCTCATGGAGGATTTGCTCGGCGAAATCCAGGTGGTGCAGACGGCCGCGCGCGCCGTGGTGCGACCGGGCGTCACGGGACAGGAAATCTACGAAGCCGCCCTCGCCGAGCAGGCCAGGTGCGCGCACGACGAGGAGATGGTATTCCTCGCGCACGGCATGGGCATCATCCAGCACGAGGCGCCGCACCTCACGTCCTCGGGCGTCGTGCCCTACCCCGCCACTTATGAGACCAAGGGTCTCGAACCCGGAATGGTGGTGTCCATCGAAACCGACATAAAAAACCCCGAGATCGGCTTCGTGAAACTCGAGGACACCGTGGTCGTCACCGCAGACGGCTCGGAAGGTTACGGCGACGAAGGACGGGGCTGGAACATCGGCGGCGCATAGACTCCATTTCGTGAACGGTAAGGAACAAGCAGGTGGATTTTCGTATCAACCCTGAAAATGAAGATTTGCTCGAACGCGCGAAAATCTATGCGAAGGAAATCCTGGCCCCGAGAGCCGAAGAAATCGACCAGGAAGGAATTTTTCCCCGCGAGAATTTCAACGATTTGGCAAAAGAGGGCTTTACCTCCCTGACGATTCCGAAAGACCAGGGCGGCAGAGACCTCTACGAAGACACCGCCACCTACTCGATGGTCCTCTACGAGCTTTCCAAGGGCTGCACGAACACGGCCATGCTCTTTCACATGCACAGTTCCATATCACACGTCATCACCTATCTGGGAACGGATGAGCAAAAGCGCAGATACAGCGAAATCATCCGAAGCGGAAAAATCATCGCGAGCTATGCGAGCGAGAACACATCGAGCCTCCACGGCGTCTGGCGCATGGAGACGAAGGCGATCCGGGACGGCGACGTCTACAGGATCAACGGCAGAAAATACTTTTGCTCCATGGCCGGAGAGGCGGACTACTACGTGCTTTGGGTACAGCTTGAAGACGAGGAAGACCTCACGAAAAGCTTAGGGCTCCTCATCGCGCCCTCGGACAACCCCGGCTTCAAGATAGATCAGGAGTGGAACTCCTTCGCCATGCGCGGAACGATGAGCCACTCGATGATATACGACGACGTGCAAATACCGGTGGAGGATCTGGTGGGCCGTGGCGGAGACCCGATACGCCCGGACGTTCTGCCCAAGTTCGGCTTCGGCTACTCCGCCGTCTACCTGGGCGCGGGCGGAGGCGCCTTCGACTGGGTGGTCAACTACGCGCAAACCCGAAAGCTCATGCCCGACAACGTGCCCATCGCTTCATATCACGCCATACAGCGCCAGATAGGGGAGATGAAAATTGCGCTCGAGGGCGCGATTCTCATGCTCCTGAGAGCGGGGTGGATGATCAACGCCCAAGGAGCAGACAAAGCGTATGGCGCCATCAACGAGGCGAAATACGTTTGCGCGGAAGCCTCCGCCTTCATCACGGAAAAAGCGCTCAAGGTGGCCGGCGGCCCGGGGCTGTTCCGGCATAATCCGCTCCAGCGCTTTCACCGCGAGGCGAGAGCCGGACTCATTATGCCGCCCAACACGGAAAAGTGCCTGGAACTCACCGCCAAAACCGTGCTGGAGGGCAGCGCGAACGTGCTGGGCTCATAACCAATGGAGGACCATCGCCGATGAATGAAAGCGTCCGTCTTCCTCCTTATTTCCGTCCGCCACTGGAATATCCCGATTACGCGTTTCACGGCCTGCTCAAAACGGCGTGCGCGCGTCGCCCGGACGCCATCGCCCTGGTGGATGGGGATATCCGCATGAGTTTCCGGGAACTCGACGTACTCTCGAACGCCTGCGCCCGCGCCATGCTCACCGAGGGCGTGGGAATCGGGGATCGCGTCGGCCTGTTCCTGCCCAATTCGGCCGAATTCGAGATCGCCGCTTTCGGCGCATCGAAGATAGGCGCCGTCTTCACGCCGATGAACCCCGCGTACAAAGAAGCCGAGGCTGCGTATCAGCTCAACGATTCGGGCGCGAAGATTCTGATCACTACGGCGGAGGGAGCCGCCGTGGTTCGAGAAGTGCAAAAAGAACTCCCGACGCTCGAGACCATCATCGTCACGGATGACGCCGCAGGAGAACATATACTTTTCGAGGACTGGATAAGCGCGCACTCGCCGGAGAGCTTGCCCGAGCCTCAAATCGACTTTGCCCAAGATTTAATCGCCCTGCCCTATTCGAGCGGCACCACGGGTCTTCCCAAGGGAGTGATGCTGACCCACAGAAATCTGGTATCGAACTACCACCAGTGCGTGGCGAATCATCAAATCACGGACCAGGATGCGGGTCTCTTGTTTCTCCCCCTTTATCACATATACGGGGCGCTGATCATGGGCGGGTTGATTCTCGCCGGCGCCACCCAGGTGCTGATGAAGCGATTCACGGTGGATGACGCCCTGCGCCTCGTGCAAGAGCACAAGCTCACGCTCTTCTATGGCGTGCCGCCCGCGCTCTTGGCCATCGCGCACCATGAAAACCTGGGCGAATACGACCTCTCCTCCCTCAGGTACATCATGAGCGGGGCGGCGCCCCTTCCGCCCGAGGTGAGGCGGGTCGTACAGGAGAGAACGGGCGTGCTCACCTTTATGGCCTACGGCCTCACCGAAGCCTCGCCCCTCACGCACCTGAACCCTCCCGTGGAGGCGCTCATCCGGGAGGAGTCCGTGGGGCCTCCCGTCTCCGATCAGGAGCAAAAAATCGTCGACGTGGAAACCGGAAAAACGGAATTGCCCGTGGGCGAGGCGGGCGAGCTGATAATCAGGGGCCCGCACATCATGAAAGGCTACTGGAACGCGCCCGAAGCCACGGCCGAAGCGCTGCGCGACGGCTGGCTTTATACGGGCGACATCGGGCGGGTGGACGAGCAGGGCTACGTCTATCTGATGGACAGGAAAAAGGAGATGATCAAATACAAGGGCTTCGCCGTTGCGCCCGCCGAACTGGAAGCCTGCCTGCACTTACACCCCGACGTTGCGGACGCGGCCGTCGTCCCCCGGGCGGACCCCGAGGCGGGCGAGATACCCATGGCCTTCGTTGTTCCCAAAGAAGGCACCCAAATCGACGAAGAAGCCTTGATGGATTTCGTGAACGAAAAAATAGCGGGCTATAAACACATTCGCGCGGTGGCCTTCACCGACGCCATCCCGAAATCGGGCAGCGGGAAAATATTGCGCCGATTGCTTAAAGAACAAGCGTAAAGAATCATTTTCGAGCGCTTCAACGAGAATTCATGGACCTTCGCCTAAACCCGAAAAACGATGCTTTGATCACGCAAGCCAGGGAACTCGCCAGAAACGTGCTGGCCACGCACGCGGATCGCTGCGACCAGGAACAACGCTTCCCGAGAGAGAGTTTCGACGCCTTGATCCGGGAGGGCTTCACGCGCCTCACGCTGCCTGAATCCTATGGCGGGCAAGCGCTCTGGCGCGACCCCGTCTGCTACGCCATGGTGTTCCACGAACTGGGCAAGGGCTGCGCGAACACCGCCATGACGCTGCACATGCACAGTTCGATTCTATACTTTCTCCTCACACTCTCGGATGAAGAGCAAAAGCACCGCTTCGCCGAGGCGGCCCAAAACGGGGCCATCTTCGGCAGCCACGCGGGCGAGGCGAGTTCCAGCCCCCAGTGGAACCGCACTATCTCTACGCGCGCGCGCAGAGAGGGCGATGAATATGTCATCAACGGCAAAAAGCATTTTTGCTCCATGGCCGGGGAGGCGGATTATTACGTGCTCTGGTGTCTGCTCGAGGGGGTCGAGGAGCTTAAGCTCGGCCTGCGCTGGGCGGTGCTGGATAAAAACTCAGAGGGCATCAGTATCCCCAGCCGCTGGGACGCCTTCGCCATGCGGGGCACGGCCAGCCACTCCCTCGCCTATGAGAACGTGAGGGTCCCGGCGCGCAACATCGTGGGCACGGGCGAGGACATCCTCCAACCCGATTTCGTGCCCAGGTTCGGCCTGGGCTACGCCGCCGTTTATCTGGGCGCGGGCGCCGCCGCCATGGACTGGATTGTGGACTACGCGCTCAAGCGCAAGCTGTTGCCCGATAACCTGCCCATCGCGAGCTATCCTGCGATTCAGCGCCAGATCGGCGAAATGAAAATCGCCTTGGAAACCGCGCTCATCATGATCCAGAAAGCCGCCTGGGTGCTGGAGACCCAGGGCGCGGCCAAAGCAATTCCCTTCATCAACGAGGCGAAATACACCGCTTCCGAAGCGGCGGCTTCCATGACGGAAAAGGCCCTGAAAATCGCGGGCGGCCCCGGCCTGCTGAACGACAAGCCGCTCCAGCGGTTTCATCGCGACGCCAGGGCCGCGCTGGTGATGCCGCCCAGCACGGAGAAGTGCCTGCAAATGGCGTCGAACTTCGTTTTAAGTCAAGATGAGGCAGCATCCATCTTCTAAGTCTAAAAAAATTCTCGTGAGGGAGAGCGCATGAATAGCGGAAACGGCTCGGACCTGTTTTTGGAAACACTCATCGACGAGGGTGTCCGCTGCATGTTCGGCAACCCGGGCACCACCGAACTGCCTCTCATGGACGCGCTGGTGAACGAGAGCAGGCTCGATTACATCCTCTGCCTTCAGGAATCCGTCACCATCG
Source organism: bacterium (assembly GCA_965218885.1). GTDB lineage: Bacteria > UBA8248 > UBA8248 > UBA8248 > UBA8248 > Bin107. Next base: position 2,164,909 of record OZ244713.1, on the reverse strand, counting down.
GCGCGGCCGAGGGCTACGCATACGCCACGGACGGCGTGGGAGTGGTCAATCTCCACGTAGCACCGGGTCTCGGCAACGCGATGGGCATGCTGTACAACATCAAGCGGGCCGGCACTCCACTTATCGTCACGGCGGGCAACCAGGGCCAGCGCGGCCAACTCTCAGAACCCGTGCTCTGGGATAATTTGCCGCGCATGGCGGAGCCGCTCACCAAATGGTCCTATGAAGTGCGCAGGGTGGAGGATTTGGAGCAAAGCGTACGCCGGGCGATCAAATACGCGCTCACACCCCCTACGGGTCCGGTTTTTCTCTCATTGCCTGGGGACGTCATGCTCGCCGAGACGGGAGGCCCTACAGGCCGTCCCACGCGGCTTTCGAGCGCCTTTCCCGCATCTTCTGAATCCATCGATCGCGCGGCGCAGATGCTCGCCGAAGCGGAGAATCCATACATCGTCACCGGCTCGCGCGTCACCCGCTCGGGCGCGGTGGGCGAAGTCGCCCGGCTGGCGGAGCGCATCGGTGCGAAAGTGTTTTCCGACAACCGCCCGAACTCTCTTTCGTTCTCCCTCACCCATCCCCTGTATGCGGGAGAACTCCTGAACACGATCGGGCCGCTTCTGGATCAGATCGAAGACGCGGACGTCGTGTTCTTCATCGGCACCGAAACCTACACCTTCTCCTTCCCGCCGGAAATTCCGCTGGCTCCGCGCGGTGCTCGAATCATTCATCTGGACCTGGACCCCTGGGAGATCGGCAAGAACTTCCCCGTCGATGTCGCCATGCTGGGAGACCCCAAGGCCACGCTCGTCGAACTCACCGGGGAGGTGGAGAAGAAACTGGGCGAACCGGGCCTTCAAAGCGCAAGCGAGCGCCGCGCGTGGATCGAGAAAGAACTGGCGGCCGCGAGAAAAGAGATTGCCCCAAAAGCAGGCGACGATGGAGGCCCCTTGACGAAAGAGTCCTTTCAGGCCGCATTCGGGGAAGCCCTGCCTCAAGGGACGGCGCTGGTGGATGAATCCCTCACCATGGGACACGGGGGAGGCCTCAAAAGCGCGGTCGCCGGCAAGATAGATTCCATCTTCGGAATGAAGGGAGGCGGCATCGGCCTGGGCCTTCCCAGCGCGCTCGGGGTGAAAAAAGCCCTGCCCGATACGCCCGTTGTCTGCCTGTCGGGAGACGGCTCCGCCATGTACGGCATTCAGGCGCTCTGGAGCGCCGCGAAATACGGTCTGGACGCCGTATTCGTGATTCTGAACAACAAAAGCTACCGGATTCTCAAAGAGAGAGTCTTGAGGCTCGACGGCAAAACGCAGGAACACCGGCAATTCGTCGCCATGGATTTCAAGGAGCCCGAACTCGATTTCATTCAGATGGCCCGTTCCATGGGCGTGGACGCCATCCGGGCGAAAACGCCTGCGGAACTCAAAGAGGCCATGAGCAAAGGACTGGCGAGCGGCAAACCGTATTTAATCGACGCCCACATCGAATACGAACGCCTGGAGAACTGAGGGCTCAGGCAACGCCCATCTTCTCCCCATAGGCTTCCAGGGCCTGCTCGAAACAGGCGAGCGGCGCGCGAACCACACCCGCGCCAACCTGGCCGACGCCTGGTTCTTTGTGCGCGATGCCTGTGTTGATGACGGGCGTGACGCCGAGTTTCACCACCTTCGTGATGTCGATGCCCGTGGGAACCCCCTGAAAATCAAGAGCGGGAATCGTCCACTCGGGGTTTCGGCCCTGGGTAATCTCATACATGGCGCGGGAGTAGTTCAGCGCGTCCGCCGCACTGCCCGCGCCTACGAACCCGACGACGGCGGGAGCCGCGGCCATGGCGAATCCCCCCAGTCCCATCGTCTCGATGATCGTGGAATCACCCATGTCCGGATTGGCGTCGTCCTCGCCGAAGCCGGGGAAATACAACCCCTCGGGCATCTCCACCGGCGCCGTGAACCACTCATCCCCCGTCGCGCTTACTCGAATGCCGAAGTCCGTTCCATTGCGACACATCGCCGTGACGACACTCGATGCCTCGATATCGCGCACCGGGTCCATCACCGCCTTCCCGGTAGCCATCGCGACGTTCAGGAAAAACTGATCATTTCCGCCGATGAAGGACAAAACCTCCTCCAGCGCCCCGCTTTCCCTCACGACGCGCGCCAGCGCAGGAGCCGCCTCGCGCATGAAGAGACTCGTGCAGGCCACGTTGCGCTGGTGCATTTCATCCCCCATCGAAAGCCCCCGCGCGATGATGCTCTTGAGCGGCATGCCCCCTATGGCCTGGAGGGCGCCTGAGAGCGCGGGCGCCAGGCGCTCCGCCAGCCAGCGAAGCCGGTTCAGCACCTCTTCGTCGTTTCCGCCGAAGCGCATCACCTTCCCCAAGCCTTCATTCAGGGCGCAGTACGCCCGGTTCCCGAATTTTCTGTTCTCCACGATCATCACCGGCATCGAGCGCGTGGTGATGCCCGTCATGGGACCTACGGCGTCGAAATGATGATTCGGGTGGAACACGACACCGCCCGAGGCGGCGAGGGCTTCGCCTGAGGTCAAATCATCCGCCCAGCCTTCCAGAACGGCCGCTCCCGCGACGGCTCCGCGCAGGGGACCGCACATCCGCTCCCACTCGATCGGGGGGCCTGCATGCAGGAGAACACCATCCTCCAAACCCGGTATCATCTCCCCCGCCGGGCGCACGTCCACCAAAACGGGTTCCGCTTCGGTGATGCGCGAGAGCGCCTCCGTGTTCGCGTCCGTGATCACGCCCATCCAGCCATCTCCCGCCAGGTCGTCTCCGCGACGTTCTCCACGATGGGACGCCCGCCCTTCACCACGAATCTCTTCTCGGGCTGATCGATGAGAACGTCGTCGAAATTCCGAGAATCGAGTACCACGAAATCGGCCGAGCAGCCGGGCCGCAGGCCGTAACTATCCTCCACCCCCAACGCCTTTGCGCCGTTGGTCGTGAAAAGCTGGGGAACCACAGCCCTATCCGATGCGCCGCTCATGTGGAGCACATGGGCGAGGAGAAGGCCGATTTCGAGCAAATCACCGCGACCCGAGGGCGTAAAGGCGTTCCGGATGTTGTTCGATGAAATGGCCACGTTGACGCCCGCATTGAGTAAGTCCTTCACGGGGGCGAGACTCCTGAAGCGAGGCGGCTCCTCTCCCCTGCCGCCCAGGAACAAATCCGTCGCCGGCAAGGGCAGGACGGAGATGCCCGCCTCCAGAATCTTCTCGATGACCGGCGCGGCCTCATCCCGCGACATGGCGCCCGGGGAAGTGAGATGCCCCACGGCCACCCTGCCCTGCAAACCGGCGGCCATCGTGCGGGCGGCCACGGATTCGATGTTCCTTACCCGCGGGTCGTCCGCGAAATCGAGATGAAAATCCAGGCCGCAGCCAAACGCCTCGGCCATCGCGAAAACGATATCCAGATGCCGCTCGGCGTCCAGGTCGTTATACGGGATTCCGCCCACCAGGTCCCCGCCCATCCGCATGGCCTCGCGCATCAAATCCTCCGTTCCCGGCTGCTGCTCGATGCCCTCCTGCGGAAAAATAACGAATTGAAAATCCGCCAGACCGGCGTATTTTTCCTTGAGCGCCAGGGCGACTTCCACCCCCTTCAGTCCGACGATGGGGTCGACCTCCACCTGCGCGCGAAACCAGGTGGCGCCGTGCCGGATGGCCATGCGAAGCGCGCGCTCGGCGCGCTCCATCATGTCTTGTTTCGTGACACTTTTTTTCAGGGCGAGCGTGATGGATATGGCGTCCTCGAGCGTGCCGGAAAGATTGGGCTCACGCTCTTCCAAAAACGCCTTGTCCAGATGAATATGGCTCTCCACGAACGCGGGCAACACGACGCGTGCGCCCAGGTCGATCTCCTCGCAGCCGGCATCGTTCTCGATTCCAGGCGATATTCCCGAAAACCGGCCTCCGGCGACGCACAAATCCACCAAGGGTCCCCCTAAGTCGATTCTGGCGTTCCTAAAAATTCTATCGTTCGTAATCTCGGCGCTCATGACCATTTAACCGGAGTGAAATATCACCTTAACAGATACGAAACGCGCATCGTCCATAGTCGTAAAATGGAGAAACTCGACATTACGAACTCTATCTTTCCGCGCGAATTTTCGCCAGCGAAAAAGGAGGAAGCCTGAAAAAACCCGTTTCCCGTCAACTTGACCCACACCTGGAATCGTGAACATAATGAAGGATTCAGGGTCATATTTCATCTCGGTTCTCACGCGGCTTGACGACCCGGTGACGCGAGGTGGCGTTTGATCGCGCGACGCGCCATTCCCGGACAAAAGAGAGACTTGCATGACCACTCTGAGTTTCACGAACATCCTCGTTCTCAGCTATAATTCCCTCTCCTACGCCGCGATTCTTTTTCTCCTCGCAAGCGGACTCTCGCTCATCTTCGGCGTGATGCGCATCGTGAACCTCGCGCACGCCGCTTTTTTCCTCTTCGCCGGCTATCTCGCCCTGGAATTCTACAACATCATTTTCGGCTCCCTGAGCCTGATGCCGCGAATCATCCAACTCATTTCGTGGGCCCTGCTGTATCTCGCATGGCGGGGACTCACGGGATACATCGCTCCCAGACACGCCGCGTTGGCGCTCCTGCTGACCTATATCGTCTTGGAAGCCCTGAGCAGCCTGATATGGGGCTTTAAATTCTTCGAACTCTTCTTCCCGCACGTGCCCATCAAGCCGGTCGACAGGATCAACTTCGCAGGGATGATAGCCGCCATCGCCGTCGCGCTTTCCATCGCGGCGCTGTGCGGGATGTTCATCGAACGATTTTTCCTACGCCTTCTCGGGCAGGACACGCTCGCGCAGGTGCTGGTGACCATCGGCTTCGCCTTCATCTTACAAGACGGCTCGCTTTACACCTGGGGCGGGGACAACTTCATGCTCAAACAACCCTGGCCCCTCAACTACAGCGCCGTCGTCTGGGGCCTGTCGCTGCCGCAGTACCGCGCCTTCATGATCTTCATCGCCGTCTTGGTGGCCGTGGCCCTGTTCCTGGGGATAGAGCGCACCCGTCTCGGCGCCATCATGCGCGCGGCGGTGGACGACCCCGAGATGGCGCGCGGCATCGGCATCAACACCAACGTCGTGCAAATGGCGATATTCGCCATCGGGGCGATGCTGGCCGCCACGGGCGGCGTGGTGGGCGGCGCGTTCTTCGGCGTCTACCCGGGGCTCGATTTCGAGATACTCCCCTATGCGTTCGCCGTAGTGATCATCGGGGGTCTCGGCAGCCTGGGCGGCGCCGTCCTCGGCAGCATCGTGGTCGGCTTCATCGAGAACTTCGGGACCGCGCTGTTTCCCGAACTCTCCTATTTCGCGCTCTTCGCGCCCATGGCCATCATTCTGGCGATCAAGCCGACCGGCCTGTTCGGAAAGGGTTAAACCTTGGCGGAGAATCTGGCGGAGAAAAGAAGGGTGCTCATCGTGCTGGGCGCCTTCGTCGCGCTCGGCGTCTTCACGCCGTTTCTCGACCTCTTCATGCAGAGCCTGGTGACGGAGATCCTCGTCTTCGGCATCCTGGCCATGAGCCTCGACCTTCTCCTGGGTTTCACCGGGCTGGCCTCTCTGGGACACGCCGCCTATTTCGGGGTCGCCTCCTACACCACGGCCATCATCATGACGAAAGAAGACTGGACGTGGACCTACGCCGCCTTCCAGTGGACAAACTCGTTGGGGCTGGGCCTTTTCTACATCTTCATATTCGCGCTGATCGTGGCCATGGCCTTCGCCGCGTTCTTCGGTTTTCTGGCCATACGCGCCGTGGGCGTGTATTTTCTGATGATCACCCTCTCTCTCGCCATGGTCGTCTGGGGTCTGGCCTATCGCTGGAGCGCCGTGACGGAAGGAGACAACGGCATCAACGTCCTGGGGAGACCGTCTCTGTTCGGCATATCGCTGGAATCGGAAATTCCGTTCTTCTATTTCACACTCGCGGTGTTTCTCATCTGCCTGGGGCTGATGTATTTGTTCGTGAGAAGCCCCTTCGGAAAAACGCTGGTCGGCATCAGGGAGCGCGAGGAGCGCATGGAGATGCTCGGCTACAACATCTGGCTCCACAAATACCTCGCGTTCATCATCGCAGGGGTGTTCAGCGGCGTTTCTGGCGTGATGTGGACGCTGTTCAACCTCTTCGTGAGTCCACCGGACATCGAACTCATCACCTCGGCCGAGGCGCTCTTCATGGTGGCGCTGGGAGGGCCCGCCACCCTGATCGGCCCGGTGATCGGCTCGGCGATCATCCGATCGCTGCAACAATTCATCAGCATCTACGTGGAGCGCTGGCCGCTGATTCTGGGCGCCATCTACATCATCACCATCATGTTGGGACGCCTCTACGGCGTCGAGGGAATTCTCGGATTGTTCGGCAAGTTCCGCAAACCCGCCGCCCCGCCTGAAACCCCGGAGGGTTGAGGACGGAGCGGCCCCGCGTCTCCTAAACGAAATGAAGGAGGGAAAAACATGAAACGGAAACTCATCACCATCATCGCAGCACTCGGCATCGCCTTTACCGCCGGTCTCGGCGGCGCCCAGGCCGCCGAGGTTCGCATCGGGTTCATCGCGCCGATGACGGGCATCTTCGCCCAGATCGGCAAAGACATGAGCAACGGCTTTAAGATGTACATGGCGCACTCGAAGAACAAGATGGGTCCCCTGGACGTCAAGTTCATCCTAGAGGACTCGACCGGCAAGCCGGCCGTGAACGTGCGCAAGGCGCTCAAGCTCATCAAGCGCGACAAGGTGCACATGTTCATCGGCGGCCTGCTCGCCAGCACAGGCTATGCGCTCGCGCCAGTGTCCAACCGCTTCAAGGTGCCCTACATCTCGCCCGTGCCGGCGGCGGACGACCTCACCCAGCGCAAGCTCTTCAAGCATTTCCTGCGCAGCGGCTTCACAAGCAGCCAGAACAGCCACCCCCTCGGAGAATGGGCGTACGACCAGGGCTACCGCAACGTGGTCACCATCGGCGCGGACTACGCGTTCGGCTACGAGACCGTGGGCGGCTTCCACAAGGCCTTCGAGGCGCGCGGCGGCAAGGTCGTCAAGAAGATATGGGCGAAACTCGGCACGAAGGATTTCGGTCCCTATCTGCCGCAGATTCCCAAGGACGCCGACGCCATCTTCACCCTGATGGTCGGCCCCATGTCCCTGGCCTTCCCGAAACAGTTCCGCGCCGCGGGCTTCAAGATGCCGATGCTCGGCGGCGTGACGAGCGCGGACGAGTTCATCCTCCCCAGCATGGGCGATGAGGCGCTCGGCTACGTGACGGCCTCGCAGTACAGCGCCGCTCTCATGACGGACAAAAACAAGGCGTTCGTCAAGGAGTATCAGCAGCGCTACGGGAAGATGGCCTCCTACTACTCGGAGTCCTGCTACACCACGGCCCAGTGGGTGGACCTCACGCTGAAGAAGATCGGCTACAAGCCGGAGAACACCGATGCGTTCCTCAAGGCGTTCAAGACCATTCGCATCAACGCCATCAGGGGACCGGTGTATCTGGACGCTTACGGAAACCCGGTGCACAACAGCTACATCCGCCGGGTGACCCGCGTGAAGGGCGATCGCCTGGGTCTGGGCGTGAAAGCGAACTCGCTCTGGAACCTCGTGATTAAAACCTATCCTGCCGTGGGCCAGTTCTGGAAGTGGCCGGCGAAGGATTTCCTAAAGGACCCCGTGTACAGCAAGAAGTTCCCGCCGTGCACGAATTGTAAGTAAAGGGCGAAGTTCCCGCCGCCCGGACCTCTCCAGCCCGGGCGGCGGATTCGCGCCAGCGGACTTTTCGAAGGAGCAACCAGATTTTGGCGAACGGGCAGCAACCAGGGCTGGAACTGGAGAGCGTCACCAAGCATTTCGGCGGCCTCCACGCCGTCGAGGACGTGAACCTGCGCCTGAGCCTCGGCGAGCGGCGGGGAATCCTGGGGCCGAACGGAGCGGGGAAGACCACCTTGTTTCACCTGATAACGGGCGTGCTTCCACTCACCTCGGGCCGCATCCGCCTTTTCGGACAGGATGTCTCGGGGTGGGCCACCCACAAGCGCGTGGCCTTGGGCATGGCGCGCACTTTTCAGATCACCAGCCTGTTTCCCAGGCTCACCGTGCTCGAGAACGTTCTGCTCGCCGTGCAGGGCTTGCGGAAGATGAAGATGATGATGCTGAAACCCCTCTTCATGTACAAGGACGTGTATGAAAAAGCCGAAAAACTGCTCAGCGATGTCAACTTCTGGCATTTGAGAGACCAGGAAGTCCGCAACCTCTCCCACGGAGAACAGCGCCAACTCGAAATCGTCCTCGCCCTGGCGAGCGACCCCAAGGTTTTGCTTCTCGACGAACCCTCCGCCGGCCTGGCCACGGGAGAATCCCACGAGATGGCCAATTTCCTGAAATCACTCGATCCGGAAATAGCCATTCTCATCATCGAGCACGATCTGGACGTCATATTCGAGGTCGTCTCCCACATCAGCGTTCTACACTACGGCGAGGTTCTCGCCGAGGGGCCCAGCGACGACATCCGCAACGACCCCAAGGTGCAGGAAATCTACCTCGGAAAGGCGGAATGACGTGTCGGCCCTCCTGAGCGTGAGCGACATTCATACCTACTACGGCGATTCCTACGTCCTACAGGGTTTGAGCATCCACGTCGACGAGGGGGAGACGCTGGGCATTCTCGGCAGAAACGGCATGGGCAAGACGACGCTGATCAACTCGATCATGGGTTTCGTGCCGCCGAGGCGGGGCGCCATCCATTTCCGGGGAGAAGACATCACCACCACAAGCAGCTTCGACATCTCTAAAATGGGAATCGGCCTGTGCCCGCAGGGAAGGCGCGTGTTCCCGACCCTCTCGGTGCGCGAAAACCTACTGGTGGCCCAGCAGGAACACGACGTGGGCTATCGCTGGGATTTCAAGGAAGTCTACGAACTCTTCCCCCGTCTCGGGGAGCGAGCCAACCAGCGGGCGGGTTCCCTCTCGGGCGGCGAGCAACAGATGCTGGCCGTGGGCCGCGCCCTGATGACCAACCCGAGTTGCCTCATTCTCGATGAGCCCTCCGAAGGGCTGGCGCCCATGATCATCCAGGACATCGGAAACGCCATACAATCACTCAAGGCCGAAGGACTCGCCGTCGTGCTCGTCGAGCAAAACGCCGCCTTCGCCGTCAAGACGGTGGACAGGGTTTGCGTCATCGCGAACGGAAAGGTCGTCCATGAATCCTCGCCGGGGGAATTGTGGGCGAACGAGGAAGTCAGAAAAACCCACCTGGGCATCGGCTGAAAAAAACCTCGCAAAACGAAATGTTTTCATAGTATGGTTGGATAGTTGCGTCGGAAGTGAAACAGATGAACGAAGAGGTGGTTCCACGAGGGCGTTTCCAAAGTTTCATACCAGAAAACGAGTTCGAACTCTGGCGCGCCTCTCTCCATCACCCGAAGAAAACCAAGCCGCGGCGAGGGAGTCGTGGACTCGAATCGGTGACCTGCCGCCGCACTCAACCGTGATGGCAAGACAATGACTCCCGTGCAATTGGATCGCTACATCTACGCCGTTCTTCGCTATCGGTGGCCGGTGGTCGCGCTGGCCGTATCGATCATGCTGGTCACGGGAGTCGGCGCGCTCTTCATCACCGTCACGAACAATTACCGCATCATGTTCGGCGAAGACAATCCGCAACTCGCCGCTTTCAAGGCCCTGGAGAACACTTTTTCCACATCCAACATGGTGTTCATCGCCATCGCTCCTCGAAAGGGATCGGTTTTCACCCGCGAGGCGCTCGGCGCGCTCGAGGAGTTGACGGAAGCCGCTTGGCGAACGCCTCATTCCAGACGGGTCGACTCCCTTACGAATTACACGCACAGCCGTGCGCAGGGCGATGAATTGATCGTCGAGCCGCTCGTCGACGACGCGCGCTCGCTGAGCAATGCCGACATCGCGCGAATCAGGAAAATCGCGCTTGAATCGGCCGACCTGGCCGGACGTCTCGTCTCCCGCGACGAGCGCGTGGGCGGGCTGGCGATTAGTTTCATCCTGCCCGACAACATGGACGCCGCGGTCCTCAAGATAAGCGACTATCTGAACGCTCTTCTGAAGCAAGCCCGGACGAAACACCCGGACATCGCCTACTACATGAGCGGCGACGTGATCCTCAACCGCGCCTTCGCCGAGGCGACTTTCGATGATTTCGTCACCCTGGGTCCAATCGCGTTTCTCATGATCATCGCCACCACCACCCTTCTCCTGCGCTCGCTTCTCGGCACGGTGTCCATCATCGTCGTGATCGGGTTCGTCGTCACGACCACCATGGGAATCGCGGGCTGGCTCGGCACGGTGTTCAGCCCCGCCAACGCCGGTGTACCGACCATCGTCATGGCGACATGCGTCGCCCACTCGGTCCACATCATCACGACCACTCTGCTGGGCATGGGCCATGGGTTGGACAAGGATAAGGCGATTGCCGAATCGCTTCGCAGCAACGCCTGGCCGGTGTTTCTGACCTCGCTCACGACTGCCATAGGGTTTCTCAGCCTGAACTACTCGGATTCGCCTCCCTTTCGCATCCTGGGCAATTTCGTGGCGCTCGGCGTGGTCTGCGCCTTCATCTATTCGATGACCCTGCTACCGGCGCTGCTATCGCTTCTGCCCTTGCGCGCGCGCCGAATTCCCTCCGATAAATCCCCCTTCTTCGATCGCTTCGGCGCTTTTGTGGTCAAACGTCGCGCGTTTCTGCTCTCGTTCGTCGCCATCCTGGCGCTCGTTCTCATCAGCGGCATTCCCCGCAACGAGTTGACCGAGAGGTGGGCGCACAACTTCGACAAACGCTATCAATACCGGCGCGACACGGATTTCATCACCCAAAACATGACCGGTCTCAATTTCCTGGAATACACGCTGAAAGCGGGGCGCGAAGGCGGCATCACCGAGCCTGAATACCTGAGAAAAGTCGAGGCATTCGCCGAATGGTGCCGGAAACAAACCGAAGTGACTCAAGTCCAGGTTTTTTCGGACATCATGAAGCGCCTGAACAAGAACATGCACGGCGACGACCCGGCCTTTTATAAAATCCCTGAAGATCCCAGGCTCGCCGCGCAATATCTGCTGCTCTTTGAGTTTTCGCTTCCCTTCGGTATGGACCTCAACAACCGCATCGACGTCGCGAAATCCGCGACGCGCATGACCGTCGTGATTCGCAGCCTCTCCTCCCGGGACCAGCGCGATTTCGACGAGCGCGCACAGGGCTGGCTCCGCGCCAACATACCCGAATTTGCGGACGAGGCGTCGGGCATCACCATGATCTTCGCGCATCTTTCCCTGAGAAATATCCACGGCATGCTGCGCGGCACGATCATCGCCATGCTGCTCATCTCTTTCCTCCTGATCCTGGTTTTCAAAAGCGTCCGCCTGGGCCTCATCAGCCTCGTGCCCAACTTCATTCCCGCGGCCATGACCTTCGGCCTGTGGGGCTATCTGGTTGGTCGCGTGGGTCTCGCCGGCTCCGTGATGAGCGCCATCGCATTCGGTATCATCGTGGACGATACGATTCACTTCATGAGCCGATATCTCAATGCCCGACGCATGGGCCTCGCAGCACCCGAGGCCGTGCGCGCCACCTTTCGAATCGTAGGCCAGGCGCTATGGACGACAACCACGGTCTTGACGCTCGGTTTCCTGGTATTCGCCTTATCGGGATTCGAGGGCAGCAGGGCGCTCGGCCTGATGGTGTCGATCACGATCATCTTCGCGCTCCTGGCCGATTTTCTGCTTCTGCCGACTCTGCTGATGGCCATTGATCGGAAGGAGTGATGATGCCCATCTTACCCTTGGAGCAAAGGGTACTGGACTGCCCGTGAATCCTGCCGGGCAATTTGGGGCGAACGAGGAAGCCGGAAAACCCGTCCGGGCTCGGCTGAAATGCATATTGCGCTGATGAACGAATTTGATAAGATGTCAAGGAAATGGAAAGAAGTTGTAAGGAGCCCTGAAACAAATAATTGCAGGCAAGCATTTAAGAGGGTATTTTAACGGCTTTTCGAAAGAATGCCCGGTAAGAGGGGTTTTCGTCGCCCGAGGCCGTGCGGTCAGTCTTTCGCACCGCAGGCCATGCGTTATGTATGACAACCGCTGTTTTTGCCCTGGGTTTCATGGCTTTCGCCGCATCGGGATTGGCAAATGACAGGGCGCTCGGCCTCCTGCTCGGGATAACGATTGTTATCGCGCTCCTGGCCGATTTTCTGCTTTTCTCGACTCTGCTGATGGCCATCGACAGGAGGGAACCATGATGCACGCTCGTCTCGCCCGCTCGACTCTCCTGCTTCTCGCGATCTGCGCTTGCGTTCTGGTTCATCCGCTTGCCCCGCCGAGTGCCGAGGGCGCGACGCCCGAAGAAAAAGGGCTGAAGATCGCTAGCGAGACCCGCGAGAAAGCGAAAGGTTTTGGGAATTTCACGGCCGAGCAGAACATGGTGCTGCGCAACAAGCACGGGCAGGAGAGCCGGCGCCGGCTCCGCGTGAAGGTTCTCGAGACGGACGGAGGAGGCAACAAGAGCCTGTTCGTCTTCGATCGCCCGCGCGACGTCAAAGGCACCGCGCTGCTCGTCCACACACACAAGAAGAAGAACGACGATCAATGGCTCTACCTGCCCGCTCTCAAACGGGTCAAGCGCATCAGTTCGTCGAACCAATCCGGCTCATTCATGGGAAGCGAATTCGCTTATGAGGACATGGGCACCCAGGAGGTGGAGAAATACACATACCGCTACCTGCGCGATGAGGCTTGCGGCAAACTGACCTGCACGGTCGTCGAGCGCTTCCCTGTGAGCAAGAGGTCGGGCTACCGGCGCCAAATCGTCTGGCAGGATAAGGGCGATCTTCGCGCCTGGAAGGTGCAGTACTACGACCGGAAGAACTCACACTTAAAGACGCTCACGCTGGGGAAATACAAGAAGTATCTGGATCGCTACTGGCAGGCCAGCGAAATGAAGATGGTGAACCACCTGACGGGCAAAAGCACCGTGCTGCGCTGGAAGGACTACAAGTTCCGCACCAACCTCAAAGACCGCGACTTCACCCGGACCGGGCTGAAACGGGTGCGCTGATGCCGCTGCGCGCCGCTCTTCACCGCGCGGTGCTCGCCGCCGTCCCCTTCCTGGCTGTTTTCTTTTTCGCCGGGTCGAGCCACGGGGCCGAAAGCATCGAGCACGAACTCTCCGGCAGCCTGGACGTCGACAGCCGGTGGTATCCCCAGGACGCGGCCCATCCCGGCCAGCGCGCACATGTGAGCGGTTTCGCCGCCGAGCCGAAACTCCATCTCAAAGACGAGGGCAACTGGAGTTTCACGATCGCGCCGTTTTTTCGCTACGACGGGGCGGACTCGCGCCGCACCCATGCCGATCTGCGCGAAGCCTATCTCTTGGTGTTTGGTGAAATCAGCCATGGGGAATGGGAGTTACGACTGGGTGTGGACCGCGTGTTCTGGGGAGTCACCGAATCGCAGCACTTGGTCGACATCATCAACCAGACCGACCTCATCGAACATCCGAACAAAGAGGCCAAACTGGGCCAGCCCATGGCCCACCTCACCTGGTCGGCGGAGTGGGGCATCCTGGAATTTTTCGCCCTGACCTATCACCGCGCGCGCACCTTCCCGGGCCGCCATGGCCGCCTGCGCTCCTCGATTCTCATAGACGATGAGCACGTTTCATACGAAAGCGCCGCCAAGGAGTGGCGCGTGGACCTCGCGGCGCGCTACAGCCACAGCTTCGGGCCTTTCGATTTAGGGCTCAGCGTATTCGAGGGCACCAGCCGGGAGCCTTTTTTCATGCCGCGCGTGGACTCTCGCGGCGCGGTGACCTTAAGCCAACACTACGAGCAGATGCGCCAGTTCAGCGTGGACGCCCAGTTTACCGTGGAGTCTTGGCTGTTCAAGTTGGAAGCCCTTCAGCGCGAAGGCGCCCGAAACCTCCGGGGCGTGAAAGAAGACTACGCCGCTTTCGTTATCGGGGGTGAATACACCTTCAACTCCATCTGGGGCTCGGCCGCCGATCTCGGCCTGCTCGCCGAATGGAATTACGACGAGCGGGGACTGCGTTCGAACTCCGAGTTCCAGAACGACCTCTTCTACGCCGTTCGCCTTGCGCTGAACGACACCCAGAGCACGGAACTCATCGCCGGTGTTCTCGCGGACGCGGATCATACAACACGCACCCTGAGCATCGAAATGAGACGCCGACTTTCGGACCAGTGGTCCCTGAAGCTCGAAGCGATTGTTCTCATGGATGTCGACGAAGAGGACATCATCTATGACACGAGGCGAGACAGCTTCGTGGCGCTGAACGTGACGTACAACTTCTAGAGCAGATTTTTCTTGCCTCTGTGCCTGGAGTTACCCCGTTTTGGTGGACACCTTCGGACTTGTGCGCAGAAGGTGTTCAAGTGCGGAAAACCCACCTACCCCGTGCCCCGGATCCGGAGGCCCTGGTGCGTCAGACGGGCAGTTCGCGCTTCTGCCCGGTGATGTGGAACTTCAGCTTTTTGCTCGGTTTCATCGACGGAAGCGGGCTGAACCGGAGCTTATAGTTCGCGGGGGACACCTCGAGGGTAAAGTAATGCGCGACCATCAGCACGTTGACGGCCAGTTGCAGCTCCACCCACCGGGAGCCGAGACACGTGTGCGTGCCCAGCCCGTACGGCGCGTACCCGGGACTGCGGTGCTCGTTGCGTGGAGGCAGATAGCGATCGATATCGAATGAGTAGGGGTCCGGGAAGACGTCGTCCACGTAATGCGAGGCCGTCTGGGCAATGTAGATCCGTGACCCCACCGGTAGTTCGTAGCCCTCGACCACAAACGAATTCATCACGTCTCGCATAGACATCGGGACAATCGGGTACATGCGCAGGCACTCCATGAGGAAGCGGCGCGGTGAGGGCCATCGACCGGAGGGAGTGATAGGGCGCGCTCGTCTCACCCTTGGGACAAAGGGTGAGAGATTCCGCGTGAATCCTGTCGCAGGAATTGTGGGCGAACCAAGAGGCTGGGATACCCGTCCGGAATCGGCTGAAAAATCTATTGCATAAGAGAACGCATGGATAGTATATTAAACAAGTTGTAAGGATATGTTAAAGAAAAATGGAACAAACGGGTGCAGAAGTTACCTTCACGAGGGCATTCTCTAAGTTCTATCTACGCTGACGAGTATGAGCTCTTGACTTTTTTCAAGATGGCTTCATATTTCTAAAGTCTTGTAGATTCGTGAACGCATGTAGATAAACATCAGAGAGGGTCTGATAAGATGACGGAAATCCCATCGGCATACGTTGAGGGTTACGAGAAGAAGGTTCTTCCCCGCGATAAAGCCGCGGCCGACAACTATATCAAGCACACCATGATTGGCGACCCCGTGATGGACGAGATCATGGAGGAACTCTCCTCGTTGCCTCCCAGGATCCTGCATCGGTTCGTCGAGGCCGGCATAGAGCAGCAGGATGAGACTCTGGCTATTGCGCCAAAAATCCTGCGCGATTTCTTCAACAACTTCGAAGAACCTCCCTGGCTCGGCTACAAAGCCTTCCAGCCAGGGATTCGCTCCTTTAACGTAAACGTAGACCTCATGCTCACCGCATTCGTTACGGGAGTGCTGGTGGAGGGCTTCTCGACGCTCATCGCCAAGTCTTTCTCGATTACCGGGCGAGTGGCGATGACCAAAAGACGCCTCCAGCAGAACAACCGCCACATGATGGAGATATTTTTCCCGGGTGGCATGTTGAGAAACGGCGATGGATGGAAGCTGTCCATGCGCATTCGCTTCATTCATGCCCGAATCAGGCACCTGCTGAATCAATCCGAGGATTGGGACCACGGAGCCTGGGGCGCGCCGGTAAGCGCGGCGCACCTGGGTTTCGCCATCTCCGTCTTCTCCATGCGCCTGTTGGAATACTCGATGGCGATGGGCGCGCGCTACAACAAGGAAGAACAAGAAAGCGTTCTCGCCATTTGGCGCTACGCCGGCTATCTCATGGGGATACCCGAAACCATCCTCTATACCACAGGTGCTGAGGCGCAAAAAATATACGAGATCGGCTATATGTGCGAACCCCGGGCGGACGCCGACTCGGTAGCCGTGGCGAATACGCTGATCACGGCCATTCCGATAGTCGCGGGCGTAACGGATCCGGATGAGCAGAAAGAGTTGACGAATCTGGCCTACCGCCTTTCGCGGTCGTTGATTGGAAAAGACCTCGCCGAACAGTTCGATTTTCCGAGGTTCTCTTTCTTTGAAAACGCGACGACCCTGTTCAGTTTCCGGCTGAAACAACGCATCCAGCGATTTTTGAAGAACAAACAGTTCGTCAGATCACAGAATTTCTCCCAGCTTATCCAAATCTCGGTGTACGACGAAGGTGGACTGAGTTACAAGATGCCCGACCACGTACACACGGCAGAATCAAGCGACTGGTAAGCGATGTTCATATTGTGCGTATCGTGGCGCGCCCGTCTCCATCCGTCAAAAGAAAGCCTGGTCGCGTCGATGGTGCCGCGCGCTCGAATCGGTGAGCCCCTAGCCGCACCCGGCCCGTGATACCGAGGCGATGAATCCCGTGCAATTGGACCGCTATATCGACGTCGTTCTGCGCCATCGGTGGCTGGTCGTCGCGCTCGCCACGCTGCTCATGCTGATCACGGCGGGGGGCGGGCGCTTCATCAAGACCACGAACGATTACCGCATTATGTTCGGCGAAAACAATCCGCAACTCGCCGCTTTCAACGCGCTCGAGAACACCTTCTCCACATCCGACACGGCGCTCATCGCCATCGCGCCCCGAAAAGGCTCGGTGTTCACCAAAGAGGCGCTCGGCGCTATCGAGGATCTGACCAAAGCCGCGTGGAAGACGCCACATTCCAGCCGGGTCGACTCCCTCACCAACTATTCCCACAGCCGGGCGGAGGGAGACGATCTGATTGTCGAGCCGCTCGTCGACGACGCGAGCGCGCTTACAGACGCCGACCTCGCGCTAATCAGGAAAATCGCGCTGGGCGCCACAGAAATCGCCGGGCGCCTCGTCTCCCGCGACGGACGCGTGGGAGCTCTGGCCGTCACTTTCATCCTGCCTGACAACCTCGACGCCGCGGTGCTCGAAATAAACGATTATCTGAACGCCGCTTTGAAGGAGGCGCGCGCGAAACATCCGGACATCGCCTATTACCTGACCGGCGACGTCGTCATGCATCGCGCCTTCTCCGACGCCACGAAGGACGATCTCGAAATCCTCACGCCGATTGTGTTTCTCATCATCGTAGCCACCACCATACTCCTCCTGCGCTCTGTGCTCGGCACCTTGTCCATCATCATCGCGCTCGTGTTCATCGTCATGAACACCATGGGGGTCGCAGGCTGGCTCGGCACGGTGTTCAGCCCCGCCAATTCCGGTGTCCCGATCATCATTATGGCGGTTTCCGTCGCCCATTCGGTCCACATCGTCACGGCCACGCTGATGGGCATGGGGCGTGGGCTAGACAGGAACGCGGCGATCGCGGAATCGTTTCGAGAGAACGTCTGGCCCGTGTTCCTGACCTCGATCACGACCGTGATCGGATTTTTGAGCCTGAACGCCTCGGATTCGCCGCCTTTTCACGTCCTGGGCAATTTCGTGGCGTTCGGCGTGGTGTGCGCCTTCGTCTACTCCATGACGCTTCTGCCGGCGCTGCTTTCCATCCTGCCGCTGCGCGCGCCGCGCCGCCGCGCCGAGCGGCCCGCCTTCTTCGACCGCTTCGGCGCTTTCGTCGTCGAGCGCCGCACGCCTCTGCTCTGGTTCATCGCCATTCTGACGGTTGTTCTCATCAGCGGCATTCCCCGCAACGAGTTGACCGACAGATGGGCGCACTATTTCGACGAGCGCTACGAGTTCCGGCGCGACACGGACTTCGTCATCGAAAACCTGACCGGCGTGGATTCGCTGGAATACGCGCTGAAAGCGGGACGCGAAGGCGGCATCACCGACCCCGCATACCTGAAAAAAGTCGACGCCTTCGCAGAATGGTACAGGAAGCAGCCCCAAGTGAGTCACGTCCGTGCCTTCCCGGACATCATGAAGCGCCTGAACAAGAACATGCACGGGGATAATCCGGCCTTCTACCAAATACCGGACAACCCCAAACTCGCCGCGCAATATCTGTTGCTCTACGAGTTCTCGCTTCCCTTCGGCAGCGACCTCAACAACCGCATCGACGTCTCCAAATCCACAACGCGCATGACCGTCGTGGTCCGCAGCATATCCTCCCGGGACCACCGCGATCTCGACGCACGCGCACAGGCCTGGCTCCGCGCCAACTTACCCGAATTCGCGGCCGAAGCGTCGGGCATCAGCATGATCTTCGCCCACCTTTCCCAACGAAACATCCACAGCATGCTGCGCGGCACGATCATCGCCATGGCCCTTATTTCGTTCATTTTGATACTGGTTTTCAAAAGCATTCGCCTGGGTCTGATCAGCCTGGTGCCCAACTTCATTCCCGCGGCCATGAGCTTCGGCCTGTGGGGTCATCTGGTCGGCCGGGTAGGTATTGCCTCCTCGGTCGTCGTCGCCATCGCCTTCGGAATCATCGTGGACGACACGATTCACTTTCTGAGCAAATATCTGAAAACCCGCCGTGAGGAGGGTCTATCCCCGCCCGATGCGGTACGCGCCACCTTCAACACCGTAGGTCATGCGCTGTGGACCACGACCGCGGTTTTATCGTTGGGCTTTCTGGTGTTCTCTTTCTCGGGATTCGAACTCAGTTGGTCACTCGGCCTTCTGGTCGGGATCACGCTCGTCTTTGCGCTTTTGGCCGATTTCCTGCTTCTGCCGACTCTGCTGATGGCTCTCGACCGGAAGGAATTATGATGCGCGCTCGTCTCACCCGCTAGACAGCTTCATCGCGCTGAGCGTGACATACAATTTCTAGGACAGATTTTTCCTGGCGTCTGAGCCGGCAACGGTGAGTGAATTAAAAAATCCCGAAATCACGACCTCGCCTTCAAAAGCGCCATCGCGACTCTATCCGGCGTCAGGGGCAAGTCATGGAACCGGACGCCCGTGGCGTCGTAAATCGCATTGGCGATGGCGGCCGCGGTGGGGACATTCACCTGCTCCCCGACTCCCTTCGCCCCGTAAGGGCCGTTCGAGTAGGAATCCTCCACGATGACGGACGCCACCCGGTCCGGCACGTCCTCCACCGTCGGAGCGAGGTAGCCGTGCATGTCGGGGTTTTGCATCAAACCCTCCCGCTGAACGACTTCCTCCATCATGCAAAAACCGATGCCCATATACACGCCGCCCTCGATCTGCTGCTCCACGCCCATGGGGCTTATCGCCCGGCCCACGTCGTGCGCTGCCCAGACGCCGGTGATCTCCACCTCTCCGGTCTCTTCGTCCACCAGCACCTCGGCCACCTGGCTGCCGAATCCGTAGACTTCATACGGCTCGCCCAGGCCCGTTTCCTTGTCGGTTTTCGCAGGCGGTGGAATGCTGTCCGCAGCGGCGATTTGTTTGAGTTCATCGGCGACGAACGCCTTGGCGATCTCGGCAAGCGTGATGCTCGTTTCCTCATACGAGCGCGAACGAACCACGCCGCCTCGCAATTCCAGATCTTCGGGGTCCGCCTCCAGCAGAATTCCGCCGAGGCGCAACAATTCGACGCGCGCCTTGAGAGAAGCGTTGTAGACCGCCTTTCCGCCCTGCATGGTGATTCGGGAACTCGAACTGGTGCCGCCAAACGGATCGATGGCGGTATCCACGCTATCCATCAAAAACTCGGAGTACGGGATATCCAGCGTCTCCGAAGCGATCTGGCAAAGCACCGTCTTGCTCCCCTGGCCGAAATCCACGACCCCGGCGGCCACCTGCACCTTGCCGTCCGCCCGGAGAAAAACGTGCGCCTCGGCCGGAGAATAGGCGTTCCCCGTCCCATACAGACAACTCGCCACGCCGCGCCCACGCAAACGGCCATCTTCGTGTCTCCGGTTTCCATCACCCTCTCTTCCCCAGGATGAGGCCTCCCCCACTTCCTTCAGCGTATCGAGAAAACCGACGCTCTCGGGCAAATGCTGGTTCCACGCCGTACGGGAACCGACCCGGAGCCCGTTGATACGCCTGATCTCGATGGGGTCCATACCCAATACCTTGGCGATTTCATCGATTTGCTGCTCACCTGCGAAGTGAACCTGGGGACATCCCGGCCCGCGCATCTGGCCTCCGTAGGGGTGATTCGTGTGCACGCAGTGCACGTCCACCTTCGTGTTGGCCACCTGATAGGGACCGGCGGCATGGTAGGTCGCGCGCTTGAAAGCGGGCGGATTATCCCCCCCGTTGGCCGCATACGCCCCCTTGTCGAGCCATACCTCCACTTCAACGGCCACCAGGCGGCCGTCTTTCGTCGCTCCCGTTTTCGAGCGGATGAACGTGGCGTGACGCTTCGAGGAGGCGATCATGCTTTCTTCGCGCGAATACACGAGCTTCACGGGCCTGCCCGCGGCATCGGCGAGCGCCGCGGCGCGCAGGCACACGTCGAGACTCGCTTCGCTCTTTCCGCCGAAAGCCCCGCCGGTGATCGTCTGGACGAAACGAACCGAACTCTCACCCTTGAGCCCCAGCATCCGGGCGACGTTCTGCCGCACCAGAAAGGGCTGCTGGGTCGAGCCCCAGATTTGAATTCCGCCGCCGGGGTTCGGACTCGCGCACGCCGCCTCCACCTCGAGATAAAGATGATCGACGGAGGGAGTCGAGTATTCATTCTCGACAATCACGTCGGCTTTCTCGAAGCCGTCACCGACATCCCCTTTCCGTATCTTCGCCTGGTTCAGGACGTTTCCACCGGGAAAGAGTTTTTCCGCCCCTCTCTTCATCGCCTCGCGCGGATCGGAGACGACGGGCAGGGGGCGGTATTCGACCTGTATCAGCCGCATCGCCGCCTCGGCCGCCTCGAGCGTCTCCGCCGCAATGAGGGCGACCACTTCGCCCATATAGCGCACCCTGTCGTAGGCGATGACGGGCATGGCCCGCTCGTGGGGAATGATGTGGGAATGGTTCGGCAGGTCATCGCCCGTGAGAACGGCAACGACGCCGGGGACGCGCAGGGCTTCGCGCGTGTCGATCGAACATATCTCGGCATGCGCGTATTCGCTGCGAAGCGCCTTGCCCGTTAACATTCCCGGTAGCTGGAGATCGTCGAGATAATCCGCAGCGCCGGTCGCCTTTTCGGGATCGTCCAAAAAGGGCAGAGATTCGCCGATTACGGCGCCGCCCATGTCTTTGGCTTCCGCCATGGCTTACTCCTGAATGAAGAAGTGAATCCTAAAAAATGAGGACCGATGGATGAACCGTCAATCTACATGCCGGGGCGTCATTTGTCCACGAAATCGAAGGCTCGACATCGAAGGCTTTCCTCGCTCACCTCTCGGTCGGGATTGAACTTTTCTCATCGACCGGGAATGAACCATCATGAGACGACCCCTATATGAGGGACGCATTCCCCCGCATTTGTGGCGGCGGGACAGGGAGAGGGCGCGGGTATGGTGACGGGGCGAGTCGGTTTTTTCGGCCCAATCGATCTGGGGGCGTGGCGCGGGGTTCGTCGGGTTCTTTCGGCATTCGAGATTCGTCATGACGAGGCACGCTCGATTCCATAAAGAACGTTGTGGCCCAAAATCATACCCCTCCCGCATTTACCATTCTCCCCCAAACTTGTTCAAGCCGAGGGGCGAAGAAAGACCTTCCCGGCATCTCCCGAAAAGCCGGGAGTGAAACCATGTATTCGAGAATGTACGGGAATTTTCCGTTACGTATCGAAAGGCAGGGGACTTTGTTCCGTCAATCCATTCGCCGCCGTGCAACCGGCGGAACCGGAGGTTTCAGGCGGGATTCAGCAGCCGTACACCCGAATGGCGGAAGGCTGCGTCGGGCAGAAATACTCACAGACGCCGCACCCGATACACCCTTTCTCGACTACGGGACCCCGAACCGATCCGGCGCGTTCGAACCTGATGGCTTGTGTCCCGAGCGGGCACCGGTCCACGCAATAATCGCAGCCCGGGTCCGTCCCGCTCCACACGAGACAGCGGTCGGGGCTCACCTGCGCGCGCCCGATCCGGATCTCCTCGCGGGACACCAGGGAGAGGGCGCCGCTCGGGCAGGCCTTCATACAGGCGAGGTCCTCACAGACGATACAGGCGGCCTCCTGGGGGACGATGACCGGATGGAGGGCTCCTGAATCGTCCGTCCCGGGGACCAGCCGGATGGCTTCGGCCGGGCAGACCTCCGCGCACGCGCCGACGCCACAGCACAGCTCGAGGAATTCCTCCTCCGGTGCTGCGCCCGGCGGCCGGAGCGGCGGCCGGGGCGGATCGGCGCTAGCGGTTGAAGACCCGGAGAGGACCGCCTGGAGAAAGGCGAAAGGCCCTTTTTGCAGGAAAGTCCGTCGGTCGAATTCGATCGGCTTCATCGCGCATCCTCAGACCAGCCGGCGACCGCCAGCGCCCCCAGGGCGTTCAGCGACTCCACGAGGGTCCAGTCGACTAGGCGAAGGGCCCAGGGCGTGCCGGCGAGAGTCTGGGTTGTCTTACGCGCCAGGCGCCACATGAGCCTTCCTTCGGCGGGCCGACCGGGCTCGCCTGCGATGGAAAAAGAGGAGTAAGACGAACAGCAGGACCCCGCCCGATGCCGCGTACGGCATCCAGGAGACGGTATCGCCCCGGACGTCGACCGAGACGGACCCCTGAAACCCGTCGGCGACGAGCCTGAGGTTATAAAGCCCCGTTCCCGGCACCGACTGGCGGACCCGGTACACGGCTTCCTCGAGAGGCCGGTCGTGCTGGAAGACCGCAAGCCGGGTTTCCCCCCGGCGCACCTCGATGGTCAGGGGACCCGTGTAGCTTTGGCCGGTCCGAGAGTCCGTGAGGCTGACGTAGAACTGCACGTCGTCCGGCGTGTCCGAAGTTTGCCGGCGCAGCCCCTCGAAAAAATAGCTCACCACGGTGATGTCGTAACGGCCGACCCGGACGCGCGTTTCGCGCGTGGGGATCTGGGGGTAATTCTCTGCATAACCGTAGTGGGGCTTTCCCCGCATATGGTGGCCGGAAGCGGCGACCGGGATCAGGAACAAAGCCACCCCCAACCCCAAGGAGACGCCCCTTCTCAGGCGCGAGAGGAGCCTGGCCGGAAAGCGTCTGCGGGAGGGAGCGAATCCCAGGGTCAGGAGGTCGATGGGGCACGCGGTCGTACAGATCCCGCAGTTGTAACACTCGACCAGGGAGAACGGCTTCGCCGGATTGACCCCCATGGGGCAGGCTCTCGCACAGGCCGTGCAATTATCGATGCAGGAACGCTCGGCCTTTCGCACCCGAAAGGGGGCCAGGGAGCCGAAGAAGCCCAGAAGCGCGCCGGTCGGGCAAAGGGAGCGGCACCACGCCCGGCGTGAGAGGAGCAGTTCGGCCAGAATGACCGCCGAGAAAACCAGGACGCCGCCGTTGGTGACGCCGAACACCATGAGGGAGAACACGTCCCGCCCGATCTGAACGTGGGGGAGGAGGTTCGCCCAGAGGGCGATGTCGAAGACGACCGCCGCGCTCAGCCCGACGAAGAGCAGGAGCCACTTGGCCCACCGGGGAACGACGAGGTCCGGCGGGCGGATGCCGATCTTCGGCAGCGCGCGCCGTCTCAGGAGGTCGAATCCCTCCAGGAGGGTGTTCACCGGGCAGACCCACCCGCAGAAGATCCGCCCGAAGGCGACGGCCACAACAACCGGGAGCGCGGCCCCCGCCAGGAGAGCCAGCCAGGCGCCCGGGGTGCGGATCACGGTCTCCGCCGCAACCACCGGATCGAGAATCGGGAACCCGAACACGGAGAACGACCCGAAATTGCCCACCCAGTCCATCGACCAGACGGCGGGATCCGCCAGGCGCCCGACCGTGACCGAAAACAAGTGGAAGA
This sequence comes from bacterium, assembly GCA_965218885.1. Lineage (GTDB taxonomy): Bacteria > UBA8248 > UBA8248 > UBA8248 > UBA8248 > Bin107. The sequence continues at coordinate 2,140,928 of OZ244713.1, read as the reverse complement.
GCCATTGTTCAAAAACGGTTCCCGTCAGGGATATCTTGTGGTACCCGTTTTTGCCGTACTGCTGGTAGAGGATCCCCCCGTAATTGAGGGCGGGGACGGCCAGGAGAAGACCGAGGGCCCCCAACTGAATCCCTCTTCGAAGCCACCGAACCACGGTATCAGGACTCCACCGGGACGATCCGGATCGCCTGCGGAACGTGGATGCAGGCGCGCTCGCAGAGCCCGCAACCCACGCAGGCGTCCGTCACGATGGGCTGCTCGTACATTCCGGTCTTCATGGCCACCCCGGGAAAAGGACAGGCGCGAATGCACACCCCGCAGGTGCGCTTCTGGTACGAGTAGCACATGGATTGATCCACCACCGCGCGTCCCATCTTGACCTGAGTGCGGACGGAGTCGTCGTCCGGGGCGATTTGGGTCAAGGCCCCCGTCGGGCAGACTTCGGTGCACTTCATACAAAGCATGCAAGCCTGTTCGCGGGGGACGATGTAGGGTGTGTTGAGGTTTCGAAGGCCCTCCCCGAACCCGGCCATCTGAATGGCGGTGTTCGGACAGACGGCGGCGCACCTCGCGCAGCGAATGCACCGATCGAGGAAATCCTGCTCGCTCAGAGCCCCGGGCGGGCGAAGGAGACGGCGAAAACGCGTTTTGGAACTCGCGAAACCCCTCCGCCCGGCCGCGACCCAGGAGGCGACGCCGGATAGCGCCAGCGCCCCCGCAAGAAGGAACCTCCGTCTGTTTAGGCCCATTCTCCCACCTCCAAAACTCCAAGCCCGGAAAGATGAGGAAGGCGAGAGTCCCCTCCCCATCCCTCTCGTTTCATCGAGGATTCATATCTTCTCGATCCTTGCTTTTACGTGCTTAAAGTCCACCTGGCCGGATACCGGATCAAAGGCCCGGTGCGTGACCGCGTTGACGAGCCAGCGGTTCTTCTTCGGGTCGGCGCTGTCCGCGACGGATAAGTTCCACGGGGAGAACAGCTGCCCCGGCATGACCTTGTTGCGCGCGGGTTTGACCTTGCTCTTCGTGCCGATGCTGGCACGCGCCTCGTAACTACCCCGCGGCGTTACGACCCGGACCCATTCCCCGTCTTCGATTCCCAGTTTTCGAGCGTCGCGGGGATTTAATTCGAGATACTGTTCCGGCACCAGCCGGCGGGTGGTGGGCGCCCGGATCGTCTTGGTGGTGTGGAAGTGCTCGAAGACGACTCCCAGGCTCAGCCAGAACGGGTACTTGTCGGCTTTCTGAATCTCCGCCATGGCTTTTCCGTAGTAGTCGAAATCCGGAAGTTCCGGCGTCAACCCGTTGTCGCGCATCTGGATCAGGACGTCGTAATGGTCCATGGCGAAGAAATTCGGGTCTTTGCCCGCTTTCGCGAAGATATCCGTCAGCTCCTTGGCGCGTGAATAGTCCTGCTCGGTGAGCTTGAACTTCGCCCTGCCGTTCTTGCGGCGGAAGGCGCTGTAGGGCTTGTCCTTCCAGCCCTTCTCCTGCGCCATGTACTTGCGCGCGACCCCTCCCTCTTTGGCGATCTCATACGTGGGGGCGGGATAAAATATCCCCTTGCGCTTTCGGAGCTGCTCATAGGGAGAGAGCTTGTCCCGCTTTTCCACCTCCACGATTCCCGTCAAATCCGCATCCGTTCCCTTGCTGGCCCGGCAGATGTCCCGATAGACCTCCTCCGGGTCATAGAAACCATCCGCCTTCCTCTCATAGGGGAAGATCTTCTCCGCGTCCAGGCCGAGTTTCCTGGCGATGGACTTGCCCTCGTCGATGATGACGTCCAGATCGGGCCTGCAGTTCCTGGGCGGCTCCATGGCCTTGTCCGTGACGTACATCTTTCGCTCGCTGTTCTGGTACACCCCCCCTTTCTCCCCGTGGGTGGCGGCGGGGAAGATGACATCGCCGTAGAGAAGATTCGGGGCGTGCCGGTAGGCCTCCACCATGTAGGTAAACGTCTTGGTGATGGCGGGCCGGATGAGGGTTTCCACCTCCGGCAGATCCACGTGGGTGGCGTAGGCGAACTGCATCACCTTGACTTCACCCTTCAAGGCGCGCTCGAACATGCCGATGGTCATGCCCTTGTTCGGGGCGGCGGCGGTGACGTCGAGCCGTCCCGGAGGGAGGCCCCAGGCCTCGTTTATCTTCCGGCGGTGCCCGGTGTTCTTGATGCCCTCGTTGAACGGAAGCCGTCCGGTAAGGCCGCCCATGAGGCGCTCGCTCATGGCGTTGGGCTGTCCCGTCATGGAGAACGGGCCGGCTCCCGGCCGGCCGATGTTTCCGGTCAGCAGATGGAGGTTGATGAGGTTGATGGTGCGGTGCTGTCCATGGATCGACTGGTTGTACCCGATCCCCCAGAAAGAGAGGACGCCGCCTTTCTTGCGCCGCCGACCCTTCAGGGTGGCGTCCGCCCAGATCGAGGCGATCCGCCTGACCACGGAGGGGGCGATCCCCGTTCGATCGATGACCTGCTCCGGGCTGTACCGGGCCATGATTCCCTCGCGGTAATCGTCGAACCCGTCCGTGTGCTGCCGGATGAAGGCCTCGTCCACGGCTTGGGGGAACTCCTTCATCAGGGTGTGGGCGATGGCGTTCTGAAGGGAGAGATCGCCGTTGGGGCGAATGGTGATCGAGAGGCTGTTGTTGCGGTTGACCTGGGCATAGCCGTCCATGGTCCCGGTATAGCGCGGGTCGACCACCATGGTCGGGATGTTCCGTTTTTCCTTGGTGGCGGCCACGCGCCAGAAGAGGACGGGGTGCGACCCGCGCGCGTTATGGCCCCAGTGATTGATGAAGTCGGCATCTTCGATATCGGAATAGTTCCCCGGTGGATGGTCGCTTCCGAGGCTGTGAATGTAGCCCGTCACGGCCGAGGTCATGCACATCCGGGCGTTGGCCTCGATGGTATTCGACTGGAGAACGCCCTTGTAGAGGATGTTGTCCAGCCATTGCTCCTCCATGGTCAACTGGCCGGACTGATAGATCCCGACGGAGTTTCCCCCGTGTTTCTTCACGATCCCGACGACCATGTTGGAGACGATGTCCATGCCTTCTTCCCACGTGCCGACCCGGAAGACATCGTCATCGAAACGCCCTTTCGTCTTCGAGACGTGCCCGGTCAGCGGGTTGGACATGTCCTTGCGTATCAGGATCTCGTCCAACCGGTCGACGTAGAGGGCCTCCGCGGCCGTGAGACCCTTGATGCACTGCAGACCCAGGTTGACGGGGGAGTCCTTGTCCGGAATGCACGCCACGATCTTTTCATTCTCGACGACGTAGTAGGTGTGGCATCCCACTCCGCAGTAGGGGCATTGCGTGGGGACCAGCTTTCGCGTGTCCTGGGCGCCTTCCGCTGCTCCGACGAGTTGAAACAACTCCTTGTCGCGGGTCAGGGTTCCGCCCATGGCGAGTCCGGTGGCCAGGGCAGTGGACGACTGCAGAAACGTACGGCGATTAAACCTCGGCATCACTTGGCCCTCCATGGGTCTACAGGTCCCGAACCATGCTTTTCCCAGGTGCGGATGTAAGCGACGATGTCGTTAATCTCTTCCTCGGTCAGTTCCACCATCCCTTGCTTTCCTTTGAGGTAGGCGCCCATCGGCGTACCGACCCGGCCCTGCATCATCGTCGCCTTGATGTAGCCGTCGGTGGCGGATTTCAGAAAACCCTGGTTGTTCAGGGCGGGTCCGGCGTAACCCGCCATGGCATTGGTCACGTGCCCTCCACCCACATGGGGGCCGCCGAGGCCGTCCCGCCCATGGCAACCGGAGCACATCCCGTCGAAGAAGAGCTTTCCGCGGGAAACGGAGCCCGCCACCCGGTTTTGATCGATCCCTGCATAGTCGCGGAGCTGCCAGCTTCGCACGTAGGAGGCGATGGCTTCGATGTCTTCTTTCTTCAGGAAAATCCCGAACGGGAGCATATGACGCGGCAACCGTCCGTAGAAGATAGAGCGGCGGATGTACCCTTCGGGTGCGACGGACAGGAAGCTTTGCAGGTTCAGGGGGAGACCCACGCCTCCTTCGCCGTCCTTCCCGTGGCAGGCCGCGCAGTGTGTCAGGTAAAGCCGGCTACCCTTCGAATAGACGGAATCCCATTTGGAATCCCGCTCAAAAGCCTTGGTTTCGGTGGGGAAAAGGAATGTGACGATGAGCAAAGAAGTGAGGAGAAAACCGACGGGAACCAAGGATGAGCGCCACTTCTTCATAACTCCTCTCCTCTCGAACAGTTTCTGCTCTTATGTCGGCGGGACGAATCTTCTCCGGCTCCTTTCTCCTCCCCCCGAACGGGGGTCTAATTCCGTGGGTCCAACGATGCGCTTATCTTGCGCCTATATCAAAAGGATAGGTTTGAGCGGCCGAGATGTCAATGTGATTTTTCGGCCCGCATGACTGCGACCGCAGGGAACCCTCGTCGCCGTGGCAGGCGGGATAGAGGAGGCGGACGCAGTCAAGATCATCCGCCATCTCGACAAGCTCAAGGCGAGGTGCAGCGACGTCGCTCCGCTCATGGCGGAGGTCCGGGTGGGGAGGAGGTCGTGGCCGGCTGGGCGGACGGCGAACATGGAAGAGGGGGAACCCCGATTCCCTGAATCCCTTCTCAATCGTCGAACGTCGATTATTCCAAAACCGTCTTCCCTACTCTTCATCGGCGAAGCGTCATCAAGAAAGAGGAACGTCTTTTCGATGCCGACTGCGCCTGGGTCGCCGCAAACGGCTTCGACCCTCCAACGACTCCTCCCGGCGAAAATCACAAAATGCATACGACCCTGCTATATGTATAGTAGAAGGGTTGACTCTGGAATGTTGTAACAAAATTAAAATTCGAACTTCCCCGGTAATCCGGGCGGTTGAGGAGTACTGGAACATGACCATGAGCAAGCCGTTTCGGGTCGGACTTTGGAGGAGCGTTGTACAACGCTCCGACAGGAGGTAAGCGTTTGCTCGTGCCGTGATAGAGCGGACCACAGTATCGGCTGGGTCGAGCTTGACGGCGGGTTCAACGACATGATGGCTAAGATGAGAATACTAGCTATGCACCACAAGTGCTTAGAGATTCTGCCGACTTGTATGGGGCGATAGCATTTGGCCGGACTAGGTACGTTCTGACATGACACCGAACTATCGCTACTCGGGTGCTGCTATCACGCCCGTCCGAACGCTTACCGACACGGACGCGCCGGGATGCGCAGGAGTTAGAATTTCCTCGTTTCCGTTTTGATTACATTCTTCGGTAGGCGAATTCCAGCCGGGATCGGGAACAATGAACTTGTCCTACCAATATCAACAGGATAACTGTATTTCATAGCCGTTGGAAATACCCTACCGTCTGAAAGCGGGCGAGAGTCAGTACCGAGGGGAGTGATTCTTCAGGAATTGCCAGGAAGAGTCGACAAACTCCAGACTCAATTGTTAGAGCGGAAAAAAGATACAGATCAGCTTGATATTTCGCGATCCCTACTCCTTCATTCTTGCCTTTTCTTCTTTTTCTATCGGGTTCCGCCGAATCCGGCGGACATATCGCTCCTCTCGACGACACCGCCCATTCCTTCGTGCCGTGCTCCAAAGAACGCGCCCGTAACCTCTCCGGCATCGCCGCCAGTTTGATTGAACGTATTGCCCCGGACGATGACGCTGTACCGCAGGTCGCCGTCGTTCCACATCGTTCCTGAGCCTGCAGGCCCCGGCGTCGCGTTCACGCCCCAATGCTCGAGGCCGGTAAAGTCAATCCGGCCCCTGAGCGTTGAGAGGTTGATGGTCAGATCCGTAGCGCCTGCGAGCGATTCCGATTCGGAAGTGAACCCCAGGAGCCTGCCTGCCCAGCTTGCGCTTCCCAATAGCGACTGATTATCCGCCAGATTCGTTTCAGGGCTTTGACCGTGCGCCCAGGGCTGAATAAGCCCGTTCCTCGACGAGGCTCCGAACGATACGTCATCCATATCGCCGCGCAGGTGAAAGGATACGTCCGTCCACGGGCCTAGCTTGTCAGGGTCGTACAGGCTGTCTCCGTATTGTTCCAGGAAGCGAGTGTAAAGTGCATAGAGCACATCCGTATCAATCTGATGAAGGATATGCGCCGGAATGAAAATGTCCCGATAATCTATATTTATAATAGAGTTGTAGTCACTCCGCTCGATATGATCCAGTAAACCGATCGCATGTCCAAGCTCGTGAGCCAGGACCTTCCTCATTTCAATTGTATTGTCTAGAAGGTCCGTATTGAGCCAGATATAGATGCCCAGCGAACTGCCTCCTACTTGAACTCCTGCTACACGCACTGGCGGTATTTCATCCGGAGGCCACGAGCCTTGCGGTTCGATGCCAACGAATATATGTTTGCCGGGAATGTAACTAGGCCATGATTCATCAAGGCCAGGACGCGGGGCGCGCTCCGGGGAAACAATGATTCTTTTATCGTAGGGCAGTGCGGTATTCATAAGCTGCACAACACGGATCACATCATCGATATATCTGTCCGGCGTTGTATCCCGAATGCGGACAACTGGAGTCCCTTCGAATAGTTCCAAGTATTTTTTTCCCGGATCACTTGAATACCAGAACACTATTTTTTCTATGAAATCAAGTACGCGCTCGGCACTCTCTCCATCGCTTATGCGGCCAGTTGATACATACACCTCCCCGTGCGTTCCGGCCGGCGACAAGCTGCGGCGTGACGGCCTGACATCACCGCCAATCTGGACGCCATCTCTTCTATAAATGACCGGCGCATTTACCGCCTGAGCCGGTATCAGGGCGGGCTGCCTGGGGAAAGACGATCCGCCGCCGCCTCCGCCGCCGCAGCCGGGCAATATCAATGCGAACGAGAGAAGAACGGTGAAAGCCTTCTGAGCGAAACGATTTTTATTTCTCATGTGGTTTGCTCTTATTATGAGAGTGTGAATTTTCAAGCACTATACCCATACATACGCGAACCATAAAGGGGCGAACCCGGAGTCGTTCATGCCTGCCGGCGCCGAACCGGATGCGCGGACAGAACCCCTGAAACATCATCGCAGGCGTCGTGCGCGAGGCGCGGCCGTACGTCCCGGCCGGCCTCCTCGACCCGCCTGAGCATGAACCCCTAGCCCCCGGCGAGAAGAGACGTACAGCCCGTCGCAGGCAATCCGTTGCGAGACGGGCTTTTTCTGGAAAAGCGGAGAATGATTCGACAGATACCCTCCGGGATGCGCGGGAGTTTTTATTCATCCGCTTTCGGTTTGACTACACGCTGCGGAAGGAAGGTTTCGAACGAAACTGGGAACAATGCAAGTTTCCCAATGATATCAATGGATAACGGGATTTCATCGCTGATGAAGACCGCTCTCTGTCTATGCGGGCGGAATGTCTCTTTTTCTCTCTGATAGCGACCCAGGGATTTTCTTCCGCAAGCCGATAAGCCTGATGTTTCTGGCCTTGGGCTTGATCTACCTCATCATCGTTTTTCTGAAGCGGACTTCCCTGTTGAAGAAGCAGGGTTCCGCCTGATCCCCGTTTTCATTAAAACCGGGGTTTTCTCCGCCCGCGTCATGAAATTCATCGTTCAAGCCGCATGATGATGTTGTCGAACGCATCCCTCGCGACGGTGAAATCGGGGGGAACGAGTATGGTGGCGTCGAACTCCTGTAAGATGAAAGGCCCTTTTGTCATGGTTTCATCGAGCATGGAGCGGTTGATGAGTTTCGCGGCGGCCCAGCCCATCTCGGCGCCGAAATAGGCTTGCCGCTCGCCCGTCTTGGTTTTCAGGATTTCCGGGAACAAGAGCGAGTCGGGGAAACGCGGCGTTTCGGGAACGCCCGTGGCGACCAGGTGGAGGTTCACCAGTTCCACGAGTCCGTCGCCTCCCCGGTGTCCGTAGGTGCGCTCGTGTTCATCTTCAAAGGCCTCGGAGGCTTGCGCGAGCGCATCGCCGGCCGAGCCGTTCTCGGGCCAGGGAATCGACAGCTCATGCGTTTGCCCGTAGTAGCGGAGCTCCCCGCGCCTGCGGAGGCGGCATCTCTCGCCCGGGTATCCCTCCCTGGAGAGCAAATCGCGCGCCTCGACCTCGAGATGCGCCCAATAGGCCTCGACCGACTCCGGGTCGAGTTCGTCCGTTCTTCCCAAAAGGGTTTGGGTGAAGTGGTGCTCCAGGTCGGAATAAAGCAGCCCGAAGGCGGAGAAAATACCCGAAGAAGGGGGAATGACCACTTGGGGGAGTTCCAGTTCTCGCGCCACGGAGGCCGCGAACAGCCCCCCGTTTCCGCCGAAGGCGAACAGGCTGAAATCCCGAGGGTCCTTGCCGCGCTCGGTGGAGACCGAACGAATCGCCCGCGTCATGTTGGACGTCGCGATCTGAACGACTCCGTGGGCGAGCGTCGTGATCTCGAGACCCAGAGGCTTCGCCACTTTCTCGCCGAGGGCGCGCTCGGCGGCGGATGAATCGAGCTTCACCGAACCGCCCGCGATGCCCTCAGAATCGAGATAGCCCAAGAGCAGGCAGCTATCCGTCAGGGTGGGTTCCTCGCCGCCGAGTCCATAACATGCGGGACCGGGATTCGCGCCCGCGCTCTTGGGTCCCACCTGCAGAGCGCCTCCCTTGTCGATCCAGACGATGCTGCCGCCGCCCGCGCCGATTTCCGCGATATCGAGGGTGGGGGCGCGCAGAAGGTAGCCCCCGCCGCGCGCGAGGCGATTCGACTGGGAGAATCCGCCGCCGACCTCGTATTCGGGGGAGTATGTCGTCTCGCCGTTTTCGATAAGGCTCGCCTTGGCCGTGGTGCCTCCGATGTCCATCGTGATGGCGTTGTTCACGTTAATGCGCCTGGCGAGGTGATGCGCCGCGACGACCCCTGCGGCGGGTCCTGATTCGATGATGTGAATGGGCTGCGCGCGGGCCACTTCCGCTGTCATGATTCCGCCGTTTGACTGCATGATCAGCAGCGGGGCCGTGAACTCCCGGGCGCGCAGGCCCGCTTCGAGCGATTCGAGATACTGCTTGACCACCGGCATCACGAAAGCGTTGATGACCGTCGTGCTGGTGCGTTCGTATTCCCTCATTTCGGGCAGGATGTCCGAGGAGATGGAGACGTCGACGCCCGGGCTTTCAGCGCGGATGATGTCGAGCACGGCGCGCTCATGCCCGGGATTCGCATAGGCGTTCAACAGACAGACCGCGATGGATTCCACCCCCTGGCGGGTGAGTTCGGCGATGGCGCTTCGGGCCGAATCCGCGTCCAGGGCTTCGAGCGCCTCGCCCGTGTGGCTCATTCGCTCACGCACTTCCGCGCGGAGGAACCGCTCCACCAAAGGCGGAGGTTTCGTCCAGTTCAAGTCATACTGGGTGGGGATGCGGATTCGCCTCAGCTCGAGGACGTCCCGAAAACCCCGGGTCGTGATGAGGCCGGTCCGCGCGCCTTCGCGCTCGATGATGGCGTTGGTGGCCACGGTGGTTCCATGGGCCACCTCGGCGCAGTCTCCGGTGGATAAGCGGTTCTCCGCCAGCAGATTTTCAAGCGTTTCCAGGATGCCTCGCTCGTAGGCGTCCGTCGTGGAGATGGCTTTGGCCGTGTGAACGCATCCCTGCTCGTCGATTACAACGATGTCGGTGAACGTACCTCCGATGTCCACCCCGATTCGAAAAGATTGTCCGCTCATGATCTCGATTTCTGGAGGCGGAAGCGCCCGGGAATGGCGTCCCACCGTGGTGTTATGATAGCTTCCCGCTCTACTTTGATATTTGAACCATCTTGGCACGGAGAACGCATGCTTGAAAAGCGTCTGGACCCTGTGACGACCTCCGTCGTGGAACGCGGATTGTTCAGCGTGGCCGATGAAATGGCCGCCGTCATCGTTCGTACGGCCTATTCCCCCCTGGTCCGCGACCTGCTCGATTTCACCGTCGCGCTTTGCAACCCGCGAGGGGAGATGGTGGTTCAGGGCGTGGGAATGGCGATTCACCTGGGCGCATTGCCGACCGCTGTGGCCGCCATGCTCAAACGGTTCGAGGGAAACCTCCGCCCGGGCGACGCCCTCATCATGAACGACCCCTACGAGGGCGGTATGCACCTGCCCAACATCGTGCTCGTCACGCCGATATTCTGCGCCGATGAATTGATGGGCCATGCGGTCGCCATGGCCCACATGACGGACGTCGGCGGCCACGTGCCGGGAAGCGTTCCGGTGAACAGCCGGGAGATTTTCGCCGAGGGCCTCAGGATCCCGCCCCTCTTGCTGGAGCGCGGCGGGAAGCGCGATGCGACGCTCATGGCCTTGATCGAGAAAAACTCCCGGCTTCCGAGAGATTTTTTCGGCGACTTGGAAGCCCAGCTCACGGCCTGCCGCCTGGGGGAGAGGCGTTTTTCCGCCCTGGCGCGGCGCTACGGCAACGAGGTGATGCGCGCCGCCATGGCGGGCTTGCTCGACCGCAGCGAGAAGATGGCGCGCGCGGAAATCGCCGCGATGCCCGACGGCGTCTATTCTTTTGAGGATTGGCTCGATAACGACGGCATGGATGGCGGGCCGCAGCGCCTCTTCGTCACCGTCACGATAGACGGGGATGATTTGACCGCCGATTTCACGGGCACGGATTTACAGGCGCCCACCGCCATCAACTCTCCTCTCGCGTATTCGCGCTCGGCGTTTTATCTCGCGGTGCGCTCCATCATGAACCAGGAGATTCCCAACTCGGCGGGTTTTTTCCGCCCGCTGCGACTCGTCGCGCCCGAGGGAACGCTCGTTCATCCCAGCTTCCCGGCGGCCGTGGGCGCGATGGGCGTGGTGGGCTACCGGGTGGCGGATTGCGTTTTCGGCGCCCTGGGGCAGGCGGCTCCGCATCTGGTAAGGGCGGCGAGCGAGGGCGGCACCACGCGCTATACGGTGGGCGCTACGAAAAAAGGCGCGCCCAGCATACTCAGCGAAGCGCTCGTCGGCGCTTGGGGCGGTCATCCTCACATGGACGGCATCGACGGCGTGGCGAACGTCGCCGCCAACATGGCGAACTCGCCCGTCGAGATGGTGGAGAGCACCTATCCGGTATTGGTGGAGGAATACGGCTACGAGCCCGATTCGGAGGGCGCGGGGAAGTTTCGGGGCGGTCTGGGCGTGCGGCGCAAGATTCGCATTCTCGCGCCCGAGGGCGGAGTGCTCCAGGTTCGCTCAGGAAGGGCGGAACACGCCCCGTGGGGGCTTCACGGTGGTCACGACGGCACCATCTGCCAGAATGTTCTCGACCCCGACACCCCGAACGAGAAGCGTCTCAAGGGAAACGAGACGATTCACGTACCCGAAGGAACGGTGTATGTCCACGTCACTCCCGGAGCGGGAGGGCACGGTCCGCCGCAGGAGCGTGAACCGGCTCTGGTGGCTCTCGACGTGCGGGACGGGAAAATCTCTCCCCAGCGCGCGCGGGAGGTCTACAGGGTCGCGGTCGATGAAGCGGGTGCGCTCGATGAAGCCTCGACGATGAAACTGCGCGGCGAATGAAGGCGCGCGGCTAGCGTCGTCATTTCGTCCGGCTCGTTTTCTTGCGCGTCATAACGAATCTGCCCAGAGAATCCACCTCCACGCGAAACGAGGGCGGGATGAGCACCGTGGAATCGGGTTGTTCGATGACCGCAGGGCCTTGAACCCGGTTTCCGCCTTTCAGAAACTCCCGTTCATAGATGGGGCAGTCGATGAAATTTCCGGCCTCCTGGAAATGCACCCCCCGCTCGCCCTTGAACGCCGCCTTGGGACTTTGGGAGCCAGCGGCGATTTTTTTCGGGCGAATGCGATCCGTGAGGCCGATGGCCGAGACGCGAAGGGTCACGGCCTGAACGCTTTCCGCCTCATCGCAATAGCTGTACTGGCGCAGATGCGCGTCGTGAAACGCCCTTCGCGCCTTGCCGAGCCACGCGGGGCCTATCTTTCCGCCGGGCAGCGGCACGTTGATCTCATAGTTTTGAAGCGGGTAGCGCAGGTCGGCCGAGCGCACGAGCATGCGCTTCGTCCGGGGCGCCTTTTCGCCTTTGAGCCATTCGTCCGCCTCCGCTTCGAGCTCGGCCATGAGAGCGGCGATTCGCTCCGCGTTTTCTTTGTCGAGGCTCAGTCGGGTCGTGGCCGTGAAGTCCGCTCTCATGTCCGCCCAGAGCAGGCCGAGGGCGGAGAAAACGCCCGGCGCCTCGGGGATGATGATGCGCGGTATGCCGAGTTCGTTCGCCAGGTCGGCCGCGTGCAGGGGGCCCGCGCCGCCAAAGCTGATGAGCGCGAAATCGCGCGGGTCATAGCCTCTGGCGACCGAGATCACGCGCAGGGTGCGAACCATGTGGGCGTTCACGACTTCGATGATACCCGCGGCGGCTTCCATGGTGGATAGCCCGAGTGGTTCGGCTATCTTCTCTTCGATGGCCTTTTCCGCGTAATCAAGATGGAGACGCGATTCTCCGCCGACGAAATAATCCGGGTTCAGGCGGCCCAGAACGAGGTTGGCGTCCGTGACGGTGGGTTCCCCGCCCCCGCGCCCGTAGCAGACCGGGCCTGGTTCCGAACCCGCGCTGTGGGGGCCGACTTTCAGAACGCCCACGCCGTCCACCGAAGCGATGGAGCCGCCGCCCGCGCCGCATTCGGTCAGGTCGATGACGGGCGTCTTGACGGGATATCCCGTAAAACGGACCGCCAGGGACTGGTGCATGCCCATCCCGATTTCGTATTCGGTGGTGGTCTTGTAGACGCCGCCCTCGATCAGGCTCGTCTTGGCGGTGGTGCCGCCCATGTCGAAGGAGATGATGTCGGGTTCTTCGATCTCCCGCGCGAGGACGGTGGCGGCGATGACGCCCGCCGCGGGGCCCGATTCGATGAGCGTGTGGGGGCGTTCGCGCGCAGATGCCGGCGACATCAGCCCGCCGGCGGAGTTCATGATGAGCAGCTTTTCGGGGCGGTGGCCGAGCCTGGATACCTCATCGTGCAGCCTTTCCGTGTAGCGCGCGAATATGGGTTTCAGGTAGCCGACGAGCGCTGCCGTGCTGGTTCGCTCGAACTCGCGGAATTCGGGCGTGATGTCCGAGGAGGCCACGATGTGGCGGCCCGGAAGCGCGCGGAGGAGATGTTTTTTCACCCGAAGCTCGTGGGCTGGATTCACGTAGGAGAACAACAGCGCGATCACCACCGATTCGGCGCCCGAGGCATCGAGCGCATCCGCTAGCCGGTCGAGTTCCGCTTTCGTCAGTTTGGTGACGACGTCTCCGTTCCATCCCAGCCGCTCGTTCACCTCGAAGCTGAGCCGCCGGGGGATGAGGGGCTTGGCCTTCACCTCCTGTAAGTTGTACAGACTCGGCCTGCGCTGGCGGGCGATCTCGAGAATGTCCCGAAACCCCCGGGTGGTGACCAGGGCGGTGCGCGCGCCTTTTGATTCCAAAACGGTGTTGGTGGCCACCGTAGTGGCGTGGAGGATGCGCCCCACCTCTTCTGGGGATATGCCTTTCGTCGCCCTCAGGAGTCCGCCCACGAAACAGCCCTCCAGATTTACCGGCGTCGTGTCCACCTTGTAGGAGGCGATGAGCCCCTCTTCCTCTCCCATGAGGACGACGTCGGTGAACGTGCCGCCGATGTCGATGCCGACGCGATATTTTTCTTTCTTTCTCGAGGCCATGGCTAGAGCGTCTCCTTGCGTTTCAGCGCTTCGGCGACCAGTGGTTCCGGGTAGGACGCCCTGGCGTATTCGAGCGAAATTTTCCCGTCCGCGAGATCGATCGCCAACTCTTCGGGGGAATGCTCTGCCGGATCGCCGTATCCACCGGCCCCGGCCGACTGGCACCTAAGCACCTCGCCCTCTCGAAACTCGAGGGGGCCGCCCTTGCTCGGCAGCTTCGTTTCGTTCTCCTCACCGGGATTTTTCAGATGAATTCCCCGGGCCCCCTCTTTGCCGCCGTAAAGAGGCCAGGGGGAGAAATCGTGCCGGTCGGCGTGCGCGATGAAGCCCGTGTCGCTGAGCATCCGGAAATCCTTGCGCGTGGCGAGTCCGCCCCGGTGGCGTCCCGCGCCGCCGCTGTCGGGTACGAGTTCGAAGCGCTCCACCCGGATGGGATATTCACTCTCCAGAATCTCGACCGGCAGGTTCGGTATGTTGTTCGTGTGAATCTGAACGGCGTCCATGCCATTGCTCGTATCGCGGCCGCCCATGCCGCCGCCGATGCCGTCGATGCAGATGAACGGCCTTTGCCGGATGGTGTCGAAGCCGTGGAGGTTGATGGAGGTGGTGCCGTGGCCGCAGGCGCAGACGCGCTCGGGCGCCACTTTGGACATGACGCCGATGAGCAGATCGGCCAGCCGCTGGCAGGTGGTGCCGCGTCCGCCCACGGGCGCGGGCGCGTTCGGGTTCACGATGCTCTCCTCGGGCGCGACGAGCCTCACCACGCGCTCGAAAGCCGCGTTCGACCAGAGTTCGGGGTCGATGGTCGCTTTGAGCGCGTAGGCGACGGTGGCGAACAACGCTTCGTAGACCACGTTCACGCCGCCCGTTCTCTGATGGCTCGAACCCGTGAAATCGAAAACCATGTGCGGCTCGGGGCTGTGGGAGATGGTGAGCGTCACCTTCAGGGGAACCGGGCCGGGCACGTGGGCGTCGTCGTCGAGTTGGTCCTCGAAGTCCCATGTTCCTTCGGGCAGTTCCTTGATCTTCGAGCGAATCGTTCGCTCGTTGTAGTCGAGCACGCCCTCCACGAGTTCGAGAAAACGCTCGGCCCCGTATTTCTCGCTGAGTTCCTGGAGACGGCGGACGCCGAGCTGGTTGCATGCGGCCTGCGCGCGGAGGTCGGCCGGCCTGTCTTCTGAAAAGCGCATGTTGAGGAGAATGAAGGAGAAGAGGTCTTCTTGCAGTTCGCCTTCTTTGAAGATTTTCATGGGCGGTATCCTCAAGCCCTCCTGGTATATCTCGTTGCAGCCCTCGGTCATCGCGGCGCCCGGCTTGATGCCGCCCACGTCGGGCCAGTGGCCCATGTTGGCGACGAAGCCGATGAGTCGTTTACCCTCGAACACCGGAGAGGCCACCGTGACGTCGGCGAGGTGGGTTCCGCCGCCGTGATAGGCGTCGTTCGCCAGAAAAGCGTCGCCGGGTTTTAGTTCCTCGAGCGGGTAACGCTTCAAAATGTTGCGGATGATGCTCAGCATCGCGCCCAGGTGCATGGGGATGTGCTCGGCCTGGGCGATGAGGCGGCCTTCGGCGTCGAATATGGCCGTCGAGGCGTCCTGGCGCTCCTTGATGTTCGTGGAATAGGCCGTGCGAATGAGCGCCGCGCCCATCTCCTCGGCCACCGAGAGCAGGGCGTTCGAGAAGACCTCGAGCGCGACCGGATCGGGCACCGAGGAAGCGCGCCGCTTCATGGGTTTGCGGCGCGAGGCCGCTTTTTTCGAGCTCGCTTTCGTGCGTCCGGCCGGCATGAAATTCTCTCTCCTTCACTTGGGTGGATTTAGGGGACGGAAAGGCGCGTCACTCATCCGTCAAAATCGTTTTCTGTTCTTCGTACAAGGCGAGGCGTTTCGCAAGCGCGCGTTCACCGCCGGGACGTTTTTGGAGGCGAACGCACCAACTCATGCAACGCCCGGGTTTTTCGCTACAACTTCAGGGGAAAACCACACGCGCATTCCGCTTCCTGGGCGCAGCGTCAAGATGGTGCGGATATGTCGATCCGGGGTTTTCGAGAAGAAGTTTTACACGAGTTTTGCGCTTTTGGGCAAAGGCCTTAGCGAAGTCGCGCAACCCATCCTGCTCAGACGCCGCGCCAATCCGAACCAGGGTTCGTTCTCCCGCCTTTTCTTGCGCTTGGTGAAAGAGGGTGGAGAGGATTGTCTTTCAGTAGTTGTTCCGGAGGCTGGTTTGGATTGCGCGCCCATGGGGAATCGTGTTGTAATCAATTCGTCAATCACAATTCACCTCTTCATCTTTGCGGGGAATTTCTACTGCTTCCGATGAAGGTGTCGGAAGGCTTCCCTCGGAGAGGTTTGCGTAACTGAACCGGATTTGGAGACGCCATGGAAGAGATTCCCTCCTGGGTCGATCAGGACGCCATGAACCTCGATGCGCGGCTGGATGAGCAGCACCGCTGGATAACCAGCCCGATGAACTCCCTGGCCGTGCCTGACGCCGTGAACGCGCAGCCCCGGCGCATCGTCTTGCGCGACGACACGCTGCGCTCGGGCGCGAATACGCCGGGCGTTTACGCGAGCGTGGAGAAGAAGCTGCGGATCTCCGAGTTGCTCGATGAGGCGGGCGTGCAGGAGGCCGAGGTGGGTTACGGCTCGCTGCCCGATGATCAGAAATTCGTGAGTGAACTCAAAAAGCGCGGCTCCAAAATCATTTGCGGCATGCACGCGCGCTGCTGGCTCCCGAACTGGAAATCCGACATCGACGGCATCGCCGGTTGCGGGGCCGACATGGTGAATTTCGTAGGGATGCAGGGCTACACGATGACAGAAGCGCTTCACCCGACGCTCCGGGGCGAGTCGTTTCTCGTGCGGATGGAGGAGTGCATCGCCTACGCGAAGGAAAAGGGCCTCAAGGTGGGTTTCGGCACGGATCATCCACGCGCGGACCTGATTCCCGAGACGATTCGCCGCGCCGTCGCCGCCGGCGTGGACAGGTGGGTCTGCTACGATCCGCGCGGGTGGTTCCTCCCGCAGACGATGGCGATGGTGGTCCATGCCGTGCGTGTGGCGAGCGATGACAAGATAGAGGTGTCCGTTCATGCGCATGACGATTTCGGCCTGGCCACGGCCATCACGTTCGAGGGCATCAGGGCGGGCGCCATGGGGTGCGACGTGTGCATCAACAGGACGGGGCATCGCTGCGGCAACGCGGGCTTCGAGCAGATCGCCGTGGGGCTGGAGTATTTCTTCGGGTATCGGACGGGAATCGACCTGAAGAAAATCACCGAACTCAGCCGCCTCGTCTCGGAACTCTATGAGATTCCCGTCGCCGAGAACGCCCCGGTGGTGGGGCACAACATGTTCAGCTACGGCGGGCTCCACATTCCCGGCATTCTGCGCGGGGACTGGTTTTTGTGGGAGAACCTGCGCTCGGAGACCGTCGGCGCCGGCAGGCGCATCGTGTATGGACCCACGGCGCTTCAAAAGGGCTCCGACAGCCCCCTGGACGCCAAGGTGAACCAGATGGGCAAAAAGGCGGACGAGGCCCAGATGGACCGGATCATCTCGGGCGTTCGGGCGTTGATCGAGGAGAAGAGCTTGGCGACCGACGCGGAAGTCGAGCGGATTATCAGCCGCGTCATGGGGTAGCGCCGCCGGCGCGGCTGCTCTCATAGGCCGAGGGTAGGGCGAGAGGCGAGGTTTTATGGCCGAAACAGTTGTTCAGAACCCGGGAGGGGCGCTCGAGCGCTATTTCCACGCGCCGCTCAGAAGGCTGCGCGCGGCGGGCGTCACGCCGTTCGAGGTCGTCACGGTCGTTGTGATGACGGTGCTGGTTCTGTGGTTCGTCCTCGCTCCCGTTCTCAACCTGTTCTACGGCGCGTTTCAGTCCGAACCTCCCGGGGAGGGAGGCGTGTGGACGCTCGAGCACTTCCGCGTCGTTTTCGGCAATCCGGGCTACTGGCGCACGGTGGGCAGAACCCTGCTGGTCGGTTTCGGCGTGGTCTTCCTGGCGACGATCATCGGCTCGCCCCTGGCCTGGCTGGTCGTGAAGACCGACATGCGCGGGAAGCGCTGGGTGGAGCTTTCCGCCATTCTTCCGTTTTTCACCAGCACCTTCGTCGGCGCGCTCGCCTGGATTCTTCTGGGCAACCCCACCAACGGGATGGTCAAACTCTGGACGGGACTGCCCATCAACGTGTACTCCGTCTGGGGGATCATCTGGGTCTCGGGCATATACATGGCGCCTTATATGTTTCTGTTCACCTCGGCGGCGCTCCGCTCGGTGGACACGACGTATGAGGAGGCCTCGTTCATGTCGGGAGCGGGCTTGTTCCGCACCCTGACGCGGGTGACGTTTCCGGTCATTCTTCCCGCCATCCTCTCGGGCATGACGCTCGTGTTCGTCATTACGATGGGGATCTTCGGCGTGGCGGCCATTTTGGGTTTTCCGGCGCGGATCGTGGTGCTGGCGACGGATATTTTCGCAAAATCGGTTTTCGCCCCGCCCCTGTACGGGGAGGCGACCGTCGCCGCCCTTACGCTGATGGCCATCACCGCCATTTGCATCCTCTTGCAGCGGTGGATTCTCAGAAAAGGCTCCTACGCCCTGGTGAGCGGACGTGGGTTTCGCCTCAAGCTCTACTCTCTCGGCCGCCTGACGCCCTTCGCCTATTTGTTCACGGCGCTCTACGCGCTGCTCGCCGTCATCCTGCCCGGGCTGGTGCTCATCAAGGTCAGCATGCAGCCCTACGCCACGCCCAAGTTCGGGCTGTGGACGATGGAGAACTGGGAGGTCTTTTTCACGAACCCCGATTTGCTCGACTCCTTCATCCGCTCGATGTACCTCTCCACGGGCGGGGCGACCATCAGCGTGCTCATGACGGCCGTCATCGCCTACATCATCCACAAGAGCAAGGCGCCCGGCCGCGGCATTCTTGAGCAGGTGAGCGTCATGCCGGTGGGAATTCCCGGAATCGTCATGGGCCTGGGGATGATATGGGCGTATATCCAGTGGCCGATTTGGGCGACCGTCTGGATTCTCGTCGTCGCGTACCTCACGCTGTTCATGCCCTACGGCGTCCGCGCCCTGGGGGCGAACGTGGTGCAGGTGCACGGAGAGCTCGAGGAGAGCAGCCGGGTTCACGGGGGTAGCTGGTTCCTCACTTTCCGGCGGATCATCTTCCCCCTCTTGCGTCCGGGCATTTATTCCACCTGGATTTTGCTGTTCATCATTTTCCTGCGCGAAATATCCACGGCGGTTCTTTTGACTACGCACGAGACGCGCGTTCTGCCCGTTTTGATCTTCGAGCAGTGGACGGACGGGGAGTTGAATATCATGTGCGCGGGCGCATTGCTTCTGACGGCGATCATGTTCGTCGTCATTTCCGTGTTCAAGTGGGTTTTCAAGGTGGATGTGACCCCCGTCTACCGATAGTGGAGGAGAGGCTCCTTGCCATCGCTGACCATCGAGAATCTATCGAAACACTTCGACGAAGTGCGCGCGGTGGATGCCCTCGACCTGGAAGTCGAAGAAGGGGAGATGCTGACCCTCCTCGGCCCGAGCGGATGCGGCAAGACGACGACGCTCCGGTGCATCGCGGGCCTCGAACGGCCGACCGCCGGGCGCATCATTCTCGGCGAGGGTGTCGTCACCGACATCGATGGCGGCGTTTTCGTTCTGCCCGAAAAGCGCGAAATGGGCATGGTGTTCCAATCCTACGCCGTTTGGCCGCACATGACGCTGTTCGAGAACGTCGGCTACCCATTGAGGGCGCGGGGGGTGCCGGGCAGAGACATTTCCGGAAAAGTCATGAACGCGCTCAAACTCGTTCAACTCGACGGCATGGAGCACCGCTACTCCACCCAGATAAGCGGCGGCCAGCAGCAGCGCGTAGCCCTCGCGCGGAGCCTGGTTTCGGAACCTTCCCTGCTGTTGTTCGACGAGCCCCTGAGCAACCTCGACGCGAATCTGCGCGTGCAGATGCGCCTCGAGATTCGGGAGTTGCAGGAGAGGCTGAATTTCACGGCCGTCTACGTCACCCACGATCAGACGGAAGCCATGGCGCTTTCTGATCGCATCGCCATCATGGATCACGGGGTGCTGCAGCAGATCGCCGACCCGCGTGAAATCTACAATCGGCCCCAGAACCGCTTCGTCGCCAGTTTCATGGGAACCACGAACCTTTTCGGGGGTGCGAAGAAGGCGGGGGCGGAAGGTGAACCACTCGTTCTTTCGGATGAGGGAATCGAGATTTCCATCGGCGACCAGCATATGCCGGATGAGGAGAAGGTATACGTCTCGATTCGTCCCGAGGCGCTCCGGTTGTCCGCGCCGCAAGATGGGGGCGATTCACCGAATCATTGGAATGGCAGGGTGATTCATTCTACTTTCCTGGGGGAGTCGACCATATTTGCGGTCGAAGTTTCCGGAAAGGCGCTCGAGATACATGCGGAGCCAACGCAGGTGTTCGAAACGGGTCAGGAAGTGGTCGTCTCCGCCAAGCCGGAGCGATGCGTCGTCGTTGAATCGTAGCTGTCTTCTCAATCTCAAAGGAGGTGCAAGATGAAGAAGTGGACAACCCTCATCATTAGCCTGGTGCTGTCGGTGGGCCTGGCGGCGGGCGCCGCGCACGGCGCCGACAAGGAAACGCTCAAAATGGCGGCCGGCACCAAAGGCGGGCAGATCATCGTGTACAACATCATCTTCAAGCCCGCCCAGCGAAAACTGAACAAGGCGTTCAACAAGAAATTCGCCAAGTACGGCATCAAGGCGAAGATGATCCGGAGCCAGTCCGGCAAAATCGCCAATCTCTACAAGCAGGAGTTGAGGGCCGGAAAGGTGCGCATGGACGCCATTTCCACCGCCGATCCGGGAATGTTCCTGAGCTTCAACAGAAAAAACCAGCTCACCCGTTATTGCAGCCCGAACTACAAGGACTATCGTGACTGGGCCGTGGCGAAGGATTGCGGCTACTTCTATCACACCTCCTGGCTGCAATACATTTCCTACAACCCCGAACTCGTCAAGGGCGGCGACATCCCCAACAGCTGGCTCGACTTCCACAAGCCCAAGTGGAAGGGCAAGATCAGCTTCGGCGATCCGAAGATCGGCGGCGGACACTATTACTTCGTGTTCACGATGTACAAGCTCTTCGGGCGCGACTGGTTTATCAAGACGCGCGACAACAACGCCATGATGGTGCGCAGCCACGGCACCACGAACAACAAGGTGAAATCGGGCGAGCGCCACTTCGGCGTGAATCTCTCCATGCTCGTTCGCCGCGACGGCCCCTACCCGGGCGGCAAGAACGCACCCATCAAAGAGGTGTTCCCCAAAGAAGGCGGCGCACTGCTCGTCGCCCCGATGGCGATCACCAAGGGCGGCCCCAACCCCGCCGGCGCGAAAGTGCTGATCGAATGGCTCTCGAGCCTCGAGGGCCAGAATGTGGTTTCCGACAAGGGCAAGTTTTCTCTGCGCAAGGATTTCACCAGCGTGGAGGGCGTGAAGCTCTCCGACCTCAAATACCACTGGTGGGACCCGAACGAGATGGACAAGATGCGAGACAAATGGACCAAGGACTCGCTCAAGATACTGACCGGCAACTAATTTCACTTGCCGGATGAAACGGCGCGCCGCGTCCGCTCGGGTGCGGGCGCGGCTGCGCTTTTTCATCGCTCACAAGGGATGCGATGAATCGCTCGAAACAACTTGCCGGATTCATGTCGGGGCTGCGCCTGGCGGATACGCCCAGGGAGATACCCGATTTTCTGAAGTTCTGCCTGCTGGATCACGTAGGCTGCGCATTGGGGGCTTTGGGAACCGAGGAGGCGGGCGTTCACCTGCGCGCCGCCGAAGCGGCTTCGGGAAACGGGCCCTGTATGATCATCGGCCGGGATTTCGGGGCCGACCCGGCCACCGCCGCTCTCACGAACGGCATCCTTTCCCACCTCCTGATCTTTGACGATCTGCATCGCAAGTCCAAGCTTCACCCCGGCGTGGCCGTGATCCCGGCGGCTCTGGCCGCCTGCGAACTCGGGGGAGCGGACGGAAAAACGTTTCTAGAAGCGATATCGGCGGGTTATGAAACGGCGGCGCGCTTAGGCATGGCGGTCAACATGGCCGAGCATCGCCTGAAGGGATGGCGGGCCACGGGCACGTGCGGCTCTTTCGGGGCCGCCGTCGCCGCATCGCGCGCCATGAATCACTCGTCCGAAACCCTGCACCACGCCATCGCAGCGGCGGCGGGGCAGGCTTCGGGTAATTTCGCCTTCACGCAAGGCTCAGGGATGGAGCTTTACCTGGCGGCGGGAACGGCCGCCAGAAACGGAGTGGTCTCGGCGCTTCTGGCCGGGGGAGGCTTCAGAGGCTCATCCGATCCCCTGGAAGCGGTCGATGGGGGCTTTTTCTCCATGACGACCAGGGACCCTAACCCTGGGATTCTCACCGACGGATTGGGCGATCGGTATTGGCTCATGGACACCTCCATCAAACTCTACCCCACCTGCCACAGCAGCCAGACGGGCATCGACGCCGCGCTCTTTGCCCGCCAAAAGCATGGCCTGAGGCTCGAGGACGTCGAGCGCACCTCGATTCGGGCCGGTGAGATTACGAAAATCCAGTGCGGCTGGGATTTTGAGCCGGGTCCGCCCGCCAAGATGATCTTTCACATGGGATACGCCATGGCGGTTGTGCTGAGGCGGGGCAAGGTTTCGCCGTCCGATCTCGAGGGCGAATCCTTATACGACCCGGAACTGGTGCGATTCGCCAAAGCCACGCAGGTGGAGGCCGACCCGGAACTCACGGCCATCTACCACGAGAAGAAGCCGTGCGACGTGACGTTTCACCTGAAAAATGGCGAGCACATCCACGAGCGCGTCGAATACTGCCGGGGCGATCCGGAAAACAGGCCCGCCGAGGAGGCGGTCGTCGAGAAATTCCGTGATCTTACGGCACCCGTGCTTGTACGGGGGAGTCAGGACGCCGTCATCGATTTCGTGATGAGTGTCGAGGAGCAGCCCAATCTCTCGCAGCTCAAGGAACTCGTTGCCCTCGAGAAAACTCAAAAAGTATAAAACCAGGAAAATCCGAGAGGTTCATATTTCGCCGTACAGGAGATGCAAATGGCCATTCGCCGCAACACCACCAAGTTCCGCGCCCTGCTGAAAAGGGGAAATTTCATCTTCATGCCCGTCGCCTACGATCCCATCGGGGGCAGGCTGGCGGAGAGCCTGGGCTTTAAGGCGACCTATACGGGCGGTTTCGTGACGGGTGGTTCGCGCTGCATCACCGAGCCGATGGTGACGATGCGCGAGCAGGTGGACGTGGCCGGAGACGTCGCGAACGCGGTGAAAATACCCACCCTCGCAGACGGCGGGGCGGGCTTCGGCGAGCCGATGCACACCATGCGCTCCGTGCGGGAGTTCATTCGCGCGGGCATAGCCGGGATTCACATCGAGGATCAGTTCTACCCCAAGCGCGCGCACTATCATAAATACGTCGCGCACGCGATTCCGGCCAGGGAATTCGTCGACAAGATCAAGATGGCGTGTCGCCAGCGCGACGAGACGGACAAGGATTTCGTCATCATCGCGCGTTCGGATACGGCGCGCTTCCGGGGCATCGGCGAGGCGGTCAAGCGCGTGAACATGGCCGCGGACGTGGGCGCGGATATGGGCCTCGTCTTTCCCCGGAACCACAAGGAAGCCCTCGCCGCCCCCGAGAAGTCCAAGATTCCCCTGGTGTACGTCCAGAGCCGGGGCAACAGGGACGGAAGGCCGCTCTACTCGGAAACCCAGATGGCCGAGATGGGCTACGTCGCCTGCATCGACGCCATTTTGTATCTCACCGTCAGTTTCCATTTCATGAAAAAGGCCTTACAGGAAGTGCGCAAGACGGGCGATTACACGGGCATGACGCATGAGGAGTTCATGGCCGCCCGCCAAGGGGTAGAGGATTTGATCGGCCTCGAGGGCTTCTACGAGATCGAGGAAGAGACGGTGGAGAAGAAAAAATGGGGCAAACGCTAAGGGCCGGTTTTTGAGAAGAAAGAAGGGCGTCAAACCATGAAGCGCAGCACGGAGAGAATCTCACGACCCACACGGAAAGCCTGCCGCGCCCGCAGTAAGTGGTCGATTTGTTGCCGGCCCAGGAGGAAGGCGGCGCCGATTCCGGCGATCTCGATGTCGCCGTGGCGCGCGCGATAGAAGACGACGTGGAGAAACGGGTGGAGGCGGGAGTCGACGTCATTAACGACGGCGAGCAGGCCCGGCCCGATTGCACCACCCACGTCAAGGACAGGCTGACGGGTTACGAGGGGCGAACCGGTTCGTGGTCGAACTCGCGAATGACGACAATCTGAACGGGATGGCGATGATATCAGGGGAGGTGGTTGTTTAGATAGACAGCCAATCTTTCCCCGGTTAGAGACGATTCGCCCCTAAAAAAACCTGAGGTGTATCCTCGGTATCATTTCCCATTGACATCAATATCCTCGCAATTCGACATGCCATATCCGTGAAGCGCCGAACTTCCTCGGGCTTAAGAGGGCGTCCATGGAGGCTGCGCTTTATATCCATTCTCGAATATAATTTCTATCTCAGGTTCTGTGATTTCTCGAATGAACTCATGGGGCGCGCCACATCGGAGGTGGTTCCTGAGTGAACGTTATGGGGCGCAGGAACGTAACCGTAAGCAAGGTGTTGCGAATCAGACTTTGGAAGATGGCTGCGCAATGATCCGGCACGGACCCGCCGGGATGCGGCGGAGGGGCTAATTTTCCCGCATTTGCCGTCATCGGACTCCAGGCGCGCGCGTGTATGATTGCGAAGCGCATCGCCGCGTTCGAGAATAAGGAATTTCTGAAAATATCGATAAATTCACGGGGTTTTTCGATAAATTGACGGGGTTTTTCTGAAAATTAACGAGGTGTTTTCCGAGAGATCCCCGGCCCGATTCAGGCCAGTACTGCGGAGCATCATACACCAGCCCGGAGGAATCCAGACGATGCAGGAACGAGAGAATTCAGCGCGCTCGCTTTTCCCCGAAATCCCGCAAGTCGTTGAATTATATGCAAAAGAAACGAAGAATCTCCCCGAGGAGACATTGCGGAGAACGAGAGAGGAGAAGAGTTGGGGCTCCTGGTCCATCCAGGATCAGGTGAGCCACGTGGCCTCTCTGCCCTACCGGTGGCTGCTCATTCGCTGGGGAGCTATCCTCTTCACTGATGAACTTCCGCGCGATAAGGGGTTGTTCGAGCGCTTCGAGGTCCGAGGGAGACTGACTCTCCTTCACCGTAGCCCAAACTCACGCTCCGCCTCACCCGCCCGAGGGAGCGCTCCTCCCGGATTTTCCTGCAGCGGCCAGCGCATCCGCCTGCTCTTGTGTGAGGCGGCCCGTCTCTTCGTAGCCCTTCGCCTTCTGCCACCCACGGATGGCTTCGCGCGTCTTCGGTCCGAACGCCCCGTCGGCCGGACCCGGGTCGAATTTCAGGGAACCAAGGCCGCGCTGCACCAGTACCTTCTTCTCCCTGTCGAGGGCAGGCTCATTGTCCACGACGGGCGACTTCAGCAGCGTTGTGACTTTTTCTGTCTTTTTCTTTACGGCCTTCGCCCCGCCGCCCAGAGACTGGCGCTCCGGGAATCGAGCCACCGACAACACGGCATCTTTCAAGCCCATCAGCGACGCATTCTGCACCCGCCGGTATTGACGCCGCGCCGCCCGCGTCATCCGCTTGTCCAGATACCTCTTCGCCTCTTTGGCCGTCACCTTGCCGTCCTTGTCGTCATCTCCCTTGCCGTAGAGCGCATCCAGAAGATGATGCGTGAACAACCCGTGACGCGCACGATCATCCCACGAGGCCAACTGCTTGCCGCTCGCCGCCGTCAGCGCCGTCACTTTCTTCGATAGTTCCTTCGGCAGCGCCGCGCGCACATAGACCGGACTCGCCGAACGCGTCAGGTTCCCTCCAGCGCTGCTCCCCGAAAAACACGCGTCCACATACACCACCACCGAACGCGCTTCCTTGAGACTCCCCAGGTTCTTGTAGAGGAGGTCGATCGGATAACCGTCTTCTTCCGCCGCGTGCGGACTCCCGTCCACGGGCAGCAGGTAGCCGCGCTTGTCCTTCATCCCCGGAACACCGTGGCCCGAGTAGAACACCACGACGTCCGAACCACCGTCGGGATCGAGGTAGCTCCACAACTCCCCCTGTGGCGAACGCTCGCTGCCCAGCGCGTCAAACATCCTTCTGCGCCTAGCGTCTCGAAGGTCGATGATGTTCTTGAGATCGAAACCCAGCACGTCCACGGCGTAGCGCTTAAAGGCGTCCGCGTCCCGGTGGGCGAAAGAGACGTCGGGGATGTCGCGGTGCTCATAGTCCTTGTTGCCCACGATCACCGCTACGCCCTTGGGGTTGCGCACCTCTGCAAGCGCTGAATCCATGCCCCACAACGAGGCCGCAACAAACGCGAGGGCGGCGCATAAGAAGGTGAGCAAGACCCGGTTTGAAGAGTATATGCGCATCATGGCTCCTCCCTATGGCATCACACCCTATGTACGGGCGTTCGCACGCCCGGAAACCTTTCTCGTACAGCATGCAGGTGGGACATTTTCTTTATCGCAATAGTATTTATCCGTATTGTAACGTTTCCATGTTAAAACATCAATGCAATCTTCTCCAAATGCTATTTTTCCGGGGCCGTGGCCGGCGCGCCGGCCGCCTTTATAATTTACATTCCAACAATCCACTACCCATTCCCATACATTTCCATGCATATCGTGCAATCCGAATCCATTCGCCCGAAACGAACCCACAGGCGCCGTATGCACGAAACCATCACGGCAGGACGCCACCACCCAGCGCCAGTTGCTGTAGTGCGCCTTGAGTGTCCCGTCGGCCCCGTTCGCGTGCGCGCACTGCGCCGAGACGTCATCGCACCCAAGGGATACGATGAATCGCTCGAAACAACTTGCCGGATTCATGTCGGGGCTGCGCCTCGAGGATATGCCCAAGGAGATACCCGATTTTCTGAAGTTCTGCCTGCTTGATCACCTGGGCTGCGCGCTGGGGGCTTTGGGAACCGAGGAGGCGGGCGTTCACCTGCGCGCCGCCGAAGCGGCTTCGGGAAACGGGCCCTGTACGATCATCGGCCGGGATTTCGGGGCCGACCCGGCCACCGCTGCTCTTACGAACGGCATCCTTGCCCACGTCCTGATCTTTGACGATCTGCACCGTAAATCCAAGCTTCACCCCGGCGTGGCCGTAATCCCGGCGGCTCTGGCCGCCTGTGAACTTGGGGGAACGGACGGAAAAACGTTTCTAGAAGCGGTATCGGCGGGTTATGAGACGGCGGCGCGGGTGGGCATGGCGGTCAACATGGCCGCGCACCGCCTGAAGGGATGGCGGGCCACGGGCACGTGCGGCTCTTTCGGGGCGGCGGCGGCGGCATCGCGCGCCATTTTGTATCTCACCGTCAGTTTCCATTTCATGAAAAAAGCCTTACAGGAAGTGCGCAAGACGGGCGATTACACGGGCATGACGCATGAGGAGTTCATGGCCGCCCGCCAGGGGGTAGAGGACTTGATCGGCCTCGAGGGCTTCTATGAGATAGAAGAAGAGACGGTGGAGAAGAAAAAATGGGGCAAACGCTAAGGGCCGGTTTTTGAGAAGAAAGGGGAGCATCGAACGATGAAGCGCAGCACCGAGAGAATACCCACGACCCACACGGGAAGCCTGCCGCGCCCCCAGTAAGTGGTCGATTTGTTGCCGGCCCAGGAGGAAGGAGGTGCTGATTCCGGTGATCTCGATGCCGCCGTGGCGCGCGCGATAGAAGACGACGTGGAAAACAGGTGGAGGCGGGAGTCGACGTCATCAACGACGGCGAGCAGGCCCGGCCCGATTACACCACCCACGTCAAGGACAGGCTGACGGGTTACGAGGGGCGAACCGGTTCGTGGTCGAAATCGCGAATGACGACAATCTGAACGGGATGGCGATGATATCAGGGGAGGTGGTTGTTTAGATAGGCAGCCAATCTTTCCCCGGTTAGAGACGAACCGCCCCTACAAAAAAAACCTGA
The DNA here is from genome assembly GCA_965218885.1 of bacterium. Taxonomy (GTDB): domain Bacteria; phylum UBA8248; class UBA8248; order UBA8248; family UBA8248; genus Bin107. The sequence goes on along the minus strand of OZ244713.1, from coordinate 2,113,260 downwards.
GGTGTATCCTCGGTATCATTCCCCATTGACATCAATATCCTCGCAATCCACCACGCCATATCCGTGAAGCGCCGAACTTCCTCGGGCTTAAGAGGGCGTCCATGGAGGCTGCGCTTTATATCCATTCTCGAATATAATTTCTATCTCAGGTTCTGTGATTTCTCGAATGAACTCATGGGGCACGCCACATCGGAGGTGGTTCCTGAGTGAACGTTGTGGGGCGCAGGAACGTAACCGTAAGCAAGGTGTTGCGAATCAGACTTTGGAAGATGGCTGCGCAATCGTCCGACACGGACCCACCGGGATGCGGCGGAGGGGCTAATTTCCCCGCATTTGCCGTCATCGGACTCAAGGCGCGCGCGTGTATGATTGCGAAGCGAATCGGCGCGTTCGAGAATAAGGAATTTCTGAAAATATCGATAAATTCACGGGGTTTTTCGATAAATTGACGGGGTTTTTCTGAAAATTAACGAGGTGTTTTCCGAGAGATCCCCGGCCCGATTCAGGCCAGTACTGCGGAGCATCATACACCAGCCCGGAGGAATCAAGAAGATGCAGGAACGAGAGAATTCAGCGCGCTCGCTTTTCCCCGAAATTCCGCAAGTCGTTGAATTATATGCAAAAGAAACGGAAGGACTCCCCGAGGGGACATTGCGGAGAACGAGAGAGGGGAAGAGTTGGGGCTCCTGGTCCATCCAGGATCAGGTGAGCCACGTGGCCTCTCTGCCCTACCGGTGGCTGCTCATTCGCTGGGGAGCTATCCTCTTCACTGATGAGCTTCCGCGCGATAAGGGGTTGTTCGAGCGCTTCGATGGGCGAATCATGAAAGACGAATACTGCCCACAAATTCAAGACCTTATCGACGTCATGCGGGATTCGTTCGCCCTCGCCTGGGAGGTGCTGGGAGCGGAGACGACCGAATCCATCCGGGACGGGAGAAAGATATCCGAGCGCGCGCCGCGGGGCATGATACGGCCCGGAACCGGCGAGAATGTCCGCCAATGGCGCGAGAACGTCACCCTCAAAGCCCATCGCACAGGCGTGTGGATTGACCCGGAGGATACGGAACTATTTCATTTCAACCTGGAATACACGTTTCGCCACATGCTCTGGGAGGCGTATGCACACTTGAAAACCATCCAAATGCACAAAAAAGAGGAAGACTTGGAACCGCTCGTCAGCATTCCGCAAGAGGGTTACATCTGTGTGCTGAAATGGGAATAATACCCATATAAACAATCATTTCTCAGAGTAGAATCATTCCCGTCCAAACCCTGGAGGACAACCAAATATGGTGGAAAGCATAAACTATCCCTGGCATGAGAGCACCGTGCCCGGCGAGAGACCAATTGATAAACCCGAACTTCCAAAAGACGGTTATGAGATCACCATGCTCGCAGAAACCGAGACGATGGACGATGGACAACTCAAAATCGGACGCTTCCGGCATTTTGAGGTCTTTAGCGACGAACCACCCCGCATCGGAGGAGAGGACAGATATCCGCAGCCTCTCACATACATCGCCATGGGAGTCGGATTCTGACTGTTGACTCAGCTTGGGCGGTACGCCCATATGACGAAAACCACCTTCGCGAAAGCCACTTGCCGCGTTGAATTCGATTATTTTCTGAAAGGCTCCGTCCTCAAGGGCGATGTAAATTCAGGGTGCCGAAGGGTGCGTACGCATTTCAAGGTGGAATCGAGCGAAGCGGAAGAGAAAATCCTGAACATCATCCGATTGGCGAAGCAAGGCTGCTATGCCGAGCAAATGGTTCAGACGGCGGTTCCACTCACGAGCACTGTCGAAATAAACGGAAAAAACCTTGTATTAGAAGGAATCACGAATACGGATTGACGCGGACTAAATTTCTTACAGACTTTCTGGTGCCACGGGACGGAATTGAACCGCCGACACGAGGATTTTCAGTCCTCTGCTCTACCGACTGAGCTACCGTGGCAGTATGTGGAGCAATCGACAGACAACCAAGGGTTGTTCCTTATCGGCCCATTTTCCGTAAAAGGCAAGTGTTTCCATGCCTTTATCAGGAAGACGGGATTCTAAAACGCTCCACCCCGGGCGTCAACATTGAAACGCCTTGTGCTCCAGATATCTGGCTTGATGTTGCTGAACCTCCCACTTATGGTAAGAGGATGACGAATAAATCTTCATTTCCCGTAGGTAAACTTCCGCCGGACGTGCTGGACGCTTTACTCAAAAACGCGAATCCTCACCCGCGCCTCATCGTTGGTCCACAGGTTGGAGAAGACGCGGCCGTTATCGACATGGGAGATCGTTATCTCGTCGTAAAATCAGATCCCATCACGTTTGTGGAACATCATATCGGACGCTACGCCGTTCATGTGAACGCAAACGATATCGTTTGTATGGGAGCTACCCCTCTGTGGTTCCTGATGACTCTCCTTTTGCCGGAAGGACGCGCTGATGAGGCGATGATAAACCGTATTTGGGAAGAAGTGGGAGATACCTGTACTGAATTGGGCATTACCTTATGCGGCGGTCATACGGAGATTACATCGGGATTGGAATTTCCGATTCTTTCGGGCCACATGCTGGGTGAAGTATCCAAGGAGAATTTGATACGAGGCGCGGACGCTTGTACGGATGACTTGATTCTGCTTACGCGCCCCATACCTGTTGAAGGAACGGCGATCCTGGCGGATGCAAAATACGATTTTCTGAAAAGCATCATGGATATCGAGATACTGGAGAATGCAAAAAGATATCTGGTTTCTCCCGGCATCAGTATAGTGTCGCAAGCTCTGGCGGCGGCCGGTACGGGCCGCGTGCACGCGATGCACGACCCGACCGAGGGCGGTCTCGCCACAGGTATTCACGAATTGGCGGAAGCCGCAGGCTTGGGGGCAATCGTGGAGGAGAGTCAAATCCCCATCTCTTTTGAAGGGGAAAAGATTTGCGAAGCATTGGGACTCGACCCCTTGGGCGTCATTACATCAGGAGCGCTTTTACTGGCGGTTACAGCCGAAGGAGAAGAAATCGTGCGGGAAACGCTCATAACGACGGGCGCGATGGGTGTTCGTATCGGCAAATTATGCCCGCCTGAATCTGGTGTGATGATTCAACGCGGCGGGAAAACCTCTCCGCTTCAACGATTTGATTCCGATGAAATTTCAAAAGTGCTGTGAGGAAGCAAATATGAAACGAGCCATGGAGGGTGTGTTGCTTGATTTTGATGGTACCCTCACGAAACCCGCCTTTGACTGGCCCACGATGAAAGAGGAGATGGGATTGGTCGATGGAGACATTTCTATTCTGGATCACCTCCCCACACTCTCTCCCGAACGTGCGCATGAGATATCGAATATCCTTGAAATACATGAACTTAAAGCCGCCGACATGGCCGAAGCCAACGACGGCGCGCACGAGTTGGTTGCGTATCTGCGAACGAAAAGAATCCCCTTCGGGGTCGTGACGAACAACGCGGAGCGGCATGTTCTGAAAATGGCGGAAAAAATCAATATCTCGTTCGATGTTCTGATCACCCGGGATATGGGTTATTGGAAGCCGGACCCGAGGCCCCTGCTCGCAGGAGCCGAGGCAATCGGCGTATCGCCCGGAAAATGCATCGTCATCGGGGACGGCAAATACGATATGATGGCCGCCAAGACGGCCGGAATGTTGTCGGTTCATCTGTCGGAATATTCCTTCATTCCTAGCGATTTGACCCTCCCGTCCTTACTGGAAGCGCCGGCCTTGCTCGAACAACTCCTTGATAAATAAAGACTTGGGGCACGCCCCTAAGGACATGCCCCATTTTGGAAGGAATTCGCTCAAAAACAGCGAATCATTCGGCGAGATGTCAGTGAATCAGCATCGGGGGACCCTTCAACTGACCACCGGGGAGAAAAGGCTCCTCTGCTAAAGGCGCCCATTGAGGGCAAAAGGTTCACATCCCTATATAATGCACGAATCATGCCAAACAAGGCCTGTTTCCAGCAGATAATCAGCGAATCCTGTAACCAAAGACATATCAGTAGGATATAAGACCTGCTCGGTACGGAAAATCCCGTAAAAATGCCTCCGGGTTCCGGCGCGCAGCTTCATGCTTTGACCATTTTTCGGGAATAGGCGATTCGCCTCTGACAAAATGTCAATCTTGAGATCCGGGTGATCGACTCAAATACCAAAATAATGCCAATAACGCAAAACAACGCCCGCAGAACGCATCCTGAAGGCTTCGTTATTTTTCAGAAAAACCACGTTAATTTATCGAATAACCACGCTATTTTATCTAATTTTATCGATATTATTTTTTGTATTAAATTGAGTTTCATCACTTCTGAATGAACCCGGCGACCCCGTCCTTCGCTCCTCCTCGAAGCCGCTTCGGAGAAGACTTGGGTGAGCGTCGCCACGTGCGCGCACACCATAACGAACCTTGAGATTTCACCGATACGGCAAATGCGGGGTCAATCCCGACCGAGCAGGGAGTGATTGTGCGGTGGTGAGGCCGCGTGGAAAACAGACCGCCGGTTTGCTCAAAAAGCCCGGGTTTCCCTTCTCGGAAGACCTGACCCTTGGGTCGAAATGGAACCGGAAGAGTGGATTGCAAATCCACCCTGTTCTCCTGCGTAACCGCATCTTCAATACGGCAAGCCGCAATCCATGAGACGAGGCCGACAAGGGGTTCGCTCCTGAAATGAAGCGCGCCGATTCCGCAAAATCGGACTCTTCCCTCCTCGGTCAGTAAGAGCGAGAGGCCGGCGTAACTGCTTTATATGTCGTGTGTGGTTTCTATATGAACCCGGCGACGGTGCCCTTCGCCGCGTCGAGGAAGCTGCCCGGGAAGATGCCCAGCAGCAGGGTCGCCACCACCAGCACCACCAGCGCGAAAAACAGAGAAGGCGCGCTCGAAAGACTCATCACCTCCTGGCTCTCTCCCCTGTTCTCCATGAACATCACCATCATGATGCGCCCGTAGTAGTACATCGAAACCGCGCTCATGAGGAGCCCGATAGCGGCGAGCCAGTAATACTCGTTTTGCACCGCCGCGGCGAACAGGTAGAGCTTGCCCACGAAGCCGGCCGTCGGCGGAATGCCGCCGAGCGATAGCAGGAACACCACGAAGGCCATCCCCGCCCAGGGATGGGCTTGGCCGATTCCCCTCCAGTCCTCGATGTTGTCTCCCCGGTAGCCCTCCCGGCACACGAGAATCAACATGCCGAAGGCTCCCAGGTTCGTGAACAGGTAGGCGAGAAGGTAAAAAGTCACCGCGCTGATGCCTATCGATGTGAAGGTCACCTTGCCGTCCACAACGCTCATGGTGGCCACCACGCCCATCAGCACGTAGCCCGCATGTCCGATGCTCGAGTACGCCAGCATGCGCTTCAAGCTCGTCAGGGCGATAGCCGCGCCCCTGACCTATGACGTGTGCTGAAACGATCTAGACGTTTCGTTCAAGGGCATTTACAAACTCAATACGGGCGCGAGATTTCAGGACCTGCGCTGGTCCGAGCTAATCGTTGACGGAACTGGTTCCTTCAATCAGGAAAGGAACACACGGAGCATTCATGTCCGATTCTGTGGCCCTGGTTATTCGGAAGTGGGAGGCGTTTTCATGCATCCACAAGCGATTGGGGCTTTTGGGGCCGGGAAGGTGTAGGTGTTAAGCTTATCCAATCTTGCATGTTCCAAGAATACCCAGAAGTAAGCTTGACACTCTTTTTGTGCAGGTGGCAGGATCCGTGTACTCGAAACCATAGGAGACAGAAAGAAATTTTTCGCGCTTCTCGCCCACGAACATCATACAAAACCTTCTTGATGAAATCAGCGCAGAATTCGGGAGTCGATAATGACCGTATGTGTTGGCGTTAAAGTCTATAACTGCATCGTTTTTGCAGCAGATAGCGCATCGACCTTATTAAGTGATCAGCCTGGAACTGTCGCCAATATATGGGAATACGGCATTAAGGTATTCAACCTGCACAAAAAACTTCCTGTCGTTGCAATGACCGCGGGCATGGGGAACTTCGGTCCCGCGTCCATCAGCAACTTGGCTAAGGATTTAAGGTTAGAATTGACAGAAAGCCTTGATAATTCTAATTACAGCATTGAGGAAATTGCTGAAAAATCACATAAATTTTTCGAGCAAAAATACAAAGAACTAAATCCTCCCCCAGGGAATTCTAATTTTAATTTTTGGATTGGAGGCTATGGCTCTGATGATGCCCAAGGTGAAATATGGCAAATTTCTATTCTTGACGGGGCACTAAGAAAGCCGTTGCTTATGCTGGGTCCAGATATGAGTGACATAATTTGGGGTGGTCAGCAAAGTGCGATATCGCGTTTAATCTATGGTACTGAGCTAAACATTTTATATGAGACTTTAGAAAAACATAATTTGCCTAAGAATACAGTTGATTCAATCATTGAGGAATACGCTGCTAGATCGAACACTCCCTTGGTGAATCCCGCAATGCCGGTTCAAGATGCTATAAATCTAGCTGATTTTCTAGTAGACTTGACAAAGAAGTATTTTTCATTTTTGCCGCTAGCGAATATCGTTGGAGGCGAAACCGACATTGCAACAGTTACGAAGCATGAAGGATTTAAGTGGATTAAGCGAAAGCATTACTATCCCGCATCACTAAACCCAATGGAGACCGATCATGTCGGCCAACAGCCAACAAACCAACAAGCAGAGGATATCTGACATTAAAAACCGTCCACAAAAGCTCGTATATCCCTATCAAAAAATGGAACGTGGAACAAGTTCTACTGGCGGAAAGGGTGTAGCAACCAAGCCTAAAAGTGCGAGTTAAGCTATTGTCTGAATGAGTCGTGAGGCCAGAACAGCACGGAGTACGAACGAGTCGAACCAAGAGAACATCGAACATTGCGAACGAACCAAAGAGGTCGCCTCCCATAGTGGGAGGCGACCTCTCAGCGTTAAAACCCAAAACCGGAGGATACGAGATGGTGAGCCTATCTGGTCAAAAATTCGCGGAATTAGAAGGAAGACTGAAAGCCCAGCAGGACATTCTGGGGTGGCTTTTAGCTTCATCACAAAAACCAAAAGAACGAGATGCTAGGCTTATCCAAATGCTGGACACTGAACCAATGCCAACGGAAAATTTCCCTCAAGACGACATTAGATTCATATATTTGGCAGGCTTCCATAGAGAGATCAAGCAAATCGTAAAAATCATGGAAACCATTATAACTCACAATCAAAAACTCATTGAGTCAAGGAAACGTGAAGTGATTACAGGAATTTATGTGCCATTGTGGGAAATTGATCTAGAGGAACAATCAGATCTGAACGAAACATCCGTCGATGAGTTAATCGAAAGGCTAGGGGACAGATTGAAATCATAAATTTATGATCACTTATGACGTGAGTTGTTTCCAAGTCAAACGCCGTCCTTCGCACCCGCCAGCAAGAGCCTTCATCTGGTGAATAGTGTCCATTTTCCTCGAATTCGATCTGCCGACAAATTCATTCAAATATCTGTGCAGATGCTTGACGCTCATCTGATGATAGGTCCCAAAAACCCTCTCTTGAACAGTGCGAAGAACGACTCGCATCCGTTGACGTGCGTGTCGCCGCGAACGTACTCGCCGCGGCTGTGCGTCACGTAGGAATGCTTGTACTCGCGCAACCGGCGATATGAGCGGTTGTTGTCGGTAAAGAGCGTTGCTCCAGCTTCGGCATTGCGCCGCACGAAGCCGCGCAACTGCATGGCGTCCAAACCGGATCCCCATTCGCCGTATACCTTGGTCGGTTCCGAACGGATGGTTTCCGTTCCGCGATCGCGCATACAGAGGAGCACGACCTTTCCGGCTCCGCCACCGCCCGGACGCAACTTCTTGTTCGCGTGCTTGTTCCGTTCCTTGCCCCCGATATAGCTCTCGTCCAATTCGACCGGACCGCTCATCAGATCGTCACCCTTGAGCCAACCCTCACGGATGCGGTGCAACATGAACCACGCGGTCCGCTGGGTGACGCCGATATACCGGTGGAGCCGGATGCTCGAGATCCCCTTGACGGCCGTGGACATCAGGTATATCGCGGCAGCCCACTTGTGGAGCGGGACCTTGCTTCGGTGCATCGGGGTTTCTGACCGAATGCTGAAAAACTGTCGGCAGTCGAGGCACCGATAAGGCAGGGGTTTTTCGTTGTGGACGTGCGTGGTTCTCACGCTTCCGCAGAGAGGGCAGAAGCGCTCTCCGCCAGGCCAGCGGATTTCTTCAAACCACTTTCGCGCAGTAGGTTCATCCGGGAACATCTCGAGTAATTCAATGATTGTCACGGGAGACCTCCGTTTAGGATGGAATGCGAATTGCAGACAATGCACATTCCCGTAAAACGGGTGGTCTACCTGAATCTAGGTCGTGAGTTATTTTCCGTCAAGTCGTGGGCGTGATAGTGAAATTCACCCTTGACCCCCAGAGTTGTGGAAGTGGTATAATTAACGTCTGGCCCTAGTGGGGAGGGCCGACCCCCCCAAATGGGGATGAATCAGACCCGGATTGTTGGTTTTGATAAAGGAAAGCCCAGAGAACTTTCCTCTATCAAAATTCACTCTCCGTGTCAACAGAAATCCTGTGCGTGTGCGTAAACGCCAAATTAGAGGATAGTGAAAATGTTTTTGAAACCGCCCGAATCTGAACACAAGCAAGCGCTGTCGCTATCGGCACGCCTGCAAAAACTAGGTCATTATAATGAAGCACAGGCCGCTTTACGTATGGAAAATGAGCTTATCCGGTATCGCAATAATGAGACCGCTTCGGAAAAATCGTTGAAGCGAAAAGATATACTGCTGGCCCAGCAATGCAAAACAATCGCCGATCTTAAGAAGGAAAACGAAATCCTCATGGACCCGACGAACAAGAAAAACCGCTCACATTCCTTGAATGGCTGATAAAACGGCCGGGGGCGAATCCTGACATTGGCGCCCCCGGCCTGCTGCCCCGGTGGTGAAATTGGTAGACACACCAGACTGTCAATCTGGTGCCGCTCAGGACGGTGTGCGGGTTCGAGTCCCGCCCGGGCAGTGGTTCTTCTATCTAATGGTTACTCAGCTATATAATTCCCGAATTTTTCGGAAATTATTATTTGCATTAAATAGCTTTTCATTACTTCTGAGCAAGCAAGCGATCCTGCCCTTCTTTCATCCAAAAAACCTCCCCGGCATCGTCCGCACATCACAACCATTGAATGCGATCTCTCCTCTGCTCATCCTTTAAACCGCCCTCGTGGAAAACCCGGCGAGAGCGTCGTCAGGTTCTCACGCCATACCGATTTCCAGGATTTCACGCTCACGGCAAATGCGGGATCGAACCCGACCAATGCGGGAGGGTTCGCCGACCGAGAAGGGAGGAACTGCTTCGCCGACCGAGGAGGGAGTGATTGTGCGTCGGCGCGGCCGTCCGGGAAACGAACCGCCGGCCCACCCGGAAAGTCCGCGCATACGGTTCGGGATGATCCGGCTTCCGGATCGGAATGGTGGTGAGAGGGAACTGAAATGTGTGCACCACCCTGTTCTCCTGCGTAACCGCATCTTCAATACGGCAAGCCGCAATCCATGAGACGAGGCCGGCAAGGGGTTCGCTCCTGAAATGAAGCGCGCCGATTCCGCAAAAACGGACTCTTCCCTCCTCGGTCAGTAAGAGCGAGAGGCCGGCGTAACTGCTTTATATGTCGCGTGTGATTTTTATATGAACCCGGCGACGGTGCCCTTCGCCGCGTCGAGGAAGCTGCCCGGGAAGATGCCCAGCAGCAGGGTCGCCACCACCAGCACCACCAGTGCGAAAAACAGAGAAGGCGCGCTCGAAAGACTCATCACCTCCTGGCTCTCTCCCCTGTTCTCCATGAACATCACCATCATGATGCGCCCGTAGTAGTACATCGAAACCGCGCTCATGAGAAGCCCGATGGCGGCGAGCCAGTAATACTCGTTCTGCACCGCCGCGGCGAACAGGTAGAGCTTGCCCACGAAGCCGGCCGTCGGCGGAATGCCGCCGAGCGATAGCAGGAACACCACGAAGGCCATCCCCGCCCAGGGATGGGCTTGGCCGATTCCCCTCCAGTCCTCGATGTTGTCTCCCCGGTAGCCCTCCCGGCACACGAGAACCAACATGCCGAAGGCCCCCAGGTTGGTGAACAGGTAGGCGAGCAGGTAAAAAGTCACCGCGCTGATGCCGATGGAAGTAAACGTCACCTTGCCGTCCACGACGCTCATGGTGGCCACCACGCCCATCAGCACGTAGCCCGCATGTCCGATGCTCGAGTACGCCAGCATGCGCTTCAAGCTCGTCTGCGCGATGGCCGCCACGTTTCCCCACACCAGCGTGAACGCCGTGAGCGCCCACAGCAAGGTGTTCCACATATCGGCCATGGCCGGGAACGCCACGAAGAAAATCCGCATCAGGGCGGCCACGGTCGCGAATTTGACGGCCACGGACATGAAGCCCGTAATCGGCGTCGGAGCGCCCGTGTAGGCGTCGGGCAGCCACATGTGAAAAGGCGCCATCGCCAGCTTGAACCCAAAACCCGCGACCAGGAGAATCAGGCCGAAAATCATCAACGGGTTCTGCGCGATGGCCGCGCCCCCGGAACCGGAGAACGCCGCCGCTATTCCGCGAATCGAGGTCGTTCCGGTGAATCCGTACGTCAGGGCCATGCCGTAGAGGAGAACGCCGGAGGCGAAAGCGCCCATGAGGAAATACTTGAGGCCCGCTTCCCGGCTCAAGGGGTCGTGCCGCATGAACGCCACGAGCACGTAGATGCTGATGCTCATGGTCTCGAGACCCAGATAGACCGTTATCAAATCGTTGCCCGATGCCATCACGAGCATACCGAACACCGAGAAGAGCAGCATGGCGTACAATTCGCCGAAATTGATCTTCTCCACCTTGGCGTATTGAAGCAGCAGCAGAATGGAAATGGCCGTGCAGAGAAGCACGCACACCTTGACGAACACGCTCAGATTGTCGACCACGTAAAAGCCGCTGAACGTCGTTCTCGCGCCCTCGCCCCATTGCCCGAAGGCGACCAGCCCCAGAATCACGACCCCCACGAACGCCACGACTCCCACGCGCGATTTGTTCTCGATCGACACGAACAGGTCGAGGATGAGAACCGCACAGACGAGTACGGCCAGTCCTATCTCGGGAGCCGCCAGGGATAAGGCGATATCGGGAATCACCACTTGCATGAGAAAGACTCCATCAAATCAAGCGAAATCTCGTTTATTTTCTCTCGAGCTTCGTCATTTTACCGACCACGGCTTTTTGCGGAACTGCCGCCACGTTCACCATCTTCACGACTTTCTTCACGCTCGCCTCCATCCTTCCGAGGAACGGCTTGGGATACAGGCCAATCCAGAACATCAGGACGATCAGAGGCAGAAGGTAGAGAACTTCGCGCGCGTTGCAGTCGGTGAGTTTCTCGTTCTTGGGATTATCCAGATTCCCGAAGAAAACCCGCTGGAACAGCCATAGCATGTACGCCGCACCCAGGACGATGCCCACCACGGCGAACGCTGCGTATACATAGCTCTTCTTGAACGCGCCGATGAGAATAAGAAACTCGCCCACGAACCCGTTCAGCCCCGGCAGCCCGATGCTGCTCAGCATCGTGATGGCGAAGAGCACCGTGTAGACCGGCACGACTTTCGAGAGGCCGCCGTACTCCGAGATGAGACGCGTATGGCGCCTTTCGTAAACGATGCCCACCAGAAGGAACAAGGCGCCCGTGCTGATTCCGTGGTTGATCATCTGAAGCTGCCCGCCGAGCACGCCCTGCTCGTTCAGGGCGAACACGCCGAGCATCACGAAGCCCAGGTGACTCACGGAAGAATAGGCCACCAGTTTCTTGATATCGGTCTGCGCCATGGCCACCAGCGCCCCGTAGATGATGCCGATAATGGAGAGAAGCATCATGAAGGGCACGAAAACATGACTCGCCTGGGGCAGCAGGGGCAGGGCGAAGCGCACGAATCCGTAGGTTCCCATTTTCAACAGGATGCCCGCCAGAATCACGCTGCCCGCCGTGGGGGCTTCCACGTGCGCGTCCGGCAGCCAGGTGTGGAAGGGGAACATCGGAACCTTGATGGCGAAGCCGATGAAGAACGCCAGGAATATCCATATCTGGAGCGAAAGCGGTATCTTCGGTCCCACGGCGTACAACTCGACCAGATCGAACGTGAGGGTTCCGGTTCCCATTTTGAAGTTGGCGAAGTAGAACGCCAGAATTCCCAGCAACATCAACACGCTGCCGAACAGCGTATAGAGGAAAAACTTGATCGCCGCGTAGAGTTTCCTCGGCCCGCCCCACACGCCGATGAGGAAATACATCGGCACCAGGGTGATCTCGAAGAACACGTAGAAGAGGAAAAAATCGAGAGCGACGAAGGTGCCCAGCATGCCGGTCGCCAGAAAAAGGAGACAGACGTAGTATTCTTTTTCACGCTCCTCTATGGCGGTGAACGAGCACAAGACCCCCACGATCATCGTCAGCGTCGTGAGCAGTACGAGCAGCACGCTGATTCCGTCGATGCCGACGAAATAGCTCACGCCGATGGTGGGTATCCAGCTCACCTTCTCCACGAACTGAAATCCGGCTTCGGCCTTATCGAAACGGAACCACAGGGGAAGTGAAATCAGGAAGTCCAGGACCGTCACCGCCGTGGCGAAACCCTTGATGGCTTTCGTCTGCTCTTTCTTCATGAAGAGCATGATAATCACCGCGCCCGCCGCGGGCAGGAAGGTGATCAGCGTAAGAAGCGGCATGTTACTCATAGTTCCTCCAAAACCTCATCGCATCAGCGGAAAAGGTACGCGCTCAGCATCACGAAGATGCCCAGTAGCATCACGAAAAGATAATTCTGAACCATTCCGGACTGCAGATATTTGAATACCTGGGAGAAAAAGCGGATGAAGCTCGCCGTGCCGTTCACTGCGCCGTCCACCGTCCGTAGGTCGAAAATACCCGAAAAGCGGCTCGTCACGACGGTGATGAGCGAACTGCCGTTCACCGCGCCGTCCACCACCTTCGCATCGAAGGTCCACAAGCCGCGCATGAGCTTGTAAGTCGGCTCGACGATGCAGGCCTGGTAAATCTCGTCGATATAGTATTTGCCCAGGAGTAGATAATATATTCCCGGCATGCGTCTGTATAAGCGCCTCGGCGCCTCGGTATCCTTCACGTACATCATCCACGCCAGGGCGATGCCGCCCAGGGCGATGGCGATGGCCAGGATGATCAGGAACACCGCCGCGGGCCCGCTGTGGCCGCCGCCATCGGTCGCGGCGTTCATCAGGCGCACCCCCTGGTCCATGGCGTGGCCGCCGGCCGGCATCTTCGCCAGCGAAGGCGCCAAGAAGCGGTGTATCCAGCCGCCCTCGGGCGGGAAACCGGGTATTACGCCGCCAATCACGCTCAGGACCGCCAGGATGACGAGCGGAACCGTCATCGTGGGGGGTGATTCGTGAATGTGCTCGCGGGCGTGATGATCGACGCGCATCTCGCCGTGGAACGTCATGAAGATGAGCCGGAACATGTAGAAGGCCGTCATGAAGGCCGCAACGCAGCCCATGACCCAGACCGTGTAGTGCCCCGTGAAAAAGGCGTTCGCCAGAATCTCGTCCTTGCTCCAGAAACCCGCCAGCGGCGGTACGCCCGCGATGGCGATGGCGCCTATCAGGAACGTCCAGTACGTCACGGGCATCTTGTCCTTCAAGCCGCCCATGTAGCGCATGTCCTGTTGCTGTTCCTCGGGCGCATGGTGAAGCGCGTGGATCACGCTGCCGCTTCCCAAAAAGAGCAGACCCTTGAAGAAGGCGTGGGTCATCAGATGGAAGATGGCGGCCGTGAACGCGCCCACGCCCAGCGCCATGAACATGAAGCCGAGCTGGCTCACCGTGCTGTAGGCGAGTACGCGCTTGATGTCGTTCTGCACCAGGCCGATGCTCGCGGCGAAAAGGCCCGTGAGCGCGCCGACGATGGCGATGACGCTCATCGCGTCCGGCCCCATGACGTAGATGGGGCTCGTGCGCGCGACCATGTAGACGCCCGCCGTCACCATGGTGGCGGCGTGGATGAGGGCGCTCACCGGCGTCGGGCCTTCCATGGCGTCGGGCAGCCAGACGTAGAGCGGAATCTGCGCGCTCTTGCCGATGGCGCCGACGAACAGCAGAAGACCGACGGCCGTGGCCGCCGCCGCGCTCATCTCGGGGGCCGCCTTGAAGACCTCCGTGTAGGTGAGGCTGCCGGTCAGCGTCCAGATGAGGAACACGCCGAGCAGAAAACCCGCGTCGCCGATCCGGTTGACGATGAACGCCTTCTTGCCGGCGTCGGAAGCGGACTGCTTTTCGTACCAGAAGCCGATGAGCAGATAGCTGCAAAGGCCCACGCCCTCCCAGCCGACGAACATGACGAGATAGTTGTCCCCCAGCACCAGGAGGAACATCGAGAGCATGAAAAGGTTGAGATAGGCGAAAAAGCGCGGGTAGCCCGGGTCTCCGTGCATGTAGCCCACGGCGTAGACGTGCACCAGAAAGCCCACGCCCGCCACCACGAGCAGCATGACGGTGCTCAAGGGATCGATCAGGAAGCTCATCGACACGCTGAGGCTTCCCGCCTCCACCCACGTCCACAGCGAAACGGTGTGGCTGCCGCCTGAGCCGAAGATCATCTCAGAAGCGATGCCCAGCACCACCAGAAACGACAAGCCCGCCATGACGGAAGCGATGGGGCCCGCCTTCTCGCCCACGCGCCTTCCGAACAACCCGTTGATCAGAACCCCGATCACCGGGAAAACGGGAATGAGCCAAGCCAGTTCGATCATGATTCCCCTACCACTTCAAAAGGTTGACTTCGTCCACGTTGACCATCGTTCGGTCGCGGTTCAGGGCGATGAGAATCGCAAGTCCCACGGCCGCCTCGCACGCCGCCACGGTGATGACGAAAATGGCGAACACCTGGCCCGTCATATCCGCCCAGTGGCGCGAGAAGCCCACGAAGGTCACGTTCACGGCATTGAGCATCAATTCGATGGACAACAAGATGATGATGGCGTTGCGGCGCATCAGCACGCCCGCCGCGCCGATGAGGAACAATATGGCGCCCAAAGCGAGAAAATGAGTCATCTGTATCATAACGGGTTCTTTCTCCCCTCTAACGGTCTATCGCGCGCTTCGCGAGGACGATGGCGCCGATCATCGCGGCCAGCAGGAGGATGGAGGCCACCTCGAAGGGGAACAGGAATTTCGTGTACAAGACCGCGCCCAGGGCCTCGACGTTGCCCGGCGTGGCTCCTATGGACCACCCCCATTGCCTGGGCGCCGCGAACTCCACATCCCCCATCACGGCCCATATTTCCAGACCCAGCAAAACGGCCGCCACGAGCACCATGATTCCCTGGCGGTGCCACTGCCGCATCCGGACGGCCACCTCCACGTTCATCAGCATGATCGAGAACAGGTACAGCACCATGATGCCGCCCGCGTAGAGCAGAATCTGCACCGCCGCCAGAAACTCCGCCCCGGCCAGCACGAAGGTGCCCGAGAGGAAGAAAAACGTCAGCACCAGCAGCAGGGCCGCGTGAATCACGTTCGCGCGCGTGACCATCAGCAAGGAGGTGATAATCATCCCGCCACCGAACAAATAAAAGAAATATAGCTCCACCCTGCGTCTCTCCCGCGATTTACAAGAACAGGTACTTCAGGAATCCGGTCAGGAAAATGTTGATCATCACGAGCGGGAACATGAACTTCCAGCCCACGCGCATCAGCTGATCGTAGCGGTAGCGCGGCAGCGTCGCCCGCAGCCATATGAAAACGAATATCATCGTGGCGAGCTTGAGGACATACCAGACGAATCCGGGAAGCGGAATGAAGTCCGGCCCCCCCCAACCACCGAAGAACAGCGTGACGCCCACCGTCGAGACGACCACGATGTTGGCGTATTCCGCCAGGAAAAAGAACGCGAACTTCATCCCGCTGTATTCGGTATGAAAGCCCGCCACGAGTTCGGTTTCCGCCTCGGGCAAATCGAAGGGCACGCGGTTCGTCTCCGCAAGCGCCGCGACGAAGAAGACGATGAACGCTATGGGCTGATAGAACACGAACCACACGTCGCTCTGGGCGTGCACGATCCCCTGCATATTCAGCGTGCCTGCGAGCATCAGCGGCCCGATGACGGAAAATCCCAGGAAAATCTCGTAGCTCAGCATCTGCGCCGCGCTCCTGAGCGCGCCCAGAAGCGAGTATTTGCTGTTCGAGGCCCAGCCCGCCATCACGATGCCGAACACGCCGAGCGAGCTGATCGCCAGGATGAAGAACAGCCCGATGTTCACCTGCGTGATGTAGAACGTCGCGCTGAAGGGCAGCACCGAGTAGACGACGAAGGCGGGCACCAGCACCATGATGGGCGCCAGTACGAACACGACCCGGTCCGCCTTGTCGGGGATGATGTCTTCTTTCAGGAACAGCTTCAGCCCGTCCGCTATCGGCTGGAGAAGGCCGTGCCAGCCCACGCGCATCGGCCCGAGGCGCATCTGCGCGTGTGCGATCACCTTTCTCTCGGTATACGTCAGATACGCCGCCACGAGCTGAACCACGTTCAGGACGATGAATATCTTTATCGCGGCGACCGCGACTTCAAGCGCCATGTCCAACGAAACGACTCCTTACCGATCACACTCGCCCAACACGATGTCGATGCTTCCGATGATGGCCACCACGTCTGCGACCAACTGCCCGATGCACAGCTTCTTCAGCCCGCCCAGGTTGATGAATGAGGGCGGCCGGATGCGCACGCGATAGGGCGTCGTCGTCCCATCGCTCACGATGTAAAAACCGAACTCGCCCTTGGGATTTTCGATGCTGTGGTATATCTCGCCCTCGGGCGGCTTGATGGTGCGCGGCGTCTTGCAGCTCACAGGCCCGCCGGGAAGCTGCTCCAGGCACTGCTGGATGATGCGGGTGCTCTGGCGCATCTCCTCGACGCGCACCAGATACCGATCGTAAATGTCGCCGTTCTCGCCGACGGGCACGACGAAATCGAGATAGGGATACGCCGCGTAGGGTTTGGCGCGCCTCAAGTCCCAACGCACGCCGCTGCCCCGGATGATCGGGCCCGTCAATCCCAGGTCCATCGCGTCCTCGGCGGAGATGACGCCCACGTCGCGCGTCCTCTGCAGCCAGATGCGGTTGTTGGTGAGCAGCGTCTCGTAGTCGTCGATGCGGCTCGGGAAGATGTCGATGAACTCCTGCGTGAGCTGCAGGAACTTATCCGGCACGTCCTCGTGCAGACCCCCGAGACGGAAGGCGTTCACCGTCAGGCGGCCGCCGAACGCCGTCTCGAAGAGATCGAGCACCATCTCGCGCTCCCTGAAGCACCACAGGAAAACCGTCATCGCCCCGATGTCCAGGGCGTGCGTGGCGAGCCAGAGCAGGTGGCTGGCGATGCGCGAGAGTTCTCCCACCATCGAGCGGATGTACTGCGCCCGCATGGGAATCTCCCAGTCGAAGAATTTCTCCACCGCCGTGACCCAAGCGAGATTGTTCGAGGGAGCCGCGATGTAGTCGAGGCGATCCGTATACGGGATGAACATCGTGTAGGTGATGTTCTCGCCAATCTTCTCCGTGCCGCGGTGCAGGTAGCCGATATCGCAGTCGAGATCGTTCACCGTCTCGCCGTCGAGCTTCAGGATGACCCGGAGCACCCCGTGCGTGCTCGGGTGCTGGGGACCCATGTTGATAACGAGTTCTTCGGTCCCGTGCAGGGTGCTCTGCTCGATGCGAGAGGTATTCGCTACGCCGACCATGCCTTATTCCTTCAAAAGGTACGCTGCCCTAATCACCGATTTCCTTGCGCTTCGGCTTGGTGTAAATCCGCTCTCCCCTACCCTCCAGGGGATAGTCCTTTCTCATCGGATGGCTGCCCCAGTTGTCGGGCAGGAGTATCCGCCGCAAATCCGGATGGTCATCAAACTCGATGCCGAACAAATCGTACACCTCACGCTCCATCCAGTCCGCGCTGCTCCATATTCCAGAAACCGTAGGTACGGACTGACCATCCTTGATCCGCACCTTCAGGCGAAGCCTGCGGTTATGCTCGATGCTATAGAGGTGATACAGCACCTCGAGGGGATTTTCGGCCTCCAGGTAGTGCGCCGCGGTCAAGTCGGTGAGGAGTTCGAAATGCGAATCTCCGTGGTCGCGCAGATGGGTGGCCACGCCGAGGAGGGAATCGAGTCCTATCACGAACGTCGCCTCGTCCTCCTCGTCCCGATAGGCGCTTTGCTCCAGAACGGCGCCCGGAAACTCCGATTCCACCAACGCCTTCAAATCCTCACCGGGCGCGGTCTTCACCTCTTCGGCGGATTCATCGGAATCCGGCGCGCCATTCGCCTGTTCGCTATCTTCCACCACTTCGTCCGGCATCTTCTTCCCTTAGTCCGCCGTATGGCTTTTACCTGCGGATGTATTTTTCCTGTTCAATCTTTTTCTGAAGCTGCATGACGCCCCACATCAAGGACTCGGGCCTGGGCGGGCAACCCGGAACGTAGACGTCCACCGGGATGATTTCATCCACTCCCTGCATCACCGCATAGTTCGCATACGGGCCGCCGCAGGTGGCGCAGTTGCCCATCGCGATCACCCAGCGCGGCTCGGGCATCTGATCGTAGACCTTGCGAATCGCATCCCCCATCTTGTGGGTGACGGTGCCCGCCACGATGATCACGTCGGACTGCCTCGGGGTGGCCCGGAAGATGACGCCGAAACGATCGAAATCGTAACGCGCCGCACCCGAGGCCATCATCTCGATGGCGCAGCACGCCAGACCGAAGGTCATCGGCCAAAGCGCGCTTTTCCTCGCCCAGGCGACCAGGCTGTCGACTTTCGACGTGATGAAATTGTCGCTGAATTTACCCTCGACTATGCCCACTCCAACGCTCCTTTTCTCCAAGCGTAGAAATAACCCACCAACAAGATGGCGATGAACAGCATCATCTCGATGAATCCGAACAATCCGAGGGCGTCGTATCGCACCGCCCAGGGGAAGAGGAACAAGGCTTCCACGTCGAAAAGCAGGAACAGTATGCCCAGTAAATAAAAACGGATGGAGAAGCGCTCATGCGCCTCCATCAGGGGAGGCATGCCGCACTCGTAAGGGGAGTTCTTCTCGGGATCCGGCAAGTTGGGGCGGATAGCCAGCGCGATAATCAGAACGCTTGCGGCGAATGCGAACGCCATGAGCGTGAACAGGAATATGGGGATATAGGGATTGATGACCTCATAATCCCTGAAAAAAGCGCCTACAATCTCCATCGCATCCATGCGTGGCCCCCACGAAAACACAACCAGCCAAGGGTGATGAAAAATGCACCGCCCTCATCGCTGCCGCGAGGCGGACATCTCCCTCGAATACCCCTGGAACAAAAGCCTGAAACCGAGTAAACCGCCATGACTTATATCATGGCGACAGCCCAAAAACCAACCCCTGGGGGTCAATTAAAAAAGACCGTGGAGCGATGCGCGAAATCGAGCACCGAGGAGGGGAAAATCCCCAGTTGCAGGGTGCTCGCGACGGCGAGCGTCAGCGCCGCAAGCGCATAGGACCAACCCGGATGCGGGCCGCGCCTCGTGGCTCCGCCTTCGGGTTCGCGCATATACATCACCACGACGAGCCTCAGATAATAATACACGGCCACCACGCTGTTGAGCACCGCGATGACGGTCAGCCAGACATATCCACCCTTCAGGGCCGCGCTGAACACATGGAATTTCGCCACGAAACCCCCGGTGGGCGGCAGGCCGGAGAGCGACACCATGAATATGGCCATCGCCGCCGCCAGCCCGGGCCGGAAGGAGGCCAGACCCGCGAGATTATCGAGCCTCGTGCCGCCGTCCTCGCGCATGTTCGAGACGAGGACGAGCACGCAGAAAGCGCCCATGTTCATGAAAACGTAGACGAGCATGTAGTACAGGAATCCGCTCGTGGCCAACTCCGGGTTCGAGCGCGAGACCACGAGCGCGACCATCAGATAGCCCGCATGAGCGATACTCGAATAGGCGAGCATCCGCTTCACGCAGGATTGCCAGATGGCGACGAGGTTCGCCAGGCTCATCGTGAGAACGGCCATCATCCACAAAACCGAATCGAAACTCCCGCCGGCGTCGCCCGCCGAGAGAAAAACCCGGAAAAACGCGGCGAAAGCCGCCGCCTTCGGGCCCACGGACATGAACGCCGTCACCGCGGTGGGCGCGCCCTCGTATACGTCCGGCGTCCACATGTAGAAAGGTGCTGCGGCCACCTTGAAGCCCAGGCCCACCACCATGAAGCCCAACCCCATCAAAAAGACGGGCCCGCGCGAGGCGGGATTCTCGTGAAGCCGTGTGGCTATCTCTATCAGGTCGACCGAGCCGGTGGCGCCATAGACGAGCGCCATGCCGTATAGCAGAAAGCCCGAGGCGAACGAACCGAGCAGAAAATATTTCAAAGACGCTTCGTTGCCCTCGGGACGTGCGCGCAAATATCCCGCCAGAACGTAGAGCGACAAGGAGAAAACCTCGAGACCCACGAAGATCATCAACAGGTTTCGCGTCGCCGCCATGAGCATCATGCCGGAGGTGGCGAAGAGGATGAGGCCGAAATACTCGCCCGCCGGGGTATCGTCCAACTCCCGCTGCGCCGCGGCGATGAGCACCGAGAAAATGCTCGCGAACAAGATGACGACGTAGAGGAACTGCGTGAACCCATCGAAGAGATACATGCCGCCGAACGATGCGGCCAGACCCGGCAGACTCCGCGCGCCGAGCGTCACGCCCAAGGCGGCGGCCAGCGTCGCCAGCGTGATGATGATGATGACGGAGCGCTCCCCCCGGGCGAGAAAAGCGTCCCACATCAACACCAGCACCGCCCCGCTCACCGGCAGAATGACCGGCAGCAGATATCCCCAATGGATCGTAGGATGAACGATATCCAAAGTTATTTCACCTCGACTCTTTGAACATGAGCGATCACGCTCTTTTGTATTTTCCGCTCAGGCGCGGCTTCGACGCGCAGCACCCGCCGGTTCACCTGGGAGAGCCAGGCCTTGGCCGAGGGCTCGATGCGGTTGAACAATGGTTTGGGATAAAGCCCGATCCAGAACATGAGGGCCACCATGGGCAGCATGACGAGCCACTCGCGCCTGTTCATGTCGGCAAGCCCCAGGTTCGCCCGCACGCTCACCTCGCCGAACAAAACGCGCTGGAGCATCCAGAGCATGTAGACCGCCGAGAGAACCACGCCGGCGGCCGCGAATACGGCGAACCAGGCGTTGCGCTCGAACGCGCCCAGCAGAATCGTGAATTCGCCCACGAACCCGTTCAGTCCCGGAAGGCCGATGCTGCTCAGCGCCGTGATGATGAAAAACGTCGAAAACACGGGCATCACCCGAATGAGTCCGCCGAATTCCTCGATAAGCCTCGTATGCCTCCTCGCATAGATGAAGCCCACGATCAGGAAGAGCGCCCCGCTGCTGATGCCGTGGTTCACCATCTGCAAAACGCTTCCCGAGGCGCCCAGAAGGTTGAAGGAGAAAAGCCCCAGCATCACGAAGCCCAAGTGACTCACCGAGGAGTAGGCCACGAGTTTCTTCACGTCGGTCTGCACCATGGCCATGAGCGCGCCGTAGATGATCCCCACCAGCGCCAGGCATATGATGAGAAACGCGAACTCGCGCGCCGCCGTCGGGAACAGCGGCATCGCCAGCCTCATGAAGCCGTATGTGCCCATCTTGAGGAGGACGCCGGCGAGGATGACGCTTCCCGCCGTGGGCGCTTCCACGTGGGCGTCGGGCAGCCAGGTGTGAAACGGGAAAATCGGCACCTTGATGGCGAAGGATATGGCGAACGCGGCGAACAGCCACGGCTGAAGAGCGGTATCCACCGGTTCGCGAAAATGGGCCAGGATGTCGAACGTGCCGACCCCGCTCGTGAAATACAGCCAGATGATCGCCACGAGCATCAGCACGCTTCCGGCCATGGTGTAGAGGAAGAACTTCACGGCCGCGTAAATACGGCGGTCTCCGCCCCAGACCCCGATGATGAGGTACATCGGAATCAGCATTCCTTCCCAGAAGACGTAGAACAAGAAGAAATCGAGCGCGAAGAACACGCCGAGCATCCCCGTCTCCAGAAACAGCAGGGACATATAGTAGAGCCGCGTCTTTTTCCGCACGTCCTCGAAGGAGAAGAGAATCGCGATGGGCGTCAAGATGGTGGTCAGCATCACGAGCAACAAGCTGATGCCGTCCACGCCCACTTTGTATGAAATCCCGAATCTCGGGATCCACTCGGCTTGCTCGACGAACTGCATGCCCGCGAACCCGGGCCTGAAGCCCACGTACATCACCACCGAGAGGGCGAACGTGGCCAGGGACACCGCCAACGCGAACGCGCGAACGCCTCCGCTTCCCTTGCGGGCGCCCTCGCGCGCGAAGAGAAGCAGCAGACCCCCGAGCATGGGCAAAAACAAAATCGAGGTGATTATTCCAGGCACTCGCCCCTCACGCTCCTCAAAGAATCGAAAAAATCATCAGCGCGCCGTGAGATACAGCAAAATCACCAGCGCGCCGACCAGCATCGAAACGGCGTAGCTCTTCACATAGCCCGTCTGGAGATGCCTCAGGACGCCGCCCAGGGATCGCACGAAAAAGCCCGCCCCGTTCACGGCCGCGTCCACCAGGCCGTCCTCGAACACTCTCCAGCACCAAATCGACGCCCGCTTTATCGGTTGAACGATCAAGGCGTCGTATATCTCGTCCACGTAATACTTGTTCACCAAAAGGCGGTGGATACCCGGCCAGAGTTCCGCGTAGGCGCTGCCGCCGTCGTTTTTCAGGACATACAGATTGTAGGCCGCGTAAATGCCGATGAAGGCGATGGCGAGCGAGAACACCATCATCAGAATCTCGAACACCACCTCATGATGCGCCTCCACGTGGCCGCTGAAAACAGGAGCGAGGAAATCTCCGAAAATGTTCGCTCCCGTGATGAGGGGAATCCCCACCCAGCCGCCGACGATGGAGAGCGCCGCCAGCGCCTGGAGCGGAAGCGTCATGTTGGTGGGAGACTCATGGACTTTCTGCTGCTCCTCCAGGCTCAGCTTACAAGTGCCGAAGAAAACCCGGAACAGGAGCCTGAACATGTAAAACGCGGTCATCAGCGCGCCGGCCGCACCGGCGAGCCACAGGAGAACGCCGCCGCGCTCGGCCGTCATGGCGGCGTAGAGAATCGCGTCCTTGCTGAAAAAACCCGCGAAGGGAAATACGCCTGCGATGGCCAGAGCGCCGATAACGAAGGTGTTGCTCGTTCGAGGCAGGGCCGCGTGGAGTCCGCCCATCTTGCGAATGTCCTGCTCGCCGTCCAAGGCATGAATCACGCTTCCCGCGCCCAGGAACAAGAGCGCCTTGAAGAACGCATGGGTCATCAGGTGAAAAATCGCCGCGGAGAACGCCCCCACGCCGCATGCCAGGAACATATAGCCCAGTTGGCTCACCGTGCTGTAGGCGAGCACCTTCTTGATGTCGGTCTGAACCAGGGCGATGGACGCCGCCATCAACAGCGTGAGCGCTCCGATGACGGCCACGACCAGCATCGCCGTGGAAGAGAGTTCGAAGAGCGCCTGCGTTCGCGCCACCATGTAGACGCCCGCCGTCACCATGGTGGCCGCGTGAATCAGGGCGCTCACCGGGGTGGGGCCTTCCATCGCGTCGGGCAGCCAGACGTAGAGGGGAATCTGCGCGCTCTTGCCCGCCGCGCCCCCGAAGAGCAGCAGGCAGATGATCGTCGCCGCCGCGCTCTCGGGACCGAGCAACTGCGGGGCCTTTGCGAGCACCACCGAGAAATCCAGCGAGCCGACGACGCTGTAGATATAAAAAAGCGCTATCAGGAAGCAGAAATCACCCACCCGGTTCACGATGAAGGCCTTTTTACCGGCCTCGGCCGCCGCCTTGCGCTCGTACCAGAAGCCGATGAGCAGGTAACTGCAAAGACCCACCGCCTCCCAGCCTACGAACATGACCACGAAGTTATCGCCCAAGACGAGCGTGAGCATGGAGAGCGAGAAGAGGTTCAGGTAGATGAAATAGCGCACCACGCCGCGGTCGCCGTGCATGTAGCCCATCGAGTAGAGGTGGATCAGCGTCCCGACGCCGGTGACGACGAGCGCCATGACGGCCGAGAGCGGATCCAGCGCGAAGGCGGCCTTGACCTCGAGAGCGCCGATGGGGATCCACTCGAACAAGACGACGCGGATGAGCCGCCCCTTCTCGGGCATCCCCAGAAGGCGGAGCCAGCTCAGGAGCGACGCCGCGAACGCGAGCGCCATCGCCAGCGTCGCGGTCCAGCCGGCGAATTTCTCCCCGCGCTTCCAGCCGAAGAGCAGATTCACCAGCACGCCGATGAGGGGGAACGCCAATATGAGTGTCAGACTATCCATGATTCCTTGCTCTTATAGCTTCAGTAAATTGATTTCGTCCAAGTCGGTGGATTCGCGGTTGCGGTAAATCAGCACCACGATGGCCAGCCCGATGGCGGCTTCCGCCGCGGCCACCGCCATCACGAAAAACACGATCATCTGGCCCGCCATCGAATCCAGAAAACGGCCATAGGCCACGAACGCCAGATTCGCTCCGTTCATCATCAACTCGATGCACAAGATGACGACGATGGCGTTTCTGCGCACCACGACCCCGACGACCCCCAGGGAGAAGAGAATCGCGCTCAAAATCAGGTAATGCTCGAGTGGCGCCACGTCCCACCCCTCCTAGCGGCTTCGCCTGCGCGCCAACACCACGGCGCCGACGATGCCCACGAACAACAAAACGCCCATGGCCTGAAACGGCAGGACGTAATCCGTCAACAAGAGATTTCCGATCACCTGCGTGTTGCCCAGTTCGCTCACGCGCTCGACCGGGAAGCTCCCCTTCTTGCCCGTCATGAGGGAGGTGGAGAGGAATATCTTGAGCAGCACGCTGAAAACGGCGAGCCCCGCGATGGCGCCCAGCATCTTCTGGCCGGGCAGGCGCAACTCTCTTTTCTCCTCCCGGCCCAGGTTGATCAGCATCACCACGAACAGGAAGAGCATCATGATCGCGCTGGCGTAGATGATCACCTGAACGATGGCGACGAACTCCGCGTGAAGCGAGAGGTACAACCCGGCCAGACCCAGGAAGGTCAGTATCAGGGCGAGCACGCTGTAGAGCGGGCTGGGAAACGCGACGACGGCTATCGCGCCCACCGTCGTCACCACCGCCAGGAAATAAAAAAACAAGGAACTGGCCACTAGCGCCCATCCTCCAGCGGGCGGACGCCCGCCTGAAATCGAAACTTATACATACGTCAGCAGGTTTTTCTCGTCATAGCGGGCATGAAGCTCCGGATAATCCTCGGTCCGCTTCACGAGCAAATCGCCCTTCTCGTAGAGGAACTTGCCCCGATCGTCCTCACAGAATTCATACTCGTTGCCCAGTACGACAGCGCCGACCGGGCAGGCCTCCTCGCAGTATCCGCAAAAGATGCAGCGAAGCTCGTTGATCTCGTAAATGCTGGCGTAGCGCTCGCCCTTCGAGGTGGGCGCGGAGGGGTCGTTCTCCTCCGATTCCACGTAGATGCAGTCCACGGGACACGCCGCGGAGCAGAGCTTACACCCCACGCAGCGCTCCAGGCCGTCCTCCCAGCGCAACAGCTTGTGGAGGCCGCGGTAGCCCACGGGCATCTCCTCTTTGACCTCGGGGTATTGCACGGTCACGCGGTTTTTGAAGGAATGCCTGAGCGTCAGCCACAATCCTCTGCAAATCTCGCCTAACATGAAACCTCCCCCCTTTCGTGCGGCCCGCTAGCCCATGAAAACGACGGCGCCGGCCGTGAGCATCACGTTCAGGATGGAGAGGGGCAGAAGCACCTTCCATCCGAAACCCATCAGTTGGTCATAGCGCAGGCGCGGCGTGGAGGCGCGCAGCCACATGAAGAAGAACATGAACGCCAGCACCTTGATCAGGAACCAGACGACGGGCGGCAGCAACGGCCCGCGCCATCCGCCGAGGAAAAAAGTCGCCCCCACCGCCGAGAGCGTAATCATGCTGCAATACTCGGCGATGGAGTAAACCGCAAAAAGCATGCTGCTGTACTCGGTATGAAATCCACCGGTGAGCTCGCTCTCGGCCTCGGGCAAATCAAACGGCGCCCGGTTCGTCTCCGCCAACATGCAGATGACGAAGAGCAAAAAGCCCAGGGGCTGCAGGATGATGTAGGGTAATTCGGCCTGACCCTCGACGATTCCCTTGAGGCTCAGGGTGCCCGATAGCATGACCACGCCCAGAAGAGACAGGCCGAGTGATAGTTCGTAGCTGATCAACTGGGCGGCGGAGCGAAGCCCGCCGATGAGCGGATACTTGCTGTTGGACGCCCATGAGCCGAGCACGATGCCGTACACGCCGATGCCCGTCAGGGCGAAGATGTACAGGATGCCGACGTTGACGTCGGCCAGCACCAGGTCCACCTTCTGGCCGAACACGGTCACGGAATCGCCGAAGGGCACCACGGCGAAGGCGACCAGCGCCGGGATGAGCGTGATGGCCGGCGCGATAACGTAAATCACCTTGTCCGCCTGAGTGGGAATGATGGTTTCCTTGAACATGAGCTTGATCCCGTCGGCGATGGGCTGTAAAAGCCCCGCCGGACCCACGCGGTTGGGCCCCACGCGCACCTGTATGAGCGCGAACACGCGCCGCTCCATCCAGGTCATGTAGGCGGCGAGCAGCAAAAGCCCGCCGAAGCCCACGAGCACCTTCCCGATAATAATGAGCAGCGAAATCATCTAAGCGCCCACCTCTTGTGGTTTCTCCGCTTTACGGGCCTGAATCTCAACTCCCTGACGGCCGGGTACGCCACCGGTGTTGAGCGCCGAGGCCCCATGCGCGCGCAAATAACCCTCCGGCGCGAAGGCGACGCCCACGGGCGCATTCTTATCCACGTGTACGGGAAGCTGAACGACCACACCGCCCACTTCGAATTCCACGAGTTCGCCGTCCTGGGCGTCCAGATTCTCCGCGTCGCTCGGTGAGAGGGCGAGGGCGGCGCCGGGCATGTCGGCCAGATGATAGGCCGAGGCCGCATAGGCTCCCGAGAGCCACAAAACGGGCGTCAACAGCATCCTGAGTCCCGGCTCTTGCGCCTCTTTCTCGGGGATCTGCGTGATCTGATAGGCGCGCCGCCCCTCTCTTCTCAGATGCAGACCCTCATCGGGAA
Source organism: bacterium (assembly GCA_965218885.1). Classification (GTDB taxonomy): domain Bacteria; phylum UBA8248; class UBA8248; order UBA8248; family UBA8248; genus Bin107. Next base: position 2,085,971 of record OZ244713.1, on the reverse strand, counting down.
TACGGCCGAAGGCGTCCGCGTAATCACCGATGAGCGAGCGCGCCTGAATCCGAATCTTGTCCAGTGAATTCGCTCGCAAGGGCCGCTCCATGGCTTTTGCGATATCGGCGAAGGCCCGCCAGGCTTCTGGCGCCATCTTGTCGATCATCGGCTTGAGCGCGCGAGGGAGCGACTGCGCCCTGCGCTCCAGGTTCGTGACGCTGCCCGTTTCCTCATACAGCGTGGGCGCGGGAATCACCACATCCGCGTACTGCGCGCCGGCGTTTAAGTGAGACGTCTGCAGGACGATGAAATCGGCCTTTTCCAGCGCCTCTCTCACCCGCGCTCCGTCTGGATGCTCCGCCGCCGGGTCGCAGCCCAGAATATAAAGGCCTTTGAGTTCACCGCTCATGAGTCCACCCAGTATGCCGCTCGTGTTTCTGCCTGCTTGCGCGCCGAGCGGCTTGCCCCACGCCTCCTCGCAGGCGGCGCGCACACCCTCATCCGACAAGTCGCCGCCGGGCAGGCTCTCCGGGTGCAGGCCCATGTCCACCGCGCCCTGTAAGTTCGGCGCGCCGGTGGCGAAGAGCATGTTGGCGCGCAGCAACAGTCCCAAATTGATCGCCTCCGAAACGGCGACCTTCCCCGTCTCCCCGGGGCCTGAGAGTATGCTCACGGCGCCGTCGGCCACCAGAATCGCCCGGGCGGCGGCCATGAGGTCCTCGGGCGCCACGTCCGCCTCTTCACACAGGCGGTTCAAGTCCAATGAATCGAGGAGCGCGGCGTATTGTTCCGCGTTCGCTCCTTCGGGTTTCGCGCCGCCGTCCACGAGGTATGTCGCCAACGCCCGCAGCGTGCGCGAGATTCCCCCCAGCACCGGCGCCAGATGATGCACCCGGCCCTGAACGCGCAAATCGATGCGCCTTTGGTTCACGTTGATGATGACCGCGCCCGCCCGGTGCGCTTTTCTGATCTGAAGCGCGAGTATCGGGTGCTGCGTGAAGGGGTCGCTGCCCACGATGATGATGGCCTTCGAGCGGCCCAACTCCTCGATGGAACCCACGCCGCCCACGCCGCCAAAGGCGGCGCGCTGTAAGTCCGTCTGTACGATGTCGCGCGTGTGAATCCGGCTGTCTAAGTGGTTGGTTCCCAGAACCGAGCGCATGAAGGCGCCGAACTGATACGCGGTCTCGTTCGTGGAAGAGGCCCCGCCCAGACCGGCGATAGCGCCGCCGCCCGCTTGCTCCATGAGGGCGCCGAAGCCTCTCGCCGCCTCGCCGATGGCTTCCGCCCAGCCGACGGGCGTCAGTTCACCGTCTTTTCTGATCATCGGCTGTGTGATGCGCCCTTCTCCGTGCGCCCCGCTCCAACCGTAGCGCGCGACGTCGCAAATCCAGGTGTCGTTGATTTTTTCGTTCTCCGCCGCCGTCACGCGCTTGATCTCGCCGTCTTTCGTCCAGACGCCCTGGCGGCAGCCCACGCTGCAAAGCGTGCAGGGGCCTTGGGTTTCCTGCATCTCCCACACGCGCGCGGTGAAGCGGTATTTGTTGTCCGTAAGCGCGCCTACGGGACAGATGTCGATGACGTTGCCCGAGACGACGCTCGTCACGGGCAGGTCCTCATAGATGCCCACCTCGGTGTGATCGCCCCGCTGCGCCCAGCCGAATTCCGCCCCGCCGTCGATCTCCTCGGTGAAGCGGATACACCGGGTGCAGTGCACGCAGCGGTTCATCTCGGGCTTGATGAAGGCGCTGATCTCCTTCGCCGGATAAATGCGCCTGAACTCATGCGTTCTGCTGATCGCCTTCCCGTAGGCCATCGTCTGATCTTGTAAGGGACATTCACCGCCCTGATCGCACACCGGACAATCGAGCGGGTGGTTTTTCAGCAAAAACTCGAATACCCCCTCCTGCGCTTCGATGACGCGCGGGGTCACGGAACTCACCACCATGCCCTCGGCCGCCGGCGTGGCGCAGGAGGCCTGTAGTTTCGGTATCGGCCTGCCGTTGCCCGCGTCGAGCACTTCCACGAGACAGGCCCTACACTGGCCCACGATGGAGAGATTCTTGTGATAGCAAAAATGCGGAACGTGCGCGCCGATGCGAAGCGCGGCCTCGAGGACGGGCAGACCCTTGTCCATCGTGATGCTCTGATCGTTGAATACGAATGTTACCTGCTCATTCGACATCTATCGCCTCTCCCCCATCACATCGCGGCGGGATACGGGCTGTCCAGCGGACAGCGGCCCAGAGAGATGTGCGCTTCAAATTCATCGTGAAATTTCGTCAAAAACGCGCCGAACATCATGGCGCACGCATCCGAGAGCACACAGATGGTGTTGCCGCGCATATTGGGGTCTATCGACGCGAGCGTCTCCAAATCGTCGGGTACTCCCGCGCCCCTCTCCATCCGGGCGAGAATCTCGGATACCCAGCCGGTTCCCTCCCGGCAGACCGAGCATTGTCCGCAGGATTCGTGCTCGAAAAAGGCGGCGAGCCTGCCAGCGGCCTGCACCATGCACGTTGTCTCGTCCATGACGATGACGCCTCCGCTGCCGCCCATGCTGCCCGCCCGGGCGAGGGAGTCGAAATCCATCGTCACCTTGTCTTCATATACTTCCTTCGCGGTGAGGGCGGGCGCGCTCGCGCCGCCGGGTATCACCGCCTTGAGAGCAGCGCCGTTTCGCATGCCGCCGCAGTGCTCGTGAATCATCTCCTCGCACGTCAGGCCGAGCGGCAACTCATAAAGGCCCGGCTTCGCCACGTGGCCCGAGACGCAGTACATGCGGGTGCCCGAGTTTTTCTCATCGATTCCGATGCCGGCGAACCACTCCGCCCCCTTGTTCACGATGTGGGGAAGGTTCGCGAGGGTCTCCACGTTGTTGATGACCGTGGGCCGCGCATACAGACCGACGACCGCCGGAAACGGCGGCTTGAGGCGCGGATGCCCGCGCTTGCCCTCGAGCGATTCCAAAAGCCCGGTTTCCTCGCCGCAGATGTAGGCCCCCGCTCCGCGGTGGGTGTAGATATCGCACGAAAAACCGCTGCCCATGATGTTCCGGCCGACGTAGCCCTTCTCATAGGCTTCGGCCAGAGCCTTTTCCACCGCGCGCCAGGGGGCGACGAACTCGCCGCGAATGTAAATGTAGGCCTTTTCGATGCCCACGGCGTAGCAGGTGATGAGGATGCCCTCGATGAGCTGGTGCGGGTCGCGCAGCATCAGTTCGCGATCCTTGAACGTGCCGGGCTCTCCCTCGTCCGCGTTGACGGCCAGGTATTTCGGCCCGTCCACCTGGGGCACGAAGCTCCACTTGAGCCCGCACGGGAATCCCGCGCCGCCGCGCCCGCGCAGGCCCGAGGCCTTCACGAGTTCGATGACGTCTGCGGGTTCGACGCCTCCCAGGAGCTTCCGAATCGCCTCATAGCCGCCCGAGGCCTCATAGCCCGCGATATGCGGCGCATCGGGATTATCGAACCGGCCCATCACGATTTTTTCTAAAACCAACGCCATCTTCAGGCCCTCAGCCTTGGCCTTCGCCGTCTGTTTCTTCGGCCCCGGCCAGTGCGGGCGACGCCACCTCGTCCGCCCCGATGGGCGAGACGGACTCGCCTTTTTCCAGTGCGCTCAAAATATCGTTCATGATTTCGGGCGTGACGCACTCGAAATAATCTTCGTTCACCTGCACGCAGGGAGCGCCGCCGCACGCGCCCAGGCATTCGACCGCCTCGATCGAGAATTTCCCGTCCTCGCGCGTGTGGCCGACGCGGCAATCGAGACGGTTTTCGATCTCGCGCAACAGCCTACCCGCTCCCATCAAGGCGCACGAGAGATTGTTGCACACCTGAACGTGATATTCCCCGATGGGCTGGGTCTTGAGCATGGTGTAGAAGCTCACCACGCCCCACACTTCCATGGGTGAGACCTCGAAAATCTCGGCCACGTGCTGCATCACCGCGCTGGTGATGAAGCCCGCCTGCTTCTGGGCCAGTTGAAGCGCGGGGATGAGCGCCGAGCGCTTCACCGGATATTTGGCGATGACGCGCTCTAATTCCGCGCGGTTCTCGGGCGAGAAATCGAAGCGTTCTTCCTGCTCGGAATGGGGAAACCGTATCAACGCCAAAACGAGGCCATCCTCTATTTCACTCTAGCGATCTATCTCGCCCAACACGATGTCGATGCTGCCGATGGCGGCAACGACGTCGCCCATCAGCCCGCCCCGGGTGATCTCGGAGAGCGCGTGGAGATTCGCAAAGCTCGGCGCGCGCACTTTTACCTTATAAGGACTCGGGCTGCCATCGCTGATGATGTAATAACCAAGCTCCCCCCGGGGGGATTCGATGGCCTGGTACACCTCGCCCTCGGGCACGCTGTAGCCTTCGGTGAATATCTTGAAATGATGGATCAACGCTTCCATGTCGTGGGCCAACTGCTCCTTGGGCGGCGGCACCACCTTGGCGTTGTCCGCCATGAGGGGACCCTCGGGCATTCCCTCGAGCGCCTGAATGGCGATGCGCCGCGATTGGCGCATCTCGGCGATACGCACCAGATACCTGTCCAGAATATCGCCCCGCTCGCCCACGGGAACCTCGAAGTCGAACTCCTCATACCCCGAGTAGGGCTCGTTCTTGCGGATGTCGTAGGGCACGCCGCAGGCCCGGAGCAGCGGCCCCGTGATGCAAAGGGCATAGGCCTGCTCGACCGTCATGGCGCAAACGCCCTGCGCGCGCCGCCTGTAGATGGGGTTGTTCGTGAGCAGTTCCTCATACTCGTCCACGCGATCGGAGAAGGGTTCCAGAAAATTCCGGCAATCCTCATAAAACGTCGGGTAGGGTTCGCGCGCGACGCCGCCCACCCGGAAATAGCTCGTCATCATGCGGACGCCTGAGACTTTTTCGAAAACCTTGAGAAGTTGCTCACGCTCCCTGAAGCAATACAGAAAGACCGTCATCGCGCCCAGATCGAGCGCGTGGGTGCCGAGCCAGACCAGGTGGCTGTTCAGCCGCGTCATCTCCGCGAGCAGCACGCGCAGATATTTGCAACGGCGGGGAACCTCCATATCCAGGAGTTTTTCGACCGTCAGAACGAAGCCCAGATTGTTCGACATCGGCGCCAGGTAATCCATGCGGTCGGTCATGGGGAGGGCCTTGTTGTAGGTTTTCTCCTCCATGCTCTTCTCGATGCCGGTGTGCAGGTAGCCGATGATGGGTTTGCACGAGAGCACCGTCTCGCCGTCCAGTTCGAGCACCACGCGCAGAACCCCGTGGGTGCTCGGGTGCTGCGGCCCCATGTTGAGCGTCATCGTCTCGGTCTGGATGGGACCGAGCATGTCGCTGTCGAGTGGGTCCGTGCGCTGCGCTTGCGTGGCCATCAAGGGCTCCTGGTTCTTATTCCGCCGCCTTGGGCTTGCCCGCGGGCGTATCCCGGAACGTAAACGCCACCGGCTCGGATGAGATGTCGAAATCCTTGCGGTGGGGATGACCCTCGAACTCCTCGGGCGTGAGGATGCGCTCGAGGTCGGGGTGTCCCTCGAAGGTGATTCCCAAAAGGTCGTACGCCTCGCTCTCATGGAGCTTCGCGCCCGGCCATATCCCGCAGACGCTGGGCATCGTCGGCTCAAGGTCGTCCGCGCAGGTCGCTTCAATGCGCAGACGCCGCGATTTCTCCAGGTTTAAGAGCGAATACGTCACCTTGAACCGGTAGGAAACCGGCAACTCCAGACAATCCACCCCGCAGACGAAGCTCAGGAGCTTGTACCCTCTCTCGTCGCGCAAAAACCGCGCCGCATCGAGCAAGGCGCCCGGCGCGACCTGGGCGGATATCTGGCCGCGATGCTCGCCCGCTCCGAGAAAGCCGCCCCCGATTTTCGCCTGCAGCAAGACGAGGTCGGGGTCTTTTCTTTCGATCGGCTCCTCGGTCGGCTCTTCGACCTCCCCCTGCTCCTCTTCACTCAACGGCTCAACCCCTCATTTTACAAAGGTTTGTTTTCATTTCACGAACAAGCTCTCACCCCGCATTTGCGTCGACTTTCAACTCACATGGCGTGGGGAGCTTTCGCGCATCATCTAAAGCGAGGTGATGCTGGAATCCTCTCGGTAGAGCGTTTCATCCGCTATCTTCGCCTGAAGCTTCATGATCCCGTCGATGAGCGTTTCGGGACGGGGCGGACAGCCCGGCACGTAAATGTCGACGGGCACGACCTCGTCCACGCCCTGCACGAGCGCGTAGTTGTTGAATATCCCGCCCGTGGACGCGCACGCGCCCATGGAAATCACCCATTTCGGCTCGGGCATCTGATCGTATATCTGCCGGAGTACGGGCGCCATCTTGCGCGACACCCTGCCCGCCACGATCATCAAATCCGCCTGGCGCGGCGATGCGCGGAACACCTCGGCGCCGAAACGCGATATGTCGTATTTCGCCGCCGAGGTCGACATCATCTCGATGGCGCAGCAAGCCAGCCCGAAAAGCGCGGGCCACAGGCTGTTCTTACGCGCCCATTTGATGACGTCGGTCGCACGGCCCAGGACCACCTGGCCTTCTAATTGTTGTTCTAGTCCCATTCAAGCGCTCCCCTGCGCCACTCGTAAATCAGACTGGCCACCAGCAAAGCCATGAAAGGCAGAATCGCGAGAAACCCGTATACGCCCAAACTCCTCAAGTTCACCGCCCACGGATACAAAAAGATGGTCTCCACGTCGAAAACGATGAACAAAATCGCCACCAGAAAGAATTTTACGCTGAAACGCCCGCGCGCGTTCGATTCGGGCACGATGCCGCACTCATAGGCGAAATCCTTCTCCACCGTGGACTTGCGCTTTCCCAGCAGGAACGTCACGCCCAGGTTCATGATGGCGAACGCAACCGCCAGCGCTATCAGAATCAATATGGGCAAATACTCTTCCGGCATTTCCCGCCCCCACGGCGCTCAGACGCGCACTTTTTCCTTATGTCGAATAGGTCGTCAAATCGAGCGCATCTTACGGCTGGCATCCCGTGGTGTCAACAATTCGCCACCCCTGTGCGTCCCAAACGAAAAACCCGCCCCGCTCCAGACGGCTCTTGCTACACATCGCCCCCTGCGCGCGGATATTTTGGCGTTTCCTCTCCCTCGAAAATAGGGTATTTTTATCTTGTCGCCATCTACCGCCGGGGAGAATGGCGCATATGCACGAAAACCCGAGGCGCCTCTCCCGCGCGCGGGCATGAGGGTTTCAACCATGGAAAAACAAAATCCACCAACCAGGGCGCGCCTCGACGCCCTGCTGCATGATTTCGAGGCTCTGGCGCAGCGGCAGGTAGGCTACCCCTGCAACCAGAATTTCGATTTCTCGGATTTGCTGCCCTTTCTGGAATACAGCCTCAACAACGTGGGCGATCCTTTTCACGACAGCAATTTCCGCAGCAACACCCATGAGATGGAGCGCGATGTCATCGCCCGGTTCGCCTCTTTGATGCACCTGGAACAAGAGCAGGCCTGGGGCTACGTCACCTCCGGCGGAACCGAGGGCAACATGTACGGCCTCTATATGGGTCGCGAACTGTTCCCGAACGGGGTGGTCTATTTCTCGCAGGACACGCACTACAGCGTTCTCAAGATCCTGCGCGTGCTGAACGTGCGCAACATCATGATCAAGAGCAGCGAGAACGGAGAGATCGACTATGAGGACCTCCACGAAACCATACGCATCCACCGCGATGCGCCGGTCATCTTCATGGCGAACATCGGCTCCACGATGAAAGGCGCCGTGGACGACTTGCAAATGGTGCGCGGCATCCTGGACGACCTGGCGGTCACGAACGCCTACATTCACGCGGACGCCGCCCTGAGCGGCATGATTCTGCCCTTCGTCGAGGAGCCGCAGCCCTATGGCTTCGACGCCGGTTTCGACAGCGTCTCCATCAGCGGGCACAAGCTCATCGGCTGCCCGCTGCCCTGCGGCGTCGTACTGACGAAGCGCGACTATGTGGCGCGCATCGCGCGCTCGATAGAATACGTGGGCGTGCTGGACACCACACTGCCCGGCTCACGCAGCGGGCTGACGCCGCTCATGCTGTGGTACGCCTTCGAGCGCTACGGCCTTGACGGTTTTCGAGAACTCGTGGCGGAAATGCTGGCGGTCGCAGCGTACGCGGTCGAGCGTTTCAACGAGCGCGGCGTTCCCGCGTGGCGTCACAAGAATTCGGTGACGGTCGTTTTTCCAAGACCCCCGGGCGAGGTCTTGCGCAAGTGGCAAATCGCTCCGCTGGGAGACATCGCCCACATCATCACCATGCCGCACGTCACGCGCGAGATGGTGGATGAGTTCGTCGATGACTGCGTGAAGCTAGAACACAGGCAAACGGCCTGAGGAGGAATTTCGATGAATCGAATCATCATCACGGTACGTGACGAAGTCGGCGTCATCGCGGATATCAGCAAGGCGCTCGCCGATGAGTCCATCAACATAGAAGCCTTGAACACCGAGGTCGCGGGCGAGAAGGGCGTCGTCATTCTCACTACGGATGAGTCCGACCGCGCCCTGCACGTACTCAAGAACGCGGGCTTCCGGGCAATCAGCGATGAGGCGATGATCATCAGGCTGCGCGACGAACCGGGGGCTCTCGCCAAAGTGGCCGAGAAATTCAAGACCGCCGGCGTGAACATCCAGAGTATGCACATCCTGAACCGCCACGCCGGCTATGCGAACGTCGCTCTGACCGCGGATGATGACGCGAAGGCGAAGGTGCTGCTCGCGGACGAGGACGTTCTCTGAAGATCCCCGCAAGATAAATGACCAAAGAGCGGCCTCCAGAATTACTCCCCCCTTGAGGTCAAACCCGACTGAAGAATGAGGGATTGTCGCAGATGCCGAGTCCCTGGACGAAGGCTGATGCGGTGGGGGGTATGATCCTAAAACAAAAACTCCCCCCACCGGTTCGCTTGCGGGCTTGCGCCCTTACCTCACTGACTCCCCCTCAAGGGGGGAGTGATCCCTTTCTCCTTGGTCGGCCCCCCCCTCCCTCATCGGTCGGGTTTGACCTCAAGGGGGGAGTGATATTGAATGCGCATCTTCTCGAAAAAGTTTCACCCCGCCAGGATCAGCAAGACGATTCCCGCCAGAATCACCATTCCCCCCAAGAGCGTTTCGCGAACCCGCTCGCGCTCCTTGAAGAAGACGTAGCCGATGCCGATGGCCAGGAGAATCTCGACCTGTTTCACCGATTCCACATAGGAGGTGAGCGTGAGGCGAAAGGCCTCCGCCTGGGCGAGGCTCGCGATGAAGGCGAACAACCCCAGGGAAATGAAGCCCTTCCAGAGTTTGGGTACGCTCTTGAAGTGCGCGGCGGATTTCCACAAGGTCAGCGGCAGCACGACGACCGTCGCCGCCGCATAGGTAATGAGCGTGCCGAAAGCCGCGTCTGAGAGCACCGCCGCCTGCTTGAAGGTGATCACCGAGGTTGGGTACAGCAGCGAGGCGAGCACGGTGTAGCGCATCCCCTTGTCGGTGAAGATGGCGCGAACAGGCTCGAACCAGCCGATTCGCGCGCGAGAGACGTTCAGCCCGTAGACGCCCGCCAGGGTGACCAGGATGCCCACGAGCCCCCAGGCCGAGGGCGCCTCGCCCAGCGTAATGAAAGCGAGCGCCACCAGCCAGATGGTCGCGAGCTTCCACAGCGAGGTCACCACGCCCATCGAGCCGTACAGGAGCGCCTTCGAAAGCGAGAGCGTGGCCATGGTCTGCAGGAAGCCGAACAGGACGCAAAACCACCAGAAGCCGGGCTGTATCTCGGGCACGCCCTTCAACCACACCGCCAGGGCCGCGAAGGGGAGCAGGAACGCGAACCGCCCCAGCACGTTGATGTACTCATCGAGTTTGTGGCCGATGGATTTCATCGCCGCGTTTCTGAGCACCTGCGCGAGAGCTGCGATAACGGCAAGCGTTACCCAGTCCATTCCATACTCCTCTACCCCTTCGCCATACGATGAAAACCAGGGCCTTTTCTACGCGCACTTCAGGCCTAAGTCCAACGACAAGGGATTTCACGGGCACTTGCGCAAGACGCCGTCCCAAAGCGAAGCCGAAATACCCTCTTACATCTGACACGGCCGCGCGCGGTATGCTAATCTGGCGATGGTTATCCGTTTCCCTGTAAGGAGCCTTGCGCCATGATACGCGACGACGTATTCGTCTTTGACAACGTGGTGCACATGTACGACTACTCGGATGAGAACCTCATCTCCGAGAAGAGCGAATACGACCGCCACTACCACGTGAGCAAGGTGCTTCGCAGAAGGCGGACCGCACCCACCGACGTCTACGCGGGCTGGGACCCGGTGGAGGGCTTCAAGCGCCGCTGGAGCGTCGAGGACATGGGCCGCCTCGTTTTCGAGGATTCGGGAACCGATATGGCGATGGCCCAGGCCGTGCCCCTGTTCGACCTCTACAAGGACGGCTTCGCGCCCGTGAAGGCGCAGTACGCCTTCGCGCAGGCGTTTCCCGAGCGCTGCCTGTTCTGCGGGGCCGTGGACCCCATGTACCCGAGCGTGGCCGCCGCGTGTGAGGAGATGGAGCGCCAGGTGAAGGAATGGGGGGCGAAATCCATGAAAATCTACAACGCCCACGTGGACGGGAAATCCTGGGCGTGCGACGACCCCGAAATCGCCTACCCCCTGTATGAAAAAGGGCGCGAACTCGGGATCAAAGTCTTTCAGTTCCACAAGGGAAACCCCATCACCAGAGCCAAGCTGCGTGACCTCTCGCCGCTCGACATCGAGGGCGCGGCCCTCGATTTTCCGGATATGCTCTTCGGCGTCCATCATCTGGCGGTGCCCTATTTCGAGGAAGTGGTCTGGATGGCGAACCGCTACGAAAACGTCTTTCTCGTGCTCTCGGGCATCGGCCACACGCCCATGATCGCGCCCAGAACCTTCACCGAGTGGATGGGCAGGCTCCTGCGCGACGTGGGCTCTGAGAGAGTTCTCTGGGGTTCCGAGATGGCGCTTTTGGGTAACGCGAAGCCCGTCCTCGAATGGATATGGGAGATGGAAATCCCCGAATCCATGCAGGATGACTACGGCTATCCGCAAATCACAGAACAAGACAAGCGCAACATCCTGGGCTTGAACCAGGCGCGCATCTTCGGCGTGGACGTGGAGGCCAAAAAACGAGAGCTTTGGACCGGAGCAGCCCGATGAACGAGCACGACGCCCTCATCACCGACGTCGAGGACATCATCGAGACGCAGATTCGTCCGCTTCTCAAGATTCACGGCGGCGGCATCACGCTCGAGCGCGTGAGCGAAAAAGGCGAAGTATCGCTTCGCTTCGAGGGCGCGTGCCGCGGCTGCATGCTCAAGAGCGTCACCTACGCCCTGGGCGTGCGGCAAAAGCTCATGCAGCACCCGGGAGTAACGGACGTTTCCGTCGAGGGCGTTCGCATCTCGGATCACGCCATCAAACGGGTAGAGAAATTCTACTCCGGCTATTCGTTTTGGGTGGGGCATCCGCTCAAAGATCATTCATCGTCTTGATCGCCTCGCGCCACCAGATGAGAAAAGAACTGCGCCTGTGGTACGGGTGGGTGATCCTCCTCAGTGTCTTCATCATCCTGACGGTAGTCATCGGCATCAGAAATTCCCTCGGCGTCTTCTTCAAGGACATCGCCGGCGAGTTCGGCTGGAACCGCGCGCAGACGGCCGCCGCCTTCACCATGGGCATGCTCGGCCAGGCGATTGTGGCGCCCTTCGCGGGCTGGGTGCTCGAGCGCTTCAACATGCGCTGGGTGATCGGGGCGGGCATTTTCGTGAACGGGGCGGCCCTCATCATCGGGGCCTACATCGACGCGCTCTGGCATTTTTACGCCATGTATTTTCTGCTCTCGCTGGGCTTCGCCTTCACGGCCAACCTGCCGCAGGTGCAACTGCTCTCGAACTGGTTCGTCTTGAAGCGTGGACTCGCCATGGGCTTCTCGCACGCCGCTCAGGGCTTCGCGCCCATCCTGAACATCTTCACCCCGCTGCTCATCATGAGCCTCGGCTGGCGGGGGAGCTATCTCGCGCTGGCGGGTATTGTACTTCTTCTCGTGTTGCCCTTCGCCGTGACTCTGCTGCGCGACCACCCCAGAGAGAAGCGCACCGCTCCCGACGCGCCCTTTTTAACATCCGAGGAGTTCTCCCGCGCTCGCGCCAGAAGCGCCGTCATCGTTCCTTCGGGTAAAGAAACAGAAACCGGCTATTTCTCTTTTTTCTTCACCCGCAGGTTCATGCTTATCGGCGGGGCATTCGGCAGCATCGCCTACATCTTCACCGCCGTATTGGTGCACCTGATCCCCCATGCGACGGACCAGGGCTTCTCTCCCTCGGGGGGCGCCGCGCTCTTCGCCTTGTATGGAGCGGCTCTCGTCGTGGGGAACGGGCTGAGCGCGATATCCGATCGCATCGGGAGACTCCCAACCTACATGGTGGGCGTGGTGTGCGGCGTGGCCGCGAGTTATCTCCTGGCCGCCTTCACGCGCGCATCACCCGAGTGGCGGATATACGCGGGCGCGATGGGGTTGGGCTTTGCTCTCGGTTTTGTCCGGCCTACTGCGTCCTCTCTTCTGGTGGATCATTTCGCGGGGCCGGGCTTCGGACTGGTGAACGGATGCGCGATGATGGTCTTCTCCCTCATAGGCGCTCTCGGCCCCCTCGTGACGGGGATGATCTTCGACGCGAGCGGAAACTACTACGCGGGCTTTCTCCTCGTGGGCGGCATGTTCATCGCGGGCTCAATTTTCGTCGTGAGCCTCTCGCGCATGCCGCGCGAAGAACACGGCTAAGGCTTTGGCTTCCATGCGAGACGAATCGCGCCTCTGGTACGGCTGGGTGGTTCTGGCCGTAGTATATCTCGTCATGATCTCGCTCATCGCCTTTCGCGCCACCATCGGGCCCTTCTTCAAGGAAATCTCGGGAGAACTGGGCTGGAGCCGGGGAGCGACGGCAGCGGCTTTTTCCATCGGCATGCTGGCGCAGGCGGTCATCTCCCCGCTGGCGGGTATTCTCTCCGACCGCTGGAGCATTCGGGCCACGATGTCGGCGGGCGTTCTGGTGTTCGGCCTTTCCTTGCTCATCGGAAGCTGGATCACCTCGCTATGGCAGTTTTATCTCATGTATATCGGCCTGTGCGCGGGCTTCGCCGCGGGCACGTGGGTCGCCCAGCTGCCCACGCTGTCGAACTGGTTCGTGAAAAAAAGAGGGTTCGCCTTAGGCATCGTCAACACGGCGCAGGGCGGCGCTTTCGTCTTGAACATCGCTACCCCATATCTTATCGCGGCCCTGGGCTGGCGGATGAGCTATCTGGCGCTGGCGGGCATGGTTTTGCTGATCGTGCTTCCCATCTGCATCGTGTTTCACAGAGACCACCCATCGGACAAAGGCACCATCGCCGATGCCCCCTTCGTTGGGGACGCGCCGGATGAGAAACCACCGAAACCAACGCCTCCATCATCCGGCAATCCGCAGGTCCCTTTGTTCAACCTGCCGTTTTTCTTATTTCTGGGCTCGTTTCTGCCCATGGCGTACGCCTTTTCGGGCATGCTCGTCCATCTGGTGCCTCACGCCACGGACCAGGGATTCTCGCTCCAGACCGCAAGCGTCTTGTTCGCCATATGGGGATTCTGCCAGATGGCGGCGAACCTCATCAGCCCGGTTTCCGACAGGCTTGGCCGAGTGCCGACGTTCATGATCGGCGTCGTCTTGGGAATCTTCTCCGCCTTCGTTCTGGCCACATACGAACAGGGCGACCCTGAAATCCGCTTCTACCTGGGGACGATAACCAACGGCGCCGCCCTGGGCCTCATGCGGCCCACCGGCTCGGCCATCCTGGCGGATTATTTCGAAGGACCGGGCTTCGGGCGCGTAAACGGGGTGGTGATGATGGGCTTCGCCCTATGGGGTTCGGCGGGGCCTTGGGCCACGGGCGCCCTGTACGATCTGCACGGCTCCTATCTGTGGGGCTTGTCGATACTCGCGCTCATGTTTTTTCTCTGCGGCGTCTTCGTATTGTTACTCGGGTGGATAAAACGAGAGAGGAAGCAGGAATAACAAGTCCATCACTTTGTCCGTGGTGCGTTCTAATACGATATCTATCTGTTTTATTCATTTATTTCTTATATTTTCTCATCCCCCGCATCCTCGCCAGGTTTATGCTCAAATACGCACCGGTTCGATGCCGCTCGTATGCGCTTTGATTGAAGATTTGTCCGGGAGGGGGCCATGCCCAGAAGAAGCGGGCGCAGGATCACCAAGCGCGCCGGCGGAGCGCACTTCGTTCCGAGGCGCCTCATGGGGTCCATGACATGAACCACACCCTAATTCTGCGACCCCCGGGTTTGCGCTGCGCGTTGTTCCAGATAATCTTCCAACGAGAAAGGCGCGCCTGCGTTTTCGGGTGCGGCGGTCTCAACGCCGGGGAAGTTCGACGCCTCCTCGAACCAGGCCCGTTGCGCGGGCAAGCCCCATCCTCCCTGATGGATGCCTGAAACGTCCCATTCCACCGGCTCTATTTCCATGTCCAGCATTTGATGCGGCGCATCGAGAAGTATTTCGCACCGGTGGCCATCGGGGTCGCGGATGTAGACGAACTGGACGTGCCCCATCGTGTGCCGACCGGGGCCACGTTCCACGGCGTCACCGTAACCCATTTGCCCGGTGATATCACAGGCGCGCATCATATTCTGAAATGAGCGCGTGACGTAAGCGAAGTGGTGCATACGCGGCCCCCGACCGGTAAGAAAAACGATGTCCCAGGGAATGTCCTTGCGGTAAGAGAAGACCCCCAGTACGTTGTTTCCTCCTTGCGCCGTCATATAGTCGCTGACCCTGAAACCGAGCCTGTTGTAAAGGTCGAACGCGCTCACAACGTCGGCTGCGTGGAGTTGCATGTGATCGAAGCGCAGACCGCAGGCTCCTTTGTGCGCGTTGTGATCCGAATCGGCGCGATTGACGCGGTCCATGCGGGCGCAGAATTCCAACGGGACCCCGGCGGGATCGGAAACCCGGAGCGTCCGGCCTTGATAGGGCGTTTCCACCCAATACGGCGTGAGGTTCTCGGCAATGAAGAATTGCTCGGCTTTTTCGAGCTCTTCCTCCGTCAGAACGCGGAAGCCGACGACCTCACAGACCGGTTCGGCATCGGCGCGCTTGAGCACGAGGCTGTGGTGGCATGCCTCCTCGATACCGCGAAGGTAGACGACGTCGCCGTCCTCTTCCGTCACGACCAGGCCGTACACTTCCGTATAGAAATCCCGGCTGCGCACGGGATCACGGCTGGTGAGAACGGTGTGGCTGATGCGGGTGATGTTGAACGGTGGGTAGAAGACCGGAGAGGGAATAGGCATTGTTTGCTCCTTTTCACAAAGCTGCGCCCTTCATCAGGGGCAGATCCAGCGGAGTCGGCCGCACGGTGCGCTCTGCGTTTTTCCCGCTGCCGAGGGACATGCCTCAGCAGCTTCGTAGTCATTCGGGGCCCGGGTTTCCCACGAAATGCGATATCGGGGCGACAATGCAGCCTTCGGAAATCGGAATGCACGCCGGCGAGATTTCCTGTTTGATCGCGATGCCGCGATCACGCGCTTCATCGATGAACCGGTCGAGGCGCCGCATGGCGCCGGTGGGAATGTCGTGGAGGACCATGACGGTCCAGTCCCGGCCCTCACAGTGTTCGAGCGCCGTTTCCACCCAACCGTCCGGCTGCTCCCAATCACGCGGGATGCTGTTCCACAACACCATGGTGAAGCCATCTTCCAGGAGTATGTCCCGCGCCTGCGGACTGAGCAGATGGTCGCCCAACAGGCCGCCATCCCCTTTGGGACGAAACATGCGGCGGTTCGAGCCGACCTCATCGATCAGTGCTTGCGTCCCGCGAATTTCGCGCTCGACGACTTTGCGGGACGGCTGACGGCCCAACGGCGTCGAATGCGACCAGGTATGGTTCCCGATCCAGTGCCCCGCAGCCAACACGCTTTCCGCAAGCGGACGACCGTCCGGCAGCGCCAGCCTCTCGCCGAGCATAAAGAAAGTGGCCAGAACTTCCTTCTCCTCCAGCACGCGGAGAACCTGCGGGGTAACGTCGGCAAACGGGCCGTTGTCGAAGGTGAGAGTAAGAGATTTCGTCATGGGCTCAAAAAGGCGCTGAAACGCCGGATGGAAGGTCGAACTCGGCGGCGTTGAGAGTTGCCGCGCCGATGACGTAATGCCCGATGAGGCCCGAAATCTCGATGATGCCGGGAACACCGAACCTCTCCCGTATCGCATGGAACTGCGCGTCGGACACGCGGCGGTCCTTGAGCAGCGTACGCACATAGGCGTACACCGCCGCTTCGGCGTCGTCGTCGAAATGCGGAGGGAGTCCTGTGCGGATGGCCTCGATAACCTCGCCGCTCAACCCGTTCCTTCGCGCAATCGGCTCGTGCACGAGCCATTCATGGTAACAGCGCCAGTCGCGGGCGACAGTCAGGATTATCAATTCTCGGATGTTACCGGGCAGCGTCGCCTTGAAACGGAGATATTCGCCGACCTCCTGGGTGCGGTCTGCAAAATCGGGCTGATGGAGCCACAACCCCATGAGTCCCGAGGCATGACCGCGTCCACCTGCGATCATCCGCTCCGCCACTTCACGCTGACGGGCTGTCATGTCTTTTTCGTCGACGCCGTAAAAGCGAGCCATGAACCCCTCCTCACCTGGATTCTGGAAGGAACGAGACCATGTCGGCGTTCCTCCCCTTGGATTTACCATCGTTTCACGAATCCGCATTCGTTTCGATTACATACTGCAGAAGATAAATTCCGAACCAAATTTGGAATAATGAATATTTCATAACAATGCCAATATGATAGAAGGATTTCATGGCTTATGAAAACGGCTTGATGTATCAAAAAGATATGAGGGGGAAATCCCCCGCCTGAGCTATGGCGCATCTGATTTCGAGGATAAACATGCCTATTGAAAAAGTCGATGGATTCTATTTTCACCCCGCCTCGCGTGATCGCGTCCTGGCGCAGCGCCACGCGGACCCGGCCAAAACGCCCTGGACACCGATGGAAAAACCGCTCGAACAATGCAAGGTCACCTTGGTCTCCACGGCCGGCATCTTCATGAAAGACGACATTTCTTTCGATTATGAAAGAGAACGCCGCGAGGGCGCCTGGGGCGACCCCACCCACCGGGAGATTCCCAAAACGGCGGGGCAGCACGACGTGTCGTATTCCCACCTGCACGTCGACACCTCGTTCATGGCCGAGGACAGAAACGTGGCCTGGCCGGTCGACATCTTTCTCGATTTCGAGAGGGAGGGGAAAATCGGCGCGCTGGCCGACACGCTCTATTCCATCATGGGCTACATCCCGAACTTCAACCCGCTGGTGAAGCGCACAGCGCCCCTGATGATCGAAAAGATGAAGGAAGGGGCGTGGACGCGGCTTTTCTCTACCCGGTCTGACCCTTGTGCAACCGGTCCGGCGGACTGCTTCAGCGAGAAATCGAAAAGGCGGGAATTCCACCGTCATCATCTCCAACGTGCCAGAAACCACCGAGCGCGTTTGCGTGCCCAGAGCGGTGTTCGTCCAATATCCCTTCGGACGTCAACTGGGCCTCGTGGGCGATTACGACGGCCAGCGCCGGATTTGCGAGGACATGGCGAGGGTGCTGGTAGAAGCGCAGTCGCCCAACGCCTATCGGCACCTGCCCCATGAGTGGCCCGAGCCGCCCGAGACCACCAAATGGCGTCCGGACGCGCCGCCACCCATATTCGCCATCCGGCAGGCCAAAGAGGGCGGACACAATCTGATGGATGATTTCAAGGACGAAGAGCGGGCCGCGTATTCGGACACCAGTCGCTAGCCGAATGCCCGGAGCGCACCGAAGGCCTTACCGCGCGCTCCTTTTATGACCCTCAAATTACGCTTTTTCCAGCCTGGCGAAATTGAGGTAAAACCGCCCGTCTACCTCCGTGCGCGAGAGGGTTTGCGCAAAATCTTTAGATTCAACCCGGTAAATCTGCTCTTTTCCTCGCGCTCTGGCAACCTCGGTGAGCGCCTCTCCATCGATGTCGCCGGGCGGCTTTTGCCCCATCAAGGAAAGTATGGTGGGAGCCAGGTCCACGTTCCCCGTCGGCGCATCCACCCGCGCTCCCGCCTGAAAGGCAGGGCCTTGGGCAATCAGGAAATTACATAACTCATACGGGCTGCACGAGCCGTGCGTCCCGCCGCTTCCCTTGTTGTTGGCCGATGAATACCCCCAACCCGGGAGCGCGCCCGGACGCTTCTCGCCTCGCAGGAAACCATCGCCCCACTGAAAACCCATGAGCAAACCGGGCGCGCGGGGGCCGCCGCAACCCACTAGCCTTAAGGACATCGTACCTGGCAAGGCGCCTTGGGTGCCGTTCCCATCTTTTGAGAACAAAGGCCCCGCCCAGTTCCTCGTCCGCAAAAACGCGACAAGTTCCAAAAGCGTTTTTTCCGATTCGGCGTAAAAAAGGGCGGCTCCCTCGCTGTGCGCCAACTGCCAACTCTCACCGCGGCCCGGAATATCTGCGAGTTCGGCTTCCAAATCGATCATTCCCGCCGTCGCCACCACCCCGTGATCCGAGAACAAAAGAAGATTCGTCCGCAATGAATCATCGCGCTCTTTTCTCAGCCTCTCCCAGAACGCGCCGAACAACCGATCCACTCCCGTAAGCGCTTCAACATAACCCGCCCCGGCGGCGCCTTGGTGATGCTGGGTGCTGTCCGGCTCGCTCAGGTGAATGACGAGCACGGCAGGTTCTAATTCGGGGATCACGTAATCGAGCGCCAGATCGAGCGCCCACGCGCAGCGCGCAAGGTCGGGTTCGCCGGCGGCGGGGATTTCTGCCGCCTTCTCGAATTTTCCGCGCCATTCGGCGGGATGCGTCGCCTCTGGATGGATCAGACACGCAGGCCCGCCCGCGTTCCAAAGCCAGGCGGAGCCGCTCGACGCAGCACTGATGATGACGCCGCCGCCGAGACGCTCGAATAAAGTGTCCCGCAAAAGCAACCGCTCGCCCAGGGCGCGCTCCCAGTTGACGAGATTCTCATGGCGGCCCGTGGTGATGGTTTCGCCCAACTCGCGCGCAAAGAGTGAATTGCCCGGCAGGCCGTGTTTTTGGGGGTAGACGCCGGTGGCGAGGCTCGAGACGCAAACCCTCGTCGAGGTGGGAAACGTGCTGCGGTGATTCTGAAACCACATGCCTCGCTCCGCCGCCGCCAGGAGATTCGGCGTTATCTGCTCACTCAGAGCGTCCGCGCGCAGACCATCGAACTGAATCGCGATGACTCGTGGCGAGGCCATCCGTTCCTCATCCCGCAAAAGAAAAGCGGCGGGGGATTCCGCCCCCGCCGCATGGAAAGATCGCGCCCCCGATCAGGTGGCCTGTTCCGCCGCCTGCGTGGCTTTTTCGAGTTCCTCGGGCGTTAGGGGATCACCCACGCCGATCATCGAATCGCGCGTTACGAGCTGGAAGAGTTGCGCTTCGCTCCAGTCTTCGGTTCCCTCCGGACGCTGGGGGATGATGAGGTAACGGCAATCCGCGTTCGAGTCGATGACGATGAGTTCCACGTCATCAGGCGCCTCGAAGCCCATGTCTTTTAAGGTACCCCTCGGGTCCGTTACGGCTTTCGAGCGATAGGGGAAGCTCTTGTACCAGGTGGGGGGCTGGCCGAGGATTTGCCTCGGGTAGCACGAACACAGCGTGCACACCACCATGTAGCGGGTCGAATCGGTATTCTCGAGAGCCACCACGCGGTTGATGCCCGAGGTGTCGACGCCCATTTCGGAGCAGGCGGCGTCCGCGTCCGCCAGGAGCCTTTCCTTGAAGCCCTCATCCACCCAGGCGCGCGCGATGATGCGCGAACCAATGGCGGGGCTTTGGCCGTAAATCTCCTCCACCGCGCGCCTCATCTCATCGGTCGTGAGAATGCCCTTCTCGCGGAGGACGCTCATCAGAGCCATCATGCGCACCTGGTAGTAGTCCAGATCGTGCTCCACCTGGGTTACGGCCCCCTCGCGGTAGGCGTCGTCGGACTGCATTCGCGCGTTGTGCGCCGAGGGGTCCTGACTGTAGGTGTGGGGATGATCGCCGTGGTGGTGGGTATGTCCGTTGTGATGATCGTGAGAGTGCGCCATGGTGTGCTCCTCGCTCACAGGGGAGCCGGCGGATTCGTCCTAGACCGGCTCCAGCCAATGTTCATAAATTTCGATATAGATTTTGTCCTGTTTTTTCCCCGCCTCGTGATCCCACAGATCGTTGATGTCGAACTCCACCCAGTAGAGTTCCCTGAGCGGCGTGCCGTCGCCGCCGTAGGCGAGATTCTCCGGGTTTTTGTATTTACCGAAATAGCGGTTGACGACGCCCGTCTTTCCCTTCACGAAATATGTCGTTCGGTGATGGCCGTCGGGGTACATCTCCTTGATGCGCACCCTGTCGCCCATGCGGAACCGGGTTTCCTCCATCAGAACATCCCCTTTTCAGTTGGAACGACTCGACAAAGAGAACATTTCAATTTTACACCGCGAACGTCCTTTGTCCAGTCCCTATATCGCAAGCCGGTACACGCGCTTTGCATTGGTCTCGAGAATCATCTCTTGCTCGGATTCTGAGAGTCGGTTCAGGCCCGGTATCTCCCGCGCGGGCTGGTGATAGCCCATGTCCGCCGGATAATCCGTGCCGTACAGAATCCGCTCCGCCCCCAGCGTTTTGGCGGCGAACTCGAAGGCGTCCGCGTTGTGGATGATGGTGTCGTAATAGAAACGACCAAAATACTCCTCGGGGTCTTTGGCGCCATAGACTTTGGGTTCTCTGCGCTCGCCGTAGCCGTGCTGCCAGCGGCCCCGTATCCAGGGCACGTAGCCGCCTACGTGGGAGAGATAGAATTTCAGTTTCGGGAACCTGTCCATCACGCCGCCGAATATCAAACACGCCACCGCGATGGTGGTATCGAGGGGGTTTCCGATGAAATTTCTCAGATAAAAATCCTTGAGGCGATCGCCGCCACCCAGCAAGTTCGTGGGATGCACGAACACGGGCATGTCGAGCGTCTCGGCCTTGGCCCAGAAGACGTCCAGCCCCGGATCATCCAGGTTTTTGCCCGCCACGTTCGAGGCGATCATCACGCCGAGGTGGTCGTTCGCCTTCGCACGCGCAAGTTCGTCCGCCGCGGCCTCGGGCGCCTGAAGGGGTGCGGTGGCCATGCAGGAGAATTTATCGGGATACTCCCTGGCCAGCGCCGTCAGGCCGTCGTTCAGCGAGGCGGCCAACTCCTTGTTCGCCGCCGCCTCGAGCGTATAGAGCGTCATGGCGGGGCCGATGGAGAGCACCTGATGCGCGACGCCCATCCGCTCCATGTCGGCGAAGCGCGGCTCCAACTCATAGTAAAGGGGCGTGAGCTTGTTCTTGAGCTCCGTCTCGCGCCCGAGAACCTTGCCCCGGGTGATGAGCCACTCACCGTGCTCGTCGGCCTCTATCGACGCCGTGCGGCCGAAGCGGCCCGCGCGCACGTCCGCAATAAACATTTCGGGGTAGATATGGGTATGGGGATCGATCGCCGTCATCTTTTTCCTATCTCTGCCGGGGTGAGGCCCACTCGGGCCTCCTCACCGCATATTTGTCGAGTTGCTTTCGCCGCCGCAGGCTATTACACGTCCAGCTTATAGAGCTTCTTCACGTTCCCGTAGAGCATTTGTTCCTGCTCTTCCTCCGAGAAGCGCGAAAGCCCCGGAATCTCCTTCGCCCCGGCCAGATAGCCCATGTCGAAGGGATAGTCCGTTCCGTAGAGAATCTTGTCCACGCCGAGTGTTTTCACGGCGAACTCGAAGGAATCCGCGTTGTGGATGATGGTGTCGTAATAAATCTTGCCGAAATACTGCTCGGGGTCTTTCGCACCGTGCACCTTGGGTTCTCTGCGCTCGCCGTAGCCGTGCTGCCAGCGGCCCCGGATCCAGGGCACGAAGCCGCCCACGTGCGAGACCAGAAACTTGATGTTCGGGAAGCGATCGAACACGCCGCCGAAGATGAGGCAGGCGATGGATATCGTGGTGTCGAGCGGGTTGCCGATGAAGTTCCTCAGGTAATAGTCCTTGAGCCTGTCGTTCACGCCCATGACGTCCACCGGGTGAATGAAAATCGGCACGTCGTGCTCGCACGCTTTGGCCCAGACGACGTCGAGCGCCGGGTCGTCCAGGTTCGCGCCCGCGACGTTCGAGCCAATCTGACAACCCAAGTGGCCGTTTTTCACCGCGCGGTCGAGTTCGGCCGCCGCCGCTTCCTCGTCCTGGAGCGGAATTTGCGCCATACAGAGAAAACGCTCGGGGTGTTCTTTCGTGAGCGCGGTGAGCGCATCGTTGAGCGATGTGGAGAGTTCCCTGTTCAGGCCCGCGTCGAGCGCATAGTGCGTCATCGGCGGAACGACGGAGAGAATCTGTATGTCCACGTTCTGGTTGTTATCCATGTCGCTCAGGCGCATTTCGACGTCATAGGTTTCCTTCGGCAGCGGGTTCTTGTGAATCCGCTCTTCGCCGAGGACGGTGCTTTTCGTGACGAGTAGCTCCCACGGATCGCCCGCTTCGATGGTGACGGCGTCGCCGAAACGGCCTTGGCGCACGTCTTCAATGAAACTCTCGGGAGCAATATGGGCATGGGGGTCGATGATCACCGCGACTTCTCCTTATCGGTACGTGAATGAGGAAAACCTGCTTTCAGAAAATAGATTTTTGGAAATTTCGAGGGCCGATTATGCACATTTTGCCGCCGCCGCGCCAGAGCGCGGGGCCTTGCGCCGTTAAAACGCCTTGTCGATCACGATGCGCACGCCCTTGGCTCCCACCCGCACGGGGCGCGCCGTGCGGCCTTCCAGATCGCCTGCGCCAGCGGGACCCGCCGAACCGTCCGCGTCCAGGCGCGCTAAAAGCGAAACCATTCCCTCGAAAGGAACGCCGGGAATCATCACGTTTTGCTTTGAAATCTCGAACTTGAGGGGGAACCTGGGATTCGCCACGCGCACGACCGCCAGCGGGGGACCTCCTCCGCCTTTGCGCGCGATCAAAAACAAGACGGGCTTGCCTTGGGCGTAAGCCTGCAAAGCGGAAGCAACCTCGATGGCGCCCGAAATCACTCCTTCTTTCCCTAGCGTCTGCGCGGGTTTTCTCCCAGGCGCGCCTTTCGCCTCTTGAGTCAGAACGATCTCCACATCACGCGCGCCCACCTGAACCGGCCCGCGAGCGCCGCCGAAAATATCGCCCGCCTGCGTCCCGACCTTTCCGTCGCCATCCAGCTTGGCGATGAGGCTGACCTCACCTGCGAACGCCACCCCCTGGAGCATGACGTTTTGCTCGCTCATGATGAATTCCAGAGGAAAGCCAGGATTCAGAATCCGCATGACCGCCAGGGGCGGGCCGGGCTGCTTACCACGCGCGATGATGAAAATCGCCGCCTTGCCCTTCGCCTTTTCCGCCAGTGCGGGGGCGACGCGAACCACGCCGCGAATCGTCTTACCACTCCCGGTCGACGGCGCCGTCTGCGGAGACGAGACCGGCTTTGGAAGAGATTTTTTCACCACCTTCGGTGGGGGCGCGGTACCGATTTTATCGATCACCACGTCCACGTTCTTCGCACCCACGGTAACCTGGCCTGAGGCCCTCCCCTCGAAATCACCTTTGACCATTGGCCCGGGGACGCCATCCGCATCGAGGCGGGCGCGCACACGCACGCGGCCAGCGAATTTCTGCCCGCGAATCATCACGTCGTCTTTCGTGATGACGTAGCTATAGGGAAACCGCGTCTCCACGAGACGCTGCACCGCCAGCGGCGGCCCGCCTCCCTCGCGCTCCAGTATGATGAAGAGCGTACGCGTGCGCCACGCCTTTACAGGCAGCTTCCCGCTCATCCGAATGACGCCCGAGACGGATTTTTCCGGCGGGCCGAGTTCGGGCAGCAGATCGCAACCGCCCAGAAACAATGAGAAACAAATCGACGCAAGAGCGACGCAGGAATTTTCAAATATGCGCATCATGGGCTTTTCCCTGGTGAGTTCGCCCGTAAAAAGGCTTCCACCTCGTTCAGGCGGGGAAGCGCGGCCCTTCCCCCGAGAGCGGTGCAGTTCATCGCGGCGACCGCGTTGGCGAAGCGCAACGTATCCTCAAGACCCATCTTTCGCAATACGCCGTACAAAAACCCGGCATGAAACGCATCCCCCGCCCCCGTGGTATCCACGACGTCCACACGAAAACCCGGCGATACATAAAACCGCGCCCCATCGTATGCGAGCGCGCCGCGCGCGCCGAGGGTGACGCCCACCACTTTGGGCCCCATCGCGTGAAGCAGATGTAAAGCCTCGCGTTGATCGGAAACGCCGGTGAGCAGAGCGGGGAAATCCTCCGCCGCCATCAGGTAATCCGTGAGTCCGATGAGTTCTTCGATTCCCTCGGGCGCGCGCTCCGCATCCAGGAACACAGGCGCGCCCTCCCCGCGCGCCCACCGGGCGGCCAGGATTTCCGCCTCGATGTGGTGGCCGTCCAAATGCAGGGAGCGGCCTGCTCTCACAACCTCCTCGCACACATCTTCGGGAGCCAGTGAGACCTCGCGCCGCCATAGAATCGTCCGCGAGCCTTTCTCCTCCTCGTCGCCTTCTTGCTGCACGATGATCAGGGCGAACTGGCTCGCGCGTCCTTTCTGGGTGACGACGCCGTCTACGTTCACGCCCTCCGCTTTCAAACTCGCAAGAGAAAACGCGCCCGTCTCATCGTCACCCACCGCGCCGATGTAGGCCGCACACAAACCCAGACGCGCCAGCGCCGCCATTGCCGTGGCCGTCTGGCCGCCACCCTCGCGCGCCATCTCCAGAATCCCGCTCTTGGTGTCGGCCTGCGGATACTCATTCACCACGCAGAACTGATCCACCGAATTCAAGCCGATTCCCACGGCGTCGAATTTTTTCTGCGTCATGAAAGGAAGTTTCCGCTTCAGATGAATTCGCGCAGGCGAACACCTTCGGGGTCTGCGGCGCCGAGTGCGGCGCGCTCGGCGGCGGTGGGTTCCGGCGTGGTGGGTACAGGTTCCAGATCGCCCAGGTCGAATCCCGTGGCCGCACGCAAGGCTTCGGGCGTCACATCCTGGTGAATCGACTTGACTCGGAGGCGGCCATCCAACTTTTCAAAAATGCACAAGGGAGTCACGACCCCCTCCACGTTGCCCGAGGCGGTCACGAAATCGCAGCGCTCCGGAAAGCTCCTCGCGTCGTGCGCCGTTCTCCAGAGCACGGTGCGCCTGGCCGTGGGCAGAATATGCGCGCTGCCGGCGCCACCCGGAAGGCGCACCTTGGGCGCCGCGGGGTCCCCGATGAAGGAGAGGTTCATGTCGCCTCGCGCGTCGATTTGCGCGCCGCCCAGAAACGCCAGGTCGAGCTTGCCACGAGCGGATAAATCAAAGATTTCCATGAGGGTGAAATACGAAAGCGCCCCCTCCATGAGCTGCCGCGCCACCGTGGAGCCCGGAAGATAGGAAGGCCGGGGGTCCACGCCGCCCGGTATGTTCAGATAGGTCAGGTTCGGCGCATGGGTTTTCCGGGCCATGACGATCGCCGCCATCGGCAGCGGGGAGGCCACGCCGTGGAACACGAGTTCCCCGTCGCGAATGAATCTCGACAGAAAAACCGCCATCTTATCGGCGGTGGCGCGCACCTCCTCGGACGCGCCTTCACGCAAGTCGACGCTCATGCGACGCCCCCCGACGCCGCCGCGCTTACCGCATAATCGCGCTCCTCCCAGGAATCCAGATGGGCGCGCAAGGATTCCGCACGAGAGGCCGAATCGACGTATTCGCCCACCGCGTCCTCGTCGATATCGTAAAACGGATGACATCCCCCGGGCCGCGCACCCCCGGGCACGTGCACGACCGCCTGCACCATAAAGGCGGGAACCGCCGTTCTGTCGGGTTTCTCGACGAAAAACGCAGTCTCCTCGATTCGCTCTGCCGTCAGAATCACCGCCTCGGCTGCTCTGGACATCAAGACGTCCTCGAACGCGCCGCCATCTATCCGCGCGTTCCCCTCCGCGTCGGCATACGTCACGTGGAGAACCGCGAACCGGGGCCTGATCCTGGGAACCATATAGACCAACTCGCCCGTGTAGGGATCCTTGACCTGCCGAAAACCCGTATGCGCCGCCACGTCGCTGCCCTCCAGACCCGCCGTGGGCTGGCTCGGGAGACCATAGGCGGAAGCCCTGAGGCCTGCGATGACCGTGGAACAGGCGTGTTCCACCACCTGCACGCGGCCTTCCTCCACGCTGCGGCGGTAGGAAGGCGCCAAGCCGAAGAGGTTCTCGAATCCCACATAGCCCGTCCGCGTCTGCGCCACGGCCCCCGCCGCACACAGCAAGTCGACATCATAGGCGCCGGCCGTCTTCACGAGACGCAAACCCTTCCGCCCCTGCCGAGCGAGTTCCCGGACGAAGGCGGCGGGAATTCTCGTGAGCGCGTTTCCACCCAAGGCGAGCAAATCTCCATCCTGCACGAAGGCTGCCGCTTGCTTGAGAGACATTATCTTGCCTGCCATCGATTCCTCCTCGTCGTGATTACCAGATCTCCGATTATCCCTCAGAGGCGCGCGCCTCTCAAGGCGGACGAGCCGACGCACCGTGAACTTCACGCATAAGGGCTTGAATTTCCTGAAAAACCCGGTTTTTTCCATTTGACAAGAACATCCATATTTCCTAGGGTGGAAGTAATTCCAGGGTAGTGGAGAGCCTTACCCGTCCACTGGCTCTAAAAATTGCCCCCAAAAGCCCCTCACGCTCCGCCCATCCGGGGTCTGCATGAACCCCCAGAAAAATACACCGGCTCCTGAAGGCCCGGCTGCGCCTTCAGAGGCGTTTGATCCGGCCGACCTCCCATTGGGCCGGGACATGTCCGCAGGAAATCCCGAGAACTGGGAAATCCTGGAAACTCCTCCCGCGACCGAGGCGGATTCTCCCGTGAGCAGCGTCGCCGCTCCCGGCATTCCCGATGATTCGGAGCGATTCAACGTCAAAATCGACGTCTTCGAAGGGCCGCTCGAGGTGTTGCTCCATCTGGTGCGCGAGCACAAGCTGGACATCCACGATATTCCGGTCGCCTTCATCACGGATCAATACCTGAAATACGTGGAACTGCTCAAAAAGCTGAACATCAACATGGCGTCGGAATACCTCGTCATGGCCTCCTACCTGGTCTACATCAAAAGCAGAACGCTTCTGCCCCGAACCGAAGATGCCATAGAAGAGGAAGACCCCGAAGTCCTGCGCCAGGAACTCCAGCGCCAGCTCATCGAATACCAGAAATTCAAAAAAATCAGCCAGGTGTTCCGCCACGCCGAGGAGGAGCAATCCTGGCTCCATACGCGGAGCGGCGACCCTCTCCTGCTGGAGGATGACGAGGAAGAAAAAGCGCCTAAACTGCAAGTGACGGTGTTCGACCTCATCAGCGCGATGCAGCATCTCATCGAATCCATCGGGGAAGAGGGCGTTCACCTCGTGGACATCGATGAGCTCGAAGTCGCCGACATGAGAACCAAACTGCTGGACACCCTGGAGAACGCAGGCGAGCAGGGCATCTATTTCAACTCATTGTTCCAAACGAGGCGCACGCTGGAAGTGGTGGTGATATTTCTGGCGCTCTTAGAACTCATCAAGGGAAATCTCATCGTGGCGCAACAGGCGTCGAATTTCGGAGAAATCCGTATTACGAAGGCGGTGAATGATGAATAATTCTCAACTAGAAAATCAGGAAACAGCGCAGATAGAAACGGAAGCTCCCTTCGAACTCGCAGAGGATGGGGCGTCGTCTCAGGACGCAGCGGCCAAGGCTCTGGCGGAGCATCAGATGGAGGCGATGGAGGAGCTTCGCGAGGAGACGCCTTTCGAAATCGATGAGTCGCAAGATCGCCTCGAAGCGGCCGAAGACGCGCCCGATGACGAGGAAGCCGGAGAAATCGATAAGGACGCGCCGCTCGTCATGGACCTCGTTGAGACGAAAAAAATTATCGAATCCATCCTCTTCGTCGCAAGCGAGCCGCTCAGACCTCGGGACCTCTCTTTTCTGTTCAAGGGCGTATCCAACGTGAACGCCAAGGTCGTCCGAAAACTCCTGGCCGAGCTGATCGAAGAATATCAGGAGAAAACCTTACAAATCATCGAAGTGGCTGAGGGCTTCCGCCTGTGCACGCGCGCAGAGTTCTCCCCCTGGGTGAAACGGTTCTCCAAAACGGCAAAGAAAACCAAGTTGTCCCAGGCGGCGCTCGAAACACTGGCCATTCTGGCCTACAAACAGCCCATTACCAAAGCGGAGGTCGAAGAGATCAGGCGGGTGGATTGCGGCGGCGTGGTGCATACCCTGCTCGAGCGCGGCCTCATCCGCATCCTGGGGCGGCGGGACGTCGTGGGCCGGCCCATCGTCTACGGCACCACGCCCTTGTTCCTGGAGCATTTCGGTTTCAAGAACCTCTCGGATATGCCGAAGCCTGAGGAGTTCGAAACGTCCGAAAGACTGGATTTAGGACCATCGGAAGGGATAGAGGAAATCATCGCGCTCGACGCCGAGGAGGAGGCGCAACCGCAAAACGGCCACTCGAACGGCCATGCGAACGGGGACGCCGAGCCGGACGAAACGCTTACGGAAGCAGGCACTGCTCCCGAAGACCTCGAGAAGAAGGTGGAGAACTCCCCCTGACGAAACCCTCGATATTCTGGTAAAACCGAAAGGAGGAGAGCCCGGGCTTTCCTCCTTTTTTCTTTACATCGCGGTGGCAGCCAAGTCTTTTTCGCGAAGGGATTGAACATGCGTTTCGGAATCATGGCGACGGGAGGCGTGGGCGGCTATTTCGGCGCCATGCTCGCAAGGGGAGGTAAAGACGTCGCCTTCATCGCGCGCGGAGCTCACCTGGAAGCCATGCGAAAAGACGGGCTTCGCGTGGAAAGCGTGGCACCCGGAGAATTCACCGCTCGGGAAGGAATGTTTACGGACTCTCCCGAAGAAGCAGGCACATGCGACGTCATACTCTACTGCGTGAAAACAACTGCAAACGATATAGCCATTCCCGCCATAGCGCCCATGGTCGGCCCTGATACCGTGATCATCAATCTGCAAAACGGCGTCGATAACGAAGAAAAACTGGCGGCCGCCTACGGCGTGGAACGGGTGATGGGCGGCGCGGCCTACATTTTCACTTCCATCGCGGGACAGGGGCGCATCCGGCAGATCGGCGGGCCGAGACGCCTGGTTTTCGGCGAACCGGGGGGCGGCCCAAGCGAGCGGGGCGATAAGATACTAAGCGAACTGAAAGAGGCCGAAATCAACGCGGAATACGCATCGGACATCGAGGCGGAGCTTTGGACGAAGTTCATCTTCATCTGCGCGGTCGGCGGCATGACGGCGCTCACGCGCTCCACCATCGGCGAAGTCATGGCCTATGAGGGCACGCGAAACATGATGCGCGAGACGATGCGAGAGGTCTTTCTCGTAGGCCGGGCCAGGGGCGCGAACCTTCCCGAGGGCGCGGATGAGGGCCGCTACCGCTTTATCGACGAGCAAAACCCGGCCAGCAAGGGCAGCCTTTGCCATGACCTCGAAGCGGGCAGGCGTCTCGAAGTCGACGCGTTGTGCGGAACAGTCTCCCGCATCGGGGCGGAGGTGGGCGTGAAAACGCCTTGTAACGATTTCATCCTTCACACCCTGAAACTCGCCGATCGGCAAATCGCAGGCGATATGAAATCCGTATGATGGACATGCCGTTCATTCGCTTACGTTTCTCCGCCATCCGCGACGTGGTAGGCTTTCCGTAACCCCCATTCACCCACACCAATACATGGAGATACGCTTTCGATGGCCCGAAAATACTGGCTCATGAAGAGCGAGCAGGACGCATATTCGTTTGACGACCTGATGGCGGAGCCCGAGCAGACCGCTTGTTGGGACGGCATCCGCAACTACCAGGCGAGAAATTTCATGATGGAAATGAAGGTGGGCGACGTCGTTCTCTTTTATCACTCGAACGCGAAACCGCCCCACGTGGCGGGCACCGCGCGGGTGGCGCGGGAATCGTATCCCGATCACACGCAATTCGACGGGAAATCGAAATACTACGACCCGAAAGCTCCCGCCGACGCCCCGCGCTGGCAGATGGTCGATTTGCAGGCGATGGAAAAACTCCCCCGGCCCGTTTCGCTCAATGAACTGAAAGAAAATCCCAAACTGGCCGATATGCGCGTCACCCAGAAAGGACAACGCCTGAGCGTTCAACCCGTGACCAAAAAGGAATTCGACGAGGTGCTACGCATGGCGAAGAAGTGACATATAAGGTTTTGAACTAATAGAGAGGAAATAAAGAAATCCAAGAAATTACAGAATTCAGTCGACCTTAACCTTCCAACGTCCTCCCACATCCTCGATATCGTAGCTATAACGGAATCTATTGCAGTAGAGGTTGAACCCATAACCCCAAAGATATGGTGAGGCGGCAGACACAGAGTCACATCGGTAACCGTACAACCTGAACAGCAACACGAGTGCTTGGACTTGCTTATTCGTCACTTTAGTCAGTGATGCGTCAGGCTCTAATAAAGATGCTGCCTCCGAGGTATTTCCTTCTCCGTACGGAACTAACCATATACAAACCAATATCACAAACAAGGCGAATATACGCCTCATATTATTCTCCTTATTTTCAATTTCTTGAAAATCCTAAGGATTAATTTCCCTCTAGCTCGCCAGGCGTTGTTTCATCGCCTCGAAGTCCGCTTCGAAGAAGAATTCATCCTCCCCGAACGCCGGCTTGAGCCCGGTGAGCCAGGTGGCGTTTTCGTCATACTCGGCGAAGAAGACGCGGCCCATCCATTCGGGGTTTCTCGCCTGGAGGAACTGAAGCGCGATGATGCGCTCACCGCGGACTTCCTCGACGCCCAAGACTTGCACCTTGCCGGGCGCTGCGCTCATTGTGGGTCCCCGCGCGGTTCGCGCCAGACCCGACACCTGGGAGATCGCTTTTCGGTAAATCGCATGAGCTTCCACCAGAGGCAACTCGAAGTAGCGCTTGGCGCCCGTGTCCCTTTCCACGAACATGTAATAGGGTATCAGACCCAGCCGCACCTGCTCTTTCCACATGCTCGCCCACATATCCGCGTCGTCGTTGATATGCCTGAGAAGCGGCGCCTGCGTCCTGATGACGGCGCCCGTATCCCGCACTCTTCTGATCGCCTCGCGCGCCATCGGAGTTTCGACTTCACGCTTGTGGTTGAAGTGCGCCATGATGGCGATGTGCTTGCCGCCTTTCACCAACTTCTCGAAAAGGCGAAGCGCGTCGTCCGCATCGGCGTCCGAGGTGAAGCGATACGGCCAGAAAGTCAGGGCCTTCGTGCCGATGCGGATATCGCGGATGTGAGCGAAGCGCGAATCGTCGAGCAGGGGCAGCATATAGCTCTCGAGCGCCTTGGTCTTCATGATCATGGGATCCCCGCCGGTGAAGAGGACGTCCGTCACCTCCTTATGCTCGGCGAGATACCTGTGAAGGACGTCCGCATCCGTGGAGATGAAGCGCAGGTCCTTATCCCCCACGAACTGCGCCCAGCGGAAGCAGAAGGTGCAATAGGCGTGGCACGTCTGCCCCTGACCCGGGAAGAAAAGCACCGTTTCATGGTATTTGTGCTGCATGCCATCCAGGTGCTCATCATCGAGAGTGGGCACGTTCAGCGCCTGCTGCCCGCCGGGGTGCGGGTTCAGGCCGGCCCTGATCTCGTGGATGGCGGCGTTGAGCTGGTCCTTGGGCGCGTCTCGCCTCAGAAGGTCCGCGACACATTCAAAATCCTCTTTCGAGATCATTCCCTCCTGGGGAAAAGACAGCTGGAACAAGGGGTCGTCAGGCACATTGTTCCAATCGATAAGATTCTCCACCATGTAGCGATTCGTGCGGAAGGGCAGCACATGCCCCACCACCTTCATACTGAAGCGAATGTCCTCGGGCAGGCTCTGCAGCTCGGGAACCTTGTCTATTTGCTGGACCACAATCGGCTTGTAGCGAGGCGGTTCCAGGGAAATCAGGTTCTGCCCGTTCGGGCCGCCGTTTCCGGCTTTGGCCGTACCCGCCTCGCCTTGAACGGGATTTTCTGAAGAAGGTATGTTCATTTCCTGGCCCTCCGGGCAGTGTCCATGCGGGACTGAGTCAGAATTCGAAACTTTCTCGCGAAGTTTATCTCAATATATCGCTTTCTCCCGATGTCATGCCCTCATCAATCCATCGGATACATCCTCTTCTATATAGATAATACCCCCATCTTTGAAAACATGCCACAGAATACGCTCCATCTTCGCCAGAAAAGCCGGTGTTTCGCAGAAAATACGAAAATGTTGCGAAATAACGAGAGAAGCAAAATCGCCGCCCATGCTTC
Organism: bacterium; assembly: GCA_965218885.1. GTDB lineage: Bacteria > UBA8248 > UBA8248 > UBA8248 > UBA8248 > Bin107. The sequence goes on along the minus strand of OZ244713.1, from coordinate 2,053,552 downwards.
ATCCGCAGAAGGAGCAGGATGTTCGCCCTTTTAATGGGGCATATGGGCGGGATTCCAGAACTCGCCCGTGCGAATCGTGTGAGCCTGCCGATCTCCATCGGGGTGCCAACTGTCCTCATTCTTGCGCGCCTGCTCTTCGAAATCATACTCGACCCGGTGAATCTCCCCTTCCCATTTCCCGCCTCCCTGATATTCGAGCAGGACGTAGGCGGGGCGGTTGTCCCCGTCCCAGCTCACGGCGGCGGAGGCGGCGCATACGAGGGTCTGGTTCCCGACTTGTCGGATATAGGGGCCATGCACCTGCCCGAAGGCCACGATTTCGGATTTCTCCCCCGCCAGTCGTTCGATGATCTCATCATCACGCAAACGAAGCGGGAGCGCGCCCTCGTCATTGCCCGGCGCGCCGTGAAAGATGCGAAGATCGTGCCCGGGTTCGGGCGTAATCGTCAGTTCGCGCGGCAGACCCCTCAGCCAGTGGAGTTGTTCTTCCGTGAGGTGTTCGCGCGTTAGGCGGGAGCTCTCGTTTCTCCCGGGAAAGGGGTTGTCCTGCTCATCGACATGGTCGATGACCCAGCGGTCGAAATTCCCCAGTATGGGCAAACAGTTTTCCCGGGAACGGAGGCGATCGACCACCTCGCCCGGCTCCGGCCCGCCCATGACGTGATCTCCGGGAACAATCTCCCAGTGCACGTCGTCGTGCTTGTCGATTTCCGCCAGAACGACGTCCAGAGGCGTGAGCTGGGCATGAATATCGGAATAGAGCGCCAGTTTCATTCTAGTTCTCCATAATTGATGATGTGCGAATATCCAATATGATATGTGGCGATGAGCGCGCTAGTGTAGCAACCTCCTGCCCGATTCCGCCAACGCCTCCATTTTTTCCTTCAAGTGCGGATAGAGCAGTTTCCCGTCTTTCTTCACGATTTTTCCGGCCACGAACACCGTGTCGACATTGGCGAAGGACGCCTGAAAAACTGCCGTCTCGAGCGCGTCGTGCACGGGGAAGAGGTTCAAATCGCTCTTTCTGATCAGGATGACGTCCGCCTGCTTGCCGGGCTTGAGCGTTCCCGCCTTGTATCCGAGGCCCAGGGCGTTGGCGCCGTCTATCGTCGCCCACTCCAGCGCGCGCCTCGCCGGGATGGCGACCTGCGCCGGGGAGGTTTTACCGTCCAGTATCTTCTGGTTCTCTTGCGCGCGGGCGAACTGAAGCCCCACCCGCATCATGGTGAACATGTCGCCGCTGATGTTCGATTCCACGTCGATGCCCAGCGTCGGCCTGCCGCCCAAGGTCAGAACCCGCCCAATGACGGGCTCGCCGTGGCCCATCTGCATCTCAACCTCGGGGCAGGATGTGACCGAACAGCCCGAGTCGATGAGGATTCTCAATTCCTCCTCGCTCAACTGGTTCGCGTGCACGGCGTTGAAATCAGGCCCCAGAAGACCCTCCCGCGCCAATTGTCTGACGCCATCGGGCGCTTCGCGGTGAAAACCGCCTCCGATGTGCGCGCTCCAGAGCAAATCGTATTCGCGGGCCAGACAAATATCGTGCACGCACATCTCGAGTGTGGAAAGATCGGGCCCCCTCGTGGCCAGGGCCAGGGTGATGAGGCCGCCGTCCGAAGCCAGCCTTCCCGCCCGCAAGCGTCTGACCTCCTCGGGGGGATGCGGCCTGTGGCTGAGCGGTAATTCGCCCTCGGCAATCCTGGGCTTGGGTGTTCCATGTCCGAAGACCGCGCGAATTCCCGCCTCCTCCAAGCCGTCGAGGCCCGCGTCGGTATGCTCGGTCGTGGGATTGTTGTGGCACCAATCAAAAAGCGTCGTGACGCCGCCATTGAGCTGGTTCAGCGCGCCCATCAGGTTCGCCAGATAGACATCCTTAGGCCCAAACCTGGGCCCGAAGCCCTGGTGCACGTTGTGGAAATACTGCGCCAGCGACCAATCGCCCGCGACGCCGCGTATGCCCGTCTGCCAGGTATGCTGGTGGGCGTTCACGAAACCGGGCATGACGATAAAATCGCTCGCGTCGATACTCTCGGTCTCGGGCGCATGAAGCCTCTGGCCGATTTCCTTGATCTCATCGTCCTCGATGAGCAGGTCGCCGTTTTCGATGTCGCCGAGTTCCGGGTTGAGGGTGAGGAGGCTCCCCCCGCGCAATAGCGTCCTTCCCATTACAAAGACCCTCCCTCTGGCGGCGCGAATTCCTTAAGCGCCTCGTCTTTCCATTCCAACCCGAGACCCGGCCTATCGGAGAGAAGCAGGTTCCCGTCCTTAAACTCCATCGGCTCCTTGATGATGCACTCCCACCAAGGCATGTGCTCACACCAGACGCCGTGCGGCTCCGCGCTCAGAAGATGCGCCGATACCTCATGGAACAAATGCGGGGTCACCGGCTTCCCGAATTCCTGCGCCAGCGCCGCCGCGCGACGCCAGCCGGTGACGCCGGAGCAGCGCTCGAGATCGGGCATCAGGATATCGGCCGCGCCCGCCACGAGCAGGTGCCGCATCCCGCGGGGGTTGTAGTTCGTCTCCCCGGTGCAGATCGGAATGCTGCTGGCCTTGGCGACTTCCGCGCATCCTCTGATGTCTTCGTGATCGACCGGCTCTTCCACCCAGTAGAGGCCAAAGGGCTCGAAAGCCTTGCAGGCTCTTTTCGCGGTTTCCACGTCCCAGGCCTGGTTGGCGTCCACCATGAGCGCGACCTCACCGCCTATCGCCTCGCGCACCGCGCGAACCCGCTCGACGTCCTCATCCACGCTCCCACCCACGCGGAGCTTCATGGCCTTGAAACCGCGCGCCTTGAGGGCGGCGGCTTCTTCTATGAGTTCGTCTATCGTCAGATTGAGCCAAAGGCCCTCGCTCGCGTAGCAGGGAATCTCCCGCCTCTCACCGCCGATGAATTTCCAGAGCGGCCGGCCCGCCGCCTGTGCGGCCAGGTCCCAACACGCGGTATCCAGCGCGGACATCGCCAGGGCGCTGATGCCGTCGCGACCGACGAAGCTCACCGCCTTGCGCATCGTCTCCCAGTTCGCCCCGGCGTCGGCCGGGTCCTTACCCAGCAGATTGGCGAACAGATCGCGCGCCATCGCAATCATCGCGCGGGTGCGCTCGGGGCCGAAGGCGAAACACCAGCCGTGGCCCTTCAAACCCTCTTTCGTGCGAAGGGTGACGCAGCAGGTATCCACCGACCGCACCTCGAAAGTGGCCACCTTGAGCGGCCGTTCCAGCGGCACGCACACGTGCGCCGGCGTCATGCTGATGATGGTTTGAGAAGACGGCAAAACAGGCCTCCTTCGAAACGAGTGTGAGTTGTTTCTCTGTTCTTCATGAGTTTTGCGCGACAGGTTACCCTGTTCGACCCCGAATGGCTATAATCCCGTGGCCCGTGATTTTCGGAGAAACCTCCAGGGAGTTAAACCAGAGATGAGCGCCATCAGGCTTCAGAAAATTATCGCCCAGGCGGGCCTCGCCTCGCGCCGGGAGGCGGAGCGCCTGATCGAGGAGGGTTGCGTTCAGGTGAACGGAGCACGCGTGCTCACCTTAGGCGCCAAGGCGGACCCGCTGACCGACTCCATCAAGGTGAACGGAAAGCTCATCACGAGAAAGGAGTCGCCCATCTATCTCGTGCTGAACAAGCCCAGGCACGTGCTCACAACCATGCGGGATGAGGAAGGCAAGGACAGGCCCACGGTGGCGGATTTGCTGCCCCAGGGCTTGAGGCGCGTATTCCCAGTCGGCAGGCTCGATTTCGACGTCGAGGGCGTATTGCTCCTCACCAACGATGGTGAAATGGCGAACCGCCTCGCCCACCCGAGTTACGAGATACCCCGCGTCTATGAGGCGAAGGTGAAGGGGATGCCCTCCGAAGACGCGCTCACCCGGATGGCGGAGGGCTCATGGATGCGCGGGCGTGGCAGAAAGCCCCAGCCGGCCCACGTGCGGATAATCCGCGGCAAAACGGAGAAGAACGCGTGGCTCAGAATCGAACTCCGCGAGGGCAGACAACACCAGGTCAAGAAAATGTGCGAGGCCGTGGGGCATTCCGCCATCAAGCTCATCCGGCGCGCATACGCAGGGATTACGGCCAGGGGCCTTCCCGGCGCTCGCGTCCGAACGCTCACTCGCGATGAAGTAGAAAAACTCAAGGAAATGACGAAAATCCAAGCCGCCCCGGCGAAGCGCCCGCCTTCCAGGGCAGGCTGGGCCAAGGCCAGAACGAACCCGAAACGAACGGCGCGCAAAGGAGCCGCGAATCAGAAAACGAAGGAACCGGGGAAATCCGGCCCTCGATGAAACACACGCTCGATGAACGAGCCGGACAAGGGAAACCACGAGACTTCTTGTGCTATGATTCGGCAACAGACTAGAGGAAAGTAAAAAGGCCGCATCGACGATGAGCGCACCCGCTTCTAACAGATTAACGCTGGCGACCAAGATCACGCTGGTCCGGGTTTTCCTGATCCCCGTTTTCGTGATGTGCCTCGCCTACAAAAAGCCGGGAATCGCTCTGGCCGTCTTCATCATCGCGGGCGTGGCGGACGGAGTGGACGGCTATATTGCAAGACGGCGCGGCGAAATGACGGAACTGGGCGCCATGCTCGACCCCATCGCGGACAAGCTGCTCATGTTCACCGCGTACATCATGATGGGGGTTTCCGAGCAAATTCCGATCTGGCTGGCCGTCGTCGTCGTGAGCCGAGATTTGCTGCTTTGCATCGGCTGCATGGCGTTGTTCATGACGGTGGGCTTCCAGACGCCGTCGCCCTCGTTTTTGGGAAAAACCACGACGACCGCCCAGATGGTCACCGCGGGGGCCGCTCTTTTGGCGGCGGCGCTGGGAGCGGACCGGAACATCGTGCTGTTGTCTACGTTTCTGATCACCTGCGTCCTGACGCTCGCCTCGGGGGTTCATTATCTTTTTTTCGTAGGCACTCGTATGATTTACCAGAAACCAGACAGCGGCCAGGTGGAGAAATCCACCTCTGCGGCCCGGGACTGAGGCCAGGTCACCCGACATGGACAATTCATCTCAAATCCTCACGTGGAAGAGAATCTGGCTGATTCTGATACTCATCGCCATTATCTGGCTTTTGTTGAGCGCCCGGGCGGCTCTGGTTCCACTGGCGGCTTCCTTCATCCTCGCCTATTTGCTCCAGCCTCTGGTCGACAGGCTGGAAACCTGGAAAATACCGCGACCCCTCGCCGTCTTGATCCCACTACTGGGACTGGGCGTGCTTCTGGTGATTCTGTGGGTGAGCATATCGCCCGTGGTACAGAAACAGATAACGTCATTCGCCCAAAAACTTCCCGGCTACATCACCGTCATCCAAACATGGCTCATCGCCACGCTCGATAGATTCGACCTTCCCCAGACCCCCGAACTGAAGAAGTACTTCACCGAAAACCTCTCTCTCCTGGGGCAGTTGCCCGTGTCGGCGCTCAAGACGGGCGGATCGTTTCTGCTAAAAACGACCAGCGGTCTTTTCTCCATCGCCATCGGCATGATCTACCTCATCCTCATTCCAGTCATGACCTTCTACTTCTTAAGAGACTGGAAACAGATATCGGCGGCGTTTTTCGCCTACGTTCACCGCGATTACCGCAAAGAGGTGGAAAAAAGGGTCTTCCGGCTCGACGAGCTCCTCGGTTCATTCATCAAAGGCCAGTTGCTGATCGCCTTCATTCTCTCCGCCTTGTACGTCCTGGGCTTTTTCATCGTGGACATGCCGCTGTGGCTGGTGCTGGGCATCTTCACGGGAATAGCCTGTATGTTCCCCTATGTGGAATGGATTATCGCCCTGCCGGTCGCCTTGCTGCTCTCCGCACTCGCGCATCAGGACTGGCTCCACCCGCTGGCGACGCTGGCCGTGTTCGGAATCATCTCGCCCGCCGCGGGCGTTTTCCTCGTGCCCCGCATACTGGGCAACCGCATCGGGCTTCATCCCGTGGTGGTGCTCGCGTCCATCATGATAGGGGGTGAATTGATGGGGTTCGCGGGAATTCTCCTCGCCGTGCCGCTCGCGGCGGCCATCAAGGTGGGACTCGAGGCCATCAGCGACTACTACCTGAAGTAATTTCTTTGAGGCGCTCCTGATGGGGCAGCAAGACCGCGCCAATCAGACAGGCACTTCCACGTCCCTGTCCACCGCGCGCGCCATCAGGAAGAGGAGGTCGGAGACGCGGTTGAGGTAAATGAGGAGTTCGGGGTTGTCGATGTAGCCCTCGTCCCGCAGCTTGACCGACCATCTCTCGCCCCGGCGGATGATGGTGAGCGCCATATCCAGGGCGGCGCCGCAGGGGGAATCTCCTGAGATCACCCAGTCGGTGATTTGAATTTCTTTTTCATAACGCGCCACCTGCGCGTCGGCCCACGCGACCTGCTCTGCGCCCACGCGCTCGCGGAGCCTGCCGATCTTGCCCCTAAGCGTCGCCAGATCGCTGCTCACGAGATAGAGGTCTTTCTGGATTTTGAAAATCTCTGGCTTCAGCCATTCGGGCGCGGTCGAGCGGGCGAGGCCGAGCGCCGCTTTCGCCTCATCGAGCGCGCCGTAGGCCTGCACCTGGGGATGATACTTGGGAACCCTGTCGGCGAACCATAAATCGGTGTTCCCATCGTCTCCTCTTCTTGTGACGATGGACATCGGATCACTCCTTTCAGCTAGAGTCTCTTGATGACGTCTGTGGCGACGGATCGCGTCGTCCCGCTACCGCCCAAGTCCGCCGTCCGGTTTCCCTCGGCCAGATGCGCGCGAAGCGCGCCGTCGATCCGTTTGGCGGCGCGCTCCTCGCCCAGATAATCGAGCATCAAGGCGGCGGAGAACAGCGCGGCCACCGGGTTGGCGATTCCCTTGCCCATAATATCGGGCGCAGAACCGTGCACGGGCTCGAACAAACCGGGCGCGTCTCCTTTGGGGTTCGTGTTCGCGCTCGCGGCGACCCCCAGTCCGCCGACGATGCCGGCTCCCAGGTCCGTCAAGATGTCGCCGAACAGGTTCGTGGACACCACGACGTCGAAAACCTCGGGCTTTCTCACGAACTCGAGAGCGGCGGCGTCTACGAGATACTTCGCCGTCTTGACTTTCTTGTAGCGGGGCCTTGCGGCGACTTCTTCGAAAATCTCATCCCACATCACCAGTGTATGGCCCTGGGCGTTTGATTTCGTGATGTTGGTCACGTGTTTTTTCCGCTTGAGCGCCGCCTCGAACGCCGCCTCGATAATGCGCTCACAGCCCGCCCGCGTGAAGAGCGTTATCTGCGCGGCCAGCTCCGAGGGGTGTCCCTCGTAATGCCTGCCGCCGATGGGGCTGTACTCTCCCTCGGTGTTCTCGCGGAAGAAGAGCATGTCGATGTCGCCCGGCTCATAACCGCGTAGCGGCGATTCCAGCCCCTCGTATAAAACGATGGGACGCATGTTGACGTACAAATCAAAACCGCGGCGCAGCGGCAACAGGAGCTGGTTGAGCGTGATGTGGTCGGGAATGTCTGGCCGGCCCACCGCGCCGAGCAAAATCGCGTCGTGCTTTCTGACGCGGCTCAGGAAATTCTCCGGGCACATCCTGCCCGTCTCGTGATAAAAATCGCTCCCCCAGGGGTATTTCGTAAAAGAAAATTCGAGCTCGGGCGATTTTTTCGCCAGCGCTCTCAGGACGCGCACCGCCTGGGTGAGGACTTCGGGCCCGATTCCATCGGCGGGGATTAACCCGATGCTGTGCTTCGCCATCGCTTCTCCTTCATGCTCCCGCGCGCCGCATGGGGGTCGCACACGCCCGTACGCCGGGGAAAACTAGAGTCCTTTTTCAATGAGATATTCCACCGGATTGTAGTCGTCCGTCAAAACCGGGCCGTAGAGTCGCGCACCCGGCGGGGCCACGCGCGCACCCGCGGCGAACCGGAACCTCGGGTCGCGGCTTATGACATCCCGCACGCGGCGGAAACGGCCTGCATCCTCATCGCGAAACCCGAATATCAGAATGTTCTGCGCTATCGCGGGGGTCGTCGGGTCCGTGCTGTAAATAAATATCTCCGGAAACACCGATTTCATGGTCCGGTAGACGGATGCGTATATCGCCCCGCCAGCGCCGGCTCGGTAGCCGATCAGATTCAGCATGAATACGCCGCCGGGCGCCAAGCGTGCGCGCGCTTCCGTGAAAAACTCTTTTGTGACCAGATGCGGCGGTATGTTCCTCAAGCCCCGGTAGGCGTCGCCCACGATGAAATCGTATTTTTCACCGGCCGAGCGGAGAATGCGCCTGCCGTCTCCCACCAGGGTCTTTAACTTCGGAAAATTCTCAAGCCTGAAAAACTTACGCCCCGCATCGACGACTTCCGCATCGAGTTCGGCCACGGTGATGGCCATCTCCGGCTTCATGAGATGAAGGGCCTTGGGCATCGTGAAAGCGCCGCCGCCGATAAAAATCGCGCGCTTCATGTGGGGGGCGAACAACGGCCCGAGCTCCAGGAAGCGGGTGTATTCGTAGAAAAATTTCTTGTCATCGCCTAAGACCATCGCCCCTTCGGGCTGATGATCCAGATACAACTCGCGCACCCGCACGCCGTCCGCCTCGGCCCTCTCGAACACGCGAATCATGTGGTACATGTTCTCGCGCACCCACACCGTATCCTTCCCGACGCCGGGAATGGCGCCCAGCCACGCAGCGCCCGTCAGCATCGAGAGCGAGACGAAGGCTGCCAGAAACAGGTTCGCCCGCGTCTTTCGCTTGGAGAACAATGTGGCGAGATCGCCACAAAGGTAGAGTCCCAGGATCGCCGTCAGCGCCAGTGCGCCTCCCGTCGTCAGGAAAATTCCGTTTAGTCCGAAAAAGGGAACGAAGACAAAGCCCGTCGCGAACGTGCCGACGATGCTCCCCACGGTCGACCAGGTGAAGAGGTTCCCCGTCACCGCCCCCAGGCTCCTCTCTCCCCGGGCCGCGAGCTTCACCGCGAAGGGCGTCAGCGTGGCGAGCACGCAACTCGGAGCGGCGAATAGCAAAAGACCGGCGAACACCGGGCCCGAGCGGAGGCTGAAGCTCTCCTCCATCGTCGGCAGCAGAAACCCCCTCAAGGCCGGCACCAGGGCCACCAGGCCCGCGCCACCCAGCATGAGCAGAAAAAACAGCTTGCTCGATGGTTTCTGATCCGCGAGCCTTCCCCCGATGGAATAGCCCAGACTGAGCGCGGCCAGGATGATGCCGATCATCGAAGTCCACGTATAGAGCGTATTGCCGAAATGAGGCGCAAGCACGCGCCCCGCCGCGATTTCCATGACGAGAATCGAGCCACCCGAGAGAAAAACCGCGAAATATAGATACAGGCCCACCACACCCTTCTCTTTGATCTCCGGCGCTCGCCTGGGTTGTTTCGCCACCATTCGCTCCTCGAAAAACAAAAACCGCACTCTATGGCACTCAAAGCGCGGAGGCAAGCCTGGGTTCCGCCTGGATTTTTTCGGGTCGATGCCGCATAAATGAAATGAAATTCGCGAAAAACAGCGTTACTTGGATTTCTCCTCATAAAGAGAACGACGACTTGGCTTCCGATAAGGTATATCCATCATCCAAAGCCGCCATCGCCGATATACCCGATGGCGCCACCATTCTGCTGGGCGGGTTCGGCGGCGCGGGCATACCGGAAAATCTCTTGGGCGCCATGGCCGATCATCCCGTGCGCGATTTGACCATCGTCACCAATCACGCGGGCTTCGGCGAGCGTGGCCTGGCCGTCCTGCTCCGGCAGGGGAAGGTGAAGAAAATCATTTGCAGCTACGCCTTCCACAAGAGCGCGTTCGTGTTCAGAGAGCTGTTCCTCGAAAGGAAAATCGAACTGGAACAACTCCCCCAGGGAACCATGGCCGAGAGAATCAGGGCGGCGGGCGCGGGTATTCAGGCTTTCTACACGCCCACCGGCGTCGGCACGCAGGCCGCAGAGGGAAAAGAGACCCGCACGATAAACGGACGCGAGAGCGTGCTCGAATATCCCCTTCCCGGTGACGTCGCCATCATCAAGGCGTATCGGGCCGACACTATGGGTAACCTCACCTACCGGGGCACGGCGGGAAACTTCAACCCCGTGATGGCGACGGCGGCTCCGCTCACCATCGCCGAAGTGGAGGAAATCGCGGCCGCCGGCGTCATCGCGCCCGAGAGCGTGCACACGCCGTCGATATACGTGCAAAGAGTCGTGAGAGGAGAAGACCTTGGCCTTCGATCCGAGACTTAGAGGCTGCGCCCTCAAGCCGGCCGACATCGCGCGGCGCGTGGCGGCGGAACTGCCCGACGGCGCGGTGGTGAACCTGGGCATCGGCGTGCCCACGCTGGTGGGGAACTATGTAGAGGCCCAGCACGGCGTGATGTTCATGGCGGAGAACGGAATCATCGGCGCAGGCCCGAGGCCGGAGGCAGGGCAAGAGGATAAGGATTACATCAACGCGTCGAGAGAACCCATCACCACGCTTCCGGGCGCCTCGGTGTTCGGACACGCCGCCGCCTTCGCCATGATACGCGGCGGCCACATCGACATCGCCGTCATGGGCGCGCTGCAAGTCTCGGCCCAAGGCGATCTGGCGAACTGGACGGTGCCGGGCCTGGGCAAGGGCGGCATCGGCGGGGCGATGGACCTGGCCGCAGGCGCGCGCGAGGTCTACGCCGTCATGACCCACACCATGAAAGACGGCGGCCTGAAACTCCTGGAAGAATGCACCTACCCCCTCACCGCGAAAGGCGTGGTCACCAAGCTGTTCACCGACATCGCCTTCATCGAATTCACGCCCGAAGGCCCCCACCTCAGAGAAGTGGCCGAAGGCCTCACGAAAGACGACGTGCAGGAGGTGAGCGAGCCTAAGCTCATCATGAACGGGCCGCTCGGCGCCCTGACGCGCGAGGATGCGCCATGACGCGCGCGGGCAGCGGCCTCTCCGCCAACCCCGACTCCGCCGCCGCCGCGCGCGAAGCGATTGAAGAGGCCATGGCGGAGGCGAAGCTAGACGCCGCTTCTCTCGTCTTTTTGTTCGCGACGCCCGGACACCTGCAACGATGGCCCGAGGTGGTCGCCGCCGCTGTGGAGGGAACGGGCGGAGCGCGCGTCGTGGGGTGCACCGGCTTCGGCGTCATGACGGCGCAGGGTGAAATCGAGCGAACGTCGGGAATCTCGGTTCTGGCGGTCGGCGGCGACGCCCCGCCCGCAGCGCCTTTTCTCGTCGAGGGCCTGGGGAGCGCGCCTCTGGAGTGCGGGCGCGCCATCGGCCGGGCGGCGAAAAAAGAACTGGGAGATGCGCTCTCTCACGGGAGTCCGCCCCTGGTCGTCATCATGCCCGACAGCTATCACCTTCAGGCCGACGCGCTTTTTCAAGGGATCCACGAGGAACTAGGCGATGAGGCCATCATCGTGGGAGGCGGCGCCGCGGAGGACGGCTCGGCCGGGAGAACCTTTCAGTTCCTGGATGGACATGTGCAGACCAACGCCGTCTCGGGCGTGGTATTCTCGGGTTCGCCGAAGCGGTTCATCGGGATATCGCAGGCTTATCTGCCTACCGGCGAGCCGAAACTCATCACGCGGGCGGAAGAGAACATCGTCTGGGAAATTTCCGGGGAGCGCGCGTTCGACGCCTTCGCCGAGGCGGCGGGTCCGGAATGGATGGAGAACATCCAGCACGCCGCCATGAACCTGTTCATCGGCATTCCGGGGAATCCGGACAAGGTCGTTCTCGATCACGGCGAGTACATCGTGCGGCCCATCGTGGGCGCGGACGAGGAGCGAGGCATCATCGCCCTGCCGACGCCGGTGAAAACCGGCCAGGCCATCACCTTCGCCAAGCGGGACAGCCCTCGCGCGAGAGAGGACCTCCGCACGATGCTGGAAAAAGGGGCGCGGCGCTTCTCCACTCCCCAGGGAGAAAACGCGCGCGCGTTCGGCCTTTATTTCAATTGCGCGGGCCGGGGCAGTTCCCTCTACGGCGAGATGGACGTGGACGCCGGGGCGATTCGGGAGAAGATGCGCGGGTTGCCCGTCGCCGGTTTCTTCACGGGCTCGGAGATTGCGCCCATCGGAGAAATCGACCATCTCCACCAGTATTCCGGCGTCCTGGTGCTGCTGGGAGAGGATGCGGCCTAAAAAAAACATTTCCTCATCATTCACGGGAGCGGGTCTTATGGGATACAGCACGGGAAACATCATCATCACCACCCTGCATGTTCTGAGCGCCATTCTGGCGGTCGGCGGCGTGGCCTTTCTTCGTTTCGTGGTCATCCCGACGGCGGCGTCATTGCCCGAAACCGAACGGGGGCCCTTCATGGGGAAAATCCAGAAGAGATTCGTGCCGATTCTGCACGGCTCGTTCCTCATTCTGATACTGACGGGGCTTCACCACGTCACCCGCCTCGTGCGGAGCGGCCTCGCCATTCCGGGATCGCTGGTCGTGAAAATCATCCTGGCGCTCGTCATCATCTTCGTGGGCGTCGCGCTCACCATCCCGAGAGGTTTTGAGGGCATGAAGGCGCAGCGCAAGACGTGGCTCCTGTTAAACCTCATCCTCGCCCTCATCGTCGTCTATCTGGGCATTTCGGTCACCCACGGATAAGGGTTTCATAGGAGAGCGCAGGCGATGCGGGCAGGCTGGTACGAGCGCAAGGGAGACGCGCGCGAGGTCATCGAAATCGGGGAGATGGAAACACCCGAACCCGGCCCGGGGAAATCAGGGTCCGGCTTCACGCCTCAGGCGTGAATCCCACGGATTGCAAGCGCCGCGCCGGCCATGGGGCCGAGGACTGGGGCTATTTCGAGCATTTTCCGGATTACCCGAGAACCATCCCGAACAACGACGGCGCAGGCGTCGTCGATAAATTCGGACAAGACGCCGCAGGGCATGAGGTCGGCGCGCGGGTGTGGGTCTACAACGCGCGCTACAAACGAGCGTTCGGCACATCGGCGCAATACGTCTGCCTGCCCGATAGGTTTCTGGTTCGGCTTCCGGAGGAAACCACCTTCTCGGAAGGCGCGTGCCTCGGCATTCCCGCCATGACGGCCCACCGGTGCCTGTTCGCGGACGGCCCCATCACAGGCAAGACGGTGCTGGTGACGGGCGGGGCGGGCCGCGTGGGCGTCTACGCGGTGCAATTGGCCAAATGGGGAGGTGCGAGCGTCATCGCAACGGTGAGTTCAGACGCCAAGGGGGAGCGCGCGTCTTCCGCCGATCATCTCATCAACTACCGCGAAGAAGACGTCGCAGAAAAGATACTGGAAATCACCGACGGCGTGGGCGTGGACCGCGTGGTGGACGTGAACCTGGGCGTGAACTGGGAGACGAACTACAAAATCCTGAAAATCGGCGGCGTCATCGCTTCTTATTCCTCGATGGGGGATCGAATGCCCCGCTTTCCCCACTATGAACTCATGCTCAACAACATCACCATCCGCCTGGTGATGATCCACTGCTGCCCGCCCGAGGCCCTGGCCCATGCGGGGAGAGACGTCACCCGCGCGATGGACGATGGCGCGCTCTCCCACCACATCACGGAGCGTTTCCCGCTCGATGAACTCGCAGGCGCGCACGAGGCCGCGGAAGCGGATGAGGTGGTAGGCAACGTGATCGTGGAAATCGATTAGGCCGGGAATCAGACGACGCCCAGTTTCTTGAGGCCCGACTCCAGGGCGTCGAGCGTCTTGTCGATCTGCGCTTCGGTGTGCGTCGCCATCAGGGTGGCCCTGAGCCTGCTCGTACCCTCGGGCACCGTGGGCGGGCGAATGGCCAGCAGGTAGATGCCCGCCTCCATCAAATACTCCGCGAGCGCCAGCGTTTTTTCCGTATTCTTGATGATGATGGGGAAAATCGGAATCTCGGCCCCCGGCGGCGGGTCGCTCACTCGAATTCCGATGTAGCGCAATCCGGCGCGAAAGCGCGCGCACAGGTTCGCCAGATTCTCCCGGCGGCGCTCCCCCTCGGCTCCCTCTACGATGCGAATAGCGGCGCGAGAGGCGGCGGCCACGGCGGGCGGCAGGCTCGTCGAGTAGATATAGGGCCGCGCCTTGTTCACGAGGTAATCCACTACCTCCGAATCGGCGCAGGCGAACGCGCCATAAGAGGCGAGCGCCTTTCCCAGCGTGCCCATCGATACCGAAACCTCATCCTCCACCCCGAAATAAGCGCCGCTCCCCCTGCCGCCCTCCCCGATGACCCCCGTGCCGTGGGCGTCATCCACCACGAGCATCGCGCCGCATTTGATCGCGAGGGAGCAGATTCCGGGCAGCGGCGCCAAATCGCCGTCCATGCTGAAGACCCCGTCCGTCACGATGAGCTTTCGTCGCGCGCCGGAGGCTTTCTTCAAGGCGTCTTCCAGGTAATTCAGGTTCCCGTGCGGATAGACGTGCACCCGCGCCCTGGAGAGCCGGCAGCCGTCCACGATGCTCGCGTGGTTGAGCGCATCGCTGAAAACGGCGTCGCCCTCACCCGCGAGGGCCGTGATCAATCCTACATTCGCCAGAAACCCCGAGCCGAAAACGAGAGCGGCGGCCTTTCGCTTGAAAGCGGCCAGCGCCCTCGCCAACTCCTCATGCGCGGCCATGTGGCCGGAAATCAGCGGGGAGGCGGCCCCGCTCGCGCCCGAGGCCCTCACGGCTTCCACAGACGCTTCTATCAAGGCGGGATAATTGGCGAGGCCCAGATAGTTGTTGCTCGAAAGGTTGACGAGGGTTCTCCCGCCATAACGCATGGTCGGCCCCTGCATCCCCTTGATGGTTCGCAAACCACGGCGCAGATTGGCGTCGGTGAGTTCGCGCAACTCATGGTCGAGCTGCGCCTTCCAGTGCTGTGGGGTGATTTCTTCGCGCGCTTCATCCATCTGGTCATTGTAGAAAACAAAAGCGCGCCCGAAAAGCCGGGGGCGGCGAAACTCTTGCGCCGCCGACGCAATGGTGTCATTTTCCGAAGAGATACCGGTAGCGTGGATTCATCCCGACTTAAAAGGGGCTTCATTTGAAGTGGCTTTGGGTGGCGGGCGGCGGCGCAATCGGCAGCGCGCTTCGCTACGGACTCGCACTCTTCGTGCAAAGAGCACTGGGCGCAAGCTGGCCCTTCGGCACTTTGGCGGCCAACCTCATCGGCTCGTTCGTCATCGGGTGCATGTACGAGTTGCTCGTCTCCAGGGAATTGTTCAGCGAGGAAGTCCGCCTGTTCGCCATGGTAGGGCTCCTGGGCGGATTCACCACTTTTTCCGCCTTCAGTCTGGAGACCCTCCTCATGTTCCAGGAAGGCGACTGGCTTCTCGCCGCTTTCTACGTCGCCCTCTCAGTCGCGGGGTGCCTGCTCGCCGTCTGGGCGGGATTTCAACTTACCGCCGCACTAACTTAACGAATCCAAACTTCTCCGGCAAAAAATTTCTCCATACGCGCAAAAAAATCCCCGCGCCGCGGGGCAACGGGGGACCATGAGGTCATGTCTGGCTAGTGGCAAGGGATCTTCGTTATTTACTCACACTTTACCAATACTTTATCCACGGGCGTTCCACACGCCCGGTGCAAGCAGATGCGCGCCGGGTGACCCGTCAGATCGAATACATCTCTCCCCCGTCGACCTGCAAAGCGGCACCCGTGATGTAGCTCGCGCGCTCACTCGCGAGAAAGGCCACCGCCGCCGCGAATTCCTCCGCCTCTCCCAGGCGGCCGATGGCGATGTCCTTCGTCACTTCGGCATACACCTCCTCTTCCGTGCGGCCGCTTTCTTGGACCATCTTGGCGATGCGCTCGGGCCAGTGGGTGGAAAACCGCCCCGGGTTCACGATGTTCACCAGAATCCCGTCGCGCACGAACTCACCCGCCAGGGACTTCGTGAAATTGAGCAGCGCCGCCTTCGATGCGTTCGAGACCACGCGGCGGGGCCGGGGCTGGCGGCTGCTCGTGGAGCCCGTCATGATGATGCGGCCCCACTTTTGTTTCTGCATATAGGGGATCACCAGACGGCTGAACTCGGACGCCGCATAGAGGATGCTCGACATGGAACGCTCCCAGTCGGCGCGCTCGACATCGAGAAAATCCTTTGTCGTGCTCACGCCTGCGTTGCTCACGAGAATGTGGACGGTGCCGAAAAGGGCGACGGTTTCCTCCACCACGTGGGCGATTTCTTCAGGCACACTCACGTCGCAGCGCACCGCGCGCACCACGCCCTCCGAGACCGACTGGATTTCGCGCTTGGCCGCCGCCAGGCGTTCTTCGTTCCGCGCGCAGATGCAGACGTCGCAGCCTTCCTGTGCGAGTTCCTTGGCTATGGCAAGACCCAGGCCCGCGCTCCCGCCGGTGATGATGGCGGCTTTACCGTGAAGTCCCAAATCCATTTTTTCATCCCTTTTTTGATGTGAAATCCGCCTCTACCAGAAGCGCCGTCATTCCCGGTTGAGTTAAATAGAATACCGTAAGGGCGGACCTGTGTGTCCGCCCCTACGAAACCCTTTGCATCGCTCCCCGTACGTGATGACCACACCCACTGCGCCGGAAGCGATTGAGAATGCGTATACGCCCCCTTATAATCCACGGATTCCATCGTCCGCTACCTGAAGGGAGAAAAAATGACGGAGCGCGCCGATTTCCGCCAGTTCTACCGCGACGCCCACAAAGTGGACCTCCTCACCGACCGCGAGAAAACGCTCATCGGCCTGGCCATCGCCATCGTGCGCAATTGCCAGCCGTGAGTGGACCACCGCCTGGCGGACGCCGGGAAAGCGGGCATCGCAGAGGAGACGCTCGACGCTACTTTCGACTTGACGGCCGCCGTCATGGCGGGGGTCGCCCAGAGCATGAACCAGCGCTACAAGGCTTCTCGCAACCAAGGCGATACCTAGAGATCCCCTCATGAAAGACCGGTTCAAGAAATTTCTGGATTTCGACGATCCGAACAAGCTCATGCCGTGGAAGGACAAAAGCCCCGAACCCCAAGGGGAGGAGCCTGAGGATCGCCCCGAAATCTCCATCAAGCCGGCCTGGTATTTCGTGATGTATTTCATCATGGGCGTGGGTTTCGACACCCTGTTTCCCACCAACGTCTTCCCCGAGAGCGTGCGCTTCACGCTCGGGGCGGGGCTGGTGCTCGCAGGCGCGATTCTCAATGCAACCTCTTTGGGGTGCTTCAGGAAAGCCCATACGAACCATGAGACGAACAAGCCCGCGCGCGTCCTCATCACGGACGGCCCCTACCGCTTCTCGCGCAACCCGATCTATCTCGGCTTCATGTGCCTTTACCTGGGGCTCGGGATTTTTCTCAACAACATGTGGATATTCGTTTTGGGCGCGCCGCTGGTCGCCACGATCCAGGCCGTGATTATCAGGCGCGAGGAGGATTACCTCGCGGGAAAATTCGGCGAGGATTACGGCGACTACTGCCAGAGCGTGCGCCGCTGGCTCTAGCGGGCACGAAAAAAAGAGGCCGCCCCCGGCG
Organism: bacterium; assembly: GCA_965218885.1. Taxonomy (GTDB): domain Bacteria; phylum UBA8248; class UBA8248; order UBA8248; family UBA8248; genus Bin107. The sequence continues at coordinate 2,036,142 of OZ244713.1, read as the reverse complement.
GAGCGGCCCCTGAACATCCTGATGGATGATTCTCTTAAGGCTATCGCACACCCTTGGGCTTGGAACGCGCCTTGCGCTTCGCCATCGCTTTTTTCATGTCGGCGCTCGATTTCCCGTCCGTCTCGATGCCGTACACCTCGCCCACGCGGGTGTGCTTGTCCATCAGGCGCATGAAGGAGATATCGGACAACTCGGCCAGCACCATCTCGCACGTGCTGAAAATGGTGCATCCCTCAACGAGATGACCACCGAAGCACGTCGCCTCGGGCCGGCCCATCGATATGGTGACGTGGGCATGGAGGTAGGGCTCTCCCGCCTCGGTCTGCGTGATGTTCCCGCTCATCTGCAAGAGTTCGAGCGGGCCGTTGATGGGCGTGAAGATGCGGCACTCGTCGTTGATGGGAAACGGATCGGGGAACTGCCACACGTTTCTGAGCACCGCTTTTTGCAGGCTAGCCGCCACGCTCAGGATGACGCCCGCCTTCACGCCCTTCTCCCGGCATATCTTGAGCGTCGTGCCGAACAGATCATCCCCCGGCGCCATGCGGATGGCCAGGACACGGCCGATGCCCGCCTCGCCCACGTCGTAGCGGGCCTTGCGTGTTTTCCAGTTGGAATTATCGAAATTCGTCAATTTTCTCGCCATGGATACTCATTCTCCTTAAAAAGGTCTCTCGCCTCGCCTGTGAAAAGATGTAGTAAGTACGAAATTTTGGGATTGTCTTCCCGATGTCGACGCGTATTCTAAATCCGAACGCACAAAATGAAAACCGCCTCAAAGGCTCGGCGCTTCGTAGCGGATTTCCCCGTTCGTGACGGTGCAGACGACGAGCGCGCCCGCATCAAATACGCTGCCGAGGTTCAAACCGCCTAAACCGCGAGGGGGACAGACGACGCAGAAATCAGCCGCGCCGCCCGGCTTCAAGACACCCAGGTTATCGAAGCCGAGCGCTTCGGCGCCTGAGCGCGTGCACATCTCGAGCAGCTCGGCGTCGCTGATCTCCACATCCGTCTCGCGTAGCGCGCGGGCCTCATCCAGAAGCGAGAGGGTGGGGCTGCTCGCCAGGCTGTCGGTTCCCAGGCACAGGTCCAGCCCCGCTCCGCGCATGCGCGCCGCATCGGCGAAGGGATGGCCGAAAAAACGCGCCGAGCGCGGACAAAGGCAAACGCGCACCCCGTTCATCCTGAGCAACACCCAGTCTTCCGCGTTGGTCTGGTTCGCGTGAACGGCAAGTGTGAGACCATCGAGTGCGCCCGCCAAGTCGAGATGGGCGACGGACCGAAGGCCCGAGGGCTTGAAGCCGTCCAGATTACCGTTCAACTCCCGGTGCACTCTCGCGAGCGCGCCGCCGCCGTCTTGCAAAAATTCGACCTCGTGCGCGCTTTCACCCAGGTGCGTCGCTACGGGCCAGCCTCGCTCTCTCGCCTCATTCAACACTGCGCGGTAGAGGGCGAGCGACGCGCTATAGGGCGCATGGGGGCTCAGTCCATGACGGACGGCGCCCGGTATGGGGCCTTTATATTCCGGGAAAAGGGCCTGATCTTCCAGTTTTTTCGCCAGAATCTCATCCGCCAGCGCCGGGTCGAGCCCCAACACCTCGTGAAACACCACGCCGCGCATCCCCGCGCCCGCTATCGCCGTCGCGCTCTCCCCCGAGATGGAGACGTCGCCCACGCAGGTGACGCCCGCCGCCAGGCTCGCGGCAACGCCGATCTGCGCCGATGCCAGAAAAAGATGCGCGGGCCAGCCTCTCATCTCGCGTACGAGCGAGACTATCCACTCCTCCATCGGGCCGGGTTTGCGCTTTAGACCTGAGAGTTCCAGGTGCGTGTGCGCGTTGACGAGGCCGGGAATCAGTATAGCGCGCCCGAAATCGCGCTCCTCTGCCACCGGGATAGAGGGGCGCACGAAGGCCTCATCCCCCACCGCCAGAATCCGGCCCGAGGACGTGAGCAGCGCGCCGCGCCTGATGGGCGGGCCTTCCACCGGGCACACGAGGTCCGCCAGCCAAAGCTCCATCTTCTGCGTTCGGGGCGATTCCGTCGTCACGAGAGAGGGAGTTGCTAGATCAATTCGTAGAAGAAATTGCGCCGCCTCGGCGTGAAGCCGGCGTTTCGCGCCATGCGGTGGAGGTCGTCCTCGTTCAGGGCGTAGGTCGTTCCGGCGGCGCTCACGACGTTTTCCTCCAACATGGTGGAGCCCATGTCGTTGCACCCGTAGTGCAGGGAAATCTCTCCGATCTTCATGCCCTGCGTCACCCAGGAGGACTGAAAGTTCAAGATGTTGTCGAGATACAGCCTGCTGATCGCCAGCATCCGCAAATACTCGCTGCTGCCCACCGTCCGGGCCTTTAAGGGTGCTGCGCCGTCGTTCTGGAACGTCCAGCAGATGTAGGCCGTGAAGCCGCCCGTCTCGTCCTGAAGCTCCCGCAGGCGGTGGAGGTGCTCGATGCGCTCCTCATCCGTTTCCACGTGACCGAACATCATCGTGGCGCTGGAGCGAATCCCCAGATTATGGGCGACGCGCATGACCTCGAGCCAGCCCTCCGTATTCACCTTGAGCCTCGATATCGTATCGCGCACGCGGTCGACAAGAATCTCGCCGCCGCCTCCGGGCACCGAATCGAGGCCCGCCGCGCGCAGACGGGTGAGCACCACCTCATAGGGCATGTCTTCGAGCCTGGCGATGTGGTGAATCTCAGGCGGACTCAAGGCGTGGAGATGAAGGTCCGGAAACTCTCCCTTCATCCAGGAGAAGAGCTCCTCGTACCACTCGATTCGCAAGTCGGGATGGTGCCCCCCCTGGAGCAGAATCTGCTTGCCGCCGACGGCGTAGAGCTCATCGAGTTTTTGTTTTATCTCCTCGCGCGTACGGATGTAGGCCTCCGGGTGATCCCCCGGCGGGCGGTAGAACGCGCAGAACGTGCAGTAGACGTCGCACACGTTCGTGTAGTTGATGTTCCTGTCCACGCAATAGGTGGCGTAGCCTTGCGCGTGCAGGCGCGCGCGCACGTCGTCCGCCGCGGCGCCCAGAGCGACCAAGTCGTCCCCCTCGAGCAGGGCGAGTCCCTCCTCATAAGAGAGGCGCTCGCCTCCCGCCGCCTTCTCAATCGCATCGTAAAACGCCGTCGTCGCCGTGGTCATGGATTCCTCGGATGAAGTTCAAGCCTTGGAATAATGCGCGAGAGATACTATCAGGTCAACAGATGAAACCGGTGACGAGGCTCATGCGTCTGCGCCAGTGTTCTAGGGACGAGGCGGCGGCAGACGCATCGGTGGTCATGAAACCAATCTCCAAAGAGGCGGCTCAGACGGGGTTTTTCTCCAGAAACTGCTCCATCTGCGCAATGAAGGCGTCGGGTTGATCCCAGAAAACGCTATGGCCCGCATCGGGGATGATTGAAGCGGCGCAATCGGGCACGTGCTTCGCATACACCTCGCTGAAATCCAGAGGCCCTGCGTCGTTCTCCCCGTGGCACACCCAGGTGGGGACGGGGATTTTGTGCAGCTCGTTTCTCAAATCCGGCATCGTGAACAGCGCGTTTGCGGTATCGGCGAACGTCTCGGGCGTATTCTTCAAGAACCTCTCCCTGTACTCGCCGGCGAGAGGGCCTTCGCGCAGGCTTTCGGGGAGTTCGCCCCGGCGCACCTTGAATTCATGCAGCGCCTCCATGCCTTCTGATTGCGCGACCGCCAACTGCTCGTCGAACATCTGCCGGTATGCGCCCGAGGGCGACCCTGCGGATGAGGCCGAGAGCATGAGGCGGTTCAGGCGTTCCGGGTGCTGAATCCCCAGCATCGTGCCCGTGCGCCCGCCCATGCTTTGGCCCAGATAATCGGCGCGCTCGATCCCGAGAGCGTCCAGAAAGCCGAGCACGTCGTCGGCGAAGGTCTGGATGGTGTAAGGGCCCCTGGGCTTGTCCGAATCGCCGTGGCCACGCAAATCGAGCGCGTACACGCGGAAACGCTCCGAGAACCAGTCGATGAGGGGCGTGAAGGTGAAGTGCGAGTTCTGGAACCCGTGGACGAGCAGAAGCGGAGTTCCCTCTCCGCGCTCTATGTAGTGGATGTCGATACCGTTCACGCGCGCTTTCGGCAAAGCTGCTCTCCTTTCAATGTGCTCACGCCCCGACAGGAGGCCGCTCGTTCCTGAGTTCGGGCGTCGCCTCCTCATAGGCGTGCGCCACGCGCAGGACATCGGTCTCACGCCAGGGGCCGCTCACGATCTGAAGCGAGGTGGGCATCCCCTCCGCGTTCCGGCCCATCGGGGTGACGAGCGCCGGAAAGCCCGTGGCGTTGTGCGGCCCGAGAAACGGCCTGTGGATGTTCTTGTAGGGAACGTCCCTGCCGTTCATCTGCGCGATGAGCGTCGCAATCGGCGGGGCGACGCAGGGCATGGCGGGTTGAACGAGCGCGTCGGCGCCCTCAAAGAACCCGGCGACCTCGCGCTGCATCAATACGCGCTCGCGCATCGCGCGCACGTAATCATCCGGCGCGATCCGGAACGACCACTCCAAACGCTCGAGCACGTCCTCTCCGTAGCCTCCCGGGTTTTGCTCGAAAAACGGCCTGTGAAACTCGCTGAACTCAGGCCCCGTGATGAGCGGGAACAAATCCATCAGCTTCTGATAGTGCGTGAAGGAGACCTCCTCCACCCGTGCGCCCAGGGCGCGGAACACTTCCACCGCCGCCTCGAACGCCGCCATGATCTCGGAATCCACCTCGGCGTCTCCATGAAAATCCGGGCAGACGAGTATGCGGCTCCCGCGCACCCCGTCCTCCAAACTTGCGGTGTAATCGGGAACGGGCACGTTTTGGGACTTTGAATCCTGGGCGTCATAGCCCGCTATCGCCTGAAGCATGAGGCCGGCGTCGCGCGCCGTGCGCGTCATGGGGCCCGGGTGGTCGAAGCTCAAGGAGTTGGGGCAAATGCCCCTCAGACTCACCCGGCCGTGGGTCGCCTTGAAGCCCACGCCCCCGCACAGAGAGGAGGGGTTGCGGATGGAGCCGCCCGTGTCGGTGCCGATGGCGGCGGGCGCCAAGCCCGCCGCGCAGGCGGCGCCCGAACCGCCGCTCGAGCCGCCCACGATGCGCTCGGTATCCCAGGGGTTACGCACGGTGCCGTAATGGGGGTTGATGGTCACCGGGGCGGCGGCGAACTCGTGCGTGGTCGTCTTGCCCAGCATGACGGCGCCCGCACCCTTCAAGCGCCTGATGATTTCCGCGTCCTCGCGCGGAACGTTGTCGCGATGAAAAGAAGAACCGTTGGTGGTAAGCACCCCCGCCGTATCGACGATGTCCTTGGCGCCATAGGGAACGCCGTGCATGGGGCCTCGCCACTGGCCACCGACAATCTCGGCCTCGGCGGCGCGGGCCGCCTCCATGGCGGCTTCCGCCGTCACCGTCTGGTAGGCGAATATCTCAGGGTTCAGCGCCTCGATGCGGCGCAGGTGCGCCTCGGCCACCTCGACGGGAGAGATTTCTTTTTTGCGGATCATCTGCGCGAGGTCATGAATACTCGAAAAACAAAGGTCATCGCTCATGTCGTCCTCCTTAGAAACCGCGTCGCCCATCACCACCACGCGGGCTCCCGGCTCATCGACGAACCGGGGTTCCCAGCCCTCGGGCGCCAGTCCGTCTTCGACGAGAAGCTCATAATAACGCCTTAAACCTTCCAGTTCCTCATCGCCCACATCGTAGCGGATGCACTCGGTGAGGTAACACCACGCCGTGTTCTTGTCGACGCCTCGGGGAAGCGCCCCGTTTACGATCTCCTCTATCTTCCCCACGCCCTCTTTTTTCGCGTTCTGCAAAAGCGCGGCGGCCTTGGCGTCTCCCGCTCCGGTTCTGAACACCCAGAGCGCGTAGACGAAGGGAAGGCCCGTGAAGTTTCGCCACTCTTCCCCCAGGTCGAGCACGTAGTGTTCGCCGGGCGGTTCGCGCAGCGCGTTGTCCCCGATGAGCAAAAAGGCGTCTAGCGCCTCATCCTCGCGCGGTGGTTTTGTCGGATCGATGGGCACGAATTCGGGCTCCGCCCCCCAGCGGTGCTTGAGGTAGATACGCGCCATGTTCGTCGCGGCGAGCGACCAGCTATCCAGCCCCACACGGCGCAGGGAGTCCGCCGGTTTCCGGCAATAGAGCCGAATGCTCTCCACCGGGCCGTGGCTTGCGATGCCCACGCCGGGTACGAAGCGCGCGCCCGGCATCTGAAAAAGAGCGAACGAGGAGACGAGCGCGCCGTCCAGTTCACCGCTTTCCAGCATATCCGCCAGCTTCGAGGGGGGTTCGACGACGAGCCCGACTCCGGGGTTTCCCTCGAGCGCGATGGTAAGGGGTCTGGCGTTCAGGAAAGGAACGGTGCCGAGTTTCATGGTGATGCTCAGGCGTGAACTGCCCATTGATCTCCTTGGCGCGTGACTTCCCGGTAGAGCGTGTCGCGCTCGATGGGCTCGCGCCCCGCCTCTTTGATGAGGCGGCGGATGTCGTTCACGGTGAGTTCGTGCGGCGTCTTCGCGCCCGCCATGTGGTAGATCTTCTCCTGAACGACGGTGCCGTCCAGATCGTCCACGCCGAAGCGCTGCGAGATTTGCGCGATGGGCCGGCCCACCATGATCCAATACGCCTTGATGTGGGGAATGTTGTCGAGCAAAAGACGTCCGACGGCGTAGTTTCTGATGTCGAGCATCCCGCCCGTGGAGGGGATGTCGTCCATCTGCGTGTTTTCGGGATGAAACGCCAAGGGGATGAAGGTGGTGAAACCGCCGGTTTCGTCCTGTAAGTCTCTCAGCCTCAGCATATGATCCACGCGATCCTCGTTCGATTCCACGTGGCCGTAGAGCATGGTGCAGGTGCTGCGGATGCCCTTGTTGTGGGCGATGCGGTGGATATCGAGCCAGTCCTCGCCCGAGTGCTTGCCCTTGCAGATCTTAGAGCGCGTGGGTTCCGCGAAAATCTCCGCGCCGCCGCCCGTGAGGGAACCGAGCCCTGAACGCACAAGATGTTCGAGCGTCTCCTCGACACTCATCTTGGCGACGTGGTCGGCGAGCCAGCGAATCTCCGTGGCCGTGAAGACCTTCAGGTGCAACTGGGGGTGAATCTCCTTGATGCCCTGGATCATTTCGAGATAGTAATCGAAGGGCAGATCGGGATGCAGGCCGCCCACCATGTGGAACTCGGTGCGGCCCCGGCCCAGCGTTTCCGCCATCTTGAAGATTTCCTCCAGCGAATACGCATAGGCGTCCTGCTGGCCTTCCTTCTTGCCGAACGCGCAGAACTTGCACGCCTTCCACAGCACGCAGATGTTCGAATAGTTGATGTGGCTGTTCACGTTGTAATAGGTGCGATTCCCGTGGAGGCGCTCGCGCACGATGTTCGCCATATAGCCTAAGGCGTTCACGTCTTTGGCCTCATACAGACGCACGCCCTCATCGAAGGAAAGGCGCAGACCCGCTTCGACTTTTTCCAGGATATCGCCCAGAGGGCCTCTTAAGACGCGCGAGCGCATGAAGTCCCTGCTCATGGTTCACCTTCTTTTTTTCGTCTCATCTGAGAATCGACCTACCCCGTGACGCACGAGCGCATTCTGGAGGCTGAAAAGGGGGATGTCAACGCAGGGTGGGGGAGGTGGGTGCTTGGTGTTGGAGAACCACGGCGGACTGTTTCAAGCTGTTCTATCCGGGGCTGTTAAAAAAGCCCTCGTCAGGGGCGTCGCATGTACCCCCTGACAAGGGGGGTCGGGGGTTGTTTCCCGGCGTCCCCTTCGACAGGCTCAGGGCAGGCTCTCGATACGGCCCTTGCGGGCCTACTCGGGATAAGGAGGTTTTATGTCTTCCTCACCCTGAGCAGCCGCCATATCATCCTCACCCTGAGCAGCCGCCATATCATCCTCACCCTGAGCAGCCGCCATATCATCCTCACCCTGAGTAGCCGCCGAAGGCGGCGTATCGAAGGGCGCTCATGGGTCTGCGAAGCGCCCCTACGCCGCCTCGACCCGTAGACCGTCGTCATTCCGGCGAAAGCCGGAATCCATTTGCGGGTGCGGGTGAATACGCGGCGGCGTTTCATTTCCCGCCGATGCGCGGAAGCCCCTGACGAAAGGCGAAAAGCGTAAAAATGGATTCCGGCTTTCGCCGGAATGACGGCAAACCCTCCCTCTTCGGACTTTTTCAACAGCCCCATCGAGGCGGAGCTTGCGCAAGATCAACCTTCGTGACCCTTATCGTACGCTTCTCGCGCGATCTCCCCTACTCGTCGTTTCAGCTCATCGCTCAACGTTCCGAATGGTGTCTGGGCTGCCTGGCCGAATACGAATAATGACGGATCGCCCATGATCTCGTACCATCTAACACAAACCGGATAAGGAGAGCTTCGCTGCCCCCCGTCCTCCTTGCATTTGAACTCATGAATCGTCCGCCAGTCATTCGATGCCGGAAATTCGATACGCTCCAGGTGCTCTCGTGCGACGCTCAGCAGGACCATTTGGGGTTTCAGTCTCTTGAGCAATTTGTGCCACAAGGGGACGCCTTTCTCCTGTAGCGCACTGCGCTCCGATTTTCCAAGTTTTGTCCAAATCGGATCCGTGGCGACGGGCGAAGCAATGTCTGTATGCAGCGCCGTCGATGGCTTGTCCGATGGCTTGCCAGGATAGTAACCGGCCTTCGCTCCCCCTAGAATAGCATCGTAGAATCGGAACCATTTATCATAGGGAGCGACGTGGAAGTAGGAACACAAACCATCCAGATATCGCCCGCTATCGGCAGCCGTGATCTCCGTGCACGCAGGAAACCGTTTCCATGATGGTGAATCTTCAGGGAATTCTTCCAGCGAAGGATTTTTCCCGACCGTCACCACTCGAAATGACGACGCAAAATACGCATCGAGATCGCCGAAGAATAGAATCGGCATAGAGGGACGGACGCGGGAATCGGCGCATTCGTACGCCTCCCACGCCTCTTCCACCAATGGAATCAAACTGATGCGTTCCACAATCGGATCTCCTCACGCGATTAGATATACCCCGCAAAGCCTACACCAGTCGGCGACGCTCAGCGGGAGAAAGGCCTTTAAAAGGTCGTCCGTACCATTCTGCGATGCCGTATCGCGCGCTCAATCGACGAACACCGGTCGGGGCGTGATGACGAGTTCGGGTATCCGGGCGTGGTGGGTGTTCTTCATGAACACCCGAACGGCGTGAAAGGCATGTTTGCGGATCAGGCGCTCAATCTCGGGCGCGCCATCGTAAGTCATGAGAAACTCGGCGCCGCTATCGGCGAGCATTTCGAACAATCGCGGATGGTCTATCTCGTTGTGGGCGTAAAGCCGCTTTCCTGCCCGTTTTCCGCCTGCAGTGTAAGGCGGATCGGCGAATACAACCAGTTCGTGAATACGATCCCTCAATAAGTCGTCCAGCCACATTATGCCGTCGGTTTCGGAAAAGCCGATGCGATCCGCATGTTCGGTAATCTCACGCAGACGCTTCATGATCGTCTCGGGATACCAACGAGACGCGACGCCTTTTCCATTTTCTCCCGCGCGGCTTAATGACGCGCCGGGAGCGAGAATGCCGCCTCGGCGCGTCCGGTTCAGCACAAGGGTGCGGAAGCCGCGCCCGACCAAATCTTCCGGGGTTTGACGCGATAGCGCGTTCACGGCCTCTCGCGTCGGCTCGAAGCGCGCGATCCGCTCACAAAGCTCGGGGCCGTGGCGCAGCGCCGCTTTCCAAAAGGCCGCCACGTCACGGTCCAACTCCGCCATTAGGCATCGTTCCGCCAACCCTTCCATTACGGCGGTCAACGAAACGATGCCGCCACCGGCGAAGGGTTCGACGAGAAATTGGGGAACTAGATTGAGATTTCGGAGCCAAACCCGGATATGGGGAATCAGCCACGTCTTGCCGCCAGGGTATCTAAGAGGACTGCGCTGCGGCACCGAAGCGACGTTCACCGCCGGAATCGGCGAAAGCGGTATTGCGCCTGTCTCGGCACGTCTCGATGGATAGAATATCTCGGCTTGCCGCCCCGTCGTCGCTTTCACTTCCATTGAATTACTCAAGCCAGTCTCTCAATCTCATTTTCGTCAGTAATTCGGGCGGCAATGCTCATTATGCGCCAGGCATCAAACCCCGTCAAAACCTAGACCGTAGAAATGCTCCCGACACTATTCCCCCCCGTCTCACTCGCCGAAGAAGTATTTCACCCCGAACATCACGGAGAAGTGGTTCATGCCGGTGATTTCGGTGGTGTTCGTAAGATCGGGAACGGGGTGGAAGTCGTAGTCGCCTTTCGCCTCCATGTCGCCCACCATGGAGTAGGTGAGCTTCACGCCAAGCAGCATCTTCTCGCTCACGCGGTAGTCGAGGCCCGCGTGCAGATGCGCGGATAAGACGGTGTCGGAGAGGTCCTCGTTCTGGCGGCCGTCGTACTGTTCGGGCATGTCGCAGTCCATCGCGGGGTTTTTGCACGAGTAGCGCGCTTCAAAAAACACGCCCGATAACTCGACGAAAGAAACCCCCACGCCTGCGCCCACGTAGGGCGTGAAGCGGCTGCCGGGGAGTGAAAAATCGTAGTAGGCGTTCAGCGAGAGGGTGCGCGTCGTCAGATCGTCGATATGGGCATCGGAATCGCTCTGGTAGTTGCTCACCGGGCGGGCCATGATGCGCGAGCCGTCCAGATAGGTGATGCCGGTGAATTTTTGTTCGACGTCGTTTTTCCGCTGGGCCAGCGCCAGTTCCAGACGAAATGCGCCCATGGCGCGGCCGATGGAAATCTCGAACGCGGCGCCGTCGTCCGCATCGAGGTCGTAATACCACCGGTAGCCTTCGGGCCTGTCATTGACCAAGCGGCTGCAGTCGTCTTCGGGGTAGCAGATGTTGTCGCGGTTGTGGCCCGCCTGCTCGACCCCTGAAGCCTGGTTGATCCCCAGCCCTAAGCCCACGTACCAGCCGGAGGGCTTCGCTTCTTCTGCAGCGGCGCTCGCACCCGCCGCGCCTAAAATCACGCATATCGCCAGCGCGACCGTGATGACACACAGTTTCTTTGGTGATGCTCGCATTTCCTTCCTCCCGCTCGATTTTGGATGATTCGCGCAGAACCTCGTGATGAACGACTCCATAGCCCGGCGGCCATAGCGCGTCAAGAGCCGCTCCACGCGCGACGCGCTTTAAGCCGGGTTTTCCGTATGCCGCTCTATCTTCACCTCGGTGCCGAGCGCCGAGTCGCCGTTTCCCCGGAACACCCCCCGGCTCGGGGGCACGTCGGCATAGTCTCGGACGGCCGCCTGAGTCGAACATCTCATCATAAAAGCGGGAATCCATATCGTATCCCGCGAAAGGCCCCTCACCCTTCACCGAGGCGGGCGGCTCAGCCTCCGTGTTCATTGGTCGGCACCCCCTATTCCACTCAGTCTCCATTCCTTCTTCTTGAGTGGGAATTGATCCTTCCTCCGTCGCAATCCCTTCCTTCCCGGCCGGCAAACCCTCCCTCCTCGGTCGGCAATCCCTCCTTCCTCGGTCGAGATTGACTCCATAAGGCATCGAGTGCGTGTGGGTTTTGAATCGTGGATAGATTAACTTTGTTTCAAACGCCGTTCAAGTTTTAAGCGCGAGCGCATCACCTCACCCATCGGCCGGTAATCCCGCTTTCCTCAGTCGCGAACCCTCTCTTTTCTTTTCGTGACGAATAATTATCGATAAAGAGTAAATTTACTTCCATATTTGCCATAACTTGTCCTGAACGAAGCGAATACACCTCGGCTTGACTAGCAGTCGTAAAGATTGTGGTTGCGCTGGAATAGAGCTTGTCGTAGTATTTTTATTGCATCGCAACACATTACCAATGAGCCTGATAGGGTGGTTGGCCGTTGATTTTCGGCCTGCGAACCGGCCGCGCATGACGCGGAGGAAAAACAACTCTCATGAAAAGGAGAAACGCATGAAACGTCGTGACTTTATTGCCGGCACCGCGGCAGGGACCGCCGCTGCGGTCGTGGCGGGAAGCGGGTTGGCCCAGGCCCAGAAGGCGCCCGCCATGATGAGAAAGCGCATCGAGATCGCCATCGTCACCACTTGGCCGCGCGATTTCCCCGGACTCGGCACCGGGGCGCAGCGCTTCGCCAAACGGCTCCAGGATATGAGCGACGGCCGCATCAAGGTGAGCTACTTCGCCGCCGGCGAGCGCGTCGGCGCCTTCGACTCGTTCGACGAGGTGGCTTCAGGCAACGCGCAGGCCTATCATGCGGCCGACTACTACTGGAAGGGCAAGCATCCGGGGTGGGCCTACTTCACCTCCGTGCCTTTCGGCCTCACCTACACCGAGTTGAACGCCTGGATCCGTTTCGGCGGAGGACAGCAGCTCTGGGACGAGCTGGCCGGGGAGTTCGGACTCAAGGGCCTCATGTGCGGCAACACGGGCGTGCAGATGGGCGGCTGGTTCCGCAAGGAGATCAACAACCCCGACGACCTCAAGGGCCTCAAAATGCGCATTCCTGGCCTCGGCGGCGACGTCATGGCGAAGCTCGGCGCCTCGCCGGTCTCCCTGCCGGGCGGGCAGATCTACGAGAACCTCGTTTCGGGCGCCATCGACGCCACCGAATGGGTGGGGCCGTGGAACGACGAATTCATGAAGTTCTACGAGGCGGCCAAGTACTACTACTATCCGGGCATGCACGAGCCGGGCTCGATGCTGTCGTCGGGCTTCAACAAGAAGTTCTGGGATTCGCTGTCGAAGGCCGACCAGACGCTGATCGAGGCCGCGGCCTCGATGGAGAACGACGTGATGATGGCCGAGTACAACGCCAAGAACGGCGCGGCGCTGGCGCGGCTCACGCGTGATCAGGGCGTCCAGGTGCGCAAGTTCAACGACGATATCTACGACGCGTTCGGAAAAGCGGCCGATGAAGTCTTCGCGGGGGTGGTGACCCACAGCAAACTCGCCAAGCGCATCCACGAAAGCTTTGCCAAGGCGCGTCGGGAAGTCGGCGGTTGGATGAGCATCGCCGACCAGGCGTTCGTGGCGCAGCGCAACCGTGTGCTGGGCGTTTCGAACTAGACGTCCGGCGCATAGTGTGACAGGCCACTACGGTTTCCCACAGTGACGGAGGCTCGGTTGGAGGACGCGGGCGAAATACGGCCCGGCATCGCGGACGCGCTCTACCGCGCGTTCGCGCTGTCGCTGGCCGCGACGACGTTCGTGTTCCTCTTCAACAACTATCTGGTCTTCTGGTACGGCTGGCCGGGCGTCGCGCGCATCTTCGGGGGGGCGCCGCCCGGCGGGACGGCTGCACTCCTGGCATGGCTTCAGCTCGCCGGCTACGTCCTCCCGGTCGTCGCCATCACCGTCATCGCGCTCAGGAACCGGGAGAGGCCGTTCACGTCGGACGCGGCGCTTCTCAAGTCCGTCACCACCTACATCATCGCTGTCGCCTTTTGGTCGACGTTCTTCATCGGCATCGTCGACGGGGTCATATCGTTCCTGCGCGTGGAAGGGCTGCTGCCCGCGCTGTTCGGCAAGACGCTGGCCCAGCAATTGGGCGTCTCGAGTTTCCGCGGCCTCTACGTGCATCTCCCGCTGATGCTCGCGGCGGCGGTGCTGGCCTGTTTCAAGCGGGGGCTCGACTTTATCTGGCTCTCGCTGCTCGTGGTCGTCGCCGAGTTCCAGATCGTGATCGCGCGCTTCATCTTCTCCTATGAGCAGGCATTCATGGGCGATCTGGTGCGTTTCTGGTACGCCGCGCTGTTCCTGTTCGCCAGCGCCCATACCCTGGTCGCCGAAGGCCACGTCCGCGTGGACGTGCTGTACACGCATTTCAGCGAACGTCGCAAGGCCCTGGTCAACGCGTGGGGCTCCATATTGCTGGGCGTGCCGCTGTGCTGGACCATTCTCGCCGTCGGCATGGCGGGCAAGGCGTCCGTCATCAACAGCCCGCTGCTTTATTTCGAAACCTCCCAGAGCGGGTACGGTCTCTACGTCAAGTACCTGATGGCGGGATTTCTCGCCGTGTACGCCGTCTCCATGATGACGCAGTTTCTGGCGTACTACCTTGACGCCATGGCGATTCTTCGCGGGCAGACCGCGAGCCACCCGACACCAGAGTCGTCCTGACCGTGGAGCTTTTCTTTCTCGCACTGCTGATCCTGGCCATGGCCCTGGCGCTGGCGTCGGGTTACCCGGTGGCGTACGCGCTGCCCGGCTCGGCCATCCTGACCATCGGTCTCGCGTCGCTCACCGGCTACATCTTCGCCGGGGACGCCAGCGCCTTCTTCGCGCAGGACGGCCCCGTTCAGTGGCTAACGGCCGGCGTCACCAATTTCCGGGGCGTCTACTGGGAGGTCGAGCGCGACACCATCATCGCCGTACCGCTGTTCGTCTTTATGGGCATCATGCTGCAGCGCTCGAAGATCGCCGAAGACCTGCTGGTGACCATGGCGCGCCTGTTCGGGCCGGTTCCGGGCGGTCTCGGCATCTCGGTGGTGCTGGTGGGGGCGCTGCTCGCCGCCACCACCGGCATACTCGGCGCCACCGTGGTGGCCATGGGCCTCATTTCGCTGCCGGCCATGCTGCGCAACGGCTACTCGCGCCGGCTCGCCACCGGGACCATTTGCGCGTCGGGCACGCTGGGGCAGATCATCCCGCCCTCCGTGGTGCTCATCATCCTGGCCGACCAGCTCTCGAACGCCACCGATCAGGCGGGCACGCTGCGATTGGTGGACTTCAAGGCCTCCACCGGTCAGTTCATCATGCCCACGGAGTTCGGCATCACCTCGGCCAGCGCAGGCGACATGTTCCTGGGCGCCATCGTGCCCGGCCTGATTCTGGTGGGCCTCTACGTCATCTACATTCTCGCGGCCGCGCTCATCCGGCCCGGCAGCGCGCCGGCCATCCCCATCGAAGGACGCCTCGACCGCCAGTTCGTCGTCCGCGTGGTGTTGGCCCTGATTCCGCCCCTGGCGCTCATCCTGGCCGTGCTCGGCTCCATCATCGTGGGCATCGCCACGGTCAATCAGGCCGGCGCCATCGGCGCCGTCGGCGCCACCATCATGGCGGGGTACCGGTTGGCCGAAGGGCAACGCGGGTGCTACACGCCGGCCATTATCGCGGCTGTTTCACTGCTCGCACTCTTCATCCTCCTGATCACTTTCGACCTCAACATACGCACAATTCACGGCGCCTACGAGGCCATCGGCGTGACGCTTGCCGCCATCGCGGTATTCGGGCTGTTGGTCTCCGTAGCCTGGAGCGGCTGGCGCGCCTACCGCACCGAGCGGATGCTCGCGGGCGTCATGGTCGAGACCGCCAAGACCACGGCCATGGTCTTCATCATCCTCCTGGGCGCGGCCATGCTTACCTCGGCCTTCCGGGGCTTCGGCGGCGAGGAGTTGGTGAAGGAGTTTCTCACCACCCTGCCCGGCGGTTTCTGGAGCCAGTTCATCGTCGTCATGGCGGTGATCTTCATCCTCGGGTTTTTCCTCGATTTCATCGAGATCGCGGTGGTGGTGGTGCCCATCGTGGCCCCTATCCTGCTCGCGGACCCCTCGGCCAACGTCACCGCGGTCTGGCTCGGGGTGATGATAGGCGTCAACATGCAGACCTCCTTCCTGACGCCGCCGTTCGGTTTCGCGCTGTTCTATCTGCGCGGCGTCGCGCCGCCCTCCGTGCTGACGACCGACATCTACCGGGGCGTTGTCCCGTTCATCGCGCTGCAACTCGTGGCCCTGGGCATCGTCGGCTTCTATCCGCCCCTGGTGAACTACCTGCCTACGCGCACGTCGCTCACCGGAGAGACCGCGCCGCCTCCCCGAAACCCGCGCCTCCAGGCCTGCCTGGAGGAATACCTCTTCGAGCGCTACGACCAAGACGGCGAGAAGATCCGCGCGAGCATACGAACCGCCCGAAAACTCGATACCAGCTATCTGCCGGTGAAAGTCCGCAAGCAACTGACCGGCGGCATGGAGAAGGCCGCCCGGACCTTCGATCTGGTCGCGCAAGTGCGCCGCGCCAGTGTGGAACGGAAGACGTACGGGGAGACCTACAAGGACGTACATGCCGTCATTCGACGGGTCAACGCGGATGAGAAGCGGATCGACCGCCAGATCCGCGAACTCCGCACCACCATCCGGCGCATGGGACGAGATGCGGACGAGGCGGCGGCGTTGCGCCACGAAATCGACGAGTTGACGAAGCGAAGGGTTCGCGTGGAGGCGAGACGTCCCGAAGGCGGGAAGGAAAAGCGCCGGCGTTACCTGTCTCTGGAAAAGAAGGAAACCGGCGCCCGCCGCGCCTACCGGCGCAATGTCGACGACGCCTACACCTCCGTGCGTTCGGTACTTGAGATGTTGGCGAAGGCGCCTGCCCTGGAGGAAGCCGGCGCAAAGCTCAAGGGGTTGCCGGAAATCCTGCAAACGCAGACGGCCCAAAAGGCGGGTTCCGCCATCCGCGACGCCGAGCGGGCGCTCCGGAGCGTTCCCGGAACCTATGATTTACGCTCCACCCTCTCCAGGGCGCGCTCAGACGCGAGGCGAGGCAAGTCCGGCCGTGAGCGCGCCGCGAAACGCCTGAATGGCGCGATCGCTCTCCTCGAGCGCGAGGTGGAGTGGCGGACTCGGGCCGCGCGGGAACTGGACCCCGGCCTGGCCGCCTACGAGACCGCACTGCGCGGAACCATCGGCATCCGGCAGTTGGAACGGCTGCCGACCCGGATCGCAAAACCCGTGGCGACCTGCATGTCGCACCACCGCGACATCTCGTTGAGCTTCTAGCAGCGCCATCCGTGAGCGTCCAACCGGCAAGTCCGGTAGTGCCGGCTCAATCAGTTGCAGGCATGGCCGCCCCTGAAAACGTTGGCGAAAAGCGAGTCAGGAAAGAATTAAAATAGGGCATCCCGTCGTATCATTGCCGGCGCAATAAATTTTGATACCTATTTTTATCCCGTTCAGATATATCGAGCCGTTTTCATCGGGTATGAAATTCTCTTGTCCCATTGATATCATTTCAAATATCTATTCTCATCAATCTCATCCGGAATCCGCCTTCTTTAATGTGTATTCAAAACGAAAGCGGATTCGTTAAAACCTTTGCGCATGTGGGCGAGTCCCTGTCTCCGGGGGAGTATGGATTCAGAAGAGTCGGGCTATCCCCCGTACTCGGATGCCCCCTCGAATACCTTGATGCTCTCCTTTGCGATGAGGTCCAGGCACCTCGCCTTGGTCTCCATGAAGGCCTGGGATGTCAGCATCGTCCGCGCCCGCGGCCGCGGCAGAGGCACTTTGAGCTCCTGGATGATTCTCCCCGGCTGCACCCCCATCACGAAGATTCGGTCCGCCATCAAAATCGCTTCGTCCACATCGTGGGTGATGAAGAGCATGCTCATCTGGTGCTCTTCCCAGAGCTTGAGCAGCCACTCCTGCATGAGGAGGCGGGTCTGGGCGTCGAGCGCCGCGAAAGGCTCGTCCATGAGGAGGATCTCCGGGTTGTTGATGAGAACACGGGCGATGGAGACGCGCTGCCGCATCCCTCCCGAGAGCTCGTCCGGGTGGTGGCGCTCAAAACCCGTGAGCCCCACGCGCTTGACGAATTCGTGCGCGCGGGGCAGGAATTCCCTCCTGGGCACTCCCCGGATCTTCAGCGCGAAGGCGATGTTGTCTTCCACGGTAAGCCAGTGAAACAGGAAGTGTTCCTGGAAAACGACGCCGCGCTCCGGGCCGGGTTTTGTGATGGGGCGCCCTTCGAGCAGCGCCTTCCCCTCGGAGGGCAGGATGAACCCCGCGATGATGTTCAAGATGGTGGTTTTGCCGCACCCGCTCGGGCCCAGGAGGGCGACGGTCTCCCGGTCTTCGATGCCGAAGGAGACATCCCTCAGGGCCACCGTCTCCCGTCCTTTTCTGGGGTCTTCGAAGATTTTGGTAACTCTCTCGAGCCGAACTTTTTCCGTCATTTGGGCAGGATTCCTAATCGAGCGTCTTCAGGCGCCCCGCGACGAGCTGCGAGCGGCGACCAGGTGGATTTCGGATACGCGCCCCCACCCTTCTTCCCCCGTCTTTTCCGAAGAAACGCCTCTCTCTCCTTTTGCATCACACCACCCTGTAGTGGACGAACATGCGGCGGGAGAGAGCGTGAACGGAGCGATCCAGGCAGAAGCCCATCAAGCTGAGGGTGACGAAGGCGACGAACATCCGCTCCGTTTTGGTATAGATCTGGGCGTCCCAGATCATGAAGCCGACCCCCGATTTCGCGGCAAGCATCTCCGCCGCCACGATGGTCATGAAGGCGTTGCTGAGGGCCAACTGCAAGCCGGTGACCATGTAGGGAATCGTCTCGGGGACGACGATCCGGAAAAGGACTTGGGTCCCGGTGGCGCCGAGGCTTCGGGCGGCCCGGATGGCGCCCTCCCGCACCGAGGCGGCCCCCGCCATGGTGTTCACCACCACGATGAAAACCACCGTGTAGAAGATCAGGACGATTTTCGATTCTTCGCCGAAGCCGAACCAGATGATGAACAACGTGACCAGGGTCACGGGCGGGACGAAGCGGAAGTATTCCAAAACGGGAAGAGCGAGCGCCCGCACCCAGGGGAGCCGTCCCATGATGATGCCAAGAAAAGAACCGACGACGCCCCCGAGCACCCATCCCGAGAGAACCCGGAACAAGCTCATCACGATATTCCAGGGCAACTCCCCGGTGCGCGTGATTTCGATGGCCTTCAGCGTGGTGGCCAAGGGGGAAGGGAGGAAGATCGGGGGATACACAAAGGTAAAACCCCACCAGGCCACCAGGAAAATGGCCACAGAAAGGGTGTAAATCGCGACGGCTCCCTCGATCCTCAAACCTCCCTTTCCCCCTTTCGCCCGCTTCGTTCTAGTACGGGAAGTCCGTCACCCTGGAGGCGTCCACCGCCCGGAGGAAGCTCGGATCGATGATGCTCTTCCAGTTCGGAATCTGCTTGATGTGGCCCAGCTTCTTCTTGAACGCGGAAACCTCCTGAAGGGTATCGAAGTAACTCTTGTCGAGCCAGATTTTCAGTTTGTAGTCGTTCAGCGCCGCCTTGGCGTCCGCCGCACTGGAGCGGGTGACCTTCTGGAACACGGCCGCCGCCGCTCCGGGATCCGCGTTGGCCATATCCGTCGCCTCGATCAGAGCCCGCAGGAAGCGCTTCAGGGTTTTGGGTTTCTCCTTGGCGAACCCTCGGCGGACCGTCAAGTGGAAGTTGGGCTCGTAGTCGCTGGACTTGCTTGCCGCCAGAATGTGGAGGGCACCCCCCTTGATCTGCATCACCTTGCGCGGCCAGGGTTCCCAGAACCACATGGCCTCCACGGCGCCCTTCACCATGGTGGGAGCGGCTTCGGGCGGGGGGAGGTTGACGTGATCCAGCTTCTTGTAGTCGATGCCCCTGTTTGCGAGGAACTTGATGAACCCGAACTCTCCGCCGGTTCCGCCCATCCAGGTCACTTTCTTTCCGATGAGGTCCCGGGGGCTCTTGATCGACTTTTTGGCCACCAGCTTCATGCTCTCGTTGCCCTGCGCCGTCGCGGCCACGATGATGGCGTCGATCCCCTTGGCGATGTTCGAGATGGTGGGCGGATCGCTCTGAAAGGAAATGTCCAATTGGCCGCTGCCGATGGCCCGCAGGCCCACCAAGGCGGTGTGGCCCATGGTGTTGGTGGTCTTGAGTCCGTGCTTCTTGAAAATCCCCTTGTCCTCGGCCAGCCAGTAGGGTATCCCCAACGAAGTGGGCTCGCTCGAAAAGCGAACCGCCCCGTCGTCGGCCGCCCCCGCAGGCCCGAGACCGACCCCAAGGAAGAACGCCAACACGGCAACTCCGACAATTTCCCGTATCCAGCTTCTTTCACGCATCATAAGTCATCCTCCTCTTTTCACTGGGTGAAGTTCCATGAGGCAACGCATCGCGATTGAAACCCGGCGCATCCGTTTGCGACTGTGCTGGAGGTGAGTGGATTCGAGAACCCGGATCCAGCTCGTGAGCGAAGTGCGGAAGGGTTTCGGAATGAAATCATTCTTAGCCCTTTCATCCAGACCGGCAACTGTTCCGGTTCACACCACCCGATAGTGGGAGAGGAACCGGTAGGCGAGGAACCGGAACACCCGATCGGTGGCCAGTCCCAAGAGGCCCAAGCCGAGGAAGCCGACAAAAATCTGATCGGTCAGCATGAAATTTCTCGCGGACCAAATAAGGTATCCCATTCCGGAGCGAGCGGCAAGCATCTCCGCCGCCGCGATTACGATGAACGCGTTTCCCATGGCCATCCGCATGCCCGTCACGATGTAGGGCACCGTTTCGGGCACGACCACCTGGAGCAGGACTTGGGTTTCCGTCGCTCCCAGGCTTCGGGCGGCGCGCAGGACCCCCGGGGGCGCGCTCAAAGTGCCGGCCATGGTGTTGATCACGACCACGAAAAACGAGGTGTAGAAAACGAGCATGATCTTCGAGGCTTCACCCAGCCCGAACCAGACGATGAAGATGCCCACGAACGAGATGGGCGGAATGTAGCGCAATCCCTGGATGTAGGGGGTGGCGAAGGCGCGAACGCCGGGCAGCCAGCCCATGAGCAGGCCCAAGGGAATTCCCAACGCGCACCCCAGAAGCCAGCCGCCCATGATCCGGCCCAGGCTCATCAGGATGGATTCTTGGAGAAAGCCCGTGCGCGCCAGCTCGATGGCCGTCATGACGGTGAGCCAGGGTGAGGGAACAAAGAGGGGATGGGAGAACTCCGCCACTATCCACCAGGCGCAGATGAAGAGCGAAAATCCCAAGGCGGAGAGCATCCCCGACCATTGTTTTCCCCGCATGCTCTCCTCCCCTCAAACTTCGCGCCCCGTGCGATAAGAAGGCTTCCGCAATTCGGATGAGCATAATAAATTTCGTATGGAACCTAGCATATCATATCCATCGATTGGAGAAATCCGCTAGAATGGGAGGAGCAGTGCCGCCTCGGCTCCGGGGCGAATGGGGGTACCCTTGTTTTTTACGCCATTGCGATCTGCGACTTCACTCGAGCGGCGCGCCCGCGACGCCTCGCTGAGTATACCTTTCGCCTGCCGGAGAACCGGAGCAAAAATGAAGGCCTGGCCCGACGGCATTCGATTCCATTTCGGAAGGCTTTTCACCGAGGGGGGATAGCATGGATTCATTCCTGAACTTTGAAGGGCAGGACGTCATCGTGACCGGCGGAGCGACAGGGGTGGGGGAGGCGAGCGCGCGCCTATTCGCCGAGCGGGGCGCTTCCGTCGCCATCCTCGACATCAACGGCGAGGGAGCGGAGAACGTCGCCGCCGACATTCGAGAGGGAGGAGGAGACGCGCAGGCATTCGAGGTGGACCTCACCGATTGGGACGCCACCCGCTCCGCCGTCGAGGCGGCCTACAACCGGCATGGGCGTATCGACGTGCTCGCGCACGTGGCCGGCGGATTCCCGGAATTCTTCGGCCTTCTCGACTGTCCGCTGGAGACGTGGGATCCGATGGTGGCGAGCAACCTGAAATCGATGTTCATTCTGCTGAAGGCGGTCGCGCCTTACATGATCGAGGCGCGCTACGGCCGCATCGTCTGCTTTTCCAGCCTGGCCGCCCGCAGCGCGGTCAACCCGAACCCGCCCCACTACACCGCGGCGAAAGCCGGCGTTCTCGGCCTTGCGCGTCAAGTGGCGGGCGAGCTGGGTCCCCACGGCATCACCGTAAACGCGATCGCGCCCGCCAACGTGGCCACACCGAGCACCATGGCCATACGCAAACCCGAGCGCATTCGGCATATCGAGCAGGTGACGCCCGTCGGCCGCTTGTGCCAACCCGAAGAGGTCGCGGCGGCTGTCATATTCCTATGCAGCCGGGAGGCCGGCTACATCACAGGCGTCACGCTCGACGTGAACGGTGGGGCGACGATGATATAACGTCATCCGAACTTTCCGGCGCGGCAAGAGAGCCGGAACGTCCGGGTCCTCGACAACATAGGAGCACGTAACCGCCCGGCTCGTGGCTATCGTCATAGGATATGCTTCTTCCATAGTCTTGTCGTTTCGAATACTGGACGGCGGCGCATGGAACGATTGGCGGGTTGCTTCACAAAATCGCGTTCCTTTATTTTGAAAGGAAAAGGCATATGACCGTCAAGATCATCAATTCACCCGAGATCAGGAATCTCGGCGTCTACAATCAGGCCATCCAGGTGACCGGCGGCTCACTACTCTTCGTGAGCGGCTGCGTCCCCGTGGACGGCGAGGGAAACCTGGTGGGCAAAGGGGATCCGGCCGCGCAGATGCGCCAGATCCTCACGAATATCCGGACCATTCTCGAAGAAGCCGGCGCAGGGCTCGAAAACGTCGTCAAGACCACGGTCTTCAGCGCGGATCTGAACAATCGCAAGGTGATGAACGAAGTCCGCCAGGAGATGTTCGGCGGGTATCTCCCGGCCAACTCCCATGTCCAGGTGGCCCGCCTCATCGACCCCGACTGGCTCGCCGAGGTCGAGTGCATTGCCGCCCTGCCCGCCTGAGCACGCCCGGCGGCCCTCGGGAAATCCGCAACCGATCCGAATCGATGAGGGCTTCCGCCTCGATCTCCACCACCATGTCGGGGTGGGCGAGCCGGCTCACGCCGGGCAGGGTGTTCGTGGGCGGGAGATTGCTGAGCACCTTGTAGCGCTCCTCCACGCAGCGGCCGTAATCCTCGATGTTCGTTATATTGGTGATCGTCCGGACGACGTCATCCAGCACCGCTCCGACGGAGCCGAGCGCCTGCTGGAGCGCAAGACATCCAGAATGCGCAGTTTGATTCCGGCAGCCCGGCCCGCCGTCCTGTGGCGCGCCCGGGCCCTCATTCCGTTTAGGTATATCGAGCCGTTTTCATCGGGCATGAAATTCTCTTGTCCCATTGATATCATTTCAAATATCCATTCTCATCAATCTCATCCGGAATCCGCCTTCTTTATTATGTCATCAAAACGAAAACGGCTTTATTAAAACTCCCGCGCATCCCGGCGCGTTCTTGTCGGATTATCCTGCAAACTTCTTCCCGGATCCGAGTCGCGCCTATGGCGCGGCCCGCTCGAAGCTCACCATACGCACCTTGGCTTGAGCAGGGAACGGCGGCCGGTGCGCCATTCATCCACTCGCGCGTCACTCGGGCGGCGAAACGTACCCCTCACCCGGCATTGCCGAAAAGCGCCTCGCCTTTCAGATCATCCCGCCGACGAAACCCTGCCTGCGAGTTCTGGCGACCGGTTCGAGATGCGCCTCCCTACGGCGGCATTCCCGGCAGCGCAGAAAGGGCTCCAGGTCTTCCGCGCGCATTCCGCGATGCACCTTTTCCGTCCCCGGCCGGGCCAGTATCTCGGCGGGCTCAAGCGTCGTCTCCCGGCCGCAGTTCTTGCATACCGCGATGAAATACCAGTCTCCCCCGGCGTAATCGCCCAGGCAAAGCGCCACTACTGGAAATCCTCCAGTTGAGGAACGCGGCCGTACGCAATCTTGGCCCCCGCGTAGCCGCCCGGAGGAGCGCACCCGCCGTAGCCGACGAGGGTGCGCGCGTAGCGGCGGTTGATCGAATCGACGGCGGCGGTAAGCCTTCCCAGCCGGCGCCCCTCGTCCGGCTCGCCAAGAGGCAGTTCGAGCTGCGCTTCATCCGAGGGGACGAGGCGGTCGAACGACACGGTGACCCGGAACAGCGCGGCCCGGCCCCGCGCCGCGGCGAGTGCGGTCCAGAGCGCCGAGAGGGCGCCGAGGCAGGTCAGATCGTCGTTCGCTCTTATGACGAGCGTCGAGGCCGTCCAGGAGGGCGCATCGAGACAGTCGGCCGACAGGGTGAGCCTCCGGGCGAGGAACCCCTCCCGGCGCAGGCGCCGGGCCGCCTTCACCACCAGTTGCCTGGCCATCGGCCGGGCGGAGTGCGCGCTGCGCTCCCCCGGAGGCAGGACCCGGCCGTGGCCGATCGAGCCGCGTCTCGTCACCGGCGGTTCCACGGCGTAGCCGTGGAGCGCGTACCAACAGCGCGCGCCGGTCACGTTGCCCCAGACCGAACGCAGCCGTCCGGGGCTGGTGTTCCAAACCTCCTCGATCGTGGCTATCCCGCCGCGCTTCAAACGCGCGCGTATGCGCTTGCCTACCCCGGGCAACGCCTCGAGCCCGAGGTGGAGCAGGGGACCCGGCAGGTCGCCGGGAAGCAGCACCGTCAGACCGTCCGGCTTTTCCAGACCCGCGGCGATCTTGGCGAGCCACCTGTTGGGCGCACAGCCGATGGAGCAGGTGATGCGCTCCCCGACGGCCGCCCGCACCCGGCGCTTGATCCTTCCCGCGATCTCCTCGGGGCGGTCCCGATCCCCCAGAACGGCGGCGCACTCGTCGATCGAGCAAACGACGTCAATCGGCAACACGGAGAGCACCGCAGCCACGATCCGCTGGTGGATACGGACGTACAGATCCGGCCGCTGCGGCGAGAGAGTTATCCGGGGGCACAACCGGCGCGCTTCTGCGATCGAAGTCCCGGTCTTGACGCCGAACCTCTTGGCCGCGGCGTTTGCGGCGATCACGCAACTGTTGCGCGCCCCCGCAAACGGGATGACGCCAACGGGGCGGCCGTGCAGGCCGGGGTCCGCCTGCTCCTCGCAGGACGCGAAAAAGCCGTCGAAATCGATATAGAGCCGCTTCGGTTTGGTCGGTCGTCGCATGGCTCACTCACACGAATAAAATACGAAAATATCACACCATGAGCGGCCTATGCAAGATGAAAGTCGGTGGCGTGCGCGATGTGCTCTCCACCGGCTCGCCCCCGAGCCGCCGAGTTTCTCCCGATCACGGTCTTGCGGAGCGGGTCATTTGCGGATGTGATAAGCTGGACCTCAGCATCCGGCCCACGCCGCCGCGCCCTGGAGGCAAAAGCGCTTGCCTGAAATCGAGTACCTCTGGGATCTGATAATCGTACTCGGGTCGGCGGTCGTGGTCGCAACGGTGCTGCGCCGCGTGGGTGTTCCGTCGATCGCCGGGTTTATCCTCGCGGGCGCCCTCGTCGGACCGACGGCATTGAGCCTCGTGGACGACACCCATCAGGTCGAGGTGCTGGCCGAGATTGGCATCGTCCTCCTTCTGTTCGGGATCGGTCTCGAACTCTCGCTCGGCCACCTGCGACGCCTTTGGAAAGCCATCCTGTTGGGCGGGAGCATTCAGGTGGCGGCTACGGTCGCATGCACCGCCGCCGTGGCCGTCTGGTTCGGACTCGAAACGGGGTCCGCTATATTTCTCGGCTGCGTCGTCGCCGTATCCAGCACCGCCATCGTTTTGCGGGGCCTGTCTTCGCGGGGGGAACTGGATTCGCCGCACGGCCGGCTGGCGGTCGGCATTCTCGTCTTCCAGGACTTGTGCGTGGTTCCCATGCTCCTGGCGGTGCCCATTCTGGCCGGACAACAGAGTTCCGCGCGGGAAATTGCAACTGCGGCCGCCATCGGCATTCTTATCCTCATGGGCGTGCTGGTTGCAGCCAGCCGCGTCGTCCCGTATCTGCTCGCGTTTGTGGCCAAGACGAGGGAGAGGGAACTCTTCGTACTGACCGTATTTCTCGGATGCTTCGGGATCGCCTGGAGCTTGTCGCTGGCGGGAATCTCGCTCGCGCTCGGGGCCTTCCTGGCCGGCCTGGTCGTCGCCGGAAGCGAGTTTCGCCACCAGGCGATGTCGGATCTGATTCCCGTGCGAGAAGTTTTCGCCAGCGTTTTTTTCGTTTCCGTGGGCATGTTGCTGGACGTTTCGGACGTGTTCGAGCATTTTGCGCCGATTCTCGGGCTTCTCGGCCTCATCCTCTTCGGCAAATTCGCGATTATGCTCGCAATGGGGTTGATCCTGCGATTGCCGCTTCGCGTGGCTATCCTGTCGGCGGCCACATTGTGTCAGATCGGCGAGTTCTCGTTCGTACTGCTGAATGCAGCTTCGGGAACCGGCCTTCTCGATAACGAGCTGTCCCACAATCTCCTGGTGGCGATCATCCTGTCCATGCTGTTCACGCCGATGGTCATCGCATTCGGCCCCCACCTGGCTCTCGGCGCGGACCGCGTCCCATGGCTGAACCGGATACTGGGCGCCGAGCCTCCCGGATTCGATGCCCACGAGCCGCACAGCGACCACATCATCGTCGCCGGCTACGGCCGAACAGGACGGGATATATGCCGGTCCGCTCGGGCTGCGGGGTTCTCTTGTATCGCGGTCGACGTGAACGTCGATAACGTCCGCGCCGCAAAAGCGGCGGGAGAACCGGCCGTTTATGGAGACGTCACGCAGAGGGAAGTGCTGGAGGAGCTTGGTTGCAGGAACGCCCGTCTGGTGGTGGTGACCATTAACGACACGCGAGCCACGGAAATTGCGGTTCGCTCAATTCGTCGGGCGGCTCCCGACACTCCCATCATTGCGCGCGCCCTCTACGATATAGACGAGGATGCACTGAAGGCGGCCGGCGCCACGAGGGTCATCACGGCGGAAGCCACGACCAGCGCCGTGATCGTCGGCACATGCCTCACAGAACTGGGCTCGCCAAAGACGGAAGCTTAGGCCGGGATACCCCGCCGAGCCTTGATCGGGAAATCGGCTCCATCCACTGAAGGGTGAACTGAAGGGCCATTACGCCGTGGCGGTTTCGGGAAACCGGCGGGTGACCTTTCGGTTCGAAGAGGGGAACGTAGTCGACGTGGATTACCTCGACTACCACTGATGAGGGCAAAATGATGGCGATGAAAAATCCTCCTCATCCGGGCGGGATCGTGAGGCGGCAATGTCTCGAACCGCTCGGATTGTCCGTGACGAAGGCCGCCGAGGGCATCGGCGTCGCACGCCAGACCTTGTCGGAACTGCTCAACGAGCGCACAGGGGTCTCCATAGAGATGGCGATTCGACTTTCCAAGGCGTTCGGCTCGACACCGGAGACCTGGCTCGGCCTACAGATGGCTTACGATCTCTGGCAGGCGCGCGCCCACCTCGACAAAATCAAGGTCGAGAAGTTCGAGGCGGCCTGATTCCGACATCGCTGCTCAAGCTGCTTCACAGTTCAGTCCGGCAGGTCACCGCAAATGCAGGAGGAGAGAGGAGATGAAACCCGAAATAGCGCCCGAATTG
Organism: bacterium; assembly: GCA_965218885.1. GTDB lineage: Bacteria > UBA8248 > UBA8248 > UBA8248 > UBA8248 > Bin107. The sequence continues at coordinate 2,009,054 of OZ244713.1, read as the reverse complement.
CAAACCACCGACTGGCTCAACACCGACAACCCCATCACGCTTGAAGCGTTGCGCGGCAAGATCGTGCTGATTGAAGCCTTCCAGATGCTTTGCCCGGGATGCGTCTCCCGCGCCTTGCCGCAAGCGATGCGCGTGCGGCAGGCATTCAGCCCCGACGAAGTCGCCGTAATCGGTTTGCATACGGTGTTCGAGCACCATGCCGCGCAGGGCACTCGCGAGGCGCTGACCGCATTCCTCCATGAATACAGGATCTCGTTCCCGGTGGGTATCGATGCGCCATCGGACGGCGCGGGTCCGCCGAAGACGATGACCCGCTACGCCATGCAAGGCACCCCGACCATGCTCCTCATCGATCGGGAGGGACACCTGCGGAAGCAGAAGTTCGGCGGAGAGGAAGACCTCATCCTCGGCGCCGAGATCATGTCGCTCCTGCGCGAAGGAACGGTCGAACCGTCGATCTGAAACCCGCGCCGGGACGGCTAGGGACGAATCTGTAAGGTGAGAATGGTCTCCACCGGCGCGTCGTAGGTGAGTTCGTTGATGTTCAAGGCCGCGCGCGCGTGCTTTCCCCTCTCCTCGCCGAGTATTTCGACCAGAAGGTCGCTCTCCCCGTTCACCACCCAGGGCGCCTCCTGGAAGCCGGGCGCGCTGTTCACGTAGCCGACGAGGCGCACGGCCCGGACGATGCGATCGAGATCACCTCCCAGGCACTGCTTCGCCATGGCGAAGTGGTTGAGACCGCACAGGCGCGCCGAGTGATAGCCCTCCTCGACGGTGACCCCGCCGCCGAGCTTCCCCTGAACGGGGATCTCTCCGTTGTATTGGCCGATGGTGCCGGCGAGGAAAAGCACCTCGCCCACCGCCACGCCGGGGATGTAGTTCGCCACGGCGGTCGGGACTTCGGGAAGCTCGATCCCGAGCTCTTCCAGCCTCTTTTCAATATCCATTTCCGCGCTCCATGCCTGATGAGGAAACGATCCAAAGAGACGAGCGCGTTTCTTCTCGCGGCGCGCCCGCGGTTACTCGTTCTTCCAAGTTTCTTTGGGCGGGTTCGAAGCCGATGTCGTCCGGCCCTTTGATGAAGGCGATCCCGACGCCGGGGCGGCTCTCCCCGGACTCGCGCCAGGATGCCGGGACGATGGTAACACAACTTCGCTTCCCCTACTCCCGAATTTTTTCGATAGCGCCGCGCATCTGCGCGCCGGGGGCGGGAATCCACATGGATTTTTTCCGGCTGCAAAGACTCCCCGCCCTGAATCATTTCTGCGACGGCGGATGGGGGGTCAGCCCCGACTGAGGAAGGAGGGGCTGCTGCGGATGAGAAAAACAACAGCCTGCAATTCCTCGCTCCTCGGGATTGTTGAAAAAGTCCCCCAAAACAGGGGATGAATTTCTCAATCGACATATGCTTATGAAATGACTCCCCCCCTTGAGGGGGTTGTTGAATAACCCCTTTTCGGAAGCGGGTGGTATGGCGGCTCACGCGGCGGCGGAGAGCAAGCCCCAGCGGCGCGAGAGACCGCGATGTGCGCGCATTCGGCTTTTGCGGGCGGCACAGGCCCTCCAGAGGGCGAATAAATGCGCTGCAACAGCGGCGGCGAGCCGCTTGAGGTTGACCGCAGTCGCCGTCAGGTAGGACTGGATCTTCATGTTGTCCAGACCGCGACGCACCGCTCTTGCCAGTCCGTGCCAGGTTTTCGCCTCGCCGTGGTAGCCCTCCGAGCGCCACATGTGGCGCCGCCACAGACGACGCTCCTCCTCCCCCCAGCGCGCATGCCGCCGACGCGCGCGCCACAGCGCCGGATACTCGTGCGGCACCAACACCATCCTGCTCGTGCGCGACTTCGACAAACAATCGGGCTTCAGCGCGCACCCCGCGCAATCGCGCGTCTTCGATACATAGTAGCGCCCCCGCTCCGTCGCCTGCCGGGGGGTCAGCGTCTTGCCACCCGGACACTTCACCACCTTGCGCCGCGCGTCGTAGCGGAACAACTGCATCGGAACACGGCTCTGGGTGGGTTCTTTCTTCGCCGGTATGAGCGCATCCACGCCCCGCCGCTCCAGTGCCGCGTAGACCTTCGAATACGCGTAGCCCGAATCCGCCGTCACCAGCGCAGGCTCGCGACCCGTGAGTTCGTGGACCGCGTCCACCTGCGACTCCATCATCTCCCGCTCGTTCACCATCCCCTCCCTCACCGACACGTCGAGAACCACACCCCGCTCATCGTCCACCACCGCATGCTGCTTGTAGCTCGGCTCGAACCCCACGCGACCGCTCTTGCGCGCAAGACGCGCGTCGGGGTCCGTCCGGCTCACCTGACCCGGACCCCCGCCTCGGCGGCCCCCACGCTTCTTCTTCCCAGCCTCATCCTCCGAGGCGTTCTCCCGAACCACATCGTCCACGTGACGCTCCGCCAGACTCTCCCAACTCACGTCCGCTCGGATCAAGGAAGCGTCCACGTGAACCACCTCCCCCTTCGCCACCTTCGCGTCCAGGCAAGCCTTCACCGTCCGGCGGAATATCTCCCGGAAGCGCGTCTCCCCCCAGCGCTGACGAATCCGCGTCAGGCTCGAATGGTCCGGCAACTCCTCGTGCAGCCCGTACCCGATGAACCACCGGATCGCCAGGTTCACCTTCGCTTCGCGCAGCAGGCGACGGTCGTGAACGTAGCCCAGCAGCAGACCCGCAAGCATCAACCGCACCGCAACCTCGGGGTCCACACCCGGACGACCATTGTCCGCGCAATAGCAGTCCGCCACCTCCTCGCGAAGCCAACTCAGGTCCAGTACGCGGTTTACGCGGTGCAATATGTGATCTTTGGGTATCAGCTTCTCAAGCGAACCGGCGACGAACAACTCCATCTGCTCGCGCCTCTTGCGTCCCAACATCGAGGGAACTCCCATCTCGGGCGAGATAGTGTCCTTACACCGAACCATAATGTGGGGACTTTTTCAACAGCCCCTTTGAGGGGGGCTTTTTCAACAACCCCCTCAAGGGGGGAGTGGTTTTTTAATGACTCCTCGGTAGGGACAACCCCCCGTAGGTTGTCCCCTCTCTAATCAAACCTGGCCCCGCCCCTACCCGCGCACCCTCGCTCGCCAGTCGCGCATGGCGGCGCGCGTGGTGTCGAAGGCGAGTTCACCGAAGTCGATCGCATCGGGCGAGACGAGCTTCACCTCGGTGGTTTCGGACAGGGCGCGGAGAGAGCCGGACGTTACGGCGCCCGTGTAGACGATGAGCACGGTGGCGTTTCCCTCGAAGGAGTACACCCCCAGGAGCGAATCCACCTCCACCTCGACGCCCGCTTCTTCTTTCGCCTCGCGCGCGGCGGCTGCGGAGACCACCTCGCCGCGGTTCACGAAACCGCCCGGGAAGGTCCAGAGTCCCTTGCCGGGGTTGTGGGCGCGCCGCACGAGCACGGCCTCGCCCCCGATGGTCGCCACGACGCCCGCCGCCACCTTGGGGTCCAGGAAATGGACGTGGTTGCAAGAGGCCGCGCTGCAGCAAAGCTGCATGGTGTCGTCTCCCTCCGTCCAGGGGCGATAGACGAGCGGGCTTCCGCAGGAGACGCAGAATTTCACCCCGCCTCCGAGATGGGGATGCGCCTGGGGGGCGTCCGGGCTCAAGCCAGAAATTGTTCGGCTCCGGGCCGGCAGAAGGGGTTGGTGGATTTCTCGTGGCCGATGGTGGTCTCCGGCCCGTGGCCCGGGTGGACGATGGTCTCGGGCGGGAGGGTGAGCAGTTGCGTGCGGATGCTGTTCAGCAGCACGTTCGCGTCGCCCATGTAGAGGTCGGTTCGCCCGATCGATCCCGCAAAAAGCGCGTCGCCCACGATGGCGTGCCCCGCCTCGGTTCCGTCCCCCGGCCGGTAGAGCGTCACGTTGCCGGGCGCGTGTCCGTCGGTGAGCCTGATCTCGAACTCCAGGTTTCCGACCGAAATCGTATCGCCCGGCGCGAGGTGCGCGTCCACCCCGGGAACCGGCGGTTCGGGGAACCCGTAGCCGCGCGCCGCGTTCGGCATGTTGCGCAGGTTGAAGAGTTCCGCCTCGTGGAGCCAGTAGGGAATCCTGAGCTTTTCCTTCGCTTCCCAGGCGCCCTCGGCGTGATCCAGGTGCGCGTGGGTGCCGATGATCTTGGTGAGGGTGAGGCCGTGCTCGCGCGCGACCGCGATGACGCGCTCCACCTCCGCGCCCGGGTCGATGTAGGCGCCCTCTTTCGTCTCTTCACAGCCCACGACGTAGCTGTTCATCTGAAACGGGCCGACGGGTATCCGCTCGAGGATCAAGAAAAAGTCCTTTCTCGGGTCGCGGCGAGAGAGGCTCGCCTCTTAGGAATCGGGGGGAAAGATGACGATTTCGATTCGTCGGTTCGCCCGACGGCCATTGCGCGTATTGTTGTCGGCGATCGGACGGTACTCGCCCATTCCCGCCCCCGAGACCCTGCGCGGGTCGAGGTTTCCCACCTCGACGAAGTAGCGCAGCACCCGCGTGGCGCGCGCGGCGGAAAGCTCCCAGTTCGTCTCCCAGCGCTCCGCCAAACGATCGGATATCTGCACGTTGTCGGTATGCCCCTGCACCTGCACCTCGCGGTTCGCGTAGCGGCGCAGGAGGCTTGAGAACTTCACGAGCAGGGCCTTGCTCTCGGAGCGGACTTTGGCGCTTCCCGACTTGAAGAGGATGGCGCTCGCGATGCTGATCACCACCCGGTCGCCCACGCGGCGCACCTCCACGATTCCGCGGCGGCGTTCTCTTTCCAACTGGGCTTTCATGTCTTTTTCGAGCTGAATCTGGAAACGAATCCGGTCCTCGAAGCGCAGGAGTTTCTTATGCATGGCGACGAGGTTTTTCTGCAGCTTGCGAACCCGCTGGATACCGGCGTTGTATGCGCGCTCGAAACGTATGGCTTTCTTGGCGCTCTCGGTTTGCTGCGTTTGCTGGGAATTCATCTGCGCGCGCAGGTCGGCCACGCGCGTCTCTGTCTGTTGGCTGTGGCGCCTGGCCATGGTGAGGGATTGGCTGAGTTCCTGGTTTTCCAGGTCTTTTTGTTTGATTTGCCCTTCGAGTTCTTCGATCTTGACGTGAAGTTCCTTGATCTGGCCCTCGGTCTTTGCGATTTCGCCCCTGAGGCCCGCGGCTTCATCCGTTTTTCGCTCATAGTCTTCGATGCCCACGCAGCCTGTGAGCGCAAAGATGACGAGGAATAAAAAAGCGAAGCGATGGGTCTGCATTTAATCCTCTCCTCTGGAAATGAAGCGGGTGGCGTCGGCGACGTCGCGCTTGCTTCCGACGATGAAAGGAATGCGCTGGTGCAGCTTTTCGGGCTGGATTTCCATCACCCTGCGGGAGCCGTCGCTCGCTGCTCCGCCGGCTTGTTCCGCGATGAAGGACATGGGGTTGCACTCGTAAAGAAGGCGCAGCTTGCCGTTGGGGTTTTTCTTGTCGCCCGGATAGAGGAAGATGCCGCCCTTGAGGAGGTTTCTGTGGAAATCTGCCACCAGCGAGCCGATGTAGCGCCCCGAATAGGGACGGCCCGATTCGGCGTCTTCCTCTTTTAGGTATGCGACGTAGCGGGAGGTCGATTCGTTCCATTTCGAGGAATTGCCCTCGTTGATGCTGTAAATCTTCCCTCGTTCGGGAATCTGGATGTTGGGATGGGAGAGGAAGAACTCGCCCACCGAGGGGTCGAGGGTAAAGCCGTCGACGCCGTTGCCGGTGGTGTATACCAGCATGGTGGATGAACCGTAGATGACGTAGCCCGCGCAAATCTGCGCCAAGCCCGGCTGGAGGAAGTCGTCGAGCGCCGTGGGGCCGCTCCCACCCTTGCGGCGCAGGATGGAGAAAATCGAGCCGATGCTCACGTTTACGTCGATGTTCGAGGAGCCGTCCAGCGGGTCGTAGAGCACCACGTATTCGCCCCCCTCGATGTATTCGCCGGGGACGGCGTAGACTTCTTCCATCTCCTCGCTCGCCAGGGCGGCCACCGAGCCGGTGTGGTCGAGGGCCTTTCTCATCACCTCGTTGGCGTATTCATCGAGTTTCTGGACTTCTTCGCCCTGCACGTTGACCTCGCCGGTCAGCCCGAGGATGTCCACGAGGCCCGCCTTGTTGACCTCGGCGTTGATGATCTTGGCGGCCAGGGTGATCTGCGTGACGAGGCGGGTGAAGAGACCCCGCGCGCCCGGGTGGTTTCTCTCCTCCTCGCGAATGTGGCGCTCGAGCGTCATTCCCCTGAATTTCGTGGTGCCGACGGTGGCGGTTTCCTGCTGCATCCTCTCTCTTGCTCCTTGGTGGGCGATCGCTAACCCGGCTACGCGGCGGCGGCTTCTTCTTCCATCGCGTCCTCATACGCTCCCGTGCGAGCGGCGCCGTTGCACTTGCAGCGATGCAGGAAGAGTCTCTGGGCGAGGGCTACGTTCGCCGCCTCGCCGCCCCAGCCCTTGAGCGCCGGCGCCTGCAGCGCGCGCCCGTAGGAGAAGCTGAGCTCCCAGGGGTGAGGGCCTATCGCGTTCATCGCGTTTAGGTGCGCGGTGGCGACGGCGTCGCTCTGCCCGCCCGAAAGGAAGCAGATGCCGGGCACGGCGGCGGGCACGTTTCTCGTGAGAGAGCGCACCGTGGCCTCGGCCACTTCCTGCACGCCCGCCTGGGTGGGGCATTTTTTGCCCGAGATCACCATGTTGGGTTTCAGGATTATGCCCTCGAGCGAGACGCGGTGCTGGTGTAAGGCGCGAAAGACGCTCTCGAGCGTTTCGTTCGTCACCTCCTCGCAGACCTCGATGGTGTTGTCCGCGTCCATGAGCACCTCGGGCTCCACGATGGGCGCGAGGCCCGCTTCCTGGGAGAGCGCGGCGTAGCGCGCGAGGCCGTGCGCGTTGGCCTCGATGCAATACGCCGAGGGAATTCCCTCGCCGATGGTGATGACGGCGCGCCATTTGGTGAACGCAGCGCCCAGGGAGACGTATTCCGCCAGCCGCTCGCGCAGGCCGTCGAGACCCTCGGTGACCTTCTCCTCCGGGGCGAAGGCCAGATCCTTGGCGCCTTTGTCGACCTTGATGCCGGGGAGGATGCCGCGCGAAGTGAGCAGCGCGCCGAAGTTCGTTCCGTCCGCCGCGCTCTGGCGCAGCGTTTCGTCGAAGAGGATGACGCCGCTGACGTATTCCTCGATTCCCTCCGTCGTGAAGAGAAGCTCGCGATAGGCGCGCCGGTTCTCCTCGGTGGATTCGACGCCGATGCCGTCGAGGCGCTTTTGGATCGTGCCCGAACTCTCGTCCGCCGCGAGGATGCCTTTGCCGGGCGCCACCATCTGGTTGGCGATTTTCGCCAGGTCGTTCATGCTCATGATTTCGCTCCCGCAAGATTTGCCATGAGGTGGAAAATTCAAGGGGAATTCCCCGTCCCCGGGGGTTCCCGCTCGTCGTTGCTTTCAGCTTTTAGATGCGTCGGCGGGGTCCCGAATTTCTGCTTTGAGATGGCCCGCCCGCCGTTCGATCATCCGGTTCGGAACAAAACAACTCATCGGGCGTGGAGGATAGCAAAACCCTGCCAGATTAGGAAGCCGCCGCGCGGGTGGAAATCATTTTCACATCGTGGTCGAATGGGGCTTTCCCGCCCGGGTGAAGAGGTCCCGAATGCCCCGCTTTCCCCGCGCGCGCCGATGAGCGCGCAAGCCCCCGGCGCAATCCCCTTCTGGCGGATGCCCGCGTTTTATTTTCTGCATTTTTTCGCCGTGGGCGTCATGCTCCCGTTCCTGAACATCTTTTATCATTCCGTGGGCGTGAGCGGGTTTCAGCTCGGCCTGCTGAACGCAGCGCCCCGTCTGTCGAGCGCGCTCGCCCCGCCCCTGTTCGGAGCGCTTGCGGATAAATTCCGCCTGGGCCGCAGCGTGGCCTTCACCTGCGCCGTCGCGAGTTCTCTGCTCGCGCTCCTCCTGTGGGGGGCGAGCGGCTTTCTCGCCCTTTTCGTCTTGATCACGCTCTTCTCCGCCATGAGAGCGCCCCTCGTGCCGATAGCCGAGAATCTTTGCCTGCGCGAGATCGAGGCCACGGGCGCGCAATACGGCCGGGTGCGCCTGTGGGGTTCGCTGGGCTTCATCGTCGCGGCCATGGGCGCGGGCCGCCTGGTGGAGACCACCGAGGTCGCCTCCATCTTTCCGGTGGTGGCGGGCGTGGGCCTTCTGCTCGTTTTCGTGATCTTCCATCTGCCGAGGGAGGCGGGTTCGGCGCGCCCGCGCTTTAGGGCCGACTTGGGAGTTTTGCTTCGCAGCAGCCCGCTCGCCGTGTTCCTCCTCACCACGACGTTCGCCTCGATGTCCGCGGGGCCCTTTGGGATTTATTTCAGCATCAGGCTGAAAGAGTTGGGCATGTCGGCGGACCTGATCGCCCTGGCGTGGACGGTGGGCGTGGTGAGCGAGATATTTTTCCTCATCTACGCGCAGGCCATACAGACGAGATTCGGCCTCAAGTGGATGATAGCCGTCGGCATGATGGCCGCGGGCCTGAGGTGGGAGTTCGTCGCCCTCACGACGGACGCTTTTCTGCTCATCCTCATCCAGCTCCTGCACGGCGTCGCCTTCGGCGTCTTCCACGCGGGCGCGATTCAGTACGTCGACCGCCTGAGCAGCCCCGCGACGAAGAACACGGCCCAATCCCTCTACAGCGCCGCCACCTGGGGGGTCGGCTCCACGCTCGGCGCGCTCACGGCGGGCTGGCTGCTCCCGATCTGGGGGTTCGTGACGCTGCTCCACGTCGGCGCGGCAATGGCGCTGTGCGCGGGGCTGGCCTTCGCCGTTTTCGGCGAGAACGTGAAGTGAGGCCGAACGCCTACTTGCGCACAAGGTGTGGCGCTGTGGGTGAACTGATGGCTCGGGCGGGGCCGGGTCTGCGCTGGACGGCTCGTCTCATCGTGTGGGAGTATGGCGCGCGCTCCCTTATCGAAGGCGCGAGGTGAATGATAGAGGAGAGGGGGTGAGTATGACCCAAAAGACCCTGTATCTGGCGAGTCCTTACGGCTTTTCCCTACAGCAGCGTGAGGGGCCTTTGCCCGACTTGGTGGCGGCGTTAGAAGCTGAGGGCGCGGAGGTGTGGGAGCCTTTTACCCGCAACAACCAGCCCGAGCGGCTCGCGAGCCCCGGCTGGGCGTACCGCGTGGGCCAGGACGACATGCGCGACGTGCGCGAGTCGGCGGGTTTTTTCGGCGTGGTGAACGGCTGCCCGCCCGATGAGGGCGTGATGGTGGAACTCGGCATGGCCATCGCCTGGGGAAAGCCCGTGTTCTTGTTTCGAGACGATTTCAGGCGCTCGACCGATTGTGAGAGCTATCCGCTGAACCTCATGATCTTCACCGGCCTGCCCGAGGTCGGCTGGGAGGCTTACTTCTACAACTCGCTCGATGAGATAGCAGACCCCGCAAAAGCCCTCGCGCGCTGGCTCAGGGACGAGCCGCTGCCGTGAGGGTGGCGCTCCTCGAATCGACGCTGTTATTCAGATTCAAAAATTACCCGATACGGTTTCGTCTTGTTTGATGCGTTATTTGACACGCTGTTTGGCAGCGAGTGTATGTTTATAAGTAGATGAGTAAATTGTAGTTTCCGAGTTTAATTAAGCAAGTTCGCATTCAAATTCGGTAGTGTATCAGTTTGTGGTTTCTACGGAGTCTCGACTTCTCCAGCATGAAGCATCAGCCAATTCTTGAGCATGCGTGGTTTTTTCAACTTCGTCATCTAGCACTATTTCGGGAAGGATAATATCTGCATGATATGGATTATCATCTTTAGGTGAAGCTTTTAGATTTCGCCCATTCTTACGCACATCATATGGCTTTATCACGGCCCATCCATAGAAATTTCTTCCTCTTTTTTTAGCTGCTTGTTCTCCTATTTGGATGTATTCATCTACTCTACCCATGCCCAATCTATCGACTGAAAGAAGATTTGAACCTTTGGGAGGATCAAAAGCATTCTTGTGAATTATCTTTTGCTTTTTGACATGGGACTCCGAAAACACACTCCTGCCGAGCTCTTCTTGTAGTTCTATGTTGTCAGGTATTCGCATGGAGCTAGAATGAATTTATTTTGCGATATTAAGTTCAAGCATTGCGTTGACGATGAAGCTGTCAGGTAAATCCTTAATTTGTAAATTTCTTTTACTACGGTGTTTTTTCCCCTTGATGTTTATAAGGCAAGATATTGCCCCATTCGATTCACACAAGAACAACACAGAACTCCCCTTTCCATTGGGGGCATCAACAACTATCGAACCACTCGCCATTGGATAAACTTCATAACGCATACCATATATGTGATACATTTCCATTAAAACTTCCCATGAATTTTTTATTGCAAGTTCTGATGGTTCATCAAAACCTTCTTCCTGAGCATATTCCTTCACTCGTTTCCAATCACGGAAAGCATGCACGAAATCGCGCGAATCCACCACGAAGGAAATTTGATTTTGGTCGTTTCTATCACTTCTTGATTTGTATTCACACCATGAGGAAGGCTTATTATCCTGCTTCCATAGAGGAGGCTTTTCATGGCGATTCACACTTGGGTAAAAACAACCATTTATGGCGGTTTGGGCAGTCATCATCCTTGATTCCCTTTCTTCAAATGCGAAGGACAATGCTTGACGCTAACAACGGTATTGGCCTGAACCGAATAGGTGGGGTTGTTGTAAGGGTCCCATATACCATCAATTCGAAGCACACTTATTGGCGATGCCTTTACGTACAGCACCGTTCCATCCTCAAGCGTAACTTCGCTGACTTTTTCGGAGGATTCTATAATAGGGACATCCTGTGCTTCTCTCGGGGTTCCATCCGGTCCAATAATGGTTGTTTTTGGGGGCGCCATCTAGGGTACTCCTGATTGTGAAATGCTTGAAAATTGAATCTATTGTCACATTCTTTTGACAATAGAAGAACCTAAAAATTATGTCATAAATTCGTCATTTCCACAATCCACATCATATCCCACTTGATACACTATTTGGCAGGAAATAAAGAACGGAAGACAAGTCTGAAGGCCTGCCAAGATGCTAGCGCTCTCACCCCTTCCTTATAACCACGCGCACACGGCCCTCCGGCTCGGGCGTTGCGCGCTGGATGGTGTGGCCCTCGGCGGCTGCGCTTTTGGGGACGCTGGTGGCGGCCTCACCCGCGTCGAGCCATACTTCGAGCGTATCGCCCGGCGCCATCGCCTCGAGCGCGAGTTTCGTCCGCACCCAGTTCATGGGGCACGTTTCGTCCGTGAGGTCGATGGTTTTGGCGCGCGTCATTTTCAGGCTCCTCATGAGGTTCGTCCGATGTCCGATATTGCCATTTTTTTGACCGGAACGGGAACCGGCGTGGGGAAGACGGTGGCGGGCTGCGTCATCGCGGCCCACTGGGCGGCGCAGGGCCGAAGCCCCCGGGTCATGAAGCCGGCCGAATCGGGCTGCGCGCTTATAGATGGACACCTCATTCCCCGCGACGCTCTGGCGCTCAGGACGGCCGCGGGCGACCCACGGCCCGTGGATGAGATTTGCCCTTACCGATACGAAATTCCCTTGACGCCCGCTCACGCGGCCGAGCGCGAGGGCGCGGCGCCCGATTTAGAGCGCATCGCAGGTTCGATAGAGGCGCTCCGAGGAGAAGGGAGACCCCTGCTCGTGGAGGGAGCGGGCGGTCTTCTCGCCCCTTTGGCCGAAGGCGTCTTGATGAGCGATTTGGCGCGCCGCGCGAATCTGGCCCTGGTTGTAGTCGCCCCGCTGGGGCTCGGGACCATCAACCACACTCTTTTAAGCGTGCGCGAAGCCGGGAGGCAGGGTCTTCGACTTTTGGGCGTCATCTTGTCCGACACGACGGGGGAGGCTATACCGGCGGCGGAGCGGAATCCGGCGGCCATCGCCGAGCTTTGCGGGGAGAACGCCCCGTTTCTTGGCGTGATTCCACACTTGGCGGGGGTGGATGAGATTATCGCGAGCGCTGCTCCGGGCAGCGAAGCCGCAGGCGTTCTCATCCGCCTGGGGCAGGGCTTGACGCTGAACGCCCTCGGGTAGCAGGACGGAAAAGAAGATGCTCGTTACTTCGCGTGAACGCGCCTGCGCAGGGATTCCACTTGCGCGGGCGTGCCCAGGGCGTAGAGGTGGTCTCCCGCCTGGATTTGAAAATCAGGCCCCGGGTTGAAGCGCATCTCCCCGCTGCTGTGGCGAATGGAGAGCAGGTACACCCCGGTCTCCTGGCCGATCTTCGATTCCCTGAGCGCCATGCCGACCAGGTTTGAACCTTCGGGCACGGTCACCTCGTCGAAGTCTAAGTCCGTCGTCGCATGGCCGATCACCTCGTCGATAAAACCGGCGAGTTTTGGCCTCAGAACGGACTGTGCGATGCGCATGCCGCCCATGATGTAGGGCGAGACCACGCGGTTCGCGCCCGCCGCCTCCATTTTTCCGATGGAGCTTTCTATCGCCGCGCGGCTCAGGATGAAGAGCTCTGGGTTCAATGCCCTCGCCGTGAGTGTGACGAACACGTTTTCCGCGTCCGTGGGCAGGGCGCAGACGAGGCTCTTGGCCTTCTCCACTTGCGCCTCGATGAGGGTTTCATCGAGCGTGGCGTCGCCGAGGATAACGAGTTTTCCCTCCTGATCGAGATGCGAGGCGATGGACTCGTCGCTCTCGATGATGACGTGGGGCATCGACTCTCTGGCGTATTCTCCAGCGACGGTGGAGCCGATGCGCCCATACCCGCAGATAATGTGATGGTTTTCGAGTTTATCGAGTTCTTTCACCAGTTTTCGCCTCCCGAAAATCTGACGTATCCGCTCTTCGAACCTCACCTCGGCGATGATCGCGATGCCGTAGAACACGGTGCCCACGCCCACGAGCATGAGCGCCACGGTGAACAAGCGCCCCATCGTGCTCAACTCACGCACTTCGTTGAAGCCGACGGTCGTAACGGTGATCATCGTCATATAGAAAGACTCGACGATCGACCACCCCTCGATGGCGACGTAGCCGGCCGTACCAAGGATGGCGATACCGACCAGGCATGCGGCGATGTAGATTACACGCAAGGTTTTCCGCGCCTTCTATGAAGAACCTGTTCTCGATTCGCGCTGTACGGGGATAGATTCTAACCGGAGTGGGAGCGCGATGGCGAGGAGGACCGTGCGCGGCTGCGCCGGAAGGAGCTCTGCCCTATGTTCTCCCGGCCAAATCGAACAGCGAGTCCCCGAGCCTTTCCCTCGCTTCGGCGCGAATGGGTTCCGTGACGTCTTTGAACGCCGCTCGCTCCTCATCCGTCAGGTCCACGAAGGAGACGCCTTCTTCTTCAAGGCTCCGGCGAATCGCGATCTCCCCCGCTTGGGCGGCTTCTCTCTGGTGGTCGATGGCTTCTCGGATGCACGCGCGCGCCGCTTCTTGAACTTCCGCGGGCCAGGCGTCGAAGCTCTCCCGGTGGACGAGCAGGCTGCGCGCCCCGTAGAAATGGCCGCTCATCGTGATGCGCCTTTGGTGGTTCGTGACGCCGTAGGTCACGGTGTTCGAAAGCGGGTTTTCCTGCGCATTCACCTCGCCTGATTCGATCATGGCGATTCCTTCCTTGAGTTCCACCGGCACCGGTTCGGCTCCGAGGAGTTCGAAGGTCTTCACGTGCGTCTCGTTGGGCTGTAAGCGGACCCGCAAGCCCCGGCAATCCTCGGGCGTCCTCACGTCGCGGATGCTGTTCGAGAGATGGCGGAATCCGTTGTCCCAAAAGCCCAGGTTCTTGTAACCCGTCTGCGCCTCGATTCGCTCGGTGAGATGCGCTCCGAGCGCGCCGTCGAGCGCGCCGTAGGCGTGAGCGGAATCCTCGAACAAAAAGGGCAGGTCGACGATTTCCAGTTCGGGCACCCTGTCGGCGAGATAGCTCGTCGAGAAATAACACATGCCGAGCATCCCGCATTCCACCATGGCGAGCAGGTCGGGCGCGGCGTAGCCGAAATCCATCACGTTCCAGAAGATGTCCGTCTTGACGCCGGTGCCCAGCCGCTCGGTCATCTTCTCCCCGAAGAGAACCATCGCGCGGCTGTGGGAGGTATCGGGCGGGGAATAGCCCCCGATGCGGATGTGGACCGGTTCGGCCATCTGTAATTACTCCTTTTTCGAGGATGTGGGGGTGAAGCGCACTTGAATAGCGCGACCCTATCACATATAGCCTCTTTCTCCGATGGGAACACGGATGCTTTCAGTATTGTCATACAGGTTCGCAAAACACTCCGCAGCTTGACGCATTCGCCGCGCTGGGGCATGTTCCATCCTCTGGTTTGTCCTTCGAAGCCGAGGAGATCGAAAAATGCCTTCACTTCAATCGCAGCTTTTTATGGAAACCGCTTCTGTTACGCTCAATCGTTTAACGAAAGACTTACAGAAGAAGTTCGAGCCCAAGAAGGGAGATCGGTTCAACGTCGAGGGCATCACCTACGAAATCGGCCCACCGAAATTCGTGGATGCCGACAGGGCGATTCGCTTCGAGATCAGCTCGAAGATACCGGGCGAGGAACTGCCCGAGTCTTACGATCATTCCAAGTATTTCAAGCAGATCGAAAAGCGCAACGGTTCGGCGAAAAAACCCGTTGCCGCCGATATGGAGAACATCGTCCGCGAAACGCGCGACCAGGAGAGGAAAGAAAGAGATTACGTGAAGCTCACCTATCAGTATGAAGAGAATGAACTCTACGACGATCGGGATATCCTCAAGGACATCGAGGAGATTGCAAAAGGCTCGAGCGGCAAGGAGGCGCCGCCCAAGGTTCCGGGCGTCACTACCCTGGCGGGCCGCCTGATACTCGAACGGGTGCAATCCTCCCTGTATGAGGTAGCGAAAGGGAACGTCGAGTCGCTCATCGACGCGAACGCGAAAGTGCGCGCGCAACTGAAAAAAAGCGCAAAGAAGAAGTAGACCCGCGTCATGGCCCTGCGCCTCGTGGGTGTGACGGCGTATACGCCGATCGAGAAGATAGCCGACGCCCTCCTCGTTATTGAGGAGGGCGTTTTTTCGTATGTGGGACCGCGCGGCGCGCGGCCTTTGGCTCCCGGGGCGCGCGTGCTCGACTTAGGCGGTGCGCTGGCGTGTCCCGGTTTCGTGGATCTTCAGGTCAACGGACTGGGCGGGGATGCGCTCTTGACGTCCGACCCCGCCGGTGTGCGGCGAATCGCCCGGGAGTTGGCGGAGCGCGGGACGACCGCTTTCTTGCCCACCCTCACCACGGCTCCCCGGGATGAGTTGATTCGTGCGGCCCGCGCAGTGAGCGAGGCGTGGGCGCTTCAGAAAAAAGAAGGCGGCGCCGAGGCGCGAATACTGGGCGTTCATCTGGAGGGCCCTTATCTGGAGCCGCGTATGAGGGGCGCGCATCCGGTAGAGCACGTCCGCACGCCCTCGAAAGAAGAGGTTAAGGCGATCGCCCGGGCCGCCGGGGGCTTGGGCGTGGGCGGTGCGCCGGGGTTGGCCATGCTCACCCTGTCGCCTGAGGTGGCGGGCGCTGCAGGCCTGGCTCGCTGGCTGGCGGGGAATGGCGTCGTCCCCGCGATGGGACACACTCAAGGTAAGGCCGCTTGCGTGGAGGCGTTTTTGGAGGCGGGCGGTGCGTTCGCGGTTCATGCGTTCAATCGCTACGGGCATCCGGAGACTCCCGCGCACAGGAGCGCCTCGCCCATGGATTTCGTGCAAAACGACGCGAGGCTCTCCGCCGGCCTGATAGCGGACGGCGCGCACGTGGCCCCGCGTCCGCTCGCGTCGTTCGTTCGCGCGAGGGGCTGGGAGCGGACGGTCCTCACCTCGGACCTGGTGGCCGAGGGGGGGTTAAGGCGCCAAGGCGACGAGGATGTGACGAGCGGCGAGATGCCGGGCGACGCGCTGACGCGCGGGGGCGTATTGAGCGGCAGCCGTCTCGCGCTCTCACAAATGCTTCCCCGGCTTCGGGAGTGGAGCGGGCTCGACACCGCCTGCGCCTTGGCGACGGCCACGCGAAACCCCGCGCGCGTCCTTGGCTTGGAAGCCGAGTGGGGACGTCTCGTCCCCGGTCGGCGCGCGGATTTTTGCGTTCTCGATCCCGACTCTCTGAAACCGCTCGCCGTGATGATCGGTGGAAAGTGGGCATCGGGCGCGCCGCCGATTGCAGGCGGATGAAGATTCGCCCATAATTCGTTTTGCTGTTGAGCTCGACGGTCGAGCCGAATCCGCCCCGGGCAGTCCACGATGTATGACTTCATATTTCACCATGCCATGATTTTCGACGGCTTGGGCGACCCTCCGTATGAGGGTGCGCTCGCCGTTCGCGGTGACGCCATCGCGGAGGTCGGCCCCGAGGTGAGCGGCTCCGCACGCCGCGAGGTCGACGCGCGCGGTCTGGCCTTGAGTCCGGGGTTCGTCGACATTCACGGTCATTCGGATTATTACCTGCTCATCAATCCCGAGGCTCACGCGAAGGTCCGCCAGGGGGTGACGACCGACGTGGGAGGCAACTGCGGCTACGCCGCCTCCCCGATTTACGGAGCCGAGTTCGAGGAGCGCAAGAAATGGTACCGGGAGCAATTCGATCTGGACCTCCCGTTTCAGAGCGTAAGCGAGCATCTTCATCACGTGGACGAGGTGGGCGTATCGATCAACTACGCCCATCTGGTGGGCCACAACACGATTCGCGCGAGCGTGATGGGGGGTGAGGCGCGCCCGGCCCGCGCGGAGGAACTCGCCGCGATGGAGGAGATGCTCTCCGCCGGGATGGCGCAGGGGGCTTTCGGCCTGTCCACCGGATTGGTCTATGCGCCGGCTTGTTTCGCGGATAAGGAGGAACTCACGGCGCTTTGCCGGGTCTCGGCGCGGGGTGGGGGACTGCTCGCCACCCACATGCGCAGCGAGGGAGACGCTCTGCTCGAGGCGATGGACGAGGTGATGGGCGCGGCCGCATCGGCGGAGCTGCCGCTTCAGATCAGCCACTTGAAGACGGCGGGCGAGCGCAATTGGGGCAAGCTCGATGAGGCCTTCGCCCGTATCGAGAGCGCAAGAGAGAGGGGAGAGGACGTGACCTGCGATCGCTATCCCTATACGGCCTCGAACACCCACTTGAGCGCGCTGCTGCCCGATTGGGCGCATGACGGCGCTCTCGATGAGAAGACGGAGCGTCTCGCGGACACGGAAGCCAGGGCGAGAATAAGGGGCGAAATCATACAAGCGCACCCCGAGTCCTCCTATTGGGAGAACATCCTGATCAGCCGGGTGTTCACGGAGGCGAACCGGCCTTGCGAGGGCCTCACCCTCGCGCGCCTGGGCGAGACCCGAGGCGAGGCCCCCGTGGATGCGATGCTCGATTTGCTGATCGAGGAGAGGATGAACGTCGAGATTCTCATTTTCATGATGAGTGCGGAGAACATGCGGCGCATTCTCGGCAAGCCCTATGTCATGGTGGGTTCGGACGCGGGCGCGCTCACGCACGAGCCGCCCCTGGGTGCGGGCAGGCCTCACCCGAGAAATTTCGGCGCCTTTCCCTTTGTCCTGGGCGCGCTGGCGCGAGACGAGGGCCTGTTCCCGCTCACCGAGGCGATCCGGAAGATGACCTCCGCTCCCTGCGATCGGCTGGGCATAGCGGATCGGGGACGTCTCGCGATAGGGATGAAGGCCGACCTCGTGTTGTTCGATCCCGACGAGATACGTGATGAGTGCACCTATGAGCGTCCCATTGCATACCCCTCGGGGGTCGAGATGGTTCTGGTGAACGGAGAGGTCGTCGTGGAGGGTGGGAGCCATACCGGAGCGCGTCCCGGTCGCGCGCTGCGCAAAATTTCGCGGCGGGGGATGGCGAATGTTTGAGGTGACTGCCTGGAAGACGCTGTTCGGCGCGGTGGGAGTGCTCGCCCTTTTGGGCATCCCCGTCGTTTTATGGATGCGCCGCCGCGCCTCGAGGCGCGCAAGAGGTTCGGAGCATGCTTGGGGCGGTCTTTTGGAAGGCGGCTCCGGGGGTAGTACGCCCGACGGCTGGGAGGATGTTTCATCACGCTTTATCGAGGATTTCATTCCTGAAGTCGAGGAGGAGAAACATGAATCTTCTCAGAGCGGAATCGTCCGGGAGGTAGTCGGGGATTCCCCGGGATCGCTGGATGACGTGGAAGAAGGCGTGCGGGTAATCAAGGAGGAAAGTCGCGAGGTTCTTCCAGAGGAAGAGGCTCTCCCACCCGAAGACGAAGCTCCGCCTGAAGATGACGAAGGGCCTGTACTTCTCGTGGATGAAGCGCCCACCGCGGAGTCGGGCGCTCCCTGGTGGGAGGATTTGCCCACGCCCGAGGGTGCGGAATACCGCCGCGTGGCGGATGACTTGCTGGACGCCGCCCTGGACGAGCCGCCCGAGTCGCCGGCGGAAGACGAGCCTTCTCATCACCCGGCGGAAGACGCCCGTGCGGCAGCCGAACTCGACAGCGAAACGCAGGTCACGGCTGGAGGCGTTCTCGCCGATGAGGAGGAGGCTCCGGGAGCCGCCGAAACGAGCGAATACGCGGACATCCCCCTGCGAATGCGCATTCCCGCCGTCAGTGAAGTTCGAGACGACGCGGCTTCCGGCGACGATGCGCCCGATGGCGAGGAAGAAAGCGAGGTCTTCCTCCTCACGCGTGAGGGCGAAGGCGTGGCGGATGCGCCCGCAGAACCCGCGCGTGAGGATCGGGTGGATGATGAGGTCCTGGAAGCTGCGCCGGAATCACCCCCGGAACCCGGGTTCGAGGAGCAGGAGGATGAGTCCCCGCCATCTCGGGATGAGGAATCGATTCTCGAGGAAGGTGAGTCTGATGAGGTTTCTCCTGATTCGCAAGCCCTTGAACCCGAAGAGGCGTCTTCGCCCCCGGAGCCGGAAGAGAAAGCCGCGCCGGCAAGCGCTGCCGAGGAGGATCTCATCTCGCTCATTCAGCGCGAACGCGCAGATGATGACGCTTTTTCGCTTAGCGCCGCTGCGCCCGAGGAACCCGAGGCGGAAGAAGACGCCGAGGCGCTTGATTTTCCGCTGGAAGATGACGTGGAGGAACTCGTTCGCGCCGCCGCGCCGCCACCGGCCGCCTCGCATGAGGCTCCGGCGAACACGCCCTCTGAATTGATACGCGAACTCGTGGCGGATATTTGTCCGGGAGATTTGCTCCTGGCGGAAAACATGGAGCAGAAACTTCCTGCCTGGACCCCGGACGTGGTGAACGCCGCCGGCATCGATCTCGGCCAACGCGAGAGCGCCCGGCAAACGCCCGCGTCCGAAGAATATCTGCGTCTGGCTATTCTCGAGATGATCCTGGGGCGCAACGAAGATGCGACGGACCACCTCAAGGAATCGCTGCGGCGCACGAGTCGGCTCGCGCCCGTTCT
The DNA here is from genome assembly GCA_965218885.1 of bacterium. Lineage (GTDB taxonomy): Bacteria > UBA8248 > UBA8248 > UBA8248 > UBA8248 > Bin107. The sequence goes on along the minus strand of OZ244713.1, from coordinate 1,989,710 downwards.
CAACGCCCTGGCCGTGGCTTCCTACCGGCGGGAAAAAGTGGATCCCGCGATTTCCTATTCTCGCGAGGCTTTGCGCGAAGCGGGTCGGGATGTTCCGATGCAGGCGGTGGTCTCCATGAATCTGGGGTATTTCTACCAGAGCAAGGGCGATGACGAGAAGGCGGCGGAATCCTACGAGAAGGCGCTGGCTTATGTTGGGCCGCAAGGAGAGATCAATCAACTATCCACCTTGCGCATGCGGGTCGGTCGATTGTTCCGCCGTCTGGGGGATAGGGAAAAAGCCAGGGAGCATCTTTCCGAGGCGGCGCACCTGTTCCACAGATTGGGAGACAGGCGCAACGAAGCGCGGGCGCACACCGCGCTGGCCTCCGTCCTGAGCGAGACGGGCGAGTACGAAGCGGCGCAGGTGAGTCTGGATGACGCCCTGAATCTCTGCCAGAAAATCGGAGACAAGGCGGGCGAAGCACTGGTGTATGGTCAGATGGGGGTGAGCTTTGCGGCGCAGGAGCAATTTACGCGCGCGCTCCGGTATTACGAGAACGCCTTGCGCCTGAATCGCGGACTCGAAAACAGAAAAGGCGAGGCGGCGAACCTGAGCGGCATGGGGAACATTCACTACGCGCGGGGCGATATGCCCGAAGCGCGCGAAGCGTACGAAGCGGCTCTGGAGATCAGCCGCGAGCAAGGGAGCGTTCTCGCGCAGGGGGTGGTGCTCGGGAGTCTGGGCCGGGTGCATTTCGAGGGTCATGAGTGGGAGGCTTCGCGCGAATGCCTGAGCGAGGCGCGCCGTATCTTTCAGGAACTCGGCGCGGCGGAGGCGCTCGACAGCATCATGGGGATGCTCCGGGCGCTGGACAAGCGCGGCGATGCGTGATGACGATATTTACGGCGAGTCTTCGCCCAGCGCGAATTTCTCGAGCAGCCTGCCGTAGAGGCGGGCTGCTTTTTTCAGCGAATCGACCTCGATGAATTCATCGGGCGTGTGGGCTTGTTCGATGTTTCCCGGACCTAAGAGAAAGCAGTTTCGGCTTCCGGTTTGGGCCGCGGCCATGCCTGCGTCCGAATAATAGCTCACGCCCGCAGGCTCGGGTTCGGCGCCCAGGATTTCCTCCAAAGTCTCCAGAATGAGTCTCGCCCCCGCGCTGTCGATGTCCGCCGTCACGGGCGGGCGGTCCGCGATGGTGGCGCGCAGGGAGAATTCGACCCCGCTCACCCGGGCGCAGGCCTCGGCGGCTTTCTCGTGAATGATCCCCTGGATGTCGGCCGTCCGCAGGGGAGGGACGAAGCGGGAGTCTATCTGCATCGCGCATCTCTCGGAGACCACGTTGGTTTTGTGGCCTCCCTCGATGATGCTGGCGATCATGGTGCATCGTCCCAGCAGGGGGTCTTCGTAGGGGAGTTGCGCCACCGCTTCCTGGAGAGCCACCACGGCGTGGGATGCGGCGTGAATCGCGTCCGCGCCCATGTGAGGCGTCGCGGCGTGGGCGCTCTTTCCCCTGAAGATGAGTTCGAACCACATGGCGCCTTTTTGCGCCGTCACCAAGGCGAGTTCGGTCGGCTCGCAGGAAATCACGATATCGTCCGCGCCGATGTGTCCGCTCGCGATGGTCGCCTCGGTGCCGGTCATACAGCCGCTTTCTTCATCCACCACCATGCAGAAGCGAATCGTGCGCCTCGCCTTTGCGCCGCTGTCGATTCGTTTTTTAAGGTTTTCTATCGCCGCGAGGCCGGCGGCGATGCCGCCCTTCATGTCGCAGCTTCCCCGTCCCCAGATTTTTCCGTCTCCCTCGGCGGCGAGAAACGGATCGCGCGACCAGCCCTCACCCACCGGCACGGTATCCATGTGATTGAGGATGACGAGGGCGGGACCGCCTCTCGCGCCGGTGATCTCCGCCGTCACGTTCTCGCGTCTCTCGGAGACGCGCTCGCGCGTAACCTCGAGTCCGATGCCCCGGAAAAACGCCTCCATCCGGTCCCCCATGGCGAACTCATCGCCCGTGGGGTTCTCGCTGGGAATCCCGATCAACTCCTTGGTGAGTGAGACGGCTTGCGCCTCGATGGCCGCATCCACGTTTTGTCTCCTGCCGGTTGAGAATCGAGAGAACATGATGCCGCATTTTGAGGGATTTGTGTATGGGCCGACTCACGCGGAATCGTGGAAACGCCTCATCAACGAGGCGAAATTCCGTCCCGGCGTGATGTTCCCGAGACATACCGCCTCCTTCGCGCCGGTGACGCGCGGCAGGTTGTTCGTCTGTCCGGTGAGCGTGCCCCACGCCAGCAGGGCGAAGCAGACGGCCTCGACCGCGTCGGGCGAGACGCCCCGCGCGTCGCTTCCGGCGAGGGGGAGATCGCCCAGGGCGTCGCGCAAACGGCGCATGAGGGTTTTGTTGTGGACGCCGCCGCCGCCGACCACCACTTCGGCGAGTGGCGGGTCTTTTGGAAAGAAATCCCGAATCGCATCCGCGACGCACGAAGCGGAAAAGGCGGTGAGCGTGGCGATGGCGTCTTTTGGGTCGTCTCCGCGCGAAGCCATGCGTTCCACGGTTTCATCGACGAACGCCTCCCCGAACGTCTCTCTGCCCGTGCTTTTGGGTGGTTTTCTTTTCAGGTAGGGGTGTCGGCGGAGTTCGGCCAGGGTTTCGGCGCATACGCGGCCCGCCGCCGCGAGGTCGCCGTCGGTGTCGTGGGTTTTTTCCCCGTTCGTTATCCGTTGCGCAAGGACATCGAGCGTCATGTTCGCAGGTCCGCAATCGAAACCGAAAACACCCTCCTCTCCTGCGGGGGGGAGGTAGGTGATGTTCGAGATGCCGCCCAGGTTCAAGAAGGCGGAGGCGGCGTTTTCCCGGCTGAAGAGAATCCGGTGCGCCCAGGGAGTGAGAGGAGCGCCCGCGCCGCCTGCGGCCACATCCCGCGTTCTAAAATCGCAGACGCAGGTGATTCCCGTGCGCGCGACGATGAAGGCGGGATCGCCTATCTGAAAGGTGGAGGGGAGCAGCGGCCCGCGCGCACCCTCCAAGCCCTCCGGGAGATGGCGGACCGTCTGGCCGTGGCTGCCCAGAAAATCGATTTTTTCAAGCTCTGTGCCGGCGCGTGACGCCACTTCGAGCGCGGCTGTGGCGAATGCTTCGCCCACCTCCCGGCGCAGAGAGCATATCTCCTCCGTCCGGGCGCCCTCCTCGCCCCCGGCGAGTAGAATCCGCTCTCTTAACTTCCTCGTGTAGGGGGCGGCGTGAAAGCCCAGGGTTTCGACTTCGGCGCGCTCGCCCGGGAAAATCCGCACCAGGGCGGCGTCCACGCCATCGGCGGAGGTTCCCGACATCAGGCCGATGGCCAGAAGAGGGCGGGGGTCGTTCATGAGGGAGGCATTCTCCCCCGTTTCGAGCGGTTCGCCTTCCCGTAGATTCTTTTATATTCGTGGTAGTAGCCCAAAATTCTTTTGACGTAATTTTTGGTTTCCTGGTATGGGATTTCCTCGATGAAGATTTCCACCGGCTTGTTGCGTCCGGCCCTCCACCATCTTTTGACGGGCCTGCGGCCCGCGTTGTAGCTCGCTATCGCGGGAACGAGCGCGCCGCTGAACTCGCGAATGAGCGCGCCCAGGTGTCTCGCGCCCAGGCGGGTGTTGAGCTTGGGATCGAACAGGTCGTCCACGGACTTGATGCGGACTTTGTGTTTTCTCGCGAGCCTGCGCCCGGTCGCTGGCATGAGCTGCATGAGTCCCCGGGCGCCGGCGGGGGAGAATGCGCGCGGGTCAAAAGAGCTCTCCGCCCTGATGACGGCATTCACCAGATAGGGGTTCGCCCCTCCGGGCTCTTTGCGTTTGACGACGAGAGGATAGACGATTTCCCAAAACTCCCTCGGGAGGTCGCTTCCGCCCGCGCGCACCGCATCCCAGAAGGATTCGTTGATCAGGTAAATGGCGCGGTGGCTCTGGCCCGCCGCCGTGAAGGCGCGCGCGGCATGGTAGCGCGAATATGGCGATGGGCCGAGGCGGCGGTACTCCTTGGCGGCGAGTTCATGAAAACCCATGGAGGAGAGCAGCGCGGCTACTTCTCGAACCCGAGCGCTCCTCGCGGGAGGCTGCAGCCACTCGCGGTAGCCGGCTTCACTCAGGGGGGGCGGTTTCGGTGTGTTCGAATCTCCCTCGCGCGCGAGACGGTCGAGCGCGCGCAGGGCGAGTTGTCCGTAATAGCGGCGGCGATGCTCCCGGGCGCAGGCGCGGTACTGGGCGAGGGCGCTCTTTCGCTCACCCCTTCTTTCCGCCGAGACGGCGGCCCAGTAGACGGCGGATGAGACCAGCCAGTGATCGGGGTAGGTGGTTTTCATCCTGGAGAATCCCTGGTGCGCCCGGCGGAAGTCTTTGGACTGAAAGCGAAGCCATGCGAGTTGGAACAGCGCCTTGGGCGCGAGAGGGGAGCGCGTGTGCTTGGAGATCACCTCATTGTAATAGCGCGCGGATTTTTTGTAAGCGCGGTCGTCCTCGTATACGCGGGCGAGGAGGAAGCGCGTCTTCGCCGCCCATTTTCCTTTTCGCGTCTCCTTGAGCAGGTGATGCGCTTGTTTTTCGAAGGCGGGTTGATCTCTCTTTCGCAGGTGATTTCTGCCCAGATAATACCGCGCCTCCGCGCGCCGGGGGTCACCGGGGGCGTAGTGTTTGATGGCGTGTCTGAGGGCGGGGTCCGCCTCTTTCGTTTTGCGCAGGGAGAAGAGCGCGAGCGCTTCGTTGAAAGTGATGCCCTTGTGGTAGGGAGCTTTGGGAAACAGGCGCTTCAAATCCCGAAAGCCTCTCAATGCCTTTTTGAAGTGATAGCGCTTTCTAAGGAGGCGGGCGCGTTCATAGTGGGTCTTTGGTCCCGGTTTTTTGAGCGGTGGAGAGAGGGCGGCGCCGATTCTCAGCGAGCGTCGTAGCGCCCGGCGCGCGCCGGGGTGCTCGGGGTGTCGCCGCCACAACTCCCGAAAGGCGAACGCGGCCTGGCGGTTTCGCCGCGCGGCGCGGAGCGCCTTGGCGCGCCTGAGCAGAAAGTCGGGCGCCTCGAAGCTTTTCGGGAACAAGAGGAGATAGCGCTTTGCGACCTCCGCCGCGCGCAGGGGCCGCTTTTCCGCCCGGTGTATGCGTATCAGTTCTTCGTAGACGAAGGGAGGCTCGGGAGTTTTTTTTCCTTTTTTGACCAGTCTCTCGAGCGCGCGCCGGGCGATGTCGTTATCCTTGGCTCCGATCGCGGCTTTCGCCAGAAACAGAAGCGAGTAGTTCTCGAGCGCGGGAATCTGCTCGAGCGCTTTTTGGAACGACTTGATGGCCGGGCGATATTGCTTGAGCTTCAAGTGGGCATGTCCCAGCAGAAAAGAGCGCCTGCCGCCCAGGGCTGTTTTTTCCCGGCGCAGCGTCCGGATGAGTTCGTCGTATCGCTCCTTCTCCAGGAGTTTTTCGAGCCCTGCGGGCAGGGCGGGACGTGCGGCCTGGCTGGGAAACGGCGGTTTCGACGCGCGCGCGGGAGGTGCTTTCGGCGCGGGCCATGCGAGCGCGGGAAGCAGAAACATGCCGAGGATAGCGATGATGCAGGATTGTGGCTTCATGTCAGTTTTCCGCTCCGTGTTTTTCATCTCCCCGACGCGCAAATTCATCCTGAACGGCCCGGCGCGCTCTCTCATCCAGAAGAAAATCGGCGCCCGTCATTGCCAGCGCCTTGGCGCCGGTGAGCAGGACGCGCCTGCCCTCCGCTCCCGCCGATGCCTCGGCGAACTCCGGGGTGTGGGCGGAAACACCCTGAGGCACCATCTGGATTTGCGGATGAATGGTGGGCGTTTGCTGGCTGACGTTTCCCGCGTCGGAGGATCCCATCCGCAGGGGCGGCGGCGAGTCGGGCTCAAAAACGCCGAGCCGGTTCAGGTTTTTCAGGAACAACGACGCGAGAGGAAGGTTGACCCGCATGGGAGCGTAGGTGATGGGATTTTTCTCCGTCTCGAGTTTCGCGCCTGTGGCCAGGGCCGCGCCTTCCGCGCAGGCGATGACCCGCGAGAGCAACGCGTCGAGCCCCTCCGTTGTTTCACTCCTCACGAAAAACCATGCGGAGGCTTTATCGGGGATGATGTTGGGCGCCTCCCCGCCCTCGGTGATCACGCCGTGTACGCGATCTGCCCGGGGGAGTTGCTGGCGAAGCAGGGAGACGGCGTTGAACGTGGCGATGAGGGCGTCGAGCGCGTTGACCCCTTGCTCGGGCGCTGCGGAGGCGTGGGCCGCGCGTCCACTGAAGTGAAAGCGAAGCTCTGAGAGCGCGAGAAAATCGACATCCACCCTGGTTTCGTCAGATGGGTGCATCATCATGGCGGCGTCCACTTCTCGAAACATGCCGGCTTGCGCCATCAGCACCTTGCCGCCTCCGCCTTCTTCTCCGGGCGTGCCGAAAACGGTGACGCCTCCGTATTCGGGGCCGAGCGTTTTTTGGAGCGCAACGCCGGCGGCCGCGCCGGCGACCCCGATGATGTTGTGGGCGCAGGCGTGTCCGAGGCCGGGCAGCGCGTCGTATTCCGAGAGAAACGATACGGATGGTTTTTTCTCATCCACGGCGGGTCTGTCCGCGCGGAACGCGGTGGGCAGGTTCGCCACGCCCCGGGTGAGGGAGAATTCGTTGCTTTCCAGGTAGGCGCACAGGCGATCGGCCGCGCGGTGTTCTTCGAGGCTGGGCTCCGGGTCGGAGTGAATCGCGAGAGAGAGCGCCCACAGCGCGTCCGCCTCATCGTCGATGAACTTCGATATGGCGGTCTTTGCCTCGTATATATCCACTGCGGGCGACGCCTCCAGGGGCGGGCGGGAGGCTCATTATCACCAGGCTTTGGAGGAGATGTCAACGATTTACATCGGCCCGTTTGGTTTGACGGCGACCGGCAAAAGGGGCGATACTGCCTGCTCCGCCCAGGAGGAGAATCGCTTTGCTCCCGTTCTTGGCCGCGGCCGCCTTACCGGCGGGTGATTCCGCGCCACTCGCACCGCTTCAAGAAGAAATGGACGTCATCACCCTCGCCACCCAATCGGGCGGCATGGTGTTTTTCGTTTTGCTCGTGCTCGTTTTTTTCTCGCTCTCTTCCTGGGCCATCATTATCTGGAAGTTTTGGGAGCTTCGGGGAGCGCGGCGGCGCTCGGCGAAATTCGTCGATGCGTTTTGGCGCTCCAAGCGCCTCGACAGGCTGTACGCGGAACTCGCCGAGCACGAGAGCAGTCCGGTGGGCGAGGTGTTCGCCGCGGGCTATCAGGAAGCCGAACAGCTTCTGAAAACGCGCTCTCGGGAAGGAGATGAGGATTCGAGCGTTCTCACCTCGGAAATGACGGGGGTGGAGAGCGTCGAACGCGCGCTGAGGCGCGCCGCGAACGAACAGGTGGGCAGGCTGGAGCGGATGCTGACCTTTCTGGCCACCACGGCGAGCGCCTCGCCGTTCATCGGGCTCTTCGGCACGGTGTGGGGCATCATGAATTCGTTTCGCGAGATTGGCGTGAGAGGCTCCGCCGGGCTCGCCGTCGTCGCGCCGGGCATCAGCGAGGCGCTCATCGCCACGGCGCTCGGGCTGCTGGCTGCCATCCCCGCCGTGATCGCCTATAATCACTACCAGGGCCGCGTGAAAGTGATTGCGGATGAAATCGAAAACTTCACGGCGGATTTCCTCAACCTGGTCGGCCGCCATTTCATGCGTTTATGACGAACGGAGCCTCCCTTGGCCGTTAAGCTGAACCGTGGTTCGAGCATCTCGGACATCAACGTCACGCCGCTCGTGGACGTGATGCTGGTGTTGTTGGTGATTTTTATGGTCACAGCCCCCCTGCTCGAGACGCAGAACCAGGCAGTAAACGTGGATTTGCCGCAGGTGCGGGCGGCGAAGGCGAACGTGGCCGAAGATGCCGTCGTCATCACGTTGGACAAAAAACACGACATGTATATTAATGATAATCCGCTGATCGCCTCCGAATTGAAGGAGAAGCTCACGGTGCTCTTCAAGGACAGGAGGCGCAAGGAAATTTTTCTCAGGGCGGACCGCGTGGTTCCTTATGGCGAAGTGGTAAAGGTCATGGCCATCATTCGCGCGGCGGGCATCAACCGCCTCAACATGGTGACCGACCCCCTGGAATCCAATCGGGGCGGGCGGCGCAGACGCTGAAAAGTCGGTGGCCCCATGAATAAAGAACCGGAGTTCTCGCAAAATTCCAATCCTTCCGACGCGCATTCACCCCGCTCGGGCGGGAGCCTTCGGGTGGCGAATGGCAAGAAGGGCGGGTTGCTCCGCGATCGCCGGTTTCTCCGGGCGCTGGCGGCTTCCGTTGTTTTGCACGCCGCTCTCTTCGTCTGGGTGAGCCTGGCGCCCTCTCAGCCGAAATACCGGTTTTTCGGAAGCGGAACGGCCGTCAGCCTGGTGGGAGCGGATGAAATTCCGGGAGGTTCTGCGCGGGGAAAATCCGGAGATCGGCCCCAGAACGTGGAAGCGCCTACTCCTCGAAAAGGGCCGGACGAGGGCGCGAGGAAGATAGCGGCGCCCGAGAAAAAACTCACGCCCGCCAAGAAGAAGAAAAAAAAGGTCGTCAAGAAGAAAACCCCCCGTAAAGAAGTTCGACGCATCCCGAAAAAGAATCCCCAAAAGGTGGTGTCGAAAAAGAAAAAGCGCGATCCTGTGCGCGAAGCGCGCCTCAGACGAATACGCGAGCGTAGAGAGCGCGCCAGGCGTTGGCGCGAGCATTTCAAGAAGGTTGAGAAGAACAAGCCGCCTGAAAAGAACAAACGCCCCCGCGATGATTGGGTGAGTGACGATCGCCTCGCCAAGGCGGACCTCGCGCCCAAGCGCCGGGCGCCTTCGAAGGGATACGCCGGCGAGGGGGGAGGCGACGGCCAGGGCGGCGGCAGCCGCGCGGGCGGCAGCGGCGGCGTCGCGCGAACGGACAAGGAGAGATATTATGGACTTCTGGCGGAGCGAATTCGGGGTTTATGGACGGTGCCCCCAGGCATCGCTGATCTGAGCCGACTCAAGACCGACGTCACGATAGATGTGGATAGGGAAGGAAATTATCGCAATCTGCGAATCGTGCGCTACAGCGGGAACAATATTTACGATAAGGCGGCGCTGCGCGCCGTGGAGCGGGCCGCCAAACCCTCCCTGCCCAAGCCGCCTGATACGATAAAGGAAAACTGGCTTTTCCTCGGTTTTCGATTCTGCGGCAGGGATTTTTGCCGTTGATGCGAGAAAAAATTCAAACCAGACCACACATGCGGGAGGGCCGGATGCTTCGTCGGGCGATTTTTCTCATCATCATGATTTTTTCATGGCCTCAAGGGGTGGACGCCGCTCGCGTGTTCATCGATATCTATTCCCCCACGGCCAGAAAGATACGACTGGCGATTCCCGAGTTTCGCCCCCTCGACGACCGGCGCGACCCACTGGGCCTCAAGATGGCGCAAGTCATCGAATCGGACCTTAAGCGCAGCGGCTTGTTCTTCATCCCCAATCGCAAGGGCTATCTGGAGAATCCCCTGCGCGCGGGGATTCGCAAGGACGAGCAGCGCTTCTCCGACTGGAGCAAGGTGGTCAAGGTGGAGGCCCTCATCAAGGGCGGTTACACCATTTCGGGAAATACCATCACCGCGGAAGTCTACCTCTACGATACGAAAAGCTTCGCCCAGGAGTTGGGCAAGCGGTATCGCTACCCCAGGAGCGGCTGGCGTTTGCTGGCCCACCGATTCGCCAACGCGGTGCTCGAGCGTTACACGGGCGAGAAGGGAGTGTTCGACACCCAGATAGCATTCGTCTCGAGGCGTTCGCTCAAGGAACGCGGAGAGATCTACATCATGGACTGGGACGGCTCCGAACTCAGGCGGGTGACGCGTAACGGAATGGGCAACAACGCACCCGCGTGGTCTCCCGACGGAAGATGGATGGCGTATTCTTCGTTCAAATCCAGTCCGCCCGGCGTGTTTCTGCTGCCCACGAACGGGGCGCGCGAGTTCAAGGTGAGTTCTTCTCGCGCGCAAGCCATCGGAGGCGCTTTTTCTTCGAATTCGCGCTACTTCGCGTTTGCCGAGCTTGTGAGGCGAAACTATGAGATTTTCCGCTACGATTTGCGCACCCGCGTGAAAAGAAGGCTCACCCGGAGCTTCGGCATCGACGTATCTCCCACGTTCTCGCCGGATGGTAAAAAAATCGCCTTTACGTCGAGTCGTTCTGGAAATCCCCATATTTACGTCATGAACGTGGACGGCTCCAGCCCGAGGCGCATCACGTTCAAGGGAAAATACAATACCGAACCCGAATGGAGCCCCCGGGGGGACAGAATCGCCATGACGAGTCGCATCAAGCGGGGAAAGGAAATAGACATCGCCACGATGAACGTTGATGGCGCCGACTTGCGCCGCCTCACGGGCAGCCAGGGCCGCAATGAATCCCCCACCTGGTCTCCCGATGGCCGGCACATCGCCTTCTCCTCCGATCGGAGCGGCAGAAAATATGTATATGTGATGACTTCCGCCGGCACGCAACTCAAGCGGCTTCAACTCGGCCAGGAACCCGCCTGGTCGCCCATGTCGAGGTAAAATTTTAAAAATCGGGAGATATCTCTCGAAAAAATGAGAAATGGGCTTGCTCATCGCGCATTCGCCCTTTATACTTTCTTGCGTATGTCTGTGGATGGATGAAGAGGGGAAGAGTTTCCGCTCCGTGATGTATCACGCTTCTCACTCTGAACATATATGAACTAGAGACTCCGAGGGGGATGTCTGCATGTTGTTATCGGGCCTTGTTAAATCTTCTCAATCCTTGTTGATGGCTGCGATGCTCGTATTCGCCGTGGGTTGTATAAAACAGACGGTGGAAACCGAAGAACTACCGCCGCCCAAACCGCCGGCTCCCATGGTGAGAAAAAAGCAACCTCCTAAACCCGAGATGAAAAAGGAAATGAGCATGACGGAGGCGGATCGCCGTCAAAAGCGCGCCGCCTTCAAGCGCTCGTTGGCCGAGTTTGAAAACGACTTGGTGTACTTCGATTTTGACAAATCGGATATCCGCCCCGACATGCGCGCGATCCTGGACGCCAAGGCCCGCTTCCTGCAAGGGTTCCCGAGTATTCGGGTACAGGTCGAGGGGCATTGCGACGAGCGCGGCACGGTGGAATACAACATCGCGCTCGGGCATAGGCGTTCACAAAGTTCCAGGGATTATCTCGTATCGCTCGGCGTCAATCCTTCCCGGGTCGATACGGTGAGCTATGGCGAGGAGCGTCCGGCCGACTCGCGTTCCAACGAAGCGGGATGGGCCAAGAATCGGCGAGCGAAGTTCAACGTCATCGGCGGTATTCCGGCGGGCATGAACTAGTCGCCCGACAGTCCTGCGCAAAAGAAAAGGACTCCCCGTCGGCACAGGCCGCCGGGGAGTTTTTCTTTATGAAAACTTTCAAGGCATCCAGTCTTCAAGCATTCTCGTTGATTGCGCTGTCTCTTGTTTTGCTCGGTTGTCCCGAGGCGAATTCCCCGGGGAGCGGCCCGGGAATCGTCCCTGGAACGAGTTCAGCATCTCGCCCCGCGCCGCCGGCTCAGGTCGCCGCGCGGAATCCATCGGTCGATGTTTCGGCGATCGAAAAGAATTTGCAAGGTTTCAGGCGCGGAATGCGGAACCAGGAGCAGCGTATCGAGGAGGCGCGCGAAGCGATTCAGGGAATCACGGATGAGGTCGAACGCGCGCGGAAAGATTCCGAGAACTCTCTGGAGAAAGCCGGGGAGGCCATCGCGAAACTTCAAGAGCGGATCGAAAAACTCGAAAATGAAGTGAGCCAGTTGCGCTCGAAGGCTCCTTTGGTAGCTGCGCAAAAAAAAGAGGAGGTTGTCGTCACGCTGGTGGGTGCGCCGTCCCGGTTGTCGCCTGTAGGCGCTCCTCCCGCCGACACGCGAATCACATCCGCAGGCTTGCCGCAGAGCCAGGATGCTCAGGCCGTGGGCCAGCCCGCCGCAGACGCGCGCGTCGCCGTCATTCCCAAAGAGCCGGCGAGTCGACCCCAAAAGCCTGCGCCGAGGCCTCCCGATCCCGAAGAGGACTATACCCAGGCCATTCGCGTCTTGCGCGGTGAGAGAAGTTTCGCAAAGGCGCGCGATCTGCTGAACGTGTTCATCTCCAAATATCCCACGCATGAGTTGGCGGATGATGCGCAGTACTGGATAGGACAGTCCTATTTTCAGGAGAAGAATTTCGAGCGCGCCATCCTGGCATTTAACAAGGTGCAGGTAGACTACGCCAACGGGGACAAGGCGCCGGAGGCCCTTCTTCTGGAGGCGCTCTCGTTTTTCAACTTGGGCGATCGCGCAAGCGCCCGGGAGTTGCTTGGCCGCGTGATTGGCAAATATCCGGATTCGAGTGCGGCGGCCACCGCCCGAAAGCGCCTCGAATCGCTCTAGGCGCCGCCGAGGTTTTTGTGTGTCCATAAAATGAACGAGCCGAACGTTCCTCCCGTAGATGAAGAGCGCGCGAAGGACTTGGCGCGCCGGCTTCACGAGCATAACATTCGTTATCATGTTCACGATGCCCCGGTGATTTCCGATGCGGAATATGACCGGATGATGCGTGAATTGCGAGAACTGGAAGAGAAATATCCCGCCCTCGCATCCCTGGATTCTCCCGCGGTGCGCGTCGGCGCCCCCCCGCTCGTTTCGTTCGACGCGTTTCATCACGATCCGCAGATGCGAAGCCTAGAGAACGCCATCACGGAAGACGAGGTGTTCGCTTTCGAAGAGCGCGCGAAGCGATTTCTCCTGCAAACCTATGACAGGAATGTCGAGGCGTTCGACGTTACTTGCGAACCGAAACTGGACGGCCTGGCGGTGGAGGTGATTTACCGGGACGGCTCCTTCCACTCAGGCGGAACAAGGGGAAACGGAATCAGCGGGGAAGACATCACCCAAAATCTCAAAACGGTGCGGGGCATCCCGCTTCGCCTACACGTTTCTGAGGAAGGCCCCGAGCCTCCGGCGTTCCTTGCGGTGCGCGGAGAGGTGTTCATGAATCTCCAGGGATTCGAAAGACTGAACCGGGAGCGTCTCGAAAAGGAGGAGCCTCCCTTCGCCAATCCGCGCAATGCGGCGGCGGGTTCGCTGCGTCAGCTCGACTCGAGAATCACCGCCACGCGCCCCCTGGATGTGGCGTTCTACGCCGTCGGACGAGTGGAGGGTTTTTCGTTTCACAGCCAATCGCATCTGCTGGAATCTTTGCCGAAATGGGGACTGCCCGTGAGTCCGGTGTGGCGAAAGTGCGCGAACTTGCGCGAGGCGGTGGGGTTTTATGAGGAATTGCTGAGGGGGCGCGAGGATGCGCCCTATGAGCAGGACGGTGTGGTGCTCAAGGTGGATTCCATGGAGTTGCAAAACGAGCTGGGTTCCACCTCGCGCGCGCCCCGCTGGGCGATTGCCTATAAATTCCCACCGAAGCAGGAAACCACCCAGGTGGAGGACATCATCTTTCAGGTGGGGCGTACGGGCGCCATTACGCCCGTGGCGCTCATGAAACCGGTGCGCGTGGGCGGTGTGGAAGTCACGCGCGCCACCCTGCACAACGAAGACGAGATGAGGCGAAAAGACGTTCGAAGGGGAGATCATGTGCTCATTCAGCGCGCGGGCGACGTCATCCCCGAAGTGGTGGCGGTCATCGGGGAAAAACGACCTCCCGATGCCGAGGCCGTCCCGATGCCCGCGAAATGCCCCATTTGCGCGACGCCCGCCGAACGCCCGGAAGGAGAGGCGGTGGTTCGCTGCCCCAACCCGACTTGTCCTGCCGTGGTGCGCGAGAGTCTGAGGCATTTCGCTTCCAGGCGCGCGATGGATATCGACGGGCTGGGGGAGAAACTCGTGAACCAGTTGGTGGATTCGGACCTGGTGAGCGAACCGGCGGATTTTTTCGCCCTGTCGAAAGAACAACTCTCATCCCTGGAGCGCATGGGAGAGAAATCGGCGGAGAATTTGATCGAGGCGCTCGAGAGGGCGAAAAAACCGACGTTGTCCCGTTTCATCTATTCGCTGGGCATCCGCCACGTGGGGGAACACATCGCGGAAGTGTTGGCCGAGAGGTTTCTTGGCATGGAAGCGTTGGCCCGTGCGGATGCGGAAACACTCGTCTCGGTTCATGAAGTAGGCCCTCAGGTAGCGGAGAGAATCGTACGGTTTTTCTCCGACCCCAAATCCAAACAGGTGGTGGATAATCTCCTCTCAAAGGGCGTGGAACCGGAATCGCCCCTGAAAATGGCGGATGGCGACCCCCATGGGGCGGCGTTCTCGGGGTTTTCGTTCGTACTCACCGGTACGCTCTCGGAAAGGTCGCGAAGCGAGGCGAAAGCGGCCATTGAGGCGCTCGGAGGACGGGTGAGCTCCTCTGTGAGCAAGAACACGAGTTTTCTCGTCGCGGGCGAGCGACCGGGTTCGAAGGTGAAAAATGCGGAATCCCTAGGCGTCGCGATTCTCGATGAAAATGCGTTCGAGCAGATGCTCGCCCGGGAAAAGGGGTCTTGACCTCGGGTTGTTCCTTTTTCTATGATCGAAGACAAATGTCACGTATTCACGCGCACCGACACATCTTTTTTCTCATGGGAACCTTCTCATGAGCCGGGTTCGCAAGGCCGTTTTTCCTGTGGCGGGGCTCGGCACGCGGTTTTTGCCCGCCACCAAGGTGATCCCGAAAGAGATGCTTCCCATCGTGGACATTCCGCAAATCCAGATCGGCGTGCAGGAGGCGTTGGACGCCGGCATCGAGGAGATTGTATTCATCACCGGACGCGGGAAGGTTTCGATGGTGGACCACTTTGATGTCGCCTTCGAGGTGGAATCTCATTTGCGTGAGAGGGGTGAGGAGAGACTATTGGCCGTGGTGGAGGAAATCTCCCGTAAAGCGCAAATTACGTCTATCCGCCAAAAGCGTCCTTTGGGTTTGGGCCATGCGGTCTTGTGCGCGAAGCCGGCCGTGGGAGAAGAGCCTTTTGCCGTCATATTGTCCGATGACGTCATCAGGAGCGAAGAGCCCGCCATCGGCCAGTTGGTGCGCGTGTTCAATGCGTATGGCGGCGGCGTGGTCGCAGGACTGCGGGTCGAAAAACACGCCCTCTCCAAATACGGTATTATCGATCCTTCCGGCGAACCGTCGCCCGCCCCGGGCGTCACCCCGCTCAAGGGGATGGTGGAAAAACCCGAACCGGAAGATGCGCCCTCCGATGTCGCCATCATCGGGCGCTACGTTTTGCCGCCCGAGATTTTCACGGTCCTTGAGCGCCTGAGACCGGATGCGAAAGGAGAGATTCAACTCACCGACGGGTTGCGGGGACTGCTGGAGCACACCCGGCTTTACGCCTATGAGTATGAGGGAAAGCGCTATGACGCGGGCGATAAGCTGGGTTTTTTGGAGGCGACGGTCGAGTTCGCTCTGGATCGCGAGGATATCGGCCCCGCATTTCGGAATTATTTAAGGAGATTGACGGCCTCATGGTAGCGGAAGAACCTGCGCCTGACCCCGAACCTCCGGGGCGGATACATCTTCATCACAATCAGCCGGGAGGCATTGACTGATGGATGCCGACCTGCTCTTCCGGCTCGCCGCCTTCGTCTTCCTCATGCTTTGCTCCGCCGGTTTCTCGGCCAGCGAGACGGCGCTTTTCTCCCTTCCGCGTCCCAGAGTGCGCGCCATGCGCCGAGCGGGAGGCATGGGCGAGCGGATATCAAACCTTCTGGACAGGCCCAGGCGGCTGATCACCTCGATATTGATGGGCAACGAAATCGTGAATATCGCTTCCTCCGCGTTGTTTACGGGCGTCGTGGTGGCTTATCTGGAACCCGAGAAGAGGTGGCTCGCGCCCGTGTTCATGACGCCGCTCCTCATGGTATTCGGCGAGATCACGCCCAAATCCCTGGCGGCCCGGTATCCGGAGCGGTTCTCGCGATTCCTGGCGTATCCCATAGCCGTCTTCGCGCGCATCATCTCTCCTTTGCGGTGGGTCTTTTTACAGGTGGCGAACGGCGTGCTCTCCTGCATGGGAGCGCCCCCGCGCGATTCGCAGAGCATCCTGATGGAAGACGAATTCCTGCATCTCGTGGACGCGGGCCATGCCGAAGGCGAACTCGAAGAGGGCGAGCGTGAACTCATTCACAACGTGTTCGGTTTTCACGACAGAACCGTAGCCGATGTGGCCGTGCCCCGTACGGATCTGGAGTGTTGGGAGATTAGCCTGCCCATCGCCGAAGTGATCGATCGCGTCCGCACGGCCACGCATTCGCGCATTCCGATTTTTCGGCAAGACCGGGATCAGATAGTAGGCGTTTTGTATGTCAAGGATTTTCTGCGCCAGGCGGGGCGAAAGAACTTCGGTCCCGAAGAGCGCCTGACGAAACAGATGTTGCGCCCACCCCTCGTGGTTCCGGGCGGCATGAAGCTCGACCGCTTGTTCCGGCGGTTTCGGAATGAACGTACCCACGTCGCCATCGTTCAGGATGAATTCGGCGGCACTCTCGGCTTGGTGACGATGACGGATCTGCTCGAGGAGATTTTCGGCGAAATCAAGGATGAACACGAAGAGGCCGAGGAAACCTGGATTGCCCAGGAAGGTGAGGGCTCATACCTGTGCCAGGGCCGCGTTCCTCTGGCTGAATTCTCGGTGGTGAGCGGCTGGGAACTCCCTGCCTACGAGGAGGCGAACACGCTGGGCGGTGCCGTCTTTACGTTGCTGGGCCATGTGCCCTCGCTCAACGAGCGGGTTCGCTTGGGGAGCGTGGAATTCACGGTGATCGAGACCAGCGGTTCTCGCGTTCTGCTAGTGCGCGCGCGAAGACGGGAGGATGCCTGAATTGGATATTTTCTCCGTCATCGTCATCGGCCTCATCCTGCTCCTGGCGGAAGCGTTGTTCTCGGGAGCGGAGATTGCCATTGTTTCCGCGGATCGCGCCCGCCTGCGGGCCAAGGCGGAAGAAGGGAACAAAGGCGCGTCTATCGCCCTCACGTTACTGGAAAAACCCGAATGGCTCATGGGCACGATTCTCACCTGTCATAACGCGAGTTTCGTGACGAACGTTTCTCTGGCCACCATCGCGGCCATTGATTTCGTCGGTCCCGCATATGGGGAGGCGCTCTCGGTCGCCCTGGTGATTCCGGTGCTCGTGGTGTTCGGCGAGGTGGTTCCCAAGGGGTATTGCCAGGCTCGCGCCGATGCGCTCGCCCCTTTGTTGGCGCGCGTCGTGTGGGGCGCCAGGCTGCTGGTATATCCGTTGGTGTGGGTGATCAGCACGCTCATCGGCGCCGCTTTGCGGCTGGGAACGCGCAATGGAGAGAGCACGCCTTTCGTCACGCGGCAGGAACTCGAATCGCTCATGGAAGAGCAAAGCGATGGAGACGTGCAGGTTCTCGAGCGACAGATGATAGGCCGCATCTTCACGTTCGGCGAGTTGGACATGGAAAACGTGCTGGTGCCCATCGTGGATCTCTCGGCGGTGGACGAGGAGAGCATGGTGGGGGAGGTGATCGAAAAAATCGAGGACGATGGCCACTCGAGGATTCTGATCTACAGGGAAAACCTGCACCACATCGTGGGCGTCGTTCATGCGAGGGATATTCTCGGACTGGGGGCGGACGCCGCAGGACGTCTCAGGGAAAAAGAAGGCCTCATCCGAAGCGCTTATTTCGTGCCGGAAACGAAGCCCGCCGATAGTCTTCTCGATGAGTTGATGAGTCGAAAAGAGAAGATGGCCGTGGTGGTGGATGAATACGGGGCTTGCACCGGCATCGTGACCATGGAGGATCTGGTGGAGGAGATCGTGGGCGACATCGCTGACGAGTATGACGTCGACGAAGTCCGCATGTTCCACAAGATGGGCGAGGAGCAGTACCTCGTTGATGCCCGCATGGAGGTCGAGGACGTGCGCGAGGCGCTTTCGCTTCCTATACCCGAGGGGGATTACGAGACCTTGGCGGGCTATCTCCTGGAGCGGTTCGAGCATATCCCAAATGAAGGCGAGTACATATCCCTGGAGGGCTGGACGCTCACCGTGGAATCGGCGAACGAGCGGCAGATAGAAACCGTTCGCCTGGAGCGAAACGCCTAAAAGATAATTTGCGGCTCCGGCGCTCTCTCTCGGGCTGATGCCCTTAAAGCAGCTTGTTTAGCGGATCAATTCTCCTGCATGGCTTCGGGCGGCTCGACGCCCAGCCAACCTCCTATCAATTTGAGTGTGTCCCACTGGCTGGCTTCATAGGGGATGCCGTTTTTCTCCGCGTCCGCTTTTTTCAGCGCCTCGCGTTCTCCCGGAAGCAGCATCTCCGGCCCCCCGCAGCTTTTGATGTCTCTCACCGCCTCGGCCAACAGCTTCTTTGCATCCTCTGCGGGATAGAGCGCGTCCAGCCTCCAGGCTTCTATCGTCTGGGTGATGCGGGCGTCGGGTTGAACGCGCAGCGTCGGAATGCTTTGCGTCGCGCCGCCGCCGATGACGCCGTCCAAATCCACGAGCACGGCGAGGCCGGAGCCCTTGTAGCCGAACTGCGTTCCTCCCAGGGGCAGGACGGAGCCTTTGATCAGTTCGTCATACGCCACGTGACCGGACATGACCTCTCCGTTTTCATAAAGAAAATAATCGGGCGGAATCGCCTCTCCCGCGCGGCTGGCGCGAATGGCGGGGCTCACGGCGCGCTGCGTCGTGGCCACGTCGATGACGATGGCCTGATCTCCCGCAGGCACTCCCCAGGCGATAGGGTTCGTGCCCAGCCGAATCCTGTTTCCCCCGAAAGGCTTCATCCAGGCGCCGGATGTGCACGCGGCGCGGCCGGCCAGGTCCCGCTCGATGAGCGCCTCTACATACACGCATGCCGCCCCGAAGTGATTCGCGTTGTGCACATAGACTTTTCCGATGCCGTATTTTTCCGCCAAATCGCCCGCGAGGCGGGTCGCATCCATCGCCGCCGCCGGGCCGATGCCGGCTTGCGCATCCATGCTGGCGACGGCCCAGTTTTCATTTCGCTTGACGCTCGGCGTGGCTTTCGGGTCGATGGCGTCTTTTCGGATGCGTTCGACGAGTTCGCGCAAACCCGTCCCGCCCGCCACGCCGTGGCTCGATATTCCGCGCATATCCGCCGCCGCGAGGATTTCCGCCGTCACTTTGGCGCGCTCCTCGCTGGCTCCGAGGGCCATGATGATTTTCGTGGCGAAACGAACGAGCGCTTCTTCGGAAATTCGCTTCTCCTCGGTCATGTAGATGGATTCCTATGGAAGATCGGAACGTTGTGGTTGATGAAAGGGAAACTCGACGATGAAGGATGCGCCGACCTCGGGAGTCGCTGTGAGTTCCAACCGCCCGTTCAGGAGAAGGGCGGTTCGATAGCTTCGGTAAAGGCCAATTCCGATCCCCCGAAGCGCACCCGGATTCTCCAGGTCTTTCGCCATCCAGTCGATGAACGAATCGAAATAAAAAGAAGTAATTTGAGCGTCGCGGTTGGTGGTCGACAAAACGATCCGATCATTTTCTTTCGCGAGAAGCGCGTGGATGATGCCGCCCTCAGGCGCGATGTGAATGGCTGCATCCAGTAAGTCGTCGATGAGAAAGGTGAGTCTCGTTCTGTCTCCGTAAATGTCGAGCCGGGACGGCATCTCGGGCAAAAACCGAAACGACGGAAAATTCCACAGCCGCTTGCCGATGCGCTCGCTGAAAAGATGCGCGAGATTTATTTCGGCGTTCTCCAGGCTTACGTGCTGCGCTTCGATGTCGGCGGCGTCGGAGAGTGTGTCGATGAGGCGGCTCAAGCGATGGATGCTCTCGGATAAATCCTGAATCTCCTCACGCGCCTTCCAGGGGTCTGATTCCTCGGCCAGGGAGAGGAACTTACTTTTGAGGTGAGAGGCGGGAGTTTGGAGTTCGCGTGCGGCGAGACGCAAAAACAAAGCGGCGAGTTGTTCATTCGAAGGTTGTTTTTCACTGCCGTCTTTCATGTGATTTCCCGATATTTCCGGTGAGATGACTGGTTGAGTGCGGCGACCGATTCCTGTATGAATTCCGCCGTTCCACTCGTCATCGGACTTAAGGAGGATACCTCGCTCATCGGAACCCACTTGGCTTCCGAGATGTCGCTCGCCGCCTGAAGTACGCCACCGATGGCTCGGCACACAAAGTCAATGAGCACGTAATGAAATTGCACGCGCCCCCATTCGTCCCGGGTGACGCGGTTCAGAACCCGGCCCTCGGAGAGGATCTCCACATCCAGCCCGGTCTCTTCTTTGACCTCTCGCATACAGGCTTCTTCGAGGTCTTCTCCCAGGTGGACGCCGCCGCCCGGAATGCTCCAGACGCCCATTTTGGGA
Source organism: bacterium (assembly GCA_965218885.1). Classification (GTDB taxonomy): domain Bacteria; phylum UBA8248; class UBA8248; order UBA8248; family UBA8248; genus Bin107. The sequence goes on along the minus strand of OZ244713.1, from coordinate 1,969,381 downwards.
GGTTGTCCCCGGCGGACGATGAGGACGTTTTCCTTATCGAGGATGATCGCCCCTACGCCGACAATCGGGCGAAGCGGATATTCACGACCCAACCCCCCGGCTCCTCAGGTGAAAGATGAAAGAAAAACACTTAGGTTTTCGGATTGCAACGGCCTCATGGGAATCTCGGCTCCAAGATAGCATGTTTTACGCCCCGGGGGTTACGCCGAGTCGGTCGGATCACGGAAAATGGGGGCATCCCGCCGCTATTCATCCCGTTGACACCCCGGGGTGGGAGCCGTATCATTTTTTCGTTTTTGAAGCCTGCCCTTTGGAGTTTCTCAGAATCGAGGGCGCTTTAATCCCCCCATCAGTCAAGAAGTGCGCGTGGCGAGCAGGGATGTCCGCGCCGGGGAGTCGCGTATGCCGCCCGAAGTCGTCTTCGCGCTCATGTCGCTGTTTTTTCTCGGCGTCAATGACTTTCTCTATAAATGGGGCCAGCAGTGGGAGATGCGCAGCGGCCCCTTCATGTTCCTGCAAAACATGGCGTACCTGCCCAACGCGTTCGGCCTGGCCTATTATCGCGAGGAGTTGCTCTGGAATCCGGGCCTCGCCTTTGGATTCATCAACGGTATTTTGGCGTTCACCGCGTTTTTATTCGTCTTGCTCGCCCTTCGGCGTGGCGAGGCGGTGGCGCTCGTGCCGATCGTCCGCCTGAATTTCGCGATAACGGCCGCCCTGACGATTTTTTTTCTGGGCGAGAGCGTCAACCTCATCAAGGGCCTCGCCCTGGTCTTGGCGGCTCTCGCCGTGATTTTGGGCGGCAGCGGCGTGGTGGCCTCCGTCGGGGACAAGCGCTCCGTCGTCCTGGCCATTGGCGCCATGTGCATGTTCGGCGTCATCGGGCTTCTCTATAAGCTGGGACTCGGAATGGGCGCCAAACCCGCCATGATGACGGCCGCCCAAAGCGTGGGCGTCTTTTGCATGGCCGTGCCCTTCGCGCTCCTGCAAAAAGATCCACTGCCCAGGCGCGGCGTGCCGCTGTGGGTGCCCTTCGTGTGCGGCGTTCTCACCTCTTCGAGTTATGTGGCCATCGCCGTGGGGTTCACCTATGGCGAGGCGGTCGTCGTGGCGCCCATCGCCCAGTTGAGTTTCGTGTTGACCGGGGTGCTCGCCATCATCTTCCTCAAGGAGAAATTAACGCCGAGAAAAGGGGTGGGGGTCATCTTCGCCATCGGGTCTGTCGTTCTGTTTTCCAGGGGATAATTTTACACCACGTCCTCGTTATGAAGACGCTCGATTTCCGAGGGCGCCATACCCAGCCACTCGGTGAGTATTTTTTCGGTATGCTCTCCCAGGGCCGGCCCCGTCCAGGCGATGTCGAGGGGCGTTTCCGACATTCTTGGAAAGGCGCCCTGCATGGGCACGGAGCCGAAATCCGCGTCCGGCACATGACGCACCAGGTTTCTCGCCTGAAAGTGGGGATCTGCCAGAATGTCTTCGATGTCATAGACGGGGCTCGCCGTGACGCCGCCCGCGTTGAATCGTTCCATGTTTTCGTCACTGCTACGCTTTCCTATCGCATCGGCCACGATGTTATCGAGTTCGTCCTGGTTCACGACGCGCGCCTCGTTGTTCATGAATCGCTCGTCGGTGATGAGGTCTTCACGCCCCAGAGCGCGGGCGAGGCGCTCATACATCGGCTGGGTGGATGCGGAAATCGCCACCCACTTCCCGTCGCTCGTGGGATAGATGTTTCTGGGCGCGGAGTTTTCGGAGCGGTTGCCCAGACGGGGGCGTTTTTGCCCGTCGATGAGATAGCGGGCCGCCTGGGGACCCAGCATCGTGAAGAGCGGTTCGTAGAGCGCCAGGTCGATAACCTGTCCCTTGTCGCCTCCCAGAGCGTCGCGATGATAGAGCGCGAACATGGTGGAGGCGACGCCCTGGAGCGCCGCCGTCATATCGGCCAGGGGCTGGGGCGCGGCCAGGGGAGGGGAATCGGGGTATCCGTTCATATCGGCGAAGCCCGACATCGCCTCCACCAGGGTGCCGAAGCCCGGCCTGTCTCGATAAGGGCCGTCTTGTCCCCATCCGGATATCCGGACGATGATGAGCCTCGGGTTCACCTCCCATAATTCATCCGGGCCCAGGCCCCAGCTTTCGAGCTTGCCCACAAAGAAATTCTCGGCGAGAACGTCCGCCCGGACTGCCAACTTTCGGATGAGGTCTTGCCCTCTTGGTTTGCCGAGGTCCACCGTGATGGATCGTTTTCCCCGGCCATAGACCTTCCACCAGTACGGGTTCCACGCGCGCAGCGTATCTCCGCGTCCCGGGACTTCAACCTTGACTACGTCGGCGCCGGCATCGGCCAGCAGCATGCCGTACATGCCACCCGATACGAGGCGGGTCAGGTCCAAGACCTTGACGCCCTCAAGGGGTCTACTCACGGACTTTTCCTCCGTCTGCTCAAAAGAAACCGCCTTGTTCTACTACTTCCGGAATCAATCTTTCAATGTGATCCACAAAGCGGCATGATCGCTCGGCGGCCTCGGGTCTCCCGGCGGCCAATCGATGCGCGCGTCGAGCAGCCTGCCTTGCGCGCGGCGATTGATGAACGCATGATCCAGACGGAAACTCCCTCCCCCGCCGGGCGCACGCCAGGTATAGGCGTGTTTTTGGCCGTGGATGCTGCGGTAGGCATCCGCCCAGCCCGTTTTCGACATGGTGGTCATAAAATCATCTTCGCGCCGGTTGAAGCATTTTACGCTCTCGTCCTCGCCGATTCGCCCGGTGTTGTAATCACCCACCATCATGGCGCCGCCCCCGCGCCAGCGACGCGCCAAATCACAAAGCGCATCCAGGAAGGGATATTTTTTTCCGCTCACGCGGTTGAGCACATGAACGGCGGCGATGGTGATGGGCGTAGGCGCGCGAACATGGGCGAGCAGACGGCGCTCTCGTGGTTCAGGAGGCCTCCTCCAGTGAATGCGCTTGAGCGGCCAGCGTGATGCGAGGAGTAAGGCGTTTTTGGCCGGTTGGCTTTCGGATGTCGTCTTTAGTTGTTGGGAAAGTCCCATTTCTTTTATTCGGGCGGCGATCTCTTGGCTGGGTGGGGTGTCCCGAAATTCCGTCAGCATGAGGAGGTCGGGTCTTCCGCTACGGATGCGCTCCACGATGGCGGGCACCCGGCGTCCGCCGCCGTGCATGATGTTCCAGATGAGAATTTTCATGGCAAGTCGATTCTATCGGTAGTAACATGGCGGACGCCAACCACCCCTGCGGGTGGGAAAGAAAACAAGTTTCACACTATATCGACGCGCCGCCCGTCCGGCGATCGGCGGGGAGGGAATTTACTTGAAACGGATATGTGTTTTCGCCGGTTCGTCAAAGGGCGTTCGGTTTGAGTATCGGGAGGCGGCGCGAGTCTTGGGACATACTTTGTGCGCGCGCGGAATCAGTGTGGTGTATGGGGCGGGTTCTATCGGGCTCATGGGGGTTTTGGCCGACGCCGTGCTCGAGAGCGGAGGTGAGATTACCGGAGTGATTCCCGATAAATTGATGGACATGGAAGTCGCCCATGAAGGACTCACCGAACTTCGCGTCGTACGCACGATGCACCAGAGGAAAGCCTTGATGGCGGAATTGGCCGATGGCTTCATTACGCTGCCGGGAGGACTCGGCACGCTGGAGGAGACCATGGAGATGCTCACTTGGCTTCAACTCGGGTATCACGAAAAACCCATCGGCTTGCTCAACATTCGTGGCTATTACGATCCTTTGCTGAACTTATTACGCCATACGCACGAGGAAGGTTTCATCTCGCAGAAAAGTTTGAATCTATTCTCGGTCGATGATGCGCCCGAGAACCTGGTTCAGCGGATGCTCACTCCCAGGTGAGCGCGGCGAGGTAGCCCACGCTGTCATCCAGCGCTGTCTTGACCTCGATTCCCTGCGCTCGTTTGTGCGCCTGGATGGTTTTGAGGTGGGCAAACCCCTCCCAGAGCACATGGCGAAAGGTCCATTCCAGGTTGTAGTGAAAAACGTTGTTTTTATTCTCGTCTTGCTGGAAACCATCGGGGTGGATTTTAAGCACCACGTTTTGAAGCCAGTCGATATACTTATCGCCCGAGGGCCATTCGTAGTTTCGAGGAACGACCCTTTCTTTGGTTTTTTCCCGAAGTGATTCTCTGGTTTCGTTTTTCAGAATATCCAGAGCCAAATGGCAGCCGTCCTCATAAGCCGTGAGCAAATCCCCGATCTCATGAAATCGTTCTGGATCGAGGAGACGATCCGCACCACCCGTGTCGTATAGAGAACTCGGCCTCGGCAGTTCCTCTTTAAACAAGGATTTCCCCCAAACCTGCAAGAACCATCTGTAGTTCACGTATCCCATATGGCTGACCTGCTCGCGTATTGACCACAGACCCCAGCTTTTGCCGGGTTGCTTCAGATCGAGTTGTTCTTGCGTGAGGCCCTCCACTTCCCGGGCGTACATTCCGGGTAAGAGGGCGTATTCGGGAAAAATTTCCGTGGCGGGTCTTGAAGAGTTCTGTGACATTTTCACTATCCTCGAATGGAATCAGGAGTTCAAAATATATCATGCGACATCCAGTTTTGCTTGGAGGCGCCGATTTCAGGTGGAGCTTTCTCGTGCCATAATGCGCACCTATCGATTTATTACATCCCTTTATCTCTTGGATGGCCTTTGCTCGAATCACTCCCTCCGGTTTTTTTGTCGTTTTTATCCGGTATCTTTTTGGCTGCGGCTCAGACGGTCTACCGAGGGGCCCTTCAGTGGATGGGGCCCAAGGCGCTTACCTTCTTGAGTAACTTGATGCTGGTAACCTACGCCTCGACCATTTACATACTGGGCGCGGGTCTCGAAAAATGGCCCTTGGAGGGGATTTTATGGTTTGTGCTGGCGGGGCTTTGCTCTCATTTTTTATCGAGAAACCTGAATTTCATCTCCGCCACGCTCATCGGGATGGCGCGTTCTCAGATTTTGTTGCAAGTCCATCCCATCTGGAGCGCTCTGCTGGCCGTGCTTCTGCTTGGCGAGACGATAACCTTCCCGATTGCTCTGGGTACTTTCGCCATTGTATTGGGCGCGATACTCCTGGTGCAGGAGAGGGGGACAGGAGGCAAGCGCGCTCCATTTTGGCATTACCTCATACCGCTTCTGGCGGCTTTTTTTTTCTCCTTCGCTCCGCCTTTGCGCAAGTTCGCGTTTCAGACGATTCCCTCGCCCGCTTTCGGCATCGCCACCACGGCGTTCGCGGGCGCGCTTCTCCAACTCGGCTCCATACCGTTTGTTGAAAATCATGAGCTCAACCCCAAAACCTGGAACAAAAAGAGCGTATGGGCGGTCATCATCGGAGGGATTTTCAACATCATATCGGCATACGCCTTTTGGCTCGCCATTAAAAATGGAAAGCTCGTTGAGGTGATTCCGATAAACAGGCTCTCGATTTTATTCTTGATAATATTTTCCTGGATTTTTTATCAAAGGCTGGAACGCATCAATTTGCGCGTGATCGCCGGGGGGCTGCTCGCCGTGGAGGGCGCTGTGCTGGTCATACTGGGCAGGTAGGTCCTCTTACGCCCTGCGCGAGGGTTCGCCATTTTACTTTAGGCGGCGAGGCGATGGGTGCTATCGCCTGAGTCGGTCACTTCATTTGTTTTGATGGCTGATTCGATTCAGCCGCCTTATTAGTGTCTTTTCCATGCGAGTGCTTTTCGGATTTCAGGGGGTCGTTGAAATGGTGAATTTTATCGTGGACGCGCCGCCGGAATTTCGTGCATTGTTGGGCGCTTTTCTGTTCGCGTACAATCAAATTCTCATCCGCAGATTTCTCGAACGCGCCTCGGCGCTCACGATTACGTTTTGGGTGAATGGGTGGATGGCGGTTCTCGCCGCACTCTTTTCTCCATTATTTGATGTCTATGAGGGTGATTGGGTGGCCGCTCTCGTCTTTTTTCTCTTCACCGGCGCGGTGGGGAATCTCGTGGCGCGTTATAGCGCTCTTCGCTCGAGCGCGGACATCGGGGTGAGCAGGACGAACGCGCTCGTGGCGGCGACGCCCATCGGGGCGGCGGTGATGGGTGTGGTGATTCTGGGCGAGCGCCCTGGCGCGGGCGTCTGGTTGGGAATCGTACTCATCGTCATCGGGATGATCTGGCTCACCGGTGAGCGGGGAACGGGAGGACATTCGCTGAAGCGTTATACGTTCGCTTTCATCGCGATGGCGGCTTTCAGCTTCACGCCCTATCTTCGAAAAGCCGGGCTGGCCGCCATGAATGCTCCCTGGCTGGGTATTCTGGTGGCCACGCTGATCGCCAACGTGGGTTTGTTGATTTCCTCGCGCTTCGCCTCGAGCGCCCAGAAATTTAATTGGAACGCGCAGATCGCGGTGGCGTGCGTCCCGGCGGGCTTGTTGGCGCTCTCATCCGCCGTGTTGTTCTGGACCTCGCTGCGCGATGGGCAGCTCGCGGTGATTTCCCCGCTTGTTCGCATGACCCCGATTTTCGTTATTTTGCTGTCGGTGGTGTTGCTGCGCGATCTGGAAGTCATCACAAAGCGCTTGGTGGTGGCCACGCTCATCGTCGTAGCGGGGGCCGCTTTGGTGACGTCGGGTGGTTGATGCTCCGTGCGTGCGCCTGAACATCGGGATTTTCGTTTGACCCGAGTCGTCCGACTCTGCGAGAATGACGCCGTCTTCATTCTTCCAACAATGTGCTTTCCGCATCGATATCTATGAGATGTGATGCGGGAAGCCCCTTCAAAAAATCGTGGGGGGTGCGATGAAAATACTCAAGATCATTCCCGAGAAGTGCACCGGCTGCATGCGATGCGAACTCGCGTGCTCATACGAACAGACAGGGACGTTTCAGCCCTCGAAAGCGGTGATTCGCGTCTCCTCGTTCGAAGGCCACACGAGCTATGCGCCCTACACATGTCCGCAGTGCGATGAGGCTTGGTGCCTGACGGCGTGTCCGGTCGAGGCGATCGGCATCTCGCTGGCCGGGGCGAAGGATGTGGCGGATGATATTTGCGTGGGCTGTAAGCTCTGCACCATCGCGTGTCCTTATGGAACGATGTTCTACGACATGGACACCCACAAGGCGTTCAAGTGCGACTTGTGCGGGGGAAATCCCGCGTGCGTGTCTGTGTGCCCCACCGGCGCCATTCTTTTTCAAGAGGCCGATAAGACCGACTGGGTCGGGCCCTTTGCCGCGGAACGGGCGAAATCGCCTGCCGGACCGCTTGCGGAGGTGTTCTGATCATGGCCAGACATGTCATCGTGGGGGGTGGAACCGCCGGCTGGAACGCCATCACCACCATCAGGGAATTGGATAAAGGCGATTCCGAGATTATTCTCGTCGCGGATGAGACGCCGTATTCGCGGATGGTGTTGCCCTATTATCTGGCGCGGGACATCGCGGAGTCGCACGTCTACATCGCCTCCCCTCCGAAGCTCGCCGCGTTGAATGTGGATGCGAGGCTCGGCGCCCGCGCCGAGAGAATCGACGCATTCGCCAACAAGCTCATCCTCGAGGGAGGCGATGAGATTGAATACGACAATCTCTTGATCGCCACGGGTTCCTCTCCCGTGAAAGCGCCCGTGCCGGGTGCGGATGGGGAGAACGTGCACAGTTTCTGGACGTTTCCCCAGGCGCGCGCCGTGGCGTCCGGCGTCGGCGAGGGCGCCCGCGTGGCGATGATCGGAGCGGGTTTCATTGCTTTTACCATTCTGAACGCCCTGGTGAATCAGGGTGTGAAGCTCACCGTCGTGGAACTCGAATCGCGCATCCTGCCGCGAATGATAGACGATACGGGCGCGGGAATCGTTCAAAATTGGCTGAACGATCGAGGCGTGGAAGTGAGAACCTCGACGCAAGTAACCTCTATTGAGGACGAGGGAGACGCCAAACTCCTCAAGTTCAAGGAAGGCCCCGATCTGGAGGTCGACCTGGTCATCATGGCCACGGGCATCAAGCCCAACATCGAATGGGTGGCGGGCAGCGGCCTAGAGACCAACCAGGGCATTCTGGTGGATGAATATTGCCGCACGAGTGTGGAGAACATCTACGCGGCGGGTGACATCGCGGAAGGTCCCGACGCCGTCACGGGCGAGAAGGTCGTACACGCCATCGAACCCACCGCCATGCAGCACGGCCGCGTGGCGGCGGCCAACATGGCGGGCCAGGAGGTTGCATACAAGGGCAGTTTGCTCATGAACATCGTGGATGTCCTCGATTTGGAGATCGCCAGCTTCGGCGCCTGGGATGATGCGGACGCCGAAGTCTTTGAAGTTGTGCGGGCCGAGCGGCCCGCTTACAGGAAGCTGTTGTTCCACGGCGGGAGGCTGACAGGCGCGATCATCCTGGGAAAAACCCGGGAAATCTGGACGACGAACGACGTGGGGATGCTCAAGGGTCTCGTGTACACGGGGGTAGACATCTCCGAGTGGAAAGAGCATTTGCGCAAAAACCCGTTTGACGTCAAACGCGCGTTTCTGGCCTCGGGCGCCGCGGGCGGCTTGCTGCCGGAAACTATTTTGGGGCGCCCATCGGCGCCGGCGAGTGAAATTGCAGTCTCTTCATAAAAAAGGGGGTCGATACCTTGACTGATTACGCATATGCAGGAGAAATCCTCCGGGTCGATCTCTCGAGCGGGAAGACCTGGGGAGAGAAATTCGAAGTCGCCGACCGCAGAAAATGGGTAGGCGGCGCGGGTTTGGGAGCCAAGATTTTGTGGGAGGAAGTGCCCCCCGAGGTAGGTTGGGATCATCCGGAAAACCGTCTCGTTCTGGCCACGGGTCCTCTGGCGGGTCTGCCGGTCTGGGGAACGGGCGGTCTTACCGTGGTGACGCGGGGCGCAATGACCAATGGCGCCACGAACACCCAGGCGAACGGTTTTTTTGGCGCGAACCTCAAGTATTGCGGCTATGACGCCATTGTATTCCAGGGAGAATCGCCCGATTGGGTCTATCTCCACATTCGTGATGATGGGGTGGAACTGCAGGATGCCGGCGAATTGTTGGGCCAGGACACCTGGGAGACGCAGCAATCGCTCGAGAAGACCCTGAATCTGAGCGGGCATAACTTGAGCGTGTACAGCATTGGGCCCGCGGGTGAGACCCTCGTGCGCTTCGCCGCCATACAGGGTGACTACGGCCACGTGGCGAGCAAGAACGGCTGCGGGGCCGTTATGGGCAATAAAAAGGTAAAGGCGGTGGCTATCGAGCGCGGGACAAAGGGAGTCGCCGCCGCCCACCCCAGAGCGCTCTTTGCGGCGGCGGACGATATTGCCCACAGCCTTCAGACCGATCCCTCCACGAAGGGGCTGTATCTGTACGGGACCCTGGGCGGCGTCCGGAATTTGCAGGGCATGGGGGCGCTCCCCATTCGAAACTACACGACGAACGTGTGGCCCGAGGAAATCGAAACGAAGCAATGGGAGGCCAACGGTCTGCGAGAGGGTTTCGACCACCGGGGTCATCAGTGCAGCGCGTGCGGAATGCACCATTGCCATATGCAGGTCATCTCCTCCGGGCCTTACAAGGGACAGGTCGTGGATGAGCCCGAATACGAGGGCTGGTCGGGAGCAGGCTGGACGATTGGCGCCACGGACCCGCAGCAGGTCTCCTGGATGAACACCCAACTTGATCGCGCCTGTGTGGACGTGAACGAGTTCGGCTGGCTCTGCGGCTGGGTGATGGAGTGTCAGCAAAAGGGTTATATCACGGATCAGGACCTCGGCTTCCGCCTTGAGTGGGGCGATATCGACGGGGCCAACAGATTGCTCGAGATGATTTGCAAGCGTGAGGGCATGGGCGATCTCTTGGCCGAGGGGACCAAGCTCGCGGCGGAGAAACTCGGCGGAGAGGCGCAGGATTGCGCCATCTATACGGAAGTCGGCAATTCCCCCAGGGGGCACGATCACCGCTCCCGGTGGGAGGAAATGATCGATACCTGCACGGGTTCGGGCGGAACGATGGATACGGCTCCCCCGGTGTTCCCGACGGATTACGGCCTGCCCGCGCGTGTGCACCCCCAGGACGCGGTGGAGGTGCCCAAGCATGTGGGCGGTCTCAGAGGGCGTCGCGCGTATGAGGATTCCTTGGGGGCATGCGTGTTCACTACGCGCGCGCCGATGGATGTCTTGTGCCGCTCCATTCAGGCAGCCACCGGATGGGACGTGGACATGCATGAAGCGATGCAGACCGGCCGACGCATCAACGCCTTGATGCGCGCGTTCAATTTGCGCTGCGGCATCGGGCCTGAGGTAGAAAAACCATCCAAGCGATACGGTTCCACGCCGGTGGATGGACCGATCGCGGGAGTCTCGATAATGGATCAATGGGAGAAAATGCTCGATATATGGTACGAGACGGCCGGCTACGACAGGGAGACGGGCCGTCCCAAGCCCGAGCTTTTGCGCGAACTCGATCTGGAAGATGTCGCCGAAGCACTATGGGGTGCGAACGTATAGCTCATCTTCGGTAGAGGACGACGCCATGAACGAGACGACAAGCAATGGCGAAATTCATGTCCGGCTGGAATTCATCTCCTGGGCGTCGACTTTCGTGGGCGGAGATGGTAACGAGCGCAAATTTTTCGATGAGCAGGTTCCAGTGGGCGCCACGCTCCGGGACGTCCTGAAAAAGATGAGCCGACGCTACAGGACCCTGGATGAAGCGCTTTGGCACAACGGCACCGGCGAATTGGCCGAACACTTGGAGATCGCCGTAAACGACGCCCTCATGGGAATCCACCACACGCTCGATTCCGAGATGAAAGAGGGCGACCTCGTCCTCCTGATGGGGCAATACATGGGTGGGTGAGCGGAAAGCTCATTGAGAGGATAGACGTTTTTTGCTCCTTGGTTTCGGCGTCGTGTTCAGACGCTTCGGCAGATATTCTTCTCGGTTTCCGCACATCGTGTGAAGAAAACGCCGTATTAAAACGGGTGATTCGGGTCGAGCATTCCTAAAAATTCATCGCAGCGTTTCGCCTCGGTTGATTCTCCGATGGCGTCGGCGCATTGCGCCAAGCCATGGATGGCGCGCAAAAACGGCTGATTGGCGGGGATTTCCCAGGGGATGCGCCCATCGCCGCGCCAGCCGGAGGCGCGGGCCTTATCAAGCCCTCTGTGGTAGGCGACCCGAAAGTAGGCATATGCGCTAATCGTCTCCTCGTTTGCGAGCGCAATTCGCCCCATGGCCACCCAGCCGGATAAGGCGTCCGGGTATCGAGCCACGAGGCTTTGCAGTTTCTCCGTGGATGGTCCACGGTTTTCCTCGCTCGATAAAATTGCATCGCACAGCGAATCCAACGCGCCGAGTTCTTCCGGCTCGGGCGGAAGCGATGTTTTGGGAACACCGTCTGAGGTAATATCGAGCAAATCATCGGGTTCATTCGGCATAATGAAATCCTTTTCAGGGGGAAGATTAGGAATATCATTATAACCCTTGCGTCATGATGGCACATTCGGCTTTCGGGATTGACGTCCCGGAATCGGTTTGTTAGCTTCGACCCGCCCAAGAAGTTCCGTACCATACCCCACGCCTGAAAAAAGTCTGGAGGTCCCACTCGATGTCATCGGTACTTGCGCTGAGAGATCCCGATATTTTCGCCGCGATGGAAGATGAAAGAAAACGCCAGGCCGATGAACTCGAACTCATCGCTTCGGAGAACTACGTGAGCAAGGCGGTAATGGAAGCGGTGGGCGGCGTGATGACGAACAAATATGCGGAAGGATTTCCAGGAAGGCGGTATTATGGGGGTTGCCAGTTTGTGGATGTGGCCGAATCTCTCGCCATTGAGCGGGCGAAGTCTCTTTTCGGCATGGCGCACGCCTCCGTGCAGCCGCACAGCGGCGCCCAGGCGAACGCTGCGGTGTATTACGGTTTGCTCGAACCGGGCGACACGCTTTTGGGAATGAACCTCTCTCATGGGGGCCACCTCACCCATGGGCATCCCGTCACTTTCTCGGGCCGTTGGTTCAAGGTGGTGGCTTATGGCGTGGATCCCGAAAACCACGTCATCGATTTTGACGAGGTAGAGAGCCAGGCAAAGGAGCACCGACCCAAAATTATCGTCGTGGGGGCGAGTGCGTATCCGCGAGTCATCGATTATGCGCGCTTCAGAGAGATTGCAGATGAGGTGGGCGCCGTGGTCATGGCGGACATCGCTCATGTCGCGGGGCTCATCGCCGGCGGCGTACATCCGAGTCCCGCGGGCCATGCGCAGATCGTCACCACCACGACGCACAAGACGCTCAGGGGTCCTCGCGGCGGCATGATTCTTTGCGACGAAGACTACGCGGCCGAGATGAACAAAGCCGTTTTCCCCGGCCTTCAAGGCGGACCCTTGATGCACGTCGTCGCGGCCAAGGCGGTGGCTTTCAAAGAGGCGAGCACTATGGAGTTCAAGACTTATGCAGAGCAGATTGTGAAAAATGCAAAAGCACTTGCGGACTCACTCTTACAGCGGGGTATCCATCTCGTCTCGGGCGGCACGGATAATCACCTGATTCTCCTGGATTTGCGCGAGGCCGGTTTCAGCGGCAAAAAGGCGGAAGCCGCCTTGGGCCAGGCGGGAATCACGGTAAATAAGAACGCAATTCCTTTCGACACCAGAAAGCCGGCTTTCACGAGCGGAATCCGCATCGGGACGCCCGCGTTGACCTCGCGTCACATGAAAGAGGCCGAGATGAAAGTCGTGGGCGGCTGGATAGCCGACGTGCTGGCCGATATTACGGATGAAGCGCGCATCGCCTCGGTGAGAGCAGACGTCAGAACGCTTTGCGAGAAATTTCCGATGGGTCCGGATGGGGCCAGGTCGGAGTAGCTCGGCGCCTCTGCGCTACAGAGGCGGCCTTTCCACCTTCACGACACCTCTTTTTTCCAGTTGATGCACAAGCGCCAGCGTATGGTGGTCAGCAAAAGGCGCGCCCATGATTTGCGCTCCAAGCGGCAGGCCCTCTTCGCTCATGCCTGCGGGAAAAGCCGTAGATGGCCCGCCAAGGAAATTCCAAAGCCTCGTCAAAGAGATCATGAGCGTTCGAATTTCAACTTCTTTGCCTCGCACCGTCCCGGAAGACTGAGAACGCAAAGCGGCGGGAATCGGTGTGGCGGCGGAGAGAACGAGGTCTACCCGACCGTATACATCCTTGTATATGCGTTTTGTCCATTGTTCCCTGAATCGAAGCGCCTGGATATATGATGTGGCGGGAATGAAAAAGCCGGGTCTGATTCTTTCCAGGACTGCGGGATCAAAGTCTTGCGCCTTTTCTCGTATGTTTTTCTCATGTACGGCCGCTGCTTCGGATACCATCAGCACGGCGGACGCATGAAACGCGGTTTCGACGTCGGGTATTTCAATATCGACAACCTCGGCGCCCAATTCCTGAAGCGCCTTGGCCAGATTGTTCACCGCTTCCGCCACGGGAGGTTCCGAGCGTTGTTCATAGTATTCCCGCGCGTGGCCGATGCGGAATTCTTCGATGGGTTTACTCAGCACGCCCATGAAGTCAGGCGTATTTCCGGCGATGGATGAGGCATCGGCCGGGTCGTGTCCCGTGATGGCGGACATCATGAGCGCGCAGTCCTGGGCGGATCTTGCCAATGGCCCGAAAGAATCGAGCGACCACGACAACGGCGCGCAGTCTGATTTCGTGACGAGTCCATGCGTGGGTTTGTGTCCGATGACGCCGCACAAGGATGCAGGAATCCGAATAGACCCGCCCGTATCAGAACCGATGGCCATGGAAACCTGCCCCGTGGCCACGCTGTTGCCCGAGCCGCCGCTTGATCCGCCCGTGATCCGCTCGGTATCCCAAGGGTTTTTTTGGTCCCCGTAATGGGGATTGTGCCCGGTGGGGCCGAAGGCGTATTCATGCAGGTTGAGTTTTCCGAGTATCACGCCGCCCGCCTGGCGTATCTTCCGGGCCAGCAGGGCATCTGCCTGCGCAACGTTCTCTTTATCGATGATGCTGCCCGCCGTGGTGGGCAGGCCTTTCATGTCGATCAAATCTTTCAGGCCTATCGGCGCACCGGCCATGGGCCCTGGGTCGTCGCCTCGGGCGATGGCGGCGTCCACTTCCTGCGCCGCCTTCAGTGCGCCCTCTGAATCCAGCTTAATCCAGGAATTCAAAGCCGCGCCGATTTTCTCCGAACGTTTCAGATGCGCCTCGGTGACCTGGATGGCGCTGATTCTCTTTTCTTTGATTTGTGTGACGATTTCCGCAGCGGTGAGGTTCGTGGTGTCGCTTGTCAATTTATTTCTCCCTCGCGAGGGAGCGCAAGAATCCGGAATGTCCGGCAGGTTCTGTTTTCGGCGAAAGATGTTCCCGCAATAGGGGGTGTCCTTTCTCCATATTTTCCATTGTGGCGATGATGACGGCGCGTCGTTCGGAATCGAGGGAGTCTCCAAATACATCGCCACATCGAGATTTTAGCGAATCATCTGAAATCGGCATTTTTTCTCCTGAGCGAACAAGGTCCTTACAAACATTTGATAGTGTGGCGATTTCTTCAAGAATGGATGCATGATGCTTTTTCTCAAAAGGTATTGCAATCGAAAAAGCGGGATCCCGCTGGGAGTGAAATGAGAGTGCTATGGGGTTTTCATTTTGTTTATGGTTGCCTCCGCGCAAATCTAAAGGCAAAATAAAGAATGTTTTCGTTACGCTCCGCCCTCCAGGGGAACTCGTGAGTAAATTCACCAAGTTCATTTACATCATCGCATTTTTGCCTTTGTGGGTGAATGGATGTGTGCCAGGCGCGATTTTTGTCGCCCAAAAGGGCATAACGAGCGCCCTGGAGGATCGCTCTCTGGACCAGCAGCTTGAAGATGCGAAAATACATGCGAATTTGCTGAGAGAGTATTTGTATGTCGATAGCGGTTTGCCGGTGGATGTAGACACGAACGTGTGGGAAGGGAGGGTGTTGCTGACCGGCGTGGTGGATACGGAGAGAAAACGAGAAGCCGTTTTGAGTATTGCGCGGGGCGACCCCAGAATCAAAGCCATTTATAGTCATATTGTTCTCGGTTCTTCGGCCGAGGTGGAACGCAACCGCGTGGCGGGGAAGACGAAGCCGGCCGTGGAACGCGATATCGTCAAGCTCAGCCGAATCGCCAGTGATGCATGGATAGAAGCTAAGCTCAAGGGCCAGTTCTTGACGGCGGAGGGCGTGAATTCTGTGAATTACCGCTGGCAATCCATGCGAAACAAGGTTTATATCATCGGCCGGGCTAGAACGGAGTTGGAAAAGAAATTGGTCCTTCAAATTATTCGCGGAACGAAAGGTGTGATTCATCTCGAAGAGTATATTCAGGTAAAACCGATTCAAAAGTAAAATTCCTGAAAAATTCCCCTTTCGCTTGGTTCTTGAATAGATGATTCGTTTGAGTGTTTTGGACCAATCTCCCATCCGCTCGGGGGGAACGGCGGCGGACGCCATCGGTGAGACCGTCCAGTTGGCGCAGGCCGCCGAGCGCCTGGGCTATCACCGCTATTGGGTGGCGGAACATCACAGCCATGGAGCGTTCGCGGGCACGTCGCCCGAAATTTTGATCGGCCAGATCGCCTCGACGACGAAGACGATTCGTGTGGGCTCGGGCGGGGTGATGCTCAGCCATTACAGCGCGCTCAAGGTGGCCGAATCGTTCAGGGTGCTGGAGACACTCCACCCGGGCCGCATCGATTTGGGTTTGGGCCGCGCCCCGGGGGCCGATAGGCTCACATCCGCGGCTTTGGCGCCTGAGCAGAGTGGCTTTCGCTATGATGATTTCCCGCAAAAAGTTTCTGACCTTCGGGGTTGGATTGAAGGGTCTTTGCCGGAGGATCATCCCTTTGCCCGGATACGCGCGATGCCTGCCGGAGAGACGGCGCCTGAAATGTGGCTCTTGGGAACCTCGGATCAGAGCGCGATTCTCGCCGCTCATTTTGGTTGCGCGTTTTCTTTCGCGCATTTCATCAACACGTATGGCAGCGTCCAGGTGATGGATATGTACCGTAAGGATTTTCGACCATCGCCCAAATTCAAAGCGCCCATGGGGAGTCTTGCGGTTTTTGTAATTTGCGCGCCGAGCGAAGAAGAAGCGCTCTACCACGCGGCCAGCAGGTCTCTGGTAATGCTCAGAAGCCGTCGTGGCGAGGGAGGCGGCGTACCCACGCCTGAGGAGGCGCTCGACTACTCGTGGACGGATATGGAGCGCGCCTTCGCACAGGATATCGACAGCAGAACCATCGCGGGAGATCCGGAGCAAGTCAAGAAAAGGCTCGAGACCCTGGCTTCCGAACACAAAGTCGATGAGCTCATCATCGTGAACGTGATGCACAGTTTTGAGGCCAGAGTGAAATCCTATGAGCTTTTGGCGGAGATTTTCGAATTGCAAGGAAACCCGTAAGACTTTAGACCCGAAAGGATGGTTCTGTTACTCTTCGCCGTCGACCTTGAGGTTCATTTTTCGTTCACTTATGAGCGACGATGTGCTTTGCGTTTACCAATATATCAAAGGAGCAATTCATGGCGCTTTCCGCTGCAATGACAACGAGCCGGGGTGAGATTCGGCTTGATTTGCATGAAGACAAGGCCCCGGTGACGGTGGCCAGTTTTGTGAACCTCGCCAAGCGGGGTTTCTACGATGGCCTTATTTTTCACCGTGTGATCTCTGATTTCATGATTCAGGGCGGCTGTCCTTTGGGCGCGGGAACGGGTGGCCCCGGCTATCAATTCGAGGATGAATGCTCCCCCGACCTTCCCCATGACGGTCCGGGCGTTCTCTCGATGGCGAATGCAGGGCCGGGCACGAATGGTTCTCAGTTTTTCATCACCCATGTACCCACTGCCTGGCTCGATGGCAATCATACCATTTTCGGGCGCGTCACTTCCGGTCAAGACGTGGTGGATGCGATTGAGCAGGGTGATGGGATTGAGAAAGTCGAGATCGAGGGTGACGCCTCCGGGTTGTTCGAAGCGCAAAAAGATAGGATTGCAGAGTGGAATAAA
This sequence comes from bacterium, assembly GCA_965218885.1. Classification (GTDB taxonomy): domain Bacteria; phylum UBA8248; class UBA8248; order UBA8248; family UBA8248; genus Bin107. Next base: position 1,952,381 of record OZ244713.1, on the reverse strand, counting down.
GTGCTGGACGGCTAGATATTCAAGCGTGTTTTCTGGCTTTTAGTTCCGTTTTACGCAACCGGAAGATTTCGGGGGTTACTTCCAGGCATTCGCCCTCGCGCAAAAATTCGAGCGCTTCTTCCAGGCTGAATCGTTTGGGCGGTATGAGTTGAGCGGATATGTCGGCATGGGCGGCCCGGATGTTGGTGAGTTTTTTCTCCTTTGAAATGTTCACGAACATGTCTTGTTCGCGGCTGTTCTCGCCGATGATCATTCCCGCATATACTTCTTCTGTGGGTGCGACGAAGAGATTCCCGCGTTCTTGAATGTTTTCCACCGCGTAAGATGTGGCTTTGCCAGCGCGGTCCGATATCAATGCGCCCGTCGATCTGCCCGGAAGCTCGCCCGCCCATTCCCCCCATCCGGCGAAAATGTGGGTGAGAATGCCCGTTCCCCGGGTCTGGGTGAGGAATTCGTTGCGATAGCCGATGAGGCCCCGACTGGGGATGGAAAACTCGAGCCGCGCGCGCCCTTTGCCATGGTTGATCATTTTTGTCATTTTTCCTTTCCGCGCGCCCAAACCCTGTGTGATGGTGCCGATGAATTCTTCCGGGGCGTCCACCACCACGTTTTCCATGGGCTCTGTGGTCTTGCCGTTTTCTTTGCGCGTAATAACCTCGGGTCGGCCAACGGTGATTTCATATTTCTCGCGCCTGAGTTGCTCTATCAGCACGGCGAGTTGCAAAGAACCGCGGCCGGAGACGCGCAAGGCATCCGCGGAGTCGGTTTCTTCGACTTTAATAGCCACGTTATTTCTCGCCTCCCGCAGGAGCCGCTCTCGAATCTGGCGCGAGGTGAGATATTTCCCGCTGCGGCCGGCCAGAGGAGTATCGTTAATCCTGAAATTCATGGCGATGGTGGGTTCATCTACGGTAATGGCTGGTAGCGCAACCGGGTTGTCCACATCTGCAATGGTGTCCCCGATTTCCACGTGCTCTAAGCCGGCTACGGCAACGATGTCGCCACCACACGCTTCTTCTATTTGGTAGCGGCTCAATCCTTCATAGCCGAATAAAGAAGCGATCTCCCCTTTCATCCTGATCCCATTTTGCCCCAAAACCAAGGTTTGGGTTTTTGCTTTGAGTTTCCCATTCCAGATTCGGCCGATGGAGAGACGGCCCACGTAATTGTCGTATTCGAGGCGGGAGACGAGCATCTGAAGTGGTTTATTTGCATCATATGAGGGAGGGGGTATCGTGTTCCAGAGTGTATGGAACAAGGGTTCGAGTGTAGGAGAGAGAGCGTCGGGCTCGGGGCCGGCCTTGCCACCTCGAGCGATAGCGTAGAGCACAGGAAAATCAAGCTGGGTTTCTCCGGCGTCCAGATCGATGAATAGATCGTAAATTTCGTCGAGAACTTGTTCTGGTCTTGCGTCCGGGCGGTCTATTTTATTAATGACCACGACGAAGGGGAGTTCTCGCTCTAGGGCTTTGCTGACCACGAACCGCGTTTGCGGCAGAGGGCCTTCCGAAGCATCGACCAAAAGCATCACGCCATCCACCATACAGAGGACGCGCTCCACCTCGCCTCCGAAATCCGCATGGCCCGGTGTGTCCACGATGTTGTAACGTATTCCTTTGAAATCGATGGCGCAGTTTTTCGCCATGATGGTGATTCCCTTTTCTCGCTCGAGATCCATCGAATCAAGGACACGCTCAGCCACTTCTTGCCCTTCGCGGAAGATGCCGCTTTGCCAGAGCATGGAGTCCACCAGGGTGGTTTTGCCGTGATCGACATGAGCGATGATGGCGAGATTTCTCAGATCGGTTCGTTCCGTGATAGCCATTTTCCCTCGAACAGGTTTTGTGACATTCGGGAATGCGTCCAAAGCGCGGGGATAATGGAGGAATTAAAGAGTGTTGGCAAGGGAAGGAAAGTTTTGATTTTGATTGCGGGATGCCGGAAATTCATAAATAGGATATCATAACTTGATGGATTCCTCATTTTCCTGTTCACAGTTTATCGGAGGGGACTCGACTTGAAATTTTCTTTTTTCATGATGCCGATTCACCATCCCTCTGAAAACCCATCGCTTGCCTATCAGCGTGATATCTCACTCATCGAATATGTTGATGAACTCGATTTTGATGAATTCTATATTGGAGAGCACCATTCCGGGGGGTGGGAGACGATTCCAGCACCCGAGATGGCCCTTGCCATGGCTGCGGCCAAAGCGAAGAGAATCCGCTTGGGTACGTCTGTGCTTAGCGTTCCGTATCATCATCCGTTTCACTTGGTGGAACGAATGGCGTTTTTGGACCAGCTCACCAAAGGGCGCGCCATTTTGGGAGTGGGCCCGAGCAATTTGGCGAGCGACATCAAGTTGTTTGACATTCATCCGGGCGATCTGCGTCCGATGCTGAACGAATCGGTGGATATCATGGTCAAACTCCTGGAATCGCCCGAGCCGTTTGACTATGAGGGCCGGTTCTGGAAGTTGCGAAATGTTTGCCTCCAGGTGCGTTCCTATCAAAATCCTAGAATGCCGCTTGCCATCGCATCGGCGGGAAGCCGCGGGGCGATTGATATGGCCGCTCAGTACGAGATGATATTACTCTCCTTCGGCGGCAAGAAAATCATGGATAACCTCTCACTCTCCGAGCAATGGCCCCATATGGAGGAATGCGCTCGAAGACACGGTACGCGAGTATCGCGCGAGAACTGGAGAATCACCACGTACGTGCATCTTGCCGAAAGCCGCGAGAAGGCCTGGGCCGATATCGAAGAATTCGCCCTACGCGACATGAATTACTTTATGGATATCGGTTTGAAGCCTGCTTATGAGGCGTATCCCGATCAGCCGCGCTCCGAGATCACGCCGAAAACAGCCGCAGAGCAAAGATACTGGATGGTGGGCACTCCGGATGACGCGATTGAGGTGATCGAGAAAATGCAGGAGGAAACCGGCGGATTCGGCGGCCTCATGCTAACGACGCATGAATGGGTAGGCGATAAAAAAATAAGAGACTCACTCGAGTTGTTCGCGCGATACGTGATGCCTTACTTCAGAGGACACACGCTGGATCTCAAAGCGGCATGGAGCAGACTGCAAAAAGACGCAGCACGAGGCGAGATGCCCCCGCCAGGGGGAACGCCCTCATGGGAAACGCCCGGGTTGGAAGGACACAGGAGCAATTTGTTCACCTATCCGCCGGAATTTGGCGATTTTCCAAAAGGAGGTTGAAAAGGCCGCTTAAGGTGGGGCAACTCGGTCGAAGCATGTATGTGAGAACAAAATACTATCCCACGGTAAGTATGCCGTAACCAGCGATGTGGGGCTGTAAATACCGAAAACTCTAAGAAACCACGACTCCATGAGTTTCATCGGTTTTGGTGTTGAAAGGCGAAAACGTCAGGTTGTATATGGAAAAATTTAGAAATGCGATGTCAGAATGGAGGTGTTGAATATGGGCGTTACGTTTTTCCACGAAATGGAGGACGCCAACGATCCTTTACTTATAATGGCGTTCTCTGGATGGAACGATGCGGCGGAGTCCGCAACGGCGGCGGCGCGCTATCTGGTTCAGCATTTCCAGGGAAAACGAGTGGCGCAAATCCAATCGGATGATTTTTTCCAGTTTGCGGATCAGAGGCCTACCGTTAAACTCAGTGAATCCGGCGAGCGGCGAATTACATGGCCATCGAACGAATTTTTCTATTGTCGTACGCCAGACCTTGCGCGGGATCTTATTGTCGGGATCGGCACCGAACCCCACTTGAGATGGAAACATTTTAGTGGCGATGTGCTGGATATAAATAATCATTACGGTGCACGGATGATCGTGACGATGGGGGCGTTGCTCGCGGGAGACTTGCATACCCAACCCAGCCATTTGATGGCCATTTCCACCGATCCGTCATTAGTGGAACCCTCGGGCGTGGAAATAACGCGCTATGAAGGCCCTACGGGAATTGTGGGTGTCATCCACACGCTAATGCAGGATGAGGGTTTTCCGGCAGTGAGCTTGTGGGTGAATGTGCCGCACTACATCGCATCTCTATCCAACCCGAAAGCAACGTGCGCTCTATTGGACAAATTGAGTATCTTGGGTGGTTTTGAAATATCTTTGGAGGATTTCGATTTCGCCATCAATAAGTTTGATGGTCAAGTTGAGCAAATCATCGCCAAAGATCCTCGCATTGCCAAATATGTGGAGGATATGCAAAAAGGCCAGATTCCCGATGACATCCCAGGTTTGGATTTTGAAGATGCGTTCGATGGAGAACCTGAGGAAGAAGAGGGAAAGTTGCCTCCCGGCTCCGAGGTAGCTGATGAGATAGAACGCTTGCTCCGGAGAAGGCAAGGTGGACCGGAATCAGACTGAGCGATTGGCATTTGTTTCTTTGCAATCATGCGAATTCACTCCATCATATCGATAACATAAGTCTTTCATGAGCGGAGGTTTGTAATGTCAGAACGTTTTTATCAAGAGATGTTCGGTGGGCCTGATGATGATGGGGATCTAATAGGCGCCGACATCCCCCGGGTGGATGGTCCACCCAAGGCGGACGGCTCGCCTGTATTCGCTGCGGACCACAAACTGATCAATCCGCTATATGTCGTTCCGGTGACGGCTCCTATCGCTTGCGGAACGCTGGAGCGAATAGACACATCCGCGGCGGAAAATGCGCCGGGTGTCGCCTGTGTCCTGACCGCAAAGGACATTCCGGGCCAGAAACTCTACGGTATGTTGATGCCCGATCAGCCGGTTTTGGTGGAAAAGCGCATCTATTCACTTCAAGATGTCGTGGCTATTGTGGCGGCGGACACTTTAGAGCAGGCGGAGTTCGCGGCCAGGTTGGTGAAAATCAAAACCAAAGCGTTTCCGGCTGTTTTTGAAACACAAGACGCCATGAAAGATAATGCTCCAATTGTACAGCCGGACCATCCGGTGGCCAAAGGCAATGTGCTCACCCACTTGAAAATTCGAAAAGGAGATGTTGATAAGGGTTTCGCCGAGGCGGATATAATTCTGGAAAATACGTACGAAACCCAGTTCATCGATCACGCTTACCTCGAACCCGATGCGGGTTATGTGGTTCCCAATCCTGATGGCTCCATCACTTGCACCGGGCCCACCCAGTGTCCGCATATGGTGAGGCGTGTCATCGCTCCGGTGCTTGAGTTAGGACAAAACGAGATACAGTTCATCTCTACTCCTCCGGGTGGCGGTTTCGGTGGAAAAGAGGAAACCTCCATTGAAATCGCCATGCGGGCGGGCTTGGTCGCGCTCAAGACACGCCGCCCCGCAATTTATAACTATACGAGGGAAGAATCTCTGGGGGGTAAGGCGAAACGAGTGCCCGCGGTGATCCAACACAAAATCGGCGCCAAGAAAGACGGCAAAATCACCGCCATGCGGATCCACATTTATCTCAACAAAGGTCCGTATGCCGCGGTAGGACCCGGGATCATTAAAAAACTCATCATCCATTCCTCCGGCGCTTATGAATGCGACAACGTTTGGGCCGACGGCTACCTCGTGCTCACGAACAACATTAATACGTGCGCCATGCGCGGTTTGGGCGTTCCTCAGGTGCATTTCGCGATTGAAAGTCAGATGGACGAACTGGCTCTCTCGCTCGAAATGGACCCCTTCGAACTGAGGCGCTTGAACGGCTATAAACTCGGTTCTTCCACCGCAACCCGCCAAGTGTTGGACCAGAGCGTGGGCTATATGGATTGTCTCGATAAAGCGGAAAAGGCGCTCGGGCCGCATCCGAGAGAAAACGCGAACGGCGATGGCCTGTTGTATGGTCGTGGTATGGCGGGGTTTTGGTATTCCACGGGTGCCGCATCGCCCTCGGATTCCTGTGGCGCTCAGATTCATGTCACCGACGATGGAAAAGTTCAGGTGGGGGTTGGAATCATCGAACTTGGGCAGGGTTCACACACGGTGCTCGCCCAAATTGCGGCTGAAGCCATGGGCGTGCGTTTTGGGGATGTGCGCATCATGCAGGTAGATACGGATGCCGTTCCGGAGAGTGGTTTTACGGCGGGTTCACGTTCCACCACGATTCCCGGCAATGCGATATGTGAAGCCATTGCGGAAGTTCGGGGAATCCTGTCCCCTGTTGCGGCGGAGATGCTCGAAGGTCCAGTGGAAGATGTAGCTTTCAAGAATGGGAAAGTGTTTATCAAGAGCGCACCTGAACGTTATCTCTCATTCGGCGAAGTGGTCTCACAGGCGCTTCTGGTCGGTAAGCAGATTACGGGCCAAGGCTGGTTCAGCACGGGACCCTTGACGTTTAACCCCGAAACCGGAGAGGGCGAGCCGTTCATGGTGTACAGCTATGGTGTGCAGGTGGCGGATGTAGCGGTTGACCCGAGTACGGGAGAGGTTTGGGTGAGGCGAATGGTTGCGGCCCATGATGTGGGGCGAGCCATCAACCCCCAAGGGGTGACTGGGCAGATAGAAGGGGGTATTGAAATGGGGCTTGGACAAGCCTTGATCGAGGAAATCGACGTGCATGAGGGTCGTGTGCTCACGCCAGATCTGGCGCGATACGAAATTCCCGTTTCGATGGATACGCCCGAGTTCACCACCATCATCGTGGAAGCGGCTAATGCGACTGGACCCTATGGCGCCAAAGGCGTGGGAGAGAGCGCTTTGGTGCCCACGTTGGCTGCGATTTCAAATGCCGTACGGGATGCTGTCGGTCATCGCTTCACCAAGCTGCCCATCACGCCGGAGAGCGTCGCCATGGCGATTCATAAAGAAGGCGCCGAAGTAGGGTAGCCATAAAGAAAATCAAACGAGCCGGGCGGATTGCAATGCCCGGTTTTGTTTTGTTCTCAAAGGAAATGAGAGCATGCTTTCCGGCTACAGGAGAGGTGCGTGTAATGCGGGCGTTCGTGATGGCGGCTGGTTATGGAAAAAGATTGGGGGCGTTGGGAGAGGAGATTCCCAAACCGCTTTTGCCCTTGGGCGGTGTGCCGCTCATCGGTTTTGCTCTGGAGAAATTGGCGGCTGTCGGCGTGAGGGAGGTCGCAGTCAATTTGCACCATGGCGCAGAGAAGATTTGTTCTGTTTTGGGCGACTGTGCGCATGGTGTTCATATTCGGTATTTTCACGAGCCTGAGATATTGGGAACTGCCGGTGGAATCAAGAATGCAGAGGCGTTTTTGTGCGAGAAGAAAGAGCCTTTTTTCGTCATCAACGCGGATGCGCCGTGTGGCGCTGATTTTAAAAAAGCGTTGAACCATCATCAAAAGGGAGATTTTCTCGCCACACTTATACTCAGACGCTCACCCGAGGTTAAAAAATACGGGGTGCTTGAATTTGATGGTGTGGGACGTTTGCAAAAATTTTTGGACGCGAGCGCACCGGGGATCCCACAAGGCGAGCTGAGCCAGGCGATGTTCACCGGGTTGAGCATCATGTCTCCTGAAATGTTGAATCATATCCCTGTGGGAGTGGCGTCGGATATTTCAAAGCAAATTTATCCCCGGTTGATGAAAAAAGGCACCCGGATTGGTGCGATTCTGAGTGATTCTTATTGGATGGATGTCGGTACTCCGTCGCGGTATTTGCAGGCGAATATGGACATCATATCGGGTGAATTCGCGCCGGATTTCAGTTGGCCGCCCAAGAGGTATTTGTTGATAGAAGGCCCCGCCATGAAGTGGGGGGAGGGCAGCATTGAGCCCCCTGTTTTGTTAGGCCCCGATATTGTTATCCAAAAAAATGCGAAAGTGGGACCCTTCACGGCAATCATGGGGGATGCTATTCTTAGGAATAACGCCAAAGTTCGAGAATCCATCATCTTTTCAGGTGGTATTGTTGATGAGCATTCCATTTTGAGTAGGTGTATCGTGGGACCGGATGCCTTGGCTTCATCTGGTAACGGAGAAATGTGTGAGGCGGTTTTTCTCCACAACAAAGAGCGGTCGGAAATATGTGACATATAAATCGGTAAAATCTTGCATCTTGTGAAGGAGTGGGTGTTGAAAGAGCCGACTACAAGGACATCGTTAGCTGCAGGGCGCTCTCCCGTATTCGCCACGGGAGGCTTGGTTGCGACCAGCCAGCCCTTGGCTGCCGAGGCGGGTCTCCAAGTACTGAGAGAAGGTGGAAACGCCATGGACGCGGCAATCACGACAGCCGCAGCACTGAATGTGGTGGAACCACAATCCACGGGGGTTGGCGGGGATATGTTCATGCTCTATTGGGATTCCGATTCAAAGGAACTCCTGGGTTTGAACGGTAGCGGAAAGAGTCCGGCTAAAGCCTCACTTTCGCGCTACCGGGAATTTTCTTCCATGCCGGAGACGGGAATTTATTCTTGTACCCTTCCCGGTGCCGTGGATGGTTGGTTCGCCGCCTACGAGCGATGCGGCAGTGGGAAGATGAAAATGTCGGAGCTTCTCCGGCCGGCGATTCAATATGCGGAAGATGGATTTCCTCTGTCCCCCATCATTGGACGTGCGTGGGCAATTCAGACGGGAAAACTGGAAAAATGCGCATACTCGCAGCGAACCTATCTGCCGGCTGGACGCCCGCCGAGAATTGGAGAAAGATTCCGGAACCCGAAGCTGGGAAAATCTTTGCGGGTGATAGCCGATGGTGGCCGTGAGGCTTTCTACGAAGGTCCGATAGCCGAGGAGATCGTTCGCTACACCAAGGAAATCGGGGGTTTGTTCGAACTCGAGGATTTCGCCGCCACGAAAAGTGAATGGGTTGAGCCGATTCGCGCAAATTACCGCGGCTATGAGCTTTGTGAGATACCGCCCTCAGGGCAGGGCGTCACGGCGCTGGTATGTCTGAATCTCATCGACACATATCCTCTGGCGGAGATGAGTTACGGTTCCGCCGATCATCTCCATATTCTGATCGAGGCGATGAAGCTCGCCTTCGCGGATAGAGTTCGCTATGTCGCGGATATGGACAAGGCGGATGTTCCCCTGAAAGGGCTTCTGTCCTCGGGATATGCCGATGAGCGTCGAAAGCTCATTGATGAGAAAAAAGCCGGTAACCCCGGGGCCGGGATTCCCAAAACCTGGAACGACACGATTTACCTCACCGTGGCGGATTCTCAGGGAAATATGTGTTCGTTCATCAACAGTTTGTTCCATCATTTCGGGTCAGGCATCACCGGGGGAGAGACGGGCATCATGCTCCAGAACAGGGGCAGCGGCTTCGTGTTGGAAGAAGGCCACCCGAATTGCATCGAGCCCGGGAAACGGCCCCTGCACACCATCATCCCCGGTTTCGTGATGAAAGACGGAGAACCCTGGATGAGTTTCGGCGTTATGGGAGGGGACATGCAGCCGCAAGGCCATGTACAGGTTCTCTCGAATGTGGCGGATTTCGGCATGGATATCCAAGAAGCTATCGAAGCGCCCCGTTTTCGCGTTTTGGGCGGTCGTGCAGTGGCGATAGAGAGCGGTGTGCCGGAGAGCGTGCTCCAGGAGTTGGAATCGCGTGGCCACGATGTGCGTCGTGCAGGCGGCTATGAGGGTTTTGGCGGCGGACAGGGAATCGTGCGGCTTGATGATGGCGTATTCATGGGTGGTTCTGATCATCGAAGAGATGGATGCGCGGCTGGTTTCTAGTCATTTTGGGTAATCAGAGTAAAGTGTGGTTGGCGGCGTCGAGGGGCTTTTCGCCATGAAGCGTTTGCTGGTGTTGATTTTGATTGTGGGCTCCTTTCTGGCCGCTCAACCTGCGATGGCCGCACCCGATTGTCCTCTCAAAGGCCATCCCGTGGGAGATGGTCGCTGGACACGGCGGCAATCCCCGCCATTGGATACGCGAAACGTTCGAATTCGGTTCGAAAATGGCGCGACTGCGCGCATGAAGGCGGTGCGTCTGCGGCATGGAGAGTTTGAAATCAGGTTCCACTGGCGTGACAAATCAGAGTGGTTCTTACCCGTCGACTTGGAGGTTCTCGGCGAAAAGCTGGACGCCGCCGTCATCCTCAATGCCGGCTATTATGATGAAAACGGACGGGCGATGGGATATTTCCGCTCGGGCGGAAAGGTGTTCAACAGCCGCGTGTTGTACCGTGGGCGCAAAACCTTCCTGCATTACGGAGCGATGTTCGTGGTGGGGCGGAATAACGGGAGGCCTAAAATCGTTTCCCGCGAGGAATTTCAGGATTCAGGCGTCAAAGAGGCGTTCCAGGCGGGGCCTCTTCTCGTAATGAATGGCAAGCCCGCTGAGGGGCTGTCTCGGTACAGGGAATATCTGCGCGCCACGAGGAGAACGGTGGTCGGCCTCGACGCGAAAGACAGGCTCGTCGTTCTGGTGAGCGAGACCGAGACGCGCGGCATCTCCTGGTGTGAGCTTCAGGAGTATCTGGTTCTGCCCGAATCGAAAGGCGGCCTTGGCGTCCGGGACGCCATGAACCTGGACGGCGGCTCGAGTTCGCAGCTGTGGGTGCGGGATGAGGTCAGCATTTCCGGGCGTCCCGCGCCGACGTACGTCATCATCGCGCCGAAGCGCTAAAATAGAATAACGCCTTATTTATCATATAGTTAACATGTCATAAATTTGTCGAAAAACATCGTGAATTTATCGATATTTATCGATATTTTCATCAATTCCGATTCGTCTCGATGCACGGGAATCCGCGTGAATGATGCCGTGCGCGCCGCGTCCTTGGGTGACGGCGAATGCGGGCAGTTGCGGGTCAATCCCGACTGAAGAAGGAGGGATTGCCGACGGATAAGGGAGGAATTACGATTTTAAGCCGATGAGGGTATCGCGTAGGATCAGACATATATGTTTGCAATTCCCACGCCTGATTCTCGCCAATGTATTTCGCGCTCCCCATGACGACGGGCGCGACCGAGGAGATACCACATGCGTGACATGGAAGGAAAAATCGCCCTGGTGGCGGCGGGCAGCAAGGGCCTGGGCCGAGCCTCGGCGCTCAAGATGGCCATGCGCGGCGCGAGCGTGGCCATCTGCTCGCGCGATGAAGCCACATGCGCCGCGGCCGCTTCCGACATCGCAACACAGGCCGGCGTGGAAACCTGGCACTGCGCGGCGGACGTGAGCACGGCCGAGGGCGTCAGTAAATTCGTCCAAGGGGCCGTGGCCCGTTTCGGCGGCGTGGACGTTCTGGTCGCAAACGCGGGCGGGCCTCCCAGAGGGATGTTCGAGGAACTTGAAGACGACGCCTGGTTCGACGCGTTCGAGCTGGGCGTCATGAGCGCCGTGCGCCTCGTCCGCGAGACGCTACCGCACATGCGGGGGCGCGGCGACGGGAGAATCCTCTTCATCCTGTCCAGTTCGGTGCGCGAGCCCATCGACGATCTCCTGCTCTCGAACGTCATGCGGCCCGCCGTGGCCGGTCTGGCCAAATCGCTCTCTCGCGCCCTGGGCGAGGAGAACATTCTGGTGAACGTGGTCATCCCCGGCGTCATCAACACCGAACGCGGGATGCATGGCCGCGCATCCATGGCGAAGCGCCTGGGGATAACCCTTGAGGAATCCGTGGCTCGCGTGGAGCGCGACGTGCCGCTGGGCCGTCTGGGCGAGCCCGAGGAATTCGGCGCGATGGTGGCGTTTCTCGCCTCGCCCGAGGCGAGCTACATCTCGGGCGGCGTGTTCGCCGTCGACGGCGGGCGGTTAAAGGCGATTTGAGGGGAGTGATCATGAAATTGATTCAATACGTCCCTGCCTTTCCGCCCCGGAGTCCTGAGAATCATCCTATCAATAGCGGCAGGAAGTTATCCTTGTCAGAGGCGTAGTCACGTTTCTGGAACTGTGTAACGGGTTTTTCGGAAGTGTTTTTCACTAAAATGGGTATTTTCAGCGAATGATGAAATATGCTGAAACACTGAAAAAGCTGGAGAGCATGACTGTCGACGGAGCATGTTTGCAGGCGATTTGATGGGGGGAGGCGGGAATTTTCGCCGGATTCGAGGCGGAATAAAAGCGCGTTTTTTACCCGCGGCTTTCGGGTGGTTGTTCGGCGGACATTTTACTTCTTCCGAGACGATGCGCTCCGAGTGATTCTTGAAGCAAAAGGGTATACTATGAGACAGTTTCTAAAGAAATCGCCCACCCAGTTGATGTTTTCGCTTTATTATCGTATCATGTCGCCATGATGATAGAGGCAAAAAGACAAAACGGTCGGTTCTTCACGGCGGGCAACCCGTTTCACCATTACGCCATTCGAGCGTGGGCGGATCGCTCGGTTCTTTCCTTTGCTTGAATGGAGGGAATCGTCCAGAGGATAGGCCGGGTTCATTGTTCAGTGTAATGGCGGGAAAAACGCAAACCGACAAGGAGTGGCGCCAAGGTCAATAAGGGAATTGTTGTGACCGCACCCAACTGGACGAATTGCGCGATGCGAACCAAGGATAATCTCGAATGAGGAATAGGCAAAACAAGTTGCGAGCAGCAGACCGATCCGTTCATGATTGGTATCGGTTCGTTCTATCATTTCCACCACATCTCGTCCGAGACTATGCAACCCGGTTTAACATCGGTTCATCTCATACGGTTCTTGATCCGTTTTGTGGAACGGGGACGACGCTGGTGGAGTGCAAGAAGCTCGGTATTCGTAGTATCGGAATCGAATCAAACCCGATGGCGTATTTCGCAAGTATGGTAAAGACGGAATGGTCCATTGATTCTGGTGAACTCTCGCATTATGCCGATACCGTTGCATCAGTGGCGAGAAAAGAGTTGAGGCAACAAGGCTATGACGATTCGGCGGATGCTCCTCTTTTCTCGGTTGCGGCGAAAACTTCTTCTTCGTTGCGCTCGCTTTCGCCTGAGCAGTTGAAACTGTTGTTAAAAAACTCGATCAGCCCACTCCCACTCCACAAGACGTTGACGTTATTGGATGTCGTTGACCGGCACGGAAATAGCCGGGAACGACAATATGGGCGTATCGCGCTCGCGACCGCTCTCGTAAATCGTTTCAGCAATTTGAAATTCGGTCCCGAAGTGGGAGTTGGTAAAATCAAACAGGATGTTCCGGTTTTAGAGGGTTGGGTTGACGGTATGCGCGCAATCGCGCGGGATCTCGATATCCATAAAGATCAGGCCAATGTTCCGGCTCATGTTCTCCAAGCCGACTCCAGGGAAGCTGGTCGGCTTCTTGAGCCGGAATCCATAGATGTAGTGATCACTTCACCGCCCTACCCAAACGAGAAGGATTATACGAGAACTACAAGGCTAGAATCTGTTGTTCTCGGATTCATACGCGATAAAAAAGAATTGCGGGGATTGAAACAGAATTTCGTCCGGTCAAATACACGGGGGGTATACAAATCTGATACGGATGATCGTGCAATCATGGACCATATTGAAATCCAACGGATTGCCAAAGCTATTGAGAAGCGCCGCATCGAGTTGGGCAAGACTTCCGGCTTTGAACGCCTGTATCCGCGCGTCACTCAATTGTACTTCGGTGGAATATTCCGGCATCTCGCGTCTTTGCGTTCGGTGCTCAAGCCAGGCGCAAAACTCGCTTACGTGGTCGGGGATCAAGCGTCTTATCTGAGGATTATGATTCGCACAGGACGGCTTCTCGCTGATCTTGCCGAATCTTTAGGCTACAAGGTTTTAGGCATTGATTTGTTTCGGACCCGGCAATCAACTATCTCTGGCGCTGAATTACGGGAAGAGGTCGTCTTGTTGGAATGGTCCGGTATTTGATCAATCGGAGGGAATGGCGTATTTCATCAAAAAGCCGATACACGAAGATTATTCAAGCTGTTTTTCAAAAGAACTACACGCCAGGACAACGCGCTGTGGAATTCAGGCGTGAAGACATCATTGAGGCTGCCTCTGAACAGAACATCCCGATTCCCAAGAATGTAGGTGATTTAATCTATAGTTTCCGATACAGGGCGGAGCTTCCACCTAACATCTTGGCGGAAGCGCCAGAGGGTAAGACTTGGATTATACGCCCAGCCGGAAAATCAAGGTACCGTTTCGATTTGGTCAATGATGTTCCCCTGACACCAAACCAACATCTTGCCGTCACCAAGGTTCCTGACGCGACGCCCGGAATAATAGCAAGATATGCGTTTAGTGATGAACAGGCGGTGCTGGCTCGCGTTCGATATAATCGGTTAATTGACATATTTCTCGGAATTGCGTGTTACTCTTTGCAGAATCATTTACGAACAAACGTGAAAAGACTAGGCCAGATAGAGATTGACGAAATTTATGTCGGAATAGATAAGAGAGGCGCTCACTACGTCATTCCTGTCCAAGCCAAGGGTGGGAATGATCGACTGAACAGAATACAGGTCGAACAAGACATGGCGTTTTGTTTGGATAAATTCTCGTCTCTTATATGTCGGCCAATCGGAGCGCAACTCATGCGAGACGACTTGATCGCGCTTTTTGAGTTTGAGCAGGATGGCGATGATGTGAAAATAGTTTCAGAAAAGCATTATCGCCTTGTGTCTCCAGATGCAGTGACAATGGAGGACCTTCTGAAATATCGACGACGATTGTCCGTGGACTCTTAATAGCCTGGAGAATTTTTAAGAATTATTTGAACATCAAATTGTAGTTGGAGCACTATGTTGCTTTTTTGCGCTCCGACTATACTTTGTCGACTTCCCCCACCCCGTTGACACCTGCCTCCCCCCCGCGTCATATTGAGGGGTTATCGCTTCATTCATCGCCCGTATCACCCATAGAGTCGTCACGAGGAAATGAACCAACAAAATGCAGTTCTCCCCACCGTCTCCCTGATGGAAGACATCCGCATCGAGGGCGCGCGGGAGCACAATCTCAAAGACATCTCCCTCAAGCTCCCGAGGGAGCGCTTCATCGTCGTCACCGGACCGAGCGGTTCGGGGAAATCCTCCCTGGCGTTCGACACCATTTACGCCGAGGGTCACCGCAGGTACGTCGAGAGCCTCTCCACCTATGCGCGGCAATTTTTGGAAAGAGTGGACAAGCCCGACGTGGACTACATCGAGGGCATCAGCCCCGCCATCGCCATCGAGCAATACAACCCGGTGAATCATTCACGCTCCACGGTGGGCACGGCTTCGGAGATTTACGACTACCTGCGGCTTCTCTTCGCCAAGGCGGGAAAGATCCATTGCCCCGATTGCGGGAGCGAGGTTTCGCCCGCTACGGTCGACGGCACGGTGGCGCTCTTGCTGAACGCCTATGCGGATGCGAGAGGGTTCATACTTTTCCCGATGGCCCCGATGGAAGCCGAGGATCTTGAGGGGGAACTCAAATCCCTCATGGCGCAAGGTTATATTCGCGTGATGGTGGACGATGAGATCGTGAACATCGGCCCTCCGCTTTTCGAGAGACTGGGGAAAGAAGCCGAACCGCCGCCCGAAGCGAAGAAGCGCGGCCGTCCTCCCAAGAAGAAGCGTGAAGAACAAAACCCCGCCGTGCGGAACCATCATGCGATTCGGGTGGTGGTGGATCGCCTGAAGCTCTCCTCCAGAAACCGCGCGCGCCTGGGTGAATCGCTCGAGACGGCGTTCCGCGAGGGCGGCGGCGTCGCCGAGGTGCAGCTCGTGGACGGGCCGAGGCTTCGCTTCAGCCAGAAGCTCGAGTGCTGCGGCCATACGTTCGAAGAACCCGTCCCGCACACGTTCAGCTTCAACAATCCCAACGGGGCCTGTCAGGAGTGCGGGGGGTTCGGCAACACCTTGCGTTTCGATGAGGCGCTCATCATCCCCGAGCCCAGGAAAACGCTCGCCCAGGGGGCGGTGGAGCCTTGGGCGAGGCCGCGCTACCGCCGGTATTTCGGCGAGCAGTTACAAGATGCCGCCAAGTCTGAGGGCCTCGACATCCACGTTCCCTGGCAGGAGATGCCCGAAGACCAGAAGAAGATGGTGTTCGATGGGTCGGGAGCGTTTCTGGGCGTGTACCGGTTCTTCGAGAGGTTAAAACGCAGAAAATACAAGGTCTGGGTGCGCGTGATGATACGTCGCTACCAGAATCTGCAGAAGTGCGCCTCATGCGGGGGTACGCGCCTGCGTCCCGAGGCGCTCTGGATCAAATTGGGCGATCGCACCATCGCCGACGTCTGCGCCATGCCGGTCAGCGAATTGAGGGAATACTTCGAGGCCCCGCCGCTCACGCCCGAACAATACGCGCGCGCCGGCGATGTCTTGAAGCAGGTGCGCGACCGTCTCGATTTCCTCCAAAAGGTGGGCCTGGAATATCTCACGCTGGACAGGGAGACCAGGACCCTGAGCGGGGGCGAGCACCAGCGAATCAACCTGGCGAATCAACTGGGCGCGCACCTGACGGGCACGCTCTACATTCTGGACGAGCCGACCATCGGTCTGCATCCCAGGGATAACGCGCGTCTGGTGAGTATTCTCAAGGATTTGGTTGATCGGGGAAACACGCTGCTCGTGGTCGAACACGATCGCGACGTCATCGACGAGGCGGATCACGTGGTGGATTTGGGACCCGGCGCGGGCGAGCGCGGCGGCGAGGTGGTTTTTTCAGGCCCCAGAGAAGAGCTCGACGAATGCCGGAGTTCGGTGACGGCGAAGTTTCTGAGCGGCGCGCGCGAGATCAACCCGCGAAAGATCAAGCGGGGAGAGAACGGGAGTTGCTCCTACCTTTCCCTGCTGGGCGCGCGGGAGAACAACCTGAAGCGCGTGGATCTCCACGTTCCCCTGGGGCGCCTGGTGGCGGTCACGGGCGTGTCCGGCTCGGGCAAGAGCACGCTGGTGCACGACACGCTCTATCCGGCCCTCGCGCGGATTCTCCACGACGGCAAGGGCTCCCTCGGCCGCTTCGAGCGGATAGAGGGTTTTGAGGCGCTCGATTCCGTCGTCCTGCTCGACCAGAGCCCCATCGGCAAAAGCCCCCGGAGCAACCCGATCACGTATCTCAAGGCCTACGACGCGATTCGCCGCCTCTTCGCCGATACCCCTCTGGCGAAAAACATGGGCTACGGCCCCGGGCATTTTTCGTTCAACACCACCGGGGGGCGGTGCGAGTCCTGCACCGGAAGCGGCATCCAGAAGATAGAGATGCACTTCATGGCCGATATCTTCATCCGCTGTCCCGATTGCGAGGGCAGGCGCTTCAAGGCCCAGGCCATGGAGATCCGGTACAAGGGCAAGAACATCCACGAGGTCCTGAACCTGACGGTGGATGAGGCCGGCCTCTTTTTCGATCACGTGCCCTCGGTGCTGAACAAGTTGTTAATTCTGAGAGACGTGGGACTCAACTACCTGAGAATCGGCCAGCCCGTGAGCACGCTCTCGGGCGGCGAGGCGCAGCGCCTGAAGATCGCGGGCCAGTTGGCCGCCAAGCCGCCCCGCGACGTGATGTACCTCATGGACGAGCCGACGACGGGGCTTCACTTTCAGGACGTGGAGCGGTTGCTGAACGTGCTGACGCGCCTCGTGGGGCTGGGGAACACGGTGGTCGTCGTCGAGCACAATCTCGACGTCATCCGCAACGCGGAGTGGGTGATCGACTTAGGACCCGAGGGAGGGGAGCGGGGAGGCCGCATCGTCGCCGAAGGGACGCCCGGGGAAGTGGCGCGCAATCCCCGCTCGCACACGGGCGGATACCTCCAGCAGTATTTTGAAAAGGCGACGGTGGGCTGAATATCTTCAGGCGGCTCGTCACACTTCGGCGCCTTGCGCTGGCCGCTTCGTTACTCTTGAGCCTGTCGTTCGTCGCATCGCGCTTATCCCCGAGGCTTCGTCACCCGGTGGATTCCCTCCTGCTTGCCCAGGAACTGCTCGACGAGCGGAGCGGCGGCTGGCTCTCGCTTCTCACGAATAAGCCGGTAAGAGTCGAGATTTCGTTCGATGGAGTTTTTGCGGATTCCTATTCGCCGCGTGATTCCCTCCACTGGGGCGATGCGCTCGCGCGCGGGTGCGTCGTCCTCGTGCACGGAATGAGTACGATGGGCAAGTCGGATCATCGGCTGGTGGCGTTCGCGGGGTCGCTTGCGAGGCTCGGGTTTGCGGCGCTCGTTCCTGATTTGCCCGGCATGAAGCGGTTTCGCCCCGATGAAGCGGACGTTTCGCGCATCGAGCGAGCATTCTCGTGGATGACGCGAGGCGGCGCGGGTTCTTTCGAAAAGTGCAGCCTTCTGGCGTTTTCCTTCGCCGCCGGCCCGGCCCTTCGCGCGGCGGCAAGGCCGGCGGTGGGTCAGAAGATGGCCGCGTTCATCGGCGTGGGCGCCTATTATGATCTCAAAAACGTGCTGAGACACCTCACCACAAGCGGCGGGCAGAGCCGGCCCGCCTTCCCCGGGGGGCTGCCCATTCGCCACGGAAAATGGCTCTTCTTGCGCTACAACACGAACCTTTTGGGTTTGGAAGATCATCGGGATCGCATCGCCGCGGTCGTTTCGAGAAAGCGAAAGGATGAAGGAGCGGATATAGGCGATTTACTCGCGGGCTTGCCGGGGAACGCGCGCGCGATCATCGCCTTGATGGAGAACAAATCGACCGAACGCTTCGAGGCGCTTTATGCGCGGCAAGGAGCCGCACAGCGCGAACGCCTGCGGGGTTGGGGGATGCGCGACGTCGTTCCCAGGGTCGGGGGGAAGAAATTTTTTCTGCACGGGCGTGCGGATCCCTTCATCCCGGCGTCTGAGAGCATCTTGCTGGCGAATCGTGCGCGGGAGACCTCCGGGGAGGCGGCGTCATCCTTCGTCTTCGATGGTTTTCGCCACGTCGGTATCGAGGCGGATGTTTTTTCTCTCGCCAGGATTCTGGATGGCGCGCGTTTTTTGGGTTTCGTATCCGCCGTCCTGAGCGCGATGGAGGACCAGTGAGGGGTTTGCGGCTTCGCCCGATCCGCATGGCGCGGTGAAGAAGTGATGTAGTAGGCTGAAAGCTGAATCATTTTCATTCAAAGAGGGGGTCGAGATGGCCGAGCAGAAAACTGTCACCCGTGTCGCTAACGCGCAATGGATGGGGGACTTGCGGGCGCGGATTCAGGCGCGCGATTGCCCGGAATTCGCAAGCGACGAACCGGTAGAGCGCGGCGGCCTGTTCGAGCACCCCACCCCCGCCGAGTACATGCTCGGCGCGCTGACGGGCTGCGGCGCGGCGCACGTGGAGATTTTTGCGAAAGAAGTCGGCATGCCGATTGATGATTGCGCTATCGAAGGAAGGCTCACCATGGAGCGCTTCTCACCCGGCGACCCCCATGCCGAAAACGGGGGCGTCACCGGCGTGGAACTGGATGTTCATGTGACGTCGGCGGGCTCCGACGAGCAGCTCGAAGAGGTGAAGGAGAAGTTTCGCGCGGGTTGCATCCTGTATCTGTTCATGAGCGCGGCGACTAGCGTCAAAGATAACTGGACGCTGAAGCGGCCGGAATAGCGACCGTTCGGGACATTTTCACGAACACCAGAAAGCGGTTATGAACCTATCTACCCATGTCGTGGGCCTGCTGTTCGCCGCCTCGGCGCTCCTGAGTTGGACGAGCCTGTCTTTTTGCATACGCCTGGCGATGAAGAACGCGCCGCTCTTGCGGACGACGGCGGCCATGTCGACGATGAACGGCGTCTTCGTCGCCGTGCTGATCTTCTTCACCCTGCCGGCTTCGGCCTTTCAGCCCGGGTCGACGAGAACCTGGGTGTTGCTGCCGATCACCGCCTTTTTCATGATCACGGTTTCAAGGCTCACCTACTATTACGCCATCAGGCGCATCGGGCCCAGCCGCACGATTCCCATCGCGGCGAGCACGCCCGCCGTCACCGCGCTGCTGGCCACCATATTCCTGGGCGAGCCGTTCACGCTTCCCATCATCCTGGGGCTCTTGTTCCTGGTCCTGGGGCTCACCATAGTGGTGCGCTCCGAGCCGGCGCAGGCGAACCCCGAAGCGGGCCACACGCGAAAAGACATCGTCAAGGGCTATATCTCGGCGGGCCTGACCACGCTGAACTGGAGCGTGTCGGGCGTCATGGTGAGGAGCATCACGCTCGACATGAACGCCCTGGCCGCCTCGGCGCTGCTCATCTGGATAGGGCTCGCCTTCGCCTGGGTGCTGGCGGTCGGCTTCGCGCACAAGGAGACGGAAGGAAAAATCCCCCGGGCGAGCTGGAAGTGGATGCTCGTCGCCGCCGTCTTCCAGACGATAGCGGTGCCCTCGTTCAGCAACGCCATGGCGCGCACCTACGCGGTGGGCGTCACCTCCATCACGTCGATACAGCCGCTTCTGGTAATCATGGTTTCGCACCTGTTCCTGCGGGAGAGCGAGAACATCACGGGCAGGCTCGTGCTGGGCGCGGCGATGACGGTCGTGGGAACGATCCTGGTCCTGAGCCGACTCTAGGGTTTCTTGATTCTTTCCACGCTCTTGCGCGCGAAGACGGCCTCGTGGCCGAAGCGCTCGCGAATCTCATCGAGGCTCTCCACGAGGCGCTCTTCCTTCTCGCGGTCCTGATCCTCGATCAGCAGCGGCTGCGCGTGCGCCTCATCGAGTCCTGATAGGTAGACCCCCAGCAGGCGGAATTTCCGGTTTTTCCCCTCTTTTTTGTGCGCGAGCCGCAGGAGTTTGAGTGCTGGTTCGATGATTTCCTTATCGAGGTGGGTGGGTTTTTCGAGCGTGAACGAGCGCGTAAGCGTCGTGAAATCGGAAAACCGGATTTTGAGGGTGATATGCCTCGCGCAGAGGCCCCGGCGGCGCACGCGCGCGCTCGCTTCTTCGGCGAGGCCCGTGAGAATGGCTTCGAGCTTCGCGCGCTCTGAGGTGTCCTCTGCGAAGGTGGTCTCTTTGCCGATGCTCTTGGGGCGGCTTTCGAGCACGAGCTCGGAATCATCCAGCCCCCGCGCCTTGCGGTAGAGCTCGGGGCCCAGATTCTTGAACTGCGCCTCTAAAAATGGCGGCGACTGATGGCTGAGGTCGCCGATGCTCCAGATGCCCAGGCGGTTCAGTTTCTCGACCATCACCTTGCCGACGCCCGGGATTTTGCTCACCTTCAAGGGACGCAGAAAGGCCGCCTCTCCGCCCGGGTAGACGCGCAACAGCCCCGCGGGTTTCGAGAGTGCGGACGCGATTTTCGATACCAGGCGGCTCGACGCCAGCCCGATGGAGGCCGAGCAATTGGTCTCGCGCAAAACGGTTTCTCTGATTCTTGCCGCCGTCCGGAGCGGGGGGCCGTGTAAGCGTTCTGTGCCGCTCAAATCGAGATACGCCTCGTCCACGGAGACGGCCTGCACCGCGGGCGTGAAATCGCCGAGTATCTTCATCACCCGTTTGGAGGCTTCTCCGTATTTCTTGTGGTTCGCCTCGATGTAGACGGCGTGGGGGCACAGCGAGCGGGCGCGGGCCATGGGCATGGCCGAGTGTACGCCAAAGGTTCTCGCCTCATAAGAAGCGGCGGAGACCACTCCGCGACGCCCCACGCTGCCGCCGACGATGACGGGCTTCTCCTCGAGGTCGGGCCGGTCCATGCGCTCCACGGACACGAAAAAAGCGTCCATGTCCACGTGCGCGATGAGCCTGACCTCGCGCGGTGGCTCCGGCGCTATCTCTTCTGGGCGCTGCGGCATGCCCATCCCTCTCTCAGGAGACGAGGCGGCCTCAATACTTTCTGAGCACGCCCACGACGACGCCCTGAATGCCCAAGTCTTCTTCGTTCACCATGATGGGCGCCATCGCCTCGTTCGCGGGCTGGAGCCGGATTTGCGCGCCCTCTCTGTAGAACCGCTTGAGCGTGGCGGACTCTCCGTTCACGAGCGCCACCACGGTCTCCCCGTTTAGCGCATTGTTTCGGCTCTCCACGATCACGTAGTCCCCGTCCTGAATATGATCCTCGATCATCGAGTCGCCCTTCACCTTGAGGACGTAGAGGTTGCCGTCTCCCGACGACCAGGGAAGGGGGATGGTCTCGGTGTCCTCTACCGCTTCGAGCGGCATGCCCGCCGCGATCATGCCGCGCAGAGGAAGCTCCACTCGGGTCGGCTCGGCGCTCGCGGCGATGGTGTCGGAACCCGGGACGAGTTCGATGGCCCGGCTCCTGTTCCAGCTTCTCTTGATGAGGCCTTTTTCCGCGATGTTCTGCAGGTGCTTGTGCACCGTGGCGGGTGAGGTGAGGTGAAAGTGCTTCCCGATCTCCACGATGGAGGGCGCGTAGCCGTTCGCCCCGATGAACTCCTTGATGAACTCATAAATTTCCCGTTGTCTGCGCGTGAGGAACATGAGAGACCTCCCTTTTCAGAATCATGGGGCGGAGCCGGAAGCATCCTCCCGGGTCCACGACGTGAGTATTTCCAGATGAGCGGTATGGGGGAACATGTCGAACACATAAGCAGCCCGCGCGCGATAGCCGTTCGCTGCGAGTTCGCGGGCGTCGCGGGCGAAGGTGGCCGGGTTGCAGGAAACGTAGACGACCCGCTCGGGCGCGAGGCCTAAAATCAGGGGCATGGCGTCGAGCGCGCCTTTTCTGGGCGGGTCGAGCACGACGACGTCGGGCGTCTGGCCGCCGAGTTTCGGGACGACTTCGTCTTCCGTGAGCTTTTGGGCGGTCCGGCAAAGAAAATCCACGTTTCCGATCCCGGTTTTCTCATGGTTGAATCTGGCGTCGGCGACGGCGTAGGGGTTTTCCTCGACTCCCAGGACGTGTTTGGCCCTCGTCGCCAGGGGAAAGGAGAAATTTCCCGCCCCGCTATAGAGGTCCAGAACGCGGGATTCCCCGTTCAAACCGCATTCTTCGATCACGTTCTTCACCAGCCGCTTGTTGAGCGCCCGGTTGGGCTGAATGAAGGATTCGGGCGATACGGATAAGGATAAATTTGGATGCTCCGGGTCGGGTTGATAATGCGCTTGCCACATGGGGGGCTCCCCGGGTTCTCGTCCACCGGCTGCGGCCAGCGGAAAATGGTTTTCCCGGGCGAATTTTTCCCATGCGTGGAACGCCTGGCGATTGATTTTCCGGTTTCCGCGATCCCGATGCCCCACCGGATGGAGATAAAGGCCCACGGACGCCTCATCCTCCGATCCTAAAGAAGTCATTTCCACGGCTTCCACTTTCCTCGTTTTGGGTTCCGCCTGGAGCAGATGTCTGATCTGGTGGAGGGCGTTCGCGATGGAGGGCTCCACCAGCAGACAGTCTTCGATTCCGGACAGACGCCTCGTGCCCGGGGCGAAAAAGCCGATCACAGAACCTCGTATCTGAAATCGCGCGCGCATGCGGTAGCGGTTCGCATTTTCGTGAAGCGTAATGGTTTGTACGGGAACGCCCAGATCGATCTTTCCGATGCGGGTGAGGGTGTCGAGGAAGATTCGTTTCTTCGCCTCCATCTGGGCCGGGGGCTCGATGTGCTGCAGGGCGCATCCCCCGCAGTCGCTCCAATGGGCGCAGGGGGGCGGGGTTCGCTTCGGACCCGCCTGGATGATTTTTGTGAGTTCGCCGAGCAGATACTTCCCCTTGTCCTTGACGATTCGGAAGCGGATGGTGTCTCCGGGGGCCGTTTTGGGAATGAAGACGGCGCGGCCGTCAAGACGCGCGACGCCCGCCCCGCCCGTGGCGATGCTTTCCACCTGCGCTTCATGGACGGTCTCGTTTTGACGGAGCAAAAGGGTATTCACGGCCATCGGGTCCTCTTGGCATATATCCTACGAAAATAATACATTGTTTATACAAACAAATTACGAATAATTTTGCAAGTCTTTTTTTCGTTTTTACTTTTCGGAAGTTTTCGGGCGATAATCCCGAAAATTCCGGGATCAAAGGTATATTGCCGGTGGCATCCGGTTTTTCCGGGATGTCAGCTTTCTGCTTTCGGGGAGATGAAAATGGCGTCTGTTCGGTATGAGAAAGAAAACGCTCTGGGCCGCGTCACGCTCGCGCGTGGGTCTCACGCGAATCGCCTGACGTTCGAGATGATGGAAGAACTCACCGAAGCCCTCCTTCAGGCGGGCGAAGAGTGCGACGTCGTTCTGCTGAGCGGAGAGGGCGCGGATTTTTGCGCGGGGAGAGAGAGCGTGCGCGGCGGCGCGCAACTACCGCCCGTGAACGTAATCAGAGAGCGCTTTCGGGCCATCGTGAGGATGAACGACGCCCTGGAGTTTTCTCCCGCCGTAACGGTGGCGGCCTTGAGAGGCCGCGCCTACGGACCGGGGGCGGGCCTCATCAGCCGCTCAGACATCGTGCTGGCTTCTGGTACCGCGCGAATCGCCTTTCCCGAGATCAGGGAGGGTTTTCCGCCCACGGTGGTCATCAGTCATCTGGCGAGAAAGCTGGACCGGCGTCACGGTTTCGAGATGGTCATCACGGGCCGTGAGATCGACGCCGAAGAAGGCAGGCGGGTCGGCATGGTGAATCACGTGGTCGCAGACTTAAGCCTGGATGCGGAAGCCGAGCGTCTCTGCGCGGATTTGGTTGGCTTAGGCGGCGACTCATTAAAGCCGACAAAGAGTTTTTACCGCTTCGCCGAGACGGCCGGACCCGAGGCGAACGCGGATCATGCGGTGAACCTCATCGCCAACGCCATACACGCGAAAGGAAACGTGGGCTAACGCCTAGGGCCTTTGACGAATCGCGCGCGCGGGGCCTAATCTCAACGGACAGAAAAATTATGGGAGAGAAACGGAGCGCATAGGCTCGCGCTCGCTTCGGCGTTTTTAAGGAGAACGGATTGATGGCGACCATGACGGCTGGACACGCGGTGGCGGATGCGCTGGCGAAACTGGGGGTGAAGCACGTAATCGGCATGGCGGGTTCGTGCATGATCGAGATACTGGACGGCATGTACGGACGCGAGGATATTTCTTTCCTCACGGTGCGCCACGAGCAAAGCGCCGCCCTCATGGCGGACGCCTTCGCGCGGCTCTCGGGAGAGGTGGGCGTGTGCATGGCGACGAACGGCCCCGGGGCCACGAACCTCGTCACCGGCGTGGCGCATTCGATGATGGCGCAAAGCCCGGTGCTGGTCATCACCGGCGCTCCCATGATGAAGGACACCTTTCGCGATTCCACCCAGGAACTCGACCAGATCGCCATGTTCGCCCCGATGGTGAAGTGGTCGGTGCAGGTGAGAAAACCGGAGCGCGCGGCCGACGTGATTCGCGAGGCCTACCACTTAGCCACCTCCGGCGTACCCGGTCCCGTGCACGTCGACCTGCCGCGCGACGTATTGAACGAGAGGGCGGATTATTCCGACAACGGCGTTCCGGCGAATCCGGTGCGGGCGCGGCTCGCCCCCGACCCCGATGCCGTCGCGCGGGCGGCGGCGCTCTTGAAAACCGCCGAGCGGCCCCTGCTCATCGGCGGCGGCGGCGTGCTCTGGGATGAGGCGTGCGATGAACTCGTTGCACTTGCCGAAGCGCTCGACGCGCCCATCATGACCTCCACGGGGAGGGACGACGTGGCCCCGAACGGGCATCCCCTGTTCCTGGGCTCGATTGGTCGGGGCACGCTCCCCGAGGCGCAGGAGCTTTTCGAGACGGCGGACGTCGTATTCGCCGTCGGCACCAGGCTCGCGCATTCGACCACGTTTTTACGGCCCGGTTTCTTCGGGGGCGCCAAACTCATTCACGCCGCCGTGGACCCGCATAATATCGGCAGGAACTTCGCCACCGAGGTGGGGATGAACGCGGAGGCGGGCCTTGCTTTAAGGGCCGTGCTCGGGGCGCTGGGCGAAGGGGGTAAACGCCCCGCTTGGCGCGCAGCGGCTGCGGCGGTGCGCGCCGCGCAGGAAAAACACCGAGAGCGGGCGCTCGAGTACGGCGGAAAGCCCATCGACCCCAGGCGCGCGCAGATGGCCCTCGCAAGAGTTCTGCCCGAGAACACCATCATCACGAACGACGCGGGCAGCGCGGCAGGCTATATCTATGAATACCAACGCTTCGATCAAGCCAGGAGTTTCATTGCCCCGCAGGATCTGGCGGCCATCGGCATCGGCTATCCCCTGGGGTTGGGAGCCAAGCTGGCGCGTCCGCACCAGAAGGTCGTCACCATCAGCGGCGACGGCGCGTTCCTGTGCAACGGGGCGGAACTCGAGACCGCGATGCGCGAGAACCTGCCGACCGTCTGCGTCATCCTGAACAATTTCAATTTGGGTTCGGAGCGCGCCTACCAGAAGCATTTCTACGATGGACGCTACATCGCCGACGTCATCGGCAACCCGAGGTTCGACGAGTACGCGCGCGTCTTCGGCGCAGCGGGCTACCGGGTGGAGGACCCCGAAGAGTTGGAGGACGTCTACGCGCAGGCGCTCAAAGAAGAAGGCCCCGCCGTCGTCGACGTGATTATCGATCAGGACGTCTTCCCCGAGCCGAGGCGCAAGGACGCGGTGAAGAAGTAGAGAGGCGGGCGTTTCGGAGTCACAATTCCTTCTTTCACGGTCTGGAATGACCCTCCGTAGGGACAGGTCGCGACCTGTCCCTACAGGCTTTCCCGATCGGAATTGCCGGTCACAAAAATGGGGTCTACAAAATCACTCCCCCCTTGAGGGTCAATTCTGACCGAAGAGGGAAGGATTGTCGCAGAAGCCGAGCACTTTGGTGGGCGAAGGCTGATGCGGTGGGGGGTGAAACGCAAGCGATGAGCGAGCGTTTGACGCGACTGATGAAGGATCGATTGTGCGAATGAGGAAAACATCGGTTCGCAATTCCACGCTCGGAATTGACCCCCCACCGGCGCGACTGCGGGCTTGCGCCCTTGTCTTGCCGACAATTCCTCCTTGTCCAGTCGAAATTGACCCTCAAGGGGGGAGTAATCCTACCTAAAGGGAAATGATTTTCGTCTTTCCTCGTCATTCCGCAATGCTTTACTGCGGAATCCAGCGGCTTTCATCTTTCAAAGTTGTTCCGCAATGTCGTCACCTTCATCTGATCTGGAATCCGGCATTCGCCGGAATGACGGTGTTTTCTTGTCTTTCATCCCCGCTTCCATTTGGTAGGGACAGGTCGCGACCTGTCCCTACAGGCTAGCGCTTTTCCCGAAACACCCACGCGCTCGCTCCGTAGAACCCCCCGCCCAGGATCGCCGCGCCCAGGACGAGCCAGCCGAGCGCCTCGAAGCCGCCCCACTGTATGGCGAACCCGCCCAGGGAGGCTCCCAGGAAGAGACCGGCCTGGTTGCTCGTTGAATAGAAGCCGATGATGGCGCCGCGCGCCTGCGGGGCGATCGATATGAGGTCATCCATCACGGCGGGCCTGCTGAGATGGCTGAAGAACGAGAAGAGAAAGCCCGCCGCAATCGTGAGCGTGAGAAAACCCAGCCCGGAGAAGTGAAACGCCAGAAGCTCTCCCTGGAGTAGAACCAAGGCGGTGATGATGAGGAAGCGCCGCCTCACGCCCGCGAGCGCGCCGCCCAGGAGGCCGCCGATGAGCGCGCCCACGGACATCGCCGTGAGCAGGCTCCCCGCGGTGGAGAGAGAAACATCGAAGGTGCGCATCAGAAATACGGATACGTAGGTCAGAAAAGTGGAGGTCATGAGCCGCTCGACGACGTTGCCGCTCATCAGGAGCCATGAGGCGCCCTGGCGCATCCACGCGAAGCTGGCCAGATAGGAAGACGGCGCGTCGGTCCGCCTCCCGCTGGGCAGCGAGCGGAGCGTGTAGAGACTAAGCGTCAGGCCGAAGAGGCCCGATATCCAAAGAGCGTTTCGCCAGCCCAGGTGATCCGTCAGAAAAGCCACGCCCGGGACTCCGACGAGCAGGCCCATGGCCACGCCCGCCGTTGCGAACCCGATGGCCAGGCCGCGCGCTCGGCCCGTGAAGTTGTCCCCGATAGCCGCCACCGCCGTGGGTGGCACCAGGGCGCCGCTCAGCCCCGCGATGAATCGCAAAGCCGCCACCGTGAGGTACCCGTCCGCGAACGAGGTGGCGATGCTGGAGAGCGACAGGCCCACGACCCCGACGAGGATGACGCGCTTTCGGCCGTAGCGGTCAGAAATCGGCGCCAGCAGGGGCGCGCCCACCCCCCAGGGGATGAAGGTGATGGCCGCCAACTGCCCCATGGCCGTGAGGGAGAGGCCCAGGTCGCGGCCCATGACGTCGAGCATGGGTCCCAGGTTGAAGGCCGTGGTGTAGGCGGTGAATATGGTGAGAAAACACGCGAGGATGATCGGCCGGCCCCCTCGAATGCCGGCCTCATCCTTGCCCGTAGAGAAATCCATGCGCGCTCCTGGGATCGGGATGGCCGATTAAGGCTTATCCTTCATACCGGGCCGTCCCGCAACCCCGGGAGGCAAACGCCCACCTTCTCCCGTTTATCTTTGCTATCGGCTCAGCAGTTCTTCCACTCGGGCTTTCGTTTTTCCAGGAACGCGTTCTTGCCCTCGCGGTAGTCTTCGGTCTGGTAGAAGCGGTTCATGATGGGCCGGCACAAACGATAGCCCTCGTACATCGACACGTTGGCGGCCGCGGCGATCTCCTCTTTGGTGTGCTGCACCGACATGGGCGAGCACTCGATGATCTGGTTGGCCATGGCGGTCGCCATGTCCAGGAGTTCCCCGTTTTTGGCGATCTTCACCACGAGGCCCAGTCGGTACGCCTCCTGCGCGTCTATCAACTCGCCCGAGAACATGTACCATCTGGCGAGGCCGGGAATCGCCTCGGGCATGCGCATGGCCCCGCCGATGCTGATGATGCCGATCTTGGGCTGGGAATAGCCGATCTTGGCGTCTTCGGATACCACGCGGATGTCCGCGCCGAGGAGCAGGCTCATCCCCCCGCCGATGGCGTAGCCCTGCGACGCGCAGATGACGGGTTTCTTCACCCAGTCCAGATCGCAGTAGAGAATTCCCTTGGGGCGGACGGCGCCCATCTTGAGTTCATCTTCTTCCAGGTTCTGATCCCACCCCGAGCAAAAGGATTTCCCCTCGCCCGCAAGAATCGCCACCCACACCTCCTTGTCGTCGTTCACGTCCTCCCAGCACCGGAGAAGCTCGGTCACCGTGGCGAAGCTCAGGGGATTGAGCTTCTCGGGGCGGTTCAGTGTGACGTAGGCGATGCGGTTTTCCTTGCGGTATTTCACGGTTTTGAGTCCGAACTCTTGCGTCAGGTCCATTGGCGTCTCTCCTGTTGAAAAAATGGTCGCTCCAGCAATCGACGATGAAAGCGGGGGTTTCTCAGTTCACCCGTCGCGCTCTTCCGGCCCAGTGTTTTTCACGTATCTCGCGCCTTAAGACTTTTCCCTGCGCGTTTTTTGGAATTTCGCTCAAAAACTCGATGTGCCTGGGTTTCTTGAAGCCGGCGACCTCTCCTTGTGTGAATTCGATGAGGTCTGCGGGCGCAGGCGATTCCCCGGGACGCAGCACGACCATGGCCTTGACGGCCTCGCCCCATCGTGCGTCGGGCACGCCTATCACCAGGGCTTCCAGGACGGCGGGGTGGCGGCACAGGGCGCGCTCCACTTCCGAGGGATAGACGTTGAACCCGCCCGTGATGATCATCTCCTTCTTGCGGTCGACGATGTAGAGATATCCCTCCTCATCCGCCACCGCGAGGTCTCCGGTGTGCACCCAGCCGTTTCGCATGGTCTCCGCCGTCGCTTCGGGGTTTTTCCAGTAGCGCGCCATGGCGTAGTCCCCGCGGACGCAAATTTCTCCCATCACGCCGGTGGCGACGGGGTTGTCGTCATCGCCCAGGAGTTCGAGTTCGACCCCTGCCGCCACCCTTCCGCACGAGGCGAGGCGCGCACGCTCCCCGGGCGTTCCGTCCACCACGTGATCCCACGGGTCCAGGATCGCGATGGGCTGGCGCGCTTCGGTCAGCCCGTAGGTTTGCCGGAAGATGGGGCCGACCTGATCGATGGCGTGTTTCAGGTTTTCCTCCGAGATGGGTGCGGCCCCGTAGGTGATCGTGTGCAGGCTCGAGAGGTCAGCACTCGCGAGCTTTCCGCATTCGATGAGTCGCTGCACCATCGTGGAGACGAGGTAGGTGGTCGTGGCCCCCTCTTTTTGCGTCATCTCGAGGAACAGCTCCGGTTCGAAAGCGGGCATGATGATGTTTCGCGCCCCGCGGAGGAACGTGGTCTCGATGAAGTTGAACGACGCGTGCGTCATGGGACCCGCGTGGAGCATGGAGTCGCGCGCGCCCATCCGGTAGTCGAGGTTTCTGAAAAACTTCGCCAGCCACGCGACGTGCGTCCGGTGCGTATTGACGACCGCCTTAGGGATTCCCGTCGTGCCCGAGGTGTAATGAAGGTGAAAGAGGGAATCCGGCCCGAGAACGACACCGGGCTCCGTTGAGGAGCTTTTCTGCAGCCAGTCCTCGTATTGGGTAACGCCCGCGCCCTCCCACCCCACGGCGATGATGCGGCGCAGATGCGGGCATTCGTTCCTGATGCCTTCGGCGTATTCCTTGTGATGTTCATCCAGGAGAAGGAACGTGGATTCCGAATCGTTCAGCATGTGGACGTGTTCTTTGAGAACGTTGCGTCCGTGCAGGTTCAAGGAGGCGCCGCCCGCCATCGCGACGCCGAAATTGATCTCGATGATCTCGGCGCGGTTTCGCATGAGCTTGGCGACGCGATCGCCGGGTTCGAGGCCGTTCGCGATGAGCGCATTCGCCGCCCGCTTGCTGCGGTCATACATGTCCGAGAAACTCAAGCGGCGCTCGCCGTCCACCACCGCCTCGCGCGGACCGTATTTCCTCCTCGCCCAGGCGATGTTGGTGCCCGGATGTATGGCTTGCTCGTTCTCTCGGTTCATGGGTAGTGGATTATAGAGGCGCCTGCGGCGAAATTCTATGCGAGGGCCGGGTTTTTCGCAGGGATGAGTCCGGCGAGAATCGGCCGGATATCGGCGCAATCCTCAAGTGAGGAGAGTTCCTCGAAGGCGCGCTCCACGGGTTCTGGTTCGAGCGCCACCGCGGCGGCCTCGGCGCAGGAGAAGAATTTCTCCTTCCTCTCTTGTTTGGTCATGGCCCATTCGGGAGAACCCTTGATCTTCTCGTGCGTGACGTCGGCCTCTCTCCCGTCTTTCAGCTTGACGCGAATGCGCACGGGCACGAGCAGCAGGCTCTCCTCCTCCCAGATGCGCACCCTGATTTTCTGCGCGAGTTCGCGCACCTCCGCTCCCGAGACGATGGCGTCCGGATCGAAGTGCGCGATTCGCGGAACGCCCCGCAAGAGAGAAAACGCCGTCGTCCACTGCGCGCTGAACTGCGCATCCACCTGGGGATTTTCTCTTATCTGAAATGGTTGTCCGATCATCGAGTGGCCGATGGGCGTGGCCCATACCTCGATGCTTTCTACCTCGCTTGCCTCAAAATGGCCGAGCCGCTCACGCGCTTCCAAGGCGGCGCTGATGTGGGGATGGGACACCCGGCAACTCGGGTAGGGTTTCATGCCGATACGGGTGACGTGGAATTTCTCGCCCAGCTTTTCGGTGAGCGCGCCCGGGTCGCCCTGGCCGCCGCCGAAAAGTTCGATGACCCCGTCCGCCCCCTCGACGATGCGCCTGGGGCCGGTGGCGCCGATTTGCGCCAAAACGGCTGAATGCACGCCTGCGCGCGCGCTGAAGGCGGGTTGTAAGCGTTTGGCGACGGAACCGTCGAGCAGCGCCTGCCGGTTCCCGTGTGATTGCGCATAGCCGAAGCCCGCCGCATTGGCGATGCCCTCTTCATCAAGGCCCAGTGCTCGCGCTGCGGCCATGGAAGCCGAGACGGCGCCGAACACCGTGGTGGGCAGCCAGCCGGAATGAATGTTCTTATGCACGACGGCGTTCAGCCGTAAAGTCACGTCCGCAGCGCCCGCCAAGGCCGCGATGACTTCCCGGCCCGGCATCGCTCGTCCGCAACTCTCGCCCGCGGCGAGAAGGGCGGGAAGAATCGTGACGAAGATATGGTTCTGGGTGGTGTCTTCTGTGTCGTCGAAATCGTTCGAGTGAATCATGGCGGCGTTCAGCCAGGCCGCCGTCGGCGCCGGCAGTCGGCCCCCGAAGACCAGTACCGTGGCCTCGGGCGCGCCGCCCCAGCGGATGTGGCGCTCGATGATCTCGGGGTTCAGGGGCGCGGCCGAGCCGGCCATGGCGCAGGCGAGCGAATCGACGATGAGGTTTCTGGTGGCGTGGACGGCCTCCGTGGGCAGATCCTCGAACCCAAGATTCGCGTAATGCGCGATGATTGTCCGCATGGGGTCCATCTGCGTCTCCAGGCTCCTCTTTGTTTCCCCGGTCAGTGAGCGGGCGCGCCTTTATTCGCGGCCCGGCTGGAAGATGGCCACCAGCCTCACGTCTTCCTCGCCCACGCAGTGGTTGCAGTGGCGCGTGCCCTTGGGCATGAAGATGAATTGCCCGGGGCCGTAGTTGATCTCACCGTCATCGAGATCGTATCTCCCCGTCCCGCTCACGCAGAATATGACCTCATCCTCCTCGTGGTGATGCCAGTCGTGCGTTTGTCCCGGCTGTATCAGCGAGTAGTAGACGGTGAGGTCCGTTCCGTCGCTCCCTTTCGATACGATGGCCTTGTGGCTCGCGCCGCCCGCCATGCCTTCGGATTCACGCTCTTCGGGCCGGATGAGCCGGGCTTTTCTTTCTGTCGTCGTCATGTGAGCTTCTCCTCGGGAGTTTCTGTGATGGTCGTTTTCGGCGCGCACGCTTCATGCGCCCCTTAAGCCGGGATGAGAATTCGCCGATATGCGAAGAATAATCCGCTTCCCGAAAATGTCAAAGCGCATCGGGCGAATCGTGTTTTTGCGCGCCGGGGGCGGAGGTGCTTCTCTTGAGGCGGTGCGCGGCGAATGCTAATCTTCATGGAGTGGAAGTGTTGCGAACCCGACTATCCGCCGGGTTTCACGTCTATGCCGGGGGTGATGTCAGTGAATATGCGTTTCGGGCGAATCTGTGTTCTTGTATTCTTGGCGATGACGCTTCTGGGATCCGGAAGCGTATTCGCGGCGCCGGCGAATCCGGGGGATAGCCCCGTCGAGAAAAGGCCGGAGGGTTTCGATACGCCCGAACTCAGCCGCTCTCGTTTTCTCGGATGGATCCGGCGCGATCTCAGCAGACGCATTCCCGGAGAGGAGACCTTGATCAAGCAGTATCTCGATGAGTGGGAATTCCAGTTCGAAACGCTCACCATCAATAAACGTATTTTCGCGATCAACATCGACGTGGACAACAAGTTCCCATACGACATCACGCTTCTCGACGTCGATTGCGACGGAATCTACGAGACCAAGGTGGAGGAAAAACCGGGTCAGCAGCGGGTGGACATGCCGATTCCCGAATGCGTCTTCCGGGTCTCGTCGGAGCCTGCGCGCCGAGGTGCTCCATCGGCTTCTCGAACGCGGGCGAAATGATCAGGAATCGAGGTCATGCAGCTTAAGCGGCTTGAAAAATCATCTTGCTGTCTTCTTCTTCTCGTTGCCGTCGTTTTCGGCGCGCATGCGCATTCGGTGAACGCGCATGCGGCGCTCTCCGGGCTTCGCCGGGTTCAGGTGAAGGATATTCTGGTCGATCGGAGAAGTGACCAGACCGTCGTACTCTTGGAGGAGAAAAGGGAAGGTAAGTTGTTGCCCATCTGGATTGGCCCGGCGGAGGCGCGGGCGATTCTCATGGAACTCGAGAAGGCCGTGCCGCACCGGCCGATGACGCACGACTTGATGCGCAACATTCTGAAAACCCTCAAGGCGGAAGTTCTCCGGGTGGTCATCACGGAGGTCAAGGGAGGCACGTATTTCGCCTTTATCGATATGAAAGCGGGAAGCCTGCGTTTTTCCATCGACAGCCGCCCCTCGGACGCCATCGCGCTGGCTTTGCGGATGAAATCTCCGATATACGTGAAGCCCGTCATCATGGAGCACGGTTTCCGGATGAAGCGCGAGCATACGCACCCCGATAAGCTGGGCCTCGTTCTCCAGAAGCTCACGCCGGCGTTGGCGCGCTTTTTCGGCGGGGGAGAGGAGAGCGGACTCCTGGTGTCTTCAGTTCGGGAAGGCGCTCCGGCGGCGCGCGCGGGTCTTCGCCGGGGAGACGTCATATTCGAGGCGGCGGGAAAAAAGGTTCAGACGGTGGATTTTTTCGAGAATGTTTTTCTGGCGCATCCGCAGGGAATGAGTGTTTCCATACGCCGGTCGAACGGAAAATTGTGGCGCCTGAGGCTGAGAGAGGGGAAATAGGACGATGGCTGTATACTCACCGGGTGCGGAAGACGGCCTCCTCGTCGTCGATCTGCAAGTGGATTTTTGTCCGGGCGGCGCGCTCGCCGTCGCCGAGGGGGATGCGGTCGTCTCGCCGGTGAACGGGCTTCTGGATATCCCGCGCTGGATGAAGGTGGCGACGCGCGACTGGCATCCCGCCGACCATATGTCGTTTCAGGCGCAGGGCGGAATCTGGCCCGTCCACTGCGTGGCCGATACGCCGGGCGCCGCTTTTCATTCGCGCATGAACGCGGGGGAAGTGGAGATGGTCGTATCCAAGGCCACGACCCGGGGCGCCGAGGCGTATTCGGGGTTTGACGGCGCCTTGTTGGCCGATGATTTGAGGGCCGCAGGGATAGGGCGTCTTTTCGTCTGCGGACTGGCGACGGATTATTGCGTGAAGGCCACGGCGCTCGACGCCAGGCGCGAGGGGTTCGAAGTCGTCTTGGTGGCGGACGCCATCCGCGCGGTGAACGTCGAACCCCGAGACGGTGAAAACGCCATCGAGGAGATGAGGGCGGCGGGCTGCTCCTTCGCGCTCTCGTCGGATATTCGTTCGGCTTAAAGTGTTTCGAGGAGATTGTCTTGGCTTTGGTGCGCGTACAGGTTCCGGCGGGTACGACCAATCTCGGTCCGGGGTTCGACGCTCTGGGCGTCGCGCTCAGGATTTATAACCGCATAGAACTAGACAGCCTCCCCTGGGGCGTGGCACTCGAAGTCGAAGGAGAGGGCAGCGACGTCATCCCCAAGGACGAGTCGAACGTCTGCGTACAGGCCGTGAAGCGGGTATTCGATCGGGTCGGCCGGCCTTTCAACGGTTTGTGGATGAAACAGCGCAACCACATACCGCTGGCGCGTGGGCTGGGGAGCAGTTCGGCCGCCATCGTGGGCGGAATCGTGGGGGCGAACATCCTGCTCGGCAGTCCGCTGAGCATGGACGAACTCGTGCAAATCGCCGTGGAGATGGAAGGACACCCCGATAACGTGGTGCCCGCGCTGATCGGGGGTTTCTGTATTTCGGCGACCACCACGGCCGGGAAGACCATCTACACGCGAATGCCCGTGGTGGAGGACTACCGGTGGGTAATTGTCGTCCCCGATTTTGAAGTGAGCACGCATGCGGCGAGACAAAAACTGCCAGGGGAGGTTTCTCTGGGCGATGCGATTTTCAACGTCCAGAGAGTAGGCGCGCTCATGGCGGCGTTCGCCACCGGGCGCGACGAGCTGTTCTGCGACGCCATGCAGGACAGGCTGCACCAGCCCTACCGCGCGGAGTTGATGGGTCCGCTGGAAGAAGTGTTCGAGGCGGCGTATGAAGCCGGTGCGCTGGGCGCGTGTATCAGCGGCGCGGGGCCTTGCATCCTGGCGATTTGCCGGAATCATCCCGGCAGGGTGGGCAACGCGATGCGCGAGGTGTATCGATCGCACGGAATCGGGTGCCGGATGCACGTGCTCAGAATCGACCCGCGCGGCGCGCATGAAATCAGCCCGGCCTCCGTCTTCGGGCCGGAGGCCTTGGTCGTAGCCCGATCCTCAGGATGAGGCGGGCCGGGAGTCTTTCGACCTCCACTTGCGCCACAGATATTTCCCCCCCATCCAGGCGGCCACGGCTCCCAGGGTGAGGATGAAGACGGCTTTGCCCGTTCCCACCATCCTGCGAAAATCGTCGATGTGATCCCCGAAATACCAAGCCGCCGCGAGCAGCAGCGGCACGCTCAGGAGCGCCGCGGCCAGGTCCATGCCGAAGAATATGCGAAGGGGAAGCCGGGTGATTCCCGCCGCGAGAAACAGCGGCGCGCGCAAACCCGCGACGAATCGGCCGAAGAAGATGGCCTTTCTCCCGTGGCGGTCGAAAAATCGGTGGACTTTCTCCATCCGGTCCGGCGTCATGACGGGGCGGAGCAAGCGATGTTCCAGGGCTTTCGGGCCCATCCAGTAGCCGAAGCCGTAAATCATCACGTCGCCGAGCATGATGCCCAGCAGGTTCACGGTGAGCGCGGGCCAGAAATCCATGGCGCCCAGATGCACGAGATAGCCCGAGATGATGATGGGGATGTCTTCGGGGACGGGCAGGCCAAGACCGCAAATCACGAGAATCAGAAATACCCCGCCATAGGCGAATTCCACCAGATAATCCTGGAGAAACCCGTACATCTCGATACTCCCGCTACACGGCAGGGCTTTTGCGCCGGGGCGCGCCTGCGCCTTTTTTCAGGGTGAGCGGAAAGCCCGCGCGCATCAAACTTATCTGGGGCCGACGCATTCCAGCATGTTTCCGTCAGGGTCCTGGAAAAAGATGATGAACCGGCCCGGCACGACTTCAGTGATTTCGCCCGTCATCTTCACGCCCGCCGCCGCCAGGGCGTCGTGGGCCTCTTGTACGCTCTCGACGGTAAACGTCAGGTAGCGGTATCCGGTCGATGCATCCACGATTCCGCCGCCGGAGGGAGGGTCCGAATCCGCCTGAACGACTTTGAGTTGCACCTCGCCGGCCTGAAACGCCTTGAACTCGAACCTTCCAGAGGCGCAACCGGCCTGCGCGGCCTTATCCGCCGTAATCTCGACTTCGCGCACGATCGGAAGACCCAGCACGCCGCCATAGAATTTCTCGGCGACATCGAGGTCTTTCACCACGATGCCGACATCGATGGATTCTTTCGCCATTTTAATCAGAGACATTTCATGCTCCTGTCGTTTTGAGGGACGTCCTGGCGACGTCCGCGATTGTTGTGCAAAGGGTTTTGGAACGGGGGGAGAATACCATTCTCCCCATGCGGGGGAAACTCCCCGAGGGTGAGTTTCAGGCGTTCGAGTTCCGAGATACTCACACCGTCCGATTCTTGCTAGAATCGGCGGACATCGCGCTTCAGAATGGAAATCCACTATCTAACCTCGAAAGGTGCGTGAGCGGTTTTTGCCCGGTGCAATGAGTAGAGGTGTCTTTCATGGAGGGAATCGAATGCGTCTGGAAGGAAAAACGGCGGTCGTCACGGGAGGCGGCGGCGGAATCGGCCGGGGCATCATCCGCGCTTTCGCCCGCGAGGGCGCTCAAATCTGTGTGGTCGACATCAATGACGAAGTAGCTGGGCAGGGACTCGCTGACGCGGGTGAGGGGGCGCATTTCGCCCTGGCGGCGGACGTGACGAGCGAGGCGGACGCCGAGAACATCGTACGGACGGCTATCGAGCGGATGGGACAGGTCGATATTCTGGTGAATTGTCACGGAAGGCCGTCGGCGCTCATGGGAAACCCCATCGACAACATAACGCTCGAGGAGTGGAACGCCGTTTTCAATGTGAACTCGACGGGTGTGTTCCTGATGTGCCGAGCGATAGCCTCCCATATGCGGGAGCGGCAATACGGGAAAATCATCAACCTGGCCTCGCTCGCCGCAAGGCGCGCGAACGAGAACGTGCCGCATTATTGCGCGTCCAAGGCGGCGTGCATGAACTTCACCATGAGCCTCGCCAAGGAGATGGCTCCCTATAGCGTGAACGTCAACGCGATCAACCCGGGCCTGTTGTGGACGAACCTCTGGGAGAAGGGCCACGGCGTCATCATCGGGGCGGAGACGGACAGGCCCCCTAGAAGGGTGTTCGACGAATTCGTCGAGGCGGCGGTTCCCCTGGGCCGCGAGCAGACGCCGGACGACGTGGGTCATTTGGCGGTCTACCTCGCGAGCGATGAGAGCCAAAACGTCACCGGGCAGGGCCTGCTCCTCGCGGGCGGGGCCTGGATGGTCTAAATGAGGATGAAATAAGAATGCGTTTGCAAGGGAAAAAGGCGGTCGTCACGGGAGGCGGCGGCGGAATCGGCCGGGGCATCATCCGCGCTTTCGCCCGCGAGGGCGCGCAGATTTGCGTGGTCGACGTCAATGACGAGGTCACCCGAAGAGGACTCGACGACGCCGGCGAGGGAGCGCATTTCGCCCTGGCGGCGGACGTGACGAGCGAAACAGACGCGGAAAACGTCGCCCAGATGGCGGTCGATCGGATGGGGCGGGTCGATATTCTGGTGAATTGCCACGGGAGAGGGGCGGCGCTCGTGGGAAACCCGATTGACCGGATAACGCTCGAGGAGTGGAACGCCGTTTTTACAGTCAACTCGACGGGTGTTTTTCTGATGTGCCGGGCGATAGCTTCCCATATGCGGGAGCGCAGATACGGGAAAATCATCAACCTGGCCTCGCTCGCCGCAAGACGCGCGAACGCGGACGTGCCGCATTATTCCGCGTCCAAAGCGGCGTGCATGAACTTCACCATGAGCCTCGCCAAGGAGATGGCCCCCTACAACGTGAACGTCAATGCGATCAACCCGGGTCTGTTGTGGACGAATATCTGGGAGAAGGGCCACGGGGTCATCATCGGGGCGGAGACGGACAGGCCCGCGAGAAGAGTGTTCGATGAATTCGTCGAGGAGACGGTTCCCCTGGGACGCGAGCAGACGACGGATGATGTGGGTCACATGGCGGTTTACCTCGCGAGTGATGAGAGCCGAAACGTCACGGGACAGGGATTGGTCTTGGCCGGCGGGGCCTGGATGGTATAGCGGAGGGTGAAAATGTTCGCGGTTGTACTGAAAGAGTTCGGTGGGGTGGAGAATTTCGAGGACGCCGATTGGCCCGAGAGAGAGCCCGGGCCCGAGGAGGTGAAGATACGGGCGAAGGCTGTCTCCGTGAACCCGACCGACTTCAAGGCGAGAAGGGGCGGCAACTAGGGCGCGGTTCCCATTATATTGGGCCGGGATACCGCCGGGGTGGTCGAGTCGGTGGGCGAGCGCGTG
The DNA here is from genome assembly GCA_965218885.1 of bacterium. Lineage (GTDB taxonomy): Bacteria > UBA8248 > UBA8248 > UBA8248 > UBA8248 > Bin107. Next base: position 1,913,576 of record OZ244713.1, on the reverse strand, counting down.
GCGGAGTTCGCAACTGATGATGAGGTGATGGCCTATCTACCGAGGTTCGGCGACAGCGGCGGGGACGGATACGCGGAGTTCGTGTGCATTCATCAGGCGTTCGTCGTGAAAAAGCCGACCAATGCCACTTTCGGGCAAGCGGCCGCCTTGCCGCTCGTCTCGCTGACCGCCCATGAAGCGGTGGTGATGAAGGCGAGGGTGCAGCCGGGAGAGGCGGCTTTCGTGGCGGGCGGTTCGGGCGGCGTGGGAACCATGGGGCTTCAGATGCTCGCGCGTATTGGCGCGTCTTCCATCATCGTGACGGCGGGCGGCGATGAGAGCGCGAAATACATTGAGGATTTAATCGCTCCTGCTCCCGTCGGCGTATTGAAATATCCCGGACTTTCGCTCGATGCGTTGGTCCGCCGGGCGGTGGAGATGAACGGGGATCGTCTTTTCCCCGCCGCGTTTGATTTCGTGGGCCGCGAGATGAAGAAACTCTGCTTCGAAGTCGTGGACTACTGGGGGAGAATCTCCTCCATCGCGCCCGAGCCGGGTGCGCCCATCGACGAGTTTTTCTCATCCCAGGAAGGCCCCATGTTCACCAAGTCGGCTTCGTTTCACAGCGTTTTCCTGCGCGCCCCCGTGCGCGGGGGCGGCCCCGCGTATTACGGCGTCTACAAGAAAGCGCTCGAGGAGATTCGCGACTGGGTGGAGACGGGCGAGATCAAGGCGCCGCAGGTCACCGATATGGGAGAAATGAACGCGGAGAACATCGCGGGGGCCCACACGGCTTTGGAAAAAGGCCACGTGCGCGGGAAGCTGGTCTTACGGGTTGGTGAATGAATTGGGACCTGAACGGCATGAGGGAGTGATGATAGAGCCTCGCATGAAATATGAAAAAAAATTCGCGCAAGTTCTGGGCAAAAAGATGGCCTACGTGGAAGCGGGCGAGGGGGACCCAATCGTCTTTTTTCATGGCAACATCACTTCGTCTTATATGTGGCGCAACGTGATTCCGCACGTCGAGGGTCTGGGCCGCTGCATCGCAATAGACAACATCGGGCAGGGCGATTCCGAGAAACTCACAGGCTCCGTGTACCGATTGGCCGATCACCAGCCTTTCACGAACGCGCTGATGGACGCTTTAGGGGTGGAGGAGAACGTCACCATCGTCACGCACGACTGGGGCGCGCAACTCGGCTTCACGTGGGCGGCGGATAAACAAGACAGGCTCAAGGGCGTCGTCATTTGCCAGGGGGTGGTTGGTGATTTCGAGTGGAGCCACTGGCCGCCGGACGTTCAGGCCCTTTTCAAGAGGTTCAGAAGCGCGGAGGGCGAGGAACTCGTCTTGGAGCAGAACTTCTTTGTGGAGAAGATTTTGCCCGCCATGGTCATCCGCGACGTTTCGGATGAAATTCATGATGAGTACCGAAGGCCCTACCGGAATCCCGGGGAAGACAGAAGGCCCACGCTCACGTGGCCGCGCGAGATTCCCATCGAGGGGGAGCCCGCGGACGTTCTCGAAATCATCGAGTGCAACAACGCGTGGCTGGAGAAGCACCCGGCGCCCAAACTTTTCATCAACTCGGACCCCGGTGCCGTGCTCGTGGGAGAGCACCGCAAGATGGTTCGCAGTTGGCCGAACGTGACGGAGGCGACGGTTGCCGGGCTTCATTATTGTCATGAGGACTCTCCCGGTGAGATGGGCCGGGCGATTGCCGAGTGGTATGCGTCCCTGGGTTGATTCCCCGCTCAGCAGGGAAGGGGCATTCTGAAACAGCCGCCGCGTGGGTTGCGATGAAACCGAAAATCGGCAGACGGAAATTTCTCAAAGGCGCTGGTTTGGCGGGCCTCGGCGCATTGGGCTTGGCGGGAGGATGCGCGCGAATGGGTCTGGGCATCAAGGCGCCGGCGCCTCCTCCTGCTGAATCGCAAGGCCTCATCTCGCGCGAGGCGGAGTCTCTTTATTGGCCGCATGGCGAGCCGGGAGCCTGGTTCAACCCCTGGTGGCCGAATCCGGGTTCGCGGGTCAGTCTGCTGAAATGGAAGTTCCTGTATCGCAACGAGTTCGCGGAACTCAAAAACGCCAAAACGCCTGAAATTCCCGCCGTCGCGAACGATGGCGCATATCTGGCAAAGCCGCAGAATGAACCTTCCATCACCTGCGTCGGGCATTGCGGCTTCATCATTCAGGATGGACCGAACGTCATCTTGACGGATCCGCACTTCGGCGCGCGCGCCTTGTTGTATCGTCGCCATCAGCCCCCGGGCGTGCCTGCGGCCTCAATACCGGGGGGTGCCGTGGCGACGATCTCCCACAACCACTACGATCATCTCGATTCATGGACGATAGAAAATCTGCCTGAAGACGTCGCGTGGTTCGTGCCGAAGGGCCTGGGCGCTTTCGTGGAATCACTCGGCCGGCGCGCCGTGGAACTCGATTGGTGGGAAGGTGCCGAGCACGAGGGGGTGCGCCTGACTTGCCTGCCCGCGCAGCACTGGTCGAACCGCTTCGGGATGGCCAGGGACTCCACGTTTTGGTGCGCCTGGCTTATCGAGACCGGCGGGAGAAAGTATTTTCACGGCGGGGACAGCGGCTATTTTCAAGGGTTTAAGGAGTTTAGGCGAAAATTCGGCCCGATTGACGTGGCCATGCTCTCGGTCGGCGCGTACGAACCCCGGTGGATGATGCGCTATCCCCACATGAACCCCGCCGAGGGGCTTCAGGCGTTTCACGATCTGGGCGCGCGCTGGATGATCCCCATGCACTGGGGTACGTTCGATCTGACCGATGAACCGCTCGACCATCCGCCCCGCGTCCTCAAGGCGCACATGGAGAAGACGGGCGCGGATGCCGCCCGCGTCAGGGTGATGGCGGTAGGCGAGAGGTGGAGAATGCTGTAAGCTATTGACTTTGCTTGTGAAAGAAGGGGAGAGAAAATATGAAGAAACGAAGAAAAGACGCCGGAGACGAGCAAACCGCGCGCAACAACCTGAACCGTCTCTTCGGACGGCTCGCGTTCGAGAAGGGCAACGCCTACGGGCGCGGGGACGATGAGGAGGACCCGATCGCGCGACTCAAGGATGACCCCCTCGTCGCCAGAAAACGAATAAAATCAAAGAGAACCGAAGAAGACACCAGGCCGCCCGAGGCCTATCCGGGACCCTAGAAGGCGCGGCAGGGCGGACGCTTTGAGCAGGGGCGCAACTCCCCGCAAAACCGCGCATTTCCCGTTATCGCAGGAGTAGCTGTCCATGGCGGAATTCCCCTGCACTGCATTGCGGCGGCGTCTTTTCCGAAGAAAATAATTTACATTTATTTATCGAAAAACCCCGTGAATTTATCGAATTTTATCGATATTTTCACATATTATTTTTTGCATTTTGGATGCTCCTCACTTCGCCTGAACGACCACCCGATTCCAGCGCTCCGCCCCCGTTCCGCCGCCTGAAAAACCGAAGGCCGACGGGCGGCCTTCCGAGCATAACCCATCGCCCCGAAAAACCCATGACGGCGAATGCGGGCAAATGCGCGATCCATTCCCACCGGAGAAGGGTCGAACTTCCCCGCTGAGGGGGAGTTCGTGTCTTCCTGAAGCGTGGTTCGCGAACCGCCTTTCTATCCGAGAAGGAAAAACGCCCACCCGACCGGGGAGGGTAATCTCGATTCGCCTGCTCATCCACATAATCCCGTTGCCGCGATTTGGTCGGCGGTGCTATCTTCAAACCCGACTCACCCGCTTTCAGGCTTGGGTTTCAATGAGAGACCGCCCCCATGAAAGCGCACATCGAGAGTCCCCGGACGACGGAGGCCTGAGCCTTGCTCCGCATTCTGATCGTCATCATGGTCATGACCCTCCTCTTCGCCGTCGCCGCCGTGTGGGCGATTTTCGAATTCGATCTACTCATGGTCAAAGGGCCCCGGTTCGTGTCGCGGCGGGAGGCGGAGCCGAAACCCGCGCGGAGCCGGCTCTCCCGCGGCCGGGTCGTGAGGCGCGCGCCGGCGCCCGGGGCCATCCCCGCTTATGATCTCACGGACCGCCGGTTCGGGCGCTCGCCCCTCCCGCTTTCGCTGCCGATTGATTGCGAGCCGGGGGTCGATTGCTGGGTCTTCAACTACGTCGACTCGGACCCCGGGAAGGGATACGCCGATTTCACCTGCGGGCGAATGAGCTACGATGGGCACAAGGGCACCGACATCGCCTTGACCCACGCCGGGAGACTGCGCGAGCGAATCGCGGTGCGCGCCGCCGCAGGCGGCAGGGTGGTCGGCGTCCGCGACGGAATGCGCGACTTGGATGTCCGTCGTATCGGCCGCGCCGCCTTGAAGGGAAAAGACTGCGGCAACGGCGTGCGCATCGACCACGGCGAGGGCTGGCATACCCAGTATTGCCACATGAAGCGGGGGAGCGTTTCGCTCAAAAGGGGTGGCCGGGTGCGCGCGGGCGAGCGCTTGGGCGCAGTCGGCCTCTCGGGGCGCACGGAATTTCCGCATCTGCACATATCGGTCGAAAAAAACGGAAAAGTAGTCGACCCCTTCGTGGGTGTCGAGGGGCGCGCGGAATGCGACTTAGGGAAAACGCCGCTCTGGCGGCGCGACGTTCTGGAGAAGCTGCGCTACATCTCGGCGATTCCCTACCACGCGGGCTTTGCGGATCATCTGCCCACGACGGAGGAGGTCCGCACGGGCGCCCTTGGCGCCAAGTCGCTTCCGGCCTCATCACCCGCGCTGGTCTTCTGGGCCGAGGTGGCGGGGCTCAGGCCGGGCGATTTTATATCCTTGCGCCTCCTGGGACCGGGCGGCGGTGTGCTCGCCCAAAAAGAGGGATCGCTCAAAAGACACCGTATCCGTATCTGGCGGGCCGTGGGTAAGCGGACGAAGGAGCGCTGGCCGCCCGGGGCGTACCGGGGAGAGGTGAGAATCATGCGCGAAACCAAAGCCGGCCCGAGAGAGGCGCTGCGGGGCGTCGAGTTGCGCGTGTTTAGGGAGTGACCCCCCGCGTGAGATTGTAATCACTCCCCCCTTGAGGGGGAGTCGGCAAGACAAGGGTGTAAGCCTGCAGTCGCGCAGGTGGGGGGTCAATTCCGACTGGGGAACCATGAAAAGAACCCAGGGAGGCTTGAAGAAATGCTCGCTATTCTGAAAGCGGGTGGGGCGAGATGATATAGACGACTCAATCCAAAACATTAAGGAGGCCAGCATGATCGATGGTTATGAAGTGTGTTGTACGAGTGGCAGAACCCAAGGAGGCGAAACACATCTGCAATTTCACCTTTACAGTAATATGCACGAGATTGATTTAGAGCCTATTCATATGAGCCTACCCTCATAGATTATGAGCACATCGGAAATCCTAGGGCTCCGTCTGCTGAGAAAGAATTTGAGAAGTAAACTGCCCAGAGATATAGATAAGAAACATTTAGAGGGATTCATCCGAGAAATTGATCGCCAATTACAAGCACATGGCATCGACCATGACGGACACGAGAGAAGCTCTACGACGCCCGCTTTCAGGCGTGCGAGACTCTAGTTTCGAAAAGGAATAGAAAAATGAGATTAATGCTGACACTTGTGATGATGTGCTTGTGGGCCTCATCGGCTTCGTCGGCCCCGATCCACGATGTGTCAGCGAGGGGCCAGAGCGAGCGCATCGAGGCCCTACTTAAAGCGGGAGTGGAGGTGAATGCGAGAGACACACGAAAATTGACTCCGCTTCATTGGGCGGCAGGCAGTGGCGGCCACAATATGGGGCCGGTCGAAGTGCTGCTCCAGGCTGGTGCAGACGTGAACGCGAGAGATGAGTTCGGCATGACTCCGCTTCACCTCGCGGCGAACTGGGGCCGCCTGGCTGTAGTGAAAGTGTTGCTCGAACGCGGTGCGAAAGTGAATGCGAGAGGTGGAGATGGAACAACCCCGCTTCACATGGCGAAGGGCAGACGCACGGCGGTGGTGGTTGATGCCTTGCTCGATGCAAGGGCGAAAGTGAACGCAAGGAGTAAGACCGGCGCGACTCCGCTTCATTGGGCTGCGGAACGGGGCCACGCGTTGAAGGCCAAAGCCCTGCTTGATGCGGGCGCGAACCTGAACGCGAAAACAGATGGTTTTTTCGGCATAGGCGGAGATGAGCGTCCCCTTCATCTTGCTGTGAAGGCGCTTTCTGTAAAGGCGGGTCAGATGGAAGTGATCGACGTGTTGCTCAAAGCCGGCGCGAATCCGAATGCAAAAGACAAAGAAGGAGCAACCCCGCTGCACTGGGCGGTAGACGCAGGACACTTGACGGCGATAAGAACGTTGCTCAAGGCTGGCGCGAATCCAAACGCGAGAGACAATAGCGGAATTACGCCCCTTAAGGAGGCTCGAAAACAGGAAGTGATCAAAATACTGAAGGCGTTCGGGGCGCGTGAGTAATTATTAAATGAGCGATGAAAAAGAGAAGATGATGGATAAATCGTATGATCCGAAGGATGAATGGGAACTTGATCCTGAACTCTTGAAAGATGTTGAGCGATGGGTAGAGGCCGGAAATAAACGCGGACATGCTTCGCTTGGCGCTGTCCCAAAAGACGATCCGGAACAGGGCGAAGAACCGGGCCATCATAAAAAAGTTAAGGAACGCGCTTGGGTAAAAGATTTCGCCAAATCACTATTGGCTGAATTTGGAAGAGAGATCACAAAGATTGAATCAAATCCTGATGATCCACCGGATTGCTTCGGTGAAGAGGAAGGGAAAAAGATCGGAATCGAAGTTACCGAACTGGTCAAAGGGGAAATTCTCGACCGTATCGCCCAAAAGCGATATGGGAAAAGAGACTATTCACCCTCGGAACAGTTTATGGATGAGCAGTGGGTTCACAGTGACTTTATAAAAAGAACCCAAGAGTCAATAGACAAAAAAAGTGAAAGGGCCAGAAGGAAGGGTGAAACTTTCGATGTGCTTCTCATATATTCCGACGAAGATGAGTTGCCCCCGGATCGTTTGGAGGAGTGGTTGTTGAATGAGAAATTTTTGGCTCCTAATATAAAAGAAATATTTTTGCTTCGGTCTGGATGGCCGGGATACAGAGATCATTCTCCCCTTTTTATGTTGAATGTTGAATAGATGGCCTTCGCCCTAAAGTGGCCCATTTGGAGATGCTATAAGGTGGATCTCGCGGGTTTCCCAGCCCATCCCACACCATTGTCCGAACCTTCGTGGCGGTGCTATTTTCCCGTGTAACGGATCGTTCTCATGAACCGCGATGCGGCGCTTGTTCTCGCTCCGTATCAATCGTTTTTAGGCTTAGGTTTCCAGGAGGGTCGCCACCATGAAAGTGCTCATCAAGAGTCCCTGGGGTTCGGACGAGTCTACGAAAGGGTCTTTCGCCTTTTTGCACGCGAACGCCTTTGCGGAGGCGGGCCACGAGGTGCGGCTGTTTCTTCTCGGCGAAGCGGTGAACCTGATGAAAGACGAGGTGATGAACGCGTTGACGCCCGTCGGCTGGCCGCCATTGAGAGAGACGTTTGCCCGGACGATGGAGCATGCGATTCCCGTCCACATATGAACGGCGTGCGCGCGGGCCCGTGCGGTCGCAGAAGTTGATCTGGAAGGCAAGAACGCGCGCTTCGTGACGCCGCAGGACCTGGTGGCCCTCGTGGAATGGGCCGACAAGGTCCTGAGCGAGTAGTCAACTCCGACCGGGGAGGTCAGTTCAGACCGAGGAGGGGCTGTTGAAAAAGCCCCGATGAACGAGGGTTTGACGCGATCGATGAAAGAGCAAGAAACACTCCCCCCTTGAGGGTCATTTCCGACCGGGGAGGGAGGGAATGTAGCAGAAGCCGAGCGGTTTGTGCGAAGGCTGATGCGGTGGGGGGTATGATTCTAAGAATATAAGCTCCCCCCACCGGCGCGGCTTCGGACTCCGTCCTCTCCTTGCCGACGGACTTTCCCCTCGGAAAGCCCGACCCTCAAGGGGTTGTTGAAAAAGCCCCCCTCAAAGGGGCTGTTGAAAAAGTCCCCACATTATGGTTCGGTGTAAGGACACTATCTCGCCCGAGATGGGAGTTCCCTCGATGTTGGGACGCAAGAGGCGCGAGCAGATGGAGTTGTTCGTCGCCGGTTCGCTTGAGAAGCTGATACCCAAAGATCACATATTGCACCGCGTAAACCGCGTACTGGACCTGAGTTGGCTTCGCGAGGAGGTGGCGGACTGCTATTGCGCGGACAATGGTCGTCCGGGTGTGGACCCCGAGGTTGCGGTGCGGTTGATGCTTGCGGGTCTGCTGCTGGGCTACGTTCACGACCGTCGCCTGCTGCGCGAAGCGAAGGTGAACCTGGCGATCCGGTGGTTCATCGGGTACGGGCTGCACGAGGAGTTGCCGGACCATTCGAGCCTGACGCGGATTCGTCAGCGCTGGGGGGAGACGCGCTTCCGGGAGATATTCCGCCGGACGGTGAAGGCTTGCCTGGACGCGAAGGTGGCGAAGGGGGAGGTGGTTCACGTGGACGCTTCCTTGATCCGAGCGGACGTGAGTTGGGAGAGTCTGGCGGAGCGTCACGTGGACGATGTGGTTCGGGAGAACGCCTCGGAGGATGAGGCTGGGAAGAAGAAGCGTGGGGGCCGCCGAGGCGGGGGTCCGGGTCAGGTGAGCCGGACGGACCCCGACGCGCGTCTTGCGCGCAAGAGCGGTCGCGTGGGGTTCGAGCCGAGCTACAAGCAGCATGCGGTGGTGGACGATGAGCGGGGTGTGGTTCTCGACGTGTCGGTGAGGGAGGGGATGGTGAACGAGCGGGAGATGATGGAGTCGCAGGTGGACGCGGTCCACGAACTCACGGGTCGCGAGCCTGCGCTGGTGACGGCGGATTCGGGCTACGCGTATTCGAAGGTCTACGCGGCACTGGAGCGGCGGGGCGTGGATGCGCTCATACCGGCGAAGAAAGAACCCACCCAGAGCCGTGTTCCGATGCAGTTGTTCCGCTACGACGCGCGGCGCAAGGTGGTGAAGTGTCCGGGTGGCAAGACGCTGACCCCCCGGCAGGCGACGGAGCGGGGGCGCTACTATGTATCGAAGACGCGCGATTGCGCGGGGTGCGCGCTGAAGCCCGATTGTTTGTCGAAGTCGCGCACGAGCAGGATGGTGTTGGTGCCGCACGAGTATCCGGCGCTGTGGCGCGCGCGTCGGCGGCATGCGCGCTGGGGGGAGGAGGAGCGTCGTCTGTGGCGGCGCCACATGTGGCGCTCGGAGGGCTACCACGGCGAGGCGAAAACCTGGCACGGACTGGCAAGAGCGGTGCGTCGCGGTCTGGACAACATGAAGATCCAGTCCTACCTGACGGCGACTGCGGTCAACCTCAAGCGGCTCGCCGCCGCTGTTGCAGCGCATTTATTCGCCCTCTGGAGGGCCTGTGCCGCCCGCAAAAGCCGAATGCGCGCACATCGCGGTCTCTCGCGCCGCTGGGGCTTGCTCTCCGCCGCCGCGTGAGCCGCCATACCACCCGCTTCCGAAAAGGGGTTATTCAACAACCCCCTCAAGGGGGGAGTGTTTTGGAGACTGTATGTTGGGCCACTCCTCCCTCATTGTGAAATTCGAGGATCATCGCAATTCATCGGCGCGGAAAGAAACCGGCGGCCGGTGAACAGGCCGGCCGCTAGTGTTCTTGAAATACCCTACCAGACGAAACCCAAGCCTAGGGCGCGTTGCTCTTCGTCATCACGAAGGCCTGAATGAGGTGAGACTTCGGCAGCTTCTCTCCCTTGGCCAGCTTGATGCCGTTACGCACGGCCATGCGACCCTCTTCGTCGAAGGGAATCGCGAGGGTGGCCGTCATCTCGCCACGCTTGATGGCGTCCATTCCGAAGACGTTGATGCCCTTGCGATCCGACGTGCGATTGAGATTACGCACTTCATTTTCACCCTGAATTTGCCGGCCTTGCTTCGTGATCGTCCAAACGCCCTTGGACGTATTTTCAACCGCACCGAGCTTCTTGAGAGCTGTACGCGCCCATGCAGAGCGAAATTCAAATTCGGATTGAGTACCACCTTCTTTGTGTGGAACCTCCAAAATCTGATCAGACAGCCCTAAATCGGACGTGATTTGTTCCGAGAGTTCCTGAATAGAAGCGGAACCTCCTTTCGCTTCTAAAGCCTTCAGGGTAGGCCAAAGCAAGTCGTCGGATCTTATAGTCCATTGTTTCGCCATGCGTTATCCCTTCTCCCATCTACTTGCGCTTCGTCTATGGCTCCAAGATTGTAAGCCGAAGGGGCACAAACAGCATTTCCTCAACCTGGATTCCAGCATGCGCCGGAATGACGAGCCGGATCATTCCAGACCAAAGAGGAGGGGTCAATCCCGACCGAGAAAAGGGTGGGTAGGGGAGGATCGTGTGTCCTCCCTGTTGGCACGATACAGTAGCGGGCGGACATATCGATCCGCCCCTACGGGTCAATTTCTTCCGCATCGCGCGGAAATCACTCCCCCCTTGAGGGGGTTGTTGAAAAAGCCGCTCAAGGGAAAAATGCCTGCGGCGCATTCGCCGCCCTGGCGCGTAATACCTCCCTCGTCGGTCGGCAAACAAATCCTCGCTCCTCACTCGGATTTGACATTCATCAATCGCGTCAAACACTCATTCATCAATCGCGTTTGACCCGCGACGACACTCCTCCCTCATCCCGAGTAGGCGCGCGAGCGCCGTATCGAGGGAGAGCCGGGGCGCATCGGGAGCGCGTCGAAGGGGAGCGCCCTTCGATTCAAACGCTCCTTTCTCAGTCGCGTTTGACCTTCGGCGGCTACTCAGGGTGAGGTCGATACGGCGACATGCAAGACGAGGGGAACGCGCTCGCTCCCAGGACCGGGTTTTTCAACAACCCCTTGAAGGTCAATCCTGATTGATGAATGAAGGATTGTCGCAGAGGCCGAGACTTGGGCGAAGGCTGATGCGTGGGGGGCATGACTCTAAAACAAAAATCTCCCGCCACCGACGCGACTGCGGGCATACGCCCTTGCCTTGTCGACTCCCCCTCAAGGGGGGGAGTGCTCGGAATCTCTTGCGTTAAGAGCGATACTCCCTGCACACGCAAAAACCCCGCCGGCGCGTACACCGGCGGGGTTTTGATTCAAATTCCGGCAACGACCCACTCTCCCACGGAAAGGACCGCAGTACCATAGGCGCGGGCGGGCTTAACTGCCGTGTTCGGGATGGGAACGGGTGTGGCCCCGCCGCTATAGCCACCGGAAATTCTCTGAAATTCCCGACAATCAAATCGCGTGGTTGGCGTCATCAGTTATTGCTACTTCCCGGCTGAAAACCGATGAAAGATTCGACGATAATTTCAATCGGTCAAGCCGCACGGCCTATTAGTACCGGTCAGCTGAACACATTGCTGTGCGTACACTTCCGGCCTATCAACCTCCTGGTCTTGAAGGGGCCTTCAGGGACCGAAGTCCAGGGAGATCTCATCTTGGGAGGGGCTTCCCACTTATATGCTTTCAGCGGTTATCCCTTCCGAACATAGCTACCGAGCACTGCGGCTGGCGCCACAACTCGAACACCAGAGGTTCGTCCGACCCGGTCCTCTCGTACTAAGGTCAGCTTCCCTCAAATCTCCTGCGCCCACGACAGATAGGGACCGAACTGTCTCACGACGTTCTAAACCCAGCTCGCGTACCGCTTTAATTGGCGAACAGCCAAACCCTTGGGACCTGCTTCAGCCCCAGGATGCGATGAGCCGACATCGAGGTGCCAAACCTCCCCGTCGATGTGAACTCTTGGGGGAGATCAGCCTGTTATCCCCGGCGTACCTTTTATCCGTTGAGCGATGGCCCTTCCACTCAGAACCACCGGATCACTAAGCCCTGCTTTCGCACCTGCTCGACGTGTCTGTCTTGCAGTCAAGCGCCCTTTTGCCTTTACACTCGACGGCTGGTTTCCATTCAGCCTGAGGGCACCTTCGGGCGCCTCCGTTACAGTTTAGGAGGCGACCGCCCCAGTCAAACTACCCGCCTGACAATGTCTCCGACCCGGATTCACGGGCCTGGATTAGACACACAAAATAACAAGGGTGGTATTTCAAGGGCAACTCCACACAGCCTAGCGGCCATGCTTCAAAGTCTCCCACCTATCCTACACATGATATTCCGGGTGTCATTGCCAAGTTGTAGTAAAGGTGCACGGGGTCTTTCCGTCTAGTCGCGGGTAAACGGCATCTTCACCGCTGCTACAGTTTCACTGAGTCACTCGCTGAGACAGTCCCCAGATCGTTACGCCATTCGTGCAGGTCGGAACTTACCCGACAAGGAATTTCGCTACCTTAGGACCGTTATAGTTACGGCCGCCGTTTACCGGGGCTTCGGTTCAGAGCTTCGCGCCGAAGCGCTAACCCCTCCCCTTAACCTTCCGGCACCGGGCAGGCGTCAGACCCTATACATCGCCTTGCGGCTTCGCAGAGTCCTGTGTTTTTAGTAAACAGTCGCCTGGGGCATTTCACTGCAACCCCTTTCAGCTCCACGGGCAAGCCGCTTCACCTACTCGGGGCACACCTTCTCCCGAAGTTACGGTGTTAATGTGCCGAGTTCCTTAGCGAGTGTTCTCTCAAGCGCCTTAGTATTTTCTACCCACCCACGTGTGTCCGTTTACGGTACGGTCTGCGCGGACCTATCGCCTAGAGGTTTTTCCAGGCAGCATGGGATCAATCACTTTGTGGAGCAAGCTCCTCGTCATCGCACCTCAGCGTTAAGAGGGCCCGGATTTGCCTAAGCCCTCCGCCTACATGCTTAAACCACCATCCATCAGGTGGCTGATCTACCCTTCTGCGTCACCCCATTGGCAGTCCCGTGCAGGTACGGGAATATTAACCCGTTTCCCATCGGCTACGCCTTTCGGCCTCGCCTTAGGGGCCGACTGACCCTGAGCGGATTAGCCTTCCTCAGGAACCCTTGGGTTTTCGGCGAACAGGTCTCTCACCTGTTTTATCGCTACTCGTGCCTAGATACTCACTTCTGCGTCGTCCACCGGTCGTTGTCCGTCCGGCTTCAACCTAGCGCAGAACGCTCCCCTACCACTGATCGGTTCCGAAGAACCAATCAGTCCGCAGCTTCGGTGGTGTGCTTGAGCCCCGTTACATTTTCGGCGCAGGACCATTCGACCAGTGAGCTGTTACGCTTTCTTTAAAGGATGGCTGCCTCTAAGCCAACCTCCTGGCTGTTTTGACGTTCCCACAACCTTTCCCACTTAGCACACACTTCGGGACCTTAGCTGGCGGTCTGGGCTGTTTCCCTCTCGACCGCGGACCTTATCACCCGCGGACTCACTCCCGTACAAGACATCTCGGCCTTCGGAGTTTGGTTGGGTTTGGTAACCTGGTGGGGCCCCTAGTCCATCCAGTGCTCTACGACCGAGAGCATACATACGAGGCTGTACCTAAATACATTTCGGGGAGAACCAGCTATTTCCGGGTTTGTTTGGCCTTTCACCCCTAGCCACGACTCATCCAAGCAGTTTTCAACCTACACTGGTTCGGGCCTCCACTGGTTGTTACACCAGCTTTACCCTGGCCATGGCTAGCTCACCCGGCTTCGGGTCTACTCCCAGCGACTCGAACGCCCTATTCAGACTCGCT